>NZ_FOAG01000021.1 GCF_900109455.1 Roseovarius azorensis | reverse complement strand
GGTTTGCCCATGATCCACCTCCAAACAGAAGTGAATCAGACAAAAATCCTCCTGTGAATCCCCATTCGATTCAGATCAAACGCAAACCGCTTTAGCCGGGCAGGTCAAATCACATCCGACAGTGCGTTTTCCTTGACCGCCTGCATCGCCACATAGGTCGAGGTATTGGCCAGATGCGGCAGGGTCGAGATGTGATCGGCCAGCACCCGGCGGTAATCGGCCATGCTCTGCGTGCGGATCTTCATCAGGTAATCGAAATTCCCGGCGATCAGATGCACCTGTTCGATTTCCGGGATCCTGACCACCGCCGCGTTGAATTCCGCAAGCGCCGCCTCGCGCGTGTCATGCAGGCGCACCTCGACGAAACTGACGTGATCGAGACCCAGCCGGATCGGATCGAAAAGCGCGCGATAGCCGGTGATCACGCCGTCACGCTCCAGCCTGCGCAAACGCGCCTGCGTCGGCGATTTCGACAACCCGATCTCGCGGGCGAGCTCTGTCACACTGATCCGTCCGTCGGCCGCCAGCACCCGCAGAATCGCCCGGTCGAAACGGTCCAGATCGGGTTGCTCGCTTTGATCCATTTTATCCTCCAAAATCAAACCATCCGGCCTGAAATTTCATTCTAATCGGGAAGAGTCACTTGTTCAATGATGCTAACATGGGCCATCGAACCATGGGGACCTGCATGCCATACGACACCGATATCCGCCGCACCATCGACCTCGCCACCTACGCCGACGAGGCCGCGACGCTGGCACGCCTGACCGCCACCGCCGCGCTGTCGGAAACGGACCGGGCACGCATCTGCGCGCGCGGGGCGCAGCTCGTGCGCAAAATACGCGGTCAATCCAGCCCGGGCCTGATGGAGGTGTTTCTGGCCGAATACGGCCTGTCGACTGACGAGGGCATAGCGCTCATGTGCCTGGCCGAGGCGCTCCTGCGCGTGCCCGACGCCGACACGATCGACGCGCTCATCGAGGACAAGATCGCGCCCTCGGACTGGGGCAAACACATGGGTCATTCCACCTCACCCCTCGTCAATGCCTCGACCTGGGCGCTGATGCTGACCGGCAAGGTTCTCAAGGACGAACACCCCGGCCCCGTGGGCCATCTGCGCAGCGCCATCAAGCGACTGGGAGAGCCGGTGATCCGCACCGCCGTGGGCCGCGCGATGAAGGAAATGGGCCGTCAGTTCGTGCTGGGCGAGACCATTCAGGCCGCCATGGACCGCGCCGCCGGAATGGAAAAGAAGGGCTACAGCTATTCCTACGACATGCTGGGCGAGGCCGCGCGCACCGAGGCCGACGCAACCCGCTATCACCTGTCGTATTCGCGCGCCATCACCGCCATTGCCAATGCCTGCACCAATCGGGACATCCGCGCCAATCCCGGCATCTCGGTCAAACTCTCGGCGCTGCATCCCCGCTATGAGGTGGCGCAGCGCGAACAGGTCATGGACGTTCTGGTGCCGCGCCTGCGCAGCCTGGCACTGCTGGCGAAATCCGCGCGCATGGGCCTGAACATCGACGCCGAAGAGGCGGATCGCCTGTCGCTCTCGCTCGATGTCATCGAAACCGTGCTGGCAGAACCCGCGCTCGCCGGATGGGACGGGTTCGGCGTGGTGGTGCAGGCCTACGGCCAGCGCGCCAGCCATGTCCTCGACTACCTGCATGACCTCGCCACCCGGCTGGACCGCCGGATCATGGTGCGTCTGGTCAAGGGCGCCTATTGGGACACCGAGATCAAGCGCGCGCAAGTGGCGGGCGTCGACGGCTTTCCGGTCTTTACCTCCAAGGCCGCGACCGACATCAGCTACATCGCCAATGCCCGCAAACTGCTGTCGATGACTGACCGCATCTATCCGCAATTCGCCACCCATAACGCCCATACCGCCGCCGCCATCCTCGACATGGCGACCGACAAATCCGCCTTCGAATTCCAGCGCCTGCACGGCATGGGCGAGGCGCTGCATGACATCATCCTGAAATCCGAGGGCACGCGCTGCCGCATCTACGCGCCCGTGGGCGCGCATCGCGACCTTTTGGCTTATCTCGTCCGCCGCCTTCTGGAAAACGGTGCCAATTCCAGCTTTGTCAACCAGATCGTCGATGAGGATGTCGCCCCCGAGGCCGTCGCGCGTGATCCCTTCGAGGCGGTCAATGATCCGCAACCGCATCTGCCCACCGGGCCAGAACTTTTCCAGCCCGAGCGCCCCAATTCGCGCGGCTTCGATCTGCGCCACCAGCCGACGCTCGACGCGATAGAGGCGGCGCGCAGCCCCTTTGCCAGTCATCAGTGGAAAGCCGCGCCGCTGATCGCGGGCAAGGCCAATCCCAACACCCCTGAGCGCGTCGAAAATCCCGCCGACCCCGCCGACACCCCCGGCACCGTCGCCTGGGCCAGCAAGGCGGATATCGAAACCGCTCTCGCCGCCGCAGCACCCTGGACCGCGCGCGCCTCCGAGCGCGCCACGATCCTCAACCGCGTCGCTGACCTTTACGAAGAGAATCACGGCGAGATCTTCGCCATCCTTCACCGCGAGGCGGGCAAATCCATCCCCGACGCGGTGGCCGAACTGCGCGAAGCGGCGGATTTCCTGCGCTACTACGCCGCCAATGCCCCCGAGGCGGACCCGGTGGGCATCTTCACCTGCATCTCGCCGTGGAATTTCCCGCTCGCCATCTTCACCGGCCAGATCGCGGCGGCGCTGGCGGCAGGCAATGCCGTACTCTCGAAACCCGCCGAACAGACACCGCTCATCGCCCATTTCGCCATCACACTGATGCACCGCGCAGGCGTGCCGCAGACGGCGCTGCAACTCCTGCCCGGCGCGGGCGACGTGGGCGCGGCGCTCACCTCTGATGCCCGCGTGGGCGGCGTGGCCTTTACCGGCTCCACCGACACGGCGCTGAAAATCCGTAGCGCGATGGTGAAAAACCTCGCCCCCGGCGCGCCGCTCATCGCGGAAACCGGCGGCATGAATGCCATGATCGTCGATTCCACTGCCCTACCCGAACAGGCGGTGCAGGCCATCGTGGAATCCGCCTTCCAATCCGCCGGTCAGCGCTGCTCCGCCCTGCGCTGCCTCTATGTGCAGGAAGATATCGCGCCGCATTTCACCGAGATGCTGACCGGCGCGATGGATGCCCTAAGCGTCGGCAATCCCTGGCTGCTCAGCACCGATTGCGGCCCGGTGATCGACGAAGAGGCCCGCGTCGGCATCGCCGCGCATATCCAGACTGCCCGCGCCGAGGGGCGGTTGCTGCATGAACTCAAGACCCCCAACGCAGGCACCTATATCGCCCCCACGCTGATCCGGGTAAACGGTATCGGCGATCTGGAGCGCGAGATTTTCGGGCCCGTCCTGCATATCGCGTCGTTCAAATCGGGTGATCTGGATCGGGTGATCCATGCCATCAACGCCACCGGCTACGGCCTCACCTTCGGCCTGATGACCCGGATCGACGACCGCGTGCAGCATGTGACAGAGGCGGTGCATGCAGGCAACATCTACGTGAACCGCAACCAGATCGGCGCCATCGTCGGCAGCCAGCCGTTTGGCGGCGAGGGCATGTCCGGCACCGGCCCCAAGGCGGGCGGGCCGCATTACCTCATCCGCTTCACCGCCCGCACCGCCCCCCGAAAGGGCGAAAAGTGGGCCGAAGCGATGTCGGTGCATGCGGCGCAAAAAGCGCTCGATCAGGCCAATGCCGCCCCCGGCGCACGGCGCGAGGCGCTCGTCCTGCCCGGCCCCACGGGCGAATCGAACCGCCTGACCACCCATGTCCGCCCGGCGCTCCTCTGCCTCGGACCGGGACAGGAGGCGGCGGCGGCACAGGCGCGCGCTGTCACCGATCTCGGCGGCGTCGCGGTGACGGCCACGGGCCGCATCGACCCAGAGGCGCTGGTCACCATGGGCGGGCTCTCCGGCGTGCTCTGGTGGGGCAACGAGACGGATGCCCGCGCCTATGCCGACGCCATGTCGCGCCGCGCCGGACCCATCCTGCCGCTCGTCACCGGAATGCCCGATACGGGCCATGCCCTGCACGAACGTCATGTCTGCGTCGACACCACGGCGGCGGGCGGCAACGCGGCCCTTCTGGGCGGCATGTCCTGATCAATCCACCCTTTCCGCATGGGCGAAAGCACGCTAGCTTTCGCCCATGTTCCCGATCCGCGACCACAACCCCTCGGGGCGCACGCCCTATGTGACCTACGCGCTGATTGCCCTCAACGTGGCGGTCTTTCTGGCCTATTGGCCGCTTTTCGCGGATGAACGGGCGCTGACCCTGTTTTTCCAGGACTGGGCGATGATCCCGGCGCAGGTAACGCAGGCGGGGGCCTATTCCGGCCTCGTGACCTCGATGTTCCTGCATGGCGGGGTGATGCATCTGGCGGGCAACATGCTGTTTCTGTGGATCTTCGGCGACAACATGGAGGACCGGATGGGCCATCTGCCCTATCTGGCCTTCTACCTCACCACAGGCATTGCGGCGGGGCTGGCGCATGTGATCGGCGGGCCGGTATCGCAGGTGCCCACGGTGGGGGCCTCGGGCGCGATTGCGGGGGTGATGGGCGGCTACCTGCTGCTCTTTCCACGCGCGCGCGTCGACATCCTGCTGATCTTCATCGTGTTTTTCCGGGTCATCACGATCCCGGCGGCGCTCATGCTGGCGCTCTGGTTCGGCTTTCAGGTCTTTGCGGGCCTCGGCAGCGATCCCGACATGGGCGGCGTCGCCTACTGGGCGCATGCGGGCGGATTCGTGGTCGGCGTCGTGCTGACCCTGCCTGTCTTTCTGCGTCTTGGCGGCCCGCGCTTCTGGGCCGAAACCCACGGCACCCCACCCCATCCCGAAGCGCAATACAGCTATCGCCGCACCACCATCCCCCGCGTGAGGAAACGCCGATGACAGAGCCAGTGAAAGCAACCTGCCACTGCGGCGCAGTGGAATTGCGCGTGACCCTCTCGGACGGGCTGAATACCGCCCGCCGCTGCGACTGCTCCTTCTGCAAACGGCGCGGCGCGGCAGCGGTCTCTGCCCCGATCGCCGGAGTCGAGATCATCAGGGGCGCCGACAATCTCACGCTCTACCAATGGGGCACGGGCACGGCGAAACATTACTTCTGCAAGACCTGTGGCATCTACACCCACCATCAACGCCGCTCGGACCCCAATGAATACGGCGTCAACCTCGGAGCAATCGAAGGCGTCAATCCCCGTGACCTCGACCCAATCGGCTGGGTCGACGGCATCAACCACCCCTCGGACCGCTGATCTTCATCTGGCCGCACGTACCTCGGGCGGGTCGCGCCCCGGCCCGCTCAGCCCCGGATCACACCCGCGAACTTGTCGAAAATCGCCTCGTTGGCGCAGATCACCGCGCCGTCGGCCAGAATGTCGCCGCCCTTGACCAGAGGCTCCACCAGACCACCAGCCTCGCGCAGGATGATCACGCCCGCCGCCATGTCCCAGGCATTGAGCCGCCGCTCCCAGAACCCGTCATAGCGCCCCGCCGCCACATAGGCCATGTCGAGCGCCGCCGAACCCCAGCGGCGCACGCCCGCGCAGACCGGCAACAGCCGCGCCAGATCCTGCAGGGTGTCGGGCAGATCGGCGCGCCCGCCGAAAGGCAGGCCGGTGGCAAAGATCGACTCGATCATCTTGTTTCGCCCCGAGACCCGCAACCGGCCCTCGTTCAGCCAAGCACCCGCGCCCTTTTCGGCAAAAAAGGCCTCGTCCTTGCTGGCGTCATAGATCACGCCCGCCACCACCTCGCCCTTGTGTTCGAGCGCGATGGAAACTGCCCAATGCGGCAGACCATGCAGGAAATTCGTGGTGCCGTCCAGCGGATCGACGATCCAGCGGCGGGTCGGATCCTGCCCCGGCTCCTCGCCCCCCTCTTCGGCCAGCCAGCCATAGGTCGGACGGGCCCCCATCAACTCGGTCTTGAGGATCTTCTCGGCGGCGATATCGGCGCGGCTGACGAAATCCCCCGCCCCTTTCATAGAGACCTGCAAGTTCTCGACCTCGCGGAAATCCTTGGCCAGCGCCCGTCCCGCCTTGCGCGCGGCTTTCAGCATGACATTGAGATTGGCACTGCCTACCATGATCCGGGCTCCTTTCGGGTCAGGCCGGGCGTATACGCCGCCCGGCCTGACCATACAAGGGGGCGCGGGAATCAATAGGGCATCGGGTGCTCCTTGTGCGCCGCGTCGATATCCTCCAGCACCTCGGGACCAAGCGTCACATCCGCCGCACCCAGCGCCAGGTCCAGCTGATCCATCGTCGTCGCGCCAAAGATCGCCGAGGCCATGAAGGGCCGCCTGAGACACCACGCCAGCGCCATCTGCACCGGATCCAGCCCATGCTTGCGCGCGACCCCGTGATAGGCCGCCACGGCGGCAAAGGCGCGGGCTGTCCTGCGCCCGCCCAGATCTCCGTTGATCGCCATGCGCGACCCCTCCGGCAGCGCGCCATTCTGATACTTGCCGGTCAGCAGACCCGCCGCAAGCGGCGAAAACGCCAGCAGCCCGACATCCTCGTTCGCGCTCAACTCGGCCAGGTCGGTGTCATAAAGACGGCACATCAGCGAATATTCGTTCTGGATCGAGGCTGCGCGCGGCCCATGGCCCGCCTCCGCCAACCGCAACCATTGCGCCATGCCCCAGGCGCTCTCGTTCGACAGGCCAAAGGCGCGGATAGTGCCCTTGTCCACCTCGCGCTGCAGCGTCTCCAGCGCCTCGCGCATATGCGCCAGCGTCTCCTCGCAGTTCTGCCCGGACGGATCGTAGCACCAGTTCTTGCGAAACATGTAGCTGCCGCGATTGGGCCAGTGGAACTGGTAGAGGTCGATGTAATCCGTCCTCAGCCGCCGCAACGAGCCCTCGATGGCCTCCGGAATGGTTGCCGCCGAAATCGGCGCGCCATTGCGCGCATTTCTGAACCCTTCGCCGGAATGCTTGGTGGCGATCAGAACGTCATCGCGCCGCCCGGATCCGGCAACCCATTCGCCGATGATCTCCTCGGTGCGGCCCGTGGTCTCGGCGCGCATCGGGGTCGTGGGATACATCTCGGCGGTGTCGATGACATTTACCCCGCACTCCAGCGCGCGGTCGATCTGGGCATGTGCCTCCCGAGGGGTATTCTGCGAGCCCCATGTCATCGAACCGAGACAAAGCGCGCTCACCTGCAACCCCGTGCATCCCAATGGCTTTTTCTCCATGATACCTTCCTGTTCCTAAGCTGGTGCGGGGCACTTTAGCGCCGTTCATGCGATCCGCAACACGGGTGGTCCCGTCGCGCTGTGCGGCATATGACGCAAACGTGACATCCGGATACCCTTGTCGCGCGTATCCTTGGGTATGTTCCGCTGCGTCGCCCTTGTCCTCTGCCTGATCGCTACGCCTCCCGCCGCCGCACCCGAGGCCTATCGCCTCGATGCCGAGAGTTCGACAGTGGGGTTCACCTATGACTTTGGCCAGGGTGGCAATCGCGGGACGATGCCGGTCAAATCCGCTGACATCCGGCTCGACCTGCGCGATGTCGGCGCGAGCCAGGTCGACGTGACGCTCGACGCCACCGGCGCGCGGGCCGGATTCTTCTTTGCCACGCAGGCGATGAAAGGACCGGAGGTGCTCGATACCGCCCGCTTTCCAGAGATAACATTCCGCTCGACCGCAATCAGCGGCACACTGCAAGCCGCAACCGTCTCCGGCGACCTGACCGTGCGCGGCGTCACCCGCCCCGTGACCCTGCAAGCGGGTCTCTACCGGCTGCGCGGCAGAGATCCCGCCAGCCGCGATCGACTGACCGTGCTCCTGACCGGACAGATCGACCGGCGCGATTTCGGGGCGGACGGATTCGCCAACTATGTCGGCGACATGATCGGCCTGCGCATCATCGCGCATATCGAAAAATAACCGCCCCCGACAAAAACGACGCATCTTTGTCGAAAATGCCCTTGGGCCGCTCTCGCCCGCCTGCCATGGTGGCCACACCATGCGCCTGTTGATTTCCTTCGCGGCCCTCTTTCTGTCGGTCATCCTGCTGCAACTGTCGACCGGGGGCGTCGGCCCTCTGGATGCGCTTTCGGGGCTCGCGCTCGATTTCACCACTGCGCAGATCGGCCTCTTGGGTTCGGCGCATTTCGTGGGGTTCTTCATCGGCTGCTGGTGGGCGCCGCGCCTGATGGGCAATATCGGCCACAGCCGCGCCTTTGCCGCCTTTACCGCCGCGGGCGCGATCGGCCTCCTGGCACATATGCTGGTGATTGATCCCTATGCCTGGGCGCTCATGCGGGTGGCATCCGGCCTGTGCGTCGCGGGGTGCTACACGGTGATCGAGGCATGGCTTCAGGCCAAGGTCACGAACGAGACGCGCGGCCGCACCATGGGCGTCTACCGCGTCGTTGACATGGGGGCATCGCTTCTGGCGCAGATGCTGATTTCCGTGCTCGCCCCGGCCTCTTACGTCTCTTACAACCTGCTTGCGCTGCTGTGCTGCGCCGCCCTGCTGCCGCTCACGCTCAGCCGCCTGAACGAACCCGAAACACCCGATGCGCCGCGCCTGCGGCCCATGCTGCTCATCGCCTGTTCGCCGCTGGCGGCGGCGGGCGTGCTAGTCGCGGCGCTGTCGAGCGCGTCTTTCCGCATGGTCGGCCCGCTATATGGTCAGCAGGTGGGCCTTGCCGTCGATCAGATCGCGGGCTTTCTGGCGATCTTCGTGCTGGGCGGGGCGGTGGCGCAATATCCCGTGGGTTGGCTGGCGGATCGCTACGACCGCCGCTGGGTGCTGATCGGCCTGTCGGGTGCCGCCATCCTGTCATCGGTGTCCACCGCCATGACCCACAATCTCGATACCTTCGGTATCCTCATGACGGCGTTCTTCTTTGGCATGACAACATTTCCGATCTATTCGGTCAGCGCCGCCCATGCACATGACTTTGCCGAGGCGCATGAGCGCGTCGAACTGTCCGCCGCCCTGATGTTCTTTTTCGCGGTGGGTGCGATTGCCGCCCCTCTCATGGCCTCTACCCTGATCGAGCTATACGGCCCGCCCGCCATGTTCGTGATGATCGCGGCCGGGCATGGCATCCTGGTGGTCTTTGGTCTCATCCGCATGCGCAGGCGGCCCGCCGAGCGCCGTACCGCCTATGTCTGGTCGCCGCGCACCTCCTTCCTGATTGGCCGGCTGACCGGACGCAGCCGCGACAAACCTGAGACGCGGCGCTAGAACTGCCCGGAAAAGCGCGTTAAAGGGGGCCAAACCGCTAGGGGCAAGGCAAGAATGGCACGGCATCTCATCACCTCGGCAATCCCTTATATCAACGGGATCAAGCATCTGGGCAATCTGGTGGGCAGCCAGTTGCCCGCCGATCTCTACGCCCGCTACTGCCGCGGCAGAGGCCACGAGGTGCTGTTTCTCTGCGCCACCGACGAACATGGCACGCCCGCCGAGCTGGCCGCCGCCAGGGCGGGCAAGCCGGTGGCGGAATACTGCGCCGAAATGCATGGCATTCAGGCCGAAATCGCACGCGGCTTTCGCCTCAGCTTTGACCATTTCGGGCGCTCTTCCTCGCCCCAGAACCACCGGCTGACCCAGCATTTCGCGGGCCGCCTGCATGATGCCGGGCTGATCGAGGAAGTGACCGAGAAACAGGTCTATTCCAATGCCGACAAACGCTTTCTGCCCGACCGCTACATCGAGGGCACCTGCCCCAACTGCGGCTACGACAAGGCGCGCGGCGACCAGTGCGAGAACTGCACCAAGCAACTTGACCCCACCGACCTGATCAACCCGCGCTCTGCCATTTCCGGCTCGACCGATCTTGAGGTGCGCGAGACCAAACACCTCTTTCTGCGGCAATCCGCAATGCGCGACCAACTCAACGCCTGGATCGACTCCAAGACCGACTGGCCGATCCTGACCACCTCGATTGCCCGCAAATGGCTCAATGACGGGGACGGGTTGCAGGATCGCGGCATCACCCGCGATCTCGACTGGGGCATCCCCGTGCGCCGCGGCGACGAGGACTGGCCGGGCATGGAGGGCAAGGTGTTCTACGTCTGGTTCGACGCCCCCATCGAATATATCGCCTGCGGCGCCGAATGGGCCGAGGCGCAGGGGCTGGATGACGCCGCATGGGAACGCTGGTGGCGCACCGACAAAGGTGCCGGGGATGTCCGCTATACGCAGTTCATGGGCAAGGACAACGTGCCCTTCCACACGCTCAGCTTTCCGGCCACGATCATGGGCTCGGGCGAACCGTGGAAACTGGTGGATTACATCAAGTCCTTCAACTATCTCAACTATGACGGCGGCCAGTTCAGCACGAGCCAGGGGCGCGGCGTCTTCATGGATCAGGCGCTCGAGGTGCTGCCCGCCGATTACTGGCGCTGGTGGCTTCTCAGCCACGCCCCCGAAAGCTCTGACTCCGAATTCACATGGGAGAATTTCCAGGCCGCGGTGAACAAGGATCTGGCCGATGTGCTGGGTAATTTCGTCAGCCGCGTGACCAAATTCTGCCGCTCGAAATTCGGCGAGGAGGTGCCCACAGGCGGCAGCCATGGCGCACAGGAAGAGGCGCTCATCAATCGCCTCACCACCCGCATCCGCGAGTACGAGGGCCATATGGAGGCGATGGAGGTCCGCAAATCCGCCTCTGCCCTGCGCGCCATCTGGGTCGAGGGCAACGAATACCTGCAAGAGGCCGCCCCCTGGTCCGCATTCAAGGATGATCCCGACCGCGCCGCCATGCAGATCCGCCTCGCGCTCAACCTCATCCGCCTCTACGCGGTGCTGTCGCAGCCGTTCATCCCCGACGCCTCTGCCGCGATGCTGGCGGCGATGCGGACCGGGGATCAGGACTGGCCCGACGATGTGCCCGCCGCGCTGGAAACCCTCACGCCGGGCCACGCCTTCGAGGTGCCCGAGGTGCTGTTTGCCAAGATCACCGATGAGGCCCGCGAGGACTGGCAGGCGCGGTTTTCCGGCCAGCGCAGCTGAAACCCGCGCGGGGCCCCCCGCACCCCTTGCAGAATCAACATTGCCAGACAGGCACCGGAAACGTAACGTCACGGCAATGCGGCGGACCTGCCGCGACCCGGCTGCGGGTCACGTCCGGTCCGAGGATCTGTGGCAAGGATTGCCCCATGACGCTGACCGAAAACCGATCTGAGCGCGGCATACCCAATGCCCTGATGGGCGCGCTCCTCGTCTGGGTGGCGGTGCTGGTCTATGCGTCGGCCAATTCGATCATCTCGCTGCTGGCAGATATCGGACGGCAGAACCCGGTCATGGGGCGCAACGCGGTCACGCTCTGCAACCTGCTCTTTCTCGGATCGCTTCTGTCGCTCATCCCGATGATCGCCGTGTTCCACAAGGACTGGACGCGGGACAAGCTGCGCCATCTCACGCGCCGCAACTGGGCCATCCTGACCGTCTCGGGCATCCTGTCCTCGGCCGTGACGCCGGCGCTGTTCTTTATTGCGCTGGATTACACAACGGTCACCAATGTCGTGCTGATCGGCCGGATCGAACCACCGCTCTTTCTGCTGACCGCCTGGCTCGTGCTGCGCGAGCGGCTGGATCCCTGGGCGCTGGCAGCGGGGCTGATCGCGCTCTGCGGGGCGCTGGTGATGCTGGCGCTGAACCGGGACGGTGGGGCCTTCACGTTCGGCAAGGGAGAGATCGCGACAATCTTTGCAACCCTGTCGTTCATCGCCTCAACCATCATCAGCCGCGCCAGCCTCAAGGGTATTCCGCTGGGCATATTCTCGGTCTACCGCATGGCCCTGGGCACGGTCGTCTATTATTTTCTGGCCCTCTATCTCTACGGCGCCCTGCATTTTCAGGACATATTCTCGGCCATCGTCTGGAAATGGGTCTGGGTCTATGTGATCATCGTCATCCTCATCGGCCAGTTCGCCTGGACACTCGGCCTCAAGCACGCGCGCTCGGGCGACATTTCCCTCGCAACCTCCTTCTCGCCGCTGGCGGCGCTGATGATCGCCATGATCCTCGTGGGCGAAGACCCCGGCCCCGGCCTGATCCCCGGCGGCGCGATCATCCTTGTCGCCATAGGCATCGGTCAATACGGTCGCTCACGCCAGAAAAAGACCGAACGCCGCCTTGCCGAAACGCGCAGAATGGAAACCGACGACGCCCTAGAATACGAGGGGCGTGTCAACTTCAAGGGTGTGTAAATGTCAGCGATCACGATTTCCGGGACAGTACGCCCGGAAGATATGGTGCAGATCAACGATCATTATGGTGCTGCTGGGGAGGATTGAACTCTATGTGTTTCCTGATATACGCTTGAAATATATACATAAAATATTTCTCTGATCAAGCGCTGTGTAGGAGTTCTGTGGGCCATCTTCCAGAGCGGGACGAACGCCGCATCCTCGGGCACTCTCAAGGGGGCATTGGGGATAGTGTTTACGGGGGCACTGAGGCGCGACTGAGGGCCACCTATGAGTCGATGGAGAGGGCGTTTGAGGGGAGCACCTAGAGGAGACCGGTAGGTGCGCGTGGGACGTGCCTTGAGGGCCTTGCACTGATGTGCTCGACACTCATGCGCATTGGCCTTGCAGGATTTCTCATGCTAGCGTCACCCCAAAGGTTGCAAAGCCTGTTTGCTTTTCGACCGATAAGCCATTGGGGAGAGGAAGATCTTTGAGCAACGCGGACATCAAGTCGCTCGGGTCATTCGTTTGGTCTGTCGCAGAACTCCTTCGTGGGGATTTCAAACAATCCGAGTATGGTAAGGTCGTCCTGCCCTTCGTTGTCCTGCGTCGTCTCGATTGCATTCTAGAGCAGACGAAACCCGCCGTCCTCGAAATGGCTGCGTCCTTACCGCAAGAGATGGACGATGAGGCGCGCGACACGCTGCTGTCTGGCATCGTCGGTCAGGATATCCGCCTCTACAACCTGTCCCGCTTCACCTTCGCCTCGCTCAAGGGGCAGGACGCCAAGGATATTCACAAGAACCTGATCGACTACATCACCAAGTTCTCGGGCAATGTCCGCGATGTTTTCCTCGACAAGTTCCTGTTCACCGACCAGCTCAAGCGGCTGAATGATGCCGGTCTGCTCTATCAGGTCTTCGACAAATTCAGTCAGATCGACCTGCACCCGAATGCCATTTCCAACCTCGAGATGGGGTATCTGTTCGAAGACCTCATCCGGCGCTTTTCTGAAATCTCGAACGAGACGGCGGGGGAGCATTACACCCCGCGTGAGGTCATTCGCCTGATCGTCTCGCTGTTGCTGATCAACGACCGCGATGCGCTCACCGGCTCGGGGGTCATCCGGCAGGTCTATGACCCGGCGGCGGGCACCGGCGGGATGCTGTCCATCGCCGAGATGGAGATGAAGGCGCTCAACGAACGCATTCGCGTCGAACTGTTCGGGCAGGAACTGAACCCCGAGTCCTTCGCGATCTGCAAATCCGACATGCTGGTAACCGGGCACAACCCCGAGAACATCGCCTTCGGCAACACGCTCACCCAGGATGCACATACCGGCAAGCGCTTTCATTACATGCTGTCAAATCCGCCCTACGGCGTGGACTGGAAGAAATACGCCGACCCGATCAAGGACGAGGCCGCGAACGACGGCATGCAGGGCCGCTTCGGGGCGGGATTGCCGCGTATCTCGGACGGGCAGTTGCTGTTCCTGCAGCACATGATTTCCAAGATGCGCAATGACGAGCAAGGCTCGCGCATCGGCATTGTGATGAACGGCTCTCCGCTCTTCACCGGCGGGGTCGGGTCAGGCGAGAGCGAAATCCGCCGCTGGATGATGGAGAATGACTGGGTTGAGGCGATCATCGCGCTGCCCACGGACCTTTTCTACAACACCGGCATTCAGACCTATGTGTGGCTGCTCACCAACCGCAAGGACAAGGCGCGGCGCGGCAAGGTGCAACTGATCGACGCCAGCAGTGATCGGTTCTGGAAATCCATGCGCAAATCCCTCGGCTCGAAGCGCCGGGAAATTCCGCCCGAGGCCTGTGATGAAATCACCCGCATCTATTCCGAGATGCTCAATGGCGGTTCCGGCTGGGGTGAGTTCTCGAAAATCTTCGACACGACCGATTTCGGCTACCGGGAAATCCGCGTCGAGCGGCCCCTGAAGCTGGCCTTTCAGGTGACCGAGGAGGGCTTGGCGGCGCTGGAGGAGGCCAAGCCGTTCGAGAGGCTCGATGAGCCTGACCGCAAGGGCCTCGTTCAGGCGCTGCTGAAGGGGCTGCCTGAAGGCAAACGCTGGCTGAACCGGGAGGAGTTCGAGAGGGTGCTGGGCAAGGCGCTGAGGGGCGCTGGCATCAAACTGGCGGCTCCCGTGAAGAAGGCTGTTCTGGCGGCGCTGTCTGAGCGGGATGAGGACGCGGCGGTCTGCACAGATGCCAAGGGAAATCCCGAACCCGATACCGATCTGCGCGATCACGAACTGGTGCCGCTGGGGCAGAACTGGCGGGACTATGTGCAGCGCGAGGTGCTGCCCTTCGTTCCCGATGCCTGGGTGGATGAGACTTACACCGACGCGCAGGATGGCGGCATCGGGCGGGTCGGGTATGAGATCAACTTCAACCGCTATTTCTACAAATATGTGCCGCCTCGCCCGCTGGCAGAGATCGACGCCGAGTTGAAGGCGCTGGAGGCCGAGATCGCAGGTCTGCTGCAGGAGGTGGTTGAGTGACAGACATCATGACACTCGCCAGCCCGCCTTACTGGCAACTCCATCGCCTCGGGCAACTCTTCCGCGAACGGAAAGAAAAGGGCAGCGACAAGGATTTCCCTCCGCTTTCTGTCACGATGGGTGGCATCGTCCCGCAACTCGAAACCGCCGCGAAAACCGACGACGGCGACAATCGCAAAGTGGTTCGCGTTGGTGACTACGTGATCAACAGTCGGTCTGACCGCAAAGGGTCAGGCGGCATTTCCGATCACGAAGGGTCGGTCTCGCTGATCAGTATCGTGCTTGAACCGCGCAACATCGACCCTCACTTTGCCCATCACCTGCTACGCTCCCCTGCATTTCAAGAAGAGTTCTATCGGTGGGGGCATGGCATCGTTGCAGACCTCTGGACGACCCGTTATGCCGACATGAAGAACATTCGGTTGCGCGTCCCCGACCTCGCGACCCAACGCCAGATTGTCGATTTTCTGGACCGTGAGACCGCAAGAATAGACCTGCTGATCGAGAAAAAGCAGCGGTTCATCGAAACGCTTTCAGAAAGCAGGTTGACCGCCGCACCTTCTGTTATTCGTGCTTTCGGCGGTCCAGAAATGAAGGAAACGCCAAACATCTTTGATATCCACTTCAATGCAAACGGTTGGTCTGTTGGACGCGTCAAGCATGTCGTCAAACTCATGACCTCTGGATCACGCGGATGGAGTGATCTGATACAGGATGATGGAGAACTCTTCCTGCAAAGCGGTAACATCGGAAGACGTAACGAAATCGTTCTGTCAGAAGCGAAGCGCATCATCCCGCAAACGAACGCCGAAGCGCGCCGAACACGTTTGAAGGATGCCGACACATTGGTCTGCATTACTGGGGGACGGACCGGCGCGGTTGGTTTCCTCGAAACCGTTCCAGAGATCGCATATGTAAATCAACACATTTGCTTGCTGCGACCTCGACCTGAGAAAGTTTACGCTAAACTGCTAGCGCAATTGCTTTATTCAGAAATCGGGCAGCGTCAGTTCTCCTTATTTCAGTATGGTCTCAAACAAGGACTTGGATTCTCTCAGGTAGGCGAAGTCAGGTTGCCGATCCCGCCAAAAGACCTCCAGCAAACAATATCGTCTGAAATCGACAGGATCTTCGAACGCATTGGCAGCACACAATCGTTGCAGGAGCGATCCATCGACCGCCTCAAAGAATACCGCTCCGCTCTGATCACCGCCGCTGTCACGGGTCAGATCGACGTGGCGACCTACGCCAAATCCGGCACCCGCAACCGCCGCCTAGACGCCATTCAAGAGGAGATGGGCGCGTGACTGAAACTGTCGTTCCATTTGAAGATGAAAGTGTCGAGTCGCTCCTAAGCGACATGAACCTTGCCGATATGCTCGAACCCAGACGCGGTAGTCTGGACCACGGCCACACTGAATTTCTTGTGAAAAGGTTCAACGGCATCAAGATAGAGATTTTTGCGAATGAGCATCCACCACCCCACTTTCGGGTGAAGACGAACGCGGGCACCGGAAACTTCAGCATTGACACTTGCGAACCCTTGCATGGCGCAGACGCCGTTATGCGGCGGCACCGGGAGGTAAAGAAATGGCATGAGGCAAATAGAAAACTGCTCATAGAAACGTGGAACAAAACACGCCCGAGCCAATGCACCGTCGGGAAGTTTCGGGGGTAAGTGATCAGATGACAGAAACCCACACCACCGCCGACATTCACCGGGAAAAGGTCTTCGAGGCGCATATCGTCGCCTGCCTGACCGATGAACAGGGATACATCGAACGTGACTGCGCGACAGATTACAGCGTTTCCTATGCCCTCGACACCGGGTTGCTGTTCCGCTTCCTCAAGACCACGCAGCCCGAGGCGTGGCAGGTGCTGGAAGATCACTACAGCGTGCAGGCCGAGGCGGAGGTGCTCAAGCGTCTCGACAAGGCGCTGAAGGACAACCCCACCCATGTCGTGCTGCGTGAGGGCATCAAGCTGGTGCCCAACATCCGCTTCACGCTCTGCCATTTCAAGCCTGCCTCGAACCTGAACCCCGACCTTACGCGGCTCTATGAGGCGAACATCCTGTCGGTCATGCGGCAGGTGACCTATTCGGCGAAGAACAAGAACGCCATCGACATTGTCACCTTCGTCAACGGCATTCCGGTCGCGACGCTGGAGGTCAAGAACCTGCTGACGGGTCAGAATTTCAAACACGCCGAGAAGCAGTATCGGCAGGACCGTTCCCCCGCCGGTGAACCGCTGCTGACCTTCAAGCGCGGGGCGATTGTCCATTTCGCGGTCGATCAGGACAACGCCTCAATGGCCACGCGCCTGATGAACGGCAAGACGCGGTTCCTGCCCTTCAATCGCGGACGCAATGGCGGAGCCGGAAACCCTGACATTCCGGGCGAGAACCGTGTTGCCTATCTCTACAAGGACCTGCCCGAGGGGCGCGCGGTGCTCTCGCGAGAGGTGCTGCTCGATCTCATCGGGCGGTTCATCCACCTCGAGCGCGGGAATGGCAAAGAGGCGCTGATCTTTCCCCGCTTCCAGCAATTCGACGCGGTGCGCAAGCTGCTGGCCGATGCGCGGGGCCATGGCGCTGGCCAGAATTACCTCATCCAGCACAGCGCCGGGTCGGGCAAGTCAAACACCATCGCCTGGACGGCGCATCAGATCATCAATCTGCATGATGAGAACGACCGCCCGCTGTTTGACACGGCGATCATCGTCACCGACCGTCTGGTGCTGGACCGGCAATTGCAGAACACCATCGGCGGGCTTGCCCAGACTGAGGGCGTGGTGAAAAAGATCGACGGCACCTCACGCGATCTGAAAGACGCCATCCTGAAGGGCGCGCGCATCATCATCACCACCATTCAGAAATTCGGCACCGAGCATCTGGCGGCGATCTCGGGGCAATCCGGCAAGAACTTTGCGGTGATCATCGACGAGGCGCATTCGTCGCAATCCGGCAAGGCAGCCCAGGCGATGACCGATGCGCTGACCCGCGAGGCTGACAGTTCCGAGGATATCGAGGATATGGTGCTGGCGTTCCAGAAGGCGCGGGGACCGCAGGCGAACATCTCGTTTTTGGCCTTTACCGCGACGCCGCGCAACGTGACGCTGGAACGGTTCGGGCGCATCGGGTCTGACGGAAAGCCGCATCCATTCCACCTCTACTCGATGCGTCAGGCCATCGAGGAGGGTTTCATTCTCGACGTTCTCCAGAACTACATGACCTACAAGGCGTATTATCAACTTGAGAAGACCATTGAAGACGACCCGGCTTTCAAAGGCAGGAAAGCGCAGGCGCGCGTCGCCCGCTACGCATCGCTGCATCCCGAAGCAATTGACCAGCAGGTCGAGGTGATCGTCGAGCATTTCCGCCGCCACGTCGCCAAGGAACTCAACGGGCAAGCCAAGGCGATGGTTGTGACGCGGAGCCGCGAACACGCCCTGCGGTATTGGCAACGGCTGAACGAGTATATCGTCAAAAACAAGTATGCGGGCCTCAAGGCGCTGGTGGCATTTTCCGGCGATCTGACCATTGACGGCAATGTCTGGACGGAAGCGACAGCCAACGGCTTTGCCGAGACGGAACTGCCCAGGAAGTTCGACAGCGACGCCTATCAAATCCTCGTTGTCGCCGAGAAATACCAAACCGGCTTCGACCAGCCAAAACTGGTGGCCATGTATGTGGACAAGAAACTCGCCGGGTTGCAGGCGGTCCAGACGCTGGCACGTTTGAACCGGACCCATCCGGGCAAAGATCGCACCTTTGTCCTCGATTTCCAGAACACGATGGATGAGATCAAGGAAGCCTTCGCGCCATTCTATGAGGCGACGGCACTCGAAGAGCGCACTGATCTGAACCAGATTTATGATCTGGAACAGCGCATATCGACCTCAGGCTATGTGACCAAGGCCGAGGTGGAGCGCTTTGCCGACCAGTTCTTCAAGGGCGATCTGACGACACAAGACCGTCTTGCACTCGAGGGCACGGTTCGTCTGGCGGTCGAGCGTTTCGTTCTGGATGAGGACGAGGCCCTGAAGGAGGAGTTCCGGCAACTCCTCAAGAGCTTTCAGCGTTTCTATGCATTCGTAGCGCAGGTCGTATCCCTGCAGGACGCATGGTTGGAAAAACTCTATGCCTACACCGCGTGGCTGTCGCGCCTGTTGCCGTCGCGTGATGTGCCCGCTGATATCACCATCACCGACGAGATGCTGAACCTGTCCGCGTTTCGCCTGCAGGAGGGTGAGAGCGGCAGCGCCTCCCTGTCACCGGGCGACACCACCACGCTGGACCCGATCACCGAGTTCGGCGCGAACCCTTACACCGAGGATGAGGAAAAATCCCTTTCCGAGATCATCGAGTCGTTCAATGATCGCCATGGAACGAACTTTTCGAGAGAGGATTTCCTGCGTTTCGAGCGCGTGAACCGGGAAATCCTCGATGACGAAATGCTCGACATGATGCGCAACAACCCCGCCGACGTGGTCTACAACGCCTTCTCGCAGGCGTTCTTTCAGGGCATGGTCCGCATGTTTCAGGGAGACAACGAAATGCGCAGCGTCGTGATGACCGACAGGGCGGCCCGCGAACAGGCCACCCGTCATTTCTTCAAGCGGGCACAACGGCAGGCTCAAGGCAAGTAACCCCGAAGCCCACCTATCCCCTCCCGGCGGCTGGCATTCTGCGCGCTACTGTTGGGTGTTCTTGATCGTCCTCAGGTCGTCGCGAATGTCCCGCAGAAGTTGATCGAGGAGTTTTCTGAACGTGTCGCACATGATCAGGCCCTCCCGTTCGCGGCGGCAAATGCGATGGCGTCCACCTCTTCGTTTCTGGCATCACCATCGTGCCCGCGCACCCAAGTCCACCTGACATTGAGGCCTGCGCAGGTTGCCACGAGCGCTTCCCAGAGGTCGCGGTTCTCGACTGGCTTTCCGCTGGAGTTGCGCCAGCCATTCTTCTGCCAGTTCGGGAGCCATTCCGTCATTCCTCTGACGAGGAGTTGGCTGTCGGAGAAGACGGTAATCTGGGCTTTCTCGTCCCGCTTGATCTTGCCCAGCCCACGAAGTGCTGCGGTCATTTCCATGCGATTGTTCGTCGTCTTGGGGCTGCGCCCGCTCAGGAGGGCCTTCTTGATCTCCTGATCGTCGGTATAGCGTCTGACCGCTGCGGCCCAACCGCCGGGACCGGGGTTGTTCAGGCAAGAGCCGTCGGTGTGGATGGTGATTTCTGTGTTGGACATTTGTATTTCCTTGACTGGTTTTCAGTGGGTTGGGTGATGCCGTTGCGGTCAGCGGGATGCGCTGAACTCATCGCGGGCCAGAACGGCCCCAAGACCGGCGGCCATGAGGGCGGCCAGGACCTCGGCCCGTGAGATTTCCTTTCCGGTGTTCTGCAGGTGCAGCTTCTGGAGAACCTCAACGACGGCGATCTGGTCAATGCGAAGGCTGGTGTTGATCCAAGCCGCCTTGTTCTGACCCCGACGAGAGCGGGTGGCGCTGGCAAGGCCCTCCTCTGCTGCCAGGAACTCGGCTGATGGAAGGCGGTAAAGGGCCTCCTTGCGCAGGAAGCGGGTCCAGTGCATGCGGCGCTCTCCGATGCTGGCGGCGGCTGTCTTGACGGGGCGGATGTAGGGCGAAGGTTTCATCACAGGTTCCTTTTCAGGCTCTTGAGTAGCTGCTGACGCAGCGGCTGTCGGGACGGGTCGGGCAAGAAGGCCGCTTTCAGGGGCCTTGGAATGAATGCGAGGGTGTCCCCCCGGTAGACCTCGAGGAGGCCGTTAAAAGCAGGGTTATCGGCGCGCATACGGGCTGCCATCTGAGAGACGATGGCCTCCCAGCCGACAATCTCATGGCCTTGCGATGATCTGGCGCGCGGCTTGGTGTGATACTCCGGGCCGTTGCGACGGTAGACCCGCACCAAGTCCAGGTCGAAGCGGATGGCGTCGCAGTGGTGGCTGCTGTCTGTCATGTGGATGGTCCTTTCGATGGACATGGAAAAGCCCCCCCGGGTGGACCGAGAGGGCGCGTTTGGTTGATGTTTTGGGCGGCGTTTCGGGTGGTCAGAAACTGACGGCGGCGTTGAGGAGTTTTGTCCTGTCTTGCCCAAGCGGCGACCAGCAATCGTCTTCCTCGTCGATCACCTCGGTCCCGTCATAGGGCACAAACGGAACTGGATGGGCAGAACGAATGCCACCTTTCCCCCGGCACCAGCATTCACCAAGGCCCTCCCAAGCTTCTGGGCAGAGGCAGAACTCGACCTCATCGGGTTGGATTGGGGCGTTGTCGGTGAGGCCATGATAGGGCACCGTCGGTCTCAGCGGGTCGAGCGATCTGCCCTGTTCATCCTCATCCACAGCGATGATCGTCTTGTGGAACATCGGCTCCAGCGTCACGGCTGCCTTGCGGGCTGGAGACCACGCCTCTGCGTCTGTGCCGTCGGGCAGTAGCGTTTCTTTGATCCACTCTGCGACAGGGACGGCCTTGAACGGGTTGTGACCCTGCGTCTTCTTTCCGTAGGCCAGCTCCAGGATGGCCCTCGGGCTGACCAGAGAGCCACCATTGCGGCGACCATCGGTGAACCTGAAGGGCGTGTCTTTGATCTTGATGACGTCTGGAGGCGCGATGCGCTTGAGCATTCGCCCGTAGCCGCCGCTCTTGTGCTGTGGAAAGCCCATGGCCTCCGCCACCTGCGCTCCTGATAGCCAGAGGTTGCCGTTGGTCTCGATCACGTCGAGGTCTTTGCCGCTGTAGGAAACCACTCTGTGCGTGAAGTCGTCAGTAAAGACGGGTTGACCGTCGTCGTCGATGAAGCTCGACATAGCGATCTCCTTTCTTACCTTAAGGGCATTGGTGGGTATTTTCGGGTGGGTATAGTTGCTACTCCGCCGAGGCGTAAGCCGAGCCAGGATGCGGCGAAGCCGACTGAAGGTGATGCTCTGGGGGCACTCAGTGAGACTGGACAAGCCAGAGGGTGCACATTCGAGGTGGTGTTGGGGCTGCTACGCCGCCGAGGCGGAAGCCAAGCCATGGTCTTCCGGCGAAGCCGATTGAAGGTGATGATCAGGTCCACCCAATGAAATTGGACAATCCTGATGGTGCCTCTTCGAGGTGAGACCCATGAGCGGCTTTCGCCGCCGAGGAGAAGAGATAAAGGACTGTTTTGGACCATGTTCAGGCCAACCCAGTTTCACTGGGACATCTGAACGACCATCAAAAGGGTTCAGCCCCAGGATGATGATCAAGCCGAGGAGCCGTAGGAGATGCTGCCTTCAATTTCCCCACGCAGTGCCCCGAACGGTTCTACTATTTAAGACGGAGGCGGATTATCGGCGTTGCCCTGCTGTCGTAACTGCCACCGCAGCGGCTGGCCTCCTCTTGCATGAACTATCGAAAGTGACTGACTACGCCCAGCCGCTCAGGTGCCCCGGAGACCAGTCCGTCGTTGCATAGCCAACCACCGGCAACAGCCCGAGAAGTAGCCGCCGATGGTGCCGCTCAGGTCCGCTCTCTTAGGGCAAGGGGGTGGGTTAATATATTGAAAATAAATAACATATTTAGATCAATGGCTTGATTCCCGCCTACGCCCCCCACCTTTCCAGTGCCGCCGCTGCCTTCGCCGGGTTCTCGGCAATGCGAATGACCGCGTTCCGGTTCAGCCCCGTGGCCTTGGCAATGGCCGAGTGCCCCTGACCCGCCTCTGCCAGCGCCACCACCTGATCGAACTGCCCCCGGTCGAAGGTGGGTTTGCGGCCCTTGAACTTCTCGGGGGAGGCTACCTTGTGATGCTCGATCCCGGCCCTCTGGGCTTCCTTCGTGGCCTGTGCCTGTGCCTCTGCCTGTGCCGCCATGAACCCGATCAGGGCATCCCTCACGGCCTCCTCTGTGGCTGTCTTGGGGCGCGCATCGAAGACCATGCCGTTGATCACCGTCCTGACCGTCACGCCCTTCCTGAGGAGGCCCCGGAGCGTGTCCGTGACGTCCTGATAGTTGCGCCCGAGGCGGTCGAGCCACCGCACCACCAGAGTGTCACCCTCACGCAGCATGTGCAGGAGCCGCTTGCCGCCTTCCCTATCGGCCAGCCGAGTGCTGACCCCTGAGGTGCCGTGATCGGTCACCACATCGTCGATCTGAAAGCCTGCCTTCTTGGCCTGCTCAAGCTGGTGGTCGCTGGTCTGTTCGCTGGTGGAGACGCGGGTGTAGAGGATGTGCATGATCGGGGTTCCTTCGCTGTGTTCAGAGGTTCTGTTCACAGAGATGGAGTGTTCATATGGAGAAGTCAACCCCTACGAACACCCCTCAAGGCACCTTTCTCACTGCTCGTTGCAGTATACCCTTATGAGCATCAAGAAGGCGACGACCAGAGCGCCCCACTTGGACAAGACCGGCGATGGTGTATGCCAACTTCGAACAGACAGTGGTGTGAGATGGCATGTTTGGGGTGGCCCCACGGGGGGGATTTCCGCGGCCTCCTGTTCAATCTTGGGCTGCCAGATTTTTGTGGTAAAGTATAACGTTGCTCCGGGGTCACGCCGTCGCGCAGACCGCTGTCTTTCTCAGCCTAGTTCCGCCATTCGGGCATCTGCATGCCGAGGTGAAATAGTCAGGCCAGTCATTCATTAGGCGGCACCTTCGCTTAAACAAATCCGAGTGCTTATCTTCGCCCACACGCAAGGTCGAAATGCGCCTTAATCAAACTGGGTGATAGTGAAGCGTGCCTGTAGACATATTCAACAGTGCTTAGTAGCGCAGGCGTATACTTATCGGCTCCGCTACTACTTGACACTTCCTCAATGGCTGCCTTCGACGCTGAAAGTGATCTGCCGTTGTCCCTCCAGATGGCAATTTCGCGGGCGATCCCGCCGATTAGCTCACACTCCCTACTGCCCAGTGTTTCTTTTAGAGAGTTTGGAGAGTTTTGCATGTTCGGCGCTTCAGTTCGCGGAGTGGGCCGCTGTACTATGCTTGGCGCTCGGCTTACTCCTCCCGGAACATCTGCATAGGGGCCGAGGTACATTGTCACTTGGAAGCATCTGCCCTCAGAGAAGAAGTCGAGAGGAGGGCTGGGTCCCGTAAAGAACGCTAGCGAGACGACTACGGTCTGCCCGCCTTGCCGATATTCGGCGTGAGCGCCGCCTTGGTCAGCGTCGTGCCATGCCGCTATGTGAGTAATCGGATTTTCTCCGCACAACGGCGAGCCGTCCATAAGTCTGATGACCTTGTCGCTAACCCTAAATATTTGCGCAGTCGTGGGCGGTTCATCAACACCAGTCGTCCAGTTCCCCGGTTGACTAGACCTGAGCAGATGTAGCTTCAAAGTTTCCCCGTTCTCAAACTTCATTTCAGTATCAGAGGAAACGATTTCACCAATATTGATCGTCAACCACTTCGTTGATGGAATTAGCACTCTGGGCGACTCATCTAGAACGTGTGCATAGGCACTACCAATTGAAGGAGTGTACATGCACAGAAGGATGATGATCGCTGTAAATCTAGCCCTAATGAGACGCCGGAAGAAAATTCGGGACAGCCGGGCGCTCATTGCTCTTTGTCCTTAGTTTCTTGACCCTCAAGCAGGGCACCCAAACCGGTAAGAGCAGCAAGCACGACACCCGCCACCATGCAGGTGAGGAAAATAGCCATCGACAGTTCAATACCTGCGAGGGCGACCAAAAAAGAAAAAATTAATCCCAGCGCCAGTCCGCACATGAGCACCGCACCGGCAAGAACGACGAAGGGGGCGATAAATATGAAGCCAAGGATAATGAGGATTGTTAAAGGTACGTCCATTTCAAACCACACCTCCCCGCGAATGGCATCATTACAAGAATTCCTGTAAAAACGCGCTCTGAGTTTCGCAAGCATGTCACAAATAATCTGAATATTCTCATTGAACTCGTTTGCCAGTCAATAGCTTCTGCACCAGATACACCACGAGCTATGACTGAATCTGACGTCTGGGAAATTTGAAAGCTGGCAGTACATCCGGTTGGATAGTCGTTGCGACACAACCCGCCAACCGAAGTGGACCCACCACCATGAATGAGAGTAAGTTCGTTGAACTTGCCGGTCGCGCCGCGCTCTCGGACCCGCTGACAGAACTGCTGCGAAAAGGTCCGCGCCATTTGCCACAATCTGCGATGGAAGCCGAGCTTGAAAGTTTCATGGCACAATTCCGGGGCCGGAGGATAACCGATGGCCATGCGGCGGCGGTCCGCAACGGCCACCATCCGGAGCGCGCCGTGCGACCGGGCACGGCTCTGTCACGGCGCAGGCGTCCAAGGTGGCTCTTATGGGGGCCAAAACGGCGTTCTGCGACGCCACCAGCACACCCTGCGCCCCCGCCTCCTTCGTAAGTGGTGCGCCAGCCCCGTGGTTTCGGCTTGATGTGACTTCGGGCATTCCGTCGTGCAACTGAGTTTGCGGGAGGCTGGCCGTGGAGCACCAAAACGAGCACCGGATGGAGGTGCGGGGGCCGAGGGGAGTGTCGCGGATCGAGGTCCTTGATGGCCCCACCGGGCGTCGGCGTTGGCCGGATGATCTCAAGGCGCGGATTGTGGCCGAGAGTTTTCAGCCCGGCGCGCGGGTCTGCGATGTTGCGGCGAAGTATGGGTTGATTGCCCGGCACCTTTCCGGATGGCGCGGTCTTGCGCGCAAGGGGGAGCTGGTGGTGCCAATGGATGCGGTCCCAGCCTTTGTGCCGCTGGTGATCGAGCCATCGGTTGATGCCGCTGCCGCTACTGCGTCGGCCGACGCGGACGTGATCAAGGTCGAGATCTGTGGGGCCGTTCTGCATGTGACGCCGGATTGCAGCCCAGACCGCGCGGCAGCCTTGGTGGCGGCGCTGAGGAAGGTGCTGTGATCTTTCCGGATCAGGCCGTAAGGATAGTAATCGCGACCAAGCCGGTAGACTTCCGCAAAGGGCACGACGGGCTGGCAGCCATGGCACATTCCGAGCTGGGCTTTGCGCCGAAGGCGGGGGTGATGGTGGTGTTCAGGTCCAAGCGTGGCGACAGGGTCAAGGTTCTGTTCTGGGACGGCAGTGGCATCGTGATGATCTACAAGCGGCTGGAGCAGGGCGGCTTCGCCTGGCCAAAGGTGGGTGACGGCGTCATGCGGCTGTCGCGGGTGCAGTTCGAGGCGCTGTTTGCAGGGCTTGACTGGCGCCGCATCCATGCGCCCAGACCGACCCCGCCCACCGCGACAGAATGACTCGGATCGCCTTGTAAATATGGGCAGTCGTGGGGGCATGCGGTATAAATCGCCATGTCTGCGCCCGCCGATCTCCCCTTTGATCTGGACAGCCTTCCGCCTGCCGTGCGTGAGGCCTTCGCGGCCATGCAGGCCAGGGTCGCCGGGCTGGAGGCGCAGACCGAGCGCCAAGATTACCTGATCGCCGAGCTGCGTCATGCGCTTTATGGCAAGCGGTCCGAGCATCTTCCCCCCGATGCGCGTCAGCTGGCGTTTGAGGATCTGGAAACAGCGGTCGCCGAGGCCGAGGCCGTGCGGGATGCGCTGGTCGAACGCAATGCCGATGGTAAACCAAGACGCCCGGCTGCCAAGCGCAATCTTGGCCATCTGCCCGCCCACCTGCCGCGCATCGAGCAAGTGATCGAACCCGCGCAAAAGATCTGTCCCTGCGGCTGCACCGATATGGTGAAGATCGGCGAAGACCGCGCCGAACGGCTCGACATCGTTCCCGCCCGCTTCCAGGTCATCGTCACCGTTCGCCCGCGCTATGCCTGCCGGCGTTGCGATGCAGGCGTCATACAGGCGGACACACCGAACTGGCTGATCGAAGGCGGTTTGCCGACCGAGGGCACGCTCGCCCATGTCGCGGTCTCCAAATATGCCGACCACTTGCCGCTTTATCGCCAATGCCAGATCTATGGCCGGGGCGGCGTGAACCTGGACCGGTCAACCCTGGCAAACTGGTGCGGCACAGCGGCATACCATCTGGCCCCGGTCGTTGATCGCATGCTGGTCCATCTCAAGCGATCAGATCGCCTGTTCATGGACGAGACCCGCGCACCGGTGCTCGACCCCAAGGCAGGCAAGACCAAAACTGGCTACCTTTGGGCGGTGACCCGCGATGATCGCGGTTGGGGTGGCGACGATCCGCCCGCCGTCGTCTTCACCTATGCGCCCGGGCGCCATGGCCGCCATGCGATGGACATCCTGACAGGCTTCGAGGGCATTCTGCAGGTCGATGGATATACCGGCTATGACGCCTTGGCCGAACCAAAGCGCGTGGGCGGTATGCCTCTGACGCTGGCCTACTGCTGGGCGCATTCGCGACGCAAGCTGCATGACATCTATCAAAAGGACGGCTCCGAGATCGCCGCTGAAGGCCTGCGCCGCATCGCCCAGATCTACAAGATCGAGGCAACCGTCCGGGGCCGTTCCCCCGAAGAACGCCTCGCTGCCCGTCAGCTGCAATCGGCCCCGTTGATCGCAGACTTCCGCCTCTGGCTGACCCATCAGCGCAGCCGGATATCCGCTAAATCCCGCTTGGGCGAGAAGCTCGGCTATATCCACCGCCACTGGGATGGCCTGCAAATCTTCCTGACCGATGGCCGCGTCGAGATGGACACCAACCCGGTCGAAAACACCATCAGGCCCATCACACTCAATCGCAAAAATGCACTCTTCGCGGGTCATGATGAGGGCGGTCGCACTTGGGCGCGCATGGCCTCGCTCATTGAGACCTGCAAGCTGAACGCTGTCGATCCCTACGCCTACCTGCGCGAAACCCTGACCGCCATCGCCAACGGACACCCCGCCTCGCGCATCGACGACCTCATGCCTTGGGCCTTCCAAAAACCGTCAACCTGAAAGCCCAACGGCGGTCACGCACCGCTTACCCTCCTTCGTGGACCCTCGCGCGCCCTATATGGTTCGCAGCTGCGGCAAGATCGACGTGGCGGGCGGTACGGACTTTCGCCGCAAGATGCATCAACGACCGCTTCGCGTAAGGACGGTGGGCCGATGCAGGTCGAACCACTGGCATGACGCAGAAAGCCGGTCGCTAAGCCAGTTCATTGAAACCTCTGAAAGCGGGGTGTCTCGTACAGAAATCACAATCCACACCGATGGCTCCTGCTTGAATAAACCTGACAGGAGGGGTTTGTTCTTAGGTAACTAAAGAATAAGTACTTGTATAAAATACATAAATTAAATCGCGCGTGGTGTATTGTAATGGTGGTGTAGCTTACACGACGCACTGTTTCATTTAACCTCATCGCGTACGTGTTCGGCCTAAAGCAGCCGATCAGTCATAATGGTGCGAATGGCAGCTCCGAATCGAACAGGGTGATTCTTAGTGCGGGCTGTATCCCCCACCCTCAAATGATCTGGAGGTCATACGCCTGTGGGCCACGTCGGGAAAACCTAACTTCAAATGTCACGGGCATTTGCGGAACCAAACGATTCCATGCACTTTGCTCTGAATTCCTCTCATTAGCATAGATATGTTGGGGATTTTTAGCTTGCTCAACGAAAGCAAACGACTCGTTCTTGTTCAAAACCTTGCCGACATAGCGCGGAAGCTTTTTCTCAACTGAGTTGGATTCCCGGGTTGGAAATTTCCGAAATTCGGAATGAGCCGCCTTATCGATAGCTTCGAAAACTTCAAGGCTCTCTGGGATTTCTCCAGAAAAGTAGAGTGTCATCGCATGCCAAAACCGTGCTTCATGATTATCGTCCAATAGGTCATAGCTTTGCGAGAAGTGCGACACTGCTGATTTCAGATCGAGAGTCTTTCCATTGATTAGAAGTCGGCCTAACTCAAAGTGGTGTCGCTTGATGTCAGGGTTCTTTTGAAGTGCCTCTGCAAGTGTATCGACCGCTCCTTGCCAGTCGCCTTTTCGCTCAAGGGCCTTAGCAAGCCCAATAGCAACCGCCGGATTCTGTGTGTCGCGAGCAATCGCACGATTGAAAGCCGTAATGACTTTGTCGCCATCACCAAGAAAGGCCTTGAAGCGTGCATCACACTCATGAAACTCTGGGTCATCAGGATAGCGCCGCGTAGCCTCCTCTAGAAAACTCTCCAACCGCTCGATTATCTCCACAGCTTGATCTAAGCTGCCATTATCCGGTTCGTCCGATCTAACGACCTCTTCAAGTTCATCCAAAAGTAACTTAACCCGTGACGAGAAGACATAGCGGCTCTTCTGATCCCGCATTTCGCCAAGTTTCTCACGAGCAATCATTCGAAGCACTTGAGCCTCTCGTGGAGAATTGGCGACACGAGCAGCCTTACGTGATAATTCGGCGTCTGTGTGTTGGATCGTTGGGTTATGCGGTTCCTTCGACTTGGCCAGTTCGATCTGCTCTCTTGCAATATCGAAGTCACCGTCCTTATGAGTTGACTCAAAGATTGCCCATTGCTGTGAGATAAAAGGTTCTGTCGAAATATCAGCAACTACTTCGAACAACGCCCTAATGTGTTCAGCACTATCAAATCGTCTAATGAGCGAATGCCCGCGTGTTAAGCGCTCGAATGCCGTTCGGTCAGAGGAATACCCGATGTCCAGGGAGCGAAGCATTCGAATAAGCTGCTCCGCTCGAGAGCTATCGTCGCCACACACACCACGAAAGACGAAATCGGCAATCTTGGCGTGCCTTGCGAAGTACGCGTAATCACCAGTAACTTGGTCCCTTCTAACCTGCACGATATTTTCCAGCGGCTTGAAAAGGTTTTCCTGATATTCTGGGAACGTAATTCCGGACAGTCGCCCTACCGTGCCCGCTCTAGCACCCACCCCGAACTGGTGCAAAGTGCAGACGTCGAGGTAGAGTTTAGCCGCATCGGCCGGAAGTCGACTGTGTTCCTCTATCACCACCTCCTCAAACCGTTTTCCCTTCGTCGCCTCGTGCAAGGCCACCAAGAGTTGGCGCTCGGCACGCTCCTCAAAGCACTCGATCCTCTTTTCTTTGGATAGTCGCTCAAGATCGCCAAGGCTTTGATGCCTTTCAAGCTTCTCAATTAGTGCTTCAATCTCTCGACGCGATAAATAGCGAACGCGGAACTCGGCGTCACAAAACTCTGCAATTGGATCGCAATAATTATTCCAATCAGCATCTGTTTCCGTGGCGATAAATGTGACGGGCACGTTTCTAGAGCACAGATGTTGGATTGCATTCTTGAGTTCCCCAACACATTGAGAAACTTGGTCAACGGCGACAAAGACTCGGTCACCAACGAGACCTGAAAGCTCCTCAAGTTCTGGTCCAGATGGTACGCCCCCGTCGTTCATGGCGACGACTGTTTTTCCTATCCCCGACAACTCCCAAGAAACCTGCTTCAATGCGATGGTTTTCCCATTTCCGACTGGCCCCTTCAGGATAAGTAGCTTGGTATTTGTCAGATCGCTTTCCGCGCTGATGATTTCGTAGAGCACGTCATCCACGACGCCGCGAGGTATTGTGAGGCCGTCCTTCATGCAGGCCCAACCGGTATCGAAACCGAGATAGAACGCTTTCGGGTCTTGGACCTGGACTTCCATAGAATGGCGCACGTGAGTCACTTGTCGTGTGAGGTAGTCACCTAGCTGATCACTTTCGACTACCTTCGCTCGATAATTTGCGCGAATACTCGGGCCATCGTCATCCGCTACGAAATGTAAGTCTCTTGCGAACTCTGGAAGCTCTTGATCAAGAAGCTCCATAAATTCTCCAAATTTAAGGTCTATAACTTCAATTTTCTTGGCGGCCCAATGACTCCGTTCCACATCGCTCACACCTGGGCAAACAATATAGTGGGTTGGTCGAGTCACCCCATCTGGCAGAATTTTCTGCATAAGCTTGCGAATGTGACTATCCGCAATTCTATACCCGCAAAAGACAAACACGTTTTCGTATGCTTTATCTTCTAACCTTTGAAAGAGCCGTTTTCGCCCATCAAGATAAGTGTCGTAGCTGGCCTCTGATAGAATCAATGGAACGCTTGTATCATTTGCGCGCGTAATGCAGCCGTGCAGCTTGATCACTTCGACGGGGTCTGTAACCGAACGCATTTTCACATCAACGGGATCGTTACTCCCTACGACCACAACGGGGTTCTGCTTTCTCTCCGGAGTTGCTTCATATGATCTCTCAATTAAGAGGTCATAGTTCGTAGTCGCGATCGCAGACCAGAAAAACCGTGTAATATCCAGATGAGGTTTGCTTGGTAGGAAGGCATCAAACATATCTTTTATGAACTGATTAACAATAATTGAGCCGTGTCGCTCGATGGCGAAATCCGCTGCAGATGCAAGGTCGTAACTTTTGTACTCGCCTCCAAAGAAACGGTCACAAAGAAGATCCCGGAGTTCGTATCCAGTTGGCGGCTTCGCACGAGACGAGGTTCTTGCTTCGAGAGACGCGCCAGCACCAAGGAATAGCACTACACGGCGATCCTTCAAGGCCGATACAAGTGGAGGGGGGAGTGTGCGGTTGGGATTTCTGTTGTCATCCATGTCAAAGGTACCTTGGTCTTTGTGCGGCTCCAGCTTTTCAGTATTTCTGCCAGCGGTTTCGATCAACTGTAAGCACACCAAGACAATTCGGTGGCTACTAACGCACAATCTACGGTGTTGTCGTTGCACGCAACCAAACGTTGGTCGCCGCTAAATTTTCCTCTACGTGAGACTAAGAACGGTTGTTATCCTTTTGACCGATATCAATGATGAAGCAACGAGGCCATGAAACAGCAACAAACGATGAGCAGTCACCAAGCCCTGCCACCGTTGAAGTCTGGGTTGCTTTCACGGCGAACACAACACTCGCTGCAGCAGCTGAGCGGCACATCGCGGTTCTCGGGTCGATCCCTGCGGGGCATACTCGAGCCGCTAATTCAATCTTAGGCTGGTGGGTTTATGCGGTGAGTTGAAGCTGCGGATGAATCGCTCCGGGTTTGTCGGAGACCATCAACTTAAGTAAGGATGATGGTTATGACGAAAAGCAAAATGGCAAATCGCTACTCGCCCGAGGTCC
>NZ_FOAG01000005.1 GCF_900109455.1 Roseovarius azorensis | reverse complement strand
CCCATGGATGCCCTCTCCTTCAGCTTGTGATTCAACACCGCAAGCTTGGCACATTGCGATGCCGTCTGGGGAGAGCGGCATCCACCCCATCTCCAGCGTGATCATCTTCATGTAGGGACACATGTTGCAGGACCCGACGAATTCCACATCCGGCAGATTGTCCGAGATGTTCGAGGCCATGGAGCATTCCGTCACCAGCATTGCCTTGCCGGGCTTTTCGCGCTTGATATAGTCGATAATGCCGCTGGTCGAGCCGGAGAAATCGGCCTCGGCCACGACGTCGGGCGGGCATTCTGGATGGGCGATGATCCAGGTATCCGGATTGTGGCTGCGGAAATCACGTAGGTCCCGAGCGGTAAACCGTTCATGCACGATGCACGAGCCGTCCCACCAGACAATCCGCTTCTCCGGCACCTGCCGGGCGATGTTCTGGGCGAGATATTTGTCCGGGGTCATGATCACGGTGTCGCTTTCTTGTGCCGCGACGATCTGCGCAGCATTGGACGAGGTGCAGCAAATATCGGAGGCTGCTTTCACCTCGGCCGTCGTATTCACGTAGGTCACCACCGGTGTGCCGGGGTGTTTCGCCCGCATTTCGGCAATCCCTTCGGTCGTGATGCTTTCGGCCAGGGAACAGCCGGCCTCCATGTCCGGAATCAGGACGGTCTTAGCCGGGTTCAGGATTTTTGATGTCTCGGTCATGAAATGCACGCCGCATTGCACGATCACATCGGTTTCGACCTTCGTCGCCTCGATCGCCAGTTGCAGGCTGTCACCCACCACATCCGCGATGCCGTGGTAGATCTCGGGTGTCATGTAATTGTGGGCGAGGATCACCGCGTTGCGTTCTTTCTTGAGCCGGTTGATCGCGGTAACATAGGGCGCAAAAACGGCCCAGTCGGGCGGCGAAACGACGCGATCCATGCGGGCATAGATATCAGCGGTAGCTTCCGCGAGTGCGAGGGACGGAGACAGATCGTAATGATCGGCGAGTTCGGTGCGTAGCGCAATTTGGTCGAGCAAGGGGGGAAGGTCCTTAGGTTGTTGCGTCACGTCTCAGGCAGAACGGTTGGGCCGGGACGCCCTTCGGCGACCGACTGTTGCGTTGTCTAGGCTATGGGTGACGTAAGGGCAAGAAGTCGTGTTGGCGGGTTGCGCCGCTCACAGTCGAAGCCTGGTTTCGTGCCCGCTTCACAATTGGCAACCCAGCCCGTGCCCTTGTGAGGTGTTTGCTCAACTCTGGTCTAAAGTTCAAAGTTCTTCCTGCATCTGCTATGCGAGTCGTCGCTAACCAAACGCCTTTCAGATACCGCTTGAAGCCCACGCACAGGATTCCTTACTTCGTTTTTTTACCGCCTTATCTAGGGCCTGTGGACAATCAGGATTCCCATCAGCTTTGATTTCTGATTCAAGCTTCCCAAATGGAGGTTTGAATGAACGAGCAGCGCTTTGTGGTGACGGATCAGGTATGGCAACGGCTTGAGCCGCATCTGCCGGGCAAGACCAGTGATGCAGGAGTTACAGCGAAGGACAACCGTCTCTTTCTCGAAGCTGTTTTCTGGCGGGTTCGTACCGGCTCACCCTGGCGCGATCTACCACCCGTTTTCGGGAACTGGAACAGTCAATTCCGGCGGTTCCGCAGGTGGGCCAAGGCGGGCATATTCGAGAGTCTTTTCAACGCAATGAGCGGTGACCCCGACCTCGAATACGCACTGATCGACGGCACCATTGTTCAGGTTCACCAAAAGGCAACCGGCGCAAAAGGGGGACTCAGGCTCAGGCCATCGGGCGCTCGCGCGGCGGCCTAACGACCAAGATCGTTGCGCTGGTGGATGCGCTTGGCAACCTGATCCGCTTCCTGCTCCTGCCCGGTCAAGCGCATGACATGAAGGGCGTTGCACCATTGATCCGCAATGTTTCCTTCGGAGCGCTTCTGGCGGACAAGGCATTCGATGCCGATTGGCTCTTGGAAGAACTCGGCGCGCGAGGGGCAATTGCCGTGATCCCCCTAAAAACGAACCGAAAATACCAGCGTGACTATGACGCCGACGCCTACAAGTGGCGGCATCTGGTCGAGAACTATTTCGCAAAAATAAAGGAATTCCGAGGAATAGCCACACGCTACGACAAAACGGATTGCAGCTACGCTGCCAATTGGAACCTCGTCGCAGCCCTTATCGCTTCACGATGATTGTCCACAGGCCCTAGCAAAGCAGGGCATGCGTGGGTGCCCTGCATCGTCTCCGCCGCCGCACCCCCATCAACAAGTGAGGGGTGACGGACGGCTCCGGCGAAGCGGGCGACAAGTTCTTATGCAGGCGATCACGTCTCGGGTGAAGACCGTGAGCAGGCACAGCGGAACGATGCCGGAGGGGCATGCCGCATTGCGTTCAGCAGGTATTTGATAAGCCGCGGGTTGCAGCGCGGCTTGCCGCGTTTCCGGCGATTGTGCCGGACTCGGCACAGTTCAGCGTGGAAATAGACAACACCATCAATCGAGAGGGTGTTCTCAAAGCTCAAAACCCTCCTTCAGACGCCTCGCCAGAACCTTCGCTTCCTCGCAGGCCTCTTGACCCATCGCCCCACGGAGACCTGACAGTATATCCAGCGTCGTTTCAGACCCCTTCCTCGAAATCCAGAGTGGGGACTTCTTGACGAACTGAAAGCCACGATGGCGCAAGGTGTAATATGGCATCACATAACCCATTGCCTGGGCCGACACGGCCGTGAGAATGATCTGGATGCGGTCAGAACGGCCCTGATCGCTCTGCGGATCACTGGCCAGAACTTCGTCCCGGACAGCGCGGACACGCGGGCGTTCGGGAATTATCAGATGCCGGGTCAACTCGTCCAGTTCCGCCGCGTCGAGACCGGCAATCTCTGCATCGAGATTGGTCACGGGACAGGTTGCGTCATGACTGTATCCGTGCCGCATAGCCCACTGGGTCAACCCTATCTCGCCCCTGCGCACGGTGCGCTTTTTGTTATTCGACATACGAAACCTGCGCCAAAAATCCACAAAGGCGGGATCGCGGAGGATCCGGCTGCCCATTGCAAGCGCGTAGGAGGCGTAATGGAAATTTCTGTGGTTCTGCGTATACTGCCAGCGCAGTTCGCGAAAGTCGTCGGCGTCATATCGCTTGATCCCGTAATTGGACGTGGCGCCGCAGAAATCCACATCACGGGACCGCACATCCGCGAACCACGTGGTTGGCGCTTCGACCATCCAGACGGAATCGTTCAAGATATAAAGCCTGCGAAGGCCGGGCAGGTCATTGGCCAGTTCCAAAACGCCGTCCCGGTAGCCGCCAAAATCATAACCCAGATTGGGCCGTTCGATGATCTTCGTGCTGAGCGGAGACAGGGTGGAAAGGTCTGCATCCGTCAAGGGTAGGTTAGAAACCACGACAGGGCTTATGCCCTCGGCATTGATGAGCCGCAGCACGCTGAGATGCGACGGCAACAGCCCGTCCGACGGGAAGATCAGGTATATCGCGGCTTCATCGCCAAGCGGCAGGTTGCCGCTGTGAACCCTGAGCATCCCGTTCGTCCGTTTGTAATGGCCGGATCTGAGGTGAAAGTACTCATCCGCCAGTTCCGGTATCTCTACAAGCTTACGGATAAGACGCGTGAGTTCGCGCTTTACCTTCCAATACGGGACTTTCTTCATCGCTCCACTTCCTGACATTGCCATCTTATATCACGCGGAGCATGCTTCTTTGATTGGGCCGATAATCAATGACCCCGCAGATACCGCAGACTGCCGCGCATCTCTGGCCATAATGGGGTTAGCGGCAATCACGCACTGCCGCAGGAGAGATTCGAACCAATCCGGCCCACGAGCGCATTCTCAAGTGCAAACCCACTCTCAGCTTGCGAGCACATGGTTGCGTCTCACCTCGTGGTCTTTCGTGGGTAAAAGCTCGAACTGCTTGAGCGCCAGTTTCTTCACCTGCTCGCGATACTCCTTGATGCTGTAAAGCATGTCGTATTCCGCGCAAAATGCGCGGTTAAGCTCCGTGTAGGCCCTTCCATCCGCAGCGAGATCGCGGATTGTGTCCACGATATTCTCGACCATATCGTCAGCCGATTTGAAAATGTTGCGATAGTTGAGGAAATGATCCGACGGAAAGAACTCGTCGTTATAGACGGTCAACCCAATCCCGCCCATGTGGATGGGCTGCGCGACGTAGCCGTCAAATCCTTCTCCAAAGGAAATCGAGAAACGGCAGCGCGTTGCATATTCCATGTACTTGTCAAAGGTAATGTTTCGGATCTCCAGAAGCCGGTATTGCGGTAGTTCCCTGGAAATTCGTTCCAGAACCTGCTCCTTGTGCGGCGCGTCGTCGAGCGAGTAGATGATCAGGTTCTCCTTGTCTTTGAAATCCGTTGGCGTGTACTCGCCAAGATCGGTATACGCCGGCAGGAGTAGTGAGGGTATATTGTAGCGGTCAGTATATTCCTGTGAGAAATAGGCATGGTGCGCCACCGATTGCGTGACGTTATCCGTCAACTCGAAAAGACTCTCGAATTTCTCGCGCTCCGGCATCAGCCAGATGTTCTGGTTCAGTAGATTGATATGAAGCGTATCGAGATTCTGGAGAAAATTCTTCGCATCATCGCTGAGATCCCACATCAGATACTCTGACGCATATTCCGGCAGGTGCATGTAGATGTCGCGTGCATTCGCGCAACGCAAAAGCTGCTCGAAACGAAATACTGTCTCGGCGTTCCGGAAACAGGTCTGGCGCAGGAAGGTCAGGCATTCGGGATTGGGCCGGGTGAGCATGATGATTTCGTAGCCGTGAATGCTCTTGAAGAGGCGCATCTGGTTAGCGATAGAGAACATCGAAAAGATGCCGCCGCTCATCTCGTTGTGCTCGGGTACGACGAACACCATGATCTTTTCGGCTGTCTCGACCTCTCTGGGAAAGAGAATATCCTGGGCACGGCTGAATATCCGTGATTCTAACACGGCAGCAGGCAGCGCCCTATCGGGCAGGCTGCTTTCTGTGCCTTTGAATTGCGCAATGGTGTAGGCTTTGTCGGTATATGCTTGTAGAATCTTACCCCGGATCTTCCGTCTTTCGCCCTTGGTGCGTCCACGAAACGCGACGACATTCGCATAAAGTCTGATCAGACGGTAATTAATCACGTGGCCCACCTAAGCTTTCCCATCAGCTACTCCACTAACATCAGACCAACGTTTCCGCAAAAGCCTGCAGTCGCCAAAGTAAGCTCTTCGTGCATCTCGCGCAAAAACCCGGCAAATTTTCGCCAGCCTGATCTCTGGCGCATTAACACAAACTCACACCAGGCACCGACCTTGCGGCCTTGACTTGAAACCGTCAGGCTAAGCATGTCTACAGAAACGAGACACGCAGAAGGCGAGTAAAAGTCATGCCCATTAACTATAGAAGAAAATTGATGTCAAACGTTCTTCCGTATCGCGAATATGAAAACATTTCTCTCGCTGAAAAGGTCTGACTAAGCCGTCGGGTAATTTTCAGATCGATTTTGAGAACCTCATACGCTGGTCCGTGGCCAACATTTCGAACGAACGTGACCGCCGTATCGAAATGGGCATGGATCCCGAACCGTATCGGTTCCAGCCATCGTCTGTGGTGAAGAATTCGACCGACACCCTCGTCCGGCACGCAGAAGAGGTGGTGGCCGGAGCTTACCCGTCCTGGCAGTGGCTTTACGAAAAGCTTGAGACCGGCGACTCGCGCAACATGCTCCTTACGGTGCTCGCCTACCGGACAATCGGATGGAAGCATGTCGAGATGCCGCTGGACACTCCGGCCTTCTGGGCGAAACTGGACGAGTTGTCCGACCTTCAGATTGGGAGGACTGCGACCGACTCGCTCGAGACCGGCGTTAACGGTATCGTGCTCTCCCGGTTTGAGCTCGAACGCTACGGGTTCGACATCGAGATCTTCAGCGACGCGTTCGGCATCTTCAATGAATTCCCAATCAGTCTATCGCAGAGCGGACGTCACCATCGGTTGCAGGCCGGGTGACGTTGCTCTCGATTGCGGTGCCTGTTTCGGTGGCACCTCGATATTCTTTGCTGATCGCGCCGGGGCAGACGGCAAAGTCTTCTCTTTCGAGTTTTTCCCGGGCAACCTGGCCGTTTACAACCGAAATGTCGCGCTCAATCCGCGTCTGGCGGAGCGGATCGAACTCGTGGGAAACCCCGTCTGGTCAGATGACGCGACAGAAGTCGTGATCGAAGGCAGCGGACCTGCCACGCAGGTTCACGCGCGGCCCTCCATTCCCAAGACCGGATTCAGATCGGGTCTGTCAGGGGTCTTCCGCAATCTGTTCGGCGACAGATCGAAACCTGAAACGGAACTCTCGTTCCGTACCGTTTCCATAGATAGTTTTGTCGAGCAGCAGGGCGTCGAGCGTGTTGACTTCATCAAGATGGACATCGAAGGTGCCGAACTGACCGCCCTTCGGGGTGCGCAGAAAACGATCGAGCGTTTCAGGCCGTCAATGGCGATTTGCGTCTACCACAAGCTCATCGACTTCTACATACCCCAGTTTCTCGATCACCTCGATCTCAGTTATAAGTTTCACTTGCAGCACGGCACTGTTCATGGAGACGAAACTGTCCTTTTCGCACACGCCCGGCAATAGATCGCCGATCAGGAGGTTTCTCGCATAGGGTGAATGCGCAAGACCGGTGATCCTGATAAGTCTTCGGCAACCCGAGTGTGTCAGGAGTGACACCCAGGCAGTGGTCAGGCTCACCACGAGTTAGGCGTAGTGGTAGCTGGTCATCATTGTTATGACGCGGCGCATAGCGATCGCACAGCAGAACAGAGCAAAGCAGAGCAGGATCCATGTCGCAAGCGCTTAGATTTCTCCTGGCTGGTCCAGGTCTCATCGGCAAGAAACACGCCGCTCTGATCCAGAGCAGACCCGACGCCGAACTGCAGGCGATTATTGCGCCGGACCGAGAGGAAAATACGGCGTTCGCCGAGTTCCACGGTGTGCCGCTCAGTATCGACCTGGAGACAGTTCTCGACCAAGATCCGTTCGACGCGGCAATCATCAGTTCCCCAACCAATTTTCACTTTGATCAGACTATGGCTTGCATCGCGCGCCGCATACCCGTCCTGGTAGAAAAGCCGGTCACCGACAGGCTCGAGACGGCGTACAGCCTCGCCAAGGCGGTCGATGACAGCGGCGTTCCGGTTCTCGTGGGGCATCACCGCACCTACAGCACGCTGCTGTCCACCGCTGAGGACTTCATGCGCTCCTCGGATTTCGGCCGCCTCGTCACAGTCAGCGGTTCGGCCCTGTTCTACAAGCCTGAAAGGTATTTTCTAGAAGGCGAGTGGCGCGCCAAGCCCGGCGGCGGCCCGATTCTGATCAACCTCATTCACGAAATCGGCCTGATGCGCCATTTCTGCGGCGAGATCAACTCTGTCTTCGCCTTTGCGAACAACGAGATTCGCAGCTTCGAGGTGGAGGACACCGTCGCACTGAACTTTACCTTCGAAAGCGGCGCTCTCGGCACCTTCATTCTGTCCGATGTTGCTGCAAGTTCCAAAAGCTGGGAGATGACCAGCGGCGAAAACCCCGCCTACCCCTATTTTCCGGACGAGGATTGCTATCATTTCGCCGGCACTAATGGCTCCATCGATTTCCCGAGCATGCGCATCCGTACTTACAAAGGTGCCGAGGAGGCTTCTTGGTGGCAACCGTTCCACACCACGCGCCTTGACGCGACGCGCAGCGACCCGCTCGAACGGCAACTCGCACATTTCGTGGATGTGATCCGTGGCACTGCGACACCCTTGGTTTCGGCCCAGGACAGCTTCCGAAACATGCTGGTGATCGAGGCAATTCATCGGTCGCTGGAGAGCGGGCAGATCGTGAGACCCGACAGTCTCGTCGCCGAACTAACGCGAGGCCCGGATTACAGATGAAAATTCTTCTCGTAGACACGTCTTTCGCTGCCCGTCCGATATACGATTACCTCGTCGGTTGTGGCCATGACGTGTGGACCATAGGCAATCGCGACTCTGACCTGCTGGCGCGTCGTGCAGGAGGGCGCTGGATCAAGCAGGATTACAGCGATATCGAAGCTGTCGAACGCCATGTCTATGCGCTGGGCATTGAACGGGTGGTGCCGGGATGCACCGACGTCTCGATCGCGACCTGTGCGGCCCTGACGATTTCCCGGGGAATAATCGACCCACCCGAAACCGTATGGAAGCTGAACGATAAGCGTTCCTTCCGCCAGCTTTGCGCCGAGCATGACGTGCCCGCACCACGCGCAGTCCCGCCGAATGACCTGCCCGACCGGGGCAGGCTGATTTGCAAGCCCGTCGACGCGTTCAGCGGACGCGGCATCTCGATCTTTGACGCGGGTGACGAAGACGCCCTGCTGGATGCGATGGTGCTTGCCCGAGATGCCAGCCCGTCGGGAAGTTATTTGATAGAAGAGTTCGTCGATGGCCAACTCCACAGCTGCACAGGCTATATCGAGAATGGATGGCTCACCGATACCATCTACGTGATCGAGGGGTCCTCTGCTAATCCCTTTGCCGTCGATACCAGCTATGTCCGGCACGACATCCCCGAACGTGCCCGGATCTCACTGGAGGACGGCCTGACCCGGCTGAGCATTGCACTCGGCCTCGTGGACGGGCTTTTGCACACGCAGTTCATCCTCACCGAGGATCGTGCTTACGCCATCGAATGTACAAGGCGATGTCCCGGCGATCTATACCCGTTGCTCATTGAGAATAGCACGGGCATGCCCTATGCGGACAGATATGCCAGCTATTTCATCGGCGCGCCAAGACCCGAGGCGATACACACCACGCGGCATATCCTGCGCCATACCGTCACCAGCGATGCCACAGGAATCTATGGCGGCATTTCCATGGATCGATCGGTTCCCATACTGTCCGTCTTCCCGATTCAATCCATCGGCCAGAACATGCTGCCGAAACAGGCCACCCGCTGCGGCATATTGTTCTGCGAGACAGACTCGCGTGAACAGCTTGCCGGGCTTTATCGAAAATTCATGGATCGGAGGGCTTATGATGTTGGTTAGGCGCCGCTCATCCGACCGTCCCAGATCACCCAGGATAATCGAGTGGTCCTGTGTAGGTGGCTGGTTCGCTTTAGCATTCATCGAACAGAAACCAGAGTTTGCAGCCGAGGTATGACATGCGATCACCGCTCTACGTAACCCGCCCAATGCTGCCTGATCTCGGACATCTCGATGGTCTGCTCAAGGAAATCTGGGCATCGCGCATTGTGACCAACGGAGGTCCGTTGCATGGTCGGCTCGAGAGCGAGCTTACCTCCTATCTCGGGGTTCCAACGGCGATGCTGTTCAACAATGGCACAATCGGTCTTCTTGCCGTACTCAAGCTCTTCGATCTACCGCCGGGAAGTGAGGTTATCACGACGCCGCTCACCTTCGCCGCGACGGCACACGCGATCCACTGGAACGGCCTTCGACCGGTCTTTGCCGATGTCTGCCCCGAAACTCTAACGATTGACCCGGCATCGGTCAAAAAGGCGATCACGGCGAAAACCTCCGCGATCCTTGGCGTTCATGTTTATGGCACTGTTTGCGATGTGGAGGCGTTGCAATCCATCGCCAACGAACACGGACTCAAGCTCATCTACGACGCGGCGCACGCCTTTGGAGCTGAAATCGACGACTGCCCGGTAGCGATGTTCGGAAACGCTTCGGTGTTCTCGTTTCATGCCACCAAGCTCTTCAACACGCTGGAAGGGGGGCTTGTCGCCACGCCCAACCCTGACGATCGCGAAAAGCTCTACTACCTGCGAAATTTCGGTATCCGTAACGAGGATGAGGTTGTGGAGATCGGCATCAACGGCAAGATGAATGAAATCCAGGCCGCCATCGGTCTGCTCAACCTGCCGCAGGTCGAGCAAGAACGATGCCGACGCCGCGCGCTGCGGGAGATGTACAACGACGCGCTTGACGGCCTGCCCGGTATCCGGTTTCAGGCTCCTCAATCACGCGTGAAGCAATCCGAACAATACTACCCGGTGGTGATTGACGCCACCATATTTGGCCGTTCACGCGATGACATCTACGAAGAATTGAAGGCGCGCAACATTTTCGCGCGCAAGTATTTCCACCCTATCTGCACCGATTACGAGCCCTATCGAGGCTTTCCGATCTTCTCTGCGAGGGTCGAGCCCTATGTCCAAAAGGTGAAATCCCAAGTCTTGTGCCTTCCATTCTTCGGCGATGTGGACAAGAAAGATGTCGAGGAAATATCATTGGTGTTCCGACGTCCGAGTGCAGTCAGGCGCGTGCGAGCGGCAAGCTAAGATCACTCCCAACGGTCACGATCAAAGGAAAAATTCGGTGCTGCAATGACCAGAACTGGTGAGAGTCTCCATTCCGAAACCGGATTGATTCGCGGCTCCGAAAACCTCGGGGCTTTCATGCCGGTCGGTGACCCGGCGGTGCTCGCGGCGGATGTGTCCAAGGCTCTGGCGGCTTCCCAGGCGTTGCTCCTGTCCGAAGATCATGAGTTCACCAGCCGGCGATTCATTCTGGACAAGTTTTTGCAGTTCGGCATTCCGGTTCATCCTGCGGCCATCTTCGCGCCATGGCAAGACTGGATGAACCGCAGTGGTTTTGGATCGCTGCAATTTCCGACTGAATTCGTGGATTTCCTCCGCACGCTGATCCCGCTTGATATTGCGACAGGGATCGAGGTGGGCACCTATCGCGGCGGCAGCGGCTATTTCATGTGTTCGGTTCTGCAACGCGCCAACCCCGCATTCCGGCTGGAGGTGCTGGATATCGAAGACAACCTGATCGCTTTCGAGATCTTCTCGGACTTTCTCAACGTCGAAAAACTCATCACGACCGGATCAGATGCCGTGATCGACCGTGACTACGATTTCGTATTCATCGACGGCGACCACAGCTACGACGGCGTCATGGCCGATTTCGAGAATGTTGGGCAACGTGCGCGCAAGGCTGTCGCCTTCCACGACATTCACGCGCATGAATTCGACACGCTGAACGGCGGTACGGTCCGGGCATGGAACGAGGTCAAGTCGACGCTGCGCCGCAACTATGCCATCTACGAATTCGCGCATAGTGCCGAGCGATCTCTTGGGATCGGCCTCGCCGTCCGCTGTGCCTGACGGATCGGGCGACAAGTCATTTTATCTTTCAGCCTCAGGGTTGATCCGTTGGATCGAGATGTTGCGCTTGATCGGTTTAATAGTCTGGAGCCTTGAACAAGCTGTGGCATTCCTCGTCGGTGAAGATGTCGCAGACATCGCCATGGTCTGTCAGCCTATCATGGAACCTTGCCGCAGCACCGTGGATCGGGACTATTGGCTTAACGACCGCGGCCACGAGGTTATACACGACAGGCCGCCAAATAACCGTGAACTAGTTGCGTCACATGTTCAGAGGTGAGAGAGGTCCTCACAGAACTTGGGATCTTCGCTAAAAGCTGGAAGACGATTTATGTCAGAACTTAGTACCAAAAAGCAGATGTTCACGTCGCAAGATATCGACAACATCAAGTGGTTCTGGAACCTCTATCTGAAAGATAAGGCCCCTTGGTTGGGCTTGGTACTTGGTATGGTAAGTATTCAAGCGGTTGTTTATCAACAGTTCCTGGCATTGACCGAGAACGGGTTGCGGGTGATCTTCGAAGAAGGTTCGCTCGGTCAGTTGGTCATGGTGTGTTTCGTCGTTTTCCTCCTGTTTGCCACTAGAGCGCTTTTGTCCTATGCCGTCCCGCGGCTGTCGGTTTGGCTAGCCAGCAATGCAGTGCGCAAGATGCGCCAGGACATGATCCGGCATCTCCTGCGGCTTGATCTGGCCTATTTCGAAAAAACCAAATCCGGTGACATAATCCTGAAGCTGGTCAATCAAGTTGATGGCCTGAGCAGTTTCGTGGGACAAGGAACCGTGGGGGCCGTGCGAGATTTCCTGACAGTGGTCGTCGTATCGGGCTACCTGATCTATAAATCGCCGCTTCTCTTTGCGGCAGCTATCATCGTGATTCCTGTTCTTATACTGCTAATGGTTGCAGTCTCGGCCAAGATAAAGGAGATTCAACAGAAAGCGGAAAACGCATTTGGTAACTACATGTCGGGCATTGAAGAAATGGTCAACGGCATGCGTACTGTCAAAATATCGGGGCAAGAGAGCCGGGAACGCGAACGCTTGTTTGAGGCGACCGACGGCATCAGGGACCTGACAATCAACCTCAACAGCGCCCAGGCGCTTTTTCCACCCTCGATAGATCTGGTGTCGGCCTTCGTATATGTTTTGGTGATAGGCGGCGGCGGCTACATGGTGCTTCAAGGAGGGAGTGGCATGGACGCTGCCAGCATCATCTCCTTCCTCTTGGGCCTTGTGATCCTGTTTGATCCCATGCGTCTGCTGGCCGGTTTTTTCAGCCAGCTACAAGCGAGCCTGATTCTACTTGCGAGTGTCCGTAACATCTACAATGAGCCGATTAAAATCACTGATCACGAAAATTCGGTGAGCGAATTCGACAAACAAGGTGACATCTCGTTTAGTAATGTCAAGTTTGCTTATGATCCACAGCACCCACTATTCGCGGATTTGAATATCGTCATAGAAGGAGGGAAAAAGACTGCGATCGTGGGGGCAACCGGCTCCGGCAAAACATCAATCCTAAGTCTAATAACACGTCTCTACGACGTAAACGAAGGCAAAATAACCATTGGCAGCCGTGATATCCGCAACATTAAGGTCCAAGCGCTGCGCGACGCTTTTTCTGTGGTGGCGCAAGATATTGTAATATTCAATGCTTCTATCTGGGAAAACATCCGCTACATCGCTCCAAATGCGACAGAAGAGGAAATTTGGGCCGCGGCCGAAGCCGCTGAGATCGCCGAACTGATCCGCGCACGTCGTGATGCGCCGCTCGGACCCAAGGGCAGTCAGCTTTCCGGGGGTCAGAAACAACGGATCGCGATTGCCAGAGCCTTCCTACGTTCGGCGCCGATCCTTTTGCTGGATGAGGCTACATCGGCGCTGGATCAGAAGACCGAAAAGCGAATCCAGAACGCGCTGCTACGGCTGTCCGAGAACAAGACCACGATCATCGTGGCGCATCGACTGTCTTCCGTGGTGACTGCCGATAAGATCTACGTGCTGGACAGAGGCAAGGTGGTTGAGGAAGGCACGCATGAGGAGCTGATGGCCACGCAGGGTCTTTATGCCACAATGTATGCCTCGCAGAAACAGGACTATACCTGACGCGCTGTTCTGGCGCGGCAAACTGGGGTATCATCACATCACGTATTGAGACCGGAAAGACATAACGGCGTTGATCAAAACATCCATCTCACGGACCCACTCAACACCATCGTCGCTGGCCATAAACAGAACTGCACAGGCGACCTGTTTTCAGATCATGCAGTTCGCGTGGCGATTCAAAAGTTATGGTCATAACCTTGGCAAAAAGCCAGAGTTGTGCCCTTACCCCATATTGCTGATTGCCACCTGATCCGCGAGTCCGTTTCTGCATATATGGCTGAAGCGCGCGCGGGGCTGACAGGATCTACAAGGCTCCAAATCTAAGTTCGGTTAGATGCTCTGGAACCACCTCAAACATGCATGCATATCCGGAGCCAATAAACAATTACAACCTTACCGAGAATTTGTTAAAGGTTCCTTTGGTGATTCTTTGGTAAGTTGCTTGGAACTCAAAACCGGATGCACTCGACCCGCACGTTACAGCGTGTCGCAGTACTGACTGTGACCTACAACAGCCACAATATTCTGCCCGGGATGCTAGCATCATTGCCGCATGGGGCAGACTGCACAGTCATTGATAATAACTCGACCGACCACGCCGCGCTATTGAACGTGGTCCGACAGTACGACGCACGATTGATCCGGAACAATAAGAATGTGGGCTTTGGCACCGCCTGCAATATCGGTGCAGCCCATACTGAAACCGAATTCTTTTTGTTCCTTAATCCCGATGCCAGACTTGAGGCTGGTGCGCTTGAGGCGTTGGTGATCGCTGCTGATACGCATCGCGATGCCGTAGCCTTCAATCCAGCAATCAGCGGCACCAACGGGCGGCCCTATTTCAAACGCGGTAGCGTTTTGCTGCCGAAGCGCGAAAAGCTGCCCTCGGGTTGGCCCGAAACCGACTGCAGAGTGCCCGTGCTGAGTGGCGCAGCCTTGTTCGTGCGCCGAACGGCATTCGAAGCGGTCGGCGGTTTTGACCCGGCGATTTTCCTATATCACGAGGACGATGATCTGGCCCTACGCCTGCGCACGCAATGCGGCCCGTTAATGTTCGTGCGTGCGGCAAGGGTCATGCACGACGCCGGCAATTCCACCACGCGCTCGTCGCAACTGGCGGCGTTCAAGGCGTTTCACATGGGACAGTCAAGGATCTATGCCTTGCGCAAACACAAACGAACTGGCGCAGAGCGAAAAGCACTGATCTCGGCGTTCTGGCAACGGGTCTCGCCCGTTGCCCTGATTTCCGCACGCAAGCGCGCCAAACAAACAGCCTTTCTGCGTGGCGTATTGGGAGCTATGCAAAACAAGGCGGGACCATGAGCAAGATTCCGTTTGGAAGATGAAGCGGTCTCAGAAAGTCGGACGGTACAATGTTTAGGAGATCCCCAGAACTCTTCCACTCCCTTTCCGGGTGGGATCAGGCGGGCAGGGTCCCCGCCGCCCGACCCTAGAGCTGTGTTGCGCCTGCCCACGAGTTATCGGAGAGCAGTGCGTCGATGACGAGGGAATTTCGTCATGGACGGCCTTGGTGGCCCGGGTCAGCGGGCGGCTGGAGTGGTGCACCAGATGCGCGCTGCTCCACAGGTTGGGCGTTTCGAATTCCAGGCAGGCCAGACGTCCGCGTGCGACGTCCCTGGCGATGGTGTGAAACGGCAGGATCGAATAGCCACAGTCGATGCTGACCAAGCTCTTGATGTTGGCACAGCTGTCGATCTCGATGGCGGGATCCACGTGGATGTTGCGTTGATCGACTTTCCGTTCCAGCATGATCCGCAGACCATGGGCATCACTTGGCAGAACGAGCGCGTTTCATCCGGACGCGGGCCGACCTCACCGAGATGGAAGCGAAGACGTTTCAGGGGCGGCAGGCGAGCGGCGCCATCGTCGCGCGCGCCGACGCCGCCTATGCGCCGCCGAAGAAGCGCAACAGCCGCTTGGCTAGGAAATCCGGCGCTTCCTCCGGGATGAAATGGCCGCAGTCTGGCACGATCTCCGCCTCGACCTGGTCGGCCACCCGGCGTAGCGATTCGCCCACTTCGGCGCCACGACCGAAGGCTTTGGCTCCTCCGATGCCAAGCACCGGCATCGGCAGTTTGCCCTGCGCGATCCGGTCGCGGTTGTCGGCGATATCCTGCGGCAGGGTCCGGTAGAGCTCAAGCCCGGCGCGCATCGCGCCGGGCTGTTCGTAGGTGCGCAGATATTCCGCCAGATCTGCGGGGCCAACGGCATCTGGGCGATGGGCGAAGTTACGGTAAAACCAGCTGAGGTAAATCTTTTCGCGGCCCTGGATCAGCGCCTCGGGCAGATCGGCTGTCATGTGGAATGCATGATGCCAGCGCCGCCCGCCCTGGGAAAATCCCTCGGCACCGTCGCCGGGGATGACTACGTCCAGAATGGCAAGTCTCAGGACCGCACCGGGATGCGCGGCGGCCAGTGCAAAGGCCGTGGGCCCGCCCCAGTCGTGCCCGACCAGATGGAATTCCTCCACCTTGAAATGATCGTGCATCAGCTGCCACAAATCGCCGGCCAAGGTGCGCTTGTCATAGCCGGTTACCGGTCGCGAGCTGTCACCCATGCCGCGCAGGTCCGGGGCGATGACATGGTAATGCCGGCTCAGAGCCGGAATGACGTGGCGCCATTCGTACCATGTCTGTGGCCAGCCGTGCACCAGCAGCAGGTGAGGACCATTGCCGACTTCCACATAATGCATAAATACCTCGTCGAGTTCAGCATAACCGTGCTTCAGCACCTCAGATGCCATGGTCGGATCCTCCATTGTAGGCGGCAAATCGGGGTAAGCCGCGGGTGTCAAAAGTTCAGGGACAGGTCACGATGACTGGACATGCAGCCCGCGATGAATCGCGCCTGGTCTTCTGACAGCTTCGGCTGGCTGCGGGCGCCGATCGTGTCGCGGATCGCGGCTTCGAATACGCGCAGGCCAGGGCCCGCCGTCTCTGCCGCGCGCGTCCGCCAGGTAATTTCCGCGTCGATCAGCGCGCGTGCTTCTGCCATCGGCCCACTGATGTCCTTGCCGTCCGACTGGGCGCGCCTAGTATCCTGCAGGGCAGAGGCGATGTCGCGCCCGCCCGGAATGTCGCGGGCTCTCGCCGACAGTCCTGCGAGTCGGTCGGCGGTCAGGTCGCTGGCGGTTGCTGGCAGATCGGCGCGCAGCGCCTGCAGCGCGTCGATCGCGTGCAGCATGGCAATCGCCTCGGCCGCCGGCGCATAGGCCGAATCCGCGGCCCGCCGGTATTGCAGTCGCGCCGTTTGCGCGGCCTGCGTCAGTTTCTGAAAGGTGCTTTCCACTTCTTTCCAGCTATCGGGTATACGCGCCAGCAGCACGGCGACCTCTGCCTTCAGCACGCCAATGTCCTGTTTCCAGTCCGACACGAGGTCGTGTTCCTTGCCGCGGGCGCGGCGGATTCGGAGTTCGAGCTGGTCTATCGCGGCTTCATGTTGGCGGATGTCGCTCTCGATCTGGCGCACCCTGTCGTGCAACGGTCGATAGGCGGGCGCCTGGTCCGTGATCTGCGCGTTGGCGCGCGCCACCTCGGCTATCAGGCCGAGGCTCCGCTCTGCCTCGGTAAAACTGCCCTGCAGCGACTGGCGCAGCGGATCCGGGAAGGCTGCCAGATCCAGGTTGCGGGCCGCGGTAATCGCGGCGATGATATCTGCGCCGTGCCGGTTGAAACGGTCGCGCACATACTCTTCCAGGCAGGGCTGCAGCCGCGGGTTGATCGGCGGCGGCGCTGTTGTTCCGCTCAGGGCGATCCGGTTCGGTAGGTGATTCACCAGCGGCGGGTTCCAGGCCATGATCGCCAGCGCCACCAGCTGCAGGACAATAAAGGGCACGACGCCGGCATAGATTTGCAGCGTCCGGACCGAGGGCGGTGCCACCCCGCGCAGGTAGAACAAGGCGAAGCCGAAGGGCGGCGTCAGGAATGAGGTCTGGATGTTCAGCCCGATCATCACGCCCAGCCAAACCGCAGTAATATTGGAGGACGGGTCGGCGAGCAGAATCGGCGCCACGATCGGTACCACCACAACGACGATTTCGATGAATTCCAGGAAGAAACCCAGCAGAAAGATAATGGCCATGACGATCACAAATTTCGACCAGAAACCGCCGGGCATCGACTCGAGGAACCCGCGCACATAGCCCTCGCCACCGAAAGCGCGGAAGGCCGCAGTCAGCATCGCTGCTCCCATCAGAATGACGAAAACCAGTGCGGTGGTCTTCGCGGTCTCGATCATCGCACCTTTCAGCGTGTCGTCGGTTCGATAGACGCGCCAGGTGCTCCATGTCAGGGCTACGGCAAAGCCGACGCTGCCAAACCCGGCGATGACGACCCCGGCCATGCCGGCCGTCGAAATTTCGCGGATATTGGTGCTGAAAACCGCCTTGGCGATGAAGATTGCCGCGAGCGAAGCCAGCGCCAGAAACAGCGGATAAAAGGTATCCCGCCGCCCGGGCCGGAGCCGGTATCCCGCCATGATCAATGTACCCGCGGCGCCGATCGCGCCGGCTTGGGTGACCGTGGCCACCCCGACGATGATCGAACCGAGCACGATGAACACCAACGCCAGCGGCGGCACCAGCACAAGCAGCACAGCGCCAACGAACCGGTGATCACGCTTGCCCTCGAAGGGAACCGGCGGCGCCTTGGCCGGGCGCAGCAGGGCATAGATCAAGATAAAGCCCATATACATGGCGACCAGCACCAGTCCCGGCACCAGTGCACCGAGAAAAATCTCGCCCGCACTGGTCGAGGTGACATCGAATTCCGACGGCATCGACAACTCGCCCGTCGCTGCCTTGTAGAGCGCCTTGCGCGCCGTTGAGGCCTGATCTACAGCGCTGGCCAATTGATCGGACAGGATGATGAGCACGATCGACGGCGGAATGATCTGGCCAAGCGTGCCAGAGGCCGCGATGGTTCCGGTCGCTAGTGGCTTGGAATAGCCGTGCTTTAGCATCGCGGGCAGGGAAATCAGCCCCATCGCCACGACGGTGGCCCCCACGATCCCGGTAGTCGCCGCCAGCAAGGCGCCCACGAACACCACCGAAATGCCCAACCCCCCCGGCACCGACCCGAAGAGTTGCGCCATCCGGATCAGCAAATCCTCGGCGATCTTGGAGCGTTGCAGCACGACGCCCATGAAGATGAACAGTGGGATCGCGATCAGAGTATCACGCTCGGCCTCCCAGTAGATGCCGCGGAAATTGGTAATGCCGGCGCTGAGCCATTGCATAGGCTCGCCCTCGGCAAAAAAGGTGGCCGCATCCCCGGCCAACGACCAGCCCGCCAAGGCTGCAACACCAATCGTCAGTATCGCCGATCCGGGCAAGGCAAATGCCACCGGATAGCCCGAGAGCAGCGCCAACGCGACCAGCGCAAACAGCAGAAATAGAAAATAGAGTTCCATCGCGCACCCGACCTCAAGCGACCGCGCCGACGTGGTGATCCTCACGCCCGCCTGGATCACCGCGCATATCCGCCACCGCCTCGAACAGCGAGGCCACGAATTCGATCAGCATGGTGACGGCAAAGACGCCGAGCAGCCCGGCCAGCAGGTATTTCGTCTGCATGCCGAACCCGGTCAGCGTGGTTTCGAAGATCAACAGCGGCGCATTGATGATGCCGGTCGGGCTCCACATGCCGACCAGCAGGACGGTCCAAGCAACCGTCATTCCCAGCACCACCGCGCCCCAGGCATTGATCCTACCCTGCCCCCGGCGGCTGAACCCGGCATAGAGCACATCGACCCGCACATGGCCGTCCTCGCGCATGGTATAGGCGCTGGCGAGCAGAAATAGCGCCGCGTACCAAAGCCGCACCAAGTCCGCCATGAACGCCTGCTCGTAGGAAAATACGAAGCGTGAAAACACGATCAGCAGTTCGGCAAGCACCACCAGCAGCGCAAGCCAGTGAAAGCCGGGCGTGCGGCCGAAACAGGCAATCAGCGCGCCTGCCGCAATTGCCGGTAGGTGAACATGCAACCCGCGATAGGCCGACCGCGACAAGTCACTGGCCAGATCAGAGCCTGCCACCGCCACCAACAGACCCTCGACTCGCAGAAAGGAAATCACCGCATCGGACAGTCCGACAATGACAACCGCCCAGAAGGCCGCGCGCAGCAGGTAGCCGTTGGCCGCAGAGATGGTGCAGGCATCGGCACGCAGTGTCCGCCGGCGCGTGCGCGCTACATACGCCGCCGCCGCCCCCGGTAGCAGACCATAGAGCATGAACTGGGCCCAGCCCCAGGCGGAGACATCGCCAGCGCCGCCCCGAAGGATCAGAGCGGCGCCCGGCAGTTTCACAAAGAACGTCAGCACGACATTGAGGATAAAGGCCGCCATAACCGCAAGCACGGTCCAGCCGAAAACCCTCGTCAACACGGCGGCAGTCGGCGGATGACCTGAATATGTATGATCCGGTAGTGTCATGCCCCCTCCGCGGCCGCGGTCCCGGATCGGTCGGCGCCCCGCCAAACTTCAGCCCGGCCCGCTGATCCGTGGCGTCCCGGTCAGAGACCGATTACACGGTTGCGCTTGTTCGAATAGCCGATGTCGCCCAGCTTCATCCATCCCCCGACCTCATCGCGCGCGGTCTCCATGCTGTCATAGACACGCTTGGCGAGCGGGCTGTGCGCCCGCCAGGCTTCGGTCATTTCCAGGGTCGCCTCATACATCGCCTGCACGATGTCGTCGTTGAATTCGCGCAACTCTATGCCATGCTCTTCGATCATCCGGCGCAGGTGCAGGCCGTTGTTGGCATTGGTCTCGGCCATGGCGATCGAGTTTTCCTCGTTGCAGGCGGCCTGGATGATGTTCTGCAAGTGCGTCGGCAGCCCGTCCCACCATGCCCGGTTCATGCCCAGGTTCAGCTGTGCGCCAGGTTCGACCATGCTTGGCCAGTAATAATATTTCGCGGCCTCGAAGAACTTCATGTAAAAGTCGTTGTACGGCCCTACGAATTCGGCCGCGTCAACGGCGCCCGAGATCAGGTTCTCGTAGATCTGCCCGCCGGGCAGCGCCACCACGGAAGCGCCCATCTTGGCGTAAACATCGCCTCCGTCGCCGACCGTGCGGATCTTCAACCCTTTGAAGTCATCGACCGACTCGATCTCCTTATTGAACCAACCGCCCATCTGTACGCCGGTATTGCCGTAGGGCAGGTTCTTCAGGCCGAATTCGCCGGCCACCTCGTCCAGCAACTCCTGTCCGCCGCCGAATTTCATCCAAGCGTCCATCTCGGTATAGGTCAGGCCGAACGGCACTGCCGCAAAGGGTACAAATGCCTGATGCTTGCCCTTCCAGTAATTGTCCACGCCGGAATAGGCTTGCGCTTCGCCGGCGGCGACATGGTCGAAGGCATCGAAGGCGCCGACACGCTCGCCGGCGGCGTAATATTCGACCCGCAGCTCACTGTTGCTAAGCTCCTCAATGCGCTTTGCGAGGCGCTGCGCCGAGGTTCCGAGCCCTGGAAAATCGCGGGGCCATGTCGACACGATGATCATGTCTCTCGAGTCCTGCGCAATGGCTGGCGCGGCTAGCGTTGTTGTAACCGTGGCCCCCGTACCGAGCGCGGCTCCCTTCAGAAAATAGCGGCGTTCCATATATCCCTCCCTGTTTGAGTTGGCGCCAAAGCCGGATTCGCATCGCAGATGGCTGGAGCTTGTCAGTTCTGTTCATACAGTTAGTATGAATAATGGTATTATGATCATCTAAACCTATATGTGTCAACCCGCGTTGCCGCCGGCACGCCGTAGCGGGTTATACTTCTGGCGGCGACGGAGCGTCGATGTCGGGATGTTTGTACATCAGCCCGGCGGTCAGATAGCCGCCGTCTACGTTCAGCGTCGCACCGCAGATATGAGCTGCCTCTTCCGAGGCCAGGTAGGCGACAGCCGATGCAATTTCCTCGGGCGTGCCATAGCGCCGCTGCGGAATCAGATAGTGATAGGCGTCGCGCGTTGCTTGATCGTGCATTTGCACCGCCATTTCCGTGGCAATCGCACCGGGGGCGACATTGTTGATGGTAATCCCGCGGCTGGCAAGCTCCACTGACATCACCTTGGTCATCAGTTCCAGACCGGCTTTGGAAGCCCCATAGGCCGTCCGTCCGATGCCGCCGCGCTGGCCCGACAGTGAGGCGATGTTAATGATCCGTCCATAGCGTTTTTCCAACATTACGCGCACGGCCGCCTGCGCGCAGAGCATCGCGCCGGTCAGGTTGACGCGGAGGATCCGCTCCATGTCTTCCCTAGCGGTCTCCAGGAACAGTTTGGCGGTGCTGATGCCGGCATTGTTGACGTGGATGTCGAGCCCGCCGAACTCCCTGACCGCGGTGGCGGCCAGTTCGGTGGCGTCGGTTTCCTCGCCGACATCCGTTCTCAACGCTAGCGCCCTGCCGCCGGATTGCCTGATCCGAGCGGCGGCCTTTTCGGCGTTCTCGCCGTCGATATCGGACACCACGACCGCAGCGCCTTCTTGCGCCAGTCGCCGGGCGATGGCTTCGCCCATGCCTCGGCCTGCGCCGGTCACGGTTGCAACGCGTCCTTCTAGGTTCATGCGGCGTCCCCCTTTGTTTCAGTTGTTCCGCTTGGTTTCGGGGTGAAGAATGCACGCAGTTCGGCAAGCGTTTCCTCCGGCCGTTCTTCGGGCACGAAATGACCGCAGTCGAGCGCCTTGCCCCTAAGATCATCGGCCCAGTCGCGCCAGATCGCCGGCACATCGTACCAGCGTTCCAGCAATCCCTTGGCACCCCAGAGCACAAGCGTGGGGCAGGTGATCTTGTGGCCCTGATCGCGGTCGGTCGCGTCGTACTCGACATCGATCCTGGCACCGGCGCGGTAATCGTTGCAGGTGGCTCGGATCACTTCGGGCTGGCGGTAATAATGCAGATAGGCTTCCACCGCCTCGGGCGTGAATGCATCTTTCGGTGCAAGCCCGCTGGCCAGACGGTGCCAGAAATAGTCAGGGTCGGCGCCGATCACGCGTTCCGGCAGATCGTCGGTCTGGGCCAGGAAGAACCAGTGCCAGTAGCCCAAGCCAAAGGTCTTGTCGGCTCGCCAGAAACATTCTCCGGTCGGGATGATGTCGAGGATTGCCAGTTTCCGCACACGCTCCGGATGATCCAGCGCCATGCGATAGGCGCAGCGCCCGCCGCGGTCATGTCCGGCAACGTAGAATTCCTCATGCCCCAGCGCGCGCATCACCGCGACCTGGTCACGCGCCATGCTGCGCTTGGAGTAGGTCACGTAATCGGGTGTGGTTTCCGGCTTGGAGCTTTCGCCATAACCGCGCAGATCGGTGGCGACGACAGTGAACTCCTCTGCCAGCCGGGGCGCGATCAGGTGCCACATCACATGGGTCTGCGGATAACCGTGCAACAGCAGCAGCGGCGGGCCACTGCCACCCACGCGAGCATGTATTAGTACGCCGTCGCAGTCGATGGTGCGCTGCTCAAATCCTTCAAACATCATGTGCTCCTCCGGTGCTTGTGGCGGTCTGATTCACGGGACGCTTCCGCGGGGGTATCCGGCCGGAGCGGACGCCCGCGTCGAACACCATTCGAGGGCCAGCCATTCAACTGCTCATAGAAGATATACTAATAATATAAGTAATGATCATTACACAAAGAGTGACCTCCGGTCAAGCGCTACCTCAATCTCGTCTGCCGCCGACTGGTTATGCACAGCGCCAGAAGCTGGCCAGGCAATCGCTGCCTGCTCGGCAAGGCCGGTTGTCCGCGCCAATTCGCGCTGGCAGCGTCGGTCGATACACAAAAGAAAGTCGAGATCATACGGGATTTGCATGCGCCTACACCCAGGTGCGCCCCGATGGTTTCGTCCGGTTTCAATTGAAACAATGCTTGGGTTCGGGGAAGGTCCCGTCCTTGACGTCTTTGACGAAAGCGGCCAGCGCGGCTTGCACCGAGCCGGCCTGTTGCATGTAGTTCTTGACGAAGCGGGCCTTCTTGCCCGGGTAGATGTCCAGCATGTCGTGCAGGATCAGGATCTGGCCGGAACAGTCCGGCCCGCCGCCGATGCCGATGGTCGGGATGCCGATGGCTTCGGTCACCGCCTTGCCCAGCCGCGACGGCACGCATTCCAGCACGATGGACGCGGCGCCGGCCTGTTCCAGCAGCTTCGCCTCGCGGATGATCCGTTCGCCGGCGGCGTCGGTCTTGCCCTGGACGCGGAACCCGCCCAGCTGGTGCACCGCCTGCGGCGTCAGCCCGAGGTGCCCCATCACCGGAATGCCGCGGTCGACGAGGAATTTCACGGTCTCGGCCATGGCCTCGCCGCCCTCGGCCTTGACCATATGGGCGCCGGCAGCCATCAGCCGGGCGGCGCTGTCGAAGGCTTGCACCGGGCTGGCCTGGTAGGCGCCGAACGGCAGGTCGCCGACGATCAGTGCCTTACGCGATCCGCGGGCCACGCATTCGGTGTGATAGATGATATCATCGAGCGATACGGCCAGGGTGGAATCGCGGCCCTGCACAACCATGCCGACGGAGTCGCCGACCAGCAGGATCTCGACCCCGGCTTCGTCGCACAGCGTTCCGAAGCTGGCGTCGTAGCACGAGGTCATGGCGATCTTCTCGCCGGCGCGGTACATCTTGTGTAAATCGGTAACGGTCAATGCCATGGAATGGTCCTTTGCAGTCTGTACGGTGGCAAGAGGGGAGGGCGACGGCGGCTCAGCCGCCGACTACGCGCAGGGTGCCCTGCCGTCCGCCGGTCAAGGCCCTGATGCGCGACACGATGCTGTCGCAATCTATCCCGAAGTGGCGGTATAGGTCGCCGATGGTACCGGTCTGGCCGAAATGCTCGACCCCAAGCGGGATCGTCTGGTGGCCGCGCACGCTGCCCAGCCAGGACAGGGTGGCCGGGTGACCGTCGATCACCGTGACGATGCGGCAATGCGCGGGCAGGTCCTGTAGCAGGCGTTCGACATGCGACTGGGCGCCGTGACTGCCGCGCACCCGCGCCCGCTGCGCCGCAGTCCAGCCCGCGTTCAGACGATCGGCCGAGGTGATCGCCAGAACCCCTACATCACGTCGCTCTTCGCCGATCAGGCCGGCGGCCATGATCGCCTCGGGCGCGACCGCGCCCTGATAGGCGATGACCAGCTCGCAATTCGGGCCGGGCGGACGCAGCCAGTAGGCGCCGTCGATCGTGCCCTGGCGGAAATCGTCATCGGCCCGCCGCGCCGGCTGTTCGATCGGATTGGTCGTGAGCCGCAGATAAACCGAGCCGCCGGTCTCGTCCCGCAGCCAGGTGCGTTCGTCGAGGTCGCTGCCGCCGGTGCGCTGCAAGTAGTCGAAGGCCCATTCCATGATCACCGCCAGTTCGTCGGCGAAGGCCGGCTCGAACGCCGCGAGGCCGTCCTGACTCATGCCAATCAGCGGCGAGCCGATGGACTGGTGCGCGCCACCCTCGGGCGCGAGCGTGACGCCGGAAGGCGTGCCGATTATCATGAATCGAGCGTCCTGGTAACAGGCGTAGTTCAGGGCATCCAGCCCGCGCGCAACGAAGGGGTCGTAGACCGTGCCGATCGGGATGATCCGCTTGCCGAACAGCGAATGCGACAGGCCGGCCGCGCCCAGAAGCAGAAACAGGTTCATCTCGGCGATGCCCAGTTCCAGATGCTGACCCTCGGGACGGAATTCCCATTTCGCGGTCGAGGGGATCTTGTTCTCAATGAAGGTGTCGGCCTGTTCGGCGCGGGCAAACAGCTTGCGCCGGTTGACCCAGGGGCCCAAGTTGGTGGTGCCAGTCACATCCGGCGAGGTCGTCAGGATGCGGTCCGCCAGCGGGCTGTCGCCCCTGGCCAGTTGATCAAGGATCTTGCCGAAGGCCATCTGAGTCGAGGTTTCCTTGTCCGGCTTGCCGCCGGCGCTATCGATCGCTGGAACTGGCAGGGTGGCGTCGCTGTAACGCCGCCGCCCCTTGGCGAAAAACGGCACCGCGTCGAGGTAGCCCTGAAGCGAGGCGCGATCCTCGACTGCGGCGAACGGGTCCCACTCCTGGCCCTCGGGAATGCCCATCCGCTGTTGCCAGTCCGCCATTTGCTTCTTGGTCATCAGCCCACCGTGGTTGTCCTTGTGTCCGGCGATTGGCGTGCCCCAGCCCTTGATCGTATAGGCCAGGAAACAGACCGGGCGGTCGTGATCGATCGAAGCGAACACATCCGCCATCGTCTCGACGCAGTTGCCGCCGAGGTTTTCCATCAGCTCCGCCAGTTCGGCGTCGTTGCGCCGGTCGATCAGCGCGCTGACGTCGCCCTGATCGCCAAGGTCGTCCATCAGCCGTTTGCGCCATACCGCGCCGCCCATGAAGGTTAGCGCCGAATATTCCTGGTTCGGACAGGCGTCGATCCATTCGCGAAGCTTGTCTCCGCCCGGTTCCTTGAAGGCGACGCGCTGCAGGCCGCCGTATTTCACCCGCACCACGTCCCAGCCGAATGCCTCGAAAATCTTTTCGATGCGCCCGAACAGCCCCTCGCGCACGATGCCGTCCAGCGACTGCCGGTTATAGTCGATGATCCACCAGCAGTTGCGCAGATCGTTCTTCCAGCCCTCCTGCAGCGCCTCGTAGATATTGCCCTCGTCAAGCTCGGCATCACCGACCAGCGCGACCATCCGGCCCTGCGGTGCATCTGCGCCCCAAGGTTTCGCGGTGATGTAATCCTGCACCAGCGAGGCGAAAGATGTGATCGCGACCCCGAGTCCGACCGACCCAGTGGAAAAATCCACGTCGTCAGAGTCCTTAGTGCGGCTCGGGTAACTCTGCGCGCCGCCATAGCTGCGGAACTTCTCCAGCTTCTCGCGCGTCTGGTTACCCATCAGGTATTGCATCGCGTGGAACACCGGCGCGGCATGCGGCTTGACCGCGACCCGGTCCTCGGGCCGCAGGGCCGAGAAATACAGCGCCGTCATGATCGACACCATTGAGGCCGAAGACGCTTGGTGGCCGCCGATCTTGATGCCTTCCTCCTTGGGTCGGATGTGGTTCGCATTGTGAACCATCCAATGCGACAGCCACAGCAGCCGCTGTTCTATGATCTTGAGCTGGCTTTCAGTTTTTCCGGTCATGACCTGAGTCTCTGTTTGTGCTTTTTGAGAGCATACGGCATGTCGAGGCGCGTTTTTCGTTTATTTCTCCCCAATAAACCAATAATATTAGCCTAAAACATTATGATATCGGAATTATAAGGTGAAAAATATCACAATCGACGGAATTGACGCCGCAATCCTCCGCGCGCTTCAGGCGGACGGGCGCGCAACAATCAACGACATCGCGGACAGAGTCGGGCTGAGCGCTTCGCCGGTAGCGCGCCGCCTGAGGCGGCTGGAAGACACCGGCGTCATCACCGGTTACAGCGCGCTGATCGACGAGGCCACTCTTGGTTACGGCTTTTCCGTTTTCGTCTCGGTCAAGCTCGACAAGCAGGTGGACGATGCGCTGGCGGCGTTCGAGACGGCCATCGCCGGCTATCCCGAGGTGGTGGATTGTTGGCTGATGACCGGGAACCGGGACTATCTGCTGCGCATCGCCACCGAGGGTCTGGCGGAATTCGAGCGTTTCCTGGTCGGAAAATTCACCAAGACCCCCGGCGTGGCATCCATCGAAAGCTCGATCCCGCTGCGCCGTGTCAAGTATGGCATGTCCCGGTCGCCCTGACGCTTGCCGGACCCTGCGATACAGGACCGCGACCTTCGCGTAACCAACGGCGGGTCCGCGAGCAAAATGACGGGCGACAGTTGATTTTGGGTCGGGAAAGTAGATTCGTGTAAATTATTTTTACAAATTATCCTGATAAAAGGAATGGCCGATGCTCAATACAAAGGGCCGCACCCAAGGACATGGCTGGTTATGCAAGAACGCGCGCCTCGGCGGCGGTGAGCCGAACCAGCTATGCCCATCGAACCTATGCCTCTCTGTTCCACCAGATCACCACCGGCGCCTTTGCAGAGGGCAATCCGTTGTCCTCGGAAAACGAGTTGACGTCGTTGTCCGGCATTTCACGGCCCGTGGCGTGCCAGGCGCTGGAGCGGTTGCGCGAGGACGATCTGATCGGGTCGCGCCGCGGTTCGGGATCCTCCGTCAAGCGCCGGTGCTAAGTCGCGGTGGGAGAGGCTTTTTCGGACAATCGGATGCGTGAGATCCTGATGAGTCCGGAATTCCGCCAGATGATCGAGCCGGAAAGCGCCGGTTTCGCGGCGCAGCGATGCCGATCTGCTGGAGATAAAATCCGCGGTCGACGAATTCGAGAAATACGCCGTGAAGAAAAGCAAGTTCGGATGGCACCTCGATTTCAAGTTCCATCACGCGGTAGCTATGGCCTCGGGCAACCACCGGTTCGCCGAGGCAATCTCGGTCGTCGAATATGACATCGACAACGCGGTCAACTTGGCGCGTTACCTCGTCCGCTACGACCACCTCGAAAGGGCGCAGAAGGTCCGGATGGAACACATGGACATGTATCAGGCAATCGCGGATCGGGATGCCGATAAGGTGCGCGCGCTGATGGCTGATCACCTGTACCAGGCGCGTGCGCGGATGCTCTCGTCCCGGTCGACCAGCAACAGTTTCGCGCCGGCGGCGGCAAAGGCGCCCGTAACGTCAGATGCGATGCCCCCGGCCGCGCCGGTGATTAACGCCACTTTGCCTTAAAGTTAGAAAAGCCGCTTTGGCTCCAGATAATCGTACATCTCGGTTCCGCTTGCTAAGAGTGGGCTTTGGTCAGATCAGGCGGTTCAGGCGCTCTCCGCGCCAGAAAGCCTCTACGGAATCGAGCAGTACATGGCCCATTCGCACACGGGTTTCCATGGATGAGCTGCCCTGATGCGGTTGCAGAAAGACGTTGGGCAGGGTTCGGTACGCCGGATGGATGTTCGGCTCGCCGTTGAACACGTCCAGCCCGGCGGCGGCGATCCGGCCGCTGCGCAGGGCCGCGATCAAGGCGTCGTCATCGATCAGGTCGCCGCGGGCGACATTCACCACCACCGCGCCCTCGGGCAGGTGCGCAATCGTGCGGGCGTTGAGGAATCCACGGGTTTGCGGCGAAGATGGCGCCGACAGGATCAGGAAATCTGACACCGCCAGCAGGTCCTCCGCAGTTCCATGATAGGTGGCACCCTGTTCGAGGTCGTGCGGCAAGCGCGACCGGTTGTGATAATGAATCCGCATATCGAATCCCGCGCGGGCTCGATGAGCGATGATCCGGCCAATCCGCCCCATGCCGATTATGCCCAGTCGAGCGCCGGTCAGGTCGCGGCCCAGCAGCTGCGTAGGCGACCAGCCCGGCCAGCGATCCTCGTAGATCATCCGTTCGCCCTCCTGCGCGCGGCGGGCGGCGCAGAGCATCAGCAGGATCGCCATTTCCGACACGGCGTTACTGTGGATATCCGGCGTGTGCAGCAGGGCGAGGCCATGCGCCCGAACGGCCTCAATGTCGATATGTTCATGACCGACCGACAGAGTGGCTATGGCGCGGACCGAGCTGGGCATGGCGGCGATGAAGCCGGCGTCGATCTGATCCGTCGCCATCACCATCAGCGCGTTGGGCCGATGCTCGGCGACGGCGACCTGCAGTTCCGCAGGGCTTAGCTGACGGTCTTCGGGATTGATCCAAGCCTGCATCTCGTCACGAATTCGCTGCATCACCGGTTCGGGCATCTGCCGGGTCAGCAGAATGCGGCGGCCGGTGCCTGCGGCAGGCTCCTCCGGCCCTTTTATGTCTGTCCGTTGCATCATTGTTGCGTCCCTGCTGACCACCCGCGGTCCGGCGCAAGACGTGCCGGATCCGTGCCCAAGATGGCTAGAGTCATCTTTTTACTTATCAACAAACATTACTACCATGTTATTCATGGCACAACGGAGGCATCTGTCAGATACCGGAAGCAACGGATGGGTGAAGCCAAACTGGTTCCTTTGCAAACAGCGAGCCAAAGTTATGAAAGCCTGATCGGCGGAAAATCAGTGGCTGCCCAAGGCGGGCGGACGATTGACGTCATCTGCCCCTCGGATGGGTCGATATTCGCTAAAACTCCGCGTTCCGGTCAGGCGGATGTCGATATGGCCGTGCAGGCACACGTACTACCTTCGACGCTGTCTGGGGTCGGTTCACCACCTCCGAGCGCGGCCGGCTGATGATGAAGCTGGGAGAGGACATCATTGCGCGGGCCGACAAACTGGGCGCGCTCGCATCACGCGACACGGGCAAGCCGGTCAGTTAGGGCCGCGCCGATATCGTTGCGACGGCACGCTATATGGAATTCTACAGCTCAGCCGCGGACGAGCTGCATGACGAGATCATCCCTTTACTCGACCGCTACACGGTGGCGATCGTGCGTGAACGGCATGGTCTTGTCGGGCATATCATTCCATGGAGCTATCCCAGCCAGATTTTCAGTCGCTCGGTCGAGGCGTCGCTGGCTTGCGGCAACGCCTGCGTGGTCAGACCTCCGAGGACGTCGACCTGACCCTGCACCGGATCGCCGCGCTGGCCCCCCACGGACGTCATCAGCGTGGTGGCCGGGACGGGAGCCGAGGCCGGGGTGGCGCTGGGCTAGCATCCGGGGATCGACTTCTCCTCCTTCACCGGCAGCCCCGAGGTCGGCACCATCATCCAGACTGCTGCAGCGCAGAACCATATCGGGTGCGCGCTGGAACTCGGCGGCAAATCGCCCAGATCCTGTTTCCCGACGCGGACCTGGACGTGGCGCTGCCGGTTCTGATCAAGGCGATCATCCAGAACTGCGGCCAGACCTGCTCCGCCAGCAGCCGGGTGCTGGTGCATCGGCCGATTTGCGATACGGTCGCCGAGGCGATACAGGACTGTTTTTCACAGACCGCGACCTCGGCCCGATAGTGACCACGAAACAGCAGGCCCGCGCCGCGGGCATTTCTCTGATCGCAGGAAGGAAAATAGCCACGGATACCCCCACGGGCGGCTTCTATGTCAAGTCGGCGGCCTTCGGTCCCGCACCGTGCGACAGCCGGATCGGGCGCGAAGAGATTTTCGGCCCGGTGTTGACTGTGATGCCCTTCGACGACCAGACCGAAGCCATAGCCTGGTTAACGGCACTGACTACGAGTTGGGGCAGGCATCTGGACGGCGGATTCCGAGCGCTCCATGCGCCTGGCGCGCGCCAGGCGTTGCGGTCAGGTGTTCGTTAACGGCTAGGGCGCGGCTGGCGGCATCTAACTACCCTTCGGCGGCGTGAAGAAATCCGGCCACGGGCGTGAAAAGGAATTTTAGGGGCAGTACGAGTTCTCAACCGCGAAAACCATCGTGATCGGCGGGGCGTAGGGCTTCGGCTTCGATATCGTCGAGCGCTTTGCCGAGGAGGGCGCCAGCATCACTATCCTCGACCTGAATGAGGCCAACGCCCGCGCGGTGGCCGGAAAAATCGGTGCATCGGCCATCGCGCTTGACCCCCGATGCCGCCCGCGCCTTCGTCGAGGGGCACCCGCGCCTACAACATCAGGTAGCTCGAAGAGCCGATCTGAGTGGATAGACCGGTGGAGGATTGGCGCGCTGCGCGACGTCTCGTCGATTGGGTTCGTCGGTGGCGAGACCTCGCACGCCGAACAGTTCAGACGCTGGATCGATGACGGCCTGTTACAGATCATCCAACCCGACATCACGAAATGAGGCGGCGTGACCGGATTCTCCGGCGTCGCCCGGCACACGGCGGCGACCGGATTTCGCTATTGCTCGCATGTGTTCGACGGTGGTCTGGCCTCGCTGCACCTGCTGGCTTTGGTCGACGACGACGGCACGCTGGAATCCGATCGCCGGCGCGAACGGATCATCGGCGATCTGCTGCCGGTTTCGGACGGCAGGGTGCCGCAGACCGCCGGATTGGGCGTGGGGTCCCCAACCTTTCGGTGCCAGTGGAATTCCAGACCTGATCGTCAGCTCTGGCGGCGGCATGAAGCACGGGCCGGACAGCATGGGAGAATCGAAGTGCAGGTCATAATGGCGCGGTCGTTCGGCTGGCCGGAGTTGCTCTGCGCGGAAACGATCACTGATCCGGCGTCTGGCCCCGGGCAGGTTCTCATCGACGTTGCAGCCGCCGGCGTCAATCCGTTCGACGCCTATATGCGCACCGGACGATACTGGGCCGGAAATCGGGCGGGAAAATCCTGCTCGAGGCGGGTAACAGCGATGGCTGACGGTATGCGCGGGGCGGGGGGGGGCCGCGACGACCGCCGCAGCCGCAGCCCTCGTGTTCAGGTGATGCGCCGGATGCTTTCAAGAACGGCCGCGGGCTCGAAAACCGATTTCCAGTCTGAGTTGATGAGGATCGGCCGGCCGTTTTCGATGGCCTTATTGCAGGCGTCCGAGAATTGGCCGGGGATCTCCTCGAACAGGACCGCCAGCATGATATTGGCGTGGCCGAGCACGAATTCCCGGGCCGCCTCTTTCGGCACACCGCGCGCCACGCATTCATCCATCGCCTCGCGCAGGATTGTCAGCAGGGTGCCACACACGGTTTCCGACAGCGCCGGTTCCAGCATGGCCATCTGCTCGACGGTCACGCGGTAGGAACTGTGCACCGGCGCATAGATCGTCCGGGCGATCTTTTCGCCGAGTTCCCAAGCATCTTCGGGGCCCTGCATCAGGGCGCAAACAATACCCTGCCTGGCGGACAGACCGCCGAAATAGTCGCTTTGCGCCTCGGCAGTGGCCTCGTGGTTGAAAACCGAAGGGTGACAGGGGTGTGTCACGAAATAGGTCAGGTCGTCGCGTTCGGGCAGGTGTCCGGCAAACGGGGCGGCCGCGTCCAGAACGATGACCATCGTTCCGGGGCGCAGCTTGTCGTTGATGCTGGCCGCAACCTTGCCGATCGCCACGTCGGGAACCGCGAGGATGACGGCCTCGGCGGTGCTGAGCGCGGTATCTATATCTACGCAACGAACGCCGAAATCGGTCTCGATCCGTTTTGCAGCGGCTTCGTTGACTTCGACGTGCGACGCCTCGAATTCCGAGTCCTTGAGATTTTTTGTCAGCCGGTATCCCATTTTGCCTCCGGCGCCGATAAGGGCAATTTTTGTCATCGTTGATGTCCTTTACTGAAGATTGAGTGCCTTGCGGGGGGTCACTTCGTCCCCTTTCGCACGTGTTCGAAGAAGTCCTTGTCGCCCATCTGTCCACCCTTGAGCACGATTTCGAGTCCGTCGAATTTCGGATTTTCAGCATGGGCCCGGCACAGCGGCGCGCCCGGCGTGATCGGGGCTAGTGCGGTCAGCGCGAACAGACCGAGCCCGCCGGTAATTCCGCCAGAGGTGTCGCCGCCGGCCACCACCGCGCGCGTCAGCCCCGAACGGTGCAACGTATCGCGAAAGATCGTGCCTTGGGCCTGGCTGAGCTCGCGGGTGAAAGCTTCGGGATTGCGTTCATACAGCGCGCGGGCCTTCGCGTCCGGCGCACCGATCGCGGAATAGGCGACGACATTCCTGCCCTCGGCCAGACCGGCGACACAGGCGTTAGTGACAGTTTCAATGACGTCGGATCGTGTGTCCGGGTTCAGTATGTTCGCTGGGTCGATTGTACAGCCGAGGTAACCTGCATTCAGCGCGGCGCCAATCTGTCCGCCAGTGACCGGCGAACAACTGCCGGAAATAACGAACATCCGCTCCACGGGGTCGAAACCGGGCGCGGGCAGATCCTCTGCCGCGGGCACGAGGCCCTGCGCGCGCCAATGGGCGACCAGCGCGTATTCCAACCCGGACGATCCGGCGCAGAAAAGGCTGCGACCCCCGGCTGCGTTCCAGATCAGCTCTCCGCTGCGGCGCAGGCTGCGCTGATCCATGACATCATAGAACAGGATATCCGGGTCGCGGCGCATCACATCGGCGTGGCGTTCGCGATAGCTGTCATCCCACAAGGCAAGAATGTCCATCAACTCGACATCAAGGTCGGTCTGGGCGGCCAGATGGCAGCGCAGGTCGCCCTCGGTCATCGGCGTGACAGGGTGACGGCTCATGGTCGGGTGCCGATCGATGCGAAAGGTCGCGTCACTGACGCTGGCAAACAGGTTGCCGAAAACCTGATACCGCCGCAGCGCGGGTGCGCCTACGACAACGGGTACGGTAGGGGTACCGAAACACTCACGGCCGATCTCGATGGCGCGGCCGATGCTTCCGGTTTCGGGCGAACTGTCGAAGGTCGAGCAGACCTTGTAATGGCAGACAGGTGCGCCCAGCGCCTTTAGCGCGTCGTAAACTGGCGGCAGGTTCTTGGACATCCAACCGGGCGACATGGCGCGGCTCATTCCAGCGATGCCGACAGCGCGGGCACTGGGGAACCGGGCCAGCTGTTCGGCCGTGGGCAGGTCCAAGAATAGCACGGTTTGCACCCCGTTCATGGACAGCGATTCCATGACGTCGGTGGAGCCGGTGAAGTCGTCGCCATAATAGGCTATAAGCAGGTCGTTTGTCATTGTCCGAAGGCTTCCAAAGCTCTAGCCAGTTCCGGCCGGGTCTTTGCGTAGTCTTCTAGCGGCGCACCTGCAATAGCCGCTGCCCATGCATCGCGGACGCTGTGAACGCCGGCTTCGATCCCGTCGGGATGGCCGATAATGCCGCCGCCGCAGCAATATATCAGATCGGTACTGCCCAGCGCCTCATAAGTCGCTGATGCCTGCCACGCGGTCTGGCCCGATGAAAAGACCGGCATCACAAGGCAGGGTTTGTCCTCTGCCAGTGGTATCAGGCAGGCCCTCGCCGAAGTGATGACACTATCATCCGTTTCGCAGAACTTGTTCCCCAGTCCGTTAACATGCATGTGGTCGGCACCCGCCAGCCGCCAGAGCTTTTGCCAAGCGACATAGCTTATGCCGAAATGCGGCGATCGAGCAAACAAGCCCCAGCCGTTACGGTGGGCGTGGATCGGCATCTGCGCATGGCGGCGCAGCGCGGTAAAGCCGGACAAGCCGACGCTATGCAAGCTGACCATAGCGCAGGTGGCGCCGGTTTCCAGCAACAGGTCGTGGCGCCGCCACATCTCGTCGACCTCGCCGGTCAGGTTGAAGGCATACATCACCTTGCGCCCGGTGCGGTCGGCATGGTTGTTGATTTCGCGCATGACGGCGCGCACCCGGTCGTCGAACGGGCAATGCGGACCGTCTGCTTGCAATTCATCGTCCTTGATGAAATCGATGCCGCCGTCGATCAACTGGCGGACCGTGGCGGCGGTCTCTTCCGGGCCAAGCCCGACGGACGGCTTGATGATCGTGCCGATCAGTGGCCGGTCCTTGACGCCGGCCAGCACTCTGGTGCCGCCGATGCCAAAGGCCGGACCAGGATAGACGCGGGTAAAAGGTTCTGGCAGGGTGATGTCCAGCAGGCGCAAGCCCGAGAACTGGCGCAGTTCGAACAGATTGCCGGCAATCGTAGCCAGCAAATTGGGCAGCGACGCGCCCATATTGGCAATCGGCCAAGACAGAACCACTTCGGCCTGCCGCCAGACCGGAGGCTCGCCTTTGGGCACAGCCGCTCCGGGAAGGGACGGCTGCGAAACGGTGTTGAGTTCGTTGATACGTTCGACCACGGCGGCTGAGCGGGCCTTCAGTGCTTCGCTTTCGCCGGGCACTGGCAGGAACGTTCCTGACGACTGCTCGCCTGCCATCGCTGCAGCGGCGTCGGCCAGTGGAAAGGCTGTCTCGAGCCAATAGGTCGCATAAATACTGTCTCTCACGTAGGACTCTCCGGGCGGTTTGATGGCGCGGTCAGCCATAATATATTGTCATAGCTTATATAATGATTACATCACTTGATGTGCAGAGTCAATCCCGGACAACTCGTTTCGCAAAAATTTCCGGTTTGTGGGGCGGGTGCGCTCACTTCATCCAGATGGTCGTGTGTCATCCGGTAAGCGCAACGCCTGCAGTGATCATGCCCGACGACCTGGACCGGCAAGGCCTGCGCTGTCGCCATCGCCGCGCAGGCCGGCGGCGATCGCAGTAAAGTCCTGTTCCGGCGTGATCCGATGCCACATCGCATGAGCTTGCGGGTAGCCGAACATCGGCAACATCGGCAACCCGCTGGCGGTGCCCGGTTCGCGGCGTTAACTGGTCGTAGCACCCTCCGAGGCGCTGGACACCATTTTTGCATATTTTGCAAAGACACCCCGGCGCGCGTCGGTCGTCGGCGAGACCCAGCCCGCCAGCCGAGACCGCAGTTCGTCCGCGTTTAGGTCCACATCCAGCAGGCGTTTCGCCACGTCTATCGAGATCATATCGCCGTCGTGCAGGGCCGCAATCGGTCCGCCCTCTGCCGCTTCGGGCACCACATGGCCGATCATGAAGCCATGTGTCGCGCCGGAAAACCGCCCGTCGGTGATCAGAACAACCGACGCGCCGAGTCCTGCCCCCTGCAGAGCCGCCGTCACATGCAGCATCTCGGGCATCCCCGGTGCGCCCTTGGGGCCGGCATTGCGGATCACTACCACGTCACCGGGTTTGATAGCCCCCGCCTTGACGGCATCGAAGGCATCCTCACCCTTTTCGAAGACGCGGGCAGGGCCTGTATGGTTGTTCCGTTTCTGTCCGGACAGCTTGATGACGCATCCGCCGGGGGCAATGTTGCCGCGCAGAATCGCGATGCCACCTTCGGGCTTGATCGCTTGGTCGAGCGATCTGATGACCTGCTGACCGTCGGGCTCCGCTATGGCGTCGATGGCTTCGCCGATGGTTTTGCCAGTGACGGTCATTGCAGCCCCGTGCAGCAGCCCGGCTTGTTTCAGTCGCTTGCCAACGACCGCCATGCCGCCGGCTTCGAACATCTCGGGGGCGGTATAGGTGCCCCAGGGTTTCAGGTCGGCGATCACCGGGGTCTTGCGTGATATCGCGTCGAAATCGTCGATGGTCAACCGGACGTCGTATTCCTTGGCGGTCGCCAGCAAGTGCAGTACGGCATTGGTGGAGCCGCCGGTAGCCATGACGCCGCAGATGGCATTCTCAAAACTTTGCCGAGTCACGATGTCGCGCGGGCGGACGTCTCGGTTCAGCAGGTCCATGACCAGCGCGCCGCAGGCCTCCGCCGCGTCGGCCTTGTGCGTGTCTACCGCCGGAATGCCGTTCCAGTTCAGAGGGGACATGCCCAACATTTCGTAGGCGCCTGCCATCGTATTGGCCGTGAACTGGCCACCGCAGGCCCCGGCGCCAGGGCAGGCGTGATCCTCGACATCCTTGAATTCTTCGGCATCGATATGGCCGGCGTTATAGGCGCCAACCGCCTCGAACACATCCTGAATGGTCAGGTTGCGTCGGCCGAATTCGCCTGTGCGACGATTGCAGCGTCCAAACATGATGGATCCGCCATAGAGCATGACGCCGGGGATGTTCAGCCGTCCCAGAACCATGGTCATTGCGGGGATTGTCTTGTCGCACCCCGATATCGTGACCAGCCCGTCCAGCAGATGTCCGCGGGCGACAAGCTCGACGGAGTCCGCGATGACCTCGCGGCTTATCAGAGAGGCGCGCATGCCCTCTGTCCCGGTCGGGATGGCGTCATTGATGGCGATCGTGTTGATCTCGACAGGCGTCCCCCCCGAGGCGCGGATGCCGGCCATTACCTTCTGTGCCAGGTCCCGGTGGTTCGCATTGCACGGCATTGTGCCGATCCAACAATGGGCCACGCCGATCTGCGGTTTCCGCAGATCCTCGTCGGTGAACCCGGCCCCCTTCATCATCGCACGCGCCGGGGCGCGGTCGGGCCCGTCCAGAAGCCGCCTGCTGTTATGTCTTGGGTCGGGCATATCCAAATCTCCGAATTTCGTTGCGTTACCTTATATGATGGTATAATCTCGATATGACATTACCGGATGACTCCTGTCAACTTGCCTTTGCAATCAGCCTGCCATTAAATCCGGTTAGAAAATGGCTGTGCTAAGGGTGGCGAGACTGATTCGAAGAAGCACTGATTTCGCGCTTGTGAGGCAAGACGCAATTTCGCAGTGTGAAGCCATCGAACGGTGCGGGGGCGTAACATATGAATTCAAGGACACAGGTTAAATGAAGGCAGAGCCCATCAGACGTAGAAAATTGGCGCATGAAGTTCTGGATCGCATGCTTGAGCGGATGCGCGAAGGGGAGTTTCCTGTTGGGTCCACCTTGCCGTCAGAGCGTGAATTGATGGAATTCTTTTCGGTGGGGCGCCCTGCTGTGCGCGAAGCCTTGCAGGCGATGGAACGCATGGGGTTTATCGCAATTGTTCACGGCGAAGGCGCGAAAGTGTTGCCGGTAACCGCGTCAACCATCATTTCGCAGATATCTGAATCGGCAATGCATCTGCTGAATAGTGACGAGGATTTGCTGGAACACCTCAAGAACGCACGCGCTTTCTTTGAGGTCAACATGGTCCGGACCGTCATCGAAACGGTTGATGAGGAAGGCCTGAAACGTCTCAAGGCGGCTCTGGAGGAAAACCGCGCCGATATGGATGACCAGCAGCGCTTTCATGAAGCTGACATGGAGTTCCACCGCACCATTGCCAAGCTCTCGGGGAACCCGATCTTTTTTGCGGTATCGCAGGCGATGCTCGAATGGCTTCGGACCTTCCATTCCGATCTGGTCTGGAACCCTGGGCAAGAAGATATGATCATCGCCGAGCACGAAGAGATATATAATCTGATCGCGGCGCGGGACGCCGACGGGGCCGCCAGAGCAATGGCAAATCACCTTGCACGTGCGAATCAACGCTATCAAATCGCCTCTACCGACTGACTTGATCAGCGTTGACTGGCCAAGAAGCGGCGGTGCGGTGGCCTCTGAATTCTGGAAATAATGTCGATTCGAGTGTGTGGTCCTCTGTCGATCCACTTGGCATTGCAGGCGGCAGCGTACTGCCGGACAACGGCAAATACCGCGCCAGATATAGATAAACGATTAATAAGTGGCAATTATCGCGTCGTGACGCGAAGGGCGCAGATCTGTGGCTGTCGCTGTGTATCCGTTGCTTCCTGGCGAAAGGTTGCTTGACAGAATAATGAGTTATCATGTAATCATAATACCAGTAGATCAGGCAATGACTACCAGAGCAAATCGATGGAGGAGAGAAAATGTCCAACCAAGGTAAAGGCAAAGCGAAAGAGGGCGCTCTGGGTCGCCGCCGCTTTCTGACGACTGGCGCCGCATTGGCAAGTGGCGGTGCCGCCTCGGCGGTGTTCGGTGCCCCGACGGTGGCCCGCGCGCAGGAAAACATTACCTGGCGCATTCAGACGCATTACAGTTCCGGTTCTCCAGCCGGCGTCACGTTCCAGCGTTTTATCGACAATGTCGCGACGATGTCTGGTGGTCGCCTGACGATGGAGCCCTACACCAGTTCGGCACTGGTGAAGATTACCGAAGCCGCCAGCGCGACCCGCTCCGGCATCCTGGATGCAGACATGTCTTGGGCTGGCTACGGCATCGGGCTTGACCCGGCTTTCCAGTTCTTCGCCGACATTAACGGGGCCTACACAATTCCGGAACAACCGCAATACTGGCTGGACCACGAGGGTGGGCGCGAACTGGCGGATGAACTGTTCCATTCCTACGGCCTGCATCTGGTCGGCTTCTGGGGCACGATTCCGGAATCTCTAGTGTCGACCGTTCCGCTTCCAAACTTGAAGGCATTGAAAGGCTTCCGCCTGCGCTCGCCGCTTGGTCTCCAAGGCGAAGTTCTGAGCGCCTTCGGGGCAGAGCCGATCGTCATGGATTTTGGCGAGGTATTCACCGCGCTCGACACAGGTATTGTGGACGGCGCCGACGCAGCGGAACTGCGCGTGAACGACAGTCTGGGTCTGCACGAGGTTGCCAAACACGTGACATATCCGGGCTTCCACGCGATGCCTTGGGTGCATTTGGCCGTCAACAAGGACAAGTGGGATGCGCTCGGACCGGACCTTCAAAAGATCGTCGAGATCGCGCTTAAGAAGGCCGCCCATGAACGCGGGGTCGAGGATCGTGTGCTCAACGATTTGGTTGCCACGCAGTTGAAAGAAAAGGGCGTCTCTGTACACACATGGCCGGAAGAGGAAATGTCCGAGTTCCGCAAGATCGCGCGTCCGGTCTGGGAGGCCTATGCCGAGGCGAACGATATGTCGAAACGCGCCTATGCTAGCCATGCCACCTTCATGGAGAAAATCGGTATTATCTCGTAGCTTAGTGCGGTTGAACAAAACTTCTGTGCCGCCACAGGCGGCACAGAAGTTTGCCAGGTCGCCCCGTTGGAGATACAATTGCTGTACTCGAACTCGGGGCCAACCGGACCCTGTAAACACAATCTGGATCTGAAAGCATGACAAGCCCAACCTCCGGTCAATCAGGCAAGCTTGATTTGGTCAGCAGATTTTCCTTGCTTATATCCTATCTGATCATGGCACTGATACCGGTGATCGTCTTGATCGTCGGCTACGAAGTGGTCATGCGCTATGTCTTTGGAAAATCGACCAGCTGGGTGCACGACCTTAGCGTCTGGCTGGGGGCAGTGATCTATGTTGCCTCGGGCATCTATGCGATGCAGCAGAGAGCTCATATCTCGATCACCTTTCTCCACGATGCAGTGCCGAGCAGGATGCGGCGGGTCCGGCTAGCGCTTTCCGCCGTCGGCCTGCTGACGGTGCTGATCTTTGCGGCCGGTCTGGTCTGGGGTGCGGGTCCCGATGCATGGCGGTCGCTCCTTTCCTTGGAACGCGCCGGAACCAGTTGGAACCCACCGATCCCCGGCACGATCAAACCGTTGATTCTCTTCGTCGTCTTTCTGATTGCCATGCAGGCGATCGTAAATTTCATACACGAACTTCGCGCGGACGCCCCGCCGAGGGAAACGACCGTCGAGGTGGATTGATCATGGATATCGGCTCTCTTTCGCTGCTGCTGGTCGGCAGCATCCTTTTACTGCTGAGCCTCGGTGTTCCGCTGGCCTTCGCCGCGGCGCTGGTCGGGCTGGTTCTGGGATATTCGCTGTTCGGCATCCCCGGCATAATCCTTTTGATGCAGCGCGTCTATTCGATCAGCACAGAATACATCCTTTTGTCAGTGCCGCTATTCCTGCTGATGGCCGCCTTGCTGGAGCGCAGCGGCATTGCGCGAGAGATGTTCAACGCCCTCGATGCTTGGACGGGTCGGATCCGCGGTGGTGTGCTGATCGTGACCGCCTTGATGGGCACCATCATGGCCGCGATGAGCGGCATTATCGGCGGCGAGATCGTCATCCTCGGCCTGGTAGCCCTGCCGCAAATGCTACGGCTTGGTTATAACCGAAAACTGTCCATCGGCATGACCTGTGCCGCGGGGTCGCTGGGGACGATGCTGCCGCCATCAGTCGTTCTGATCGTCTATGGCCTGGTGGCGGGGACCTCCATCAGCGATCTGTTTCTTGCCGGTATCATACCGGGATTGCTGCTGGCAACCGGGTACATCGCCTATGCGTTGGGACGTTGCCACCTGCAACCCGAAATGGCCCCCAAAGTCGACCGGCAACCGGTTCCCTTCGCCGACAAGATGCGCGCGTCCAAGGGCATGATCGCGCCAGTGCTGCTGGTCGGGGTCATCTTTGGCTTCATCTACGGGGGTGTGACCTCGATCACTGAGGCCGCCGCCATGGCCGCGCTGCTGACCTTTGTCGTGGTGTCGCTGCGGGGTGAGATGACATGGGTCCTGTTCAGCGGTGCGCTGAAGCAGACACTTGTCTCGATCGGGGTGATCCTGTGGGTGACTTTCGGGGCAACCATGCTGACGGGCTCGTTCAGCCTTGCCGGCGGTCCGTCCTATATCGCTCGCAGCATTACGGAACTGGGTGTGTCGCCCTTTGCGACGATTCTTGTCATTCTGCTGCTGTTCGTTATTCTGGGTATGTTCATCGACTGGATCGGCATCCTGCTGCTGACAATGCCGGTGCTGATACCGGTTGTTAGCAGTCTCGGGTACGACCTGATCTGGTTCGGCATCTTGTTCTGTCTGACGATGCAGATTTCCTATCTCACGCCGCCGTTCGGCCCGGCCGCCTTCTACCTGAAAAGCGTCGTGCCGGAGGATATTTCAATCGTCGAAATCTTTCACAGTTTCATCCCCTTCATTGTGATCCAGATTGTCGTGATTGCTCTGGTCCTGCTGTTTCCGCAATTGTCGCTAGCCCTGCTTTAGGGTTTAGTCCGGTTGCCTTCAGGCTTCAGACGCTTGGTGCCAGGGATCGGGGACCGGGCGTTCCTGTTCCCACTGAACTGACTGGCCAGCCAGCAAATGCTGCCGGGGCCGGGACGCACCGGACAGGAGCGTGTTGGCGGCCCGGCCTGTCGACGCGGGCATCCATGATGACCAAAAAAATGGCCCCTGCGGGGCCAATGATTTCCGGGGCGCGCGGATCCCCGATGGTTTCGTCCGGTTTCAATTGAAACAATGCTTGGGTTCGGGGAAGGTCCCGTCCTTGACGTCTTTGACGAAAGCGGCCAGCGCGGCTTGCACCGAGCCGGCCTGTTGCATGTAGTTCTTGACGAAGCGGGCCTTCTTGCCCGGGTAGATGTCCAGCATGTCGTGCAGGATCAGGATCTGGCCGGAACAGTCCGGCCCGCCGCCGATGCCGATGGTCGGGATGCCGATGGCTTCGGTCACCGCCTTGCCCAGCCGCGACGGCACGCATTCCAGCACGATGGACGCGGCGCCGGCCTGTTCCAGCAGCTTCGCCTCGCGGATGATCCGTTCGCCGGCGGCGTCGGTCTTGCCCTGGACGCGGAACCCGCCCAGCTGGTGCACCGCCTGCGGCGTCAGCCCGAGGTGCCCCATCACCGGAATGCCGCGGTCGACGAGGAATTTCACGGTCTCGGCCATGGCCTCGCCGCCCTCGGCCTTGACCATATGGGCGCCGGCAGCCATCAGCCGGGCGGCGCTGTCGAAGGCTTGCACCGGGCTGGCCTGGTAGGCGCCGAACGGCAGGTCGCCGACGATCAGTGCCTTACGCGATCCGCGGGCCACGCATTCGGTGTGATAGATGATATCATCGAGCGATACGGCCAGGGTGGAATCGCGGCCCTGCACAACCATGCCGACGGAGTCGCCGACCAGCAGGATCTCGACCCCGGCTTCGTCGCACAGCGTTCCGAAGCTGGCGTCGTAGCACGAGGTCATGGCGATCTTCTCGCCGGCGCGGTACATCTTGTGTAAATCGGTAACGGTCAATGCCATGGAATGGTCCTTTGCAGTCTGTACGGTGGCAAGAGGGGAGGGCGACGGCGGCTCAGGTATTTGATCAACGACCTTTGAGCGCTGCGCGTACTTCGGCCGTGGTCGCGAGGTGTCCACCGGCGGCTTCGATCCGCGCTTGAGCACGCTTTACCAGCGCCCGGTTATCATGCGGGCAGTGAAATCTGGCATCTTCAAGCCCGACACGCACATGCCCGCCGCGCGCCACCGTGGCTTCCATGATTGGTTCGACATCGACCCCAAGGCCCGCGATCATCCAGTGCGCGCCGGGTGCTTCCTGCGACATCAGCGCTTGATAGGCGTCCAGCGCCCAGTCCTTGGGTGGAAATCCGAACGCAATGTCGTTCGAGAACATCAGCCGGTAAATCGGGTTTGGGGTGCCTGGGTAGGCGGCGTGCAGCGCCGCGCCAAGTCGCATGAACCCAGGCTCATAGATTGCGTAAGACGGGGTGATCTGGTGGCGCTGCGCCAGGTCCAGCCCATAGCGTATATGGGGTTCGGGGTTGGCATAGACGAAACCGATCTGCCGGTCGGGAATGCCATCATAGCGGGTCAGGTTGGTCGATCCGGGATCGACGACCGCCCATTCGATCAACCCCCTCTCCAGCAGCTTTTCGACCGCCGCGAAGCGTTCTTGCGGCGACAGGGGCACAGGGGCATCGACGCTGCCCGCGAAAGGGATCGTCGGGTAGCAGATCACATCGACCCGGTTACGTATGCGTTCGATGATCGGAGCGTAAATATCGTAGTCGTCGCGCTGGCGCTTGGTTTCGTGGTCATATGCATGAAAATGCAGGATCGCGGCGCCTGCCTCGGCGCAGGCGATGGCATCCTCATAGATCTCGTCGGCAGTTACCGGGATGCCGGGCTGAAGGTCGCGGGACCACGGCCCGTTGATGGCCGCTTCAAGCCAAATTGGTCGGTTCATTTCGTTTCCCTTGTTTTGTGTCGGTTCTGCGCCCTCGGTGTCATTGACTCACTTGACACGCATCCGCATAATGATCATACACATAGTCATTATACCACTTTGTAGGCAACTGCAAGAGGTCATGACACGCCATGCAAATTGACGGAGAAGCAGACAGATGCACAAGTCAGAAGTTTTGAAGACCTCACGTGGACGGATCATCCTGATGGATTCGATTACCAAGCTCACACCGGAGGACGAGGGCGCGATGATCGTTTCAGCGTCTCATGGCGGTTCCAGTTCGGGAGAATTCGCTCTCGAGGTGCCGGTTTCCGTTGTATTCTTTAACGATGCCGGGGTCGGTCGCGACAATGCGGGGATCTCGGCGCTGAAAATGCTGCAGGACCACGGTGTGGCGGCCGGAACCATCGCCCACGACAGCGGCCGGATCGGCGATTCCCAAGACATGTGGGAACACGGAAGAATATCGCACCTGAATGGGCTCGCCGGCGATTTGGGGCTGCGAACGGGCGAGTCGGTTCACGACGCGTTGACCAGATTGATCCAATAAACCGCCGGGTCCGTTCCCCGTTTCCGCAGGCCACGGCGTCAGGAGCGCTCGACAGCGCCCGCGTCGCCGCCATGCTTGCTTGATGCCCCTTGTGACCCCAGCGCGCAAGGGGCGGTTCAGTTTTCCCGACATTGGCGCATATGCCTTTGAATTAGTCGGACCCAAGATGCGTGTTGAGGATGGCCAGCGGTCCTCGACATGGGAAACCCACTCGTTCGGGTCGAATGTCCGGGCCAGCGCATCTGCCCCTTCGACCTCCTGGATGAGCCAGGCATTGGCATCGACTTTCGAGATGACGTCACGCACCCGCTGGAAATCCGCCTCACTGCGAGGCCGACAGCCTCGGTCGGTCTCTACAACGAGATGTTCGATGTTCCAGCTTGCAATGTGAAGAGTTTTGACACAGGCCGAACAGGTTCAGAGGAGCGCTGCAACGGTGATCAAGATGCCCACGAACCCTTCTCCTCGATCGTCTCGGCTTCGACGAGATAGAACCCTAATGCCCTTGGCTGCCGTCGGCAAACAAAGTTCATGGAGAGCTCCCGCAACCAAAATACTCTATGCTGAATGCCTGAACGTCGTCATCCGGGGTTGTTCAGACGCGGTAGCGGGCGAGGAACATCTCGACTGCGCCGTTGACGACGCGGGCGATGTCCGTTTCTGTCACCTCATTGCACATGCCACAGAGACTGCGGACAAAGAGATCTCCCTTGCACAGCTCGCCGAACTGGTTGGCGGCAAGATCCATGTCGTCGATGTCGAGGATCCCGGCCTCGACATAGGGCGCGAGCACCTTGCTCAGCCGTTCGCGCACGAGCGCCGGGCCCGAGGCATAGAAGCGCCGCCCAAGTTCCGGAAAGCGATGTGATTCTGCGACGCAGATGCGAAACACCTGCTGCCCGAAATCCGACAGGAAAAACCGCACGATCCGGCTGGCCGCCTCGTGCAGGACCTGCTCGATCGGAGCACCCTTGCCGATCACTTCGATTGCTTCTTCGGCCTGCCGGTTGCATTCGATGCGCGCAACTTCGGAAAACAGAAGCCGCTTGTCCGGGAAATAGCTGTAGAGCGTCGCCTTGGAAACCTGCGCCTCGCGGGCGATGTCATCGACGCTGGCGCCTTCAAAGCCATCGCGCATGAAGACCGTCCGCGCCCCTTCGAGCACCTGATCGAACTTGCGGCCTTTCTTGATCGCAACAGCCGGTGGCGGCATCCGCACCCTCCCCATAGGTCGAGTCAGTCTAGTCGCGCCGTGGGTGGAACCGCAAGCACATCTACGTGAGGGTGGGGATTTGGCAGGCCGCCGTGCGGGCAGCCTGCAAGGCTCAGTCATTGAGTCCGCTCTTGTCCTTGGTCACCGTGGCCGGGGCGGGCTCGGGAAAGGTGAGCGTCGGGGTGAGCGTGTTCGTGTCGACGTTCAAGGCCAGAACCGGCGAGGCCGCGAGAGACAGGGAGAGGGCGATTGCAGACAGTACGTGTTTCATGTCAGGCTCCATATTGAACTACTCAGTTCATAATGGATATCTAAACAGATCGGTTCAGATTGCAAGAGAAAACTGAACCGATCTGTTTAGATTCTGTGTGACAGTCCGCAGCTTTTTGCTTGAACGACAAACAGACTGCAATAAGTTAGAACTATTCTAAAAAGAGGATTGTCATGATTCCCGGAGTGTCAACACGTCGCCGTTTCAAGGATCTGTCAGAGCAGGAGATCCTCGCTCTGGCGATCTCGTCAGAAGAGGATGACGGGCGGATCTATCGCTCTTATGCGGAAATGCTGAGAGCCGACTATCCCGATACGGCTGCAGTATTTGACGGCATGGCGATCGAGGAAGATGGTCATCGTCAGCGGCTGATAGACCTGCATCGCGCGCGGTTCGGCGAGGTGATTCCGCTGATCCGGCGCGAACATGTGGCGGGATTCTACAGTCGCCGTCCGGTCTGGCTGATCGAGAATCTCGGGCTTGAGCGCATACGCGACGAAGCCGAAGCGATGGAGCGCGATGCGGAAGCCTTCTATCTCAAGGCGGCACAGCGCATAAGCGATGCCGCCACCCGCAAGCTGCTCGGGGATCTCGCGGCGGCGGAGGCAGGCCATCAGAGCCGCGCCGAAGATCTGGAAGCGGAGCATCTGGGGAACGACGCTCGTGCCACCGAGGACCGCACCGCGAAACGCAGATTCGTCCTCACATGGGTGCAGCCGGGTCTGGCGGGGCTGATGGATGGATCGGTCTCGACGCTGGCACCGATCTTTGCCACTGCATTCGCGACGCAGGACACATGGACCACGTTTCTGGTGGGTTTGGCGGCGAGTGTCGGCGCGGGCATCTCGATGGGTTTCACCGAGGCTGCGAGCGACGATGGGGAACTGTCAGGCCGTGGCAGCCCGGTCAAGCGTGGCTTTGCCTCCGGTGTCATGACCACGGTGGGCGGGCTGGGCCATGCGCTGCCTTACCTTATCCCGGACTTCTGGACCGCCACGATCACCGCCTTTGTGGTGGTTTTCGTGGAGTTGTGGGCGATTGTCTGGATTCAGAACCGGTATATGGAAACGCCGTTCTTCCGCGCGACGTTTCAGGTGGTTCTGGGCGGGGCGCTGGTGTTTGCGGCGGGTGTGCTGATCGGCAGCGGCTAGGCATCAGCCAAGGTGCAAACCGCCGATTTTCTCGATGAACCGGATGATCTGTCCGACGCCCTGACCACTGCGCAATTGTGCCAGAACATAGGGGCGCGGCCCGCGTGCGGTCGAGGTGTCTGCCTCGAGCAGTGCCAGATCAACGCCCACATAGGGCGCGAGGTCGGTCTTGTTCACCACCAGAAGGTCGGATTTCGTGACGCCCGGCCCGCGTTTGCGCGGAATGTCCTGACCGGCGGCGGTGTCGATCACATAGATCGTGAGATCCGCCAGTTCCGGGCTGAAGGTGGCGGCCAGATTGTCACCACCCGATTCAATGAGGATGAGATCGAGATCGGGAAAGGCTGTGGTGAGATCGGACACCGCAGCAAGGTTGATCGAGGCATCCTCGCGGATTGCCGTATGCGGACAGCCCCCCGTCTCGACCCCCCGAATACGCGCGGCGGGCAGGATCTGCGCGCGTGTCAGCGTCTCGGCATCCTCGCGGGTGTAGATGTCATTGGTGATCACCGCCATCGAGCAGCGGGACGCCATCGCTCGCGCGAGATGCTCGGTCAGCGTGGTCTTGCCCGCGCCAACCGGGCCGCCGATACCCACACGCAGCGGGCCGTTCATGCGTTGCTGGTTCATGTGCGAAATATCCTCACCTCCATGGTTTCGTGTTGCAGCGCCGCCAGATCGCTCGCCAGCGCGCACCCGCCCAGATCGTCGAGCGAGGCTGCCGCCGCGCGGGTGGCCAGAGTGTGGATCGTTGGTAAAAGGCGGGCCAGCACCCCTTGCCCCTCGGTCTGGCCCAATGGCACATGCCGGATCGCGATGGTGCAGAGGTTGGCGGCAAAGCCTTGCAGATAGAGCGCCGCCACGCTCGCCGCTGGCAGGCCAAGCGGCACGGCGGCGTGGCCGAGCGCCACGGGCAGGAGGCGCGATGCCAGATCGCGCTCGGTGAGCGCGCCCACGGTGCGCGACAGGGCCGCACCCTGTTCCGCACTCTCTTGCAGTCGCTCGGCAGAAGGTTGCAGGGCACGCCCCAGAACGTCGAGCGCGTCTGCATCCGCCTCTGGATGGAGCGCGTGACAGAGCAGCACCGCATCCTGCCAGCCCGCGCCAAAGCACAGGATATTGGACAGCCACGTCTCGAGAGTTGCGGCATCCGTGATCGTGCCAAGCGCAATCTCGCGCTCGAGCCCGTGAGAATAGGCAAAGGCCCCGGTGGGAAAGGCGGGCGAGAGCCATTGGATAAGTCTCAGGTGCGCAGGGCTGAGCATCAGGTATGTACATGCCCGTGATCGTGCCCCATGATGCGCCCCTTGCCATAGGCTCCGCCCTCAGGCCGGAAGGGGCCGGCCACGGGAACCAGATGCGCCCCGAGATGTGTCAGCATCGCCTCGATCACATGGTCGCGGCGAATGCGCAGGTGATCCGCGCCGATCTGGCAGGGCGTGTGACGGTTGCCGATATGCCACGCGAGACGGGGCAGATCGCCGCGCACCTCGATCAGATCCTCTGGCGCAGGTCTGACGCCGATGGCGCGTCCGTCATCGAGGACAAAGCCCCAGTGATCGTCAAGGTTGGTCACCTCCGCCAGATCGGCAAGAAAGGCCAGGCCGCTGTCCGTCACCAGACGTTTGCGCCGCATCAGGCGCTGATCGTAATCCAGCATCACATGATCCGCCACCTCGGGCGGTGCGTGGCGCAGCAGGTGGCGGGAAACAGGCAGGTTGGTCATGACACCCTCTCAAAACAGGAAATAGCGTTGCGCCAGCGGCAGTTCGCGGGCGGGTTCGCAGGTCAGGAGTTCGCCATTGGCGCGCACCTCGTAGGTTTCGGGATGCACCTCGACCACCGGTGTCAGGTTGTTGTGGATCATGTCGCGCTTGCCGATGGTGCGGGTGTTCGAGACGGCCACTGTCGATTTCGCAAGGCCCAGTGCTGCGCCAACCCCATCGGCCTGCGCGGCTGCAGAGACAAAGATCACCGAAGAGCGCTCCAATGACCGTCCATAGGCCCCGAACATCGGTCGGGAACAGACCGGCTGTGGTGTCGGGATAGAGGCATTGGGATCGCCCATCTGCGCCAGCACGATCGTGCCGCCCATCAGCACCATTTCCGGCTTTGCGCCAAAGAACGCGGGATCCCACAGCACCAGATCGGCGCGCTTGCCCGGCTCTATGCTGCCGATATGCGCGCTTATCCCGTGAACGATGGCCGGGTTGATCGTGTATTTCGCCACGTAGCGTCTGGCGCGGATATTGTCATTGTCCCCCGTCTCTTCGCTGAGCCGTCCGCGTTGCTTGCGCATCTTGTCGGCGGTCTGCCATGTGCGGGTGATCACCTCGCCGACGCGGCCCATCGCCTGACTGTCGGACGCCATGACCGAAAATGCGCCCATGTCGTGCAGGATATCCTCGGCGGCAATCGTCTCGCGCCGGATGCGGCTCTCGGCAAATGCCACATCTTCGGGGATCGCCTTGTCGAGATGGTGACAGACCATCAGCATGTCGAGATGTTCCTCGATCGTGTTGACGGTATAGGGCATCGTCGGGTTGGTCGAAGAGGGCAGGATATTCTCATAGCCTACCACCTTCATTATATCGGGGGCATGGCCACCACCCGCGCCTTCGGTGTGAAAGGCGTGGATGGTGCGGCCTTTAATGGCGGCAAGCGTGTTTTCCACGAACCCGGATTCATTGAGCGTGTCGGTGTGGATCATCACCTGCACGTCCATGTCGTCGGCGACACTCAGGCAGCAATCAATCGCGCCCGGCGTGGTGCCCCAATCCTCGTGCAGTTTCATTGCGCAGGCCCCGGCGCGGATCTGCTCGACCAGCGCCTCGGGCAGGCTTGCGTTGCCCTTGCCTGCAAGGCCGAAATTCATTGGGAGTGCATCGAGCGATTGCAGCATCCGTCCGATATGCCAGGCTCCCGGCGTGCAGGTGGTGGCAAGCGTGCCATGCGCAGGCCCGGTGCCGCCCCCCAGCATGGTAGTTATGCCGGAATGCAGCGCGTCGTCGATCTGCTGCGGGCATATGAAATGGATATGCGCGTCAAACCCGCCGGGGGTGAGGATACGACCCTCGCCCGCAATGATCTCGGTGCCCGGGCCGATGATGATGTCGACGCCGGATTGCGTGTCGGGATTGCCCGCCTTGCCGATGATGGCGATGAGACCGTCGCGCAGGCCGACATCGGCCTTGTAGATTCCGGTGTGATCGAGGATCAGCGCGTTGGTGATGACCGTGTCCATGGCGCCGCCCGCGCGGGACCTCTGGCTTTGCCCCATACCGTCGCGGATCACCTTGCCGCCGCCGAATTTCACCTCCTCGCCATAAGTTGTGAGGTCGCATTCCACCTCGATGACGAGATCGGTATCGCCAAGGCGCAGCCGGTCCCCCGTGGTCGGGCCATACATTGCGGCATAGGCTGGGCGGGGGATCGAGATGGGCATGATAGCTATCCTGGCAGATCGGACATGAGGTGGCATTCGGGGCGGGTCGCGTGCGGCGTGCCGGGCAAGAGAATCATCACGTTTTCGTGAACATTTCGTGCTATGCTTTCAACGTTTTGGGGAGTGACCGGGCTTTCGAAGCCCGGCTGATGAGGCAATTCATTATGAAAGAGAACGCCCTGGCGGCGACATGTGTCGCTTTGCTCGCGATGGTCGGGCCGGTTCGGGCAGATGCCGAGACCCTGTTCGAGCGCGGTGCCTATCTGGTGCGCCACGTGGCGGCCTGCGGCAACTGTCACACGCCGATGGATCCCGACGGACCGATAGAGGGGCAGGAACTGGCCGGTCGACATGTCCTGTCGATCCCGCCCTTTGACGCCTGGGCGCCCAACATCACCCCTGCTGGGATCGGCGCGTGGACCGACGCAGAACTTGCCCGGGCGATCCGCGAGGGCATCCGCCCCGACGGTACGGTGCTGGGTCCGCCCATGCCCTTCGATCTCTATCGCGGCATCTCGGACGAGGATCTGACCGCAATCATAGCCTATCTGCGCGCGGTGTCGCCTGTTGAGAATGAGGTGCAGCGGTCGGTCTATCGCATACCTCTGCCCGACAGCTATGGCCCGCCGCTGGACAAGGTTGACGCCCCTGAACCGGGTGTGACGGTTGAATACGGTGCCTATCTGGCCGGGCCGGTCGCGCATTGCATCGAGTGCCACACGCCGATGGAGGGCCTCCATCACGATTATGAAAACCGGACTGGCGCAGGCGGGCGCGATCTGAGCGGACCCTGGGGACCTGCAATCTCCTCGAACCTGACACCGGCTCCGCACGCGCTTGCGCGCTGGACCGATGACGAGGTCATCGCGATGATCCGCACCGGCCGCCGCCCCGATGGCAGCGCGATGACCCCGCCCATGGGCTACGGGTTCTATACCGGGATGTCGGAGCGCGACGCGCGAGCCATTGTGGCCTATCTTCGCAGCCTGCCGCCGGTGGATTAGTGACCTCAGGGTCATTCCAACGGTCCCATGACCCGTTGGTTGAACCCGAACACCCGCCGCGCGCCACCATAGGGGATGAGCCGCACCTCGCGTGTTTGTCCCGGCTCGAACCGCACGGCGGTGCCTGCGGGAATGTCCAATCGTTGACCGCGCGCCGCGTCCCGATCAAACGACAACCCGGTATTGGCCTCTGCGAAATGATAGTGGCTGCCCACCTGAACCGGCCGGTCGCCGGTATTGGCGACCAGCAGCACCGTCACCGGCGCGCCAGCATTCAGCGTGATCTCGCCTGGTCCGGTGAACAGCTCTCCCGGGATCATCTGCGCCGCCGCCCGGCAAGATAGCCACCCGTCAGCGCGATCAGGCCCACGACGAACAGCCAGATCGCGTCAATCCCGTGCGGATGCAGATGCGTGCCGGGATCGGCCAGCGCCAGTGTCGGGGTGAGCAGGAAGAAGGCAATGGGATAACGCATGATCTGATCCTTTCAACGGATGGGGTTGTGGACGGTGACAAGTTTCGTGCCGTCAGGAAAGGTGGCCTCGACCTGAACGGAATGGATCATCCCGGCAATACCCTCCATGCATTGATCGGCGGTGACGACATGCGCCCCTGCCTCCATCAGATCGACGACAGTGCGCCCGTCGCGCGCGCCTTCGACGACGAAATCGGTGATCAGCGCTACCGCCTCTGGGTGGTTGAGCCGGACACCGCGCGCCAGTCGCCGGCGCGCCACCATGGCGGCGAGGCTGACGAGCAACTTGTCCTTCTCTCGTGGGCTTAGGTTCATCAGCGCGCTCTCCTATATCTGCCAGACCTGCGGTGGGGGGCCGGGCCGCAGCACCGACAAAAGCCGCAGGATCTGGCGTCGCAGCGGCCACCCATCGCGCGCCATGAGCCGGATGATCAGTTTACCATCAAAGCCAGACGCGCCGCCGGATGTGTCCGGTTCGCTCAGCATTGCGCGCACCGGGCCAAGCGCATCCTCGGCCCCCTGCGCCACCAGCGTCAGCGTGGCAAAGGCGCGTGCGCCGGCGAGGATGCCGGGGCCTGCGGCGAGCGCCTCGGTGTGGATACGCAGTGGCTCGAACAGCACGGGGGTTCCGGTGCGCCGGACCATGCGGCGGTCGTCGAGCGCCAGCCTGTTCAGCGTCTCGCCCATCGCAGCGCGCCCCAGCACCACCGCTTCGAGCAGCAGGCAGGATGCGTCCTTGCCCAGATCAATCTCTGTCTCGCGGTGCAGGGCGCTGTGGTCAAAAAGGATGGTTTCCTGTGGTAGCCAGTCGAGATGCGCGCCTTCGGCCAGCCTGTGCAACACGGTGACGCGCGCCGGGGATCCGGTGCTGCGATAGGCGCGTTCGGCGGTTTGCGTGGTGGCCGTGGCCCGACAGGCCGTGCCCAGATCCAGGCGGTAGTCGAGCGTGTCGCCCTCGGCCAATCCGCCGGAGGTGTTGAGAAAGACCACCTCTGGTCCCGACCGACCCGGATGAACAAAGGCTCTGGCCGAGCCCGCCTGATGCAGCCGGTTCAGCCCTGCGCCGGATGGGCCGGGCAGGAGGCTTACATGCACGGCACCCGTGCTGCGCTGATGCTGGATGGCGGGGCAGGCGGTCATTGGCGATTCCGGTTTTGGTCGATCCGAAGCTATCGGCTCTGCGTCCTTCTGCCAGTCATGGCGTGGCGGTTGCGGTTTTTCCGCCGCCGCGGGGGATTCAACCGCCCAAACTTTAGGCGCGCCGCCCATCAGATCGACACTTCGCGCAGGAGCCGCTCACGCTCGACCACAGCGGCAGATTCCGACAGGCGCACCTCGCCCCGGTTCAGCACCACCAGATGATCCGCCAGCTGATAGGCGAAATCGAAATACTGTTCGACCAGGACGATCGCGATCTCACCCTCGTCGCGCAACAGGGCGATCACCTCGCCGATCTGCTTGATGATATTGGGTTGGATACCCTCGGTTGGCTCGTCGAGCAGCAGCACGCGGGGCCTTGTGATCAGCGCACGGGCGATGGCAAGTTGTTGTTGCTGCCCGCCTGACAGGTCGCCGCCGCGCCGGTTTCGCATCTGCGCCAGCACCGGAAACAGATCATAGATGCGTGGCGGGATCGCGCGCTCGGATTTCGGCAGGCACGCAAAGCCGGTCTCAAGGTTTTCGGCCACCGTGAGGAGCGAAAACACCTCGCGCCCCTGCGGGACATAACCGATGCCGGCCCGCGCCGCCTGTGCCGCGCCGAGGTGGTTCAATTCGGCTCCGTCCAGCGTGATGCGCCCGTCCGTATAGGGATGCCGCCCGGCGATGGCCTTCAAGAGGCTGGTCTTGCCCACGCCATTGGTGCCCATCACCGCCGTTACCGCGCCTGGCCGCGCCGTCAGGCTGATACCATGCAGGATCTGTGAGGCCCCGTAATGCAGGGTCAGGTTCTCGACGCTCAGCATGGTTCATCTCCCCAGATAGACATCAATCACCTGCTGGTTCCGGGTGACATGATCGAGACTGCCCTCGGCCAGGACAGACCCTTCGTGCAGCACGGTGACCTTGCAGCCAAGGCGACGGACAAATTCCATATCATGCTCGATCACCACCACGGCGCGTGTTTCCGCCGCGCGTTTCAGAATGTCGGTGGTGTGTTCGCGCTCTGCCGGGGTCATTCCGGCGGCGGGTTCGTCGACCAGCAAGAGACGTGGATCCTGAGCCAGAAGCATTCCGATCTCCAGCCATTGCTTCTGTCCGTGACTCAACTCTCCGGCGCGGCGGGACAGGGCATCCAATAGTCCGATTTCCTCAGCCAGTTCGGCAACGCGCGCAGCAGCCGCCTTGGAACGCCTGTAGAAGAGTACGTCGAACGGCCCCCGCTTGTTGTGGAGGGCCATGGCGAGGTTCTCGCGCACGGTCTGCGTCTCGAACACCGTGGGTTTCTGAAACTTGCGCCCGATACCCGCCCGCGCGATCTGGCTCTCGCTCATCCCGAGAAGCGATACGGATTTCTCACCCCAGATCACACGGCCCTCATCGGGCCGCGTCTTGCCGGTGACGATGTCCATGAAGGTCGTCTTGCCCGCGCCATTGGGGCCGATGACGGCGCGCAGTTCCGGTTCCGCGATCTGGATCGACAGGTTGTTGATCGCGCGGAACCCGTCGAAGGTGACGGAGATACCGGAGACTTCGAGAAGCGTGGTCATGGCTTTCTCACCAGATAGTCAAAGAGCCCGCCGATACCGCGCGGAAAGAAGAGCGTGACCGCGACAAAACCCAACCCCAGCAGCACCAGCCACCAGTCGGTCCAGAGGATCGTGTAGAAGCCGAGGTTGATACTGGGCGCGCCGCCACCCGTAAACCAACTGGAGGAGAGCGAGACCGCAGCCGCGCCGATGACCGCACCATAAAGCCGCCCGCGCCCGCCAATGGCCACCCATACAGCAAGGTAAATGGACGCAATCGGCGCGATCTCAGCCGGGTTGATGATACCCGCCTGCGGGTAATAAAGCGCGCCTGCGATGGCAGAGACCACGGCGGTGAGGGTAAAAATGACCAGTTTGTAGCGCTCTACATCATAGCCCAGAAACCGCACCCGCGCCTCGTTGTCGCGAATGGCGCGGATGACCGATCCGAACTTGCCCGAGACCAGCCAGGCAAAGAGCAGGTAGCCAAGGCCAAGCGCCAGAGCAGAGGCCCAGAAGAACCATATCGCCAGAGTGGATTGCGACAGGTGCAGCAACCCGGGGATGTTCTGCAGGCCCGACAGGCCGTTATTGCCGCGCAGCCCGGTGTCGTTCTGAAAGAGATAGAGCGACAACGCCAGCGTCATGGCCTGCGTCAGGATCGAAAGATAGACGCCGGTCACACGGCTGCGAAACGCCAGCCAGCCGAAGATGAGCGCCAGAAGACCGGGCACCAGCAACACGAGCAGGAGTTGCAGGGGCAGGCTGTGGGCAAAGCCCCAGACAAATGGCAACTCGTTGCTGCCCACCACACCGAAAATCTGCGTGGCGATGGCGTTCTCTATCTCGGTCGGCGTCGGCGGGATGGGTGCGGCGGCGAGCGACTGGACCACGATGCCCTCGGTGCGGGCATACATCAGCCACATGCCGATGGCATAGCCGCCGAGGCCGAAAAAGGCGAAATGCCCGAGGCTTAGGATGCCGCAATAGCCCCAGACCACATCCATCGCCACTGCGATGAGGCAGAGGCAGAGCGTCATGCCCAGGATCTTGACCATCGAGGTCGAGAGGAACGCAAGTCCGAACCCCTCGGAAAGAACCGTGACGCCGAGGGTAAAGAGCGCGAGACAGCCAATGAACCGCAGGGCCGACGGGTTTTCCGCCAGAAACCGCTTGCGCGGAGCAATCTCGGGTTCGCTCATGGCTCAGTCCCCCGCCGCGCGACCCTTGAGGGCGACGATGCCCTTGGGCCGGAACTGGATGAACATGATAATGAAGAGGATCATGTAGGTTTGCGCCGCCAGCGTGTTGGAGGGGTTGAACCATTCGATTCCCTTTTGCAGGAACCCGATGAGCGAGGCACCCGCCAGCGTGCCCCAGACATTGCCGACACCGCCCACGACTACGGTCATGAAGCTCTGGACGATGTAATTGGCACCCATCTCCGATGTGACTTGCGCGTAAAGGCCGATGGCTACGCCCGCGATCCCGGCTATGCCCGATCCCAGACCGAAGGTCAGCATGTTTATGCGATTCGGGTTGATGCCCATCGAGGCCGCCATGCCTGGGTTTTGCGTCACAGCGCGCATCTCGAGGCCCAGTCGGGTGCGTTTGAGGATGAAGAGCAGCAACGCAAGGAAGATCAGCGACAGCACGAAGATCGCGACGCGGATATTGCTGATGCTCACGATGTCATTCAGAGTCAGCGCCCCGCTCAGCCAATCTGGGGCGGTAAGCGGTCGCGCTTGCGTGCCAAAGACGTTTTTGGCCAGTTGTTGTAGTGCGATGGAGATGCCGAAGGTGGCCAGCAGGGTTTCCAGCGGGCGGGTGTAGAGATGACGGATCACCAGGCGTTCCATCGTCACGCCCGCGCCGAAGGTCACGGCAAAGGCCAGCGGCAACGCCACGATCAGGCTGAATGTATAGTCGGGGATGAATATCTGCACGACATAGCCGGTATAGGCCCCCATCATGATGAATTCGCCATGCGCCATGTTGATCACGCCCATCACACCAAAGGTGATGGCAAGGCCGATGGCGGCGAGAAAGAAGATCGAGGCGAGCGACAGCCCGTCCAGCACCAGATCGAGCGTCTGGTAGAGACCGAGTGTGCGCGTGGTGGTGGCGAGCGCATCCTCGGCGGCGGCGGTCACCTCTGGGTCGGGCTGGACATAGGTTTCGTAGAACACATGGGCGGCCACTGTGCGTGCCACCTCATTCTCGGCCGCGCGGGCGGGCACGGTACCTGCCGCTTCCAGCGCCTCGTAGGCGCGAGTGCGGGCGGCGTCTGTATCAAGCTGATGCAGCGGCACGCCACCCACCGCCCCATCAACGATATGCTGCGCCAGCACCTCGCGTCGATCTGTTGCGCTCTGCCGCGGCGGGGCGAGACCTGCGCCCACCAGTCGGTCATAGGCTTCGGTCCCGGATATATCCTCTCCGACCTCAAGTACGCGCGCGATATTGGCGCCCTCTGGCAGGGCGATGGCCACGCCAGCCTGCCGTGCGGTCAGTTGGTTCAGGACGCTGCGCGCTTCGATGCTAATATCGCCTGCAAGATCGCTGATTGCCGTGAGCCGTGCGGATTGAGGCGTGCCGAACTGTGCGGTGAGCAGCACCAGAAGGCGCTCCTTGCGACGTTTCAGCACTGCGTCGGGTTCGTGATCAATCGAGTCAGCGAGGGGAACGATCTGGTCGGCATCGCCGCTGCGCGCTATGGCATCAAGCGCCGCCTGCCGCCGTGCGGGCTCCGGCGCGTTCAACTCAAAAGGCGCGAGAGCCGCGGCGATTACCCCCCTCACCCCGGAATTGGGGCGAATCTGGTTGATCTCGCGGCGGGTCACTTCGGCAACTGCGACGCCGCTGTCGATGTCGATCAGGTGCAGGGCGCCGCTCGCCTCTTGGGCGTAAAAGAAGAACCCATCCCCGGGCCGCTCGTAGACCCCGCGATCTTGCCAGCGGCGCAGGAATTCAGAGGTGCCTGGACGGTTCTCCCTCAACAGCGCCGCCAGAACCCGGTCCACCGTGGTGCGCGAGGGTTTGGCGATCTCGGCCTGATACTTCTGCAAAAGCGGTTGCAGACCCTCTTGCGCAATCGCCACACCGGGGCGCAGCGCCGGTGTGCAGGCAAGGATGGTCACGATCACCGCGAGACGGGCGAGAGAGGCGGGAGAACACATCTGTATCTAGGCCTTGATGAGGGGAGGAACGGCGCGGGGCCTTTGCCCCGCGCGCCTGCTCAGTAGTTCGAGGTCATCTGAACGCAGGTTCCGGTTTCGGTGTTGTACATACCGCAGCCCAGTTCCTGCCAGTCGCTCTTGAGGACGGCGCTGTCAGGCAGGTAGTCGGTCCAGGCATCGCCAGCCACTTCCTCGGTCTGACTGATAATGTCGAATTGCCCGTCGGCGCGGATCTCGCCGATCAGCACCGGCTTGGTCAGGTGATGGTTGGGCAGCATCACAGCGGTGCCGCCGGTGAGGTTGGGATACTCCTGCCCCCACATCGCCTGACGCACTGCGTCCACATCGGTGGTGCCCGCCTCAGTGACCGCGTTCACCCACATGTTGAAGCCGATGTAATGTGCTTCCATCGGGTCGTTGGTCACGCGGTTCTCACCCGCATGGGCCTTCCACGCCTTGACGAATTCGGCGTTGATCTCGGTATCAGCGGATTGAAAATAGTTCCACGCCGCGAGATGGCCGACGAGTTCGGTGGTATCCAGCCCCGAGAGCTCCTCTTCGCCCACGGAAAAGGCGACGACAGGGATGTCATCGGCGCTGACGCCCGCAGCGGCCAGTTCCTTGTAGAACCCGATATTGGCGTCGCCGTTGATGGTCGAGATCACGCCCACCTTCTTGCCACCTGCGCCAAGCGCCACGACATCAGCGACGATGGTGGCCCAGTCGGAATGGCCGAATGGCGTGTAGTTGACAAAGATATCCTCTGTCGCGACGCCCTTGGATTTCAGGTAGGCATCAAGGATGTTGTTGGTGGTGCGGGGATAGACATAGTCGGTCCCCAGCAGGGCAAAGCTCTCGACGCCCAGTTCCTCGAGGAAATAATCCACCGCCGGGATCGCCTGCTGGTTGGGGGCGGCGCCGGTGTAAAAGACGTTTCTAGACGATTCCTCGCCTTCATACTGGACAGGATAGAACATCAGCCCGTTGAGTTCCTCCAGAACCGGCAGGGCCGATTTGCGGCTGACGCTTGTCCAGGAGCCAAAGATCACATCGACCTCGTTTACCGTCAGCAATTCGCGGGCCTTCTCGGCGAAGAGCGGCCAGTCGGAGGCCGGATCGACCACGACCGCCTCGATCGGGCAGCCCAGCAACCCGCCCTTGGCGTTCTGCTGTTCGACCAGCATCAGAACGGTATCCTTGAGCGTGGTCTCTGAGATCGCCATCGTGCCCGATAACGAATGCAGCACGCCCACCTTGACGGTGCAGTCCTGCGCCAGCGCGGGGGCAGCGCTGAGCGCGGTCGTCGTGGCCGCAACGGCCAGCAGAATTCTGGTATTCATTGTCCACAAGACTCCCATGTCCGGGCTGCGTGCATGGGCCCGCCGGAGGCTTTTCAAGCCCTGATCCGGCTGCTAGGCTGTTTGCCGCAGCATCACGATGTTGTTGCCGTCCAGCGGTGTCTGTCTTCCAGGATCAGGGCCGCTGGACGGTATGTGCGCTTTCATCAAGCAACGCCATCCAACACCGCGCCGACTGCCGCGACCACATGCCCATGCGTTTCGAGGGGGCGCATCAACGAGAATGCCGATTTTTTAGACGGTTGGCCGGGGCTGCGCCCGATTTTTTCGCGGTTGCAGAGAGGCGCGATGCCGCGTTGCAGCATCAGGCCGTGCCGGACGCGCTGACGCCTCGCTCCGGCTCCGGTCAGATCTCAGGATTTGGCAGGCTCTCGAATGCCTGCTTGAGGGCGTCGCCCCAACCGTCCGATATTCTGCGAAAATAGGGATCGTCGGTCTCAATGCGCCGGATCCCGGGCAAGGTCAGGCTGTCAGTTTCATAAAGGCAGACATCAATCGGCAGGCCCACCGAGAGATTGGCCTTGATTGTCGAATCAAAGCTGACCAGCAACAGTTTCATCGCATCGGCAAAGCTCATTCCGCGTTCATAGGCCCGCACTAGAATCGGGCGGCCATATTTGGTCTCGCCAATCTGGAAGAACGGCGTCTCGTCGCTGGCTTCGATAAAATTGCCCTCGGGGTAGATCAGAAACAGGCGCGGCGGCCCGCCCTTGATCTGACCGCCCAGGATCATCGTGGCGTTGAAACTGCTGTCGGCGCGTTGTCCAGTGGTGGCGTGGGTGTCGATCACGTTGCGCAGGGTGCCCGCGACCAGTCGCGCGGCCTGAAACATCGAGGGCACGGACAGGATTGTCGGGTCGCGTTCCTCATGCGCCTTGGTGCGTTCCTCGAGCAGGCTGATCACCGCCTGCGTGGTTGCCAGATTGCCGGCGGTGAGCAACACCAGCGCTCGCTCTTCGGGTATCTGCCAGCTGTGCAGCTTGCGAAAGGTCGAGATGTTGTCGAGCCCCGCATTGGTGCGGGTGTCCGACATGAATACGATCCCACGATCCAGGCACAATCCCACGCAATAGGTCACCGGCCAACCTCTGTCACTGTTGCTGCGTCACCCTCAGGCTGACAGCCATGTTTTCCTCTGCCGGACCGTAACGATGGCCGATGACCGGCGCGGCCTCTGTGTAATCGAGGCCGGTGGCCACCCGCACATAGCGCGTATCGGGCGAGATCGCGTTCGACACATCGAATCCGACCCAGCCCAGTCCCTCGACATGGGCCTCTGCCCAGGCATGAGTGGCGCTCTGCTCGTCCTGTCCGTCCATGCGCAGATAGCCCGAAACATAGCGCGCCGGAAGACCCATCGTGCGCGCGCAGGCGATGAACACATGGGCGTGATCCTGACAGACGCCATGCCCCGCCGCGACCGCGTCCTCGGCGGTCCAGACGACCTCTGACTTGCCTGTTTCGTAGGTGATGGCGCCATGTACTCGCGCCGACAGGTCGTGCAGCCGCGCCAGATCGTTGTCACCCTCGACCGCGCGGACAATCTCGCGGCAACCCTTGCCAGCGCGAGTGTGATCGGTGGCGCGCTGAAACAGCCAGAGCGGGGTCAGCCCCTCATGCGGGCCGACGATCCCGGCGGTGTCGGCCATCTCGACGACTCCCCGTGAGCGGATCACCAGTTCGGTCACACCGGCGTCAAAGCCGAACAGGATCACATGGTTGCGGTGGTGGTCGTCAAATTCAACCTGTTTGGTCGCCCCCTCGACCGTGATAGCCCAGTCAACCACGGTCTGCCCGCGCGTCGGCTTGGGATAGAGCCGGATCTGCTGCACGCCATACGGGACAGGGGCAGAGTAGGTGTAGCGGGTGGTGTGGTTGATCGCGAGGCGCATGTGCTATCCGTAAAACCTGTAGTCAATCTCGATCTGGGTGCTCAGACTGGCCAGATGGCCCAGCACCTCCTGCACATACTCATGCAGGCCATAATCGAAGATCGCGTCGATGTCGTGGCTCATGAATCGGCGACAGAGGGTATCGGCCTGTTGATGACAGGGCAGGCGCATGTCGTAATCCGTGGCCAGGTAATTGAGATTGTCCCGCAGCTTGGCGCAGCAGAAATTCAGGCTGCGCGGCATGCGTTTGTCGAGGATAAGGAATTGCGCGATGCCCATGGGCGTGACATCCGGGCCAATGGCCAGCCGATAGCCTCCCTCGCCGCTGACCGAACGCAGGATCGTGTCCCATTGCACATTGTCCAGCCGCGAGCCAACCGCCGCCGCAGAGGGCAGGAGCACGTAATATTTCACATCGAGAATCCGCGCGGTATTGTCTGCCCGCTCGATAAAGGTGCCGATACGGATGAAATCATAGATCTCGTTGCGCAGCATGGTGCCCAGGATAGAGCCACGCACCAGCGCATTGCGTTCGCGGATCAGGGACAGGATGCGGGGCAGGTCGCGGGTAGGCACCTTGCGGGCAAGCGCCTCCTTGAGCAGCATCCAGAAGGAGTTGACCGCCTCCCATGCCTCGTGCGTCAGCGCCGTGCGCACCAGCCGCGCGTTGTTGCGCGCCAGTGCGATGGTGGCCATGACAGAGGTCGGATTGTCCGGATCGCGCAGCATCCAGTCGATCGCCTGTTCCGGCAGCATTTCGTCATGCTTGTCCAGATAACCCTGTGACATCGCCGCCGCCTGCAGCACTGACAGCCAGTCATCCGCGCCGCTACCCGCGCGCGTCAGTGCGATGCGTTGCCCGGTCTCAATCATCCGGGCGGTATTCTCGGCCCGCTCCAGCAGGCGCGCCATCCAGAAAAGCCCTCCGGCGGTTTTTCCCAGCATCGCCTAGTCCTCCAGCACCCAGGTGTCCTTGGTGCCGCCGCCCTGTGACGAGTTCACCACCAGCGAGCCCTTTTTCATCGCCACCCGCGTCAGGCCACCGGGGGTGACATTGATCCCTTCGGGCGACATCAGGACAAAGGGGCGCAGATCGACATGCCGCGGAGCCAGCCCCTTGTTGGTGAAGATCGGCACGGTCGAGAGGCTGAGCGTGGGCTGCGCGATGTAATTGCCGGGGCGGGCGCGCAGCTTTCGTTCGAACTCCCTGAGTTCCTTTCTGCTCGCGGCGGGGCCGATCAGCATGCCATAACCGCCCGAGCCATGCACCTCCTTGACGACCAGTTCGGACAGGTTGGCCAGCACATGTTCGAGGCTATCTTTCTCGTTGCAGCGCCAGGTAGGTACGTTTTGCAGGATTGGTCGCTCGCCGGTGTAGAATTCGACGATCTCGGGCATGTAGCTGTAGATCGCCTTGTCATCTGAAATACCCGTACCCGGTGCATTGGCGATGGTGATGCCACCTGCGCGGTAGACATCCATGATCCCCGGCACGCCAAGCGCGGAATCGGGGTTGAAGTTGAGCGGATCGAGAAAATCGTCATCAACCCGGCGATAAAGCACGTCGATGGGTTGATAGCCGCGGGTGGTGCGCATGGCGACGCGGCCATCGACGACGCGCAGATCGTGCCCCTCGACCAGTTCCACGCCCATCTTGTCGGCCAGAAAGGCGTGTTCGTAATAGGCTGAATTGTAGATGCCGGGGGTCAGCACCGCCACCGTCGGAACGCCCTCGCAGGCCGGAGGCGCCGATGCGGCAAGCGAGCGGCGCAGGTTGCGCGGGTAGTCCGAGACCGGGCGCACCCGGGTCTGACTGAAAAGTTCGGGGAACATCCGCAACATGGTCTCGCGGTTTTCCAGCATGTAGCTGACACCCGACGGCGTGCGTGCGTTATCCTCGAGCACAAAAAAATCGTCCGGTCCGGTGCGCACCAGATCAATGCCGGTGATATGCGTATAGACCCCGCCCGGTGGCGTGACCCCGATCATCTGAGGCAGGAACGCCTCATTGCCTGAGATCATTTCCTGCGGTACGCGACCGGCGCGCAGGACTTCCTGCCGGTGATAGATGTCATGCAAGAAGGCGTTGATCGCGCGCACCCGCTGTTCGATACCGCGCTCCAACCGCTGCCATTCGCGCGCCGAGATAATCCGCGGGATGATATCGAACGGGATCAACCGCTCCTCGGCCTCGGAGCGGCCGTAGACGTTGAAGGTGATGCCGGTGAGGCGAAAGAGATCCTCGGCCTCGCGCTGTTTGGCGCGCAGGCGGGCGGGGTCCTCTTTGCCGAGCCATGCGTCGAAAGTGGAAAAGGGTTCGCGTACCTGCCCCCTCGGCCCCTGCATCTCATCGAACATATCCATGGGATGATGGTTTCCCTGTCCATGACCCTGCGCAATCAGAATCTTTGTGCTATAGCGGGTTTGTTGCGGGTTATTGCCCGCTTAACCCTCAACCATGCACAAAATCCGGGCATTGGCAAATCTCTCTGATGTGATGGCTGTCGCGGACGCAGCGCACCGATGCTGCCGCATGTCTGCGTCTGTCGCAGGCATGCAGGGATTTTTGATATTTTTACTTACGGAAAATTTTAGCATTTATTCCTTTTTGTTAGCTGATCTGATAGTTATAAGCAAAGCTCAGCCAATCCAGCCAGGCATGGGGCATTGTGACCAAAAAACCTGACATGTTGGAAGTGATCGTGCAGCGCGGCACGACAGAGGCGTCCCGTACGGACCGCTTTGACGTTCCCGCCCGTGACAGCCAAACCGTTCTGGATGTGGTGACATGGATTCAGCAGGCGGTCGATCCGACGCTCAGCTATCGTTTCTCCTGTCGGGTGGGGATGTGCGGCTCTTGCGCGATGATGATCAATGGCGTGCCGCGATGGACCTGCCGGACGCATGTGAGCCGTGTGGTGCAGAACGGTCGGCTGGAGATCGCGCCGCTGCGCAACCTGCCTGTGATCAAGGATCTTGTGACGGATATGGATCCGTTCTTTGACAAATGGGTTGCCGCTGAGGCGCGGCATCACCCAACGCGCGGACGGCTCGAGGATTCCGACCCGATCACAGCCAACAGCCCCGACCGGGCAGAGGCTGATCTGGGGATCGAATGCATCAACTGCGGCATCTGCTATGCGGCCTGCGATACGGTGGCGGGCAATCCTGAGTATCTGGGGCCGGCAGCGCTGCAACGCGCATGGACCCTGCTCAATGACAGCCGGGATGCGAATCGTTCTGGCATTCTGGCAGCGGTCTCTGGCAAGGGGGGCTGTCACAATTGTCACTCGATGGGCAGTTGCGCGCAATATTGCCCTAACGCGCTCAACCCGATGCGCGCGATTGCCGGGCTGAAGCGCGAGACGGTCAAGGCGGCCCTGCGGAGGAAACGCGATGCTTGACCTGCGGCTTTACATGCTCCAACGGCTGAGTGCGCTGGTAATGGCACCACTGGTTCTGGGTCATATCGCGGTGATGATTTACGCCATTCAGGGTGGGCTAACCACTGCGGAGATCCTTGGCCGGACCCAGGGCAGTCTGTTGTGGTTCCTGTTCTACGGGCTTTTTGTCGTGGCGGTGTCCGTGCATGCCGCCATCGGGTTGCGTGTGATCGTGCATGAATGGCTGGGCCTGGGCGGTATGGTCCTTGCGGCACTGACATGGGGTATTTGTGCGCCCCTGCTGGTGTTGGGGCTCAGCGCGGCGTTCGCGGTGACGCTGCCATGAAGCAGCCGCCACGCTCGCACCCCCTCTGGCTCGCTTTTGTGCTGCACCGATTATCGGGGCTGACGCTGGCGCTGTTTCTGCCGGCGCATTTCTGGCTCCTGTCGCAGGCAATCACTGCGCCCGCGCGGCTTGACGGATTTCTGACCCTTGCCGAGCATCCTCTGGTCAAGGTCGCCGAATTCGGCCTCGTGTTTCTGCTCGCGGTCCATATGTTCGGAGGGCTGCGCCTGATGGCGCTGGAGTTCCTGCCCTGGTCGAACCGACAAAAGACGCTGGCCGCAGGAGCGGTTGGCGTCGCACTCTTCCTGTCGGGCACGTTCTTCCTGAGGGCGATCTGATGACCCATATCGACCGGCACGATACCGACATCCTGATTATCGGCACCGGCGGCGCGGGCCTATTTGCCGCCCTTCACGCACAGCAATCGGCGCCCGAAGGCACGCGGATTACCATTGCCGTCAAGGGGCTGATCGGCAAATGCGGCTGCACCCGCATGGTGCAGGGCGGCTATAACGTCGCGCTGGGCGGCGGCGACAGCGTCGAGCGGCATTTCATGGACACGATCCGCGGCGGCAAATGGCTGCCCAATCAGGATATGGCGTGGAAACTCTGCGAGCAGGCTGTGGTGCGTATCCATGAGCTTGAAAATGAAATCGGCTGCTTCTTTGACCGCAACCCCGATGGCAGTCTGCATCAGAAGGCCTTTGCCGGGCAAACCGCCGACCGCACGGTCCACAAGGGCGACCTGACCGGCATCGAGATAATCAGTCGCCTGATGGAGCAGGTTCTGGCGCAGCCCATGGAAAAGCTGCAAGAGCATCGCGCAATCGGACTCATCCCCACGCGCGACGGTAGCGCTTTGGCCGGCGTACTCTTCATCGACATGCGCAGCGGCGGCTTTCGTCTGGTCCGGGCCAAGACGGTGCTCATGGCCACGGGCGGCGGTCCCACCATGTACAAATACAACACCCCCTCGGGCGACAAGACGATGGATGGCCTCGCCATGGCGCTGCGTGCCGGTCTGCCGCTGCGCGATATGGAAATGGTGCAGTTTCACCCAACGGGCCTCCTGGCGGGCGATCACACGCGGATGACCGGCACGGTTCTGGAAGAGGGGTTGCGCGGCGCGGGCGGTCAATTGCTCAACGGCGCACAAAACCGCTTCATGTTCGACTATGACGCCAAGGGCGAGCGCGCGACGCGCGATGTGGTCAGCCGTGCGATTTATGCGGAGATGCGCAAGAACAACACTTCAGAGCACGGTGGCGTCTTTATCTCGATGGCTCACCTTGGCCCCGAGAATGTGCGCGCGAAATTCCCCGGCATGGTCAAACGCTGCGCTGATAGCGGCTTTGACCTCGCTGGCGGGCTGGTCGAGGTGGTTCCGACCGCTCATTACTTCATGGGCGGTGTGGTGGTCGACCCCGACACGCGCACCGCGATGGAGGGGCTTTACGTGGCCGGAGAGGATGCAGGCGGCGCGCATGGCTCCAACCGGCTGGGGGGCAATGGCGTGGCCAACTCCACCGTCTATGGCGGGGTGGCGGGCGACGTGATGGGCGCGGATATCCGCAGCATGGGCGCATTGCGCGATCCCTGTCCAGAGGTGTTGCAGGCCGAGATCGACCGCGCGCTGCATCCTTTGCGCGCCAAACCGGGGCCGGTGCATACCTTGCGCCACACCCTGCAAGAGGCGATGTGGGAGGATGTCGGCGTGATGCGCACGGCAACGGGGATGGAGCGCGGGCTGATCCGGATCTCCGGGATCTCGGATGAACTGATGGAAGTGGGTGTTGCGGGTGACAACCTTGCCTTTAACCTCACATGGCATGACTGGCTCAATCTGCGCTCGCTCTGCGATGTGTCTCAAGCGATCATTCTTGCCGGTCTCGCGCGTGAAAACTCGCGCGGGGCGCATTACCGCGAAGATTTTCCCGAAGAGGGCGATCTGGACGCTTCTTATTTTACGGTCATCACGCAAACGGGCGCCGGTCTCAATGTGCGCCGCGAGCCGGTTCAATTCACCATCGTGCGCCCGGGTGAGACGATCCTGCCCGAGGGCGAACCCGAAACACTGGTGGCAGCACAATGATTTCCATCGACCTGATCCAGAAAACTGCCGAGACGCTCATGGACAAGGCCGCGATTGAAATTCCCGAGGATTATCTGACGGGGCTTCAGGCGGCGGCTGAGAGTGAGGACGGGGATCTGTCGTCCTTCGTCCTGCAGGCCATGCTGGAAAATTATAAGGCCGCGAAGGAGGACCGTCGTGCCATGTGCGGCGATACCGGCTGTCCGCGCTGGTATGTGAAGATGGGCAACGAGGCGCGGGTCGAGGGCGGCCCGGTTGCCCTGGAGACGGCCCTGCGCCAGGCCACGGCGAACGCCACAAACGGTGTGCCACTGCGCCCCAACCGGGTGCATCCGCTCTGGCGGACCGATCACAACAACAATGTCGGCATAGGCGCACCTGAAATCGAATATGGCTATGAGCCGGGGGGCGACTGGATCGACCTCATCACCGTACATAAAGGGGGCCTCTTTGGTACGGATTACCGCATGCTCTTTCCCTCTGACGGGATCGAGGGGATCAAGCGTTTCTACCTCGACAGCCTGTTGGCATTCGGCAAGCGCGGGCTGGCCTGTCAGCCGGCGATCATCGGTATCGGCCTTGGGGGGTCCAAGGATACCTGCATGGTGCTGGGCAAGCGCGCCGCCTGTCTGCGTGTGGTGGGGGATCGCAACCCCGATCCGAAGATCGCGGCACTGGAAGATGAGTTCAAGGAACTGGGCAATTCCATCGGCATGGGGGCGATGGGGTTTGTCGGCAAGAACATGGTGATCGACTGCAATATCGAGGTGGGCTATTGCCACACGGGTGGCATGCAGATGTCGGTGCATGCCTTCTGTCTGTCGTCGCGGCGGGCAGTGGCGCGGCTCTGGCCCGGCGGGCGGGTGGAATACCGCACCGATCCCGACTGGTTCACTCCTTATCAGCGGCGCGAAACCATTGATTGGCCCACCGCCACCACGAAGGCTGCCAAATGAGCAAACCACGCGAAATCCGTCTGAGTACCACGCCCGCGCCCGAGGCGCTGGCCGGATTGCGCCTTGGCGATATCGTCTATCTCGACGGGTTGCTCTACACCGCGCGCGAAGGAGTCTATAAACGCGCGCTGGAGGAGCAGGCGAATATCCCTATGGAACTGCCGGGGCAGAGCGCCACCAATTTCCACTGCTCTCCTGCCGCCGCGATCCGCGAGGATGGCACGTTCGACATGGGCGCGGTGACCGCCACGGCCTCTTTCCGCTTTGCCAAATGGCTGCCCGAATGGATGGCCAAGACCGGCGCCAAGCTGATCATCGGCAAGGGCGGCATGTCGTCGAAGGATTACAAATCCTATTTTGTCCCCAATGGCGCGATCTACCTATCGACCGTGGGCTACGGCACCGGCGCGCTGTTGGGTCGTGGGATCGAGAAGGTCGAGGCGGTGCATTGGCAGGATGAACTGGGCCTGGCGCAGGCGATGTGGGTCATCCGCTGCAAACGGATGGGGCCGTTCATCGTGGCATCTGATCTGGAGGGAAATTGCCTCTTTGAACGCGAGAACGCCAAGATTGCTGCCAATCTGGAACGTGTCTACGAGGGTACCCGCCCGGCGGTTCTCAAGCGTTATGGCGAGACGGATGACCGTTCGGATGAGGTGATAGGGTAGACCGGACTTCGGCCCGGCACCGTGCTCCGGTCACAGGACTTCGCGCAGCATCAGCACCGCGCCCGACACAAAGGTCATCGCAATCAGCAACCGACGAAATGCGGCATCGGGCAGACGCTTGAAAACCGCTATTCCAACCTGTGCCGACAGAATTGCCACCGGTACAGCCATCGCCAGATGGGTCAGCGTGTCGCGGGTGTAGGCTCCCTTTAGCGCCAGCATCAGCGCCGTCAGCGCCAACACCACCACGTTAAAGGGTTGCAGGACGGCGCGGGTCTCGTGCCGGGGCCAAGGGCGCAGCGCGCACCACATCATTGGCAGGGCCCCCGAGAGCGAGGCGGCCCCGCCCAGCACACCGCCGAAAAACCCCACCAGCATGTCCCAGACCGGCGTTGGTTTCTCGAATCTCGGCAACCGGCTGCGCAGGCTGAAATAGCCGCCATAGAGCAGCAGAAATGCGGCGATCACCAGCTTGAGGCTGCGCGCCTCGATCACGCTGAGCACGAGCACCCCTAGCGGGATCCCCACCAGCGCGGGGAGCAGAAACCGCGCCAGCCGCCGCTTGTTCGCGCCGATGGCGTGGCGCACGATCCAGACGCCCTGTAGCCCGGTGAGCGCCGAGAGGATCACCACCACCGCCACCGCCTGCACCGGCGGCATGACATTGAGAAAGAACCCGAGCGCAAAGAGCGCCGTGCCGAATCCGGCAAGCCCGTTGATCAGCCCGCCCGCTGCCGCCCCGGCGACCACATAGAATGCAATCTCGGGAGTCACGCGGCGCTGCCTCTTTCGGCGGGGGTGAATACCCCGATCCTGACCGCGCCCAGAAGTGCCTTGTGAATTTCTTGGATGACCGGGACGCGGGGGTTGTCGCGGCGAAACGCAAGTGTCAGTTGCCGCACGGGCGCACCCTCGGGCAAGGGCAGACGTCTGAGCGGTAGTGGGTTGAAGCCGCGCACGCAGCGCGCCGGAACGATCGAAACGCCAAGGCCCGCCAGAACCATGCTGGAGATTGCCTCGAGTCCCTGCAATTCCATTGTGACCTTCACGCTGATGTTGTTCTCGCGCAGCCAGTTGTCGATCAGGCCACCCACCACAGCATCGCGGCTGAAGCGGATGAAGGGATAGCGGGTCAACAGGTCGATGACATCCTCGCCCACCGCATCCTCGGAGGCGAGTAGCTGCATCGGTTCCTGTGCCACATCGGCGTGGTTCATGTCTGGTGGCAGCGGACCCTGCCGCGACAGGACCGCGGCATCAATCGCCCCGCGCTCTACCTCTGCGATCAGCTGCGTGGTCATGCCGGGCACGATCCGCACATGCAGATCGGGATAGCTGTCCTTCAGCAACCGCACCGAGAGTGGTGTAAGCCCGGTCAATGTCATCGGCACCGCGCCGAGCGACACCTCGCCCTTGAATCCCTCGTCGCCGAGAACCGAAGCGATGATCGTGTCATAGGCACGCACGATCTCTCTGGCGCGCGCCACCAGGGCGCGGCCCGCAGGCGTCAGCTGCGGGGTGCGGCGGCTGCGGTCGAAGAGGGTGATCTGCCATTCCTCCTCCAGCAGGCGCATCTGCTGGCTGACGGCGGCATGGGTGATATAGACCGCATCCGCCGCGGCGCTGAAGGTCTTGTGGTCGTCTACCGCGATCAGGGTCCGCAGGCGCCGAATTGACATGCTGGTCCTCTTTCGTAATCTTTTATCACCTAAGATGTAACAGAATATTGCTTATATTAAGGTTCTCTTAAGGATACTACTGTTCGTGACGGCGTTGCAATGAGCATTGACAAGGTCGCGAGACCGGCAAGGAGGAGAAAAAGATGACATTGAGAAAGATTGGTGCAACCTGTGTCCTTGGTCTGGGGCTGATCGCCACGACTGCGCTGGCAGAGTACCCCGAACGTCCGATCAACATGGTGATCCCCTATGGTCCTGGTGGGGCCACCGATATTTCGGCACGCGCCATTGCCGAGCCGCTGGGGCGCGCAGTGGGCAAGCCGCTGGTCATGTCCAACATCACCGGCGCTGGCGGCGCCACCGGGTCGGTGGCAGTGCAGAATGCCAAGGCGGATGGCTATACCCTGCTATTTGCGCGGGTGGGTTCGCATACCGTCAATCCGGCGATGAAGGCGACGCTGCCCTATACGCTCGACGATTTTCGCTTTGTCACGGTCTATGAAATCAACCCGGTCGCCTGTGCCGTGCGTTCGGATTCGGGCATCGAGACGATTGAGGATCTGGTTGCCATGACGGAATCCGAAGGCACCAGTTACAGCTCGTCCGGCGTGGGTTCGATGCTGCATCTGGCGGCGGTCTTCGTGCTGGATGAGTTCGGCGTCGAGAACCCGCTTGAGAAAGCCACCCATATCCCGCAGAAGGGCGGCGGTGAGGCGGCGACAGCGGTGCTGAACGGTACGGTCACGTTCATCTGCACCAACACCTCGGCGCTGGCCGGATTTGTTGCCAACGGCCAACTGAAACCGATCCTCGTCACCACCGCAGAACCGGTGGCGGGCTTTGATGCGCCAACCGCAGTGGATCTGGGCAAGCCTGATCTGACACAACTGGTGGGCTGGACCGGCATTGCCGGACCCGATGACCTGCCCGACGATGTTGCGGCGAAATGGGGGGCCTGGATGATCGACGCCGCAGGCGATCCGGAGTTTGTTGCGCAGATGAACGCGCTCGGCTCGGTGATCAATGTGATGAGTCCGGAAGAGGCCAACAGCTTTATCCAGCAGCAATACGAGACCTTCCGTGCGCTGGTGGACAAACTGGGCATGCGCGTCGAAGGCTGACGCCCGATCCCACGGGCCGTCGGCGCGGTGAACCGCGCCCGGTCAACAACCGCAGGCAGACTGATCGGGGAGGATCAGGAGTGAACCAACGGGCAATACAGATGCAACTGGGCATAGGGGCGATGCTGGTGGCGGCATTCTTGATGTTCTATGCGATCCCGAACTGGGTCTCTTCACCCACCAACATTCGAAATGTCGTACTGTCGCCACGCTTCTGGCCCTATGTGTTGGGCGGACTTACCGGGCTGGTGGGGCTGGGGCTGGTGGTTTTCGGGCGGCGCATGTCCGCATCCGAGGCACCGCTCAACGAGGCGATAGATGACCCGCGCGCTGGTGCATTGCGGCTGATGGCGATGGCGGTCCTGATGGCCGTCACCTTTTGGGCCTTGTCTCGCATCGGCATGGTCTGGACCTCGATGCTGTCCTTTGCCGCTCTCGCCTTTCTGGTGCGGACACGCCACCCGGTGACGGCTCTTGTCTGCGCGGTTCTGGTGCCGCTCCTCCTCTATGCCTTTTTCGCGCATGTCGCCGGTGTGGCGATCCCGCAGGGCGAGTTTGTGAGACTGCCGTGAGCCTCATTGACAGCATCATGGCGGGTTTCTCCCTGGTGGGGAATTTCGAGGCGTTTCTGTCACTCGCGATCGGGGTGGTGATTGGCGTGATTGGTGGTGCGATTCCCGGTGTCTCGGCAACAATGGCGGTGGCGCTGGCGCTGCCATTTACCTTTCCGATGGAGGCGATCAACGGTATCCTGCTGCTGCTGGGCGTTTACAAGGGCGGCATTTTTGGCGGCTCCATCCCGGCAATCCTGATCAAGACACCGGGCACGCCCGCATCATCGGCAACCGTGCTGGACGGGCACCCGATGGCGGCGCGTGGCGAGGCGGGGCGCGCGCTTGGCATGGCGCTCTGGGCATCCTGCACTGCCGATCTCATTTCGAATCTGGCGCTCATCCTCTTTGCCGGCTGGCTCGCCTCCTTTGCGCTCAGCTTTGGTCCGCCCGAGTTCTTTGCGCTCATTCTGTTTTCGCTCACCATCATTGCCGGTGTGTCGGGTGACAGCCTGCTGCGTGGAGCGCTCTCGGCGCTGCTGGGGCTGTTGCTGGCCACCATCGGGCTTGACCTGATCTATGGCACCAACCGCTTTACCTTTGGCGATCCCAGCCTGATGGGGGGGCTTAACTTTATCGCCGTACTGATCGGCCTCTTCGCCATTCCCGAGATCATCAACACCGTCTGGCATCCGACGGGACATATCGGCACGGTGCAGAAACTGGGCAGCAAATGGGTTACTTTCGCCGAATACCGGCGCTGCTTCAAATCCATCGTCCGGGGCAGTTTCATCGGCGTGTTCCTTGGCTCGATTCCCGGTATCGGGGCCGCCCCGGCGGCATTCCTGTCCTATTCCGAGGCGCGGCGCAAATCGCCCAACAAGGCCAATTTCGGCAAGGGCGAGATCGAAGGCGTCGCCGCCTCAGAGGCGGGCAACAATGGCGTTGCCGGGGCCACACTCATTCCGCTGCTGGCGCTTGGCGTGCCGGGTGATGTGATCACCGCGATCATCATCGGGGCGTTCATGGTCCATGGGTTGCAACCGGGGCCAATGATGTTTGTGATGAATGTGGATATCATCTATGGTCTCTTCATCGGCCTGATCTTCAGTTCGGCGCTGCTGTTTGTCATCGGCGGCCTTGCAATCCGGGGCTTCAAGCCGGCGGCGGATATTCCCAAGCGCATTCTGATGCCGACGGTGCTGGTGCTGTGCACCTACGGGGTCTTTGCGGTCAACAACAACATTTTTGACGTGGGCGTGATGTTCGTGATGGGCTGGGTCGGCTTTGCCATGGGGCGCTACCACATTCCCGCAGCACCGTTCCTCATCGCCTTCATCCTCGGGCCTCTGCTTGAGGATAATTTCCGTCAGGCGATGCTGATGTCGGGCGGCAGCCCCGAGATCCTGCTGCGCGGTCCGATCACCTGGTTCTTTTGGGGGCTGACAGCGTTGACCGTCGTGGCCATTACCCGTGGCACGCTGGACAAGGCGCGCGACAAGGGGTGAGGCGCCGCAGGGGTCACGTCGTAGCGCGCGGCAGAGGTGTCATCCGAGGATTTGTGCAAAGGCCGCCGACAGTTTGCCCGTCAACTCGTCGATCTGCGCCTCGGTCAGGATGAAGGGCGGCGCGATCAGCACATGATCGCCGCGTCGCCCGTCAATCGTGCCTCCCATCGGATAGCAGATCAACCCCGCCTCGAACGCCGCCTTTTTCACCGCCTTGCTGATGCCGCGCTCAGGCGCGAAAGGGGTTTTGGTGGCGCGGTCCTCGACGATCTCCAGTCCGCGAAACATGCCACGCCCGCGAATGTCACCGATATGCGGATGCTGGCCAAATGTAGTGTGCAGGGCGGTATCGAGTTTCCCGCCCATGACTGCGGCGCGCGCGGTCATTCCGCCGGTGGTCAGCTTTTCCACCACAACATCGGCGGCGGCGCAGGCCATCGGGTGCCCGATATAGGTGTGGCCGTGCTGGAAAAAGCCCGATCCCGCCTCGATCGCCTGATAGATCGTGTCAGAGCAGAGCATCGCGCCAATCGGCTGATAACCCGCGCCCAGCCCCTTGGCGATGGTCACGATATCGGGGCGCACGCCGTCCTGCTCGCAGGCAAAGAGCGTGCCGGTGCGCCCCATGCCGCACATCACCTCATCAAGGATCAGGAGTAGACCATGTGTGTCGCAAATCTGGCGGATTCGGGTGAAATATCCCGGCACCGGCGGGACCGCGCCGAGAGTGGCCCCAACCACTGGCTCAGCGACGAAGCCGATCACGTTTTCCGGCCCGAGACGCAGGATTTCCGTTTCCAGCTCATCGGCGACGCGCAGGCCGTAATCCTCGGGCGATTCGCCATCCTGGCGGTCGCGGTATTCGTAGCAGGGCGAGATATGCGAGGTCTCGACCATCAACGGCGCAAAGGGTTCGCGCCGCCAGGCATTTCCGCCTGTGGCAAGCGCACCCAGCGTATTTCCATGATAACTTTGCCGCCGCGCGATGAATCGGTGGCGCGTCGGCTGGCCGATCTCAAGAAAATACTGGCGCGCGAGCTTGAGTGCCGATTCCACCGCCTCGGACCCGCCAGAGACGAAATAGACCCTGTCTATGCCCTCTGGCGCATGCGCAATCAATCGGTTGGCGAGCGCTTCGGCAGGCTCCGAGGTGAAAAATCCGGTATGGGCAAAGGCGAGTCGGTCGGCCTGGGCCTTGATCGCGGCGGTGACATCCGGATCGGAATGGCCAAGACACGACACGGCCGCGCCACCTGAGCCGTCAAGATAGGCTTTGCCGGTGTTGTCATATATATATGCCCCCTCGCCGCGCGCGGCGATTGGTGGGCGAATCCGGGTATGGCGGGGAAAGACGTGGGACATCGTCGGCTCCGGTTTGGCTGCGCCGCAGTGAAACATATGATTCATATATTGACAAGATATGAAACAGATGAAACGCTCTCATTGGGCTGGACTCAGGGGGTAGACCTTGCCGGGCGCGTTCGAACAAAGGCTGGCTGAAAACTACGAGGCGCTGAGTGAGAAACTGCGGCGTGCGGGTGAATATGTGGCGGCCCACCCCGTAGACACGGCGACCCGGTCGCTGCGTGCTGTTGCACAGGAGAGCGGGTTGGCTCCTGCCACGTTTTCGCGCATGGCGCGAGCACTCGATTACGCGAGCTTTGAAGAGTTGCGCGAGGTCATGCGCGCCAAGATTGGCCGCCGTGTCAACAGCTTTGCGGAACGCGCCGAGAGATTGCAGGCCGCGCATGCCACTGGTGAAATGGCATTTTTCGACGCCCACCTGGCGGCCTGTCAGGGTAATCTGCAGACCCTTTCCCAAGAGATCGACCGCGATCTTCTGGAACAGGCGGTGGACCGTCTGCACCGGGCGCGCCATGTCGTTCTGGTCGGTGCATTAGGCTCGACCGGGATTGTCGAGTATTTCGCCTATATGGCGAACTTCGTGTCCGCCAACTGGGCGATGGCGGGCCGTATGGGGGCCTCTGTCGGGTCCGGGCTGACCGATCTCGATGCGCGTGACGTGGTGGTGGTTGTGACCAAGCCGCCGTTTTCCATGCGGGCGATCCGGGCCGCCGAGGCGGCGCAGGCACAAGGGGCTTATGTTGTGGTCATCACCGATACCCACGCCTGTCCGGCCCTGCGGCATGCCGGGGCAGGTTTTGTCGTGCCCACGGACAGCCCGCATTTCTATTCAAGCTATGTGGCGACGATGGTTCTGGTTGAAACCATGGTCGGCATGCTGGTCAGCCGCGCCGGGCCCGAAGCCCGCACACGGATTGGCCGGATCGAAGAGAGCAACCGCCGTCTGCAGGAGGTCTGGGACGGCTGAACGATCAAATAAACATCAACAAAAAGGGAGAAAATGATGTTTTCACGTTTCAAATTCATAGTCTGCGCGGCGGCCTTTGCTGCGGTTGCGGCCCCGGCGGCGCAGGCGGAGGAATTCATCACCATTGGCACTGGCGGTGTGACGGGGGTGTATTATCCCACGGGCGGAGCAATCTGTCGTCTGGTCAACAAGGACCGCAAGGAGCATGGTATTCGCTGTTCGGTGGAATCGACCGGCGGGTCGATCTACAACATCAACACGATCCGCGAGCGTGAACTTGAATTCGGGGTGGTGCAATCGGACTGGCAGCATCACGCCTATCATGGGACCTCACAGTTCGAGGCGAACGGCCCTTACGAGGATCTGCGGGCGGTGTTTTCGATCCACCCCGAACCGTTCACCGTAGTGGCGCGCGCCGATTCGGGGATCAAGACGTTTGACGATCTGAAGGGCAAGCGGGTCAATTTGGGCAATCCCGGCTCGGGCGCGCGTGGCACGTTTGAGGTGGTGATGGCCGAACTTGGCTGGAGCACGTCCGATTTCGCGCTGGCGGCAGAGTTGAAGCCGGCCGAGCAGTCGGCGGCGCTCTGTGACAATCAGGTGGATGCGATCGTGTTCACCGTGGGCCACCCGTCGGGCACCATCCAGGAGGCTACGACCGCCTGTGACAGCGTTCTGGTCGATGTGACAGGTCCGGCGATCGACAAGCTGATTGCCGAGAACGCCTATTACCGTTCGGCCACGGTGCCCGGCGGCATGTATCGCGGGAGCGATGCGGATGTGACCACCTTTGGCGTCGGGGCAACTTTCGTGTCCTCGACGGATGTATCGGAAGATGCGGTCTATGCGGTGGTTGCGGGCGTGTTCGAGAACTTTGACGAGTTCAAGGGCCTTCACCCGGCCTTTGCCAATCTTGAGCCCGAGGAAATGATTACTGCCGGTCTGTCAGCCCCACTGCATCCCGGTGCCGCGAAGTATTACAAGGAGAAGGGCTGGATCGACTAATCCGGCGACAGGACATGCGAGGGGGCGGTGCGCCGCCCCTCTCGATCACCCGCCGCCATTCAGGCGGGTCCGCACAACAAGCCGCGAAAGGTGGCAGTACAGGGAGTGATGGTAATGGCGGACAACCCCACGGGTAAGGGCCCGCTCAGCGAAGAAGAATTGCAGGAACTCGTGGCGTCGAGTGATGCGGGTGCGCGCAATCCTGCAGGGGCTGTTGGGTTGCTACTCGTTTCCGTTGCGGTGGTGTGGTCGGTGTTTCAGGTCGTTCTCGCCTCGCCGATCGTGAATTACATCCTGCCGGGTTCCATCATCAACAACAGCCGCCAGATCCATCTGGCCTTTGCGATTTTCCTGGCCTTTCTGGCCTATCCGATGCTGCGTAGCAGTCCGCGCCATTACATACCGGTCCATGACTGGGTGTTGGCCGCAGTCGGCGCCTTTATCGCGCTCTACGGGTACTTCTTTTACACGAAGATCGTCAATGCGGGCGGTCTGGCCGATGACACCGACAAATGGGTGGCTTTGGTCGGGCTGATCATCCTGTTTGAGGCGGCGCGGCGGGCGCTGGGCCCGGCGATGGCGATCATTGCCACAGTATTCTTGCTCTACGTGTTTTTTGGTGCCAGCGAAGTGGTGCCAGAGGTCATTCGCTGGAAGGGGGCGACCCTGAAAAAGGCGATGAGCCATATGTGGATCACCTCCGAGGGGGTGTTTGGCATCGCTCTGGGGGTGTCCACCAAGTTCGTGTTCCTGTTCGTGCTCTTTGGGGCGTTGCTCGACAAGGCCGGGGCGGGAAATTATTTCATCAAGATGGCGTTTGGCGCACTGGGGCATCTGCGCGGCGGCCCAGCCAAGGCGGCAGTCGTGGGTTCTGCTGCGACAGGGCTGATTTCCGGCTCATCCATCGCCAATGTCGTGACCACCGGAACCTTCACCATCCCGCTGATGAAGCGGGTGGGCTTTACCAGCGAAAAGGCGGGTGCGGTCGAGGTGGCAAGTTCCGTCAACGGGCAGATCATGCCGCCGGTGATGGGTGCCGCCGCGTTTCTGATGGTCGAGTATGTCGGGATTTCCTATGTCGAGGTGATCACCCATGCCTTTCTGCCGGCGGCGATCAGCTATATCGCGCTGGTCTATATCGTCCATCTCGAGGCGGTAAAGCTGAACATGCCGACGCTGGGCGACCGGGTGATCAGCCTGGGCCAAACCATCGGCGGTATGGCATTGTTTTTCGCGGGCTTTGCAGGGCTGTGCTATGGCGTGCAGTTTCCGGTGGCGTGGATTGTGGCGCTGGTGCCGGACGGAGCGGGCGTGATCCTGCCCGGTTTGCTGATTCTGGTCTATGTTGCGCTGTTGTGGCTGGCGGCGCAGGGACCGGACCTGGAACCAGATGACCCGAATGCCGAGGATCTGCGGCTGCCGGATGTCGGCGAGATCTACAAGTCAGGCCTGTATTATCTGCTGCCCATTGTTGTGCTGGTCTATTTCCTGATGATCGAGCAGAAATCGCCGGGCCTGTCGGCATTCTGGGCGACCATGCTGCTGTTTGTGATCTTGCTGACGCAACGCCCGCTCAAGGCACTTTTACGGGGACAGAACGGTTATGCCAACCGGGCCAGAGATGGTGCGGTGGACCTGTTGCAGGGGCTGATCGACGGTGCGCGCAACATGATCGGTATCGGGCTGGCGACCGCCACGGCGGGCGTGATCGTGGGCACTGTCACGCTTACCGGGGTCGGGCAGGTCATGGCCGATCTGGTCGAATTCCTCTCGGGCGGCAATCTGGTGCTTATGCTGGTCATGGTGGCGCTTCTGAGCCTTGTTCTGGGTATGGGTCTGCCGACGACGGCCAATTACATCGTGGTCAGTTCACTGATGGCGGGGGTGGTCGTGCAACTGGGCGCGCAATCCGGTCTGATCGTGCCGCTGATTGCAGTGCATCTTTTCGTGTTCTACTTCGGGATCATGGCGGATGTGACGCCACCTGTGGGGTTGGCAAGTTTTGCAGCCGCCGCCGTGTCCGGGGGCGATGCGATCCGTACAGGCTTTACCGCGTTCTTCTATTCGCTGCGTACCGTGGCGCTGCCGTTCGTGTTCATCTTCAACACCAACATGTTGCTCATTGATGTGACATGGGTGCAGGGGATCATCACCTTTGTCGTGGCGACGATTGCGATTCTCGTCTTTACCGCAGGCACGATGGGCTGGTTTCTGACCAGAAACAGGATCTACGAGAGCGCCGCGCTGGTTCTGATTGCATTCGCGCTGTTCCGCCCGGACTGGTTCATGAACCGGCTGCAGCCGCCGTTCGAAATAGTGCCTCCGGCACAGTTCGAAAGCGCGCTCGCGGAGGCAGAACCGGGGCAGGACATCCGGCTGCTGGTCGCAGGGCCTGATTTCATGACGGGGGCCATGAAAGAGACGGTGCTGGTTCTGACCGTGCCGGATGCTGCCGGCGCCGTGGAACGCATGGCGCAATCCGGGATTACGCTGATCGACGATGGCACTGATGTCGTGCTGGAGGAACCGATGTTCGGCTCGCCTCATGCAGAGGTGTTGCAGAGCTTTGACTTTTACGGCGACGTGCCTGTCAAGCTGGTCAGCGTAAAGGCTCCGCAGGCGCAGATGCCGCAGGAGCTGATCTTTATTCCCACGCTGGTGCTGCTGGGCCTGGTGGCCTTTTTGCAGCGCGCCCGTATGACACGCCAAGGAGTCCCGGCATGAGCGCGCGCCCTGTTCTGTGTGCTGTGGATATCAGCACCCCGCATCGTGATGACACTGTGCTGCATAGGGCCGCGAAACTGGCCGGGATGGAGGGGATGCCGCTGGATGTGGTTACCGTCCTGCCGGATTACGGGATGAGCGTGGTCGGCGGGTATTTCGACAAGACCCATCATGAAAAGGCGGTGGCCGAGGCCAAGAAGCGGCTGAATGATCTGGTCATCGCGGTGCTGGGCGAAGATGTCAACAAGACGGTCCGCCATCTGGTGCTGACCGGTACCGCCTATGACGAGATTCTGCGCGTGGCCAAGGCGGATGATGCCGCCCTTATCGTGATCGGGGCGCACAAGCCGGATTTCAAAGATTACCTGCTGGGCCCCAACGCCGCACGGGTGGTGCGACATGCAGACTGCTCTGTCTATGTAGTGCGCTAGAACAGTTTTTTCATCGCGCTGCATACAGACACTACCGCGGCATCAGGCAGGCGTTCTGATGCGGCGAGATTTCCGAGATCCGCTTGCGTTCGGGTAGGAATTTGCAAAACACTTTCATATATTCGAAAGTGAACATATTTCTGACCGAATGGCCGCGAGATTTTGGAAGACGTGCAAGCAAGGAGAAAGCCATGACAGGATTTGAGACAGCCTTTACGCCACTGCAGTCACTGGCGGGGGGCATTCTGATCGGGGTATCGGCAGTGCTCTTGATGCTGTTTCAGGGCCGGGTGCTGGGTGCGACGGGCATTCTGTCCGGTCTCATGACGGCAGGTGTGCCGGGCGACAAGGGCTGGCGTGTTGCTATGGTTGCGGGCATGATAGCCGGACCGCTGGTGGTGCTGGCCACAACCGGGCGGATGCCGGCGGTCGATGTGCCGGTCAACCTGCCGATGGTGCTGATCGGGGGTTTTGTCGTCGGGATTGGTGTGACCTTTGGCTCTGGCTGCACGTCAGGGCATGGGGTATGCGGAATGGCGCGGCTGTCCAGGCGGTCGATTGCAGCGACGGCCATCTTCATGAGCGTGTGCTTTGCGACGGTCTATGTTATTCGTCACCTCATGGGGGTGTGAGCGATGCGTCTAATCTCTGCATTCATCGTAGGCCTGATCTTTGGTGTCGGAATCGCTATCTCTGGCATGATCAACCCGGCCAAGGTGCTCAATTTCTTTGACGTTGCCGGAACCTGGGATCCAAGCCTGATGTTCGTGATGGGCGGGGCACTGATCACGACCTTCATTGGCTATAGGCTTGTCCTGCGCCGCTCTGCACCGCTGATCGAGGAGCGTTTCCAACTTCCTGCCAGCACCGCGATTAACGCGCGTCTGATTGGTGGCGCGGCGGTTTTCGGCCTTGGCTGGGGGATCGCCGGGTTCTGTCCGGGGGCGGCGCTGCCGGCGCTCGGTTCTGGAAAGGGAGAAGTTTTCGCTTTTATCGGTGCGCTGCTGGCGGGGATCTGGGTTGCGCGGCTGATCCAGACAAAACAGACAGACAGGAGTGCAGCAGCATGAGCGATTATCCGATAAACATGGCGATCATACCGCAGGTCAAGGCGTTCTTTGATGAGGCCACAAACACGCTCAGTTATGTGGTCAAGGATCCGGATTCCAACGTCTGCGCGGTCGTGGACAGCGTAATGGATATCGACATGGCGGCAGGGCGCATCACCTATGACCATGCCGATGCGATGATCACCCATATCGAGGCCGAGGGACTGAGGCTCGAATGGATCATCGAAACGCATGTTCATGCCGATCACCTGTCGGCAGCCCCCTATATCCAGCAGAAACTGGGCGGCGAGATCGGGATTGGCGAAAAGATCTTGGTGGTGCAGGATACCTTTGGCAAGATCTTCAACGAAGGCACTGAATTTCAGCGCGACGGCAGCCAGTTCGACCGGCTGTTCAGGGACGGCGACACCTATCAGGTGGGTGGCATGACCTGCTTCGCGATCCACACGCCTGGTCACACGCCCGCCTGCATGGTGCATGTGATGGGCGATGCGGCCTTTGTCGGGGATACCCTTTTCATGCCCGATGGCGGCTCAGCGCGGGCGGATTTTCCGGGCGGCGACGCCGGGCAGCTTTACGACAGCATCCAGAAGGTTCTGGCGCTGCCTGACGCGATGCGCCTCTTCATGTGCCACGATTATGGCCCCAATGGCCGCGACATCCAGTGGCAGACCACGGTGGCCGAGGAAAAGGCGCATAACATCCACGTGGGCGGCGGCAGGACGCGCGAGGAGTTCGTCAAATTCCGCACCGAACGCGATGCGACACTTGCCATGCCCAGGCTGATCCTGCCCTCGCTTCAGGTGAACATGCGGGCGGGCGAGGTGCCGCGGGACGTGGATGGCAACCCGGTGCTGAAGGTGCCGGTGAACAGGTTGTGACAGGGCGCGCCCCGGCGGTGTGGGGAAACACGGCCTTGGCGGCGGCAGAACCGGGATGTCTTTCCTGCTGATTTCCCCCTTGGGATAGGGTAGGAAAGCAGGCAACTGATAACAGACCTGCAATCCGTTGGAGCAGATGGAAAACGACACCCCCGCCTATCTGACGACCAAGGAGGTCGCCGACCTTTTGCGCGTCAAGGAGCGCAAGGTCTATGACATGGTGGCTGCCGGTGAGATCCCGCACCGCAAGATCACCGGCAAGCTGTTGTTCCCGCATGGCGAACTGGTGGGCTGGATCGAGGGATCGGGCGCGGCGCAGAGCGCCGAGAGACCGGCGCTTGTTACCGGCTCGCACGATCCTCTGCTGGATTGGGCGCTGCGCGAGAGCGGTGCGGGTCTGGCGACGCTGTGGAACGGCAGTTGCGATGGGCTGGAGGTGTTTGCCGGAGCGCGTGCGGCGCTGGCGGGGTTGCATATTCCTGACAGGAGCGGATGGAATATCGAGACACTCGAGGCGCGCCACCTGCGCGACGCGGTGCTGATCGGATGGGCCGAGCGCGTACGCGGACTGATCCTGGCGCCTGGCGTGGCGGATATGGTTCACGATTTCGGGGATCTGCGCGGACGGCGGGTTATCCTTCGGCAGGAGGGGGCGGGCACGACCGCGCTCTTCGGACGTATGATGGCCGAGGCGGGGCTGACGTCCGACGATATCCTGACAAGGTCCAGCCCTGCGCATACCGAGAGCGACGCGGCAGCGGCGGTGGCAGCGGGCGAGGCGGAGGCGACACTGGGTCTCGAGGCTATGGCGCGACAGTTCCGTCTGGTGTTCCGTCCATTGGTGCGCGAGCGGTTCGACCTGGTGATCGACCGGCGCGCCTATTTCACCGAAGGTGTACAACGGCTGATGCGGTTCGCCCGATCCGAGACGATGATCGCCAAGGCGGCGGCGCTTGGGGGGTATGATCTGGCCGGACTGGGCGCGGTGCGGTGGCTGTCGTCCTGATTGGCGCCGCGTCTGCCTGCGCACGGAGCTCAGCCGTCCGCGTTGGGAAAGAAGAGTTGCTGGCCGTTTATCTTGTAATCGGCGATGGCCTGTTGCCCTGCATCCGACAGAACCCAGTCGATGAATGCCTGCCCGGCCTCGGCCTTGATGTTCGGGTGTTTCGCGGGGTTGACGAGAATGATGCCATACTGGTTGAACATCTTCGGGTCGCCCTCGACTACGATCTGATACGCACCCTTGTTGCCATAGGCGATCCATGTGGCGCGGTCGGTGAGAACATAGGCCCCCATGCCGATGCCGGTGTTGAGGGTGACCCCCATGCCGGAACCCGTCTCGCGATACCAGCCGCCTGACACAGCCACCACGTCGATTCCGGCCTCTGCCCAGAGGGTCAGTTCTGCCTTGTGGGTGCCGCTGTCATCCCCGCGCGAGGCAAATGGCGCCTCTGCCTCGGCAATCTGTGCCAGCGCTGCCGTCGCGTCGGTCATGCCCGCCACACCCGCTGGATCGGCGGACGGGCCGACGATAACAAAATCATTATACATCACGTCCGAGCGCATCACGCCGTAACCCTCGGCCACGAATTTCTCTTCAGCTGCCCTGGCATGAACGAACAGGACATCGCCATCCCCGTTCATGGCGTTCTTGATCGCCTGTCCGGTGCCAACGGCGACCACGCGCACCTCTATGCCGGTCTTGTCCCGAAAGATCGGCAGGATGTGATCGAAGAGCCCCGAATTTTGCGTTGAAGTAGTGGATTGCACCACGATGAATTGGTCCTGCGCATCGGTTGTATCGGCGAGGCCAAGAACGAGAAGCGCGGCTGCGACAAGGGAAAATACATGGCGCCTGAGCATTTGGGTTTCCTCATTGGTTTGGATTTCAGGGGTTTTTTGCTGTGTAGAGTCGGCCTTCTAGCCAAGCTTTTGTGGAACTCGCTGTTGGTTGGGCTAGCACATCCGCCAATGCGCCGCGCTCGGCCACCTGACCGGCGTGTAGAAAGATCACGTCATCGCCCATGCGCCGCGCCTGGCCCAGATCGTGGGTGACCATGACAATGGTCACGCCCTGCGCGTGGGCGGCGTTGACGAGATCTTCGATCATCTGTGTCGAGGCGGGATCAAGGCTGCTGGTCGGTTCGTCGAGAAAAAGCAGATCGGGCTTGCTGATCAACGCGCGGGCGACGGCAAGACGCTGCTGCTCACCGCCTGAAAGCACCCGTGCCGGGCTGCGTGCCATGTGGGTCAGCCGCGCCATGACGAGCGCCTGGTCGGTCTGCTCGGCGCGGTCCTTGCCCCGGACGCCATGCGCTGCAAGAGCGAATCTGAGATTGGCTTGCACCGATCTGCGCAGCATCACCGGGTTCTGAAACACCATCGCCTGCGCGAGTCGCGCCGCGCGGCCTGGCGTGCGTCCATGCCAAAGGACCGTGCCCTCAGTAGGCTCCAGAAGCCCGTGCAACAGGCGCAAAAGCAGGCTTTTGCCAGCACCATTCGCGCCCATGATCATGGTGCGACGGTTCGTGCGGATCGAAAGAGTCACATTGTCGATCAGCCGTTTGCCGCCCGCGTCATAGCAGAGCGCGGAGGTTGCAAGCAGCGGCGTTGCGGCACCGCGGTCCAGTGTCAGAGGGTCTATCGCCATGTCACGCATAAGCCGCCCGTACCGCAGAGGCCCGAAGCGCCATGACCGCTGCGTTGACGATCACCGCAATCGTCAGCAGTAGCACACCTAGCGCCAGCGCCAGTTCCAGATTGCCCTTGGATGTTTCGAGCGCAATCGTCGTGGTCATTACCCGGGTCACATGATTGATGTTGCCCCCCACGATCAGCACCGCGCCCACCTCGGCCACCGCGCGACCAAAACCTGCGAGCGCTACAGTCAGAAGGCTGTAGCGTGCATCCCACAGGAGCGCCGCGATGCGGTCGTGCGCGCGCAGGCCGAAAGAGGCGAATTGCTCGGCATATTCACCATGCAGATCCTCAACCACCTGCTTGGTGAGCGCCGCCACGATAGGGGTCACAAGGATCGTCTGCGCGATGATCATTGCCGTGGGTGTATAGAGAAGCCCCAGCACGCCAAGCGGACCCGAGGCCGAGAGCATGAGGTAGACAACCAGCCCCACCACGACCGGCGGCAGTCCCATCAGCGCATTCAGGATCACCGTGACAATTGTGCGCCCCGGAAAGCGGAACGCGCCGATGAGCGCCCCCGCTGGCAGGCCGATGAGGCAGGCGAGCGCCACAGCGGTCAGAGTAACGCGCAGCGACAGGAGCACGATTTCGCTCAATGCACGATCCCAGGACAGGATCAGGCCCAGGGCCTCTGTCAAGATGTCGAAAAAGCTGAACACGTGTTTTCCTTCCTGATTTACGGAAAAAATACATGAAAAAACACATTAATCCATCCCAAAGCGGCGTGATATGCGAAAATAGGTTTATCACCGCGACTGAGCCGCAAGATTTCGGTCCGAACTCCGTCTCGGATCGCACATTGTTCGGCTGTCATCGGCGTGCGTCATGAGCGTCATGAAATGCAGTTGTCGTCTCTTTACACAAAGGATGCCGTTGGTATGGAAAAAGCTGTGTCGTGCGTGGGTTGCCAGGCGGGACCGATATACGCGGCGCCTGAAGGGGCTGACTCGATCTAGGCATTGGCCGATACTGGGCGGCTAAGAGCATTCATGAGACAAAGGTAAGTTCATGCACGACTATTCCGACTGGATTGACCGGACCTACAGCCGGTCAGAGCCGATATCGGAGCGGCTGATCGCGCAGTATCGCGCGACGATGGCGGGTACGCTCGGCCCCGGCGATGTGCCGCCGGGGTTGCATTGGTGTCTGGTGCCCGATGTGGTGACGCCCGATCAGATGGGTCGCGACTGCCATCCGAGGACGGGGATATTTCTGCCCGCCCTGCCGCTGCCGCGCCGCATGTGGGCGGGAGGGGAATTGTGGTTTCACGCGCCCTTCGCGCCCGGTGACATGGTGACGCGCGAGACCACGATTGCCGATGTCAGTTTCAAGCAGGGGCGCAGCGGCAAGCTGGGTTTCGTCACGCAGTGGCATGTCTATCGCGTGGACGGTGCGGAGCGCCTGACCGAGTGGCAGGATATCGTCTATCGCGAAGATCCCAAGCCGGAACAGGCGCGGATGCCGGAGCGGGCCGAGGATTGGCCGGATGCAATCGCCTGGCACCTGACGACCGATTCGACGTTGCTCTTCCGCTTTTCGGCGCTCACCTTCAATGGTCACCGCATCCATTACGATTATCCCTATGCCACCGGGGTCGAAGGCTACGAAGGGCTGGTCGTGCATGGGCCGATGCAGGCAGTGTGGATGATCAATCTGGCGGCGCATGTCATAGGCCACCTGCCTGCGCGGTTCACCTATCGTGGCCTGACGCCGCTGATATGCGACCTGCCGGTGTTGGTCGAGGCACGAGAGACCGGGGGCGGTCTGGACCTGCGGGTGCGGCGCAAAGGCGATGGGGTGGCGACCATGGTGGGTCGGGTGGAACAAGATATATTGACATAACTAGTAATATAGTTATATTTATCCCATGAGCATCACAAGCCCCACTGCCCGCGCGCTCGCCTCTCTTGGCCATGACACCCGGCTCGCGATCTTTCGCCTGCTGGTGCGTGCGGGTGACGAGGGACTTAACGTGGGCGAAATCGGGCAGCATCTGGAGCAGGCACCCTCGACGCTGGCGCATCATCTCTCTGCGCTGGTTGAGGCGGGGCTGGTGGTTCAGGAACGACAGGGGCGCGCGGTGGTTAACCGCGTGAATTACGTCGCCATGCGCCGGACACTGGATTTCCTGACTTCGGAATGCTGCACCGGGGTGACGCTGGCCAAGGCAGATGACGCAGCCTGAGGGCACGTTTTTTGGGCAAAATAAACGACTTTTCTAGGGATATGGACATGACTGACACAAGCCTCCCCCAACCCCGCGCCACCCTGATGTTGCGCCGCCTGTGGAAAGATCACCGGATCTGGATGATATCGGCGCTGATCCTCATCGTGCTGACGATATCAGACAGGTCACAGGCGCGCGCCACGGTCATATTTACAACCGACGCCCTGCTCACCACCGCACCGTTCCTCGTGCTCTCCATCGGCATCGCCGCATGGGCCACGGCCACAGGCGCGGACAACCTGATCGCGCGCGCGTTTACCGGAGCACCGGCGCTGATGATCCTGCTGGCGGCATTGGCTGGCGGCTTGTCGCCCTTCTGCTCCTGCGGGGTGATTCCGTTGATTGCTGCCTTGCTGGCGATGGGGGTGCCGCTCTCGGCGGTGATGGCGTTCTGGCTGGCGTCGCCGGTGATGGACCCGTCGATGTTCGTCTTGACCACCGGGGTTCTGGGGCTGGAGTTCGCGATTGCCAAGACGCTGGCAGCCGTCGGTCTGGGCTTGATAGGCGGCTGGGCCGTGCATCTGATGGGCCGTGCCGGGGGGCTGAGCGACCCACTGCGCGATGGAATCGGCAACGGTGGATGTGGTGGCAGCAAAGTACATGCGCCCAAGCCGATCGTTTGGCGCTTCTGGTTTGATCCTGACCGCCGGGCAAAGTTTGGCCGCGAGGCGCTAAATGTGACCCTGTTCCTGCTGAAATGGCTTACTCTGGCATTCATTCTCGAGAGTTTGATGTTGGTCTTTATCCCGGCCGAGAATATCACATCGCTCTTGGGCGGCACCGGCATCGGTCCCATCGTCTTGGGTACATTGGTCGGGGTGCCTGCCTATCTCAACGGCTATGCTGCGTTACCGCTGGTGGGTGGTCTGATCGGACAGGGCATGGCGCCGGGGGCGGGTCTGGCGTTCCTGGTCGCGGGTGGCGTCACGTCGTTGCCCGCTGCTATCGCCGTCTGGGCATTGGTGAGGCCGCGTGTCTTCATACTTTATATCACGATGTCGCTAACCGGGGCGTTCGTTGCTGGTCTGCTGTTTCAACTCTGGAAGTTCGCATGAGACGGTTGGAAATCGAGATCGCGGAGCTCGAGACCGGAACCTGGTTTCTGGCCCCTGCGGGAATGAGTGGCCCGCAGGATTCTTTGATCAACACCAAGGTGGTCGGCGGGCGGATCAAGGCGGTGGCGCTGGAAGCGGGTCTGGGTCTGGCCGCGCTCTGGGTCGAGGCAACAGACGGCACGCTGACCCTGACGTATGAGATCATCCCCGCGTCCGAGGGCCAAGGTTATCCCGAAGCTGTCTATACCCCGCGCATCACCGCCCATACCGTCGCCGCTGATGATCTGGCGCAGGCGAGTCACGAGATTGCAGATGCGGTGGGTGGCGGGGTGGCCGGTATCCGTGCGCTGGTGGCCGAGGCCGAAGCTCGGTTTACCTATGACCATCCCGTGGTGCGGTTCAACGATGGCACCGACGCTGTGCCTTATCTTGCTTGCGGCAAGACGCCCGGATCCTGCGTGGATATCAATACCTATCTGGTCGCAAGTCTGCGCGCGGCGGGCTATGAGGCCGGTTATGTCTATGGCTATTTCTTTCCTGCCGAAAAGGGTGGCGTAACCCATGACATGCATTGCTGGGTAGTCACGCGCCACGCGGGTGAGGTGCTGGACTGGGACATTGCGCATCATATGAAAGCAGGGTTGGGTCCGACGCAACCCGGACTGAATCCGCGTCCGGGCTGGCGCGTGGCACTTGGCCATTCCATGGGCCACATCTATGTGCTGAGCGAAACGATGGCACGGCTCAAGCTCCTGGCCGAACCGATGCGACAGCGACCGGATGGTACCTGGCAAAAGCTTCCGATAACCGCCCGTCTGCCTGCGCCATGAGAGTTGGGTAATTGCACGGATATTGAGCAAATATCTCTGGGCCTCGGGCGAAGAGCGGATTAGTTTGGCGCGCAGGTGATTTTTCTGGCAAATCGACCGGATAAATTTTACCAATTGGTAAAACCAAAAATATTGCCCAACCTGTCCAACAAGGAGACTGCCATGACCCGCCCGACACCGCTTCATGTTCCGCCGTTCTCGCGCCGCCGGTTTCTTGCCACCTCTGCCGGGGCTGCGCTGGCGGTCAGCACATCCGGCCTGCCCACGGCCTCACGCGCCGCAGAGCCGATCAAAACCGCAGGCATCTATACCGTGCCCGTCGAACAGCAGTGGGTGAGCCGCATCCACAAGGCCGCCACCACCGCGCAGGATCGCGGCGATGTGGACTATGTTTACTCGGAAAATGTCAGCAACACCGATTACGCCCGCGTCATGCGTGAGTATGCGGAACAAGGCTACAAGCTGATTATCGGCGAGGTCTTTGCCGTCGAGCAGGAGGCGCGCGAGGTGGCCGCCGATTACCCAGACATCGCGTTTCTGATGGGATCGAGTTTCAAACATGATCCGGCGCTGCCCAATTTCGCGGTGTTCGACAACTATATTCAGGACGCCTCCTACCTGTCAGGGATCATTGCGGGCGCAATGACCGAGACCGCCAATGTCGGCATGGTCGGCGGCTTTCCGATTCCCGAGGTGAACCGCCTGATGCACGCCTTCATGGCAGGCGCACGCGAGATGAACCCGGATATCCGTTTTCAGGTCAGCTTTATCGGTTCGTGGTTCGATCCGCCCAAGGCCAAGGAAACGGCCTTCGCGATGATCGAAGGCGGGGCAGACATGCTCTATGCCGAGCGTTTTGGCGTATCCGACGCGGCGCAGGAAAAAAGTGTGCTGGCCATCGGCAACGTGATCGACACCCAGGCGGATTACCCCGAGACGGTGGTGGCCTCCGCGCTCTGGCATTTCGAGCCGACGCTGGATGCCGCGATTGCCGCCGTTAACGCGGGCAATTTCGCCGCCGCCGATTACGGCGTCTATTCCTTCATGAAGGAGGGGGGCTGTTCCCTGGCGCCGCTTGGTACATTCGAGGGCAAGGTGCCCGAGGCGGCCATGGCGCTGGTGGCAGAACGTGAGGCGCAGATCAAGGCAGGCACCTTTACTGTCGAGATCAACGACGAAGAGCCGAAATCCTCCTGATATGACAGGCGCAGAGGCGGCGCAGGTCGTTCTGCGCCTCGACCGGATCACCAAGCGTTTCGACGCGCTCACCGCAAATGACGCGGTGAGCCTTGATCTGCGACGTGGCGAGGTTGTGGCGCTTCTGGGCGAGAATGGCGCCGGCAAGACCACGCTGATGAATATCCTCTTTGGTCAATATACGGCCGACGAGGGACGGGTTGAGGTCATGGGCCGCGATCTGCCGCCCGGAAATTCGCGCGCCGCGCTTCAGGCGGGTGTCGGCATGGTGCATCAGCATTTCACGCTGGCCGATAACATGACCGTGCTGGAAAATGTGACGCTGGGAACCGAACCGCTCTGGCGGTGGCGATCCGATCAGAGCGTGGCACGGGCGCGGCTTGCCGATCTGGTGCGGGATTTCCGACTGACGGTCGATCCTGACGCCCGTGTCGGCAGTCTGACCGTGGGTGAACGGCAGCGGGTGGAAATCCTCAAGGCGCTCTACCGTGAGGCACGGATTCTGATCCTCGACGAGCCCACCGCCGTGCTGACCCCGCAGGAAACCGTCGATCTCTTTGCCACGCTGCGCAAGGCGGTGGCGATGGGGCTGTCGATCATGTTCATCAGCCACAAGCTGCACGAGGTGATGGATATCTCGGATCGGATCGTGGTCCTGCGACATGGCCGTGTGGTGGCGGAAATGGCCACAGCCGACACCGACCGGCATGCGTTGGCCGCCGCGATGGTGGGCAGCGAGATCAGCGCGCCCAGAGTGGCCCCCGGAAACCCCGGCGCGGCGCTGCTGCGGCTGAGCGATGTCAGCACGCCCGACCGGGGTAATGCGCCCGGGCTCAAGCGCGTGATGCTGGCCCTGCGCGCGGGGCAGATCACCGGGCTGGCGGGCGTGTCGGGCAACGGACAGGCGGCGCTGGCCGATCTGATTGGCGGCCTCTGCGTTCCCGAGAGCGGACGGCTTGATCTGGACGGGCAGACCCGAGACCGATGGTCGCCGCGCGTAGCAGTTGAGCATGGCATTGCCCGCATTCCCGAAGATCGGCACAAGACCGGCACCATCGCCGATTTCACGCTGACCGAGAATGCGGTCCTCGAAAGCTATCACAAACCCCCGATGAGCCGGAACGGCTGGATGAACTGGGGGCAGGCAGAGGCTGAGACGCAAGCCATCATAAGGGGCTATGACGTGCGGTGTCCGGGACCGGACACGCGCATCAGGCTCTTGTCTGGCGGCAATATGCAAAAGCTGATCCTTGGCCGCGTGCTCGAAGCCGCGCCGCGCATCATCCTTGCCAATCAGCCCGTTCGCGGCCTCGATATCGGGGCGGTGAACTATGTGCATGAACAATTGCTCAAGGCGCGCGACCGGGGTGCTGCGGTGCTGCTCATTTCCGAGGATCTGGACGAGATCATGGCGCTGTCGGACGTGATCCATGTAATGTCCCAAGGGCGGTTGTCGCCCGAATTCGCACGCGGCAGCATGACGCCTACCGATCTGGGCGTATGGATGGCCGGGCACGGGTTTGACGAGGGGCTGGCACATGCGTCTTGAACCGATTGCCAACCCCGGTTTCGCGCGTAGCACGCTGCCGCCCGTTCTGGCGATTGCCACGACGGTGGTGGTGGCCTCGGCCCTTGCGATGCTGGCGGGGGCCAATCCTTTTGCCGTGCTGGGGTTGATATTGAAGGGCGCGGCGGGATCGAAATTCGCCCTGCTGGAGACACTCAACCGCGCCACACCGCTGATCTTTACCGGGCTTGCAGTGGCGGTGGCGTTCCGCGCCCGGTTCTGGAATATCGGAGCCGAGGCGCAGCTATATGCAGGGGCGCTGATGACGGTGGTGCTGGGCACCGGTGCGCTGCCCTGGGAAGCGGGGGCGCTTTTGCCGGTTCTGGCGCTGGCGGCGATGCTGGCGGGAGCACTGGTTCTGCTGGTGCCCGCAATCCTCAAGGTGCGGTTTGGTGTTGATGAGGTGGTCACGACGCTGCTTTTCAACTTCATTTTCCTCTTGTTCATTTCCCTGCTTCTTGAAGGGCCACTCAAGGATCCGATGGGCATGGGCTGGCCCAAATCCGAGCGGGTCGTGGCCGAGGCGCGGCTGCCGCGGATTGTCGAGGGGCTGCGCCTGCATTGGGGCTTTGCGCTGGCGCTGATCGCGGCGGGCGTGGTCTGGGTCATCGAGCGGCGCAGCACGCTGGGCTACGAGATGCGCGCTGTGGGGCTGAACCGCGAGGCGGCGCGGTTCGCGGGGATTCCGGTCAATGCAGTGCTGATCAAGACCGCGCTTCTTTCGGGGGGGCTTGCAGCACTGGCCGGGTTCTCAGAAGTGGCGGGGCTCAAGGGCAGCCTCACGCTCGATCTCAGCCCAGGCTTTGGCTACACCGGCATCATCGTGGCGATGCTGGCGCTGCTCAATCCGCTTGCCGTGGTGGCGGCAGCGCTGTTCGTGGCTGGGATCTTTGTCGGTGCCGACAGCATGAGCCGCGCGGTGGGGGTGCCCACATATCTGGCGGATATCATGCTGGCCACGGCGCTGCTGTTGATGGTGCTGGCGATCCTGCTGACGCGGTTCCGGGTGGTGAGGGAATAGGCGATGGATCTATTTGATATCCTGCTCTCGGCCAGTTTTTGGGCCGCCGCGATCCGGATTGCCAGCCCGCTGATCTTTGCCACTTTGGGAGAGCTGATCTGCGAGCGTGCAGGCGTGCTCAACCTCGGGATCGAGGGGATCATGGTGGCAGGCGCCTTTGCCGGGTGGATGGCGGTCTATTCCGGCGCGGGGCTGTGGACCGGGGTGGCGGTGGCAATGGCGGTGGGGATGCTCTTCGGCCTCGTCCACAGCCTGCTCACCGTGCCCTTTGGCCTCTCGCAGCATGTGGTGGGGCTGGGGGTGACACTGCTGGCCACGTCCTCCACCTATTACGCCTATCGCCTGGCCCTGCCAGAGGTGACCAGCCCGCCCAAGATCGCGGCCTTCAAACCGTGGGAAATCCCCCTGCTGTCCGATATCCCGCTGATTGGTCCCGCTCTATTCTCCCAAACACCGCTGACCTATCTGGCCTTTGTGCTGGTGGGTGTTGTCAGCGTCGTGCTTTACCGCACGCCTCTGGGCCTGGCGCTGCGCGCGGCGGGCGAGAACCCGGCGGCGGTGGCGGCGCAGGGGCTGTCAGTGACGGGGTTACGCATGGGGGCGGTGATCGTGGGGTCGGGGCTGATGGCGGTGGGCGGCGCGTTCCTGACCATGTCGGCGTTTGACAGCTTCTTCTTCGAGATGGTCAACGGGCGCGGCTGGATCTGCATCGCGCTGGTGGTGTTCGGCGCGTGGAAACCGGGCAAGGCGCTCTTGGGGGCCGTGCTCTTTGCCGCTTTTGACGCGGCTCAAATTCGGGTGCAGCAGACATCACTGGGCGCGGACATACCCTATCAGATCTTCCTGATGACGCCCTATGTGCTGTCGATTCTGGCGCTCATCGCCATGTCACGCCGTGCCGAGGTGCCCGCCGCCCTCATGGTGCCGTTCAACAAGGGAGAACGCTGATGTTCGATCTGATCGTCAAGGGCGGCACGCTGCCGGATGGAACCGTTGCCGATATCGGGATCACCGGCGACCGCATCACCGCCATAGGCAGGCTGGACGGTGCCGAAGCAGGCGAGGTGATCGACGCCACCGGTGATATGATCAGCCCGCCCTTTGTCGATCCGCATTTCCACCTCGACGCCACGCTCAGTTACGGCCTGCCGCGTATCAACGCCTCCGGCACGCTCTTGGAGGGGATCGGCCTCTGGGGCGAACTGAAGCAGATTGTGACGCAGGAGGAAATGGTCGCGCGGGCGCTCGCCTATTGCGACTGGGCGGCCTCGATGGGCCTCCTCGCCATCCGCAGCCATGTCGATACCTGCGACGACAGCCTCAAGGGCGTGGCGGCAATGCTGGAAGTGCGCGAAAAGGTCAAACCCTATATCGACCTGCAACTCGTGGCCTTTCCGCAGGACGGGTTCTACCGCGACCCGACGGCGCGCGCCAATACGTTGCGCGCGCTTGATATGGGGGTTGATGTGGTCGGTGGCATCCCGCATTTCGAACGTACCATGGCTGATGGCGCGGCCTCGGTCCGCGAACTCTGCGAGATTGCGGCGGCGCGGGGCCTTCGCGTCGACATGCATTGCGACGAGAGCGACGATCCGCATAGCCGCCATATCGAGACGCTGGCCCATGAGACGCAGCGTCTGGGGCTACAGGGCCGGGTGGCGGGCAGCCATCTCACCTCGATGCATTCGATGGACAATTACTATGTGTCCAAGCTCTTGCCGCTGATGGCAGAGGCAGGCGTTGCCGCGATCCCCAATCCGCTGATCAACATCATGTTGCAGGGGCGGCACGACACATTCCCGAAACGGCGCGGCTTGACGCGGGTCAGGGAAATGCAGGCGCATGGCATCACCGTGGGCTGGGGGCAGGATTGCGTGCGCGACCCCTGGTATTCTCTGGGCACGGCGGACATGCTCGATGTGGCTTTCATGGGGCTGCATGTGGCGCAGATGAGTAGCCCAGATGAGATGCGGCGCTGTTTCGATATGGTGACGTACCAGAATGCACGCATCCTCGGACTCGAGGATTATGGCCTGCATGTTGGCGCAATCGCCTCGCTCGTGGTGCTCGATGCGGGCGATCCGGTCGAGGCATTGCGTCTGCGTGCGGCGCGGTTGGCGGTGGTGTCCAGGGGACGGGTGATCGCCCGAACGCCACGAGGCGATGCGGTGCTGGATATTCCGGGCCGGCCCGGATCGGTGCGGCGGCGGCATCCGGCGGGTTAAACCGGGCCAAAGCCTCCGGCGGTTGGTGTAATCACCGTCACCGCCTCACCCGGTTCCAGCACGGTCTGATCGCAGGCCTTGAGCACCTCTACCCTGCCCGACAGGCGGCGAATCTCGGTGCGGCCCGCCTCACCCTGCGACCCGCCCGCCATGCCCTGCGGCGGGCGGGTGCGATGCGACGAGAGGATCGCGCAATCCATCCGTTCGAGAAAGCGGATGGTGCGTCGGGTGCCGTCCCCGGCGGCGCGCGCGCCCTTGCCACCAGATCCGGGGCGCAGGCTGAAACCCTCCAGCAGCACGGGAAAGCGCAGCTCCAGGATCTCCGGGTCGGTCAGCCGCGAATTGGTCATGTGGACATGCACGCCGGAGGTGCCGTCGAACAGCCGCCCGTCGTTGAACCGCCCGGCGGGCGAACCGGAGCAAATCGTCTCGTAATACTGGAACTCGTCATTACCAAAGGTGAGGTTGTTCATCGTGCCCTGGGAGTTCGCCATCGCCCCCATCGCGCCAAAGAGTGCGTTGGTCACGTGTTGAGATGTCTCGACATTGCCCGCGACAACCGCCGCCGGGTAGCGAGGTGAGAGCATCGAGCCTTCGGGCACGATGATGCGGATCGGGCGCAGGCAGCCTGCGTTCATCGGAATCGGAGCCTCGACCATGACGCGAAACACGTAGAGCACGGCGGCGCGTGTTACCGGCTCTGGCGCGTTGAAATTGTTGGCTTGCGTCTCTGACGTGCCCGTGAAATCCACCGTCGCCCGCCGTGCTTTGCGGTCCACGGTGATGCTAACCCGGATCACCTGGCCAGTATCGGTTTCATATTCATACGATCCGTCCGACAGCTTTTCCAGCACCCGCGCCACCGCCTCGGCGGCGTTATCCTGCACATGGCCCATATAGGCCTGCACCACGTCGAGACCGAAATTGGCGACCATCTTGCGCAGCTCGTTGATGCCGCGTGCATTTGCGGCGATCTGCGCCTTGAGGTCGGCCACGTTCACATCCACATTGCGGCAGGGATAGGGATGTTCGCTGAGCACCCGGCGCAGTTCGGCCTCGCGGAATCGACCGCGTTCGACCAGCCGGAAATTGTCGATCAGCACGCCCTCTTCGTTCACCGTGGTCGCAAGCGGCGTCATCGAGCCGGGCGCGGTTCCGCCTACATCGGCATGATGACCGCGCGAGGCGACCCAGAAGAGGATGGCTTCCCCGCCCTCGTCAAAGACCGGTGTGACCACGGTGATATCGGGCAGATGCGTGCCGCCATTATAAGGGGCGTTCAATGCAAAGACATCGCCGGGGCGGATATCACCCGCGTTGAGGCGAATGACCGTTTCGACGCTACGATCCATGGAACCCAGATGGACCGGCATATGCGGGGCATTGGCGACCAGAGCGCCGTCGGCGTCGAAGACCGCACAGGAGAAGTCGAGCCGTTCCTTGATGTTCACTGATTGTGCGGTGTTCTGGAGCGTCACACCCATCTGTTCGGCAATCGACATGAAGAGGTTGTTGAAGACCTCCAGCAGGATCGGATCGGCCGCGGTGGTGCCGATGGCCATGTCGCGCGCCGCCTTCTTGTGGCGGGTGAGTAGCACATGGTCGCGTGCGGTGATTTCGGCGCGCCAGCCCGGTTCGACCACGATGGTCTGGTTGTCCTCGATGATCAGCGCCGGGCCGGTGACGGTGTTGCCGGGGGTCAGGGTGGCGCGGCGGAAAATGCCCGCCTCGGTCCAGCCGCCATTGCTGAAAAGCCGGGTGCGGATGTCGGTGCGTGCCTCGGTGGCGTGGCATTCGCGTTCGCCTTCCGGTGCGGCGGGGGCCGTGGCATCCACCGCCTCGACCTCGGCGCTGTCGATGATCACGCGCTTGTCAGGCGTGGTAAAGCCGAACTGCGCCAGATGCGCCGTCTCGAAATCGGCGCGCGCCTGTGCCGGGGTCGTATAGGCCACGGGCAGGGCGGTGTCGGTACCGTCATAGCGCAGATGGAGGCGCGGGTGGGTTTCTGCCTCTGCAACGCCCTGCGCCTTCATTTCCTGCATCACCTGATCGGTGAGATCGTCAAGCACGCTGACGATGATCTTGCTGCTATCCTCGTCAAGCGTCTCGACCACCATCTGCTGGCGCGAGGCGCTGACCCGCGCGAGGCCGATGCCATAGGCCGACAGCAGCCCCGACAGCGGATGGATCAGAACCCGCTCCATGCCAAGAGCGTCGGCCACGAGACAGGCATGCTGTCCGCCTGCGCCGCCAAAGGAATTCAAGAGGTAGCGAGTAACGTCATAGCCTCGCTGCACAGATATCTTCTTGACCGCATTCGCCATGTTCTCGACTGCGATGCGGATGAAGCCTTCGGCTACCTCTTCGGGTGATTTGCCCTCGCCCGCCTCTGCTGCGATTTCGGCGAAACGGGTGGCGACGGCATCGCGATCCAACGGCTGATCCTGACCGGGGCCAAAGATGGCGGGGAAGAAATCGGGGTTGAGCTTGCCTAGCATTACGTTGGCGTCGGTAACGGTGAGTGGCCCGCCGTTGCGATAGCAGGCCGGACCGGGATGTGCGCCCGCGCTGTCGGGACCGGCACGAAAGCGCCCCGGTTCGGCATGCAGGACCGAACCGCCCCCGGCGGCGACAGTATGCACCCGCATCATCGGCGCGCGGATGCGCACGCCCGCAACCTCTGTGTCAAAGGCGCGCTCATAGCCGTCGGCGTAATGCGCCACATCGGTCGAGGTGCCGCCCATGTCAAAGCCGATGACCTTGTCGAAACCCGCAAGCGCTGCGGTCTGTGCCATGCCCACGACACCGCCTGCGGGCCCTGACAGGATCGCATCCTTGCCCTGAAACCGCTCCGCAGCGGTAAGGCCCCCCGAGGACATCATGAATTGCAGTGTCGGACCAGGTTCTCCGGGTGGGGTCGCGCCAAGCGCATCGGCCACGCGCGCCACATAGCGGCGCAGGATGGGCGAGAGATAGGCATCAACAACGGTGGTGTCGCCACGCCCCACCAGTTTGATCAGGGGCGAAACCTCATAGCTGACCGAAACCTGAGAGAAACCCGCATCGCGCACCGCCTGCGCCACGGCCAGTTCATGCGCGGGATTTTTCCAGGAATGCATGAGCACGATGGCGGCGGCATTGATGCCTGCGGCGCGGGCCTCGGCCAGATCGTCGGCGATACCCACAATGTCGAGCGCGGTCTCGACCGAGCCATCGGCGCGCAGCCGCTCGGGCACCTCGATCACGCGGGAATAGAGCTGTTCGGGCAGCAGGATTTCCTTGGCAAAGATATCCGGTCGAGCCTGATAGGCAATACGCAGCGCGTCGCGAAAACCACGGGTGATCAGCAGGACGGTGGCATCGCCCTTGCGTTCCAGCAGCGCGTTGGTGGCTACGGTCGTGCCCATCCGCACCGTACCAATGCGTGTAGCGTCTATGGTGTTGCCAAGCAGGCGGCGGATACCCTCGATGGCGGCATCGTCATAGGCGTCAGGATTTTCCGACAACAGCTTGAGCGGGTGCATTTCCCCGTCCGGGTCACGCCCTATCACATCGGTGAACGTGCCGCCCCGGTCGATCCAGAAATCCCAGGTTCTGCTCATCTTGCCATGCCCCGCCATGTGTCATTTACATTTTGTTGACAAATTATAAGTGCTCCGTCAAGCTTTCGCTGAGCCGGGGCAACAACCGGTCGGAACTGCTAAACCAGGGAGAACAGAATGAAACACCTCTTTACGCTTGCCTTGTCCGGTGCCTTTGCCGCCGGGATCAGCGCCGTTGCGGCGCAGACTGCATGGGATATGCCGACGCCCTATGGCGATTCCGTCTTTCACACCCAGAACATCATGCAATTCGCCGATGACGTGGCCGACGCCACCGAGGGAGAGCTGACCATTACCGTGCATTCGGCGGGTTCGCTCTATGCCCATCCCGAGATCCGCGATTCCGTGCGCCGCGGATTGGCGCCCATCGGGGAAATTCTGATGTCGCAGCTTGCCAACGAGGATGCGGTGTTCGGGGTTGATTCGGTGCCGTTTCTGGCCGCCAGCTATGACGATGCCCAAAAGCTCTGGGAGGCTTCGCGCGACCAGATCAGTGCCAGGCTGGCCGAACAGGGGCTGACGCTGCTCTTTGCCGTGCCGTGGCCGGGGCAGAGCCTCTATCTGACCGAGGAAGTAACCTCGATCGAACAGATGAAAGGTGTCAGCTTTCGCGCCTACAACACCGCGACCGAGCGGCTGGCACAACTGATGGGCGCGGTGCCCACGACAGTGGAGGCAGGCGATATTCCCACGGCATTCTCGACCTCGCGCGTCAAGGCGATGATTACCTCGCCCTCGACGGGTGTTTCGTCGCAGGCATGGGATTTCGTGAGCCATTACATTGATACCCAAGCCTGGTTGCCGAAGAACATGGTATTCGTGAATACCCGTGCCTTCGAGGCATTGCCCGAGGATCAGCAGGAGGCGCTGCGCGAAGCCGCGGCTGCGGCCGAGGCGCGCGGCTGGCAGATGTCGCGCGAGGAAACCGCAGCCAAGATCGCCACGCTCAAGGAAAACGGCATGCAGGTGTCGGCCCCCTCCGACACGCTGGCCGCCGAACTGCGCGAGATCGGTGCGACCATGACCGAGGAATGGAAGGCCAGCGCGGGTGACGCGGGCCTTGCAATCCTGTCGGCCTATCAGGCGCGCTGAGCGCATCGGGCGCGCGGGGCCTTTTCCCCTCGCGTCCGGCTTCATCGAAAGGAGGCCGCGCCATGATACGCAGGCTGCTTGACCGTCTTTACGGCGCGGGTTTCGTGCTGGCCGCTCTTGCGCTGGTGGCGATCGCGGTGCTGGTGCTGGTGCAGGTTCTGGGCCGGGTGATCGACAAGACGATGCTGGCCATGGGACAGGAACCGGTGGGCATCGCCATAACCTCTCTGTCAGAACTGGGAGGGTTTCTGTTCGTGGGCGCGGCGTTTCTGGCGCTGGCGGGCACACTGCGCACCGCCGGGCATGTGCGGGTGACGATCCTGGCGCGGTCCGTGGGGCCTGTGCCGCAGCGGATGCTGGCCACTCTGGTGCTGATGCTCGCGCTCGGGCTGTGCGGTTTTGCGCTCTACAGCGCTTGGGTACAGGCTTGGGACTCCTGGACGTTCAGCGCGGTTTCATTCGGCATGGCGAAATTCCCGCTCTGGGTGCCGCAGGGGGTCATGGTGCTGGGGCTGGGCCTGTTCTGGCTGGCGCTCTGCGACGAACTGATCGTTGTCCTGCGCGGGCAGGATGCGGCGTTCCTGCGCGCCGAGGCCGAGAAGGGGACGCAGGATGGGCATTGAATTTCTCTCGCTGATCCTTGTGGTCGTGCTGTTTGGCGTTCTGGCGCTCGGCCTCTGGGTCGGTTTCGCGCTGATCGCGGTCGGGCTGGCGGCGATGATGCTGGCCAGCAACGCGCCTGCCGAGCTGGTATTCGGTACCAAGGTCTGGGGGGCGCTCAATATCTGGGATCTGACGGCGCTGCCGATGTTCATCTGGATGGGCGAAATCCTGTTCCGCTCGCGGCTGTCATCGGACATGTTCTCTGGCCTCGCGCCGCTGACCGGGCGGCTGCCGGGGCGGCTATTGCATGCCAACATCTTCGGTTGTGCGCTCTTTGCCGCCGTGTCGGGATCGTCCGCGGCCACGACCGCGACGGTGGGGCGCATGTCGGTGCCGGAACTCACCAGGCGCGGCTATGACGACCGGATGATCATCGGTACGCTGGCGGGTTCGGGCACTTTCGGCTTTCTCATCCCGCCTTCGATCATCCTGATCGTCTATGGAGCGGCGACCGAACAGAGCATCGCGCGCCTGTTCCTGGCGGGAGTCGGGCCGGGGCTGTTGCTGGCGGCGCTGTTCTCGGGGTACACGATGCTCTGGGCGGTGACGCATCGCGACCGGATGCCGGCGACAGAACCCGCAACCACATGGGCGGAAAAGCTGCGGGCGGTGGTCCTGCTGGGTCCGACGATCCTGCTGATCGTCGCGGTCATCGGCTCTATCTACGCCGGGCTGGCGTCGCCGACCGAGGCGGCTGTTGTCGGGGTTCTGGGCGCGCTGATCCTCTCCGCGCTCGGTCGCTCGCTCGATTGGCAGAGCACATGGGCTGCGCTCAGGGGGGCCACGATCACCACCTGCATGATCGCCTTTATTCTCGCGGGCGCGGCGTTCCTCACGGTGGCTATGGGATATACCGGCATTCCCCGCGCGCTGGCCTCTTGGATCGGGGAACAGGGCTATTCGGCGCATGCGCTGCTGACGGCGCTGGTGGTGTTCTTTATCGTGCTGGGGATGTTTCTGGATGGAATTTCCATCGTGGTGCTGACCACTTCGGTCATTCTGCCGATGGTGCTGGCTGCCGGAATAGACCCGATCTGGTTCGGCATCTTTCTTGTGCTGGTGGTGGAGATGAGTCAAATCACTCCGCCGGTGGGATTCAACCTCTTCGTGTTGCAATCCATAACCGGGCGCAGCATTTTCGAGATCGCGCGCCATGCCTTTCCGTTCTTTCTGCTGCTGGTGCTGGCCACCGCCATTCTGACCCTGTTTCCGGAGATTGCGCTATGGATCCCTCAGACGATGCTGGCGCGCTGAGCGGGTTTGGCCCGGTCGTGTCCTCGGCGCATCTGGCCAAATCCGGGCTGCCGGCGCTGTCGGAGATGGAATTCGCGCTGACCATGGCCAACAATGCCTTTCAGCGCTGGGTGGTACGTTGCATGACGGCGGCGGGGATGCCGGGGCTGACACCTTTGGAGGTGCTGATCGTGCATCTGGTGCATCACCGGGCGCGGCCCAAGAGCCTGGCGGATATCTGTCTGGTGCTCAATATCGAGGATACGCATCTGGTGAACTACGCGGTGAAAAAACTGGAAAAACACGGACTTGTGACGCCCGGTCGAAATGGCAAGGAGAAAACCGTGGCGATTACGGCGGATGGCCAGAGCTATTGCACGCAATATGGCAAGGTGCGCGATGCGCTGTTGATCCGGTCGGTCGAGCAGCTGGGGCTGGACAAGGCGGAGCTGTCGAGGCTGGCTGCACTTTTGCGAACCTTGTCTGGGAGTTATGATCAGGCGGCGCGGGGGGCGGCGGCGCTGTGACGGCAGTGTTGTGTGCCCTGGCGCGGCATGGGCGGCTGGTGCTTGTCCTTGGTCTTGTGGTTGGTATCCTGGCTCCGGGACTGGCGCGGGCAGTGGCGACCGTGATCTTCCCGCTGGTCGTTTTCCTGTTGTTTCTTAGTACCTTGCGGGTTGACGTGTTGCGCGCATTTCCAGACCGAAGGGCATTGCCGGGCTATCTGGGGATCACGCTGCTGATGCAGGTCGGGTTGCCCTTGGTGGCGGTTGCGGGATTGTGGATGGTGGGGGGGATGGGGTCTGTTCTGGGGGTCGGGGTGGTGCTGGTTCTGGCGGCAGCGCCGTTGACGGGCAGTCCGGGCCTGACCATCATGTCGGGCGGCGATCCGACGCCTGCCTTGCGGCAACTCATTGTAGGGACTGCATTTTTACCGCTGACGGTGCTGCCGGTGTTCTGGTTGATGCCGGTGTTCGGGGCGCCGGGGGTGGTGGCAGAGGCGGCGGGGCAGTTGTTACTGGTGATCACGATTGCCGGGGGAGTTGGGGTCAAGTTACGGAAAACAGTGAGTTTTTTCCAGACCGTCGACGGCGAGAGAACGATCGAGGGGGTGATTACGCTGACGATGGCAGTGGTGGTTGTCGGCATCATGTCCGCTGTTGGACCGGCAATTTTTCAAGCAAAATCAGATCTCTGGATAACTCTTGCGGTCGCGTTCGCGCTGAATTTCGGGGTGCAGATCGGGGTGCTGCTGGCGCTGCGGTGCGGAACGAGGAGACAGGCAGCCCCGGCCCTTGCCATCATCGCCGGGAACCGGAATTTAGTTTTGTTTCTCGGGGCCTTACCACCCGAGACCGGGGCCGCATTGCTGTTGTTCATCGGCTGTTACCAGGTGCCGATGTACCTGACCCCGCTGATCATGGGCCCGCTGATACGACGGGCCTGACGCGAGGCAATCTGTACGGTTCAGAGGCGAAACCTTACGGGAGTGCGGTGGGGTGTGGCATGCTTCGGACTCACGCCCCCTACCTCCTGAGGTCCACGCTACGAACAGCCGACAGCGGTTGAAGCATCAAGCTTCGCTTCGGCTTGTGCATAGCGGACGTCCGCTTCCCACCCTTCGTGTCGGATGTTGCGCCAGAGAATACCAATGGTCCGACCGTCCACTCCGGGTTGAGTTCCGTCAATCACCCCAAGACACATCACCGGCACTCCCCCCCTCACGCCCTCCCCGATATCCGGCTCGACAAGAGGTCTCCGGTTTCGGTGAGGATCGGATAGGCGACCATGGTGAAGGCGGTGTTGACCTGTTTGAGGGCGCGCAGGGTTTCCTGGTGGATGTTGCTGGTCTCGATGCTCTCGGTCAGCCCCTCGCGGAGGCGTCCCAGGTGGGCGCGTTGCAGTTGTTGTTCGAGGGTGCGGATGCTGTCCTTTTCGGCCACGAGGTCGCGCGCGTCGTCGGGGTGCTGGGTCATCATCACGTTGAGGGCAAGCTGGGCGTTGGCCAGCACGCGGTCGTGGAAATCGCAGATCTCTTCCCAGCCCGGACGGGAGAAATGCACGCCTTCGGTATTCAGGCGGCGGGCGAGGCCGAGCATGGTGGTGGCGATGGCGTCGCTTGCGGCCTCGAGATTGGCGGCGATGGTGGAGAGATCCATCGAGCGCTGGCTGCGCTCTTCGTCCAGCCCGGCGCGGTTGAGCTGGGCGAGGTAGAGCTTGGTGTCGAAATGGCGCTTGCGCAGGGTCCGGTCGCTATTGGCGATGGCCTCGGCGGTGGTTTCGTCCCATGTGGTGTAGAGGGTGGGCATGGGGCGCAGCATCGCCTCGACGGTTTCGCCAATGCGGATCACCTCTCGGGTCGCGCAGGAGAGCGCGCGGTCGGGATTGTCGAGTGCTGCGGGATCGAGGGCGGTAAGATGATCGAGCGTGGCGGCGCGCGCTGGGGGGCGCAGGAGCGCCTGCGCGGCGCGGGCGGCGAGGCCGCTCAGCGGCAGGATCAGCACGACGAGGGCGAGGTTGAAGGCGATGTGCAGGTGAATGGCCTGTTGCGCGGGCGTGGGCCCGAGCCAGCCCAGCGGCGGCTGAAAGGCGGTGAGCAGCGCCAGCGTCAGCGCCGCACCGCCACCCCGCAGCACCAGATTGGCAAGGATCGTGCGGCGCGCGTCGATATCGGCGGCAAGTGTGAGGCCAAAGGCGATGAAAGCGCCGCCCAGATTGGCCCCGAGGATCAGCGCCGTGGCGGCGGGCAGCGGCATCAGCCCCTGCAGGACAAGGGTGACAAAGAGCAGCACGGCGGCGACGGAGCTGTGCACCAGCCAGGCAAAGAGCGCGCCGATGATGAAAGCGGTGAGCGTGTCGCGGGCCAGGTATTGCATGGCGACGACGGCGGCGGTGCTGTCGGTCAGGGGGGCTGTGGCCATGCGCAGCATGTCGAGCGATACGAAGATGAGTGCGAGGCCGATCAGGATGCGCCCGCCCTGGCGGATGCGTTTCTGGTGGCCGCGCAGGAACATCACCACGCCGAGCAGCAGCAGCACCGGGATGAGCCATGTCTGCCGCGCCAGAAGCAGTTTGGCCACCAGCGCCGAGCCAAGATCGGCGCCGAGCAGGATCGCCAGCCCCGCCGCCACCGCGATGCCGCCGGAGGCCACGAAATTGGCGGTCAGGATCGCCACGGCGGTCGAGCTTTGCAGGGCCATGGCCGAGGCGGCGCCGGTGATGGCGGCAAGCAGGCGGCTCTGTCCGGAGCGGCGCAGCCAGAGGCGCAGTTGCGCGGAAAAGGCGCGTTCAACCCCGGTGCGCATCAGCCGGACAGACCAGATCAGCAGGGCGGCGGCGCCGGCGATCTGGAGGAAGAACACGGTCAGGTTCGGAGAGTCCAACTTGGCGATCCAATGGCTTGGGACAGGGCAAGAAGCATCGCAGATTGCCGCGCCTCGGGGGGCGATGCAAGGGGATGCGGGGGTGATCGGGCGTTTTGTAACAGTTTTGTGTAGAAAATATGACAGGATTTGCGGCGGGATCGCGGGATGGGGGCTGATGCGCCCTGAGGCTCAGCGATAGGTACGTTCTTCCATCGGCGTGGCCTCGATCCGGGCGAGCAGGCGGTCGAGCAGCCATTTCTCGGCGCGGTTCAGCACGGCGCGCGGGTTCCAGACCACATGCACGTCGATGGGGGCGGTCTGGTCGTAGGGCGGCAGTTGCCACAGGACGCCGTCGCGCACGTCGCGCGCCGCGACATGCAGGGGCAGGGGGCCGACGCCGAGACCGGCGATGATCATGCGGCGGACCTCTTCGAGGTGGCTGGAGGTGGCGATGATCTGGTCGCCCAGTTCGGCCTGCGCGCGCATCAGGGTCACGGGTTTCAACGCGTCCTGCAGGCGGTCGGTTTCAAAGCTGACGGCGGAGTGACCGGCAAGGTCGGCGCGGGTCAGATCCCGGCGGCCGAACAGCGGATGCGGGGGGCCGCAGAACAGGCCGAAGAATTCGCGATAGAGCCGGAGATATTCCAGTTTCGGGTTGCGCTGATGCACGAGGCAGATGGCAAAAGAGGCGGAACGGGCCGAAACAGTCTCTATTGCGAGCGCGGAGGAATGCACTTCGATGGCGAGCGTCGCGCGGGGGTTCTCGGTGTGGAATTCGGCCAGCACCTGATCGAACAGCGGGCAGATGACGTGAGAGGCGAGCGACACGCGCACATGGCCTGTCACCTCATCGGTCATGTCGCGCATGAGGGTCGAGAGGCGCAGGATCGAACCCTGGATGTCGAGTGCCTCGCGATAGAGCACCTCGCCCGCCTCGGTCAGGGCAAAGTGACCCGGAGAGCGATGGATAAGCCGTTTGCCAACGCGGTCCTCCAGCCTTTTCAGCGCGGTGGAGACCGAGGGTTGGGTGAGGCGCAGGCGGTGGGCGGCGTCGGTGACAGAGTGCGATTGGGCGAGAGTCACGAATGTGCGCAGGAGGTTCCAATCCATCTCGCGCATGATGCGTTCGGGGGTGTTGCGATCTTCTATAGAGGACATCTATTGTCACAATTCCTATTATCTATTTGATTAATGATTGCCCGCTTTGCACGCTTGTCGCAAGCCCGGAGATTACGGGCACTACGCAAAGGGGAGGTGCATGTCGGTCGAGGCCCGCGAAGCGAGGCAGCCGTGGATTCTGTTGTCGCCCGCGTTGGCGGCGGTGCTGCTGCTCCTGCTCATTCCGCTGATGTTCATCGTGGTCTATTCCTTCTGGCTGCGCTCTGCCATGGGGGCGGATCAGGTCGGGTTCTACCTCGACAACTGGCAAAAGGCGCTGAGCGACCGTTTCTACCGCGACATCCTGCTGAACACGCTGAAAATCGCGGCGATCACGACGGTGATCTGCGCGCTGATGGGCTATCCGGCGGCCTATTTCATCGCGCGCTCGAAGGGCAACAAGATGATCCTGCTGTTGCTGCTGATGCTACCGTTCTGGATCAGCTACATCATCCGCACGATGAGCTGGATCAACATCCTGGGCACATCCGGGGCGCTGAATACGCTGTTGCTGTATGCCGGCGTGATCTCTTCGCCTGTCCAGATGCTCTATAACGAGGCGACGGTCATTCTGGGGCTGGTGCATTTCCTGCTGCCATTCATGGTGCTGAATGTCTATGTCAGCCTGGAGGGGATTGACACCAATCTGGAGGATGCGGCGAATTCGCTAGGTGCGACGCGGTGGGAGGCGTTTACCCAAGTGACGTTGCCTCTGTCGCTGCCGGGTCTGGCGGCGGGCGGATTGCTGTGTTTCGTGCTGGGCGCGGGGACGTATATCACGCCGGTGATCCTCGGTGGACCGCGCGATGCGATGTTCGCCAATCTGGTGTTCGAGGCAATCATCACACAGCTTAACTGGCCGCTGGGATCGGCGCTGTCACTGCTCTTGCTGATCGTGCTGGGCCTGCTGGTGGCGATCTATAACCGTTATCTGGGTATGGCGCAGCTGGCGAAGGGGCTGGGCTGATGGGCTGGCAGGCGATCCGCATCTGGACCGTGCTGGTTTACGGTTTCATGTTCCTGCCGGTGGCGGTGGTGGTTCTGCTGTCGTTCAACGCCAATCAGTTCGGCAGTTTCCCGATGACGGGGGTGTCGCTGCGCTGGTTCGAGGAATTGTGGAACAATGACGCGGTGATGCGCGCCTTTCGCACCTCGGTCGTGCTGGGGCTGATGACGGCGGCGATTTCCACCACGCTGGGGATTCTGGCGAGCCTCGCGCTGGTGCGTTACAGCATTCCGGGCCGCAATGCGATAACCACGCTGCTGATCGCGCCCATTCTGGTGCCCGAGGTGGTGTTGGCGGTGGCGCTCTTGCTGTTTCTCAACTGGCTGGGCATCGGCAAGAGTTTTGCGTTGCTGCTGGCGGGACATGTAATATTCACCCTGCCCTTCGTCATCCTTGTGGTGCAGGCGCGGCTGGTCAGTATCAAGCGTGACGTGGAAGAGGCGGCGCTGAGCCTTGGGGCAAGTCCGGTGCAGACGTTTTTCGCCGTCACCCTGCCGCTGATGCTGCCCGCCGTGGCGGCAGGCGCGCTTTTCGCCTTTACCATCAGTTTCGACGACATCACCGGCACGTTGTTCTGGAAACCCGGCGGGGTCGAGACCGTGCCGACGCAGATATTCTCGATGCTGCGCAATTCGATCAGCCCCGAGATCAACGCACTGGGCACGGTGATGATCGTGATGACCGTGGGCCTGCCGCTGCTGGGGGCGGCAGTGGCCCGGAAACTAGCCATGAAAGGCGGCAGTTGAGAACCGTCACAACCCGAAAACAAGGAGATCTGAGAAATGGACAATACCAAGAGATATGAAAGACTGCTGGAGCGCTATCGCAATGGCGATCTGGAGCGGCGCAGTTTTCTGGGCCTGATCGGTGCGGCCGGGCTGGCCTATGGCGTGCAGACGCCGTTTGCCGGGTTTGCACATGCGCAGGATGTGAAGCAGGTGCGGTTTGATGGCTGGGGCGGTGTGGTCAGCGAGGCGTTCCGCAAGTATGCCTTTGATCCCTATACGGCCGAAACGGGAATTACCGTGGTCGATGGCACATTCGCGGGCGGCGACGAGTATCTGGCGCAGGTCCGGTCGAGTCAGGAGGGCGAATACAACATCGCGCATCTGTCGGGCGTGTTCGATTATGCCCGTTATGTGAATTTCGGGCTGACGGTGGAGCTGAACCTGGACAATATCCCCAACATGGCGCTGGTGATGGATGCGCTGACCAATGCGTTCCGGGGTGTGACGCCCGATTATCTGTCGGCAGTGCCCTATGATTATGGCACGACGGGGCTGGCCTATAACCGCAAGTATATCTCGGACGAGCAGATGAAGGAGAAAGGGGCAAGCATCCTGATCGACGAGGCGCTGAAGGGCAAGATCGGCGGCTGGGGCGAATGGCGCACGCGGATCTGGTATGGCGCGTTGCAGACGGGTCAGGACCCCAACGACATTCAGGACATGGAGGCGGTCTGGGACGCGATCCGCAGTCACCGCGATCTGGCGCTGAAATACTGGTCGTCGGGGGCGGAGCTGATGAGTCTGCTGGCCGAGGAAGAGATCTATGTGACCGAAGGCTGGTCGGGCCGTATCGCCGCGCTGCAACAGCAAGGCCACGATATTGGCTATTATGACGCGCCTGGCAGCTTTGCATGGCAGGAATGTCTGCATGTCCTCAAGGGCAGCCCGGTCGAGGCCTGCGAAGAGCTGCTGAATTTCATGCTGGCGCCGGAGACGTCGATTGCGGTGGCCGAGGGGCAGAACTATCCGCCTGCGCTGGATGGCACCAAGGTCGATCTGGGCGACAAGATCCCCACTCTGCCGGCCTATGATCCGACCGGCACGCTGGCCTCGCTGACCTTTGCCAACCCAACCTACTGGAATGGCAACGAGGCGGAATGGTCCGAGACCTTCAGCCGCGTGCAGCGCGGATACTGAGCCACAGCCGCGCCCCATGCCAGGGCGCGGCCCCACCACCAAGAGGAACCCGCCGATGAGCGCCGTCACCCTGAAGAACATCGTCAAGCGGTTCGGCACCTTTACCGCCGTGCATCGCACGACGCTGGAGATCCCCGAGGCGGCGTTTGTTACGCTGCTGGGACCGTCGGGCTGTGGCAAGACCACCAATCTGCGGATGATCGCGGGGTTGCTGGACCCGACCGAGGGAGAGATCCTGATCAACGGCAAGCGGGTTAACGACGTGCCGATCCACAAGCGCAACCTGGGGCTGGTGTTTCAGAACTATGCCCTGTTTCCGCACAAGACGGTGGCGGAGAACGTGGCATTCGGGTTGAAATACCGCGATGTGTCGAAAGCGCAGATCGCGGGCAAGGTGCGGGATGCGCTGGATCTGGTGCAGTTGCCGCACGTCGGCGAGCGCTATCCCAAGGAGTTGTCGGGCGGACAGCAGCAGCGGATCGCGCTGGCGCGGGCGATCGTGATCGAGCCGGATGTCCTGTTGCTGGACGAGCCGCTGTCGGCGCTGGATGCCAATCTGCGCGAGGATATGCGGGTAGAGTTGAAGCGCATTCAGGAGCGGATCGGCGTGACCACCGTGTTTGTCACGCATGACCAATCCGAGGCGCTGGCGATGTCCGATCTGATCGTCGTGATGTCCGAGGGCCGCGTCGAACAGGTGGGCAGGCCGGAGGAGGTGTACAACACGCCCGCGAGCGAGTTCGTGGCGAATTTTCTGGGCGCGTCGAACATTCTGGCGGCGGAGTGCGTTGAGCACGGCAAGGCCGTGGTGCTGGACGAGGCAACCTTTGGCCGGGTGGCGGTGCCCGCTGCCAGGGCCCCCAATCTGACCGGCACCGGCAAGGCCAAGCTGGTGGTGCGGGCGGAAAAGCTGTTGCTGGCGCGTGATCCTGCGCCCGAGGGTGTGATTTCTGTTCCCGCCATCGTGGGAACGGTGGATTATCAGGGACAGGCGGTGCGGTATTTCGTGCGCGCGGGTGAGGCGCAGTTGCAAGCCATCAACATGATCGACGAACGCCCGTTTGCGGCGGGCGAGGCGGTCCATCTGCATCTGCGCCCGCAGGATTGCGCGGCGCTGCCGGGATAAGACAATGAACGTGAAACCCTCTCATCTTTTCTATCAGGGCCGTGAACGTAAACCCGTGCTCGATCAGGCGCGCGGCGTCTACATGTGGGATGTGGACGGCAAGCGCTATCTGGACGGGTCAAGTGGGGCGATGGTCTGCAACATCGGCCATTCGAACGAGAACGTGCTGGAGGCGATGCGCCGGCAGATGGAGAAATCCACATTCGGCTATCGGTTGCATTTCGAGACCGAGGCGTCGGAGAAGCTGGCGGCGAAGACCGCCGCATTGTGTCCTGAAGGTCTGAACAAGGTGTTCTTTGTTTCGGGCGGGTCCGAGGCGGTGGAAAGCGCGATGAAGCTGGCGCGGCAACATGCGCTGGCGGTGGGCGAGGGGGCGCGGTGGAAGATCATCAGCCGCGCGCCGTCCTATCACGGTTGCACGCTGGGGGCGTTGGCGATCACCTCTTATGCGCCGCTGACCAATCCGTTCGCGCCGATGATGCAGGCCATGCCGAAGATCCTCGCGCCGCGCGCCTATCTGGATGGGTTGGACCCCGAGGATGAGGCGACGGGGCATCATTATGCCGATATGCTGGAGGCGAAGATCATGGAGGAGGGGCCAGAGAGTGTGCTGGCCTTTATCGTCGAACCCATCGGCGGGGCCTCGACCGGCGCGCTGGTGCCGCCAAAGGGTTACATGGAGCGGGTGCAGGAGATTTGCCGCAAGTATGGCGTTCTGTTCATTCTGGATGAGGTGATGACCGGGGCGGGGCGCACGGGGGCGTTTCTGGCGGCGGAGCATTGGGATCTGGCCCCTGATATTGTCGTCATGTCCAAGGGATTTGCCGCCGGTTACGTGCCGTTGGGCGCGATGGTGGCGCATGAACGGCTGGTCGAGCCGGTTCTGGACGCAGGCGGATTTCAGCATGGTTTTACCTATGCGGGCAATCCGCTGGCCTGCGCCGCCGGTCTGGCGGTGATCGACGAGATCGAGCGGCAGGACATGGTGGGCAATGCGGCGCGGATGGGTGTGCGGTTGCTGGAACGGTTGCAGGGGTTGATGCAACGCTATGCCATCATCGGCGATGTGCGCGGCAAGGGATTGCTGACGGCGTTTGAGTTCATGGCTGATCGCGGCACCAATGCGCCGCTGCCCAAACATCTGCGCGCCTTTGACCGGTTTGTGCAGATTGCCTATGACAAGGGACTGATCGTCTATGCGCGGCGCACGCGGGATGGGGTTGAGGGCGATCACATCATCGTCGCGCCGCCGATGATCGTGACCGAGACGCATCTGGATGAGATCACCGAAATGCTGGATGCCTCGCTGACAGAGTTTACAGAGGAAATCCGCCCCGCGCTGGACCGGGCGGTGTGAGGGCCGATGCGCGAGATCATCATCACCTGCGCCCTGACGGGATCGATTCACACGCCAAGCATGTCGCCGCATCTGCCGGTCACCGGCGACGAGATTGCCCGCGCCGGGATAGAGGCGGCAGAGGCGGGGGCGGCGATCCTGCATCTGCATGCGCGTGATCCGCAGACGGGGCGACCCTCTGCCGATCCCGAGCACTTCCGTGCTTTTCTGCCCCGGTTGAGGCAGGGCTGCGATGCGGTGCTGAACCTCTCGACCGGGGGCAGCGCGGTGATGACGCTGGACGAGCGGCTGGCCGCGCCGAAAGAGGCAGCGCCGGAAATGGCATCGCTCAACATGGGCACGATGAACTTCGCGCTCTACCCGATGGCGGAGCGGATCACCGATTGGCGGCATGACTGGGAGCGGTCGTTTCTGGAAGGCTCAGACGATCTGGTGTTCAAGAACACGCCGCGTGACATTGCGCGCATCCTGACCGAGCTGGGGCAGGAGTGCGGCGCGCGGTTCGAGTTTGAATGCTATGATCTGAGCCATCTCTACATGCTGCGCCATTTCGCGGATCGGGGATTGATCAAGCCGCCCTATTTCATTCAGTTCGTGTTTGGTGTGTTGGGCGGCATGGGCGCGGATCCCGAGAATCTGACGCATATGGTGCGGATCGCGGACAAGATGTTTGGCGGCGACTACATGTTCTCGGTTCTGGCCGCCGGGCGGCATCAGATGCCGATGGCGGCGCAGGCGGCGGCGATGGGTGGACATGTGCGCGTCGGGCTGGAGGACAGTCTGACGATCGCGCGCGGCCGGCTTGCGCGCTCGAACGCCGAGCAGGTCGGGAAGGTGCGTGGCATTGTCGAGGCGTTGGGCCGGATTGTGGTGAGCGCGGATGAGGCGCGGGCCCTGCTGGGTCTCAAGGGTGCGGACCGGGTGGCGATTTGAGCAATGGTGGAATTTCGGGCGGTTCTGACAGAGGACGATCTGGCGCTGCTGGACGGAGCGTTGCGGGCGCTGAGTGCCGATCTGGGCGATACACACAGTGCCGGGCTGGACGCGCTGCGCGCCGCGCTGACGGGAGAAATTCCGGCGGCCTACGGAGTTCTGGCGCTGGATGAGGGGTTGATCGGTGCGGCGCTGTTCGGGCCGCTGTTTTCCACGGTGCGGGGTGCTGCGGGGGTCTATGTTTCCGACCTCTGGGTGGATCGGGCAGCGCGGGGGCGGGGACTGGGCCGCGCGCTATTGGCTCAAGCGGCGCGGCGGGCGGGTGTGCTGTGGCGGGCGGAATGGATGACGCTGGCGGTCTATGCGCATAGCCCCGACTCGCGCCGGTTCTACGAGCGGCTGGGGTTCGAGGCGCAGGCGCAGGTGACGCAGATGCGCATGCCGCAGGCGGCGATGCGCAGATTGACGGGAGAGGACGGATGAAGGCGATTTTCGACGAGCGGCAATGGCGGCATGACCCTAAACATTTCATGGCGAACGGTGTGATCAGGCCAAGCCCGGAACAGCCCGAGCGGATTGCGCGGCTGACCGAGGGCGCGCGCGCGGCGGGCTGTGAGTTTGTGACGCCGGAGGATGCGGGGCTGGGCCCGATTGCGGCGATCCATTCGCCGGAATACGTGACATTCCTACGCAATATCTACACCCGCTGGCAGCGGATCGAGGGGGCGGGTCAAGAGGTGATCCCGAACGTCCATCCTGCAAATCGCAGCGACAGTTATCCCAAATCCGCCGTGGGGCAGGCGGGGTATCATCAGGCCGACACCGCCTGCCCCATCGGCGAGGGCACATGGGAGGCCGCCTATTGGTCGGCGCAGACGGCGGTGACGGGGGCGGATATGCTGGCGGGCGGCGCGCGGGCCGCCTATGCGCTCTGTCGTCCGCCGGGGCATCATGCCTTTGGCGATCTGGCGGGGGGGTTTTGTTTCCTCAACAACGCCGGGATCGCGGCGGAGCGGTTGCAGGCGCGCGGCCTGCGCGCGGCGATTCTGGATGTCGATGTGCATCACGGCAATGGCACGCAGGGCATTTTCTATGACCGCGACGACGTGCTGACCGTTTCGATCCATGCTGATCCGGCGCGGTTCTATCCGTTTTTCTGGGGGCATGCCGATGAGCGTGGGACGGGGCGCGGACTGGGGTATAACCTCAACCTGCCGTTGGCACGGGGGACGGAGGATGACGCCTATCTGAAGGTTCTCGACCGGGCGCTGGAGCGGGTGGTGAATTTCGGGGCGGATGTGGTGGTCGTGGCGCTGGGGCTTGACGCCTATCAGGGCGATCCGTTTCAGGGGCTGGCGATCACCACGCCCGGTTTCGCCCGGATCGGGGCGGCGATTGCCGGGCTGGGGCTGCCCACGCTTTTCGTGCAGGAGGGCGGGTATCTGTGCGCGGAACTGGGGCAGAACCTGACCGCTGTGCTGAGCGGATTCGAGGGGGCGTGAACATGGCCGATGTGATTCTGATCGGTGGCGGGATTGCGGGCATCAGTGCGGCAGCGGAGTGCGCGCGCGGCGGTGCGGATGTGGTGGTGCTGGAGGCAGAGCCGCGGATCGGCTACCACGCGACCGGGCGATCCGCTGCCATCTTCATTCGCAACTACGGCAATGCCACGCTGCGTGCGCTGAATGCCGTGGCAGAGCCTATATTCGAAGAGCCGGGCGAGATCAGCGATGCGCCGATCCTCAGCCCGAGGGGCGAGCTGATGGTGGCCTCGGAAGAGGAACTGCCGGTGCTTGACGCCTATCTTGACGATGCCGTCGGAGTGGAGCGCCTGACCGGCGCCGAGGCGGCGGAGATCGTGCCGATCCTGCGCGCCGACCGGATCGCGGGCGCGATGATCGAGCGCGGCGCGCGGGGAATTGATGTGGATCTGCTGTTGCAGGGCTATGCGCGGATGCTGCGGACGCGGGGCGGGCGGATCGTGACCGGGGCCGCGGCGACAGGCATGAGCCGCGAGGCGGGGCAATGGCGGGTCGAGACGGCGGAGGGCACCTTTGCCGCGCCCGTGGTGGTCAATGCCGCCGGGGCCTGGGCCGATGAGGTGGCGGCGCGCGCGGGCGTGGCGCGGATGGGGTTGCAGCCCTGTCGCCGGTCCGCCGCGATCCTTCCAGCGCCCGAGGGGTTTGACACCGAGGCCTGGCCGATTTTCGGCAGCATCGCCGAGACGTGGTATGCCAAGCCCGAGGCGGGCAAGCTGATGGTGTCGCCCGCTGACGAGGACCCGGTCGCGCCGCATGACGCCTGGGCCGATGACATGGTGCTTGCCGAGGGATTGTACCGGTTCGAGCAGGCGGTCAGCGTGCCGGTGACGCGGGTGGAACACAGTTGGGCGGGGTTGCGCACCTTTGCCCCCGACCGGACACCGGTGGCGGGGTTCGATCCGGGGGCTGACGGGTTCTTTTGGCTGGCGGGACAAGGCGGCTATGGCGTACAGACCGCACCGGCGCTGTCGCGCCTGACGGCGGCGCTGATCCTGGGGGAAGTGCCGGATGTTTCCGAGACGGTGCTGGCGGCGATGGCGCCGGGGCGGTTTGGGGTGGAGGCGGGGTGAGGCCGTCACTTGCGCGGCATTTCAACGGCGCGGCGACCGTGCGCCCTACCCCTGTGTCTTGACCCTGATCGAGGCGAATTTGCTGAGCAGGTGCTCTTTCATCAGGCGGCCGGTCCTGTTGGGTTTGCGGGCAGCGAGGGCCGCGGCGATGGCCTCGTGTTCCTCGACCGCGGCGCGCCAGCGGGCGGCGGTCAGGTTGGCCTGATAGCGCGCGCGCTGGACGCGAAAGGCCAGCACTTCGTGCGATTTGACCAGCGTTTCGTTGCCTGCCGCCGCGAGGATCGCCTTGTGGATCGCCTGATTGATGCGGAAATAGGTGGGGCGGTCGGCCTGCTCGAAGGAGCGGCGCAGGTGTTCGGTCATGTCCACGATTTCGGTCAGGGCTGCGTCGCTGGCGTTCTGCGCGGCAAGCTCTCCCGCCAACCCCTCAAGCGCGGCGAGGACGTGAAACACCTCTGCCATTTCCGCCTCGCTCTGACGGGTGATGACCGCGCCGCGATGCGGGATCAGATCCAGCAACCCTTCGCTGGCCAGCACCTTGAGTGCCTCGCGCAGCGGCGTGCGCGAGACGCCGAACTGTTCGGTCAGGCGTTTTTCGTTGATCTTTTCGCCGGGCTGCAACTGGCCCTCAAGGATCATCTGCCGCAGGCGGTTGGTGATCTCGACGGCAAGTGCCGTGCGTCCGATGGGATCGGGTCTGAGCTCGGTCATGGCGGCCTCTTGGCTGGGATTATCCATCGTTGCGGCCCTCCCTTACAGCATTTTCCGACGCCCTGTCGAAAATTTCCGCGATATGCAGGGCGCGGCGGGCGGTGCCATCGGCGATCTGGTGACGGCAGGAGGTTCCGTTGGCGATCAGCAGGTCATCGGGGGCGGCGGCGCGGACGGCGGGCAGGAGCGACAGTTCGCCCATTTTCAGCGAGATCTCGTGGGTTTCCGCCTGATAGCCGAAGGCCCCGGCCATGCCGCAGCAACTGCTTTCGATCATCTGCGGGTCAAGGCTGGGGATGAGAGACAGGGCCGCGCCCATGTCGGTCATGACACCCGCTGCCTTCTGGTGGCAATGGCCGTGGACATGGGCGGTCTGGTCAAGATTGTTCAGGGGCAGGTTGAGCCGCCCGGCGCGGGATTCGCGGGTGAGGAATTCCTCGAAGAGAAAGGTGTTTTCGGACAGCAGCCGCGTATCCTCGCCCGGCAGCAGCGTGAGGAATTCGTCGCGCAGCGTCAGCAGGCAGGAAGGTTCCAGCCCCACTATGGGCGTGCCCGCGCGGACATACGGGATGAGCGCGTCGAGCGTGCGCCGCGCCTCTGCTCGCGCGCGGTCGATCATGCCCGCCGCGAGATAGGTGCGCCCGCAACAGAGCGGGCGGCCGGGAAAATGAGCGGCGATCACCTGGTATCCCGCGCGGGTCAGCACGCGCAGGGCGGCGCGGGGGATGTCCGGCTCCATCCAGCGATTGAAGGTGTCGGTGAAGAGTATGACCTTGCCGGCCTTGCCGTTGGATGGCGTGCGCCTGATTTCGGCGTCGCGGAAGAAATCGCCGCGAAAGAGCGGCAGGGACCGGGCGCGGGCAAGGCCAAGCAGGCGCTCGCCCAATGCGGCGAGGAACGGCACGCGGTTGCGCAGAGCGATCAGCCCCCGCAAAGCGACGGCGATCCGGGCATAGCGGGGCATTTCCGCAATCAGCCTTTCGCGCAGGCCAAAGCCCAGTTTCCGGCCACGTTGCCAGAGCACCTCTGTCTTCATCCGGGCCATGTCGACGCCGGTGGGGCATTCGCGCTTGCACGCCTTGCAGCCGACGCAGAGCCTCAGCGTATCGTCCATTTCGTCGGAAAAGAGCGCCTCTTTGCCCAGTCGGCCCGAAAGTGCGAGGCGCAGGGTATTGGCGCGCCCGCGCGTTACGTCGCGCTCGTCGCGGGTGACGCGATAACTGGGACACATGGCGCCGCCCGCCAGTTTGCGGCAGGCGCCGTTGTTGTTGCACATCTCGACCGCGCCCTGAAAGCCGCCGCCATTGCCGGGCCAGGCGGACCAGTCGTGCCCGGTCTTGAGGTCGGCGAAATCATAACCCGGCGGATAGCGCATCAGGCTGCGGTCATCCATTTTCGGCGCATGCACGATCTTGCCGGGGTTGAGGCGGGCGTCGGGATCGAAGGCGGTCTTGACCTCCTCGAAGGCGCTGAGGATGCGTGGGCCGAACATCGCGCCGTGGAATTCCGAGCGCACGATGCCGTCGCCGTGTTCGCCGGAGTGAGAGCCTTTATACTCGCGCACCATTTCGAATGCCGCCTCGGCGATCTCGCGCATGGCGCGCACGTCCCGCTCCAGCTTGAGATTGAGGACGGGGCGGACGTGCAGGCAGCCCTCGGAGGCGTGGGCATACCATGTGCCGGTGGTGCCGTGCTGGCGGAATACCTCGGTCAGACGGTCGGTGTAATCCGCCAGATGATCGAGTGGCACGGCGCAGTCCTCGACGAAGGAGACGGGTTTGCCTTCGTCCTTCATCGACATCATGATGTTCAGCCCGGCCTTGCGCAACTCGCCGATCTCGGCGGCGAGGGCCATGTCCCGCACCTCGACCACGCCGCCCTCGTGGGGCTCACCCTTGCCAAAACCATAGCCGAGGTCCGACATGGTATCGGAAAGGCGGTGCATGTTCTCGTCGTTCTTGGGTGGGGTGTCGGCGAATTCGACGAGCAGCAGGGCGGCGGGTGTGCCGCGCACGAATTGCTCCAGCGTTTTCGCATAGAGCGGGATGGCGCGGGCGAGGTCGATCATGGTGGCATCCACCAGTTCGACCGAGGTGGGGCCAAGTGCCACCAGCGGTTTCGCCGCCTCCATCGCGGCGCGGAAGGTGGGGAAATGGCAGACCCCCAGGACGCGGGTTTTCGGGGGCAGCGGCGAGAGAGTGATCTCTATTGCCGTCGAGGTGGCCAGCGTGCCCTCTGACCCGATCAGCAGATGGGCGAGGTTGATCGGCCGGTCGCCCGGCACCAGCGCGTCGATGTTGTAGCCGCCCACCCGGCGCTGCACCTGTGGAAAGCGGGCGGCGATCTCAGCCGCCTCGCGCGCGCCCAGGTCGAGCATCTGCCGCAAGAGCGATTCGGGCACGCGGTTGCTTGAACCGGGGCCGAAATCGAACGGTGTGCCATCGGCCAGAAAGCCCTCGATCCGGGTGACGTTGTCGCGCGTGGTGCCATAGCGCAGCGAGCGCGAGCCGCAGGAATTGTTGCCGACCATGCCGCCGATGGTGGCGCGCGAGGCGGTGGATACATCGACGGGAAACCACAGGCCATGCGGTTTGAGCGCCCGGTTGAGGTCATCCAGAACGATGCCCGGCTCGACCACGGCGCGCCGCCCCTCGACATCCAGTTCGAGGATGCGGTCGAGATGTTTGGAGCAATCGACGATCAGCCCGGAATTAACGGTCTGGCCGCATTGCGAGGTGCCGCCGCCGCGCATGGTGAGCGGGATCTGCGCGTCGCGGGCGGCATCGATGGCGGCGGCAATATCGTCCGGTGTCCGGGGGATGACCACCCCTGCCGGCATGATCTGATAGATCGAGGCATCGGTGGCGTAGCGCCCGCACGAGAAGGGGTCAAAGCGCGCCTCGCCTTGCAGGGCGCGCGCGAGGCGCTGTTGAATTCCGCTGTCCAGCATATGGCCCCGATCCTGTGGTGGGTTGAGATAGGTCTTGACAGAATATTGAATTCAGAATTCAATTCAACAAAATTCACTTGCGTCGCAGATGAGGCAAGTTGAGAGACTTGGGAGGAACGCCATGACCGCCGGTCGCCATTTTCTGCAGATTCCGGGGCCGTCGAATGTCCCTGACCGTATCCTGAGGGCTATGGACTATCCGACGATGGATCATCGCGGTCCGGCCTTTGCTGAAGTAGGGTGCAAGGCGCTCAAGGGGATGAAGTCGATCTTCAGAACAGAAAGCCGCGTGGTGATCTATCCGTCGTCAGGCACCGGTGCCTGGGAGGCGGCGCTGGTCAACACGCTTTCGCCTGGCGACACGGTTCTGATGTACGAGACCGGGCATTTCGCGACGCTGTGGAAGGCGCTGGCGCAGAAACTGGGGCTGAATCCGGTATTCATCGAGGGTAACTGGCGGGCTGGTGCCGATGCCGCCGAGATCGAGGAACGCCTGCGCGCCGACAAGGGCCGCGAGATCAGGGCGGTCTGCGTGGTGCATAACGAGACTTCGACCGGCGCGGTCACCGATGTGGTCGCCGTCCGCCGCGCGATGGATGCGGCAAAGCATCCGGCGCTGTTGATGGTCGACACGATTTCCTCGCTTGCCTCGGTCGATTACCGGCATGACGAATGGGGCGTCGATGTGACGGTGGCCGGTTCGCAGAAGGGGCTGATGCTGCCACCGGGCCTGTCGTTCAACGCGGTAAGCGAAAAGGCGATGAAGCTATCGGAAAGCGCCGGGCTGAAACGATCCTACTGGAGTTGGGCCGAGATGGCTGGACCGAACGACAAGGGCTATTTCCCTTATACGCCCGCGACTAATCTGCTTTACGGTCTCAATGAGGCGATCGACATGCTGCATGAGGAGGGGCTGGACAATGTATTTGCCCGGCACAGGCGCCACGGCGCTGCGGCGCGCGCGGCAGTCGGGGCCTGGGGGCTGGAGGTGTTGTGTGCGAAGGCTGAGGATCGCTCGCCGGTGCTGACCGCCGTGATGATGCCGGAAGGACATTCGGCAGACAATTTCCGGGCCGTGACGCTGCGCAATTATGATATGTCTCTGGGTAACGGCCTGTCCAAGGTGGCGGACCGGGTGTTCCGCATCGGTCATCTGGGCGATTTCAACGACCTCATGCTGATCGGCACGCTGGCCGGGGTCGAGATGGGCCTGCGCGATGCGGGCGTTCCCTATCGCGCGGGCGGGGTGCAGGCCGCGATGGAGGTTTTGGGGCAGATGTCCGACAACGCCCGCGCCGCCGCCTGATCGGCAGATGTGGTGGGTCCGGGCGGCGAGGGAGGACGCTGCCCGGATCATTTCAGAGGGGCATGACCGGGAAGAAGCGACGACCATCGCGTGGAGCGGCACAGAACAAGGGGAAAATCCCGCCACCGCGCCGCGCGAACAACTGAAACCAAGGGAGGAAGATCATGAAGAAGACACTGATTGCAACCGTTGTTGCCTCGTTCGGGGCCATGCCTGCGGCGGCGGCCGACATCACGATGAAATTCGGCCATGTCGGTGCGCCCGGCTCGTTGTTCGAGGCGACGGTGAACCACTACGCCGCCTGCGTCGGCGAGAAATCCGGCGGCAAGGTCGAGGTGCAGACCTTTGGCTCGTCACAGCTGGGTACTGACAAGGAGTTGTTGCAGAAGCTGAAACTGGGGCAGGTGGATTTCGCGCTGCCCTCTTCGGTCATGTCCTCGGTGGACGGGATATTCGGTGTGTTCGAGATGCCCTATATCATCAAGGACCGCGACCATATGCGCCGCGTGCAGGACGCGATGATGGACAAGTTTCAGGGCGCGGCCAATGCCAATGGCTATCACATCCTGGGCCTGGCGGAGAACGGTTTTCGCCACATCACCAACAACACCCGCCCGATCAATCAGCCCGAGGATCTGAAAGGCATCAAGCTGCGCACGCCGAACGGCGAGTGGCGTGTAAAGATGTTCCAGCAATACGGCGCCAACCCGACGCCGATGGCGTTCTCGGACGTGTTCACCGCCCTGCAGACCGGCGTGATCGACGGACAGGAAAACCCCTATGCGCAGATCGCTTCGGCCAAGTTTCAGGAGGTGCAGAAGTACCTGTCGATCACCGGGCATGTCTATACGCCTGCGTATATCCTGGGCTCGAAAAAGCATATCGAGGCGCAACCCGCCGATGTGCGGGCAGTGCTGAGCGATTGTGCCGCCGAGACGCAGACCTTTACCTATGAAAAGGCGGCAGAGCTGGAAACCGAACTGCTGGACGTGATCAAGACAGCGGGTGTCGAGGTGAACGAGGCCGACAAGGATGCGTTCATCACCGCCTCCAAGCCGATCTACGAGTCCTTTGCCGGAGAGGTCGAAGGCGGGCAGGAACTGATCGACGCGGTTCTAGCCCTCGGCAATTCAAGCTGATCCAATTGCCCGGTGGCCCCGATGCGGGCCACCGGATCATCCCTGACATGACATTGCGGATCAGCCCCGGCGCGACCGCGCCGGGCGGGTTCGAGGCACGGGAACGCAGGACCAAATGAACGCTCTTCTCAATCGCACTCAGCGGTTCGCAAGCTGGCTGCTGGAATGGATCACCATCGTTCTGATGGTGATCCTTACCGTCACCGTGATCGTCGCTGTCTCCGCCCGGCTGATGGGCCAGAGCTTTTCCTGGTATGACGAGGTGGCGGCGATCATGCTGGCCTGGATCACCTATTATGGCTCCGCGCTCGCGGCACTGCACCGGCGGCATATCGGTTTTGACACATTGCTGCTGGCCATTCCGCCGCGCAGCCGCATGGCGGCGGTGCTGGTCGGGGAGGCGCTGATCCTGGTGTTCTTCGTGCTCATGGCGCGCGCCGGGTTTCAGGTGCTTGAGGTTCTGGCCGGCGACCGGCTTGTTTCGCTACCGTGGGTGCCCATTCAACTGACCCAATCGGTGATACCGATCGGGGCGATTCTGTTCATCATCTGTCAATTGTTAAGCCTGCCGAACTACTGGGCGCAGACCGCGCGCGGCATTTCCCTGGAACATGCCGAGATCGAGGAAGAAGTCGAAACCGAGATGGAAAAGAACAAGGAGCGCGTCTGATGCTGATGCTGGGGATTTTCGCGGCCCTCGTGGCGATGATCTGTATCAACGTGCCGATCGCCATCGCGCTGGCGCTGGCCGGGGTGCTGGGCCTGTTGGTGACCGAAGGCGCGGGCAGCCTGGTGACCATCGCGCTCGACATGTATGGCGGTTCGACCAAGTTTTCGCTGATCGCCATTCCGATGTTCGTGCTGGCGGGGGCGATCATGAATGCAGGCGGCATCACCGACCGGCTGATCAATTTCGTCTCGGCGTTGATCGGGTTCATTCGGGGCGGCCTTGCCATGGTGAATATCGGGGTGTCGCTGTTTTTCGCCGAAATCTCGGGCTCGGCGGTGGCGGATGTGGCCGCCATGGGCTCGATCCTCATTCCGCAGATGAAAAAGCGCGGCTATTCCAAAGAACTCTCGGCCGCCGTCACCTCGTCTTCGGCATCGCTGGCGATCATCATTCCGCCGTCGATTCCGATGATCCTTTACGCCGCCTCGGCCAATACATCCGTCGAACAGTTGTTCGTGGCGGGTGTGGTCCCCGGTCTTCTGGGGGCGGCGGGGCTGATGGTGGTGGCCTATATCTTTGCCCGCCGCTACAACCTGCCAACGGAAGAGGCGTTCAACATCCCACGCCTGCGCGAGACCTTCAAGGATGCGCTGCCCGCATTCACGCTGCCGGTGATCATCCTTGGCGGTATCTTTGGCGGTTTTGTCACTGCGACCGAGGCGGCGGGGCTGGCGGTGATCGCGGCCATCGTCGTGTCGATCTGGTACCGGCAGATCGACCTCAAGCATCTGCGCCGCGCCATGCTGGACGGGGGGATGCAGACCGCCGTCGTCATGCTGCTGGTTGCGGCGTCGGTGCTGATGGGCGGGTTCCTGACGCGGGCGCAGATCCCGCAGCAACTGGCGCAGGGCATTCTCAACATCACCGATCAGCAATGGGCGATCCTGCTTATCCTCAACTTCTTCTTCCTGATCATCGGCTTCTTTCTGCATTCGGCGGCGGCGATCATCCTGGTGGTGCCCATCGTGATCCCGCTGATCACCGCCGCTGGCATCGACCCGGTGCATTTCGGTCTGGTTGTGACGCTGAATCTGGCGATCGGTCAGCAGACGCCACCCGTCGCCTCGGTTCTGATCACCGCCTGTGCCGTGGCGCGGGCGAATATCTGGGAGGTGTCCAAGGTCAACATCTGGTTCATTCTGGTGCTTCTGGCGGTGCTGATGCTCTGCTCCTATGTGCCTTCGGTGCCGCTGTTTCTTGTCGAATATTTCTACCGCTGAGGAGAGCGTATGACCGAGATCCTGTCAGAGACCCGGGAGCACACGCTCTGGATCACCTTCAACCGGCCGCAGGCGCGCAATGCGTTGACATTCGGGATGTATGACGGGCTGGCCACGCTCTGCCGCGAGGTGCCGTCCGATGGCAGCATCCGCGCGGTGGTGATCCACGGTGCGGGCGGCAAGGCGTTTGCGGCGGGCACCGACATGGCGCAGTTCCGCGCCTTTGAGCGTGCGCAGGATGCGCTGGATTACGAGGCGCGGATCGAGGCGGTGCTGGAAGCGGTCGAACGCTGCCCGCTGCCGACGGTCGCGGCGATCAACGGGGCCTGTACGGGCGGCGGGGCGGCGATCGCCGGGGTCTGCGATATCCGCATCGCCACCGCGGACCTGAGGTTCGGATTTCCGATCGCGCGCACGCTGGGCAACTGCCTGGCGGCCGCCAATCTGGCGCGGCTGGCGTCACTGATGGGGGCCGGACGGGTCCGCGAGATGATCTTTACCGCGCGCCTGATCGGTGCGGAGGAGGCATTGGGCTGTGGCCTGATTTCCGAGGTTCTTGAGGACGAGGCCGCTTTGATGGCGCGGGCCGGAGAACTGGCCGGGACGCTGGCGCAGATGGCGCCGCTGACGCTGCGCGCCACCAAGGAGGCGATGCGCCGGGTGGCGGTGGCTGCCCGCGTCGAGGACGCGGACCTGATCGAGATGTGTTACATGAGCCACGATTTCCGTCACGGAATGGAGGCGTTCCTGGCCAAGAAGAAACCCGAATGGAGCGGGACATGAGCGACAAGGGCCCTCTTGCGGGGATGAAGGTGATCGAGCTTGCGCATATCATGGCCGGACCGGTCTGTGGCCTGATGCTGGCCGACATGGGCGCGGATGTGGTCAAGGTGGAAAAGCCCGACGGCGACGACAGCCGCCGTTTCGTGCCGCCCGCGATCAAGGGCGAATCCGCGGCCTACATGATGATGAACCGCAACAAGCGGGGCGTGGCGCTGAACCTCAAGGAACCGCAGGCGGTCAAGGTGCTGTATCGGCTGCTGGAAGAGGCCGATGTGGTGATCGAGAATTACCGCATGGGTACGATGGAGCGGCTTGGGCTGGGCTATGAGGAATTGCGCGCAATCAACCCGCGTCTGATCTATTGCGAGATTTCGGGTTTCGGGCGCACCGGCCCGTATGCGTCGCGCGGCGGGTTCGATCTGATCGCGCAGGGCATGTCGGGTCTCATGTCGATCACCGGCGAGGGGCCGGGGCGGCCGCCGGTCAAGACCGGCGCGCCGGTGTCGGACATCACCGCCGGGATCGTGGCGGCGATGGGGGTCGCGGCGGCCTATGCGCGGATGTTGCAGACGGGGCAGGGGCAAAAGGTGGATACCTCGCTGTTCGAGGCGGCGATCACGCAGACCTACTGGCAGTCGGCGATTGCCTTTGCCACCGGGGTGGCGCCCGGTCCGATGGGGTCGGCGCATCCCATCAATGCCCCATATCAGGCGTTTCAGACGGCGGATGGCTGGATCAACGTGGGGGCAGCCAATCAGCGCAACTGGCTGCGGTTTCTTGAGGTGATCGGCGCGCCGGAGTTGAACGACGATCCGCGCTTTGGCTCCAATCACGACCGGATGCAGCATCTGAAGGAGCTGGAGGAGATCCTGAACGGCTATCTGCGGCACGAGACAAGCCATGTCTGGCTGGACCGGATGGAGGCGGCGGGGCTGCCTGCCGGGCCGGTGCTGGATATCCTGCAGATGCAGGCCGACCCGCAGGCGCAGGCGCGCGGGATGATCGCCGAGGTGGATCATCCGGTGGCGGGCAGGGTCAGGACACTGGGCCATCCGATCAGGTTCAGCGAGACCCCCGCCAGCATTCGCCGCGCCGCGCCGCTGCTGGGTCAGCACAGCCGAGAGGTGCTGCGCGAGGCGGGTTATGGCGCGGATCAGGTCGAGGCGATGGTCGCCTCTGGCGCGGTGATCGCGGCATGAGCGATCCGCTGGTGGCGCAGCTTCTGGCGGCGCGGGAGGGGGGCGGAAAACTGCCCGATACGGCGAGCCAGGGGCTGACGCGGGCGCGTGTGTTCGCGGTGCAAGAGGCGGTGGCTGCGCGACTGGGTCCGGTGGGTGGATTCAAGGTCGCTTGCCCGAAGGATGCCCCGATCGTGATCGCACCGATCATGGCGCGCGACATTCACCCCGGCCCTGCCGTCATCGACATTCCGGCGGACGAGGAGGTGGGCGTGGAACTGGAATACGCCTTTCGCCTGATCGCGCCGGTGCCGGACACCAACGCGCCTGATTTCGAGACACAGTTGCGCGCTGCCATTGATCTGCTGCCCGCTCTTGAGCTTGTGCGGAGTCGTCTGGCGGATCCCAAAGGGGCCGGCGCTGCGCTCAAGATGCTGGACAATCAGTTGAACGGCGCGGTGGTTCTGGGCGCGGCCCGGCGCGACTGGCAGGGGATCGACGTGACCCGCGCCAACGCGCGGCTGATCCTTGGCGGTGATACCCTGCTCGATGGTGCGGCGCCGGTGCCGGGCGGCGATGCCTTTGCCACGCTCTGCGCTTTGGCACGGGCGGTGGGCGATCACTGCGGCGGGTTGCAGCCGGGCCATGTGGTGATCACCGGCTCGCTCAACGGGCTGCCGTGGGTCAGGCCGCCGGTTACGGCCAAGGGTCGAATCGACGGATTGGGCGCGGTTGAAATGACACTGGCGGTCGCCTGACCGCGCGTGGGGTGCGCGCGGTCGAGGGTAATCTGGGTGAGTGTCATGCCACCTTTGCCGAATCAAAGAGCGGCTCGAATCCTGCCCACATCATCCGCATTCCGTCGAAGGGCATCGCGGGCATGTCCATGTCGGCCATTTCCGCCTCCATCGCCTTGGCGGCGGCATCGCAGGTAGCGCGGTCCGGCCAGGCGATCCAGCTGAATACCGGCGCCTCGCCGTCCTCTGCCTTGGTGGCGCGGTAGAAATCCGTTTTCTTGCCTTGCGGCACATCCACCCCCCAGGCCTCGACAGTGCCGAGCGCCCCGCCCTTGCGAAACATTTCCCAAGCCTGGTTCGCCATGTCGACATAGGCTGCCTTGTTGCCCTCGGGTACTGCCAGCAGGAAGCCCTGATAGTAGCCCGCCCCGCTATGCGCCCCGTGTTCGAACACCGGGTCGAAGCCACCATAGATCAGCCGGCTGCCGTCAAATGGCATCGCGGGCATTTCCTTCATCGCCGGATCGTTCTGCATCGTTTGCCAGGCGGCATCCGCGGTCGCCTTGTCAGGCCACTCGATCCAGGAAAACACTATGGTTTCATCGGGTTCAGCGGCAACCGAGCCGTAGAAATCGGTGACTTTGCCGTGCGGTACGTCCACGCCCCAGGTCTCTGTCATGCGGGTGGCGCCGTAGGATTTGAACAATGTCCAGGCCGCGTCGACATGGGCGCGATAGGCGTTCTTGTTAACAGATGGAACGGCGGCGACCGCGCCGGTGAAATAGGTCATGGAAATCTCCTTTTCCGGGGCTGGCGCGCAAGAGAATCGTTCTTGCATCGGCATTTTGGCAAGGATAGTATTATAAAACAATCAAAAGTATTAAAAAATGACTAAACAGACAAAATCCCCCCCGCTGCGCTATGACGAAGGCTGTCTTGCGGCGCATGCGCTGAACATCATCGGCGATCGTTGGGCGCTGCTGGTGGTGCGCGAGCTGATGTTTGCGCCCAAGCGGTTTCAGATGATCCGCGCGGGCCTGCCCGGTGTCACCGCCAGCGTGCTGGCCGGGCGGCTGGCGCAGCTCGGGCAGGCCGGGGTGCTTGCCCATGACACGCGGCTGGGTGTCTATGCGCTGACTGACGCTGGCCGCGGTCTCTTGCCGGTTCTGGAAACCCTCTGCCAGTGGGCGCTGAGGATACCGGGCCATGACCCCTCACGCTTTATCAGCCCTTCGGCGCTGATGATTTCAATGGGAGTGATGCTGCGGCGCGACCGGGCGGCGGATCGCGACGCCTGCGCCGGGTTCGATTTCGGCAGCGAGGTTTTTGAAATGCGGCTTACGGCTGGCGTGCCGGAGACCCGTCTGGTGAGCCAGATCGACGCGCCCTTCGTGCTTTGCGGTAACGGTAATACGCTGGCCGCCGCCGTCTATGGCAAGACGCCGCTGCATCAGATGCTGGCCGGAGATATCATCGCCCTGCGGGGTGATGCGGATGCGGCACAGGCGTTTGTCGATCTCTTTCAACTCTCGGCGCGCACGGCCGATTGACCTTGGCGGTCAACCTGCTACCAAGCGTCAATGTTGAGCATCTTTCTCCAGACGCTGCCATTCTTTCTGATTATCGGGCTGGGTTACGGCGCGGGGCGATCGGGATTTTTCCCCGAAGAGGCGACCGCGTGGCTGACGAAGTTCGTTTTTTACTTTGCGCTCTCCGCGATGCTGTTCCGGTTCTCCGCCAACCTGACGCTCGCCGAGGTGTTCGACCGGACCTTTGTGCTGGCCTATCTTTCGGCAACGGCATTCGTTTATGCGATTGCGACGCTGGTGGCGCTGATGCGCCGGGTCAGCCTGTCCGAAATGGCGATCGAGGCGCAATGCGCGGTGATCGGCAATGTCGGTTTTCTGGGTGTGCCGATGCTGGCGATGCTGATGGGCGAGGCGGCGATCGGCCCGGTGGTGCTGGTGCTGGCGGTCGATCTGATCGTGTTCGGCTCGCTGGTGGTGATCCTGATCACCGGCGCGCGCGACGGGCGGATGAGCCTTGGCATTTTCCGCAGCGTGACGGTCGGCCTGCTGAAGAACCCGATGATCGTCTCGATCGTCCTGGGGCTGGCATGGGCCGGGCTGCGTTGGCCCATCCCCGAAACGATGAACGATTTTCTGCGTATCCTGGGAGGCGCGGCAACCCCCGGCGCACTGTTTGCGATTGGCGCGTCGCTGGCGTCGAAATCGGCAGAGCGGCCCTATGTGGCGGGCTGGCTGTCGCTGTGCAAGCTGGTGCTGCATCCCGCCTGCGTCGCTGTTGCGGTGCTGGTGGTTTTCCCGGTCGATCCCTATGCGGGGGCGGTGATGATCGCGGCGGCAAGCCTGCCGGTAGCGGGCAATGTGTTCATTCTGGCGCAGCATTACGGTGTCGCGCCCAAGCGGGTATCGTCCTCGATCCTGATTTCCACCGTCGCGGCCATCGTCACGGTGTCGCTGGTGATCGGCTGGGTGCGCGGGCTGTATTGAGCCGTGATCGGCAGAACGGAGGAGAAGCAGATGAAGACGGTTTCGGAGAACACCTGTTTCGGAGGCGTGCAGGGGGTTTACAGCCACGCCTCGGAGGTCTGTGGCTGTGACATGACATTCGGTCTTTTCCTGCCCGCCGAGGCGCAGGACGGGCCGGTGCCGGTGCTGTGGTACCTGTCGGGTCTGACCTGCACGCATGAGAACGCGATGGTCAAGGCGGGCGCGCAGGGCTGGGCCGCCGAACAGGGCATCGCGCTGGTGTTTCCCGACACTTCGCCCCGCGGCGAGGACGTGGCCGATGACGCGGCCTATGATCTGGGACAGGGGGCCGGGTTCTACGTGAATGCGACAGAGGCGCCCTGGGCGCCGCATTTCCGCATGTGGGATTACATCGCCGAGGAACTGCCGGGACTCATCGGGGCGCAGTTCGCCGTTGATCTGGAGCGGCAGGCGATCACCGGTCATTCGATGGGTGGGCATGGCGCACTGACGCTGGCGATGGCGCTACCGGGGCGGTTCCGCTCTGTCTCGGCCTTCGCGCCGATCTGCAACCCGACGGGCGGCGACTGGGGCCGCAAGCAGTTTGCGGCCTATCTGGGCGCGGACGAGCGCGCATGGGCGGCGCATGACGCAAGCCTCTTGATGGCAGAACGCGGCTTTGACGGGCCGGTTCTGGTGGATACGGGCACGCAGGATCAGTTCCTCGACCTGTTGCGCCCCGAGACGCTGGCACAGGCCATGGCCGTGCGGCGGCAGGAGGGCACGCTGCGGATGCAGAAGGGGTATGACCACAGCTATTTCTTCATTTCGACCTTCATGGAGGATCATGTCGGGTTTCATGCAGAGGCGCTCTATGCGGGGTGAGGCGTTGCGATGACGATCTACGTTGACGCCGATGCCTGCCCGGTCAAGGACGAGGTCGAACGGGTGGGGACACGGCACGGGCTGCGGATGTTCGTGGTTTCCAACGGTGGTCTGCGGCCCTCGCGCAATCCGCTGGTGGAAAGCGTGATCGTGCCCGATGGCCCGGACGTGGCCGATATGTGGATCGCCGAGCGCGCAGGGGCGGGAGATGTGGTGATCACCGGGGATATTCCGTTGGCCGCGAAATGCGTCGAGGCGGGGGCGCTGGTGGTGAAGCATAACGGCGAGGCGCTGACGCGCGCCAATATCGGCAATGTGCTGGCTACGCGGGATCTCATGGCCGACCTGCGCGCCGCCGACCCGTTCCGGCAGGGGGGTGGACGAGGGTTCACAAAGGCCGACCGCTCGCGTTTTCTGGAGGCATTGGAGCGGGCAGTGCGGGAGGCCAAAGGTTCCGGTGCGTGAAGGTGTGCCTTGCAGACGGTTGGTCGAGCGGTCGGGCTTGGCCTAAGGGGACATTGAGGTTGCCACTCGCGCGAAACAAGGCGCGTAGCGCCGCCGCGCGATCGCCGGGCCGTCTGACGGCCTGGCGATTTTGAGGTGAAGTGCAACACTTTGAAATCATAATGACTTTTCTGGCACAAAGCGGCAGCTACAAGCGTTGCTTCGCCAGTCCCTGGCCCTGCGACCGCGCGGCTCCTCAGCCGCTACCAACGTCCGCTTCATGGTTCTCGCGATTGCGAACAGGACACCGGGGGTTTACAATACCGGGTTGGTTCCCTCATGTATCGGGACAAAGATCAATCACGGACCAGCATGACCACCGCAACCGTTCAGCGTTCCAACCTGATCGGCGCCGCCTATGCCTTGGCGGCGGTGTTGTGCTTTTCGGTCAATGATGTGGGGATCAAGTTTCTGTCGGACAGTTATGCCCTGCATCAGGTGGTGTTCATCCGGGCGGTGATCGGAACCCTGATCTTTGCGGCCTTCATCATGCCTTTTGCCGGGGGTTTCAGTCTGTTGCGCACCCGTCGCCCGCTGGTGCATCTCATTCGCGGGCTTTGCGTGGTCAGCGCCAACATGTGCCTGTTTCTGGGGTTGGCCGCCCTGCCAATTGCCGATGCGACGGCGATCTTCTTTGTCTCGCCGCTGGTGATCACGGTGTTTTCGGTGGTGTTCCTGCACGAGACGGTTGGCGCGCGCCGGTGGGCGGCGATCGGCGTCGGGTTCATCGGCGTGCTGGTGATCGTCAAGCCGGGTACGGCGGCGTTTCAGCTTGCCTCGTTGCTGCCGATTGCGGCGGCGTTTCTCTATGCCACGCTGCATATGCTGACGCGCAAGATCGGTGGCACCGAGAGCGCGCCGACGATGGCGTTCTATATCCAGCTGACCTTTGTGATCGCGAGCGCACTCATCGGGCTGGGGTTGGGGGACGGGCGGTTTGCCGGGATGGGGCACCCCTCGCTGGAGTTCATGTTCCGGGCCTGGGCCTGGCCCGAGACGGGGGATTATCCGATCCTGGTCCTGCTGGGCGTGTCGGGGATGCTGGGGGGGCTGTTCATTTCACAGGCCTATCGGCTGTCCGAGGCTGCCTTTGCCGCACCGTTCGAATATGTCGCCATGCCGATGGCGATCATGTGGGGGGTGACGGTGTTCGGCACCTGGCCCGACGCCACCGCATGGATCGGGATTGCGCTGATTGTCGGATCGGGCCTCTATCTGTTGTGGCGCGAGTCGGTCAAGGATGCGACGCTGGTCACCAAGGCCCCAAAATACCGCCGCTAGACACGAAGGAGACGCCAATGACCCTGACGATCATCCCCTTTGCCGAAGGTGAGGCGCATCTGGACTGGCTGAGTCTGTGCGCCGCGTTTCAGGTCGGCCATGAACGGCCCCGAGCCGAGATCGGCGATATCTTTCTCTATCGCGGCAAGGATACGCTGCTCAATCGCGCGGCCTGGATCGACGGCATGGGGATCGCGGTGAAATCCGCCACGATCTTTCCGGGCAACCCGGAGAAGGGCGACCCGATGATCAACGGGGCGGTCAATCTCTATGACGATGCCAGTGGCACGCTGGAGGCGCTGGTCGATTTTCACCTGGTGACCAAGTGGAAGACCGCAGGCGACAGTCTTTATGCCGCGACGCGGCTGGCGCGATCGGACAGCGAGTCGATCCTGATCGTGGGGGCGGGCACGGTGGGTCGGTCGCTCTGGCAGGCCTATCGCGCGGCCTTTCCGTCGGCGCGCTTTGCCGTCTGGAACCGCACCCGCGCCAATGCCGTTGCGATGGCGGCGGAGTGTGAGGGCATGCAGGTGGCGGACGATCTGGAACAGGCGGTGCGCGCCGCCGATATCGTGACCTCTGCCACCATGTCCACCGATCCGCTGATAAAGGGCGAGTGGTTCCGCCCTGGTCAGCATATCGACCTGATCGGGGCCTACCGCCCCGACATGCGCGAGGCGGATGATGTGGCGCTGCGACGCGCGCGTGTGTTCGTGGACAGCTACGACACCACCGTCGGCCATATCGGAGAGATAAAGATTCCACTGGAGGCAGGGGTGATCGCGCGCGATCATCTGATCGCCGATTACTACGAGCCGGAGAAGTTCCGGCGTCGCTCAGACGATGAGATCACGCTGTTCAAGAATGGTGGTGGGGCGCATCTGGATCTGATGACCAGCCGCTATATCCTCGATGCCTGGAGGACGGCGGGGTGATCTGGGCGGGGCTGGCGTTTGGCCTCGGGGTGCTGATCGCCCTGCCATGGCTGCGCGAGGCGATGAAGCCGGTCATGGATGAGGCTGCGCGCCGGGACGCACCGGGTACCTTCGCCACGCTGTCGCGCGGGGTGACGCATTACCGCTGGCTGGGGGCCGCACGCGGGCCGGTGGCGGTCTGCGTGCATGGGCTGACCACGCCGTGCTTTGTCTGGCTGGGGATCGCGGCGGGGTTGGGGGCGATGGGCTTTCGCGTGCTGATCTATGATCTCTACGGACGCGGTTACAGCGACCGGCCGGATTGTCCGCAGGACAGTGCGTTCTTTGTCACCCAGCTGGAGGAATTGCTGGAGGATCAGGGGATCGACGGCGACATCACCCTCATGGGCTATTCGATGGGCGGGGCGATCGCCACCGCCTTTGGCGCGCTGTATCCTGAACGCCTGCGGCAGCTGGTGCTGATCGCGCCTGCCGGGCTGGGGCATGATCTGGGGACGCTGGCGCGGCTGGTGGTGTGGGGCGGGCTGCTGGGCAACTGGCTGATGCTTGCCCTCTTCCCCCGCTCCTTTCGCCGGGGATGCGAGGGCGAACGGCACCTGCCCGGTTCGGTCGAGGGGATCGTCGATCTGCAACAGGCAGAGTTGCGCTGGCACGGTTATGTTCCTGCTGTGCGGCGTTCGATACTTGGCATGGTGTCCGAGGATATGACCGGGGCGCATGCCGATATCGCCGAGGCGGGTTTGCCGGTGTTAGCGATCTGGGGGCGGGACGACAGCGTGATTCCGATCCGCAGCATGGCACGGCTGTCCGAGATCAACCGCAATGCGCGCCAAGAGGTGATCGAGGGCGCGGGCCACGGCCTGACCTACACCCACACTGACCAGGTGCTGCACGCGATGCGCGACCTGATGCGCGATTAGGCGGCCAGCAGCCGGCGTTCCCTGACCGGCAGGTGCACGATGGCGGAGAATGCGCCCACCCCCACGCCGACCCACCAGACCAGGGTGTAGTCGCCGTGTAGGTCATAGAGCTTGCCGCCCAGCCAGACCCCCATGAAGCTGCCAAGCTGGTGGGAAAAGAACACGATCCCGTAAAGCGTGCCCATGTAGCGCAGCCCGTAGATATGCGCGATGAGGCCGGAGGTGAGCGGTACGGTGGCAAGCCAGAGCGCCCCCATCGAGACCGAGAACAAGAGCACCGTCGCAGGTGTGATCGGCGTCATGATGAAGGCCGCCGCCACCAGCGTGCGCGCCAGATAGATGCCCGCCAGCAGGTTCTTCTTGGAATAGCGTTTGCCCAGCCAGCCCGCCGTCAGCGTGCCCGCGATATTGGCGAGGCCAATCACCGAGATCGCCACCGCGCCGAGCGCTGATGTGGTGGTGATGCCGATACTGTGCAGCGCGCCGCCGGGCAGGATGGGGCCGCACATCTCGGTCACGAAGGCCGGGAAATGTGCGGTGACGAAGCCAAGCTGATAGCCGCAACTGAAGAAACCCAGAAAGATCAGCGTATAGGACGGGTCGCGAAAGGCGCGGCGCAGGATCGTTCCCATCGAGTCCTCGATCACGCTGCGGTCCACGGGATCCGGTGCGCGCATCATCGGCAGCATGGCCAGCACGGCGATGATGACGGCGGCAAAGATCAAGAACACGCTCTGCCAGGTCATGATACCGAGCAGGAATTCGGCCAGAGGCGCGCCAAATACCTGCCCCGCCGATCCGGCGGCGGTGGCGATGGCAAGGCTCATCGAGCGGTTCTCGTCCGAGCTTGCCCGTCCCACCACGGCGAGGATCACGCCAAAGCCGGTGCCCGCGATGCCGAATCCGACGAGGATCTCATATATCTGATGCGCCTCGGGCGTGACCGCGAAGGAGGACAGCACCAGCCCCGCCGCATAGACGAGCGCGCCAAGGATTATCGCCTTGCGGTCACCGACCTTTTCGGCCATCGCGCCAAAGAGCGGCTGACCGATCCCCCAGGCGAGGTTCTGAATCGCGATGGCAAGCGAGAATTCGGCGCGCGGCCAGTTGAATTCGGACGCGATCGGGATCTGGAACACGCCGAACGACGCACGGATCGCGAAAGAGATCAGGATGATCGTGCAGCCTGCGATCAGCACAGGCGTGATGAGGGGGGCGGATTTGTGCATGGATTCCTCGCGCTCGGAGATCGCAGATTACGGGAATTGAACGCGGCGTCAATTCAGGCTTTGTGATGGGGGGCATCACGGTTTGCGGAGGTGGTGTGGCGTTGAGGCCGTCGCACGCGCGGCTCATCCCCGGCCCGCTCAGCGCGGGAGTTCCACGCGCACCGTCTCGTCCGACCAGCCATCCACAGAGCAATGCGCTCTGACGAAAATCTCGCGCGCGCCGTCGGATAGCACGAGGTTGTTCAGGGACCGGGTGAAGGGCTGTTTGTTGACATGCGGGTGATGCAGGATGCGGTAACCAAGACGATTGCCGTCGCTGTCCAGCACTTCCCAGCCGTCGGCATAGTGATCCCAGCCGGTATCGGGATGCGCGATCGTCACGCCCACCCGCCAGCCCGTACCGGATTGCGCGACCGCGACATCTAGGATTTGCGGCTCATCCGCGGCGCTGACCGAGGCGATAAGACAGGCGGCGAGCATGAGAGAAAACTGTCTCATGCGAAAAATCATAGCGCATCGTGCTGCGAATTCCACTCATGTCCGTTCATGATCGGTTGTCCTGTCCGGCTCCAGCAGAACGGCGCGCGATTTCGACGCGAATTCGCGCCGCAACAGCACCAGCACCGTCATTCCGGTCGCCACGATCAGCGCCCATGGCCCCAGCAGCCACGCCACCGTCGTCAGCGCGAAATAAAGCGCGCGCAGGCCCCGGTTGAAACCGCGCGCGGCGGTGATGTTGATCTCGCCGGCCTTGCGCGCGCGGCCGAGCGCCGAGGGATCATCTGCCGCATTGGGCACCGCCGCCATGACCACGGCACAATAGCCGAACAGGCGGTTCGCCCAGACGAACTTGAGGAACGCATTGGCGAGAAAGGCGAGGATCACCAGGATCTTGAATTCCCAGACGATCGCCGGTTCCTGTCCGGGCGTCAGATCCCCGGCAATGCCGATCACCCGGTCCAGATCGCCCAGCAGCGCCAGGGTGCCGCCAATGGCGATTAGCGTGGCCGAGGCAAAGAACGAGGTGCCCTGCCGCAGCGTGGCCAGAATCTGTGCGTCGAAGATGCGCGGATCGCGGGCCACCATCTGCACCATCCATTCGCGCCGGTACTGCGCCATCAGCACCGAGACCGACGGGCGGTTCCGCGGCGCGTTGTCGATCCCGAAGCCGACCAGAAGCCATGCGCCGACCAGCAGGGCAAACGCGATGAAGTCGAGGGGATTGAAATGCGTGAGTTGATCTGCCCATGTCATGCAGGCACGCTACATCCGTGAGGTTTGACTTGCCATATGCTAAAATTGGTTATATTTTATTACCAATTAGAGAGGATGACATCATGGACATGCCCGCCCCCCGGCCCGAGATCATGGCGCAGAAAGCCGAATTGATCAAAAGATTGCAACGGGTTCTGTCTGCCGACGCGGTGATTTCCGACCCTTCGGAGACGCGCGCCTATGAATGTGACGCACTGACCGCCTATAAATGCCCGCCTCTGGCGGTGGTCCTGCCCGCCACCACGCAAGAGGTTTCGCAGGCGCTGCGAATCTGTCACGAGATGGGCGTGCCGGTGGTGCCGCGCGGTTCCGGGACCAGTCTTGCGGGTGGGGCGCTGCCTACGGCGGACAGCGTGATCCTCGGCGTGGCGCGGTTGAATGCGGTGCTGGAGACGGATTACGACAACCGCTTTATCCGGGTGCAGACCGGGCGCACCAATCTGAGCGTCACCGGAGCGGTGGAGGAACAGGGGTTCTTTTACGCGCCCGATCCCTCCAGTCAACTGGCCTGCGCCATCGCGGGCAATATCGCGATGAATTCCGGCGGCGCACATTGCCTGAAATACGGGGTGACCACCAACAACCTGATGGGTGTGACCATGGTGCTGATGGATGGCACCGTGATCGAACTGGGCGGCGCGCATCTGGAGGCCGAGGGATACGACCTGCTGGGCCTTGTCTGCGGGTCCGAGGGGCAACTGGGTGTGGTGACAGAGGCGACGTTGCGAATCCTGCGCAAGCCCGAGGGCGCGCGCCCGGTTCTGGTGGGATTTGACAACAACGAGGTGGCGGGTGCCTGTGTGAGCGACATCATCAAGGCGGGCGTGCTGCCGGTGGCGATCGAGTTCATGGACCGTCCCTGCATCCGTGCGACAGAGGATTTCGCCAAGGCAGGCTATCCCGATTGCGAGGCGCTGCTGATCATCGAGGTCGAGGGTTCGGAGGCCGAGATCGACGAGCAGTTGGCGCTGATCGAAGAGATCGCCCGGCGGCACAACCCGGTTGAGCTGCGCCAGAGCCGGTCCGCCGAGGAAAGCGCCGCGATCTGGCTGGGCCGCAAATCCGCCTTTGGCGCGATGGGACAGATCAACGATTACATGTGTCTTGACGGTACGATTCCGGTCAGCCAACTGCCGCATGTCCTGAAGCGCATTGGCGAGATGTCGCGAGAGTTCGGCCTTGATGTGGCCAATGTGTTTCATGCGGGGGACGGAAACATGCACCCGCTGATCCTGTTTGACGCCAACAAACCGGGCGATCTGGAGCTGTGCGAGGCGTTTGGCGCGGAGATCCTCAAGCTGTGTGTCGAGGTGGGCGGCTGTCTGACCGGCGAGCATGGTGTGGGGATCGAAAAGCGCGATCTCATGGCGCATCAATACGCGCCCGCCGATCTGGAGGCGCAGATGGCGGTCAAGGACGTGTTCGATCCCAAATGGCTGCTCAACCCGGCCAAGGTGTTTCCGCTGGCTGCCTCTGACGCGCGGCGCGCGGCGTGAGCGTGTCAACCGGGGGCGCCGCCCCCGGACCCCCGGAGTATTCAGGAACAGTGAAATGACACCCCAGACAGAGGCCGACCTAGCCGGGATCATAAAAGGGGCGGATGGCCCCCTGCGCATCGAAGGCGGTGGCACCCGGCCCATCGGCGCGCTCTCGAACGGCGCGAAGCTGAGTACGGCGGCGCTGAGCGGGATCACGCTTTACGAGCCCGGCGCGCTGACCATCGTGGCGCAGGCGGGCACGCCGGTCGCCGAGGTCGAGGCGGCGCTGGAGGCCGAGGGGCAGCGGCTGGCCTTCGAGCCGATGGATCATCGCGGCCTTCTGGGCACCGAGGGCACGCCGACCATCGGCGGCGTGGTCGCCGCCAATGTCAGCGGCCCGCGCCGAATTCAGACCGGGGCCTGCCGCGATTTCCTGCTGGGAGTGCGGTTCGTCGACGGACGGGGCGAGATCGTCAAGAATGGCGGGCGGGTGATGAAGAACGTCACCGGCTACGATCTGGTCAAGCTGATGGCGGGCAGTTACGGCACCCTTGGCGTGCTGACCGAGGTGGCGCTGAAGGTTCTGCCCAAGCCGCGCGCGACAGGGCTGCTGCGGCTGGAGGGGTTGAGCGACGCGCAGGCGGTTGCGGCGCTGTCCCGCGCGCTTGGCTCGCCGTTCGAGGTGACGGGGGCGGCGCATCTGCAACGGGGGCCTGGCGGGGCGCCGGTCACGATGATCCGGCTGGAGGGGTTCGAAAACTCGGTCGCCTATCGCGCCAGGGAACTGGGTTCGCTGCTGGCGGATTATGGCGCGTTCACGCTGGAGACCGATCCGGACAGGACCGCCGCAGACTGGCGCCATGTGCGGGACGTGGGGCCGTTTCAGGACCGTGAGGGCGACGTCTGGCGGCTGTCGGTCAAGCCGACCGATGCGCCGGGGGTCGTCGCAGATCTGCCGGGCGCAGAGGCGTTTTATGACTGGGGTGGCGGTCTGATCTGGTTGCTGGCCCCCGAGGGCACAGGGCTGACCGCGCGCAGAATCCGAGGGGCGGTGGCGCGGCGTGGGGGCCATGCCATGCTGATCCGGGGCGACCGGACGCAGGGCGTTTTCCCGCCGCTGCCCGCGCCGGTGGCCGCGCTGCAGGACGGGTTGCGGCGCAGGTTTGATCCGAGGCAGATTCTCAATCCCGGACTGATGGCTCGGGGCGAACCTGTGTGAGCGGCGGGAGCAGAGACAGATGAAAACCGAGTTCACCGCCGAGCAGCTTGCAAATCCCAAGATCGCGCGCGCCAATGAGATCCTGCGATCCTGTGTGCATTGCGGATTCTGCACCGCGACCTGCCCGACCTATCAGGTTCTGGGCGATGAGCTGGACAGCCCGCGGGGGCGTATCTATCTGATCAAGGACATGCTGGAGAATGACCGCGTGCCGGATGAGAAAACGGTCAAGCATATCGACCGCTGTCTGAGCTGTCTGGCCTGCATGACGACCTGTCCGTCGGGGGTGCATTACATGCATCTGGTCGATCAGGCGCGCGAATATATCGAGGAACGCTACAGGCGGCCATTTGGCGACCGCGCACTGCGCTGGATACTGGCGCGCATCCTGCCCTATCCGATGCGGTTCCGGGTGGCATTGCTGGGTGCCAGGATCGGGCGGCCGTTCGCGTGGCTGATGCCCGATGCGCGGTTGCGCGCGATGCTGGAGATGGCACCAAGGTATATACCGCCGGTCAGCCGTAATGACGACCCGCAGAGCTTTGCGCCGGTGGGGCCGCGTCGCAAGCGGGTGGCGCTGATGACCGGCTGCGCGCAGCGGGCGCTGAACACGGATATCAACGATGCCACGATCCGGCTTTTGACGCGGCTGGGTTGCGAGGTGGTGGTAGCCGAGGGTGCGGGCTGTTGCGGCGCGCTTACGCATCACATGGGCAAGACCGCAGAGAGTCATGTGACGGCGGCAAGGAACATCCGCGCCTGGACACGCGAGATGGATCAGGGAGGCCTTGACGCCATCGTCATCAACACCAGCGGCTGCGGCACGACCGTCAAGGATTACGGTTACATGTTCCGGCATGAGGCATTGGCCGGGGATGCCGCGCGGGTGAGCGCTATTGCGATGGATGTGAGCGAGGTGCTGATGCAGCTTGACCTGCCTGAAGGTGGCGCGCAGCCGATGACGGTGGCCTATCACGCCGCATGTTCGCTGCAGCACGGGCAGAAGATAAAGACCTATCCCAAGGATCTGCTGAAGCGCGCGGGGTTCACGGTGGCAGAGCCCGCCGACAGCCATCTGTGCTGTGGTTCGGCGGGCACCTATAACCTGATGCAGCCGGAGATTTCGGGGCAACTCAAGGCGCGCAAGGTGCGCACGCTGGAGGCGAAGAACCCGGATGTGATCGCGGCGGGAAATATCGGCTGCATGATGCAGATCGGATCGGGCACCGGCATTCCGGTGGTGCATACGGTGGAATTGCTGGACTGGGCCACCGGCGGGCCGAAGCCGCCCGCGATGGTGCGGGGGCACAGGGTATGACCGGGGTTCCTATCCTGCGCTGATGGCCATAATCTGGCCCAGAACGCCTGTTAACGACAGGCGTTCTATTCTGTCGGAGGCGTCATGCTGCGCACAATCTCTCTGGTCTGCTCCATCGCTCTGGCAAGTCCCGCCCTGGCGCAGGACAGCCGTTTGCAACGTCTCGACATGGGCGACGAGGCCCGCCAATGGGAGGCGGTGGGGCGGCTTGATCTTGGCGGGCGCGGGTTTTGCACCGGGGCGCTTGTGGCTCCCGATCTGGTGCTGACGGCGGCGCATTGTCTCTATGACCGGACGACCGGCGCGCGGATTGATCCCGCGCGGATCGAATTTCTTGCCGGTTGGCGCAACGGGCGCGCGGCGGCGACGCGCTCGGTCCGCCGTGCGGTGATCCATCCCGAGTATGACTATGACAATCGCGTCACCGCCGAGCGGGTGCGCAACGATGTGGCGCTGCTGGAACTGCACCATCCGATCAACAACACCCGCGTGACGTATTTCGACACCGACGAACGCCCCCGCAAGGGTCAGAAGATCGGTATCGTGAGCTATGGCAAGGATCGCGCCGAGGCGCCATCGCTGCAGAACATCTGCGAGGTGCTGGCGCGGCAGGAGGAGGTTCTGGTGATGTCCTGCGACGTGGATTTCGGGTCGAGTGGCGCCCCGGTGTTCAGTTTTGAGGGGGGCGTGCCGCGCATCGTCTCGGTGGTGTCGGCCATGGCCGAGGTCGAGGGGCGCAAGGTGTCGCTCGGCACGCGGCTGACTGATCCGCTGCTGGTGCTGCGCGCCGCGCTCGATGCGGGCGAGGGCGTGTTTCAGGAGGCGGCACCAACGATGTTCAGCGCAGGGGCCCGCCGCGATACCGGCGCAAAATTCGCCAGGCCATGACCGGGCTGCGGCATATCCTGATTGCGTTTGGCCTCTGCGTGGCGACCGGCGGGGTGGCTCTGGCCGAACCCAGCGGACTGATCCGGCTGACCGATCGCGACGATCTTTTTGGCTGGGAGGCGGTGGGCCGCGTCGATATCGGCGCGTCGGGTTTCTGCACCGGCGTTCTCATCGCGCCCGATCAGGTGCTGACTGCCGCGCACTGCCTCTATGACCCTGCCGGACAATCATTGCCCGTCGAGATGCTCCGGTTCAGGTCCGGGCTGCGCGACGGGGTAGCGATCGCCGAGTCGCAGGTCATCCGTTATGCCGCGGCGCGCGGCTATGATCCGGGCGCTGGGATGAGCGCCGACAATGTCCGGCAGGATGCCGCCCTGCTGGAACTCGCCATGCCGATCCAGAGCGCGCTGGCGGCCCCCTTTCGCCTGCACGAAAGTCCGCGCGCCGGACAGCGTGTCAGCGTGGTGTCCTATGGCCAGAACCGCGACAGCGCCCCCTCGTGGCAGCGCGATTGCGGCCTGCTGTGGCGGGCCGAGGGCCTGATGGCGTTCGATTGCAACGTGATCTTCGGATCCTCCGGCGCGCCGGTCTTTGTCCGTGAGGGCGGACGCGCGCGGATCCTGTCGCTGGTCAGCGGTGGCAACTGGCAGGCGGATGACAAGATCGCGATCGGCATGGACCTGCCCGCGCTGGTCGACGACCTCAAGCGTGATCTGCGCGTCATGCAGACAGCACCCGCCGCCGGCACCGGATTTCGCCGGTCGCAGGCCGGTGACGGCGCGCGCGCCTCGGGTGCGAAATTCGCCCGGCCCTGAGGCGTCGCCGGTCTTGACAGCGCGCGGCACGCTTCCCACATCAGCATCGTTCCGGCGCCGCAAATCGGGCCGGACATGACGACGCCTGTCCCGGACGGGAAGGCATGACATCAGGTATCGCTCAACGGAGGATGACCCATGCGTAACTTTGACCTTGCACCGCTTTACCGTGCAACCGTCGGCTTTGACCAGATCGCCGACCTTCTGGACCGGGTGATGGCCAGCGATGTGACCCACCCGACCTATCCACCCTACAATATCGAGAAAACCGCCGATGACGCCTATCGGATCTCGATTGCCGTCGCGGGCTTTGCCGCGGACGATCTGAATGTCGAGGTGAAGGATGGCGCTGTCGTGGTTTCGGCGACCAAGGCCGAGGAAGACGGCGACCGCACCTATCTGCATCGCGGCATCGCCACCCGCGCGTTCGAGCGCCGCTTTCAGTTGGCCGATCATGTGCGCGTGACCGGGGCCAGCCATGCGGACGGCATGCTGCATATCGACCTGATGCGCGAGGTGCCTGAGGCACTGAAACCTCGCCGCATCGCGATTGCCAGCGGCGAGGCCGTGAACAAGGACGTGGTCGAGGCCCAAAAGGTCAACTGACCCTGCCCGACGCGGCGTGATGGCCCGGCCAGACCCCTCTGGCCGGGTTTTTGCATGTCAGGGGCGGCGCGCTTCGATCAGCACCGCGTCGTGATCGCCGCCGATCAGTTGCAATGCGCCATCCTCTGAGATGTCGAACCGCGTTATCTGTTCGAGGGCGTCGAGCATCCGGCGTTCCTGTTCCATCAGTGGTTCGGGGCAGGCCATCAGGGTGCTGCCCATCGCGCCGAACTGAAGCCCCTCGCCGGTCAGGGTGAAGCCGCCCACCAGCCGGTTGCAGCCGCTGCTGCCCGCGACGCGACCGGGGGTGATGAAGTTGAGCGAGAGCCGTTCGGGTTCGACCAGTTCGGCCTGCCCGAGTGCTGTGACCTGCCATGCCGGTCCGATCAGAAGATCCGCCGGATCACCGCCGCAGCCGCGCAGCACCCGGTCGTCGAGCGCAAGCTCGGCGCTGTCGGGATAGGGCATGCCGGTAGCGTCATCCCGGCAGAGCGTCTCGCGGATGGTCAGGCGGGCAGGCACTGCGGGCATGTCAAACAGATAGGCGCCGGGAATCGCCTGCACGCCGGGGCGCGGCACGTTATGGGTGATCTCACCGTAATCGGCCGTGATCTCGGCGGCCTGTTCCGCCAGAACCACCATCCAGCCCGGTTCGTTGCCGCGCGCGCGATACGGGGCCTCTTCCGGCGGAACCGCCCGGAGGCAGTCCGGCAAATTGCGCCCCTCCAGACGGATCGTGGCGTTGTCGCCCTTGTTCCAGACTTCGGTTTCGGGATCCCTGACGCCTTGATAGCGCGCGCCCGACGCCGCCTCGACCTGCATCAGCGGGATATCCCGTCCCTCGGCGCGCAGCACCATCTCTGCGCCCAGAACGCCGACCGAGACGGTCACATCGCCGCAGACGAACTCTGTCGCAAAGGCCATGGGCGTCACCGGCTCGAGGATCAGTTCGTGCAGATCGACCGGACCGGTCCCCGCGCCGATGCTCACATTCTGCAGGATCCAGCGCGGCTGTCCGTGTACCCGGATCACCGCGCTCAGCTGTCCGGCGAGATCCTCTGGCACCCGCAGTTCAAAGGGCAGCGGCACCTGCTGGCCGTCGGCGTCAACCGTGGTCTGTCCCAGGCGGCTGCCAAAGCGTCCTTCGACGATCACGGTGGCGCGGGCCTCGGGTGGCAGGGCGATGCGCTGCATATAGCCGACACCACCCGAAATGCTGCGTGTGCCGTCCTCCTGCGCCGGTGCTGGTAGCGGAGATGCAAAGGCCAGAACACCAGCCAGAATGACGGAGCGGGGCATCGGCTGCCTCCTTTGTCAAGTCGGGTCTGGCGGCATCCTAGCCGCTACCCCGCCCGTGGTCGACCCTTCAATGTCAGACGCTCATGCAGATGTATTTCATCTCCATGAACTCTTCGATTCCGTGATGGCTGCCCTCGCGGCCGAGCCCTGATTGCTTGACTCCGCCGAACGGCGCCACCTCGGTTGAGATGATGCCGGTATTGATGCCGACGATTCCGTATTCCAGCGCCTCGGCCACCTTGTAGACGCGGCTGAGATCCTTGGCGTAGAAATAGCTGGCGAGGCCAAAGATCGTGTCATTGGCCATGACGATCACGTCATCCTCGGTCTCGAACCTGAAGAGCGGGGCAAGCGGGCCGAATGTCTCGTCGGTGGCAAAGGCCATGTCCTGCGTGCAGCCGGTGACGATGGTGGGGGGCAGGAAATAGCCCGCGCCCTGCGTGGGCTCTCCGCCGCCCAGGATGACCTTGGCCCCCTTGGCCGTGGCGTCGGCCACATGTTCCTGCACCTTGGTGATGGCATCGGCGTTGATCAGCGGGCCGAGCGCGACGCCCTCCTCCATCCCGTCGCCCATCCTGAGTTTTTCCACAGCCGCCTTGAGCTTGGCGGCAAAGGCGTCATAGACCCCCGATTGCACATAGATGCGGTTGGCGCAGACACAGGTCTGGCCGTTGTTGCGGAACTTGCACAGTATCGCGCCTTCGACGGCGGCATCGAGATCGGCATCGTCGAACACGATGAAGGGCGCGTTGCCACCCAGTTCCATCGAGCATTTCATGACCTGATCCGCAGCTTGCCGGAGCAGGATGCGGCCCACCTCGGTCGAGCCGGTAAAGGTGATCTTGCGCACCGCCGGGTTCTCGCAGAATTCCTTGCCGATCTCTGAGGCGCGCGAGGAGGTGACGATGTTGAACACCCCCGCCGGAATCCCGGCACGTTCGGCCAGCAGCCCCATCACCGTGGCCGAGAGTGGTGTTTCGGTCGCCGGACGCCCGACAAAGGCACAGCCCGCCGCCAGCGCCGGGGCGGCCTTGCGGGTGATCATCGCGTTGGGGAAATTCCACGGCGTGATTGAGGCCACGACGCCGATCGGCTGCTTGATCACGGTGATCCGCTTGTCGCGTTGATGGCCGGGGATCGTCTCGCCATAAATGCGCTTGGCCTCTTCGCCGAAAAATTCGATGAAGGACGCGCCATAGGCCACCTCGCCCTTGGCCTCGGCCAGCGGTTTGCCCTGTTCGGCGGTCAGGATCACGCCCAGATCGTGCTGGTTTTCCATCATCAGGTCAAAGAACCGGCGCAGCACGGCGGCGCGTTCCTTGCCGGTCCATTTCGCCCACTCCTTTTGCGCCGCCTCGGCGCTGGCGATGGCACGGGCGACCTGTGCGCGGCTCAGATCGGCGACATGGGCGATCACATCGCCGCGCGCGGGGTTCGTTACCTCAAACGTGCCATTGTCGCCATCCACCCATTCGCCGCCGACATAAGCCCGTTCGCACAGCAGGCTCGGATCCCTGAGCATGGATTTCAGATCGGTCTTGGTCATGGTCATGGTATTCCCCTTGCGCGATGTCTTTTGGTCTCGCAAAGGCAAAGCAGCTTGGGCTAGGAATGTCTAGGGCCAGATAAGGGAGAATGCGCCGTGGAACTGGACGATGCCTATGCCAATGTCCCCTATATTCCGGGCGGTGCGCAGTATCCGGCACGCTGGACGGTCGCGGCCGAGGCGTTTCGCGCGCGGTTGCTGGACGAGCGCCGGGCAGAGATCGGGATCGCCTATGGGCAGAGCGCGCGGCAGGCGATGGATCTGTTCCATCCGAAGGGCGCGGCGCGCGGACTCTGCGTCTTTGTGCATGGTGGTTACTGGTTGCGGTTCGACCGGTCGTTCTGGTCACATCTGGCCGAGGGGCCGCTCGGGCGGGGCTGGGCGGTGGCGATGCCGTCCTATGATCTGTGCCCGGAGGTGCGGATCGCAGATATCACCCGGCAGGTTGCGCGCGCCGTGACCGTAGCGGCAGAGCGGATCGAAGGGCCGGTCGCGCTGGCCGGACATTCGGCGGGCGGGCATCTGGTGGCGCGCATGGCGGTGGCGGGGGTTCTGCCCAGCGACGTGGCGGCGCGGCTGCATCATGTCATGCCGATCTCGCCGGTCTCGGATCTGCGACCGCTGCTGGAGACCTCGATGAATGAACAGTTAAGGCTGGACCTGGCCACCGCCGAGGCCGAAAGCCCGGTGCTGATGCGCCCCCTGCCGGTGCCGGTCACGGTCTGGGTGGGCAGTGGGGAGCGGCCGGCTTTCCTGGATCAGGCGCGGTGGCTGGCCGAGGCGTGGGGCGCGGGTCACGAGGTGGCCGGGGGGCGGCATCATTTCGACGTTATCGAAGCGCTGGACGACCCCGACAGCCGGATGACGGCGCAGTTGCTGGGGTAGGGGAGGTGTTGGTTCGGGGGTTTGAGCGGACGTTGAGGCCGTACACAGATGCGCGCTTCAGCGTACACCCGGCGGACAGGTGCTGCGCGGCCGCTCTCCGGAATGTTTCGTTCGCAACCGGACGGCATCCAGCCTTTGGGTCGGTCCCCCAGAATCGCCGCCCGAGATAAAACGCCCCCCGGCAATCGGGGGGCGCCTGCCGCATCAATGAACCACCGCGCCGGCGGGCGGTTCGCGCCGGGTCGTGCCCACGCGCTCGCCGATGATCAGCCCCTCCGGTCCGGCGGTCACCGGCACCGTCGCCCCGTCGAGAATATCCCCCGCCAGCAGCGCCTCGGCCAGAGGATCCTGAAGCGCTTTCTGGATCACCCGCTTAAGGGGCCGAGCGCCATAGACCGGATCATAGCCTTCGTCCGCCAGCCATTTGCGCGCCCCGTCGTCAAGATCCAGCCGGATCTTGCGACCCGCCAGCCGTTTGAGCAGCCGCGCCATCTGAATATCGACGATGCCGTCCATCTGCGGTCGCGTGAGCCGGTCAAAAACCACGATCTCGTCCAGCCGGTTGAGGAATTCAGGCCGGAAATGCGCGCGCACCGCATCCATCACGTCGCGCTTGGCCCGGGCGGCATCGGCCCCCTCGGGCAACTGGCTGAGCGCCTGCGAGCCGAGGTTCGAGGTCAGCACGATCAGCGTCTGCTTGAAATCGACCCGGTGACCCTGGCCATCGGTCAGCACGCCGTCATCGAGCACCTGAAGAAGCACGTTGAACACCTCGGGATGCGCCTTTTCCACCTCGTCGAACAGCACCACCTGGTAGGGGCGGCGGCGCACCGCCTCTGTCAGAACGCCTCCCTCGTCATAACCGACATAGCCCGGAGGCGCGCCGATCAGGCGGGCGACCGAATGTTTCTCCATGAATTCCGACATGTCGATGCGCACCATTGCGCTGTCATCGTCAAACAGAAACTCGGCCACGGCCTTGGTCAGTTCGGTCTTGCCCACGCCGGTCGGCCCGAGAAAGAGGAATGACCCGAGCGGGCGGTTCTCGTCATTCAGGCCCGCGCGGGCGCGGCGCACGGCGTTGGCCACGGCCTTGACGGCGGTATTCTGACCGATCACGCGGCGGTGCAGGTTATCCTCCATCCCCAGCAGTTTCTCACGCTCGCCTTCGAGCATCTTGGCGGTGGGGATGCCGGTCCAGCGTTCCACCACCTGTGCGATCTGTTCGGGGCGCACGGCCTCTTCGACCATGACGCCATCGTCTCCTTGGGATTCGGCCTCGGCCAGTTGCTTCTCCAGCCCCGGAATGACGCCATAGCTCAGTTCCCCCGCGCGGGCGAGATTGCCCTCGCGTTTGGCGATATCCAGTTCGGCGCGGGCGCGATCGAGCTGTTCCTTGAGATCGCGCGCGCTGGCCAGCTTGTCGCGCTCGGCCTGCCATTGGGCGGTCATCTCGCTGGATTTCTCCTGCAGATCCGAGAGTTCCTTTTCCAGCCGGGAAAGCCGGTCGCGCGAGGCGGCGTCATCCTCTTTCTTCAGGGCTTCGGCCTCGATCTGCTTTTGCAGGATTTCGCGGTCGAGCGCGTCAAGCTCCTCGGGCTTGCTGTCCACCTCCATGCGCAGGCGGCTTGCGGCCTCGTCCATCAGGTCGATTGCCTTGTCAGGCAGAAAGCGGTCGGTGATGTAGCGATGCGACAGCGTGGCCGCCGCGACGAGCGCCGAGTCAGAAATCCGCACGCCGTGGTGCAGTTCGTATTTCTCCTTGATCCCGCGCAGGATCGAGATCGTGTCCTCGACCGTCGGCTCATCGACGGTGAGCGGTTGAAAGCGGCGGGCAAGGGCGGCGTCTTTTTCCACATGCTTGCGGTACTCATCCAGTGTGGTCGCCCCGATGCAGTGCAGTTCGCCGCGCGCAAGCGCCGGTTTGATGAGGTTGGCGGCGTCCATCGCGCCCTCTGACTTGCCCGCGCCCACCAGCGTGTGCATCTCGTCGATGAACAGGATGATTTCGCCTGCGGCCTGCGTCACTTCGTTCAGCACACCCTTGAGCCGTTCCTCGAATTCGCCGCGATATTTGGCCCCGGCGATCAGCGCGCCCATATCGAGCGACAACAGGCGCTTGTTACGCAGGCTCTCGGGCACGTCGCCGTTGACGATGCGTAGCGCGAGACCTTCGGCGATGGCGGTCTTGCCCACGCCCGGCTCGCCGATCAGCACCGGATTGTTCTTGGTCCGGCGGCTGAGGATCTGCATGCTGCGGCGGATTTCGTCATCGCGCCCGATGATCGGATCGATCTTGCCCTCGCGCGCAGCCTTGGTCAGATCGCGGGCATATTTTTCCAACGCCTCATAGGTATCCTCGGCCGAGGCGCTGTCAGCGGTGCGGCCCTTGCGGATATCGTTGATCGCCTCGTTGAGTTTCTGGGCCGAAACGGCGCCGGCTTCCAGCGCATCGCGGGCGGGGGATTTCACCAGCGCCAGCGCGGTCAGGATACGCTCTACGGGCACAAAGCTGTCCCCGGCTTTTGTTGCAATCTTTTCGGCCTCGGCCAGTACCTTGCCGGTCTGCTGATCCATGTAGGTCTGTCCTGCATCGCCCGAGACCTGCGGGATCCTGGCAAGTGCGAGATCATTGGCCTGCATCACCCGTTCGGGCGCGCCGCCGGCGCGTTTGATCAGGTTGCTGGCCAGCCCCTCGGGGTCGTCGAGCAGTGCCTTGAGGATATGTTCGGGGGCGAGTTTCTGATGGCTTTCGCGCATCGCGATGGTCTGGGCCGCCTGGATGAATCCGCGCGACCGCTCCGTGAACTTGTTGAAGTCCATGGGTATTTCTCCTTTTTACAAGCGTCATCCCAGTTGCGCACCCAGCATTAGGCATGCGGCGGTCGGGACCCTTGGAGCAGACATGGGCAACGATCCTGTGAGGTTCAAGACGGATGGCCAAGATTATCACAAAAGAGGCGGGTTTTCGTGAAACAGCCCGGCGCGGGCGTTGACAGGTATGGCGGCAAGGGTCTGGCCGTGTGATGGCCGGAGGGGCTTGACGGGGCACGCGCGCGCCGCGACAAGGGCGCGGAACATGCCATGAGAGATGCGCCCCATGCCCGATGACCGCCTGATCGTCGCCCTCGATTTGCCCAATGCGCTCGAAGGCTTGCGACTGGCCGAGAGTCTGGGCGAGGCCGTATCGTTTTACAAGATCGGGCTGGGGATGCTGACGGGCGGCGGTCTGGCACTCGCCAATGAGCTCAAGCAGGAGCATGGCAAGCGTATCTTTCTTGATATGAAGCTGTTTGACATCGGCGCCACGATCGAGAACGCGGTGCGCGGGCTGGCGCAATATGATCTCGATTTCCTGACCGTGCATGGGGATCCGCATGTCGTGCGGGCGGCGAGGGAGGGTGCGGCGGGCAAGCCGCTGAAAATCCTCGCGGTGACGATCCTGACCTCGCTGGACCGCTCGGATCTGGATGCCGGGTTGATCAAGCCGGGCGATCTGCCCGATCTGGTGACGGAACGTGCGGGGCGGGCGTTCGAGGCCGGGGCGCACGGGGTTATCGCCAGCCCGCAAGAGGCGGCGATGATCCGGACCCTGCCCGAGGCGGCAGGGCGGCTGATCGTGACGCCGGGCGTGCGGCCCGCTGGCGCGGCGCGCGACGATCAGAAGCGGATCGCGACACCGGCAGAGGCGGTGGCCTGCGGGGCCGATCACATCGTGATCGGACGGCCGATCTGGGCGGCGGCAGACCCGCGCGCGGCGGCGCAGGCGATACTCGCGGAATTGCGGGGGTGATCTTCAGGAAGGCTCTGGAGCGGGTAACGGGAATCGAACCCGTAACTGAAGCTTGGGAAGCTTTCGTGATACCTTTTCACCATACCCGCGTCTGAGGCGGGGAGATATGGCGTTGCGCGCGCGGGGTCAAGGGGGAACGAAGATACCCGGTCGGGCCTTGTGTCAGCGTGGCCGATATCTGGTTGACTGCAGGTGCGGGCGATTCTAACTGCCCAGGCAACCCGAAGAAAATCCGGAAAGGTCACGGAATGCGCGCTTTCAGCCCTGCCGATCAGGTCATCTTTGGCGTTATCAATGCCTCGCTGCTTTATATGCTGGCCTATTGGATTCTGGGGTTCGAGCAGCAGTTCGCCTCGGGCTTTGCTATCGAGGACGGGCCCGTCGAGTATGGGACCGCGATACTGCTTTTCGTATCCGCGCTGGTTCTGGGCTGGCACATGCTGGTCATGGTGCGGGCGGGGCGTTTGGGGGCAGGTTGCCTGCTGGGTCTTTATGCGCTCCTGTTCGTGTTCGGCGCAGGCGAGGAGATTTCCTGGGGTCAGCGGATCTTGGACATCAAAACACCCGAGTATTTCGTGGAGCGCAATCTCCAGCAGGAGATCACCATTCACAACCTCGTCGTGGGTGGCAAACAGCTAACCAAAACCTTGTTCGGAAGTGTTCTGACGGTGGCGATCCTGCTCTATCTGGTGGTGCTGCCGCTGCTTTACCCGAGGGTCCGCGCAATCGCGTCACTGGCTGACCGCCTGATGGTGCCGCTGCCCGGGAAGCGGCATCTGGTGGTTGCGCTGGTGGCAAGCCTGATGATGATGGCGATTGATCTGCAGCGCAAATGGGAGGTTTATGAATTGATCTTCAGCCTTCTGACCTTGTCGATCTTTCTGGCGCCGGGAAATGCGCACAGATTTTCGCGATCGCGATGAGCGAGGCTGGGCTGAACACGATCGGAAAATGAAAATCGCCGCCCGGGGGCAGCCCCCGCGCGGCGATCTGTCAGTCCCTCGAATGCGACCGGCTTATGCTGCCAGAGCGCTTTTGGCCTGGGCCACGATGGCGCCGAAGGCGGCAGGTTCGTGCACGGCGAGATCCGCGAGCACCTTGCGATCCACCTCGATCCCGGCGAGCGCCAGCCCGTTGATGAAGCGCGAATAGGTCAGCGCCTCGTCATGGCTGCGCACGGCGGCGTTGATCCGCTGAATCCACAGGGCGCGGAAATTGCGCTTGCGGTTCTTGCGGTCGCGCGTGGCGTATTGGTTGGCCTTGTCGACGGCCTGTGCGGCCACCTTGAAGGTGTTTTTGCGGCGGCCATAGTACCCCTTGGCAGCCTTGATGACTTTCTTGTGACGGGCGTGGGTGACAACCCCACCTTTGACGCGTGACATTGATCAAATCCTCCTTAGCGCGCGTAGGGCATCATTGGCTTGATGATACTTTCATCAGGCTTGCTGAGCGTGGTCGTACCGCGAGCGTTACGGATGAATTTCTTGGTGCGTTTGATCATGCCATGGCGTTTGCCGGCCTGAGCAGCTACGATGCGGCCAGAGGCCGTCATCTTGAACCGCTTTTTGCAGCTCGATTTGGTCTTCATCTTGGGCATTTCCGGCTCCTCTTTAGGTCGGTATGGTCACAGGGACTCGGCATGCCACTCTGGCCGGTCCTGCGGATAGAGCGCGCCGTATACGCGGGCTTGGCCCTCTGTGCAAGGGGCAATGGGCGCGAACGCGCGGTTTTCAGGTCAGAAAGCGGGCCAGAACCCTGACCAGAACATGCGGCAGATCGTCAAAGCTGTAGCCGCCCGGTCGGGCGCTCAGCGCCCAGAGGATGAGGCACGCCGGGTCGACGATGGCAAGCGCGGCAAAGCGCGGTGCGCGATCTCCGGCAAAGGCGGAGAAAAGTACGGGAGATGGACAGCGTGCCCGGCACCAGGCCGACGAATATCGCGAGTTCCGGGTCCATCACCGATCTCCGGCGCATCTGCATCAAGTTGCAGCAGATCAGCCCGGATCGGTGGCGTAGATCAAACTTTCCTTGCAGGGTGCGACCCTGAGAATATTGGTGGTGCCCGGCACGTTGAAGGGCACCCCGGCGGTGACGACGATCTGGTCGGCCTCGGTCGCGTAACCCTGGGCGCGGGCAGCGCGGGCGGCGTTGATCACCGCCATCTTGAACCGGGTCAGTTCCGGGGTCATCACGCAATTGACGCCCCATGTCAGGGCCAGACGACGCGCGGTGCGGCGCAGGCTGGTCATGCCGATGATCGGGACGCGGGGACGTTCGCGCGCGGTCAGCAGCGCCGTCGTGCCCGATTCGGTATAACAGCAGATCACCTTGATATCGGTGGTCTCGGCAATCTCGCGCGCCGCCGCCACGATGCCGTCGGCGACGGTCTGGCGGTTGGCGCGGCGGCTGGCCTCGATCACCTCGCGGTAGATCGGGTCGCTTTCAACCTCGATGGCGACGTTGTTCATCGTGGTCACCGCCTCGACCGGATAATCCCCCGCAGCCGATTCCGCCGAGAGCATGATCGCATCCGCCCCCTCGTAGATCGCGGTGGCCACGTCCGAGACCTCGGCGCGTGTGGGCATCGGGGATGTGATCATCGATTCGAGCATCTGGGTGGCGACGATCACCGGCTTGGCCACGGCCCGGCAGCGCCGCACCAGACGTTTCTGGATCGGCGGCACGTTCTGCACCGGCAGTTCCACGCCCAGATCGCCGCGCGCCACCATGATCCCGTCACTGACCGCGAGAATATCCTCAAAGCATTTCACCGCCGCCGGTTTCTCGATCTTCGAAAGCACCGCGGCGCGGCCATTGACCAGGGTGCGCGCCTCGTTCACATCCTCGGGCCGCTGCACGAAACTGAGTGCGAGCCAGTCGACACCCAACTCGCAGACAAATTCCAGATCGGCGCGGTCCTTGTCGGACAATGCGGCAAGCGGCAGCACCACGTCTGGCACGTTCACGCCCTTGCGGTTGGAGATCGTGCCGCCGATGATCACTTCGCAACTGGCGAAATCCTTGCCGCAATCGGTCACCCGCAGGCGGATCTTGCCGTCATTGACCAGCAGGTTCGCGCCCGGCTCCAAGGCGGCAAAAATCTCGGGGTGAGGCAGGCAGACGCGGGTGGCGTCGCCCTCTGTCTCGTCAAGATCCAGCCGGAACGCCGCGCCTTCGGTCAGTTCCTCCTCGCCATTGGCAAAGGTGCCGACACGCAGCTTTGGCCCCTGAAGATCGGCAAGGATGGCGATCGGGCTGTCGAGTTCGTCCTCTATCTGACGGATGATCCGATGACGCTCGGCGATCTCGGAATGCGCCCCGTGGCTCATGTTGAGGCGAAAGACATCCGCCCCCGCTTCGTGCAGGGCGCGGATCGTGGCGTAATCCGAAGAGGCGGGGCCTAAGGTGGCCACGATCTTGACATTGCGGTGGCGTCTCATCTGTGTTCCTTCGTCTCTGGCATTGGCTGTTCATGTTATCGCTAACATCACGCTGGTTTGCGTTATTGCGCAATTCACAATCCCTCGCAACTGTCCTAGAGGAAGACGACAGGAAAAACCAACCCGATGACGTATCAACCTTATGAAATCGAGGGCGCTGCGCGCCCGGAGCGGTGGCTTGTGACCTGCGATCACGCCACCAATTGCGTGCCTCCCTTCGTGAACGGTGGTTGTCTGGGCGTGGCGCCCGAGGACATGGTGCGCCACATCGCCTATGACGTGGGTGCGGCGGGGGTGACCCGCGCTCTGGCGGAGGTGCTGGGCGGTCCCGCGATCCTGTCGAATTTCTCGCGGCTGGTGATTGACCCTAACCGGGGCGAGGATGATCCGACGCTGGTGATGAAGCTTTATGATGGTACCATCATTCCGGGCAATCGCCATGCCGGATCCGAAGAGATCGAGCGGCGTCTGAACCGCTGCTACCGGCCCTATCACACCGCGTTGGCGGATCTGGCGGCGCGCCGCCGCGATACCGTCATCGTATCGGTTCACAGTTTTACCCCGCAGTTCAGGGGCCGTCCGCCGCGCCCCTGGCATATCGGGTTGCTCTATGCCGCCGATCAACGGTTTGCACGGCCGCTGCTGGCGCGGCTGCGGCGGGAGCGCGACCTTTGCGTCGGGGATAACGAACCCTATGGCGGACATCTGCCCGGCGATGCCATCGCCCGCCATGCGATTGCTCATGAGCGGCCCAATGTGCTGATCGAGTTGCGCAACGATCTGATTGCCACGCCGGAACAACAACAGGGTTGGGCGGCGCGCCTCGCACCGATGCTGACTGAAGCGGCGGAGCAGGCGGGCGTCTGACAGGGGCCTTGCGCCGCAGGCCTGCTGACCTCATCTTGGGGCTGAAAGAGGAGAGAGAGCATGGACGATCAGACGAGGATCGAACTAGAAGCGGCGGCCTTTCGCGCCCTGCGCCATCATCTGATGGAAAAGCGCGCGGATGTGCAGAATATCGACATGATGAACCTTGCCGGGTTCTGCCGCAACTGTCTGAGCCGCTGGTATCAGGAAGCGGCCGACGAGCGCGGCATCGAGATGTCCAAGGACGCTGCGCGCGAGGTATTCTACGGTATGCCCTATGATGACTGGCGCGCACAGAATCAGACTGATGCGAGCGCAGAGCAGCAGGCGGCCTTCAGGACCGCCTTTGCCGAGAATGTGGGGGAAAAGGGCTGACGGCGGTGGCTTTCGGGCAACAGCCCAGGGCGCGGCGGGCCAAGGGTGCGGCGTGAGCCACTACCGTCTGCATTATGCGCCCGACAATGCCTCGCTGATTATCCGGCTGGTGCTGGAGGATCTGGGCGTGCCCTACGGGACCGTGCTGGTCGATCGCGCCGCGCGCGCTCAGAGATCGCCCGGCTATCTGGCGCTCAATCCCAACGGGCTGATCCCGGTGCTGGAAACGCCTGACGGGGTGATGTTCGAAACCGGCGCGATCCTGCTCTGGCTGGTGGACCGGCACGGAAGGCTTGCACCGGGCACGGACGCGCCGACGCGCGGCGATTTCCTGAAATGGCTGTTTTTCCTATCCAATACGGTGCATTCCTGTCTGCGCATGACCTTTTATCCGGGTCAGTATGTCGGCGGCGATGCAGGGGCGCAGGCGATGCTGCGCGCGCAGATGCAGGCGCGGTTCTCCGAGTATCTGGACATGATCGAGACCCGCGCCGCACCGTGGTTCGCGGCGGATCACGCCTCGGTGCTTGACTATTACCTTGCGTGCCTGATGCGCTGGCGGGCGATCTATCCCGAGGGGGCGCGGGGCGGATACGAGACGCGCGGCTGGCCACGTCTGCACGCCATGCTGGAACGGCTGGAGGCGGGGGCGCCGCTGCGCGCGGCGATCCGGGCCGAGGGGTTGGGAAAGACACCGTTTACCGCGCCATCGTGGCCCGATCCGCCCGAGGGCAGCGCGATCTGACCGGCGCAGATGGCAAGCACGCGCCCTTGAAGCGTCGCTTTCGGACAAGTAGGTCTGAAGGGGTGCGGCGATAAGACCCGCAAACAGGGAGCGCGACGATGTTTCTATCCGTTTTCGAGATGTTCAAGGTGGGCATCGGTCCGTCCTCGTCGCATACGATGGGGCCGATGGTTGCCGCCGCGCGCTTTCTCGACAAGATGCGTGCGGCCCCGTTTCAATATGCGGGACTAAAGGGCTCGCTGCATGGCAGCCTTGCATTTACCGGCATCGGCCATGCCAGCGACCGCGCCACCGTTCTGGGCCTCGCCGGGTTCCTGCCGGAGACCTACGATCATGAGCGCGCCGAGGAGGTGCTGGATCGGATTCGCGAAACCCATCGGGTCACGCCGCCCGGTCTGTCAGAACTGAAATTCCATCCAAAGGAAGATCTGATCTTTGATTTCGGCCCCAATCTGCCCGGCCATGCCAATGGCATGATCCTGATGGCCACCGATGCGCAGGGCGATGTCATCCTGCAGGAAACCTACTATTCCATTGGTGGCGGTTTCGTGATGACCGAGGCGGAACTGGCTGCGGGCAAGAACACCGACAACGGCCCGCCCGTGCCCTATCCGTTCAAGTCTGCCGCCGAGATGCTGGAAATGGCCGAACATTCCGGCAAGAGCATCGCGGAAATGAAGCGCGCCAATGAGATCGCGCGCGGCGGGCATGACAATCTGCGCAGCGGCGTGGCGCGAATCTGGCAGGTGATGAACGACTGTATCGAGCGCGGGCTGAATGCGGAAGGAACCCTGCCCGGCGGGCTGAACGTCAAACGTCGGGCCAAGGGTATCCGCGACGCGCTGATTGCCGAGCGCGGCACCAACCTGAACGCTCCGCACAAGATCAACGACTGGATGAGCGCCTATGCGATGGCGGTCAACGAGGAAAACGCCGCCGGCGGGCAGGTGGTGACCGCGCCGACCAACGGCGCGGCGGGGGTGGTGCCGGCGGTGATCAAATACTGGCTGGAGCATGTGCCGGGCGCGCATGAGGGGCAGGTCGAGGAATTCCTGCTCACCGCCGCCGCGATTGGCGGGCTGGTGAAATACAACGCCTCGATTTCCGGTGCCGAGGCGGGATGTCAGGCCGAGGTCGGCTCTGCCGCCGCTATGGGCGCGGCGGGGCTATGTGCCGTGCTGGGCGGCACGCCCGCACAGATCGAGAATGCCGCCGAGATCGCGCTCGAGCATCACCTTGGCATGACCTGCGATCCGGTTCGCGGTCTTGTGCAGGTGCCCTGTATCGAGCGCAACGGCCTGGGCGCGATCAAGGCGGTGTCTGCGGCCTCATTGGCGTTGCGCGGCGACGGCACACATCTGGTGCCGCTCGACGCCTGCATAGAGACCATGCGTCAGACCGGCGCGGACATGAGCGAGAAATACAAGGAAACCTCACTGGGCGGTCTGGCGGTGAATGTGCCGAACTGTTGAGGGGGAATAAGAGCCGAGCGATCGCTGGGCCGTTCCGCGGCCTGGCGATTTGGAGGTGTAGCGCAACACTACGGAGTCATACGGATATTGCTGGATAAAATGACAGCTACAATCGTCGCTTCGCCAGTCCCCGATCCAGCGGCCGCACGGCTTCTAAGACGTGGGCAATGACCACTCTGAGACCGCCGGCCCCTCACAGCCAAGCCTCGCGCCCCGTGCCCACCGCCTCGGCCACATTCCCGAACCCGTCCCGCTCCAACAGGGCATCAAGCCCGCGTGCGATTTCGCCCACTAACGACAGCCCCCGATAGACCAGCGCCGAATAGAGTTGCACGGCAGAGGCTCCGGCGCGGATCTTGGCATAGGCCTGATCGGCGCTGGCAATGCCACCGACGCCGATCAGCGGGATATCCCCGCCCGTCAGTTGCGATAACCGCGCCAGCACGCGCGTCGACTTTTCAAAGAGCGGCTGGCCCGACAATCCCCCCGCCTGATCCCGCATCGCGCTTGTCAGCCCCTCGCGCGAGAGTGTGGTATTGGTGGCGATGATTCCGCTGAGGCCGGAGGTGCGGGCGACATCGGCGATCTCTGAAAGCTCGGTATCGCTGAGGTCGGGGGCGATCTTCAGAAATACCGGAATCGGTTGCGGCAGCCAGTCGCGCGCCTCCATCACGCCCCTGAGCAGGCCGCCGAGCGCCTCGGCTCCCTGCAGGTCGCGCAGGCGCTCCGTATTGGGGCTGCTGACGTTGACCGTGGCGAAATCGAGATGCGCGCCGCAATGCGCGAGGACGCGGGCGAAATCCTCGGCGCGGTCGACGCTGTCCTTGTTGGCCCCCAGGTTGAGTCCGATCACCGCATCCTGCGGGCGGCGGGCCAGACGCGCGGCGGCGGTCTCCATCCCCGCGTTGTTGAAGCCGAAGCGGTTGATGACTGCGGCATCCTCACCCAGGCGAAACAGACGCGGGCGGGGATTGCCCGGCTGTGCGCGGGGGGTAACGGCGCCCACCTCGATGAATCCGAAACCCGCGCGGCTGAGCGGCGCAAGCGCCTCGGCGTTCTTGTCAAAGCCTGCTGCGAGGCCTACCGGGTTGGGCAGACGCAGCCCCGCCAGATCGGTTTTGAGGCGTGCTGTCGTAAAGGGCCCCGGTCGGGGGGTCAGCCCGAGGCGCAGGGCCCGCAGCGCCAGACCATGCGCGGTTTCCGGGTCAAGCCGGTGCAGCGCGGCGAGGCCCGCGCGCTCAAGCAACGTCATTCAAGTCCCGCAGGGAAGGCGTGCGTCCCCGCGACCAGCGGCAGCGGCTGGGCCCAGATCACATCCGACAGCAGCAGGTCGCGATAGAGATGCGGAAACAGCGCACCGCCGCGTGACGGCTCCCATTTCAGGGCCTCTCCGAGGCGGTCGGTCTCTACCGCCACCAGCATCAGCCCGTCCTCGCCCGCGAAATGCCGCGCGGCGGTTTCGGGAGCCTGTTCGAGGGTCGAGAAATGCACGAAGCCATCGGCGCGATCGACGGCTGAGCCCGCGTTCTCGCCATGGTTGCGCAAGTCGGCCCATTCAGCGGCGCGTAGGATCTTGTAAATCACCATGCTGCTGTGATGCCTTGGCCGCGCGTTCCCGTCAAGCGGTGCTTGAGGCAGGGGCGGGGATGGGCTAGCAAGTGGCCCGGAGAGAAGAGAGGCGGTCATGGCATTTACCATCGCGATCGACGGGCCGGCGGCGGCGGGCAAGGGCACGATCGGCCGGGCTCTCGCGGCGCATTTCGGATTTGCCCATCTCGATACGGGGTTGCTCTATCGTGCGACCGGGCGCCGGATGCTTGCCGGCGCCGATCCGGTCGCGGCGGCGCTGTCTCTGGGTGTCGAGGATCTGGAAGCGGATGATCTGCGCACGTCCGAGGTGGGGCAGGCCGCGAGCCGTGTTGCCGCGATTCCGGAGGTGCGGCAGGCGCTGCTGGATTTTCAGCGCGCCTTTGCCCGGCGTGTGGGCGGCGCGGTGCTCGATGGCCGCGATATAGGGACGGTGATCTGCCCAGAGGCCGAGGTCAAGATCTATGTCACGGCAAGCGATGCCGAGCGGGCGCGGCGGCGGCACCGGGAACTGACCGGAAAGGGTCAGGATGTAACCCTCGCCGAGGTGGCCGAGGATCTGCGCCAGCGCGATGCCCGCGACAGCGCCCGCGCCGCAGCGCCTCTCAAGCCGGCGAAGGATGCGCTGATGCTCGATACCTCCACGATGTCGATCGAAGAGGCGGTAGCGCAGGCCATCGCAATCGTGGCTGCCGCAAAGCGTTAGAGGGATGCCTTTCCGGCGGGATTCCGCGCAGCCGGTTGCGTGCTGCGGCATGGGCCTTAGGTTTTTATGCAGCAGGTCATGCCTGTTGCTGCAAACCGATAGTCAAAAAAAGGAGGCGCCATGCCCTTCCGATCGACCTTGAAAGCCACCACCACCGCCGTCACGCTTGCCCTTGTCGCGGCCCCCATGGCCGCGCTGACCCCGCAGGCGGTTGCCGCACAGACCGCCGAAAGTTATTCGGCAGAGGAACTGGATGCGTTCACCGCCGCGCTCATCGGTGTGGCAGGCGTGCGGGAAAAATACACACCCGTCCTGCAGAGCGCGGAATCAGAGGACCAACAGGCCGCGGTCGTCGAGGAGGCGAATGCCGAGATTGTCGATGTGGTCGAGCGGACCGAGGGGATGACCATGGATCGGTATCTTGAGATCGCTCAGGCCGCGAGCGAAGATCAGGCCCTGAACCAGAGGATTACCAAACGGGTTCAGGCGATGGAGACAGACACCCAATAGTGCCACATGGATCAGCCGGGGGCATATCGGCCCCCGGTCAGGAACCGCCTGACGCAAAGGAGGCGACGATGAAAACCGTTCTTGCGGCGGTTGTGCTGGCACTGGCCGCGCCAGCATTGGCCGATGCCGATGAGTTGAACACTACCGGATCCTGTCCCGGCTGTGATCTGCGCAATGGCGCGTATTCCGGGGCGAAACTGGCTGGGGCAAATCTGACCGGGGCAAGAATGGAGGATAGCGACTTTTCCGCCGCCGATCTCTTTCTGGCGCAGCTTGACGAGGCCCGGATTGACCGTGCCGATTTCCGCAATGCCACACTAAGGGCGGCGACATTCGTCGGCGCTTCGATGCAGGATGCCGATTTTCGTGGTGCGGATCTTTCGGGCGCGCGGCTCAAGGGTGCCGATACCAGCGGCGCGCGGTTCGAGGGCGCGATTTTGTGCAATACCGTCATGCCCGATGGTGAACTGTCACGCGAAACATGCCAGTGACAAATCCGGCTGTGAATTGAGACGATACGTTCCTGCGCGAGACAGGGTTGATTATGCCGCGGCGGCCCTGTATACGCGCCTCTGTCAACAAGGCGAACAAGGCCATAGAACAAAAGAGATCGAGCAGGGTCGGGACCACCGGCCCTCTTTGTTTTGTGACCCGCCCGACCAACGAAACCCCTCAAGACCGGCGGAGACAACCGCACGGCCAGAAAACCGCTAAAAAGGAAACCAGAGACCACATGGCTCAACATACATCCATGGAGGAATTCGAAGCCCTCCTGAACGAAAGCTTCGAAATGGACACGCCTGAGGAAGGGTCTGTTGTCAAGGGCAAGGTCATCGCGATCGAAGCGGGCCAAGCCATCATCGACGTCGGCTACAAGATGGAAGGCCGCGTTGATCTGAAAGAATTTGCAAATCCCGGCGAGACCCCCGACATTTCTGTCGGTGACGAAGTCGAGGTGTTTCTGCGCTCCGCAGAGAATTCACGTGGCGAGGCCGTGATCAGCCGCGAGATGGCCCGCCGTGAAGAGGCGTGGGACCGTCTCGAAAAAGCCTATGCCGACGAAGAGCGTGTCGATGGCGCGATCTTTGGCCGTGTCAAGGGTGGTTTTACCGTCGATCTGGGCGGCGCCGTGGCGTTCCTGCCCGGTTCACAGGTGGATGTGCGCCCGGTGCGTGATGCTGGCCCGCTGATGGGTTTGAAACAGCCATTCCAGATCCTCAAGATGGATCGTCGTCGGGGTAATATTGTCGTGTCGCGTCGCGCCATCCTCGAAGAAAGCCGCGCCGAACAGCGCGCCGAGGTGATCGGCAACCTGACCGAAGGCCAGACCGTTGATGGTGTGGTCAAGAACATCACCGAATACGGCGCCTTCGTCGATCTGGGTGGTGTGGACGGTCTCTTGCATGTCACCGACATGGCATGGCGCCGGGTCAACCACCCGTCGGAGATCCTGTCGATCGGCGAAACCGTCAAGGTGCAGGTCATCAAGATCAACAAGGATACCCACCGTATCAGCCTTGGCATGAAGCAGCTGCAGGAAGATCCGTGGGATGTGGTCGCTGCCAAGTATCCGCTCGAATCGGTGCATACCGGACGGGTCACCAACATCACCGATTACGGTGCTTTTGTCGAGCTGGAGCCGGGTGTCGAGGGTCTGGTTCACGTCTCGGAAATGTCCTGGACGAAGAAGAACGTGCATCCCGGCAAGATCGTTTCGACCTCGCAAGAGGTTGAAGTCATGGTGCTGGAAATCGACGGTGCCAAGCGGCGCGTCAGCCTGGGCCTCAAGCAGACCATGCGCAACCCGTGGGAGGTTTTTGCCGAGACCCATCCCGAGGGCACCGAGGTCGAGGGCGAGGTCAAGAACATCACCGAATTCGGCCTGTTCATCGGTATGGAAGGCGATATCGACGGTATGGTCCATCTCAGCGATCTGAGCTGGGACGAGCGTGGCGAAGATGCAATCCAGAACTACAAGAAAGGCGATGTGGTTCGCGCCATCGTCTCCGAGGTCGACGTCGAGAAAGAGCGCATTTCGCTTTCGATCAAGGCACTTGGCGGCGACAAGTTCTCCGAGGCCGTGGGCGGCGTTAAACGTGGCTCCGTGATCACCGTGACGGTGACGGCGATCGAGGATGGCGGGATCGAGGTGGAATACGAGGGCATGAAGTCCTTTATCCGCCGGTCGGATCTGTCGCGTGACCGCTCCGAGCAGCGCCCCGAGCGGTTCTCGGTCGGTGACAAGGTCGATGCGCGGGTGACCAATGTCGACGCCAAGACCCGCAAACTGGGTCTTTCGATCAAGGCACGCGAGATTGCCGAGGAAAAAGAGGCAGTCGAACAGTATGGTTCGTCCGACTCGGGCGCCTCGCTGGGCGATATCCTTGGCGCGGCCCTCAAGGGCGACAAGTAACCCTCCGGGGGACTGCCGGAAATCGAAACGGCCCCGCTCTCCGCGGGGCCGTTTTGCGTTTCGCACCCTCTTGCGTTGACTTTTGGGCGGGTCTCGCCAAGCTGGGGAAAAAGGGCGCAGGGATGGCGGGATGGATCGGCGGCAGAGCGGTCAGGTGGCGGGGATCGACGTGGGCGGCACGTTCACCGATCTGCTGGCACTCGATCCCGCTACGGGTGCCGTGCGGCTGGCCAAGGTGCCCTCGACGCCGGACAATCAGGCCGGTGGGGTGATGGCGGCGCTGGGGGCGGCGGGTGCGGATCCGGCGGCGCTGGATCTCATCGTGCATGGCACGACGACCACCACAAATGCGGTGCTGGAGCGCAAGATGGCGCGCACCGGGCTGATCACCACGATGGGGTTTCGCGACGTGCTGGAGCTGGGCCGTCGCACCCGACCGCAGCCCTATGGCATGACCGGGCAGTTCGTGCCGGTCATCCCGCGCGATCTGCGGCTTGAGGTGCCCGAACGCATGGATGCCGCAGGGCAGGTGGTCACGCCGCTGGATGAGGCGGCGGTGCTGGCGGCGGGGCGCACCCTGCTGGCGGCGGGCTGCGTCTCGGTCGTGGTGCATTTCCTGCACGCCTATGCCAATCCTGCGCATGAACGGCGCGCGGGCGAGGTGCTGGCGACGATCTGGCCCAATGCGCATATCACGCTGGGCCATGCGATCCTGTCGGAAAGCCGTGAATTCGAACGCGGTGTGACGGCGGCGGTCAATGCGAGCGTGCAACCCATTCTGGCGCGGTATCTGGAACGGCTGACGCAGGATCTGGCAGCAGGCGGCTACGGGCGCGATGTGCTGGTGATGACCAGCAATGGCGGCATGGTCTCGGCCCGCAGCGTGGCGACGGAGGCGGCCAAGACGGTGATGTCTGGACCTGCCTCGGGGGTCATGGCGGCGGCCTATACCGGGCGCGTGGCGGGGGTGGAGAACCTTATCACCTATGACATGGGCGGCACCTCTACCGATGTGGCGCTGGTTCGCGGCGCTGAGCCGGCAGTGTCGAACGAGATCGAGATCGACCATGCGCTGCCCATCCATGTGCCGATGGTCGATGTGCGCACGGTCGGCGCAGGTGGCGGATCCATCGCGCGGGTCAATGCCGCCGGTCTGCTTGAGGTGGGCCCGGAAAGCGCGGGGGCCGATCCCGGCCCGGTCTGCTATGGGCGCGGCGGGACGGAGCCAACGATATCGGACGCCAACCTGCTGCTTGGCCGACTCGATCCGGCGCGATGGGTCGCGCGGGGCAGCGTCACGCGCGATGTCGTGGCGGCGGTCTTTGACGAAAGGCTGGCGTCGCCTCTGGGTCTTGATGTGACGCAGGCGGCCGAGGCGGTCATTCGCCTCGCCAACACCAGAATGGCCGGGGCCATTCGCATGGTCTCGTTGTCGCTGGGGGCTGATCCTCGCGATTTCGCATTGTTTGCATTCGGCGGTGCGGGGCCGCTGCATGCCGCAGATCTGGCGCGCGAACTGGGGGTGCCGCGCGTTCTGGTGCCTGCACGCCCCGGCCTGACCAACGCCATCGGCTGTGTCGTGGCCGATCTGCGGCATGATTTCGTGCGCACGCTCAACCGCCCGCTGGACAGTCTGGCCGAGGGGGAACTGGCCGCCGTGTTCAACGTGCAACGGGTCGAGGGCGAGCGCCTGATCGACGCCGAGCGCGTGGCATTGGCCGGACGGCGTCTGCTCTACTCGGTGGATATGCAGTTCGCCGGGCAGACCCATCTGTTACGGGTCGATCTGCCGGGATCGGAGGTGGACCGCGCAACCTTGCAAGCGCTGTTTGAAGAGGTGTATTTCAGGCGCTTTCGCGTTCGTCTGGACGATATCCGCGTAAATCTGGTCAATGCCAACTGTTCGGTTATCGGAATGCGCCCGCCGCTGGATCTGTCAACGCTAATCGACCCTTCGGGCCGTTGCGCGACGTTGGCGGAGGCCGAAACCGCACGGCGGCGGGTTTACATAGGTGGTGGTTGGCGGGAGGTATCGGTCTATTGGCGTGATCACCTGCCGCGCGAGTTCGAACTGCGGGGCCCGGCGGTGATCGAGCAGATGGACACCACCACGCTGATCGGCGCGCAGGACCGGGCCACCGGCGATGCGCATGGCAATATTCTGATCGGGATCGGAGGACCGGATGCCGCTTGATCCCATTACCCTCTCGGTCATTCAGGCGGGCCTGCAACAGGTCTGTGACGAGATGGACCTGGCGTTTTCCCGCGCTGCTTTCTCGCCGGTGATCGCCGAGGCGAACGACCGCTCGGACGGCATCTATTCCGCCGATGACGGGTCACTGATCGCACAGGGCGCAGGTGGACTGCCGGTCTTTGTCGGGACGATGCAGTATTCGACGCGGACTCTGATCGGGATGATTGCCGCGGGACAGGTCGGCGCGCCGGAGCCGGGCGATATCTATATCGTCAACGATCCCTATCTGGGCGGCACACATCTGATGGATGTGCGCTTTGCCCGGCCCTATTACCGGGCGGGGCGTCTGTGGTGCTGGTTGTCGAATACCGGCCACTGGCCCGATACAGGGGGAGCTGTGCCCGGCGGGTTCTCGGCCTCGGCCACTGCGGTGGAACAGGAGGGACTGCGTCTGCCGCCGGTCAAGCTGTTCAAACAAGGGCAGATGGATGCAGAGATCTACGCGATCATCTGTTCCAATATCCGGGTAGCCGATCAGCGCATCGGCGATGTCAAGGCGCAGGCGGCGGCGCTCGACCTAGGCGCGGCGCGGCTCGATGCGCTGCTGGATCGCTATGGCGAAGATGTGGTGGCGGAGGCGATTGCCGAATTGCGCGCCCGCGCGGCGGCGCAGATGCGCAGTTTCATCAGGGATATGGGCGCGGGTTCGCATCGGGGTGTGGCTTGGATAGACAGCGATGGGGTGGTCAATGAACCGCTCGAAATCCGCCTTAGCGTGACGCGCAGCGGTGATGATCTGATATTCGATTTCACCGGATCGAGCGCGCCCTGCATGGGTCCGATGAACTCGGTGCGCGCCACGACGCTTTCTTCGGTCTATCTGGCCATGCGCCACATCTTTCCCGAGGTGCCGATCAGCGCGGGCGCGTTCGAGCCGCTGCGTGTCACCGGCATCGAGGGCACGTTTCTGGACGCGCAGTATCCGCGCCCCGTCTCGGGTTGCGCGGCAGAGGTCAGCCAGCGGATCGCCGAGGCGGTTTTTGCCGCGCTCGTTGCTGCGCTGCCCGACCGGGTGACGGCGGCCCCGGCGGGCACCTCGGGCAATTTTGCGCTGGGCGGGCACGATCCGCAGCGGGGGCGCGATTTCGTCATGTATCAGCTCTCGGGCGGGGGCTATGGCGGGTCTGCCTCTGGCGATGGGTTGAGCAATGGTTGCTCGACCATCGGTATTTCCAAGGCCCCGCCTGTGGAGATCATGGAGCAGGCCTATCCGGTGCTTTATCACCGCTATGCGCTGCGCGAGGGATCGGGTGGAGCGGGTCGGTATCGCGGCGGGTTCGGTCTGGATTACGAGGTCGAACTGCGGCGCGGCACCGCGCGGGCAAGTTTCGTGATGGATCACGGCCGCTTTGGCCCGCAGGGTGTGCTGGGCGGGTCTGACGGCGCGGTCAACGAGGTCACGGTGTGGCGTGGCGGGGTGGCCTATACGCCTGTGCATCTGTCCAAGGAGCAGGATATCCCTCTCTCGGCGGGCGACCGTGTGCATGTGCGCACGCCCGGCGGTGGCGGCTATGGCGATCCCGCCGCGCGCGATCCGCAAGCGGTGGCCGAGGATGTGCGGCTGGGTCGATATACGGCGGATGAGGCACGGGCGCTGTTCAGTGTGGCGGTTGGCAACGATCAGTAGGGATACCGCGATCAAGACCGACACGGATCAGGTGAACGCGCCGAGATCCTTGTAACTTCCGGGATTCATGAAAGCCTTGATCTGCGCGTGCGCCTCTGGACCGGGCGGCGTGGTGCCAAGAAAGGCGCGTAATTCGTCGATGAAATGATCCGGTTCCGCGATGCATTTCTCGTAGCTGAGAAACATCTTGGGGCATTTGTAGAGCGCGATCACCTCCTTGATCTGGCGCAGCCGCCGGATGTAGGTGCCCAGAAGATCCTCGATCGAGCCACCCTTGTGGTCGTGCATCCGATAGCTTTCAGCGGGGAAATCGCGGAAAACGATGATCAGGTGAGGGTTTGCGATATCGTCGGCAAGCTTTGGCAGATAGCGGGCGGCATTCGGGAATTTCCAACCCCAGACCAGCTGTTCGGTGTTGCGCCAGGCGATGGTCCGCCGGATGCTGGCAAGTTTGGTCTCGTAGGTTCCGTGCTGCACATCGAGATTGAAGGCGGGATCCTCTAGATTGCGGGGCAGATCCTGTCCGATATCGAGACCCAGCAGAGCAGCGACACCCGCCACCATCGTCGTGCCGCCGCGCGGCATGCCGAAGATCACATAGGTTCGCTGCGGATCGTCGGTGCCGGGGCGTTTCCCCTCGCTGAGGATGAAGCTTCTTTTCCTGGATGCAGAGGGGGCCATGATGGGATTTCCTGAAACGGTTGCAGCGAACGGGCCGTGGCAGGCAGTCGGTCGGTCGGCCCGGCCAGATATTCCTAGATGTTGTCGGCCCGCCTGAAAAGAGTGCGGCGTGTGACGCACATGCAAAAGTTGTTCCGCGAGGGTGGCGGATTGCCCGATCAGAAGATGAAGTCATTGGCGTCGAGATCGTTCAGCAGGACATTCTGGAGCAGGATGGAGTTGCCGCCGCCGGTGTCGATCAGCACATCCGCCCCGATCTGGAACGAGACGGCAAGCACCGAGGCGATGTCGCCCAGCGTCGACAACCCGCTGAAGTCTATCTTTTCCGCGTTGTTGGCGGCCTCGAAATCGGTGATCGTGTCGGTCCCGTGCCCGTCGGCAAAGATGAATGTATCGGCGTTGAACCCGCCGGTCAGCAGGTCATTCCCCTCGCCGCCATCAAGCGTGTCGAATCCGCTGCCGCCGTCGAGCGTGTCATTGCCGGGGCCGCCAAACAGCTGATCGGCCTGCGCGCCCCCGGCGATGAAATCATTGCCCTCGCCGCCAAAGAGGGTGTCAAAGCCGCCATTGCCGCGCAGGATATCGTTGCCGTCACCGCCATGAATCAGGTCGCGCCCGGTGCCGCCGATCAGAAGATCATTTCCCGCATCGCCATAAAGCGTGTCGTCCCCGTCGCCGCCGCGCAGCGTGTCGTCGCCCCGACCGCCGAACATCAGATCGTTGTCGGCCTCGCCCAGCATCCGGTCGCGCCCGTCATCGCCATGCATCACGTCATTTCCGTCGCCGCCCAGCATCCGGTCATCGCCGTTTCCGCCAAACATAGTGTCCTGGCCCGGCCCGCCCAGCATCCGGTCGGCCTGATCGCCACCGAACATCAGGTCGTCACCCTCGCCGCCGTCGAGGAAATCGAACCCGCCGCCGCCTTCGAGCGTATCGTTGCCCTCGCCGCCGAACAGCCGGTCGCGACCGTTCCCGCCGATCAGGCGATCCGCGCCCGCGCCGCCAAACAGTCGGTCATTGCCCTCGCGTCCCATCAGGATGTCATTGCCATCCTCGCCATACAGATCATCCGGCCCGGATCCGCCGGACAGCGTGTCATTGCCCGCGCTGCCGAACAGGAGGCCCGGGCCTTCTCCGCCTTCCAGGCGGTCGTTGCCCGCACCGCCATGAAGCGTGTCAAACCCATCCCCGCCAAACAGCGTGTCATCGCCGTCGCCACCGAAAAGAAGGTCATTGCCCAAGTCGCCTTGTAAAATATCGGCCTGCGCGCCGCCGTCGAGCGTGTCATCGCCATCCCCGCCGAAGAGCATATCGAGGCCTGTTCCTCCTTCGAGGAAATCATCTCCAGTGTCTCCGAAAAGAGTGTCGTTTCCGCTTCCACCATAAAGTCGATCATGACCTTCTCCGCCCGAAAGAACGTCATTGCCGTTCACACCCAGTAATGTGTCATTTCCAGCCCCACCAAATAATGTGTCGTTGCCCCAAACGCCGCTTAAGTGATTGTTTCCGGAATTTCCGATGATGAGATTGTCCAGTGCGTTGCCCACACCAATGAGGTCATGGGTACCCAGGAGTTCCAAGTGCTCAATATCGTCACCTGTCGAATGTTTCCGTAGTGTAAAATTTACAAGACTTCGCACTGTATCTTGGCCGTCTCCTGCATCGATGATCTTAATATCTGTTGCATCGACGAAGAAAATATCATCTCCAGACGTGCCTTTGAGGATTTTTGAGTCCAGATGATCTTGTTCGGCGAAAGGGGGTTCGGTTTGAACGGGGCCGCCGTCGCTAACGTGATCGCTGTTTGGTGGAGTACCCGAGAATACGAAATCGTCTTGCGAGATCAGTTCAACGGCACTCTCATGCAAACCCTCTATGAAAAAGTTACTTCCGTAGTTGTCCTGAACGAATAGGCGACCGGAAGTCCAGAATATCAGAAGTTCGTCAAATGACCGCGCTGGCCAAGCTGAAATATCAATAACATCGTCACCGAAGACAAAATCCAGTATAATATCCCCGCCTGCACTTCCGGCATTAATGACAAATCTGTCAGCGCCTGCGCCACCGCTTAGAAAATCAACACCGGCACCTCCCTTGAGAACATCATCCCCCGCGCCACCATAGAGCGTGTCATTGTTTTCGCCCCCTTCAAGAGTGTCATTTCCTTCGCTGCCGAAGAGTTCATCGGATCCATGCCCGCCAAACAAAAGATCATTACCCCCTCCTCCAAGGAGGGTATCGTCTCCGGCCTTGCCATTGATGATGTCGTCTCCCCCAAGTCCTTTCAATAAGTTGTTCCCGGAATTCCCTACTATAATGTTATCAGAAGCATTTCCGATGCCGACTAGGTTTTTCGATCCGAGAAGGTGGAGAGTTTCTATGTCCGTTCCGTTCGAGTGTTCACGGAGGTCAAAACTCACCGAACTCTGAACGGTATCTTCGCCCTCACCTGAGTTGATGATTTGATCATCCTGATGGTTGATCCTGAACAAATCATTCCCGGATGTGCCCTCATGTATGTCAACAACACGTCGATCTAAAGTTATGCGTATAATCTCGTAGTCATGGTTGAATGTGATATCCAGATCGGAACCGGCGCCTGATTTCCTAATTGAAATATCGGTTTCGTGAACTATCTCACCAATATGTCCAATTAAGTGCCCTGTGGTTGGATTGAAGAACTGATTACCAGTGTCAAAAAGACGGGTTATGCTTACGTTATCAAAGCTCTCGTTGAAATGGAGCGTGTAGTCGAGCGTTTCGGCCTCAAAATCCTTGGCAACAAGAAAGATTACTACTAAATCTTCGTTCTCGAAGACGTATGAATTTACGCTATCGTCCACTCGAAGAAATTCCTTCGAAACCTGTCCTCCTTCCCAAATTGTCTCAACGGGCGAGGTGTTGTTCTGAAAACCATCATGGATATACATGCCCGGCAGGCTTTCCGCCATCAATGTGTATAGCTGTCCACCCAGAAAGATCACATTCTGAAAACCCAATGATCCGTCAGTTCCAAATCCGAGTCCGAAAATTGTGCCATAATCCATTCCTTCGGATAACAGCGTTGTTGTGAGTTGGAGGATATTTGTCAAACCCGGAGCATGAAACTCTATATCCTGGTCACCTTGAGCCGCCGGTGAAAGGTGTCCGACAATCAGGCTGAGCTCCCGTCCCGAGGCACTTTCCCAAAGATCAGTAACATCTGAGAGCGTTCTACCATTCACCGGATCCGAAAGGCCGCGCTCTATTCCCCAGAAATTCGGGACGTAACGATGCCAAATTAATGAGTCAATGGCATCAAGGGCTCCCACGTCCTGCAGGGCCGCAATGAAATCCAGATTGTCGGCGTATTCCCCCCACCCTCCGTTTATGACGCCATTGTCGTCAAATCCCCTAGCCGGATCATCGTCTCGGGAAGCAAACCTTCCGATCTGGACGGCAATATTGACGTCGTAATCCGTGGGATTCAACATCGGGTCTTGCAAGACTTGATTAAGTTCATCAACCATTGCGGCGAAGACATCGCCAACTGTTCTAGCTACATCAACGCCTGGTTGCAGAAAGTTGTCCTGCCAGATTGGAAGGGCATAGTACTCAGACCCTATTTCGAGGACAAACTCCTTGGGCAATGGGCCGAAATCACCATTCAGCAACCTTGTTGCGAAGAGTCGAATATCCTGCCTCGCCCATTCCAACCCTTGATCGTGATCTGCGAAAGCAGCTTCGATGTATGGCACGGTCGGCGCAATCATGGCAAAACTGGCATCGTTTTCAACGGCGAAGCTCATCACTTCCCGGAGGCCCTCTCGTGGCACTGGTGCACCAGTCAGGCCATCGGATATGTCACGGTCCCATTTGACAAGGTTTTCAAATGTCAGGTCGAAGACGATCTCGCGCGAGCCATCCGGGCTGTTGTCGATATTTATTCCTTCTTCAACGGGAATGCCTCCCGGCCATCTTATGTGGTCAAATCCGACGACTTCGTGGCGGCTCTCAAAATTGGAGAAAAATTCCCACCCTAGAAACTCGGCACCCAATGCGGAGCTTGCGATGGGTCCATCGGTTTTGGAAAGGGTTTCCGTTCTAAGGTCGAAGAAAAGGTCTTTATTCACGACACTGCTCCCACACTAAACAAAGCCCTAAAGGGCAAACTTAGGTGGAGAGCTAATTGCCTTTGGATTCTGTTCTTATGTGCTGGCAGATTCTCCTGCCTTAATGAATTTCCCGACCTTCAAACTTGAAGCTTTTGCATTATCTGAAGAGAAAAAGGGAAACACTTACTTACTCACTCACCCGATCATTAATCTGCGGCCAAATAGTTCACCACGCGTTAATACCTCGGATTTGAAAAGTTAAAGTTTGGAATAGCCGCCGTGGTTTCCGGTAAACGCCGAGTCAATCCTCGCTAAAGATCGCGCTCTTGGTTGGCTCAGTGTCGCGGGTAATCCCCCATTTTTAACGAGGTCATTCCACGGTTCAAGCTTTCAACGAATTGTTACAAGCTTTTAACGAATTGTTAGCAAGCAGTGTCTTAACGTTACAACCGAAAGAATATGATTGCGTAAGCATATAACTTGGGAGGCGAACTTGAGAAAGCCGGAATCACATCAATGGATGACCGAAGTCCTCAAGGATATGACGGATTATTCTGTCCTTAATGGGCTGAAGCGCTCGCATGACGCTCTATCCTCCACGCAACAGATCGTAAGGCTGGAAATTGAGCAGTTGTGCCGCAACGAGATTATCGGCGAAATCAACAACTGAACTGCTGCCGGTTTTGTGGACGCCAGCCCGCCACTGCGCAGCGCCGCCAGCGCGGTCCCCGAGGTGAGCCCGCCGAGTTTGATCATCTCTGCCAGATTTGCCGCATCAAGGCTGCCGAGGTTGAGGCTCTGCAACGGGCCTCCGGTGGTCAGGTTGAGGCCAAGCAACGGCGCAGAGTTCAGCCCGGCCAGAAAAAGATGTGTCCCGGCCCCGTCCTGATGTACCAACAGATTGGTGGTCTCCAGCTGCAGCAACCGGTCATCCAGCGCCCAACTGCCGGTGACACGGGTCTCGCCGGGCATGGCGCCGGGTGTGAGCAGGCTCAGCCAGCCCGCGCCGCGGGTCGCGGCGGCGATGAGCGGCCCGCCGGGCCCCTCTATGACCATGATATCGGTCAGGCCGACAAAGGCCCCTTCCTGATCCGCATGCGCGGCCCCCGGACTTGTCAGATTGACCCGAACCACTGCGATACCCCCCCAACACACCAGACGATCCCCATCGTGTCTGTCAGGGTGCCTCATGCTGATCCTCCGGGTGTGATCGGAATGTGGCATTCCTTTGAAAGGACTCTCGGATTTTAATAGGATTTTCAGCTATCCCGGATGAAATGCCGACGCAGCCGTGACAAACCGGCGGGTGCTTGCTAAAGCCGAAGCATCGTATTTTACGGAGATTGCCGATGAAGGTTTCCGAAACGGGTCTGCCGGGCGTTCTCTTGCTGGAACCTGCGCGGTTTGGCGATGCGCGCGGGTTTTTCTCGGAAAGCTGGAATCGCAGGACACTGGCGCAGCACGGAATCGGGATCGACTTTGTGCAGGACAATCACTCGCTCTCGGCGCAGGCGGGCACGGTGCGGGGGCTGCATTTCCAGTCCCCGCCACATGCGCAGGCCAAGCTGGTGCGCTGCGGGCGCGGGTGCCTGTTCGATGTGGCGGTCGATATCCGGCGGGGCAGCCCGACCTATGGCAAATGGGTGGGGTATGAGCTGAGCTTCGAGAATGGCCGTCAACTGCTGATCCCCGAGGGTTTCCTGCACGGATTCGTCACGCGCGAACCCGATACGGAAATCTGTTACAAATGCAGCGATTACTATGCCCCCGATTGCGATGGGGCGGTGCGGTTCGACGATCCTGATCTGGCGATCGACTGGCGGCTGAAAGGCGAGGCGATCCTGTCGGACAAGGATCGCACCGCCCCCCTGTTCCGGGATTTCGACAGCCCGTTCATCCATGAGGTGCGCACATGAAGATTCTGGTGACAGGCGGCTGCGGCTTTATCGGTTCCGCGGTGGTGCGGCTGGCGGTGGCGCGCGGGCATCAGGTGGTGAACGTGGACGCGCTCACCTATGCTGGACGGCTGGAAAATGTGGCCGAGGTAGCAGGCAACCCGCTCTATCGTTTCGAGCAGGCCGATATCCGCGATCGCGCGGCGATGGAACGGCTGTTTGTCGCCCATGCGCCCGATGCCGTGATGCATCTGGCCGCCGAGAGCCATGTTGACCGCTCGATCGATGGCCCCGGCGCGTTTGTCGGGACCAACATCACCGGCACCTACAACATGCTTGAGGCGGCGCGCGCTCACTGGCTGCGCTCTGGGCGGGCGGAGGCGTTTCGTTTCCACCATATCTCGACCGATGAGGTTTATGGATCGCTTGGCCGCGAGGGGCTATTCACAGAGGACACGCCATATGACCCGCGCAGTCCCTATTCGGCCTCCAAGGCGGCTTCGGATCATCTGGCGCGGGCGTGGTTTCACACCTATGGCCTGCCGGTGGTGCTGACCAATTGCTCGAACAATTACGGCCCCTTCCATTTCCCCGAAAAGCTGATCCCCAAGGCGATCCTCAACGCCCTGCAGGGCAAGACGATCCCGGTCTACGGACAGGGCGAGAACGTGCGCGACTGGCTCTATGTCGAGGACCATGCCGATGCCCTGTTGCTGGCCGTCGAAAAGGGCGTGCCGGGGCGCAGCTACAACGTGGGCGGTTATAACGAGCGGCGCAATATTGATCTGGTGCATGCCATCTGTGATCTTCTCGATGTCAGGCGGCCGCGTGCGCAGGGGCGCTATCGCGATTTCATCGCGTTTGTCCCGGATCGCCCCGGGCATGATGCGCGCTATGCGATCGATCCTGCGCGGATCAGCCGCGAACTGGGCTGGAAACCCTCGGTCACGGTCGAGGAGGGGCTGGAGAAGACCGTGAACTGGTATCTGGCGAACGAGGGCTGGTGGCGACCTCTGCTTGCGGTCGAGGGTGTCGGCACGCGCGTGGGCGTGGTCTGACATGCCGATCCTGCGCTGCGACGGACGCCTGATCTATTTCGCGCATGTCCCCAAATGCGCGGGCACCGCGATCGAGCAGTATCTGTCGGATCATTGCGGACCGCTGGCCTTGCTCGACCCGGCATTCGGCAAACTGCCCGCCGAGGCGCGATGGAGCGTGACATCGCCGCAGCATGTGGATGCGGCCAGTCTTGCGCGGCTCTTTCCGGCGGGGTTCTTTGATGCCGCATTCACGGTGGTGCGTCATCCGGTGGGGCGGCTGGCCTCGGTCTATCAGTTCCAGCGCGATATCGAGCGGCGCATTCCGCAGAGCATCGGCTTTGCCCGTTGGCTCAGAGGGCTGGCTGAGGCGGGTGAGGCGCTGCATCGGCGCTATGACGGACATACGCGGCCAATGGATGCGTTCGTGCCGGATGGGGCGACAGTCTTTCGGCTGGAGGATGGGCTGGAGCCGCTTGTGGCTTGGCTGCGCGGGATGCTGCCGGGGCGGAACCTGCCCGATCTCATTCCTGCGCGGAACGTGCTGGCGCGGCGGTTGAAGATTCTGGGCCAGACCCCGCGTGCGCCGCGCATCACGCCAAAGGCGCGGGATCTTATCGGACGGTTGCATGCGCGGGATTTCGAGCGCTTCGGATATGATCCGGCAGAGCCAGGGCAAAACCGGGAGAGCGCGGCATGACCCTGTTGGTTTTTGGTAGAACCGGCCAGGTGGCCATGGAACTGGCGCGGTTGGTCCCTGACGCCGTGTTCCTGAGCCGCGAGCAGGCGGACCTAGGCGATCCCGACGCCTGCGCCGATGCGATCCGGGCGCATGGTCCGCATGCCGTGATCAATGCCGCCGCCTATACCGTCGTGGACCGCGCCGAGCAAGAAGAGCCGCTGGCCACACGCATCAACGGCGCGGCGCCCGGCGCGATGGCACGCACCTGCGCCGGATTGGGTATCCCGTTCGTCCACATCTCGACCGATTACGTTTTTGACGGCAGCGGCAGCGCGCCGTGGCGGCCAAGCGATCCGACCGCGCCGCAGAACGCCTATGGACGCAGCAAATGCGCGGGCGAAGAGGCGGTGCGCGCGGCGGCTGGGACGCATGCGATCCTGCGCACCTCATGGGTGTTTTCGACGCACGGCGCGAACTTTGTGAAAACCATGCTGCGCCTAAGCGAAACACGCGATGCACTCGGTATCGTCGAGGATCAGATCGGTGGCCCCACCCTCGCGGCGGATATTGCGGGAGCCTGCCTTGCCATCGCGGATCAGCTTTTGTCCGATCCGGGCAAATCCGGCACCTATCATTTTTCCGGTGCGCCGGATATCAGCTGGAAGGGCTTTGCCGAGGCGATTTTCGCTGAGACCGACCGGCGCGTGACGATCGCCGGCATTGCGACCGCGGACTATCCGACACCTGCGGCGCGTCCGCTCAATTCACGGCTGGATTGTCAGAGCACGCGCGACGTGTTCGGGATCGGGCGACCGGACTGGCGCGCGGGTCTGCGCGCCTGTCTGGGACAATTGAACAGTCATTGAAAAGGGGCGGAGATGGGCAAGCGCAAGGGCATCATTCTGGCAGGCGGATCGGGCACACGGCTCTATCCGATCACCATGGGGCTGTCGAAACAGCTCTTGCCGATCTATGACAAGCCGATGATCTACTATCCGATTTCGGTGCTGATGCTGGCGGGCATCCGCGAGATCGCGATGATCACCACGCCGCAGGATCAGGACCAGTTCCGCCGCATGCTGGGAGACGGCAGCCAATGGGGCCTGTCGCTGAGCTATATCTCGCAGCCCTCGCCCGACGGGCTGGCGCAGGCCTATCTGCTGGCCGAGGAGTTTCTGGCCGGGGCGCCCTCGGCGATGGTGCTTGGCGACAACATCTTTTTCGGTCACGGTCTGCCCGAACTGCTGGCCGAAGCGGATGCGCAGGACACGGGCGGGACGGTATTTGGTTATCACGTGGCGGATCCCGAGCGCTATGGTGTCGTGGATTTCGATTCCGAGGGACGCGCCCGCGAGATCATCGAGAAACCGGCGGTGCCGCCGTCGAACTATGCGGTGACGGGGCTCTACTTCCTCGATGGCGAGGCGTCGCGGCTGGCGCGCGCGGTGAAGCCCTCGGCGCGCGGCGAGCTTGAGATCACCTCGCTTCTGGAAATGTATCTCAAGGCGGGCAGGCTGACGGTCAAGCGCATGGGGCGCGGCTATGCCTGGCTCGATACCGGCACCCATGCCAGCCTGCTCGACGCGGGCAATTTCGTCCGCACGTTGCAGGAGCGGCAGGGATTGCAGACCGGATGCCTTGACGAGATCGCGCATAATCAGGGCTGGATCAGCGACGATGATCTGACGGAACGCGCCGGGCAGTTCCAGAAGAACGATTACGGGCGCTATCTGAAAGGGCTGCTGCGCTAACCCCTCGCCCCCTGACCGCGCGCATAGACATCCTCGTAACGGATGATGTCATCCTCGCCCAGGTAGATGCCGGTCTGCACCTCGATCAACTCCATCGGCACCTTGCCGGGGTTCTCCATCCGATGCACCGCGCCCAGCGGGATGAACACCGACTGGTTTTCCGAAACCAGTCTGATTTCGTTGTCGACGGTCACCCGTGCGGTGCCTTGCACGACGATCCAGTGCTCGGCGCGGTGGACATGGCTTTGCAGGCTGAGCGCCGCGCCGGGGTTGACCACGATGCGTTTGACCTGGAACCGCTCGCCCAGAATGAGCGTCTCGAAAAAGCCCCAGGGCCGGTGGTCCTTGGGAAAGGTGTCGGCCTGCGCCACACCCTCGTTGCGCAGTGTCCTGACCAGCGTGCCGACGTCGTGAACCCGGTTCCGGTCGGCCACCAGTACCGCGTCTGGCATCGCGATGGCCACGATGTCGCGCAGGCCGAGCCCCACCAGATGCTGCCCGCCCGCCTCGGCGCGCAAGAGCGTGTTGACGCAATCCACCGCCGTGACCGGGCCGGTGATGACCAGTCCCTGCGAATCGGCGTCGCTGTGCTGACGCACCGATTCCCAGCCGCCAAGGTCAGACCAGTCGCCCTCATGCACGGCAACCGAAAGGCGATCGGATTTCTCCATGATCGCATAGTCAATCGAAATGTCTGCGCAGCCCGACCATGGCTCGGGTGCGAGACGAAGGAATCCCAGATCGGGGGTTGCACCGCTGACGGCAGTGCGCACCTGCGCCAGTATTTCCGGTGCATGGGTTTCGAAGGCGGCGATGAGCACGGCGGCGGAATAGAGGAATATCCCGGAATTCCACATGAAACTGCCGGTGGCCAGCATCTCCCGGGCGTGCTTCAGCTCCGGTTTCTCGACAAAACGCCGCAACGGAATAGTCTCAGCCGAGCCGGAAGCGGCGTCAAGTTCAAGATACCCATAGCCGGTTTCGGCCCGGTCGGGCCTGATGCCGAAGGTAACGATCCGGCCTGCCTCCGCCGCTTCGATCCCGCGCGTCACCGTGGCGCGAAAAGTGTCCACCTCTTCGATATAGTGATCCGATGGCGCGGCGAGGATCAGCGCATCGGGATCGTCCCCCGCCACGACCAGAGCGGCGGCCAGAAGTGCCGGCGCGGTGTTGCGCGCCTCTGGTTCGATCAGCACCTTGCCGGGGTCGATACCGACATCGGCAAGCTGTTGGGTCACGATAAAACGGAAGTCGGAATTGGTGACCACAACAGGGGCAGCAAACATCTGCCCCGAACAGCGGATGGCGGATTGCTGAAAGAGGCTGCCCTCGCCGATCATCGACACGAACTGCTTGGGATAGCTCTTGCGCGACAGCGGCCACAGACGGGTGCCGGACCCGCCACAGAGGATGACTGGTGTGATTGGGGCTGTCATTCCGTCTCCTGATACCTTCGACCGTCGCATCGGTGCAGAAAATGCCTGCTGTTCCGCTGATAGCCCGAAGCGGTCGTGAAAAAAAGCGTCACCTCTGAAATCCCGTCAGAAAATGCACGATGACAAGGATTTGTGTTCTCTGCCGTCTAGGCGTTTCAACTTTGGCGTGTATAGCTGTGGGCCGGCAACAATCACGTATCGGAGGGCGGCAAGGCGATGGTTGAAGGTGGCGTATTCGGGAACCTGTTTCTCAGCATAGGAGCGATGAAGGCCGGAACGACATGGTTGAATGCCGTACTCAGGCGCCATCCGGAGCTGAACTGCCCGATCGAAAAGGAAATCCATTATTTTTATCATCGTTATGTTGACCGCTCGACGTTGAGCGATGTGCGCCGGCTTCAGAATACGCGCAACGACTATATCCTGCGGTTTGACCCGGAAACCGCAAATCCGGACATGGTGAGGCGAAATCTGCAATGGGTCTGCGCCTATCTGGATCGCCCGGTGGACGATTTCTGGTATCGCAACCTGTTTGACATGCGATCGCACGAGAGGTTCGCCTGCGACTTTTCCAACCTCAACGCTCTTCTGCCAGCCGAGGCCTGGCAGCAGATCGCGTCAAGGACAGATGATCTGCGCGTCCTCTACACCATGCGCGATCCGGTCAAGCGGCTCTGGAGCCATATGAAGTTCGACCTTCAGTTCAACGGGAAACTTGATCTTCTGGCGGGCTGGGGCGCGCAAGACTATAACGCCTATCTCAGGCAGGACCACATATGGGTGAATGCGGAATATGGTCGGGTTCTCAGAAACCTCTACGCGGCGTTGCCGGAAAGCTCTCGCAAGGTCATGTTCTACGACGACATCGAGGCGGACAACCTTGGTGCGATCCGCGCGGTCGAATCGTTTCTCGGATTGCAGCCGTTCGACTATCCGAGATGGCTGCTAGAGCGCCGCTTTACCGAAAGCGCCAGGGTCGGGATGCCTGATTTTTTCCCGGCATTGGTCGCCGACGACGTCGCGCGCATCAAGGCCGAGATCGCGGAACTGGGGATCGACCCGCCGGCGTCATGGCTGTGAGATGCCGGCGGGATGCCGCAGCGGCATCATTCATTTGAGCAGCGCGTCGCGGTGAAAGCGGCGCAGCAGCAACAGGCCGGAAATCAGGCAGATCGCGGACAGGCCCAGCACATAGATCGCCGAGACATGGCTGGGGTGGTAAAACGGAAAATACCCGTCTCGCATCTGACCAACCACATGCACCAGAGGATTGAACCACAGATAATCCGCATAGGGCCGCGGAACCGCCTCGAAGATGAAGAAGATGCACGAGACGATAAAGAGCGGCCGGGTCGTGATCGCCCATATCGTCTGCCACAGCGGATAGGCGGCGGTGAGGAAACTGTTGAGCGTGCCAACGCCCGCTGCCAGAGCGATCACCATGCCATAGGCCGTCGCGATCTTGCCCATGTCCGGCACGGTATGGGTGTCCAAAGCGTGGACGATGAAAAGCAGGATGATGAAATGCACCATCAACTGCGTCAGCGTGTTCAGAATGAGCCGTGCCAGCAGAGCATCGACAAAGGTGATACGCGGATAGGATAGCAGATTTTTCGAAAACAGTATGGTCTGGCCCAGCTTGTTCGAGATATCCAGAAACATCAGGAACGGCAGGATGCCGCCAGCGTAGAACAACGCAAAACTGGTGCCCAGAGCCGGTGCGCGAAAGCCGATCGAAAAGATCAGGGTCAAGAGCACTATACCCGCCGCCGGTTCCGCGATGGCCCACAGATAGCCGCCCGGTGAACGCCCGTAGGTTGTCGACATTTCTCGCAGGACCAGCGCAAACACCGCTCTGGAAGAGGCCAGAGAGGCGCGCCGCGCCAAGGGTGCGGTCCGGGGCAGGGTGATCACGGCACATCCTTTTCGCCGGGATTTCGGAAACCCTATCTTAACCAATTTGAAGTTAAGATTTTCTTTATGGATGCAGAGCAAGGCGCCACTGACATGACAGGCAACGAAGCGGCACGGCGAAATCATGGGGCAGATACCCCTGCAAGGCCGGTTCACGTCCCGGCGCCGCCGCCCCGGATTGCCGCCATTCCCCTGCCCGCCTCGGCCAGCCGTGTCAGGCCCCGCCATAGGTTTCTGTTCCTGAGCTTTGTGCTTATAGTCGTACTGCCGGTTGTCGGGGCAGGTTATTACCTCTACGCGCGGGCTGCGGATCAATACGCCTCGCATGTCGGGTTCTCGGTGCGCACCGAGGAGAAAAGCGCCGCGATCGAGATCCTGGGCGGCATCACCGAACTGTCGGGTTCCAGCTCTTCGGATACGGACATCCTGTTTGCCTATCTGACTAGCCAGGAACTGGTGCGCAAGGTCGATGAACGGGTCGACCTGCGGGCTATCTGGTCAAGGGTCAGCCCCTCGCAGGATCCGGTCCATGCCTACCGGACACCCGGAACCATCGAGGATCTGATGGGCCAGTGGGAAAAGATGATCACGATCATCCATGACAGCGGTTCGGGCATGATCGACCTGCGCATTCTGGCCTTTGATCCGCTCGACGCCCAGAGAATCGCCGAGGCGTTGCTCGACGAAAGCTCGCGCATGATCAACAGGATCTCGGCGCTCGCGCGCGAGGATGCCATCGGCTATGCGCGCGACGAGCTTGATGTGGCGCTGCAACGCCTGCGCATGGCGCGGCAAGCGCTGACCACGTTTCGCAACCGCACGCAGATCGTCGATCCCGGCATCGACACGCAGAACCAGATGGGTCTTCTGGTGACCTTGCAGCAGCAGCTGGCGGGTGCGCTGATCGAACTCGATCTGCTTACCGAGACCACCCGCGAGAGCGATCCGCGCGTGGCTCAGGCCCGGCGGCGCGTGGCGGTGATCGAGGGGCGGATCGCCGCTGAACGGCACAAGCTGGGGCTTGGCGCGGGGGGGCGCGAGCGCAGTGATGTCTTTGCCAATCTCGTCGGCGAATACGAGGGCCTGATCGTGGACCGCGAATTCGCCGAGAGCGCCTATACTGCGGCGCTGGCGACATTTGACGCGGCACAGGCCGACGCGCGCCGCCAGAGCCGGTATCTGGCGGCCCATGTGCGCCCGACACTGGCCGAGAGGTCCGATTACCCGGAGCGGGGCAAGATCCTGTCGCTGATCCTGTTGTTTCTGCTCTTTTCCTGGGCAATTGCGGGGCTGGTCTATTACAGCGTCCGTGACCGTTCCTGAGCGGGGCCGGGATGATCCGTCTGGAACGCCTGAGCAAATCCTTCGCCATGAGGGGCGAGCGCAAGACCGTCATCGACAACGTGACCGCGACCTTTCCCGAGGGGCGCAGCGTGGCCCTGCTCGGGCGCAACGGCGCGGGCAAGAGCACTCTGCTCCAGATCATCGCCGGCACGATCCGCCCGACATCCGGTTGCGTTGTATCGGAGGGATCGGTTTCCTATCCGGTGGGCTTTGCAGGTTCCTTTCACCCGGATCTCACCGGGCTGCAGAACACCCGCTTTGTCGCCCGGCTTTACGGTGTCGATACCGATGAACTGGTCGATTTCGTCGAGGACTTTGCAGAACTGGGAAGACAGTTCCGGATGCCGCTCAGGAGCTATTCTTCGGGGATGCGGTCGCGGCTGTCGTTCGGCGTCTCGATGGGTATTCCGTTCGACACCTATCTGGTGGACGAGGTGACCTCGGTCGGGGACGGGGCATTCCGGCGGAAAAGCATCCGGGTCTTTGACGAACGGCGCAAGACCTCGGGCGCCATCGTGGTGACCCATTCGATGCCGATGGTGCGCCGGATGTGCGACATGGCGGCAGTACTCGAAGAGGGGCGGCTGGTGTTCTACAATGACCTTGAGGCGGCGATCGCGCATCACGAGCACGAGATGGCGCTGCCAGTGCAGAGCGGCCGGGCGAATGGGTGGTGAGGCCGTGACGGCCCGCCCACCCGTCGTCGCGTCGCAGGCGCGCATCGCGATTCTCATGGCGGTGCGAAACGGGGCTGCGCATCTGCGCGAGCAACTGGACAGTATCGCCGCCCAGACCCATGCCAACTGGCATATACTGGCCAGCGATGACGGTTCGCAGGATCACAGCAGGGTCATCCTGTCAGAGTTTGCCGCGCGGGACGGTGGTCTGACCGTGCTTGAGGGGCCTCAGGCCGGCGCGGCCGCGAACTTTCTGTTCCTGATCCGGCAGCTTGGGCAATACGGGGATGACGAGGGCTGGACCGCCTTCAGCGATCAGGACGATGTTTGGTACCCCGCGCGGCTGGAACGCGGGTTGGCGGCGCTATCGCATGTCCCTGAGACGACGCCTGCGCTTTTCTGTAGCCGTCTGACCATCACCGACCCGCAGTTGCGGCCGCTGCGGCGGTCGCCGTCGCGCCCCCGGCCGCCGGGATTTTGCAATGCTCTGGTGCAGAATATCGCGGCGGGCAACACCATCCTGCTCAACCTGGCGGCCACGCGCCTGATCGTTGCAGCGGCGGTGGAAGTGCAAGATCTGGTGATTCACGACTGGTGGATCTACCAGATCGTTTCGGGGGTGGGTGGCGTTGTTGTCCATGATGACGCGGCGCTGGTGCTCTATCGCCAGCATTCCGGCAATCAGATCGGAGCCAATGACACGCTGCGCGCGCGCGGCAAACGGATGATGATGGTCCTGCGGGGGCAATTCCGCCTCTGGAACGACATCAACATCCGCGCCCTGCAAGGCTCGGCGCATCGCTTCACGCCAGAAAATCAGGCGCTGCTGGAGGGGTTTGCCCGGATGCGCGACAGCCGGTTCTGCCTGCACCGGCTCTGGCGGCTCTGGCGGCTGGGGCTCTACCGGCAACATCTGCCGGGCAGTTGCGCGCTGTGGCTATCGGCATTGCTGCGGCGTCTCTGATCCGTTGGGCACGGGTTTCATCTGCGCTCATCCGTCGGCAGGCCGCAAACCTTAACCCTTTATCAACCATAAGATCCCAAGACTGACCGTGAGCGACGATCTCCTGTCGTGCATAGGTTGAGTGACGCATGCTCCGAACGCTTCTTCGTCCCGCGCTGATTTGGCGCTTTTGTGCGTCGGCTCGGGAGGAAGGGCTGACGCAGGCCCTGCGCAAGGCGCGGATCCATGCCGGCAGGGTGTGGCGCGGTGACGGGCGCAGTGCGGTGGCGCCCGCGACCGATGTGCCGTCCGGCGTGGCGGCCTTTTACCTGTCCGGCACATGGCAGAGCCTTGCGCGCGCCGGGGGATTCGCGGTCAGCCAGCCGCCCGCCGTGCTGTCGCGACGGCGCAGGATCGCGCTCATCGGCGATCTCAACCTGCCGCAATGCCGCAAATACCGGGTCGAGCAACTGGCCGCGTTCTGGCTGGCGCGCGATGTCGAGGTAGTCCATTCGCATTATCTGGACGTGCCGCGCTCGGTGCATGCGCTGCAGGAGGCCACGCATCTGATCGAATACCGGCTAAGGGCGATGCCGGTGAACGCGATGTATCGCTACGAGGCGCGGCGGCTGAAGCTGCCGGTTCTCTACGATCTTGACGATCCGTTATTCTCGGTTCCGGCCTATGAGACCTATCACAACATGACCGCCCTCGATCCGAGTCTGAAGCAGCATTTTCTGACCGAGGCGCCAAGCTATCTGGAGACGATGAACGGCGCCGATATCCTGTCGGTCTCGACGCCGGGCATGGCCGCCCATACCCGCGATTTCACGCCGCGCCCGGTCTTTGTGCGGCGCAATTTCGCGGATGCGCAGACGCTGGATCAGGGCCGCCTTGCGCTTGCAGAGGCGGCAGCGCGCGATGACAGCCTGTTTCGGGTCGCGTTCGCCAGCGGGTCGCAGGGGCATGAGGCCGATTTCGCGGTGATCGCGGATCAGATTGCGGCGTTTCTCGACGGGGCGGGCAACCGCCGTCTTGTGATTCTGGGGCATTTCGACACACGCCGGTTGCCAACGGTCCTGCGGGATCGTGTCGAGGTGCATGGATTTAGCACCTATGACAGTTATCTGCACAGCCTGGCTCGGGCCGATTGCGCGGTCATGCCGCTGGCAGACGATCTGTTCAACCGCTGCAAGAGCGCGGTGCGCGTGATCGACGCCGCCGCCGTCGGCCTGCCCAGCATCGTCGGGCGGGTGAGCGACATGGCACATGTGGTCCGCGGCGGGCGGACCGGCATCGTGGTGCCGGACGACAGCGGCTGGCTGAGCGCGCTCGAGACGCTTGCCGACGATCCTGCGGGAACGCGGGCCATGGGGGCGGCGGCGCGCCGCGATCTGGAAACCCGCTGGTCGGGGCAAGAGGCCGCCCACATCATTGCGCCGGAGTTGCTCGAATGGGTGCGCGGATGAGCGGGCGGCATATCCTGCTGGCCAACGTGTTCTTTGCGCCTTTCACCTATGGCGGTGCGACGATCGTGGCCGAAGAGGTGGCGCGCGCGCTGATCCGCAGGCACGGGATGCGCGTCACGGCGGTGTCGGTGTGCCGTCGGGCGGATCTGGTCCCTTACGGGTTGATCCGTTCCGAGGTGGCGGGGATCACGAATTACCTGATCAACCTGCCGCCGCAGGTGTCCTATGCCGAGATCTACAACAACTCGCGCGTGACCGAGATTGTCGCGCGGCTGATGGATCAACTGGCACCTGACCTGTTGCATGCCCATTGCGTTCAGGACATGGGCGCGGGCTTTCTTCAGGCGGCGCGGGCGCGCGGTCTGCCGACGATCCTGAGCGTGCATGATTTCTGGTGGCTGTGCGAGCGGCAATTCATGATCCGTTCCGATCAGCGTTATTGCGGGCAGAATCCGGTGGATATCACCCGCTGCCGGGGCTGCGTGCAGGAGATGAGTGCGGCGCGCACGCGGCAGGACTTCTTGTTTCAGCAGGCCGCGCAGGCCGATATCGTCACCTACCCCAGCCAATTTGCGCGCGATCTGAGCGAGGCATCCGGTCTTGCGCCCGGCAAGGGCGTGGTCTGGCCCAATGGTGTCACCCTGCCGGACGAGGGATTTTTCAGGATGCAGGCGGCGCGGCGGGCGGGCGATCCGCGAATAGCCTTCGGTTTTCTCGGCGGACCCTCGCAGATCAAGGGTTGGCCGCTCATACGGCGCACGTTCACCGGGCTGGGGCGCAGCGATTTCAGGGGCTATCTGGTCGATGGCAGCCTCGATGGCAACTGGTGGCGTGGGCACGACCTGACGGGGCTGGATGGCGATTGGCAGGTGTATCCGCGGTTCGATCAGGCCGGGATGGATGCGTTCTATGCCAGGATTGATGTGCTCTTGTTCGCATCGCAGTGGAAGGAAACCTATGGGCTGGCGATTCGCGAGGCGCTGGCGCGCGGTATTCAGGTGATCCAGACCGATAGCGGCGGCACCACCGAACATACGGCAGTGCGGCCCGAGACGCTGATCCCCATCGGCGCGGGGCCAGAGGCGCTGCGCCCGCAGATAGTGGCGGCGCTCATGTGCGATCCCGCGCAGTTTCCTGCACATCGCGTTTGCGGCTTTGGTGATCAGGCGGCGGAGCTGGCGCGGATGATCGGGGGTCTCTTGGGGCAGGACATCGCTCGAGCTCGCGCCTAGCTTTCACGCCGTACGGCGTCGACGACGCTGCTCAGCACCCGTTCCAGCTGGGCCGGATCCAGCGCCTCGGCCATGACCCGGATCAGCGGTTCGGTGCCCGAGGGCCGGATCAGCAACCGCCCGTCAGCGCCAAGCGCGCGCTCTGCCTCAAGGATCGCGCTCTGCACCGCATCGCTCTTGAGCGGCGTCTTGCCCTTGGCAAATCGCACATTGACCAGTTGCTGCGGCACGGGCGTAAACACCTGCATCAGTTCGCTGGCCGGTTGGCCGGTTTCGACCATGGCGGCGAGAAATTGCAAGGCTCCGATCAGACCGTCGCCGGTGGTGGCGTAATCCGTCATCACGATATGGCCCGATTGCTCGCCACCCAGATTATGCCCGCCCGCGCGCATTTCCTCGACCACGTAGCGGTCTCCGACCGGGGTGCGTTTCAATGCGATTCCCTGTGCGTTCAGATGCCGCTCCAGCCCCAGATTCGACATCACCGTCGCCACCAGCGTATTGCCCGCCAGCCGCCCCTCCTGCGCCCAGCGGGTGGCAATCAGCGCCATCAGCTGATCGCCATCGGCGATCCGGCCTGTCTCGTCGATCAGCACCACGCGATCCGCGTCGCCATCAAGACAGATGCCCAGATCGGCGCGGGTGTCCAACACCCTGCGCGCGGCGGCCTGCGGCTTGGTCGAGCCGCAGTCGAGATTGATGTTGAACCCGTCTGGTTCCACCCCCAGGGTGATCACCTCGGCGCCCAGTTCCCACAGCACCTCGGGGGCGGTGCGATAGGCGGCGCCATTGGCGCAATCCAGCACGATGCGCAGACCTTCCAGGCGACGGCGGTGGGGAAAGGTGGTCTTGGCATATTCCACGTAACGCCCGCGCGCGTCGTCGATCCGTTTGGCGCGGCCGATATTCTCGGGCGCGGCGGGGGTGACACCGTTATTCAGCAGCGCCTCGATCCCGGCCTCGGCCTCATCGCTCAGCTTGTAGCCGTCCGGGCCAAACAGCTTGATCCCGTTATCCGACGCCGGGTTGTGGCTGGCCGAGATCATCACGCCAACATCGGCGCGCAGGCTGTGCGTGAGATAGCCGATCGCGGGCGTCGGCACCGGCCCGAGCAGAAACACGTTCATCCCCGTCGAGGCGAATCCGGCGGTCAGCGCGTATTCGATCATGTAGCCCGACAGCCGCGTGTCCTTGCCGATCACGACACGATGTTCCTGCTTGTCCTGCTTGTCGCGCCGGAAATAGCGCCCGGCGGCGGCGCCCAGACGCAGCGCCATGTCGGCGGTCATCGGCCAGCTGTTGGCCTGCCCGCGCACCCCGTCGGTGCCAAAGAGTTTCTCACCCATGTCATTTCCCTCAGCCGATACCCGATCCGGCAGGCAACCGTTGTCCCCGGCTCATAACGCGCCGCGTGGGCGCTGTCCAATCTCTCGGGCGGTTTGTTGACTATCCGCCTCGGGCACCGCATACCGGATCGGGCGGATGTGTGGAGTTGACAGGCGGACCTGATGAAAATCGCAATGATCGGCACCGGCTATGTCGGGCTTGTGTCCGGGGTATGTTTTTCGGATTTTGGGCATGAGGTGGTCTGCGTGGACAAGAATCCCGACAAGATCGCCATGCTGGCGCGGGGCGAGGTGCCGATCTTCGAGCCGGGGCTGGAGGCGCTCATGGCCAGGAATGTCGAAGCCGGGCGGCTCGAATTTACCACCGATCTGGTGCAAGCCGTCGAAGGGGCCGAGGCGGTGTTCATTGCCGTGGGCACGCCGACAAGGCGCGGCGACGGGCATGCCGATCTGAGCTATGTCATGGCTGCCGCCGAGGAGGTCGCCCGCGCGGCACGCGACTATGTGGTGATTGTCACCAAGTCTACTGTGCCCGTCGGAACCAACCGCGCCGTCAGGCAAGTGGTGAAAAAGGCCAATCCGGAGCTGGAGTTCGATGTCGCCTCGAACCCTGAATTCCTGCGCGAAGGGGCCGCCATCGACGATTTCATGAAACCCGACCGCGTGGTTGTCGGCGTGCAGTCCACGCGCGCGGCGGATGTCATGGCGGATATCTACCGCCCGCTCTATCTGCGCGATTTTCCGATTGTCACGACGGATCTGGAATCGGCCGAGATGATCAAATATGCGGCCAATGCGTTTCTTGCCACCAAGATCAGTTTCATCAACGAGATTGCGGCGCTCTGCGAGCGCACCGGCGGCGATGTCAAGGAAGTGGCCCGTGGCATCGGTCTTGACGGGCGCATCGGCAACAAGTTCCTGCATGCGGGTCCCGGCTATGGCGGCAGCTGTTTTCCCAAGGACACCAGGGCGCTGGCCCGGATCGGACAGGAGCACGGCCTGCCGATGCAGATCACCGAAACGGTGATCGGCGTCAACGAAACGGTCAAGCGCCGGATGATCGACAAGCTGCTCGATCTCTGCGACGGCACGTTCAACGGCAAGACCGTGGCTGTGCTGGGCGTGACCTTCAAGCCCAACACCGACGACATGCGCGAGGCCCCCAGCCTCACGATCATTCCGGCGCTGGTCGGTGCCGGGGCACGTGTGAGGGTCTGCGATCCGCAGGGCGCGCGCGAGGGCGAGGCGCTCTTGCCTGGGGTCAGCTGGCAGGACGATCCCTACAAATGCGCGGGCAAGGCCGATCTGCTGGTGATCCTGACCGAATGGAACGAGTTTCGCGCCCTCGATCTCAAGCGGCTGGCGCGCAGGATGGCCAGGCCGCGCATGGCCGATCTGCGCAACATCTATTCGGTCAAGGATGCACGGCGCGCCGGGTTCGAGGCCTATGACAGCATCGGCCGCGCGCCCTATCGCCGCGATATGCCCGCGGGCAAGTGAGGAGAGCAAGTGTTGTCCGATACCCCCAAGACAGCCGTCGTAACCGGTGCCGCGCGCGGTATCGGCCTGGCAACCGCGCGACAGTTCCTCGATCAGGGCTGGCGTGTCGTGATGATCGACCGCGACGCGCCCGCGCTGGAAGCGGTCGCAGCGCCGCTGGCCAATGCCGATCCGGTGGTTTGCGACGTGTCGCAGCCCGATCAGGTGGCCCGGATGGCCGCCCATGTGACCGCGACCTGCACCAGCGTCGATGCGCTGGTCAACAACGCGGGCGTGGCGGATTTCGGCCCACTGGCCGAAACCGATTTCGCCCGTTGGCGGGTGGTGATGGAGACCAATCTCGACGGGGTTTTCCTGATGTCCCAGGCGCTGCGCGAGCCGCTCTGCGCGGCACGCGGTTCAATCGTTAACGTCGCCTCGATTTCGGGGCTGCGCGCCTCGACGCTGCGGGTGGCCTATGGAACGTCCAAGGCGGCGGTCAGGCATCTGACACTGCAACAGGCGGCTGAACTCGGCGAATACGGCGTGCGCGCCAATTGCGTCTGCCCCGGCCCGGTGGCGACGAAACTGGCGATGGCAGTGCATTCGCCCGAGATCATCGCCGCCTATCACGACGCGATCCCGCTCAACCGCTACGGCACCGAGGACGAGATCGCCAATGTCATAACCTTCCTCTGCTCGGACAAGGCCAGCTATGTCACTGGCCAGATCATCGCCGTCGATGGCGGGTTCGAGGCGACGGGGATTGGGCTGCCGGCGTTGCGGGGGTAAGGTTCACTCCACCTGTCGCCCGGCCTGCACCTGAAACGGCTCCAGCCGGTCGCCGTTGATCCAGGCATAGTTGCCGTCGTCGTTGCGCACCATCGCGTAGGGCGTCCAGCCGGTGCTGCGCCACCAGCTCTCGTATTCGTTGGTCTCGGCGTTGACGCGCCAGCGCCCCTCGTCCGGCTTGCCGCCCTCGGGCACATAGAGCGTGCTGCCATCCGCATTGTAATACTGCCGGTAGGCGGTGCCGGACCAGGTGCCGACAATCGTGTTGCCCGCCAGCAGCGTCTCGATTTCGGGCGCGGTCATGCGGGTGGGTGCGGCAAGTGCCGGCAGGGCCGGGGCCAGCATCAGCGCCGCGAGGGTGGCGGTAAATGATCGGCGTTGCATGGGCAGTCTCCGTTGATTTCCGGACGCATTATCGCAAAACGCCGACCGGGATGCGACTCGAATCTGCAGGTTCTGCAAGTGACGCGGTGTCAGACCGGGGCGATCAGAATGCCGCGGAAGTCGTTGACATTGGTCAGAGTCGGCCCGGTCACCACCTGATCTCCGAGCGCGGCAAAGAAGGAATGGGCGTCATTGCCGGCCAGGGCCGTCTGCGGATCGACCCCGACGGCCCTGGCCTGCGCCAGCGTGTCAGGGCCAATCTTCGCCCCGGCCACCTCGGCGGCGCCATCCACCCCGTCGGTGTCGCAGGCAATGGCATGAATTCCCGGCGCGCGGTTCAGCGCGATGGCCAGCGCCAGCGCGTATTCGGCGTTGGGTCCGCCCACGCCGCTGCCGCGCCGCGTCACGGTCAACTCGCCCCCGGACAGCAGAAGAACGGGTGCGGCGTCCGGTGCAAGGCTTGCCTGCACCTCCAGTGCCTGTGCGGCATGGGCGCGGGCGATGTCGCGCGCCTCGCCTTCGAGTGCGTCTCCGAGGTTGCGCACTTCGATGCCCTCGGCGCTTGCCACCTTGGCGGCGGCGGCGAGCGACTGGCCGGGGGCGGCATAGATCACGTTCTCGACCCGGCTGAGGCGCGAATCGCCCGGCGGGACAACGCCGCTCCGCCCGGCCAGCGTCGCCAGCGCCGTCTCGGGCAGGTCGATGCCATAGCGTGTGACGATGCCAAGCGCATCGGCGGGCGTGCTCGGCTCGCCCACGGTCGGTCCTGATCCGATCATGCCGGGATCATCCCCCGGCACGTCCGAGATCATCAGAGCCAGCATGCGCGCAGGGTATGCTGCGGCGGCCAGTTGCCCGCCTTTCACCCGGCTCAGATGTTTGCGCAACACGTTCATCTGTCCGATGGGCGCGCCGGATGCCAGCAGCGCGGCGTTGACCGCCTGTTTCTCGGCCAGAGTGATCGCGCCCGCAGGCTGCACCAGCAACGCAGATGCCCCGCCCGAGATGAGCGCCAGCGCCATGTCACCCTCGCCCAACTCTTCGACAAGTCGCAGCATCCGGGCCGTGGCGCGCAGCCCGGCCTCGTCCGGTACCGGATGCGCCGCCTCGACGATCTCGATACCCTGACAGGGCCGGGCATAACCGTAGCGGGTGATCACCAGCCCCTCGCAGGGACCCCAGGCGGCCTCGACCGCTTCGGCCATGCGCGCGCTGGCCTTGCCCGCACCGATCACGACCAGCCGCCCGGCAGGGCGATCCGGCAGACAGGCCGCAAGGCTTTGCATCGGATCGGCCACGGCGACGGCGCGATCAAAGAGGCGGCGCAGGAGGATGAAGGGATCAGGCATGGTGTCGGGGCCTCGCAATTCCGGGTCGGGACACCCTAGCCACCTTTGCGCAAAGGCAAAAGAGGCCCGGTGGCTTGACATCGCAGGACGTGCGAGCGACAGACGCGGGCATGATGACGAGCTTTCTTCAGGTGGCGGTCGGCGGCGCAATCGGGTCGTGCCTGCGCTTTGGTGTGGGGCTAGCGATGTTGCGGTTGACCGGACCCGGCTTTCCGCTTGGCGTGCTGACGGTGAATATCGTCGGCTCTTTCCTGATGGGGGTGATGATGGTCCTGTCGCTGCATCGGGACCTGGGACATCTCAACCCTTTGCTGATGACCGGGCTTCTGGGTGGGTTCACCACATTTTCCGCCTTTTCGGTGGAGGCGTTCACGCTTTATGAGCGCGGGCAGGCGGCTGCGGCGGCGATCTATGTCGCGCTGTCGGTCGTGCTGTCGATCGGGGCACTGGTGCTGGGCGCGGCGCTGACGCGGGCGGCAGTCGCATGAGCGGCGTGCAGACCCGCACGGTCGGGCCGGACGAGGGCGATCAGCGGCTGGATCGCTGGCTGCGGCGTCTATTCCCGCATGTCGGGCAGGTGCAGATCGAGAAGATGTGCCGCAAGGGTGAGGTGCGCGTCGATGGCGGACGGGTCAAACCCGCGACCCGGCTGGAGGCCGGGCAAAGCGTGCGCATCCCGCCGCTGCCTGACAGTGACGAACGGCCCACCGGGCAGGCGGCGCGGATCAGCCCGGCGGATGCAAAGATGATCCAGTCCTGCGTGATCTACCGCGACGATCACATCATCGCGCTGAACAAGCCGCCGGGCCTGCCGGTGCAGGGTGGCAGCAAACAGGCGCGGCATGTGGACGGGCTGGCCGAGGCGCTGCGTTTTGGCGCGGAGGAAAAGCCCCGGCTGGTGCATCGGTTGGACAAGGACACGTCGGGTGTGCTGCTGCTCGCGCGCACCCGCGAGGCGGCCAAGGGGCTGACGGCTGCGTTCCGGCATCGTGCGACGCGCAAGATCTACTGGGCCGCGGTCGCCGGTGTGCCGACGCCGCGCATGGGCACGATCCGCTACGCCCTCGTCAAGGCGCCGGGACACGGGGCGGGCGGCGAGGGCGAGAAAATGCTCTGCATCCATCCGCGCGAGGTTGAAAGCACGCCGGGCGCCAAGCCCGCGACCACCGATTATGCGGTGATCGAGGCGGCGGGCGGGCGCACCGCGTGGATGGCGCTCATTCCGGTGACGGGGCGGACGCATCAGTTGCGCGCGCATATGGCCGAGATCGGGCATCCCATCGTGGGCGATGGCAAATATGGCGGTTCGGGGCAGGAAAACCTTGGCGATGGCTGGGGCGCGCAACTGGGCGGCGATGTCAGCCGCAAGCTGCATCTGCACGCCCGCTCGCTCAGGATCGAGCATCCGGTGACCCGCTCCGTCCTGCATGTCACCGCACCGCTGCCGGAACATATGACCCGCACCTGGGGTCTGTTCCAGTGGATGCCGTCCGAGGCCCCGGAGGATCCGCTGGAGGATATGGCATGAGCCGCCCCGAACGCCTGATCATGTTCGATGTCGATGGCACGTTGGTGGACAGCCAGGGGGACATTCTGGCGGCGATGACCCATGCCTTCGAGCGCGCGGATCACGCGCCGCCGCTGCGAGAGGCTGTGCTGGGCATCGTCGGCCTCTCGCTTGATGTGGCGATCCCGCGCCTTGCCCCGCACCTGACGGACGAGATGCACGGATGCATCGTTGGCTGGTACAAGGAGGCCTATATGGGCCTGCGTGCGCAGTCCGGGGTGGTGCAATCTTCGCCGCTCTATCCGCATGCGCTGGACACGCTCCGGGCGCTGCATGCCGCAGAGGGCAATCTGCTGGGCGTGGCCACCGGAAAATCGGCGCGGGGGCTGGACAAGCTGTTGGACGGGCATGACCTGCGGTCCTATTTCGTGACCCGCCAGGTGGCGGATCATCACCCGTCCAAGCCGCATCCTTCCATGCTGCTCGCGGCCCTGGCCGAAACCGGGGTCGCGTCGGAGAATGCGGTGATGATCGGCGACACCAGCTTTGACATGGAAATGGCGCGGGCGGCGGGCATCGCCGGGATCGGGGTCGCCTGGGGTTATCACCGGCCCGAGGCATTGGGCACGGCGTGCGCCATAGCGCGCGATTTCCGCGACCTGCCTGGCCTGATCGACAAGGTTTGGGGATGAACGCATGAGCGGGTGGGCTGCCAGGCGGTTCTGGAAAGAGGCCTGCGTTGTCGGGGTGCCGGGTGGCTATACCGTTCATCTTGACGGACGCCCCCTGCGTACACCGGCCAAGGTCGCTCTGATCGTGCCGACACGCGCGCTGGCAGAGGTGATCGCTGCGGAGTGGCAGACGCAGGAGGGACGAATCGACCCCGATACGATGCCTTTCACCCGCTCGGCCAATGCCGCGCTCGACAAGGTGGCCGTACAGAAGGCCGAGGTGGTGCAGATGCTTGCCGCCTATGGCGACAGCGATCTGATCTGCTATCGCGCCCAAAGTCCGGCGGAACTGGTGGCGCGGCAGGCCGAAGCCTGGGATCCGCTGCTGAATTGGGCCGAATCGGCCCTTGCAGCACGCCTGTCCTCGGTTGTGGGGGTGGTGCATGTCCCCCAGAGGGCGGAAGCGCTGGAGAATCTGCATGCGCGGGTGGCGGCGCTAGATATCTGGGCGCTGACGGCGTTTCACGATCTTGTGAGTCTCAGCGGATCACTGGTGATCGGTTTTGCCGTGCTGGAGGGGTTGCACGCGCCGGAGGACCTCTGGCGGCTGTCCCGGATTGACGAAACCTGGCAGGAAGAGCAATGGGGTAGCGACGAAGAGGCGAGATGTATGGCGCTGAGGAAAGAATCTGACTTTCTGCACGCCAAACGCTTTCACGATCTTTCGCGATTGTGACGGACCTGGGCGGGAAAGCAGAGCTGACCACGCGGAAACCCCGGGCCGGACATTGGTTTTTGTGAACAAAGACTTGACGTTTCGTGATGAATCCACACAAACTTGCTGGCACTGATGGGGGCTATCGTCCCGCAAACAGTGTCACTCCGGCCTGCGAGGGCCGAACGAACCGCCCTCGAAAGGGTGGACAATCAGGAAGAGGTAAACATGAAACGAACCGTATTTTTGGGCACGCTGACCGTTGCGGGTCTTGCTGCAGGGGCATCCGCCGCGGCCACGCTTGACGACGTGAAGGCCCGTGGCAAGCTGAACTGCGGCGTGACCACCGGCCTCGTCGGCTTTGCAGCCCCCGATGCCAACGGCGTTTGGGAAGGCTTTGACGTGGCCGTGTGCCGCGCCGTGGCTGCCGCCGTTCTGGGGGATGCGTCCGCCGTCGAATTCGTGCCGACCACTGGCAAGACCCGCTTTACCGCTCTGGCCTCCGGCGAGATCGACATGCTGGCGCGCAACACCACATGGACCTTCTCGCGCGACACCGACCTCAAGTTCGATTTCGTCGGTGTCAACTACTACGACGGTCAGGGCTTTCTGGTTCCCAAGTCGCTGGGCGTAAGCTCGGCCAAGGAACTGGATGGCGCAACCGTATGTATCCAGACCGGCACCACGACAGAGCTGAACCTGGCGGATTTCTTCCGGGCCAACAACATCAGCTATGAGCCGGTTCCGATCGAAACCAACGCTGAAGGCCAGCAGCAGTATCTGGCCGGGGCCTGCGACACCTACACCACCGACGCTTCGGGTCTTGCCTCGACCCGTGCCGCGTTCGAGAATCCGGGCGATCACGTGATCCTGCCGGAAATCATCTCGAAAGAGCCGCTGGGTCCGCTTGTGCGCCATGGCGACAACGACTGGGGCGACATCGTCCGCTGGACGCTGAACGCGCTGATCTCGGCCGAAGAACTGGGCGTGACGAGCGCGAATGTGGCGGAACTGGGATCGGCTCCGGGTGGGAACCCGGAAATCAATCGTCTGCTGGGCACCGAGGGTGACCTTGGCGCGATGGTCGGCCTCGACAATGACTGGGCCAAGCGGGCGATTGCGGCGGTCGGCAACTATGGCGAAGTGTTCGAAAAGAACATCGGGGAAAAGACACCGATCGGTCTGGCGCGCGGCCTGAACGCGCAATGGACTGATGGCGGCATCCTCTACTCGCCGCCTTTCCGGTAAGACCGGATGGCGAAGGGCGCGGGTCATTCCGCGCCCTTTTCACCTGACGACAAATAAATCGGCCCACGGTGCAATCGCCGATAAAAAACCGGGTCGAGAAACAGGGAACATCCCAGATGACAACGATGACCGACCCCCCAAGGGCGTCGTTTCAGCTTTCTTCGCTGATCTACGATACCCGGTATCGCTCTTACACCTTTCAGTTCATCGCGCTTGTGCTGCTGATGCTGTTGATCGGCTATCTCGGCATGAACCTGATCCAGAACCTTGCGTCGCAGGGTCAGGACATCTCTTACCGATTCCTCGGTGAGCCATCCAATTATGACATCAACCAGCGACCGATCGAGTATGACAGCCGCTCGACCCATCTGCGCGCGTCCATCGTGGGTGTGCTCAACACGCTGATCGTGGCTTTTCTCGGCTGTATCACGGCGACGCTGTTCGGGGTGACGGCAGGGATTCTTCGGCTTTCGCCCAACTGGTTGGTGCGCAAGCTGATGGCGATCTATGTCGAAGCATTCCGCAACGTGCCGGTGCTGATCTGGATCCTGATCATCTTTACCATCATGACGGCGGTGATGCCCGCGCCCAATCAATTCCGTGGGGAGGATGCGAGCGCGTCGATGCTGTTTGACTCCTTTGCGTTCACAAATCGTGGCGTGTATACGCCGGCACCGATCTGGGGGCCGGGTTCGCTTGTGGTGGTGCTGGTCTTTCTGGCGTCAATCTTTGGGGTGTTCTACTATCGCCACTACGCGACCAAGCTGCTTTATGATACGGGGCGGCTCTTGCCGATGGGCTGGCCGTCGCTGGTGATCCTGTTCGTGCCGACGATCCTGATCTATTTCATCATGGGACGACCGATCTCGCTCGATTATCCCGAACTGCGCGGCTTCAATTTTGGCGGGGGGCTGCATATTCGCGGCTCGCTGATCGCGCTCTGGTTCGCCCTGGCGATCTATACCGGTGCGTTCATCGCGGAAAACGTGCGTGCGGGTATTCAGGCGGTCAGCCGGGGGCAGACAGAGGCCGCAGCCTCGCTGGGACTTCGTCCGCGCCGTATCATGAATCTCGTGATCCTGCCACAGGCGCTCCGGGTGATCATTCCGCCGCTGATCTCGCAATATCTGAACCTGACCAAGAACTCGTCTCTGGCCATTGCCGTGGGCTATATGGATGTAACCGGCACTCTGGGGGGTATCACGCTGAACCAGACAGGTCGGGCGATCGAGAGCGTGCTTTTGCTGATGTTGTTCTATCTGACGATCTCGCTCAGCATCTCGGCTGTGATGAACGTCTATAACAACAGCATCAAACTCAAGGAGCGTTGAGCTATGTCGCGTGAACAACTGTCTTTCGTGCGCTCGCATATGCTGCCGGAGGCGCCGCCACCCACTGCGGAAACCGGAGCTATCAAGTGGCTGCGCGAAAATCTCTTTTCGTCACCGGCCAATACATTGCTTACGCTGGTATCGGCCTATGTGATATTCAAGATCGTCATGGGCGCGGCACCCTGGTTCATCAATGGCATCTGGGATAGCCCCAGCCTGACGGCCTGCCGCGAGATTCTGGGCGGCAAGGTCGGCGGCTGTTTTGCGGTTCTGACCGAGCGCTGGAACCAACTGCTGTTCGGGTTCAAATATCCGCCTGAGCTTTACTGGCGCCCGACGCTTGCCTTTGTGCTGCTGTTCGTGGCGGTGGCGCCTGTGCTCTTCATCAAGTATCTTCCACGCAAGCTCCTGGTGTTTACCGGGCTTTATCCCTTTATCGCCTTCTGGCTGATCTGGGGCGGGCCGATTGCAACGCCGGTCTTTGCGCTGCTTGGCGTTCTGGTTGGTATTTTCGTCTATTTCCGCCTGCTGAGAACCAGCGCAGGCGTAGCGGTGATCGCCGGATTTCTGGCGGCACTGGTGTTCTGGATCCTTTCGGGATACCTCAAGGCGCCATTCGATGGGTTTCTGGCCATGGAGGCCGTAGCCTCGCGCGACATGGGCGGGTTCATGATCAATCTGATGTTGGGGGTTGTCTGCGTGTCGCTCTCGCTGCCGATCGGCATCCTTCTGGCGCTCGGGCGGCAATCGAGCATGCCGATCATAAAATGGATCTGCGTGGTCTTCATCGAGTTCATCCGCGGCGTGCCGCTGATCACGCTTCTTTTTGTCGCCAACGTGGTGCTGGCCTATTTCCTGCCGCCGGGTACGAATTTCGACCTGATCCTGCGGGTGATCATCATGATCACCATGTTCTCGTCGGCCTATATCGCCGAGGTGATCCGGGGTGGTCTCGCGGCGCTGCCGCGCGGGCAGTATGAGGCGGCTGACAGTCTGGGGCTGGATTACGCGCAGTCGATGCAGCTCATCATCCTGCCGCAGGCGCTCAAGATCTCGATCCCCGGCATCGTCAACGTGGCGGTGGGGCTCTTCAAGGATACGACGCTTGTTTCGGTCATTTCGATGTTCGACATCGTCGGCATGATCCGCGGACCGATCCTGGCCTCGCCGGAGTGGAACGGGGTCTATTGGGAAGTCTTTGGCTTTGCCTGTGTCCTGTTCTTCATCACCTGCTACGGCATTTCGCAATATTCCCAGTGGCTGGAGCGTCAGCTTCAGACCGATCATCGGTAAGGAGGGTCATACCTATGGCCGCAGAAACGCAAATGAAAATCTCCGATGAAGTTGCCATCGAGATCGTCAAGATGAACAAATGGTATGGCGCGTTCCATGTTCTACGCGATATCGACCTGACCGTTTATCAGGGCGAGCGGATCGTCATCGCGGGGCCGTCAGGATCGGGAAAATCGACGCTGATCCGTTGCATCAACGCGCTGGAAGAGCACCAGAAGGGGTCGATCAAGGTGGACGGAACGCTTCTGTCCAACGACCTCAAGAATATCGACAAGATCCGGTCAGAGGTTGGCATGGTGTTCCAGCACTTCAACCTCTTCCCGCATCTGACCATTCTGGAAAACTGCACCCTCGCGCCGATCTGGGTGCGCAAGATACCCAAGAAGGAGGCCGAGGAGATTGCGATGCATTTCCTCACCAAGGTCAAAATCCCCGAACAGGCGGACAAGTACCCCGGCCAGCTCTCGGGCGGTCAGCAGCAGCGGGTGGCGATAGCGCGTTCGCTTTGCATGCGGCCGCGCATCATGCTGTTTGACGAACCGACCTCGGCGCTCGATCCCGAGATGATCTCGGAGGTGCTCGACACCATGATCCAACTGGCCGAGGAAGGCATGACCATGATCTGCGTGACCCACGAGATGGGCTTTGCCCGCAAGGTGGCGAACCGGGTGATTTTCATGGATCAGGGACAGATCGTGGAACAGAACGAGCCTGAAGAGTTCTTCAACAACCCGCAATCGGACCGGACCAAGCTGTTCCTGAGTCAGATTCTGGGGCACTGAACGGGATCCGGAGCTGTCGTAGCCAAATGGACAAGACCAGGAAAAGGGGCGGCGCCGGGCCGCCCCTTTCATGTTGCACGCTCAGTCAAGTTCCCGCGGAATGACGAAGAAAAGCGGCATGCCGGTGCCAGGGCGGAGGTCGGACCAATCTGCGATATCGAAGCGCGCGATCAGCGTCGCGCCGGTCGGGTAGTCGTCAAAGCGCACGTGATCGGGGGGTATGGTGACAAGATGGTGCGCGAACTCCGCGATGCCGGGGTTGTGACCTATCATCAGAACGGTGTCGCCCGTCGCGCGGCGCAGGACGGTCAGCATCGCATCGGGCTCGGCCATATAGAGGCTGTCCAGCAGCTGGTGCATCTTTGGCAGTTTGAGCCGCGCACAGGTTTCCTGTGCGCGGGTGGCCGAGGAGCAGAGAATCTGATCGGGAAGGAGATTCTGCGCCCGCAGCCAGTCGCCAAGCGCTGTCGCCGAACGCTTGCCGCGCCCGTTGAGCGGACGGGCGTGATCGCTGAGGCGCGAATCGCCCCAGTCCGACTTGGCATGGCGCATCAGGATGAGAGTCTTCACTGGAAATATCCCATATGAAAGGCCGACTGCGTCTCTTGCCGGCCATAACGCTGACTGACCGGGCAGGCGCGGCGTACTGCGCAGCCGCGCGCCCGGCAATCATTGCCGGGACGGTCAAGATCGGCCTTGCAGGCGGGCACGTCATAGGCATCGGGGCCAAGGGCATCGACCGGACAGGCGTTGCGACAGGGCTGATCGGCACAGGCGTCACAGGGCGAGGCTCCGGTCTTGGGCAGGTCAAGCCGGTCGGTCAGGGCTAGGGCACCGCGATAGGAAACCATGAGCCCGGCGGTGTCATGCACCAGAAGGCCGACGGGCGAGGGCCAGGCGCGCCCGCTGCGCCGCGCCCAGCCGGTAAACGGCTGCCAGGGTGGGCCGCCAAAGGGAAAGAGCGCGGTCGCCCCAAGGTCTCTGGCCATTCCCCGGATCACCCGCTCTGACCAGCGGTTCATCGGGTCGGGCGCGCCGTCCGCATATTCCGGTGTGGCGGTGAAATGCGTCCAGAAACCCGGCTCTGACGGGCCAAGCAGGATCAGCGTCCGATGCCCCGGCACCTCGTCCGGCTCCAGATGCAGCGCGCCGAACAGGGCAAGGTGATGCGCGGCGGCCAGGGCCTTGAGGCGGGCCAGCATCACTTGCGCCGGAAGGGCAGGGCCAGCGCCCAGCCAAGGCGCGAGGGGCGATCGTCCTGCCATTCCAGTCCGACGGTCATTTCGTCATGGCCCCGCGACGGCTGCGCGACGTAGGTGTCGAACATCTGGTCCCAGATCGAGAGGGCAAAGCCATAGTTACTGTCATGCTCGCTGCGCAGGTTTGAATGATGCACGCGGTGCATGTCGGGGGTGACGAGAATCCTTCGAAGTACCTGGTCCAGCCAGAGCGGCAGGCGGATATTGGCGTGGTTGAACATCGCCGTGCCGTTCAGGATGATCTCGAACAGGACGATCCCGGCGGCGGGTGGCCCCAACAGATAGACCAGCCCGATCTTGAGCAGCATCGAAAAGGCGATCTCGACCGGGTGAAAGCGAATTGCCGTCGTGACATCAATATCGCGGTCGGCATGGTGAACCCGGTGAAAGCGCCACAGAAGCGGGATCTTGTGGGTGACAAGATGCTGCGCCCAGATCGCCAGGTCAAAGATCAGCACGGTCAGGGGAATGGTCAGCCAGAGCGGCAGGTCAAGTGCGTTGAACATGCCCCAACCCTGCGCCTGCGCATCTACCGCCGCCCCCACCGCCAGCAGCGGCAGGGCAAGCGCCAGCAGACGCAGGGTGATCGTGTCCAGGATTACGATGGCCCAGTTGGTGATCCAGCGGCTGCGGCGCGGCTGTGTGCGGACGCGCCGGGGTGCGAGCGCCTCGATCATCGCGAAGAGCGCGAAGAGACTAGCAAAGACGGACAGGCGAATGAGGGCTTCGTTTTCCATGACCGCAAATCTATCCCGTTTCGCCTCGCGCACAAGGTGGCGCAGCGCCTTGCCGCAGGGATGTCATCTGGCCCGGATCAGCGAGCCTGCGCCATGTTCTGTATAGAGTTCCAGAAGCGTTGCATTGGGTGCGCGGCCATCCAGGATGACGACGGCGCGCACGCCTCCCTCGATCGCGGCCAGCGCCGTTTCGGTCTTGGGGATCATACCGCCCGCGATCACGCCATCGCGGGTCATCTGACGGATCTGATCGGCGCTGAGTTCGGTCACAACCTGCCCCGAGGCATCGCGCACCCCGTCGATATCGGTCAGCAGCAGCAGGCGGTCCGCCTTGAGCGCGGCGGCGATCGCGCCAGCCGCCGTGTCACCGTTGATGTTGTATGTCTCGCCCGCGCGACCGGTGCCCAAGGGGGCGATCACCGGGATCATGTTGGCGTCAAATAGCGTGCGCAGGATTCTTGTGTCGATCTCCGACGGCTCGCCGACAAGGCCCAGATCGGGACTCGACGGGTTGCAGGTGATGAGATTGGCATCCTTGCCCGACAGGCCCACGGCGCGACCGCCTTGCCGGTTGATCGCCTGCACGATGCGCTTGTTGACGCGGCCCGAGAGCACCATTTCCACGACTTCCATCGTGGCTGTGTCGGTGACGCGCTTGCCGTTCACAAACTCGGATTTGATCGCCAGCTTGCCCAGCATCTCGTTGATCATCGGTCCACCGCCATGCACGATCACCGGATTGACGCCGACATGGCTCATTAGCACGACATCGCGGGCAAAGGTCTCCATCGCCTCGTCGCTGCCCATAGCATGACCGCCCAGCTTGATCACGACAATCGCGCCGGTATAGCGCTGCAGATAGGGCAACGCCTCGGAGAGGGTGCGGGCGGTGGCGATCCAGTCGCGGTTCATGTCTCTGGTCTTCATCCTCGGGATCCTCGTGTGTGCGCGTTTATCCCCGCAAGCGGACGCGCGCGCAAGGGGTTGTGTGGATCATTCCAGGGTGGCAATGGTGGCGCGCAGCGTGGCGATGCCCTCGCCCTTTTCGCTGGAGGTGAGGATCAGTTCGGGGAAGGCGGCGGGATGGGGGGCCAGGTTCTCGCGCACCTGCGCCAGCACGCGCTCGCGTTCCGCGGTGCTGATTTTGTCGGTCTTGGTCAGCACGCATTGAAAGGTCACGGCCGCGCTGTCCAGCAGGCGCATGATTTCCTCGTCCACCGGCTTGATCCCGTGGCGGGCATCGACCAGCACAAAGGCGCGGCGCAGGGTCTGCCGACCCGACAGATACTGCCTGAGCAGGGCCTGCCATTTCTGCACCACGGCGACCGGCGCATTGGCATAGCCATAGCCGGGCAGATCGACCAGATAACGACTGTCGCCCAGCGTGAAATAGTTGATTTCCTGCGTTCGGCCCGGCGTGTTCGAGGCGCGTGCCAGCGCTTTGCGACCGGTAATGGCATTGATCAGGCTGGATTTGCCGACGTTCGAGCGGCCCGCAAAGCACACCTCCAGCCGGTCGGCAGGTGGTAGGCCGGACATCGCCACGATGCCCTTGAGAAACTCTACCGGCCCGGCAAAGAGCTTGCGGCCCTGCTCTGCCGCCTCTTGATCCGGCTCTTGCGCAAGCGGGAAACGCAGCTGCATCAGAGCACCTCCAGCCGGTCACCGATCCCGATTTCGCCGGATTTCACAACCTCAGCGTAGATGCCGAAATCCTGATGGTCAAAGTGACGGTTGAGCGCGCCCAACGTGTCAAGATCGCGCAGGCCCGTTGCCGGGTTGGCGGTGGTCGCCAGACAGCGCCGGATCGGTTCGCGCACGGTCATTTCGGCGGTGCCGATGCGCAGGTGCCGGCCGATGAGATCGAATTCGGCCCAGGGGGCCAGTCCGTCAAGATGGATGTTGCAGCGCCAGCGCAGGGGCGAGACCTCAGCCCCCATCTTGGCCGCGAGATCGGCGTTGGAGGCGAGGTTGAGCAGGCTGACCGAGGGATAATCGGTATCGGTAAAGCCGCGTTCATCAAGCCGGTAAAGGCGCAAGGGTTGCGTGCCTCCGGGCGGCATCAGCGGGCGCACCCAATCGAGAAAGGCCTGCTGGTCGCGATCGGGGTGAAAGCATAGGTCCGGGCGGTCAGGGTGGGTAAGGGTGACGGTCTCTGATCTCTCATCGAGCCGGGCATTGATCGCCATGATCGTGCCGGTCTTCGAGCCGCGCGAGAAGTTGACGCAGGGGCCCCACTCGCCCTCGGTCAGGCGGGCGATTTCGAGCGCGACCGCCCAGAGGCGGTCGCCGGGCATGGCCTGACCGGCGGTGACGGACACCGAGGTGAGCGCCTCGCGCCCATGCCCCTTGATCGGGTGCCGCCAGAGGGCGCGAACCTCTGTCATTTTTTCTTTTTCGGTGCCTCAGGCACTGCCTTCTCCCGCTTGAAGCTTGACAGAATATTGCCGAAGACATCCGGTTTGTAGCCCTGGCTGCGCATGATCAGATATTGCTGGGCGAATGTGATCACGTTGTTGGCGATCCAGTAGAGCACGAGACCGCTGGCGAAACTGCCCAGCATGAACATGAAAACCCAGGGCATCCAGGCAAAGATCATCTTTTGCGTGGGATCGGTGGGCGATGGGTTCAGCTTTTGCTGGAGCCACATCGAGATACCGAGTCCGAGCGGCAGGATACCGATGAAGATCAGCGCGAGTATCGAGCCGGGCTCTGGCGAGGCCCAGGGGAAAACGCCCCAGAGGTTCAGGATCGACGAGGGATCGGGGGCCGAAAGATCCCGGATCCAGCCGACCCACGGCGCGTGGCGCAGTTCCAGCGTGACGAAGATCACCTTGTAGAGCGAAAAGAAGATCGGAATCTGCAACAGGATCGGCAGGCAGCCCGAGGCCGGATTGACCTTTTCCTTCTTGTAAAGCTCCATCATCTCTTTCTGGAGTTTCTGCCGGTCGTCGCCCGCGATCTCCTTGATCTTTTCCATCTGTGGCTGGAGTTCCTTCATCTTGGCCATCGAGACGTAGGATTTATATGCCAGCGGCAGCACCAGAGCCTTGATCAGCAGCGTCAGGGCAATGATCGACCAACCCATGTTGCCGATAACCGCGTTGAGCCAGTGCAGTGCCGCAAAAATCGGCTTGGTCAGAAAGAAAAACCAGCCCCAGTCGATGGAATCGAGGAAACGCTCGACCCCTTCCTCGTTCTGATAGTGCCGGATCGTGGCCCATTCCTTGGCCCCGGCAAACAAACGGGTTTCGGCGCTGGCGATCTGGCCCGGCGCCACGGTCTGCGTCGCCTGCACGGTTTCGGTCTGATAGATGCCGCGCTGCGGGTCATATTTGTTGACCGCCTTGAACGGGGCGCCCGAGGCGGGGATCAGCGTGGTCATCCAGTAGTGATCGGTAAATCCGGTCCAGCCGTTTTCCGTCACCTGCGTGACCTCCGCCGGGGCGCCCTCGCGCGGGTTGAACGCGTATTCCTCGACATCGTCATAATCGGTTTCGCTGAGCGTGCCGTCGGCCATGCCAATCAGCCCCTCATGAAGGATAAAGAAATTCTTGAGATCGTGAGGCTGCCCGTGTCGCGCGAGAATGCCGTAGGGCGCAAGACTGACCGGGTTTGTGCCGGTATTCTCGACCGACTGGCGCACCGAGAACATGAAATCCTCGTCAATGCTGATCTCGCGGCGGAAAATCAGGCCCGCACCGTTGTCCCAGACCAGCGTGACGGGGCTTGCGGGGGTAAGCGTGCTGCCACTCTCGACCTGCCAGAGCGTGTTGGCGCCGGGCACGCCCTCGGCCGTCAGCCCCGCACCGGGGGCCCAGCCGTAGAGGGCGTAATATGGCGCAGCACTGCCGACCGGCGCCAGCAGGCGCACGATATCGGCATCGGCGGCGATGGTTTCGCGATAGTTCTTGAGGAACAGATCGTCGATCCGCCCACCCTTGAGGGAGATCGTGCCCTGGAGGCTGGGGGTGTCGATGGTGAGCCGGGGCGCGTCCGGCGCGCTGTCCACTTCTGTGGTGGTCTGACCCGTGCCAGTTGCGGCGCTGTCGGCAACCACTGGATTGCCCGCGAGCGGGGCGCTCTGGTGGTCGCTGGCCGTGGGGACCGGGGCGCTGGGGTCGACCGAAGTGGGCTCAGGTGGCGGGAACACCACGAACCACACCAGGATCACTAGAAAACTGAGTGCTGTCGCAACGATCAGGTTCTTGTTTTGATCATCCATTGCCGATGGCCACTTGTCTGTTGCATGTCAGGGGGGTTCAACAGAGTGCGGACCCAAAGGTCAAGCGGATTCCGGGAGTTCAGCGCCGCCGAAGCGGATTTGTCGCTGCCATCACCCGCGAAGACCGGCGCGGATCGGTTAACGGAGTTTGGGCAGAGCTTCGGGATTTCCCTCGGGCTTGAGCGAACTTGTCCGCAGACCGGCGAAGTCGAACAGGCCCGAATCAAGTAGATGCGAGGGCCGCGCGTTCATCAGGGCGCGGAACATGACCTGGCGGCGGCCCGGCGAATTCGCTTCCCAGCGGTCGAGGATCTGCTTGACCTGCTGGCGTTGCAGCCCGTCCTGGCTGCCGCAGAGATCGCAAGGAATGATCGGGTAGTTCATCGCGCGGGCAAACCGCTCGCAATCGGCCTCGGCGACATGGGCGAGGGGGCGGTAGACGAACAGATCGCCTTCTTCGTTGACCAGTTTCGGGGGCATCGTCGCCAGCCGACCTCCGTGAAAGAGGTTCATGAAAAAGGTCTCCAGAATGTCGTCGCGGTGATGACCGAGAACGACCGCCGTGCAGCCCTCCTCGCGGGCGATGCGATAGAGATTTCCCCTTCTTAAACGGGAACATAGCGCGCAATAGGTGCGCCCGGCGGGCACCTTGTCCACGACGATGGAATAGGTGTCCTGATACTCGATGCGGTGGGGCACGCCGCGCTCTTTCAGGAACTCGGGCAGGACGGTGGCGGGAAATCCGGGTTGCCCCTGATCGAGATTGCAGGCGAGCAGTTCGACCGGCAGGAGGCCGCGCCATTGCAGTTCGTAAAGCACGGCGAGAAGGGTATAGCTGTCCTTGCCGCCCGAGAGGCAAACCAGCCATTTGCCGCCCGGTTCGACCATGCCGTATTGCTCGATCGCCTCGCGGGTGTGGCGGACGATGCGCTTGCGCAGCTTCTTGAATTCGGTGCTGGTGGGGGCACCGTGAAAGAGCGGATGGATCTCTTCGGTCTCGTCTAGCATGGGCTGGCTTTAGGGGTTTTGAGGGGTTCGCACAAGGGTGTGCAAGGGGCTGTCAAGCGTGCGGTGGGGTAAGGGTTGCGGGGATCTGGGGCGGGTATCGCGGGGGCGTGATGCGTACGCGGTGTGCAGGGCGGACACGCGAGATGTACGCAGCCGGTTTGCCGCAGGGCGGAGGATGGGGGCGCCGCCCCCGTCGCGCGCTGCGCGGCGACTCCCCCGAGGTATTTTCCGGCCAGATGAAATGGGGGTGGTGGGTGGTGGGAGTGGCGGCTTGGAGTTCGGAAGCTACATTCAGGCAGGCCGCAGCTAGGAAGGGGCCTTCCATGCTGCGGCATCACGGACGAGCCTACGCGGTCGCCCAAATAACCATGCTGCGAAAAACTGATTTGGTTGCCGTCATTGAACGGTAGTGGCCACCACACGCATCAACCGACTATACTCTGTTGGAAAATCAGAGCCATAAGAAGAAAGCTAGACCAATGCAGGACCGCTACGCTGGCGATGTCGGAGACTATGTAAAGATCGGCCTACTCAGAGCCCTCTCACCGCGACGACAGTTGGGCGTTGCTTGGTACCGTTACCCGGACGAGGACCACAACGGGGATGGGCGGCACATTATCTATCTCGACGAACCGCATCAGTACGAACACCTAGACCCAGACTTGTTCAGCCATCTCCGGAACATCACAAAAGAGGTGCGCTCGATTAACTCGCTGTTGCCGGTATTGGAGGGTGTGATCTCATCAGATGAGACCGTAGACAGTAGCACGATATCGCCTCGTGAACGCCGTTCTTGGCGCACCGCATGGTTCAAGCGTGTGATGCAAAGGCTATCCCCTTGCGACCTAGTTTTCGCAGATCCCGACAACGGCATCATCGATGACGGCGATTGGCGAAGGGGACGTGCGACGTTTGGCAAGCAGATGCCCTTGGCAGAGGTAAAGGAACTGGCCCAAGGTCGATGCGCAGTGATCTACCATCACAATACTCGGCGGCGAGGGGGCCACGACGCTGAGGTCGATCATTGGCTGGGCGAGGTCGGGATGCCGGGATTGGCAGTGCGGGCAACGGCATACAGCCCAAGGACGTTTTTTGTGCTGAACCCTGACGAGGAAATAACGACAAGGGTTACAGAGTTCTGCCAGCAGTGGGCGGGTTTGAGGGTGCGTCTGCATAGAGGGGAGCGCTGAACGGCAGAAATGTCCCGCAAACCCGCCCCTCTGCGTCTACCGTAACTCCTCCCCCTCAACTCTCCCCCTTCCCGTCGATCAGCGCCTGAACGATCGCCTTGGCGCTGTCGCTGTCCCAGTGGGCGTCGCCCATGAGGCGGGCGATCTCAAGGCCCTCGGGGTCGATGATCACGGTGATCGGCAGGCCGAACACACCCATGTCGCGGGCGAGCGCGCTTTTGGGGTCGCGGTGGAGCGGCAGGTTGTCGACGCCGATCTCGTTTAGAAACTTTTTCATCGCGGGCGGCGGGTTGCGGCCCGTGGCGATGGTGACGACCTCGAAGGCGTCGCTGCGCATGTCGGTCTGCAGGTTCGACAGCATCGGCATTTCGGCGCGGCAGGGGGCGCACCATGTGGCCCAGAAATTGAGCAAGATGTGCTTGCCGCGATAATCGGCGAGCGTGCCGGTGGTGCCGTCGTCGCGTTCGTATTCGGTCAGCGGGGCCGGGGCGGGTGTGCTGTGGAACATCAGTTTCTTCATGTCCCCCTCGCGCAGCGTCTCAAGTGCTGCGGTATCGGCGAGGGCAGCATTTGCACCGAGTGCAAGGGCCATATAAAGGACGATCTGACGAATGCGTTTCATACTTCCCTCCGAAGGGCCAACAGAGATGACTGACACGACCTCGAACCAGATGTGGGGCGGCCGCTTTGCCGCCGGGCCGGATGCGATCATGGAGGCGATCAATGCCTCGATCGGATTCGACAGGCGGATGGCGGCGCAGGATATCGCCGGGTCGCGTGCCCATGCCGCGATGCTGGCGGCAACGGGTATCGTCAGTGATAGTGACGCCGAGGCGATGAGGGAAGGGCTGTTCACGGTCTTGTCAGAAATCGAGGCGGGGGAATTTCGGTTTTCGACGGCGCTGGAGGACATTCACATGAATGTCGAGGCGCGGCTGAAGGAGATCATCGGCGCGCCTGCCGGGCGGCTGCACACCGGGCGGAGCCGCAACGATCAGGTGGCCACCGATTTCCGGCTCTGGGTGCGCGACCAGCTGGATGCCGCAGAGCAGGCGTTGCGGGCGCTGATGCGCGCGCTGGTGGCGCAGGCCGAGGCGGGGGCAGAGTGGGTGATGCCCGGTTTCACCCATCTGCAGACCGCGCAGCCGGTGACCTGGGGGCATCACATGATGGCCTATGTCGAGATGTTCGGGCGTGACCTGAGCCGGGTGCGTGATGCGCGGGCGCGGATGAACGAATGTCCGCTGGGGGCGGCGGCGCTGGCGGGCACGTCCTTTCCCATCGACCGGGAGATGACGGCGAGGGAATTGGGATTCGATGCGCCCTGCGCCAACAGCCTGGATGCCGTCAGCGACCGGGATTTCGCGCTGGAGTTTCTGAGCGTCGCCGGCATCTGCGCGATGCACCTGAGCCGGTTCGCCGAGGAATTGGTGATCTGGTCCTCTGCGCAGTTCAGGTTCGTGGCGTTGAGCGACCGGTTCTCGACCGGCTCATCCATCATGCCGCAGAAGAAGAACCCCGATGCCGCCGAGTTGATCCGCGCCAAGGTGGGGCGGATATTCGGGGCCAACGTGGCGCTGATGATGGTGATGAAGGGTCTGCCGCTGGCCTATTCCAAGGACATGCAGGAGGACAAGGAGCAGGTGTTCGATGCCGCCGACAACCTGATGCTGGCGCTGGCCGCGATGGAGGGCATGGTGCGCGACATGGTGGCGCAGAAGGCCAATCTGGAGGCCGCCGCCGGGGCCGGGTTCTCGACCGCGACGGATCTGGCGGACTGGCTGGTGCGGGTGCTCGACATGCCGTTTCGCGAGGCGCATCACGTGACGGGCGCGCTGGTGGCGCGGGCCGAGGCCAGGGGATGTGACCTGCCGGATCTGAGCCTTGCGGAAATGCAGGCGGTGCATGGCGAAATCGATGCCTCGGTCTATGATGTGCTGGGGGTGCATAATTCGGTGGCCTCAAGGATGAGCTATGGCGGCACGGCGCCTGCGCAGGTGCGCATGCAGGCGGCGCGGTGGAAGGAGCGGTTGGGATGATCAGGGCGGGTCTGGCGATGTTCGCGCTGGCGGTTCTGGCGGGGTGCGGGGCCGATGGCGAGCCGGTGCGTCCGACGTTTGGCGGCACGGTCAGCGCGGGCAGCGGCGGGGTGCATACCGGCGTGCATGCCGGGGCGCGTGTCGGCGGTGTGAATGTGGGCGTGGGAGTGGGTCTGTGAGATGGGTCTTTGCCGCGCTGGCGGTCTGGGGCGCCATCCATCCGATGTATTACTTCGTGCAATGGTTCGGGCAGAACGGGTTTGACCTGATGGGCATGGTCGACGCCTGGCATGCCAATGCGGCGTCAAGCGGGCTGGTCTGGGATCTGACCATCGCGGCGGTGGTGCTGACGCTCTGGGTGCTGGCCGAGGCGGTGCAGCGGCGCGCCTGGCTGGGGCTGATCGCCATTCCGGCGACGTTCGGTATCGGGGTGAGTTGCGGGCTGCCGCTCTATCTTTTCCTGCGGGCGTCGCGGCGCGGATAGGGCGGATTCGGGTATTTATGCCAAGAAGAAACGGGTAGCGCGGGGACAGGCGGGCGGAATGGATCATTTTCTCTATCAGGACGGCAGGCTCTGTGCCGAGGATGTGCCGGTGGCCGAGATCGTCGCCGCCGTGGGCACGCCGTTCTACTGCTATTCCACTGCCACGCTGACGCGGCATTTCCGGCTGTTCGACGAGGCGCTGGCGGGAATGGATCACCTGGTCTGTTATGCCATGAAGGCGGCGAGCAATCAGGCGATCCTGAAAACGCTGGCGGCGCTGGGCGCGGGGATGGATGTGGTTTCGGGCGGAGAATATGCCCGCGCGCGCGCCGCAGGCGTGCCGGGTGAGCGGATCGTTTTCTCCGGCGTCGGCAAGACGCGGGCCGAGATGCGCATGGCGCTGGAGGGCGGCGTGCGGCAGTTCAACGTGGAGAGCGAGCCGGAGATGGCGGCGCTGAATGCCGTGGCGCTGGATATGGGGGTGCAGGTGCCCATCACCATCCGGGTCAACCCGGATGTGGATGCCAGAACCCATGCCAAGATCGCCACCGGCAAGAGCGAGAACAAGTTTGGCATTCCGATCGCGCGCGCCCGCGAGGTCTATGCCGAGGCGGCCCGGCTGCCGGGGCTGGAGGTGGTGGGGATCGACGTGCATATCGGGTCGCAACTCACCGAGTTGACGCCCTTCCGGCTGGCCTATGAGAAGGTGGCGGATCTCACTGTGCAGTTGCGTGAGGATGGCCATGACATCCGGCGGCTGGATCTGGGGGGCGGTCTGGGCATCCCCTACACGCGCAGCAACGAGGCGCCGCCGCTGCCGACCGAATATGGCGCGCTGATCCGCGAGACGCTGGGGCATCTGGGCTGTGAGATCGAGATCGAGCCGGGGCGGCTGATTGCCGGGAACGCGGGTATTCTGGTCAGCGAGGTGATTTATGTGAAATCTGGCGAAGGGCGGGATTTCCTGATCCTTGATGCCGCGATGAACGATCTGATCCGGCCTGCGATGTATGACGCGCATCACGATATCGTGCCGGTGGCCGAGGCCGCGCCGGGGGTTGAGCAGCGCCCCTACGACGTGGTCGGCCCGGTCTGCGAATCGGGCGATACCTTTGCCAGGGGGCGGATGCTGCCGCCGCTTGTCGCGGGCGATCTGGTGGCGTTTCGCAGCGCCGGGGCCTATGGCGCGGTGATGTCGAGCGAATACAACACCCGGCCCCTGATCCCCGAGGTTCTGGTGCATGGGCGTGAATTTGCCGTGATCAGGGCCAGACCGACCTTTGACGAAATGATAAATCGCGATACCATCCCCGAATGGCTCTGACGCGATGGGCGCGTGAGGCCGGGAAAAGGCGTGACGCATGCCAGCAACGCGAAGGACAACGCAGGATAACCTGGGCGCAGTCATGGCGCGGCTGCGCCGTCCGCTCAGTCTGACCTGGGCGGGGCTGATCGCCGAGCGGCTGGTGCGCGCGTTCTGGCCGGTCTGGAGCCTGATCGCGGCGGGTGCGGCGATGCTGATGCTGGGGCTGCACGACATCGCCCCGGTCGAGGTGGTCTGGTCCGCGCTGATGCTGGGCGGGCTGGCGCTGGTGGGGTTTGCCGGTTGGGGCGCGATGCGGTTTCGCTTTCCGCGCCGGGCCGAGGCGCTGGCGCGGCTGGATGCGGCGATGCCGGGACGGCCGCTGGCGGCGCTGGCCGACAGTCAGGCGATCGGCGCGGGCGATGGCGGGTCGGAGACGCTCTGGCGGGCGCATCAGGCGCGGATGGCGTTGCGCGCGGCCGCGGCGAGGGCAGTCGAGCCGGATCTGCGGCTCTCGCGGCAGGATCCGTTCGGCCTGCGCTATATCGCTCTTCTGGGGCTGGTGATGGCGCTCATCTTCGGATCGGTGTGGCGGGCCGGGTCGGTGGCCGAGATGATGCCGGGTGCTACTCCGGGGGCCGCTCTGGCGCAGGGTCCGACATGGGAGGGCTGGATCGAGCCGCCGTCCTATACCGGATTGCCGAGCCTCTATCTGGCCGATCAGCGTGAGCTGATCCGCGCGCCGGTTGGCAGCCGGGTGACGCTGCGGTTCTATGGCGAGGTCGGTGCGCTGAGCCTTGTCGAAACGGTGTCGGGGCGCACCGGGGATGCGCCGGAGGCGACGGATACCGAACAGCGTTTCGAGATTGCGGGCAATGGCGATCTGCGGATCGACGGACCCGGCGGGCAAAGCTGGCAGGTCGAGGCGATACCGGATGCGCCGCCGCAGGTGCGGGTGATGCGGGATGGTCTGAAAACCACCTTTGACGGCCAGATGAGCCAGCCCTTCGAGGCACATGACGATTATGGCATCGTGGGGGGCAGCGCGGTGTTCGCGCTTGATCCCGGTCAGGTTGACCGGCGGCATGGTTTGACCGTGGACCCCGAGCCGCGCGAGCCGATCACGCTCGATCTGCCGTTGCCGCTGGCGGGCAATCGGGCGGCGTTCATCGAGACATTGATCGAGAACCTGTCAGAGCACCCCTGGGCGCATCTGCCGGTGACGCTGGAGCTGCGTGTCGCGGATGCGGCGGGGCAGGAAGGTGTGTCGGAAGCCGTGCAGATGACGCTGCCGGCGCGGCGGTTCTTCAACCCGATGGCGGCGGCGGTGATCGAACAGCGGCGCGATCTCTTGTGGTCGCGAGAGAATGCGGGTCGCGTGGCGCAGGTGCTGCGGGCGGTGTCCTACCTGCCAACCGAGGGGCTGTTTCGCTCCGAGGCGGCCTATCTGCGGCTGCGGGTGATCCTGCGGCAGCTGGAGGCGATGACCGACGACGACGGGTTGAGCGGGCCGGAGCGCGACGAGGTCGCGCAGGCGCTGTGGGATCTGGGCATTCTGCTGGAGGATGGCGATATCGGCGATGCGCTGGCGCGGATGCGCGCGGCGCAGGAGCGGCTGAGCGAGGCGATGAGGAATGGCGCGACCGAGGATGAGATCGCGCGTCTGATGCAGGAATTGCGCGATGCGACGCAGGATTACCTGCGCCAGAAGATGCAGCAGGCGCAGCGCGACGATCCCCAGAACGGCGATCAGCAGAGCGCCGAGAACATGATGCGGATGACCCAGCAGGATCTGCAGGACATGATGGACCGCATTCAGGAGTTGATGGAACAGGGTCGCTTTGCCGAGGCGCAGCAGGCGCTGGAGGAATTCCAGCAGATGATGGAGAACATGCAGGTCACGCAGGGCGGTAGTCAGCAGGGCCAGTCACCGGGGCAGCAGGCGATGGAGGGGCTGGCCGATACGCTGCGCCAGCAACAGGGCCTGTCGGATCAGGCGTTCCGCGACCTGCAGGAACAGTTCAACCCCGGTGCGCGGTCCGGTCAGTCGCAGGGCAACGAAGGCCGCAGCGGCGGCGACGGGCGCGGTCAGAGTCATGACGGCCAGCAAGGTCAGGGCGGCGGCGAGGGCGGCGCGCAGCCCGGTGCCGAGGGTCAGCAACAGGCTGAGGACGGGCAGGGCGCCGAGGGATCTCTGGCCGACCGTCAAGAGGCGCTGCGGCGTGAGCTGGAGCGTCAGCGACAGGGCCTGCCGCAACTGGGCGGTGAGGCCGGAGAAGCCGCGCGTGAGGCGCTGGAACGGGCCGGGCGCGCGATGGAGGGTGCCGAAGAGGCGCTGCGGGGTGACGATCTGGCCGGGGCCATAGACAACCAGGCCGAAGCGATGGATGCGCTGCGCGAGGGTATGCGCAACATGGGCGAGGCACTGGCCGAGCAGCAGAATCCGGGTGGACAGGGCGACGCGCAGGGCCCCGCGGGGCAGGCGCAGACCGATCCTCTGGGGCGCGACGCCGGGCAGGGGCGTCAGGCGGGCACGCAGGACAATCTGCTGCAGGGTGCGGATGTATATCGCCGGGCGCGGGATCTGCTGGACGAGATACGCCGCCGCTCCGGAGAGGGTGAGCGCCCCGATGTCGAACTGGATTACCTGCGCAGGTTGCTGGAAAGGTTCTGAGGCCGTCACACCCGGTGGGTTCAGTTTCCGGTGGCCGGTGCGGACATTTTCGAGAACCAGCCGATTGCCGCGCTGACATGACTGTCGAGCCAGAGCCTGAGATTATCGACCGTCGCGACATATTGCGCCAGCGGCCCCTCGGCGGCGGGAAACTGACCAGCGATCAGGGGCGACAGAAGATAGATCAGCGTAGCCAGAATGAATATCAGGATCGCCAGTCGAAAGCCGCGGCCAAAGCCGCTGCGCCGCACGGGTTCTGATGTGTATTCGGGGATGGCGACCTGTTCCGGGGCCTCTTTCTCTTGGTGCGAGGTTTTTTGGTGTGAACTGAGGGAGGAATTTATCTCTTCGATATCCGGCAGAAGGTTGCGGCGCGATGCCGGGTCGATATCTGCGTAGTCGTCGGCGTCATCCGCGGTCGGGCCAATGGGGCGGGTCGTGGTGCCGTGCGGCCGGTCCATCCTGGCCTGGGCATGGCGGCTGCGGTCGTCGCTGCCGCCTGGGCGCTGGCTCAGGCCGAGTTCGGGCTGCGTCTCGAGGCCGCCGGTGGCCTCTGCGGTGCGGACAGCCTTTTCGCGCTCGGCCTCCTGCCGGAGGATATCCGCTACTGCCGGATCGACGCTGCGGCGGTCCGGGGCAACACTGGGGCCTGCGGTTCGCGCTGAGGGCCTGTTCTCGTCGGTTCTGGGGGCGGGGGTCTCTGCCATGTCCGTGCCCGGCAGATCGGCGGGCGGTTTCGTGGCGGTCGCGGTCTCTGGCGTCCCGTCTTTCGATGGTGCGGGGGCTGGGGCGTCTTCTTCCTGCGCGTCCAGGGGGGCATGATGAGGATGTTGCTGAAACCAGGTATCGCCGCAATTCGAGCATTGCACGTCACGCCCGTCCTCGGGGATGACTTCGTCGGGGACTTCGTATTGAGCCCCGCAATTCGGGCAAGTCAACCTCATACTACACCTGTTGCCTGCTGCCGTTATCCGGTCCATTTCGCTGACGCCTACCATAAGCGTAACTTTATGTTCGGGAAAGGACAAAGGAAATCGCGTGCTGGATCATTGCACAACTGTTGCCTCTGGGGCATTTAGGGGTGGCAACGCGAGGGGCGCAGGTGTGATCGAGCTGGAAAATGTGGCCTATGGTTATGACGGGGGCGAGTTGCTGACCGATGTGTCGCTGTCGCTGAGCGCCGGATCGTTTCATTTCCTGACCGGCCCCTCGGGATCGGGCAAGACCACGCTGCTGAAGTTGTGTTACGGCGCGCTGGTCCCGACTGCCGGGCAGTTGCGTATCTTTGGCAAGGACCGGCAGGATATGGGGCGCGACGATATCGCCATGGCGCGCCGCCGTATCGGAGTTGTACATCAGGACTGTCAGTTTCTGGATCACCTCGATGTGTCGGACAACATCGCGCTGCCGTTGATGGTGTCCGGTCGCGATCTGCTGGCCGAGGATGCCAATCTGCGGGAGTTGATCGGTTGGGTCGGACTGAGGGAGCGGGCCCGGGCCCTGCCGCCGGAACTGTCGGGCGGAGAGCGGCAGAGGGCGGCACTGGCGCGGGCGCTGATCATGTCACCCGAGGTGGTGCTGGCCGACGAGCCCACCGGCAACGTGGACTGGGAGATGTCGCAGCGGCTCATGCGGCTGTTGATCGAACTCAACCGCATGGGCAAGACGATCCTGATCGCCACGCATGACCTGGCGCTCATCCGCGCGGCCAAGACCCATGTGCAGGCACGGGTGCTCAGGATCGCCGCACGGCGGTTGCAACTGGCGGGGGCGGACCTGTGAGGCTGGATGTGTCGCAGGCGGGGGCCTTTCTGCTGGGGGATGCGCAGGCTGACCGGGTGGTGCCGCCGACCGGCATGACCGCAAGGCTGACGCTGTTCAGCGCGGCGGTGATGGGATTTGTCGCGGTCTGCGCGCTGGCGCTGGCGCTGGCGACCGGGCGGCTGGCGGATCGCTGGGACGACGAGATGGCGCGCACGGCGACGGTGCGTATCTCTGCCCCCGAGGCGCAGATGGCGGCGCAAACGGCGGCGGCGCTCAGGGTGCTGGAAACGACCGCCGGGGTGGCGCAGGCCCGCGCGCTGAGCGACGCGGAGCAGGCGGCGCTTCTGGCGCCTTGGTTCGGCCCGGATCTGCCGGTGGAACAATTGCCGATTCCGCGGCTCATCGAGATCGTGGAAACGGGCGAAGGCATGGATCCCGAAGGCCTGCGCCTGCGGCTGGCCGCCGAGGTGCCGGGGGCCGTTCTCGACGATCACAGCCGCTGGCGCGCGCCGCTGGTGCGCGCCGCAGAGCGGTTGCGGCTGCTGGGCTGGGTCGTGCTGTTGCTGATCGGCACCGCGATGGGGGCGATGATCACGCTGGCGGCCAACGCATCGCTGGCGGCCAACGCGCAGGTGATCAGTGTGCTGCGGCTGGTGGGGGCGCAGGACAGCTTTATCGCCGGGGCCTTTGTGCGGCGGTTCACGCTGCGCGCGCTCGCGGGCGCCGCGACCGGGGTGGCGCTGGGCTGCGCGGCGATCCTGTTCCTGCCGCGGGCGCAGGCCGAAGGCGGGTTCCTGACCGGGCTGGGATTTCAGGGCTGGCACTGGCTGTGGCCGCTGGTCATTCCGCCGCTGGCGGCGGGTGTCGCCTATGCCGCCACTCGCGCGGCGGCGCAAAGAACGTTGAAAGACATGACATGAAACATCCGGTTCAATGGTTGCGTTCGCTGATCTTTGTCGTGCAGATGTACCTGGCGATGGGTGTCCTGGGCATCGTGTTCCTGCCCTGGGCGCTGGTGAGCCGCCGGGGCGCGCGTGTCGCCTGCAAAAGCTTTTGCCGGTGGGTGCGCTGGACCGCTGCCTGGATGGTGGGGCTGCGCAGCGAGGTGCGCGGCACGCCACCCCGCGGCGAGGTGCTGATCGCCGCCAAGCATCAGTCGTTTCTGGATATCATCCTGATTTTCGGGAGTATTCCGGCGGGCAAGTTCATCATGAAACGTGAGCTCATGTGGGCGCCGGTGATCGGGCAATATGCGCTCAGGATCGGCTGTGTGCCCGTGGATCGCGGCAAGCGGAGCGCGGCGATCAGGCAGATGTCTGAGGATGTGGCCCGTGGTGCGCAGGAGCCGGGGCAACTGATCATCTATGCGCAGGGCACGCGCGTGGCACCGGGCCGCAAGGTGCCCTACAAGGTCGGTGCGGGTGTGCTCTATGACCAGCTTGGGCAGGATTGCGTACCTGCCGCCACCAATGTGGGCGTGTTCTGGCCGCGCAGGGGGATCTATCGCAAGCCGGGGCTGGCGGTGGTGGAGTTTCTGCCGGTGATCCCTGCCGGGCTGGACAAGGACAGTTTCATGGCGCGGCTGGAGCGGGAGGTCGAGGACGCCTCTGATCGGCTGATGCGCGAGGCGGGGTTTGATCCCGGTGCCGTCTGAGCGGAACGTGGCCCGCAGATTTCCACATTCTGTTCACACAAAGCACGCATCCTGCCGTGATTGTCAGGCGTAACAGTTGAATGTAGGGTCGGGCATATGGGATATCTGACGGATCTGTGGCAGCTTTACGTGAGCTATCTGCTTCATTTTCTCGGCTTCTTCTGGTCGCCGGGCGAGCGGCTCTTTGCGCTCTATCTTCTGACCGCAGTCGGGTTTGCCTATGTGGTCTACAGGGTCCGTGCCTGGCGTCGGCATGATGGCGAAGAGGATGCCCCGACATTCCTGGGCTTTCTCTTGCCCAGGCGCGTCTGGTCGCATCCCTCGGCCTGGCTGGACGTGCGCTATTTCTTCTTTCACAAGCTCATCGGTCATTTCCTGCTGTTCGGTGTGATGGCGGCGTGTTCCGCCTGGGCCTATGCGCTGGTCACCGGCGGCGAGAGTCTTGCAGAGGCTGCGCGCATTGGCGATACCCGGTCCGGGACTGGGGCCTATGTGATTGCCTTTGGCTATATGGTCGGGTTTTTCGTTCTGTCGGATCTCATCGCCTATACGATCCACTATTTGCAGCACAAGATCCCGATCCTGTGGGAATTTCACAAGGTTCATCACAGCGCCGAGGTGATGCATCCGATGTCGAATTTTCGCGAGCATCCTATCGACAACCTTGCCTATCTGGTCTGTATCGGGGCCGGCAACGGGATCTTCATGGGGACCGCTGCGCAGCTTCTGGGGTATCTGCCGAGCATGCCGGCGGTGCTTGGCGTGCCGCTTTTGATGTTTCTGTTCAACGTCATGGGTTATAATCTGCGGCATTCGCATATCTGGCTGCGCTGGCCGGGCAACTGGTCGAAGGTGTTTCCGTCTCCGGCGCATCACCATGTCCACCACAGTTGTCACCCGGATCATATCGACAAGAATTTCGCCTTCATGTTCCCGGTCTGGGATGTCATCTTCAAGACCTACGAACTGCCGGAGGATAACCGGGACGTGCGGTTCGGGGTGGCCGGGATGAACGCAGAGGAAATGGACAGCTGCGCCAAGCTCTATCTGGTGCCCTTCCGGAATGTGGTCCGGCGACTGCGTCGGTCGAAAAAGACGAAAGAGACGATATCGCCCGCGGAATGAGACCTTGGGACGTGGGGCGCGTCACGACGGATCGGGCTGCACGGCGGCGGTGCGTTGTTCAGCCGCCAGCCGTTCCTGCATGAACTGGTAGAAGAACTGCGCCTTGCCGGATCGGATATAGGCGCGGTTGAGCCGGGCCTTGGATTCGAAGGCGTGGCGCGCCGCCGCCCCGTGGCCCGGCGCGATGCGGGTCTGACCCGCCCCGATGGCGCGGATGTGGTCGTAATAGGCCTGTTGCGCGCGCTGTGCAAAGGCGTTGCGGGCGGTGGTGCTCTGGGGGTTGAGATGCAGGTTGTAGCTGGTTTTGGCCAGCGGTGCGCGTCCTCCCACGAGCGAGAGTACCTCCATCGTGTGCAGCACATCCTGCGCCGCGCGGTTACGGAACGGTCCCACGAGCACCCGTTGCGCGAGGGGGTGAAAGCTGCATCCGGTGCGCCCCAGATCGGCAAGGCCGAGCGTGGATTGCGCCGGGCCGGGCAGATGCAGGAGGGGTTGTTTCCCGAGCAGGACGCGGGTCCGGCCAAAAGCTGCGCCGTGCCGCTGTGCCAGTGGTAACAGGGCGGCCAGATAACCGGGTGCCCAGGTGTCATCGGCGTCCAGAAAGGCGATGAACGCGCCGCGCGCGCGGGCGATGGCGCGGTTGCGGGCGGGGCCAGCGCCGGTGGCCATGTGATGCGTGGCGCAGCGGGTGAGGGTCAGGCCGTGATCGGGCAGGTCGTCGTAGCCCTGCCCGTCATCGGGGGCGATCACCACTTCGACCCGCTCGGGCGGCAGGCCGGCGGCCGCCACCGAGGCCAGCGCTGTGCGCAAGGTTTCCCCCGCCTGAAAGGCCGGGATGACGACCGAGACGAGGGGCGTGGCCGCCGCACTGCTCACGCGTGAATGGCTCCGTCGCCGCAGGCCAGCGCGGCCTCGCGCACCGCCTCGGAATAGGTGGGGTGGGCGTGGCAGGTGAGCGCCAGATCCTGCGCGGAGGCGCCGAATTCCATCGCCACGCAAATCTCGTGGATGAGATCGCCCGCGGCGGGGCCGATGATATGCGCGCCAAGGATGCGGTCGGTTTCCCTGTCGGCGAGGATCTTGACGAAACCGTCGCCCGCGAACACCGCCTTGGCCCGTCCGTTGCCCATGAAGGAGAACTTGCCGACCTTGTAGGCGCGGCCCTGCTCTTTCAGCGATTCCTCGGTCTCGCCCACGTTGGCGACCTCGGGGTGGGTGTAGATCACGCCGGGGATGACGCCGTAATTGACATGTCCATGCTTGCCCGCCAGCACCTCGGCCACGGCCATGCCCTCGTCCTCGGCCTTGTGCGCCAGCATCGGGCCGTCGATGGCGTCGCCGATGGCATAGATCCCCTTTACATTCGTCTGCCAGTGCTTGTCGGTCTCGATCTGGCCGCGTTTCGACAGGGTGATGCCGAGTGTGTCGAGGCCCAGCCCGTCGGTATAGGGTTTGCGGCCCGTGGCGACGAGGACGGTATCGGCGTCCAACTGATGCTCGCTGTCGTCCTTGCGCAGCTTGTAATGGACCTTGGCCTTGGTTTTCAGCGTCTCGACCGATTGCACGGCGGCGGACATGATGAACTTGAGCCCCTGTTTCTTGAGGATGCGCTGAAAGGTCTTTTGCACCTCGCCGTCCATGCCCGGCGTGATCGCGTCGAGATATTCGACGACCGTCACCTCCGTGCCGAGGCGGGCATAGACGCTGCCCATTTCAAGGCCGATCACGCCTGCGCCGATCACCACCATGGATTTCGGGATCTTGCCCAGTTCCAGCGCGCCGGTCGAGGTGACGACGATCTTTTCGTCCACTTCGACGCCGGGCAGGCTGGAGGAGTCCGAGCCGGTGGCGATGACGATGTTTTTAGCCTCGTGGATGTCGTCACCGACCTTGACCTTGCCTGCCCCGGGGATGGAGCCCCAGCCCTTGAGCCAGTCGATCTTGTTCTTCTTGAACAGGAATTCGATGCCCTTGGTGTTCTGGCCGATGACGTCATCCTTGTAGGCGAGCATCTGTTTCCAGTCGACCGAGGGCGCCTTGCCCTTGAGGCCCATGGCGGCGAAATTGTGCTCTGCCTCGTGCAGCATGTGGCTGGCGTGCAAAAGCGCCTTGGACGGAATGCAGCCGACGTTTAGGCAGGTGCCGCCCAGTGTTTCGCGGCCCTCGACCACGGCGGTTTTCAGCCCCAGCTGCGCGCAGCGGATGGCGCAGACATAGCCGCCGGGGCCGGCGCCGATGATGATCACGTCATAGGATGCCATGGGTGTTTCCTTTCAGTTGGGCGGGGTGGGGGCTCTGCCCCCCTTGGCCTGCGGCCAATTCCCCCCGAGGTATTTGCGGCCAGATGAAGCATCAGAAGAGCGCGGCCAGCAGCATGAAAAGCGTGGCGAGCCAGCCCACCGCCCAGATCAGCGAGCGCCAGGGGCGCAGACCGAGGTAGTAGGCGGGGATATAGAGGACGCGCGCGCCGAGATAGGTGAAGGCGCAGGCGGCGGTGAGCGGGGTGGTGATCTTGGTGAAGGTGACCACGATCACGGCGATGGTGAAGAGGATCAGCCCCTCGAAATGGTTGGTGAGCGCGCGGCCCAAGCGGGCGGTTTTTGGCGAGAGTTGGCGGGAGGGTTCGCGGTCGCGGGCGGACATGGTGTAGCCGGGGCCAAGTTCGAGATTGGCGGGGACGGCGTAGAGGAGGTACTGGACCGCTTGCAGGAGTGCCGCGAGGGTGAGGGCGGTGAGTTCGGGGGTCATGGTTTCTCCTCGTGGTGGGTTGGCACCCACCCTACGAATTGTCCCGTAGGGTGGGTGAAACCCACCATTCCCAATCACAAATCCATCAACAACCGCCGGGGATCTTCCAGCGCCTCTTTCACCCGCACGAGGAAGGTGACGGCGCCCTTGCCGTCGACGATGCGATGATCGTAGCTGAGCGCGAGATACATCATCGGGCGGATCACCACCTGGCCGTCGATCGCCATCGGCCGATCCTGAATCTTGTGCATGCCCAGAATACCCGACTGCGGCGGGTTGAGGATGGGCGAGGACATCAGCGAGCCGTAGACGCCGCCATTGGAGATGGTGAAGGTGCCGCCCTGCATTTCCGCCATGCTGAGTTTGCCGTCGCGGGCGCGGGCGCCCTTTTCGGCGATGGCCTTTTCGATGGCGGCGAAGGACATGGAATCCACGTCGCGGATCACCGGCACGACAAGGCCGGTGGGCGTGCCCGCGGCGATGCCCATATGCACGAAGTTCTTGTAGACGATGTCTGTGCCGTCGATCTCGGCATTGACCTCGGGCACCTCTTTCAGCGCGTGGCAGCAGGCCTTGGTGAAGAAGGACATGAAGCCAAGGCGCACGCCGTGTTTCTTGAAGAATTCGTCCTTGTACTGGTTGCGGAGCGCCATCACCTCGGTCATGTCCACCTCGTTGTAGGTGGTGAGCATGGCGGCGGTGTTCTGGCTGTCCTTGAGGCGGCGGGCGATGGTCTGGCGCAGGCGGGTCATCTTGACCCGCTCCTCGCGGGCGGCGTCCTCTGCCGGGGAGGGCGCGCGGGGTGCCTGTGCGGGGGCGGCAGAAACGGCGGGGGCCTTTGTGACCGCTGCGGCGCGCGCCACGTCCTCTTTCATCACGCGGCCATCGCGGCCCGACGCCTGCACCTGATCGCGGCTGATACCTGCCTCTGCCATGGCCTTTTTCGCGGCGGGGGCGTCCTCGACATCCTTGCCAGAGGATTTCGCGGGTGCAGCAGGCTCTTCTGCCTTCTGTGTGGCTGGCGCGGTCGCGCCCTCGCCAGACGAGAGGACCGCCAGTTTGCCGCCGGCCTGCACGGTGGCGCCCTCAGCGGCGAGGATTTCCGTCAGCGTGCCGGAAGCGGGTGCGGGGACTTCGACGGAAACCTTGTCGGTTTCCAGTTCGCAGAGCATTTCATCCGCGCTGACCTGATCGCCGACCTTCTTGAACCAGGTCGAAACCGTCGCCTCTGTCACCGACTCGCCAAGGGTGGGGACCATGACATCGACACTGGCCTTGGCATTGGCGCTGTCGATCTTGGCCGGTTTTTCAGATTTTTCAGTCTTTTCTGCCTTGGCCGGAGCTGCCTTGCCCTCGCCCTCGGCGATGGTGGCGAGCAGCGCATCTACACCTACCGTCTCGCCCTCCTGCGCCACGATCTCGCCCATCGTACCGGCGGCGGGGCTGGGCACCTCGACGGTGACCTTGTCGGTTTCCAGTTCGCACAGCATCTCGTCGGCGGCGACCGGATCGCCGGGTTTCTTGAACCAGGTGGCGACGGTCGCCTCGGTCACGGATTCGCCAAGGGTGGGGACGCGGACTTCGGTGGTCATGGGTTATTTCCCTTCGATGGTCAGCGCGGCATCGACCAGCGCTTCTTGTTGTTCTTTGTGCTGCTTGGCAAGGCCCGTGGCGGGCGAGGCGGAGGCCGGGCGGCCCGCATAGACGGGCCGTTTGTGCCGGGCCTTGATCCGGGTCAGCACCCATTCGATATTGGGCTCGATGAAGGACCAGGCGCCCTGGTTCTTGGGCTCTTCCTGACACCAGACCATTTCCGCGCTCTTGAAGCGTTCCAGTTCCTTGACCAGTGACATCGCCGGGAAGGGGTAGAACTGTTCGATGCGCATCAGGTAGATGTCGTCGATTCCGCGGGCGTCGCGCTCTTCGAGCAGATCGTAATAGACCTTGCCCGAGCACATGACGACGCGGCGGATCTTCTTGTCCTCGACCAGCGTGGTGTCGGAATTGCCGTATTGCGCATCGTCCCACAGGACCCTGTGAAAGCTGGAGCCGGTGGTGAATTCCTCGGCCTTCGAGACCGCCAGCTTGTGCCGCAACAGCGATTTCGGCGTCATCAGGATCAGCGGTTTGCGGAAGGTGCGATACATCTGGCGGCGCAGGATGTGGAAATAGTTTGCCGGTGTCGTGCAATTGGCCACGATCCAGTTGTCGCCGCCGCACATTGTCAGGAACCGTTCCAGCCGGGCCGAGGAATGTTCCGGCCCCTGCCCCTCGTAGCCATGCGGCAAGAGGCAGACGAGACCGGACATGCGCAGCCATTTCGATTCGCCCGATGAGATGAACTGATCGAACATGATCTGTGCGCCGTTGGCGAAATCGCCGAACTGCGCCTCCCACAGGGTCAGCGCGTTGGGTTCCGCCAGGCTGTAGCCATATTCAAAGCCCAGCACCGCGTATTCCGAGAGCATCGAGTCGATGACCTCGTATTGCGCCTGCCCCTCGCGGATGTGGTTGAGCGGGTAATAGCGTTCTTCGTTGTCCTGATTGATCAGGCCGGAATGGCGCTGGCTGAAGGTGCCGCGGGTGCAGTCCTGCCCCGACAGGCGCACCGGCAGACCCTCGGTCAGCAGGCTGCCAAAGGCCAGCGCCTCGGCGGTGGCCCAGTCAAAGCCCTCGCCTGTCTCGAACATCCTTGCCTTGCTTTCGAGCAGGCGCTCGACCGTCTTGTGCAGCGGAAAATTCTCGGGGGCGGTGGTCAGCGCGCGGCCGATTTCGGCCAGCGTCTCGGGCTTGATCGCGGTCTCGCCGCGCTCGTATTTGCCGCGATGGGCGTTGAGGTCGGACCATTTGCCATCTAGCCAGTCGGCCTTGTTCGGGCGGTAATCCTTGCCCGCCTCGAATTCGTCGGCGAGATAGGCCTGGAACGCGGTCTTCATGTCCTCGATCTCGCCCTCGGGGATGAGGCCGTCCTTGACCAGCCGCTCGGTATAGAGCGAGAGCGTGGTCTTTTGCTGCTTGATCTTCTTGTACATCAGCGGGTTGGTGAACATGGGCTCGTCGCCCTCGTTGTGACCGAACCGGCGATAGCAGATCATGTCGATGACCACGTCCTTGCGGAACTTCTGGCGGAATTCCGTGGCGACGCGGGCGGCATGCACCACCGCCTCGGGGTCGTCGCCGTTGACGTGAAAGATCGGCGCCTCGACCATCAGCGCGATGTCGGTCGGATAGGGCGAGGACCGGCTGAAATGCGGTGCGGTGGTGAAACCGATCTGGTTGTTGACCACGATATGCATGGTGCCCCCGGTGCGGTGCCCCTTGAGGCCCGAGAGGCCGAAACATTCCGCCACCACGCCCTGTCCGGCAAAAGCCGCGTCGCCATGCAGAAGGATGGGCAGCACCCTGGTGCGGTCCTTGTCGCCCAGTTGATCCTGCTTGGCGCGGACCTTGCCCAGAACGACGGGGTTCACCGCCTCGAGATGGCTGGGGTTGGCGGTCAGGCTGAGATGGACCCGGTTGCCGTCGAATTCGCGGTCGGAACTGGCGCCGAGGTGATATTTCACATCGCCCGATCCATCCACCTCGTCGGGTTTGAAGCTGCCGCCCTGGAATTCGTTGAAAATGGCACGATAGGGTTTGCCCATCACATTGGCCAGCACCGACAGTCGCCCCCGGTGCGGCATGCCGATCACGATATCCTCGACGCCCAGTTGTCCGCCGCGCTTGATGATCTGTTCCATCGCCGGGATGAGGGATTCGCCGCCGTCGAGGCCGAACCGCTTGGTGCCCATGTATTTGACATGCAGGTATTTCTCGAAACCCTCGGCCTCGACCAGCTTGTTCAGGATCGCCTTGCGACCGGCGCGGGTAAAGGTGATCTCCTTGTCATAGCCCTCGATCCGCTCTTTCAGCCAGGCGGATTGCTCGGGGTCGGAGATATGCATGTATTGCAGCGCGAAGGTGCCGCAATAGGTGCGTTTGACGATCGCGAGAATCTCGCGCAAGCTCGCGATCTGCAGGCCCAGAACGTTGTCGATAAAGATCGGCCGGTCCATGTCGGCCTCGGTGAAGCCGTAGGATTTCGGGTCAAGTTCCGGGTGGTGGGTCATCTCGCGCAGGCCGAGCGGGTCGAGATCGGCGATGAGGTGGCCCCGGATGCGATAGGCGCGGATCAGCATCAGCGCGCGCACCGAATCGAGCACGGCGCGCTTGATCGCCTCGTCCGAGACCGCGATGCCCTTGTCGGCGGCCTTGGCGGCGATCTTCTTGCCTGCGTCCTTGAGTTCCGGTTCGGCAGGCCATTCGCCGGTCAGGGCGGCGGTCAGGTCGTCCGAGGGCATTTGTGGCCAGTCTGCGCGTGCCCAGGACGGGCCGGCGGCCTCTTTCCTTACGTCGTCGTCGCGGTCGCCCAACTGATCGAAAAACGATTTCCACGCCCCATCGACCGCGTTCGGATCGCTGGCGTAGCGCGCATAGAGCTGTTCGAGATACTCGGCATTATGCCCCTGCATGAAGGAGGAGGCATGGAAGAGGTCGTTGGGGGATTGGTCGGTCATTGTGGCACCTCGGAGAGGACGTGAAACCCTGTGTGTTGACGCAGGCCGGGGTCAGCCCCGGCCTGCGTGATGTGCTACCCGATCGCCTTTAGTACCGCCTCGCCCAGCCCGGCGGGGCTTTCGGCGACGGTGATGCCGGCGGATTTCATGGCTTCGATCTTGGATTCCGCGTCGCCCTTGCCGCCGGCGACGATGGCGCCGGCGTGGCCCATGCGGCGGCCCGGGGGGGCGGTGCGTCCGGCGATGAAGCCTGCGGTGGGTTTCCAGCGGCCCTTTTTCTTTTCATCGGCGAGGAATTGCGCCGCCTCTTCCTCGGCCGATCCGCCGATCTCGCCGATCATGATGATCGACTGCGTTTCGTCATCGGCAAGGAACCATTCCAGCACGTCGATATGCTCGGTCCCCTTGATCGGGTCGCCGCCGATACCCACGCAGGTGCTCTGTCCCAGACCCACATCCGTCGTCTGCTTGACCGCCTCGTAGGTCAGCGTGCCGGAGCGGCTGACGACGCCGACGCTGCCGCGCTTGTGGATATGGCCGGGCATGATGCCGATCTTGCAGGCGTCCGGCGTGATGATGCCGGGGCAGTTCGGCCCGATGAGGCGGGATTTGCTGCCTTCCAGCGCCCGCTTGACGCGCATCATGTCAAGGACGGGGATGCCTTCGGTGATGCAGACGATGAGCGGCATTTCCGCGTCGATCGCCTCGAGGATCGAGTCGGCGGCGAAGGGGGGCGGGACGTAGATGACCGAGGCGTTGGCCTCTGTCGCGGCTATCGCCTCGTGCACCGAGTTGAACACGGGCAGGTCGAGGTGCGTCGTGCCGCCCTTGCCGGGGGTAACGCCGCCGACCATTTTCGTGCCATAGGCGATGGCCTGTTCGGAGTGGAACGTGCCCTGAGAGCCGGTGAGGCCCTGACAGATGACGCGGGTGTTTTCGTCTACGAGGACTGCCATTTTAGGCTCCTAAATGAAGTAAGTGGCCATTAGTGCAGCGGCATCTTGAGAAACATGTCCCACATGGTCATGGGTGTATCCGCGCACTTCGTTAGCAATTTCGGTTTCGGGAGAACCATCGTTGCGGTTCTTCAAGGCATCCAGTTCCTCTGTTCTCCAGTCTCGGCGTGGAGGGCAAGAAGACATTGCAATCCTCAAATCGACGGTTTTTCGGTCCTCGCCTCTGGTCGAAGCCACAACTACTCCTAATGCGATAAGCTTCCCGTCGCGAACTCTCGGTTGGGAATAGTGGCTCCAAATGAAAGCCGAGTCTCCGACGCGAACATCGGTATCTTTGACCCTGATTTTGGTCGTCAACGTCAGTAACGAACACTCCAGAGGCGAAACCGCTGAGCCGTCTATCTTGAGAACAATTGGCATTACCCCCTCACAGCCTTCACGATCTTCTGCGCGCCGTCCTTGAGGTTGTCGGCGGCGATGACGTCGAGGCCGGAATTGTTGATGATCTCCTTGCCCTTTTCGACATTGGTGCCTTCGAGACGCACCACCAGCGGCACCTTGAGGCCGACCTCCTTGACTGCCGCAACCACGCCCTCTGCGATCACGTCGCAGCGCATGATGCCGCCGAAGATGTTGACGAGGATGCCCTTGACCTGCGGGTCGGAGGTGATGATCTTGAACGCCTCGGTGACCTTTTCCTTGGTCGCCCCGCCGCCCACGTCGAGGAAATTGGCAGGCTCTGCCCCGTAAAGCTTGATGATGTCCATCGTGGCCATCGCCAGACCCGCGCCGTTGACCATACAGCCGATTTCGCCATCGAGCGCGATATAGTTGAGGTCGTATTTCGACGCCTCAAGTTCCTTGGGATCCTCTTCGGTTGTGTCGCGCAGTTCGGCAATGTCCGAATGGCGGTAGATCGCGTTGGAATCGAAACCCATCTTGGCATCAAGACATTTCAGGTCGCCCTTGTCGGTCACGATCAGCGGGTTGATTTCCAGCATCTCCATGTCCTTCTCGACAAAGAGCCTGTAGAGCGTGCCCATCAGCGCCACGCATTGCTTGACCTGCGCGCCCGAAAGGCCGAGGGCAAAGGCGATACGGCGGCCATGAAAGGGCTGATAGCCGGTGGCGGGATCGACCGAGAAGCTGAGGATTTTCTCGGGCGTCCTTTCGGCCACTTCCTCGATGTCCATGCCGCCCTCGGTGGAGGCGACGAAACTGACGCGGCTGGTGCCGCGATCCACGAGCAGGGCGAGATACATCTCGGTCTCGATGCCCGATCCGTCCTCGATATAGATGCGGTTGACCTGCTTGCCCGCGGGGCCTGTCTGTTTGGTGACCAGCGTGCGGCCCAGCATGCGGCGGGCCTCTTCGGCAGCCTCTTCGACGGATTTCGCAAGGCGCACGCCGCCCGCGTCACCGGCGCCGGTCTCCTTGAACTTGCCCTTGCCGCGTCCGCCTGCGTGGATCTGCGCCTTGACCACCCAGAGCGGCCCGTCGAGCGCGCCTGCGGCGGTTTTGGCCTCTTCCGCGCGCAGAACCACGCGGCCGTCCGACACCGGGGCGCCGTAAGAGCGAAGCAGGGCCTTCGCCTGATACTCATGGATATTCATGAAACTGTCCCGTTTTGCTGCGATTGGGACAGGTATAGGCATATCCTTGCAGGGGAAATAAACGGTTTTCTGCCGAATGACGAGATTTTGGGCGATTTTTTCAATTTTGTGATCACACGAGTAAAACGTGTGATCACAAATAGGGAAACCGGCATCATTGCTGCCGAAAAAGAATCAGGGCCGGACATGATCCGGCCCCGAATTGAGTGCTGCCTGTGGATGTCACGCCAGCGAAGGGTCGATTTCCTTGCAGGCCTTGACCAGGCCCTTGACCGCATCGACGGATTTGTCGAACATCGCCTGTTCGTCCTTGTTCATCCTGATGTCCACGATACGCTCGACCCCGCCCGCGCCGATCACCGTGGGCACGCCGACATAGAATCCCTTGAGGCCATAAGCCCCGTCCACATATGCCGCGCAGGGCAGAACGCGCTTCTGATCCTTGAGATAGGCCTCGGCCATTTCGATGGCACTGGTGGCGGGCGCATAAAAGGCAGAGCCGGTTTTCAGCAGGCCCACGATCTCGGCCCCGCCGTCGCGCGTGCGCTGCACGATGGCGTCAAGTTTTTCCTGCGTGGTCCAGCCCATATCTATCAGGTCGGGCAGCGGGATACCGGCGACGGTGGAATACCGCACCAGCGGGACCATCGTGTCGCCATGGCCGCCCAGCACAAAGGCGGTCACATCGCGCATCGAGACGCCGAATTCGAGGCTGAGGAAGTGCCGGAACCGTGCGCTGTCGAGCACGCCCGCCATGCCGCAGACCTTTTCCTGCGGCAGGCCGGAGAATTCGCGCAGCGCCCAGACCATCGCATCGAGCGGGTTGGTGATGCAGATGACAAAGGCGTCGGGTGCATGGGTGGCGATGCCCTCGCCCACGGATTTCATGACCTTGAGATTGATGCCCAAAAGGTCGTCGCGGCTCATTCCCGGCTTGCGCGGCACGCCGGCGGTGACGATGCAGACATCCGCACCGGCGATATCGGCATAGGACTGCGTGCCCTTCAGGGCCGCGTCAAACCCTTCGGAGGGGCCGGATTCCGCGATATCGAGCGCCTTGCCCTCGGGGGTGCCCTCGGCGATGTCGAAAAGGACGATGTCGCCCAGTTCCTTGAGCGCGGCGAGATGGGCGAGGGTGCCGCCGATCTGTCCGGCGCCGATCAGCGCAATCTTGGGTCTGGCCATTGGATCATTCTCCGTCGGTTGAAAAGTTGCCGATGGCCTATTCCGATTTGCGCCCGCGTGCAAGGGTGCTGCAATGCGGCGAATGTGCGGCCCGGGGCTGCCATGCCTGGTCGGGGCACAAACCCGTGCAGGCGCCGTTCAACGCCCGTGGCAGGTCTCAGCCCTCCGAATACGCCCAGTCCCAATACATCTGCCGCACTTTCTCGGTCACCGGGCCGGGTTGGTAATGGGTGTCCTCAAAGGCCGACACCGGCGTCACCTTCATCAGGTTGCCTGACAGAAACACCTCGTCCGCCGCGCGGAAATCGTCGAACGTCATGACGGTTTCATGCACCTGCATGCCCTCGCGGCGCATGTTGGCGATATGTCGCGCCCGCGTGATCCCGGCGAGGAAGGTGCCGTTGGGGATGGGCGTGAACACCTCTCCATCCTTGACGGCAAACACGTTCGCCGTCGCCGTCTCGGCCACATTGCCAAGGGCATCGGCCACCAGCGCATTGCCAAACCCCTTGTCGCGCGCCTCTTTCAGCATCCTGGCGTTGTTGGGATAGAGGCATCCGGCCTTGGCGTTGACCACCGCGTCCTCCAGCACCGGGCGACGAAACCGGGTGCGGCAGAGCGTGGTGCTGGTGCCCGGGGGCGGCATCGGAATTTCCTCGAGGCTGATGGCAAAGCCGGTCGCGCCCTCTTTCGGCACGACTCCGAGATCGCCGCCGTCCAGTGCCCAGTACATCGGCCGGATATAGATGGCGGCGGATCTGGGGTATAGTTTCAGACCCTCCCGGACGATCCCCACCATGTCCGATGATGTCACCGTCGGCGTGATCATCAGCGCGCTGGCCGAGGCATTCACCCGCGCGCAATGCCTGTCAAGGTCGGGTGCGATCCCGTCGACATAGCGCGCACCGTCAAACACCGTCGTGCCCAGCCACGCGCCATGATCCGCCGCCCGGATCACCGCAGGATCGCCGTCATGCCATTGCCCGTTGTAATAGGTGCGGATATTCGTGCCCGTCGCCATCTGCGTCCTCTCCCTGTGGTTCAGGCGCAGCCTATGCCGGGTGCGCGGGGGCGTCTAGTCCTCTGCCGGGGCTTGTGACAAAAGTTCATTCAGATCAATGGGATCATTAACCATCGCCAGATTGCCATCGGCGTCGAGCGGCCATTCTTCGGGGGCGCGGTCGCGATAGAGTTCCACGCCGTTGCCGTCCGGGTCCGAGACATAGATCGCCTCGCTCACGCCATGATCCGCCGCCCCCTCGATCGGGATGCCCGCCTGGATTATCCGTCGCAGCGCATCCGCCAGCTGTGCCCGGTCAGGATAGAGAATCGCCGTGTGATAGAGGCCGGTGTGCCCCTTGGGCGCGGGTTTGCCGCCAAGGCTTTCCCAGGTGTTCAGGCCGAGGTGATGATGATAGCCGCCTGCCGAGAGAAAGGCCGCGCGGGTGCCGAATTTCTGTTGCAGTTCAAAGCCGAGGACACCGGAATAGAAATCGATGGCGCGGTCGAGATCGGCCACTTTGAGATGCACATGGCCAATGCGCGTTGCGGGGTGAACAGGGGTCATGTCGGATACCTTTCCTTGCTTTGCCCAAGGATGCGCCCTGCGCGCGTTCTGCGCAATTCCCCGATTTCGCCCAGTTTCTGTGCGCGATCGCGCAACTATACCGCCGCCTTGCGGCTTTCGTCCAGGTAGATCTCGCGCAGCCGCGTCGCCACCCGCCCCGGAGCGCCGGTGCCGAGGGGAACGCCGTCGATCTCGACCACCGGCATGACAAAGGCGCTGGCCGAGGTCACGAATGCCTCGTCCGCCGATTTCGCCTCTTCAACGGTAAAGGCGCGCTCTTCCACCTCCATCTGCGCCTCGCGGGCAAAGCGCAGCACGGCGGCGCGGGTGATCCCGTGCAGGATATCGTTCGACAGATGCCGGGTGATGATCCGCCCCCCCTTGACGATATAGGCGTTGTTGCTGGTGCCCTCGGTCACGTGGCCATCCTCGACCATCCAGGCGTCATCGCAACCGGCCTTCTTGGCCATCATCTTGCCCATGGAAGGGTAGAGAAGCTGCACCGTCTTGATATCGCGCCTGCCCCAGCGGATATCGTCGATGCTGATGATCCTGATCCCCTTTTTCGCAGCCGGATTATCCGCCAGCCCCGGTTTCGACTGGGTGAACAGCACCAAGGTCGGCTCGGTCGTCGCCGCGTCGGGAAAGACGAAATCGCGGTCGCCATCGCTGCCACGGGTGACCTGCAGATAGACCAGCCCGTCCGCGATTCCGTTCAGGCGCACCAGTTCGCGGTGAATCTCGAGCAGATCGTCGAAAGCCGCCGGTTTCTTCATGTCGAGTTCGTTCAGGGACCGTTCCAGCCGCGCCAGATGTCCGGCGAAATCAATCAGCTTGCCATCCAGCACGCTGGTCACCTCATAGACCCCGTCGGCCATCAGGAAGCCACGGTCAAAGATCGAGATCCGCGCCTCGGTCTCGGGCAGGTAGTCGCCGTTTACATAGACTGTACGCATGGTCCTATCCCCATAATGCGGCCATCGGCGGATGCACCCCGGCCTCGTCGAACATCAAAGCGTTCTGACGGTCTTCGGCCAAGAGCAGGGGGCCGTCAAGGTCTGTCACCATCGCGCCCTGTGCCACAAGCGTCGCGGGCGCCATCGCAAGCGAGCTTCCGACCATGCAGCCCACCATGATCCCATAGCCCTCGGCGCGCGCGGCATCGCGCAGGGCCAGCGCCTCGGTCAGTCCGCCGGTCTTGTCCAGCTTGATGTTGACCACGTCATATTTGCCCTTCAGCCCCGGCAGGCTGGCGCGGTCATGACAGCTCTCGTCGGCGCAGACCGGCACCGGGCGTTTCATGCCGATCAGCGCCTCATCCTCGCCTGCGGGCAGCGGCTGTTCGACCAGCGCCACGCCAAGGCGCAGCAGATGCGGCGCCAGATCGGCATAGATTGCCGCACTCCAGCCCTCGTTGGCATCGACGATGATCCGCGCCCCCGGCGCGCCGCGCCTGACCGCCTCCAGTCGGGGCATGTCGTCTGGCGTGCCCAGCTTGATTTTCAGGAGGGGCCGATGCGCATGGCTCAAAGCCTGCGCCTGCATCGCCTCGGGCGTGTCGAGCGACAGCGTGTAGGCGGTGATCTCCGGTTCCGGCGCGGGCAGGCCCGCCAGTTCCCAGACGCGTCGGCCCGCTCGTTTCGCCTCCAGATCCCAGAGCGCGCAATCGACCGCGTTGCGCGCCGCCCCGGCGGGCAGCAGCGATTGCAGCATGGCGCGGTCAAACGTCTCGGGCAGGCTCGCCACCTGCGCCGTCACGCTGTCGAGCGTCTCGTCATAGCGCGCATAGGGCACGCATTCGCCCCAGCCGGTCGCGCCGCCGTCGCTGATCCGCACGGTCAGCACCCTGGCCTCGGTCCGCGATCCCCGGCTGATGGTAAAGACCTGCGCCAGCCGGAACACATCCCGCGTCACTTCAATCCGCACAACGTCCGCCTTTCATCGTTCCAGAAATACTCAAATTGTCGCAAGGGCAGCCACCAGCGGTGCGGCCCCGAACCGATACGGATCGGTCGCGGGCAATTCCATTTCTGCCTCAACCTTTGCCAGATAGGCGCGTGCGTCATCCTCGGCCATATGCTGCGTATTGATCGAGACGCCCACAACCTCACAGGCCGGGTTGGCGATCCGCGCGATCGACAGCACCATATCGCGCAGCGCCTCCAGCGTCGGTGGTGTGTAATCCGGCAAGCCGCGCATATGCGTCCGCGTCGGCTCGTGGCAGAGAATCAGCGCATCGGGTTGCCCGCCATGAATGAGCGCCATGGTCACGCCCGAAAAGGATACGTGAAACAGGCTTCCCTGTCCCTCGATCAGATCCCAGTGATCGGGGTCGTTGTCCGGCGTCAGCCATTCCACCGACCCGGCCATGAAATCGGCGATCACCGCATCGAGCGGCACGCCGTCGCCGGTGATGAGGATCCCTGTCTGCCCGGTCGCCCGGAACGTGGCCTTCATCCCTGCCGCGTGCATCTCGCGCTCCATCGCCATGGCGGTATACATCTTGCCGACAGAGCAATCCGTGCCGACCGCCAGACAGCGTTTGCCGGTCCGCTTCTTGCCATCAGCGATGGGATATTTCACCGACGGCACCCGCACATCGTGCAGCTTGCGGCCCGTTGCCTCGGCCACCGCGCGCAGATCGGGTTCGTCACGCAAGAGGTTGTGCAGTCCGGCGGCCAGATCAAACCCTTCTTCCAGCGCCGTCACCAGAACCTTTTTCCACTCATGGCTGATAACGCCGCCCCGGTTGGCGACGCCGATCACCACGGTTCTTGCCCCCGCCGCCCTGGCCTGGGCCAGCGTCATGTCGGTCAGCCCCAGATCCGCGCCACAGCCGGGCAGGCGGAACTGTCCCACGGCATTCCCGGGCCGCCAGTCGCGGATGCCGATGGCCACCTTGGCGGCCAGCATGTCGGGCGCGTCGCCCAGAAACAGCAGATAGGGGGTTTCGATCATGGCGCATCCTTTCGGGGTGTCGGGGTGATGGCAATTTCCAACGAAAACGCTGCGATTTTCTGTTTATCTCAATTCATATTCGTCATTTTGAGCATTTTTCTTCGGTATGAAGTGTAAATCATAGAATTTTCTTCTACAGCTTTCAACGTTGTGCGAACCCTTGGTGACGGAAAACCGCCTTGCGGAGGATCGGGCAATTTAATAACCACAGCCGCGACGATCCCGCAATTTCCTGAACCAATGGAGCCGCCTGATCATGAGCTTTCGCTTGCAACCACCCGCCCCCGCCCGCCCCAACCGCTGTCAGCTCTTTGGTCCCGGTTCGAACGTCGGCCTGTTCGAGAAAATGGCCGGCTCTGCGGCGGATGTGGTCAATATCGACCTTGAGGATTCCGTCGCGCCGACTGACAAGGATGCCGCACGCCGGAACACGATTCAGGCGATCAACGACGTGGACTGGGGCCGCAAATACCTCAGCGTGCGGATCAACGGGCTTGATTCCCCCTTCTGGTATCGTGACGTGGTGGACCTGCTGGAGCAGGCCGGCGAGCGGCTGGATCAGATCATGATCCCCAAGGCCGGTTGCGCCGCCGATATCTACGCGGTCGACGCGCTGGTGACCTCGATCGAGAACGCCAAGGGACGTCGCAAGCGGATCAGCTTTGAGGTGATCATCGAATCCGCTGCCGGGATCAGCCATGTCGAAGAAATCGCCGCCGCCTCACCGCGCCTGCAGGCGATGAGCCTTGGCGCCGCCGATTTCGCCGCCTCGATGGGCATGGCCACCACCGGCATCGGCGGCACGCAGGAAAATTACTACATGCTGCACGAGGGCGCGAAATACTGGTCCGATCCCTGGCATTGGGCGCAGGCCGCCATCGTTGCCGCCTGCCGGACGCATGGCCTCTTGCCGGTGGACGGGCCGTTCGGCGATTTCAGCGATGACGAGGGGTTCCGCGCACAGGCGCGCCGTTCCGCCACGCTTGGCATGGTTGGCAAATGGGCGATCCATCCCAGGCAGGTGGCGCTGGCCAACGAGATTTTCACCCCCTCGGAGGCGGCGGTGCAGGAGGCGCGCGAGATTCTCAAGGCGATGGAAGAGGCTAAGGCGCGCGGCGAGGGGGCGACCACATACAAGGGCCGTCTGGTCGATATCGCCTCGATCAAACAGGCCGAGGGCATCGTCAAGCAGGCCGAGATGATCACGGCGCAGTAACATCCGCCGCAGAATGTCAGGATGACCGGCGCGCCGAGGGGCGCGCCGGATTTTTTTGAGTATTTACAGAACGATGAACGACAGGCGGGGAGCACCTGTATATTTCCGTGCGCTCTTTGTCACAGATCGCGGCCTTGTCCCGTCTTACGGGGAAAGGAGATGCAAGATGACAAGACCCATACTCTATCTGCTGGCGGCCTGGTTTGCCGTCCTTGCGTTCTGGATGCTGATCTCGCCTGCCGGATTTCATGCCACGGCACCGGGCGCGGCCCCGGTTCCCCCCGGATCCCGAGGCCACGCGCGACATGCTCCTGCGGTTTTCTCAGGCGGCCATGGCGCAGGATCATGCGGCGGTTCTGGCGATGCTCGCGCCCGATGTGGTCGCGATCAGCGATGGTGGCGGAAAGACGCGCGCGGCGCTGCGCCCGCTGCACGGCGCAGAGGAAGTGGCGCAGGTGATCCTTGCAGTGGCTGCAAAGCGCGGCGACAGCAGTCCGCGTATGGTGCTGGCGAATGGTGCGCCGGCTCTGGCCATTCTGGAAGGTCGCGAAGAGGATGTGGTCTATAGCCTGACAACGGATGAGAGAGGTCGGATCGACTGGATCTACATCATGCGCAATCCCGAGAAGCTGCCGCGCCCGGCTTGATCCTATTCTGCGGCGACTGTGATCACCGGCTCCATCCGGTCCAGCATCTCTTGCGAGAGGTGGCATTTGACCTGATGGCCCGGGGCCAGTTCGCGCACCGGCGGCACTTCGCGTTCGCAGAGATTGCCCGGCACCTCGGTTTTCCACCGGCAGCGCGTCTGGAACGGGCATCCCGGCGGCGGATTCATCGCCGATGGTACATCACCCTCGAGCACGATGTGTTTTTTCACCACGCCGGTGTCGGCAATCGGGACGGCGGACAAGAGCGCCTCGGTATAGGGGTGATAGGGCGGGGCAAAGACCTGATCGGTCGTGCCCAGTTCCACCACATGCCCCAGATACATCACCATCACCCGGTCGCTGAGATAGCGCACGATGCTGAGGTCGTGGCTGATGAACAGCAGCGTCGTCTTCTGCTTGCGCTGGATCTCCATCAGCAGGTCGGTCACCGCCGCCTGCACGCTCACGTCGAGCGCCGAGACCGGTTCGTCCGCCACCACGATCCGCGCGCCGCCGGCAAAGGCGCGGGCGATGCCCACGCGCTGTTTCTGACCGCCCGACAGTTGCCGTGGCATGCGTTCGGCAAATTCGCGCGGCAGTTTCACCAGATCGAGGAGGCGCATCATCTCGTCATGACGTTCCTGATCCGAATTGCCGATCCTGAACACCTCGAGCGCGCGCATGATCTGGCGACCCACGGTCATCGACGGGTTGAGCGTGTCGAACGGATTCTGGAACACCATCTGGATATCGGCCACGGTCTGCGTGTCGCGTTGCTCGATCGGGGTCTGTTCTATGTTTCGGTTGTCGAGCAGGATCTGCCCTTCGGTCGCTGTCTCAAGTCCCATGAGAACCTTGGCGAAGGTGGATTTGCCACAGCCCGATTCCCCGACGATGGCCAGCGTCTCGGATTCGCGCGCCTCGAAGCTGAGGGTTTCATTGGCCTTGACCACCCGCGCCCCGACCTTGCCGCCAAAGAGCGCGTTGGCCGCCACCTCGTAATATTTCTTGAGGTTCTCCATCTTGAGCACGACCTTGCCCGGTGTGGTCGCCTCATGCTGCGCCATTGCCTCGATGGGCGTGTGCCAGTCGATATCGGCGTAGCGCAGACAGCGGGTGAAATGCCGGTCATCCCCGTCGATCCGCGCCATGGGAATGTCGCCGCGATCGCAGAGACCCGCCTGGAAATAATCGCAGCGTGGGCCGAAATTGCAGCCCGGCGGACGTTCATGCGGCAGCGGGAAATTGCCTGGAATCGCCTTGAGCGGGCGGCTGTTCTTGTCCGCGCCGGGCAGCGGGATCGAGCGAAAGAGCGCCTGTGTGTAGGGGTGCTGCATCTTGTCGAACACGTCCTTGATGCTGCCGGTCTCGACCGCCTCGCCGGAATACATCACGCAGATGCGGTCGCAGGTTTCCAGCACCAGACCCAGGTTGTGGCTGATGAACAGCATCGAGGTGCCGTATTTCTTGCCCAGATCCTTGACCAGTTCCACCACCGCCGCCTCGACCGTCACGTCGAGCGCCGTGGTCGGTTCGTCGAGGATCAGCAGGGAGGGTTTCGACATCAGCGCCATTGCAATGACGATGCGCTGCTGCTGCCCGCCCGAGAGCTGATGCGGATAGCTTTTGAGGATGCGCTCGGGATCGGGCAGCTTCACGTCGCGCACAACTTCGAGAGCACGTTTCCATGCCTCGGATTCGGAGATCCCCTCGTGGATCATCGGCACTTCGATCAGCTGGCGGCCCACCTTCATCGCCGGGTTGAGGCTTGCCATCGGTTCCTGATAGATCATCGCTATCTCATTGCCTCGGATGTCGCGCAACTCTGCCGCGCTCATCTGACCCAGATCGCGTCCCTTGAACTTGACCGATCCGCCGACAACCCGCCCGTTCACACCCAGATCCTGCATCACGCCAAGCGCCACGGTGGATTTGCCACAGCCGGATTCCCCCACGAGCCCCACCGCCTCGCCGGGCTGGACGGTCACGGAAAAGTCCATCACCGCCGGAATCTCGCGCAGCCTTGTGAAAAAGGATATAGACAGGTTCTCGATCTCGAGGATCGGTCCGTCATGATCCGGCTTGGTCATGTCCAACTCCCTTGTCACCGGGGCGTTCCCGCCCTCTTTCATCTTGCAAAGAATACTCAGTCGCGCAGGCTCTCCTCGCGCAGCCCGTCGGCCAGCAGGTTGAGGCCCAGAACGAGACTGAGCAGCGCAAGCGCCGGGGGCAGGGCAGGGTGGAGATACATCGTCAGCAATTTGCGCCCCTCGTTGATCGTGCTGCCCCAGTCCGGGCTTTCGGGGCTGAGCCCCAGACCAAAGAAGCCGAGGGTCCCCAGAAGGATCGTGGTATAGCCGATACGCAGGCAGAAATCGACCAGAAGCGGTCCACGCGCGTTGGGCAGGATTTCCCACAGCATGATATACCACGGCCTCTCACCACGGGTCTGGGCAGCAGCCACGTAATCGCGCGTCTTTATGTCCATCGTGAGACCGCGCACGATCCGGAACACGGTGGGCGTGTTGACAAAAACCACCGCGACGAAAACCACCAGCAGGTTGGGGGGGAAACTGACAATTCCCAGCGGATCGGCATCCCACGCGATCCCGAGATAGAGCCAGAGACCGATCACCAGCGTCACGCCGACATAGATGTTCCGGCGCTGCGGCTGCGTGTGAAACCGCGAATTCCATAGCAGGATCAGGAACACGATGGGAAAGACAAAGAGCACCGCGGCCATGTAGACCGGAATGCCGGTCAGCACGATCTCGGGTGTGACCAGAAGGTAGAACAACAGGATCACCGGAAAGGCCAGGATGAGATTGGCCATGAAGGACAGAATGGTGTCCAGCTTGCCGCCATAATATCCGGCTGGCAGACCCAGCGTTATGCCGACCATGAAGGCGAAAAGGCTGGCGAAGGGCGCGATCTTTATGACCTCCCACGCGCCCACGATCATGCGGCTGAATACATCGCGCCCCAGATTGTCGCCGCCAAGCAGATAATAGGGATAGGCGTTGGGGTCTGGCGTTCCGGTCATTTTCGAATAGGGCCAGCCGGGTCCCTTGTTCTTCATCGAGGCAGATTGTTCCAGCACGTCATGCGTGGTGATCATGTCGAACGCGCCGCCGAATATGCCGGTGAACACCCAGAACATCACCATGGCAAAGCCGATCATGCCGATCGGGCTGTCAAAGAGCTTGCCATAAAGCCCGAGCCGGCGCTTGAACGTGATCGAAAGCGCAAAGGTGACGACAAGCGCAATCCAGACGGGCGTGAATTGCTGCAGAATACGCAGGATTATGTCGCTCCAGCCAAGTGCTTCCATGATTGACGCCTCCCTTAGCTGACGCTGATGCGCGGGTTGAGATAGACGTAGCCAATGTCCGAGATGAACTGCGTGACCAGCACCACCACCACCGACACCACCGACACGGCAAGCAGCAGCTCGATGTCGTTGTTGCCCGCCGCCTGCACCAGGGTCCAGCCAAAGCCCTTGTAGTTGAACAGCGTCTCGACGATCACCACCCCGTTCAGAAGCCACGGGAATTGCAGCATGATCACCGTGAAGGGCGCGATCAGCGCGTTTCTGAGCGCGTGTTTCATCACGATATTGGGAAAGCTCACGCCTTTGAGGCGTGCGGTGCGGATATATTGCGCAGTCATCACCTCGGCCATGCTGGCGCGTGTCATCCGCGCGATATAGCCCATGCCGTAAAGCGCAATGGTCAAAACCGGCAGAAAGAAATTCTCGAACGTGGCCTGGTCCATCGCACCGGTTGCGGTGCCCTTGAACCATTTGAGGCCCACCGCCGTGCTGGCAAAAATCGCGATGAACAGAACGCCCGAGACATATTCCGGCGTGGCCGTCGTGGTGATCGCAACGGTCGAGAGCGTGCGGTCGGTGCGCGAGCCTTCGCGCATTCCCGCCAGCACGCCCAGAACCAGTGCAGTGGGCACCATGAGCAGCATCACCCAGAGCATCAGCCTGCCCGTCAGTGCCAGCTTGTCGTTGAGGATCTTGCCCACATCTTCCTTGAACACGGTGGAATGGCCCCACTCGCCCTGAAGAATACCGCAAAAGCGGGGCGCGTCCTCGGGGGCGGTGCCGGGCGCGATACAATGGCCGCGCGTCACGCCATCGCGATCATCGATCACGAAACCGGGCAGCACCCCGATCCATTGCCCGTATTTCACCGCCATCGGCTGCAGATAGCCGTTGCGGTTCAGATAGCTGGCGACCTCTTCGTCGCTCATGCGGAAATCGCCCTGGGTCTTGGCCAGCTTTTCCAGATTGGGATAAAGATTCGTCAGGAAAAAGACGATAAACGTCAGACTTAGCGCCGTCAGGATCATGATCCCGACCCTGCGCAGTATGAACATGGCCATTTTGCGCCCCCTGTTGGCGTTTTTTTTACAATTGCTAGTCTATGGGGGGCGGGCGGTCCAGCATCATCTGCGACACGACATGTGTCGTCAGCGCCCCCGACGCGGTCGGGCCGGGGGCGCGTCGGGCGATCAGATCAGAGATGCGGGATCGACGGTTTCGATCCCCAGAGCGGTGCCGACGGCCTCGTAGGTCAGTTTCCCGGCATGCACGTTCAGGCCGTTCAGCAGATGCGGATCATCGGCACAGGCCTGTTTCCAGCCCTTGTTTGCCAGCGCCAGCATGAACGGCATGGTGGCATTGCCCAGCGCCAGCGTCGAGGTGCGCGCCACCGCGCCGGGCATGTTGGCGACGCAGTAATGCATGATGCCATCAACCTCGTAGATCGGATCCTGATGGGTGGTTGCACGCGAGGTTTCAAAGCAGCCGCCCTGATCAATTGCGACATCCACCAGCACCGCGCCGGGCTTCATCACCGCGAACTGATCGCGGCGCACCAGCTTGGGCGCGGCGGCCCCGGGGATGAGAACCGCGCCGATCACCATATCCGCGAGCGGCAACAGTTCGGCAAGCAACCCGGCAGAGGAATAGCCGGTCTTGAAGGTGCCGCCGAACACGTCATCGAGATAGCGCAGCCGTGGCAGCGAACGGTCGAGCACGCTCACATCCGCGCCCATCCCGGCAGCGATCTTGGCGGCATGGGTGCCGACAACACCACCGCCGATCACAATTACGCGAGCAGGCCCCACGCCGGGCACACCGCCCATCAGAACGCCGCGTCCGCCGTTCGCCTTTTGCAGGGTCCAGGCGCCAACCTGCGGCGCAAGACGCCCGGCGACCTCGGACATCGGCGCGAGCAGCGGTAGGCCGCCTGCGCGGTCGGTTACCGTTTCATAGGCAATCGCAGTGCAGCCAGAGGCGAGCAAATCCCGGGTCTGTTCCGGGTCGGGGGCCAGATGCAGATAGGTAAAGAGCAGTTGCCCCTCGCGCAGCATCTTGCGCTCGACGGCCTGCGGTTCCTTGACCTTGACGATCATGTCGGCGGTGGCGAATATCTCTGCCGCCGTGTCGATGATCCTTGCACCCGCTGCCACATAGGCAGCGTCGTCGAACCCCGCACCCAACCCGGCCCCGGCCTGAACGATCACCTCGTGACCGCTGCTCACGGCCTCTTGTGCCGCAATGGGGGTGATGCCGACGCGGAATTCCTGCGGCTTGATTTCTGTTGGGCACCCGATGATCATGTCAATCTCTCCTCCTGAACGTTGCGCGCAACCTGTCGCAGATGGCACGCAAGGCGGTTGAAATTTTGCTCGCTTAAATGAGAATTATCAGAATATTATTCGGGTATATGGCATCTGGTTCGAAAGGTCTTGTGTTGATGTCCCTTGATCCGACTGATCGCCGCTTGTTGCAGGTGCTCCAGCGGCGCGGGCGCATTTCCAATGCCGACCTTGCCGAAGAGGTGAACCTGTCGGCCAGCGCCTGTCACCGCAGGGTGCAGCGGCTGGAATCCGAGGGGTATATAAAGGGCTATGTGGCGCTGCTGGATGCGCGCAAGATGGGCGTGCCCGCGACGGTCTTTGTCGAGATCACGCTGACGACGCAGGCCGATGAGGTGCTCGATGCGTTTGAAAAGGCGGTGGCGCGCATCCCGGATGTGCTGGAATGTCACCTGACGGCCGGGACCGCCGACTATATCCTCAAGATCGTGGCCGAGGATACTGAGGATTTCGCCCGGATTCATCGCCAGTATCTGACCCGCCTGCCCGGCGTGGCCAAGATGCAGTCGAGTTTTGCGCTGCGCACCGTGTTCAAGACGACCGCGCTGCCGGTCTGAGCAACCCCGGAGAGGATCATGGACTGGGACTATATCATCGTCGGCGCGGGCAGCGCGGGCTGTGTGCTGGCCAACCGGCTGAGCGGCGCGGGGCATCGGGTGCTCTTGCTCGAGGCGGGTGGGCGCGACAATTACCATTGGGTGCATATCCCGATGGGATATCTCTACTGTATCGGCAATCCGCGCACCGACTGGTGTTTTCGCACGGAGGAAGAGGCGGGGCTGAACGGGCGGGCGCTGCTTTATCCGCGCGGCAAGGTGCTGGGTGGCTCATCGTCGATCAATGGCATGCTCTATCTGCGCGGGCAGGCGGCGGATTACGACGGCTGGCGGCAGATGGGCAATCCCGGCTGGGGCTGGGACGATGTGCTGCCCTATTTCAAGCGCTCCGAGGATTATGTCGACGGGCCGTCAGAAATGCACGGCGCGGGCGGCGAATGGCGCGTGGACAATCAGCGCCTGCATTGGGATGTGCTGGATCACTGGCGCGATGCGGCAGTGGCGGCGGGGTTGCCCCGGACGATGGATTTCAACACCGGCGACAATGAGGGCGTCGGTTATTTCAGGGTCAATCAGCGCAATGGCTGGCGGCTGAATACTGCCAGGGCATTTCTGCGCACGGCCAGCGGTCCGGGGTTGCGTGTGGAGACGCAGGCCCATACCTGCCGCCTGCTGATCGAGGCCGGGCGCGCGGTGGGGGTGGAATATGAACAGGGCGGCAGGGTCAGGACTGCGCGGGCGCAAGGCGAGGTGATCCTGAGTGCCGGGGCGATCGGAAGCCCGCAGATCCTGCAGCTTTCGGGTCTGGGGCCCGCCGACCATCTGCGCCGGATGGGGATCGAGGTGCGCCGCGACATGCCAGCCATCGGGGGCAACCTGCAGGATCATCTGCAACTGCGCTGCGCCTGGCGGCTGGATGGGGCGCAAACGCTCAATACGCTGGCCAATTCGGTGCTTGGCAAGGCAAGGATCGGGCTGGAATACCTGTTCAGGCGCAGCGGGCCGATGTCGATGGCGCCCAGCCAGCTTGGCGCCTTTGCGCGCTCGCGCCCCGATCTTGCCACGCCGGATCTGGAATTTCACGTTCAGCCCCTGTCGCTGGAGGCGTTTGGCGGGCGCTTGCACGATTTTCCCGGCATGACCGCGAGTGTCTGCAACCTGCGGCCGGAAAGCCGGGGGGAGGTTCGCGTCACCTCGCCCGATGCCAGGACAGCGCCCCGTATCGCCCCCAATTACCTCTCGACCGAAGGCGATCGTCAGGTGGCAGCCGCCGCGATCCGGCTGGCGCGGCGGATCATGGATCAGGCCCCGATGCAGCGTTACAGCCCGCAAGAGATCAAGCCGGGCGATACCGTGCAGACCGAGGCAGACCTGATCCGCGCAGCCGGGGATATCGGGACCACCATCTTTCATCCTGTCGGGACCGTGCATATGGGGTCGCAGGACAGCGCGCCGCTCGATCCCCGGCTGCGGCTGCGCGGGATTGGCGGACTGCGCGTCGTGGATGCCAGTGTGATGCCGACCATCACCAGCGGCAACACCAATTCCCCCACCATCATGATCGCGGAAAAGGCTGCTGACATGATCCTTGCCGATGCGAGGGAATAGGGCGGGCAAGAAAAAACCCCGATGCTTGCACCGGGGCCCAATGGCGCGCGCATCTGAGCGATGTCGCGCCTGAGTTTACAAGATACACACCTACTCAAAGTCACTCGTTCATCGATTCACGCAAAATCATTACCTTGTCTTGTGATTGCGTTCATGAGGAAAAATCTGGTGACTGTCCCGTAAGGGAAACCTTACCTTTTGCCCCGAAATCATGGTGACGTAACGTCACCTTTGACCGTGAAAAAAGGCTCCGGTGGTATGCCGGAGCCTTTGCGCAGCTTGTGGTTGAAGTCAGGCGTCGTCTTTTTCCTTGTTTTCCGGCGCGATTTCCTCGCCGGTTTTCTGATCGACCATCTTCATCGACAGACGCACCTTGCCGCGATCGTCAAAGCCCAGAAGTTTAACTTTCACGTCCTGACCTTCCTTGAGCACGTCGCTGGGATGGTTCAGGCGGCGGTTCTCGATCTGGCTGACATGGACCAGACCGTCGCGCTTGCCAAAGAAGTTCACGAAGGCGCCGAAATCGACGAGCTTGACGACCTTGCCGTCATATATCTTGCCCTCTTCCGGCTCTGCCACGATCGACCAGATCATGTCATAGGCCTTTTTGATGGACTCGCCGTTGGGCGAGGCGATCTTGATGATACCCTCGTCGTTGATATCGACCTTGGCTCCCGACACTTCGACGATCTCGCGGATCACCTTGCCGCCAGAACCGATCACTTCGCGGATCTTGTCGGTGGGGATCTGCATGGTCTCGATCCGGGGTGCGTGGATGCTGAACTCGGCCGCGCCTGAAAGTGCCTTGTCCATTTCGCCCAGAATGTGCATCCGGCCGGCCTTGGCCTGTTCCAGCGCCTGCTTCATGATCTCGGGCGTGATGCCTGCAACCTTGATGTCCATTTGCAGCGAGGTGATCCCCGCGGATGTGCCCGCCACCTTGAAATCCATGTCGCCCAGGTGATCCTCGTCGCCCAGGATGTCCGACAGGATCGCAAAGGATCCGTCCTCTTCCAGCACCAGACCCATCGCCACGCCGGCGACAGAGGTCTTGAGCGGCACGCCCGCATCCATCATCGACAGCGACCCGCCACAGACCGAAGCCATGGACGAAGAGCCGTTCGATTCCGTGATCTCGGACACCAGACGGATCGTGTAGGGGAAATCGGTCGCCGGTGGCAGCACCGCCTGAAGCGCGCGCCATGCCAGTTTGCCGTGGCCGATTTCACGACGACCCGGAGGGCCGACACGCCCCGCCTCGCCCACCGAATAGGGAGGGAAGTTGTAGTGCAGCAGGAAGTTCGACTTGAAATTCCCGTGCAGCGCATCGACGAATTGCTCATCGTCGCCGGTGCCCAGCGTGGTTACCACCAGACCCTGCGTTTCGCCGCGCGTAAAGAGCGCCGAACCGTGGGTGCGCGGCAAGAGGCCGGTTTCGCAGACGATGGGGCGGATTTCATCCAGACGGCGACCATCGATCCGGTTGCCGTTCTTGACCACATCGCCGCGCAGCACGACGGATTCCAGCTTCTTCAGCGCCGAGCCGAGGTTTTCATCGGCCAGTTGTTCCTCGGTCAGTTGCGCCTTGATCGCCTCTTTCGCGGCGGAAATTGCCTGGGTGCGCTCCTGCTTGTCGCGGATGGCGAAGGCGGCGCGCATCTGTTCCTCACCGGCGGCCTTGACGGCGGCGAAGAGGTCCGAATAATCCGGCGGGGTGAAATCGAACGGCTCTTTGGCGCAGGCCTCGGCCAGATCAATGATCAGGTCGCAGACCGGTTTGATCTGCTCATGCGCGAAGGTGACTGCGCCCAGCATTTCCTCTTCCGACAGCTCATAAGCCTCGGATTCGACCATCATGACCGCGTCCTTGGTGCCTGCCACGACCAGATCGAGGCGCTGTTCGGGATTGTTGCGCAGGTCGTGCATATCGTCGATTTCGGGGTTGAGGATGTATTGCCCATCCACATAACCCACGCGGCAGCCCGCAATCGGACCCCGGAAGGGCGCGCCCGAAATGGTCAGCGCGGCGCTGGTCGCGATCATTGCCACGATATCGGGATCGTTGACCAGATCGTGACTGAGCACGGTGCACATGACCAGCGTCTCGTTCTTGAAACCCGGCACGAAGAGCGGCCGGATCGGGCGGTCGATCAGGCGCGCGGTCAGCGTTTCCTTTTCCGAGGGTCGCGCCTCGCGTTTGAAGAAACCGCCGGGCACCTTGCCGGCTGCATAATATTTTTCCTGGTAATGGACCGTCAGCGGAAAGAAATCCATTCCCGGTTTCGGTTCCTTGGCAAAGGTCACGTTGGCCATGACCGAGGTCTCGCCAAGCGTGGCAATCACCGAGCCGTCAGCCTGACGGGCGATCTTTCCGGTTTCCAGAGTGAGGGTTTCCTCGCCCCACTGCATTGATTTTTTCGTCTCTTTAAACATCACGTTTCCTAGGTTGGCCGGTCCGGGCGTATCCCGTCGGGCCCATTTGCATCCGGGGCCGCATTGCCCCGCGGCTTTTGTCGTTTCATCCTGCTCTCCGGCAAAGCCGGGTCGGAAAGCAATCGGATCATGTGAAAACCGCGCCCGGTGAAGGGCGCGGCATTCTGTCTTAGCGGCGGATACCGAGGCGCTTGATGAGATCCTGATAGCGGCTCTCGTCCTTGCCCTTGAGGTAGTCCAGAAGCTTGCGGCGCAGCGCGACCATCTTCAACAGCCCGCGACGACCGTGGTTGTCTTTCTTGTGGGTCTTGAAATGTTCGGTCAGCGTGGTGATCCGCGAGGTGAGAATGGCAACCTGCACTTCGGGCGAGCCGGTGTCGCCTTCCTTGGTCGCGAATTCCTTGATGACGCGGGTCTTTTCTTCGACAGTGATCGACATCGGGGTCTCCTTTTCAGTCAGAGTTGCGGGCGCATGCCGGGATGTCGTCCAGCACGGTCCAAGAGAGATCGCCGGGGCAAAGGCCCGAGCGATACGCGCGTATAGGAGAAATTGCCCGGAATTGAAAGCGCGAATCGCGCCGCCGGGTCAGAGGCCGGGCAGGGGGCCGAAACCGCTCTGCGGCAGCAGCGTCACATCATCGGGGGATATATTCCCGGCATTCACCAGCACCGCGATCCGCACACCGTTCACGACAAGGTGCTGATGATCCTGACGCTCCTCGTCCGGTTCGAATGTCACGACCGGCTCTTGCCCGTCGGAATCGTCATAGAGCACCGCAAGCCGATCCTCATCGTTCGAGAAATCGAGAACCTCGGCCGGATCATCCCCGGACAGCCAGTCACCAAAGACGATCGTGTCGGCGCCTGATCCGGTGGTGACGATGTCGCCGCGTCCGGCGATGATCAGGTCATTGCCGCCACCGCCATTCAAATAATCTCGCCCGTCGATATCGTCCAGTTTCGGGGTATCGGGGTCATCTACAATTCCGATGATCACGTCGTCGCCCCAGCCGCCAAAGAGCGTATCCTGCCCCAGTCCGCCATGCAGCGTGTCATTGCCGATGTCGCCATGCAGCGCATCGTTTCCGTCATCGCCGAACAGCAGATCGTTCCCGGCGCTGCCCACGAGGCTGTCATCGTCCGTGCCACCATGGAGCGTGTCGTGACCGTTGTGACCGAAGAGATGGTCCGCCCCCTCGCCGCCGCGCAACACATCGTTCCCGTCGCCGCCCTGCAGCGTGTCGTCGCCGGAATCGCCGGCCAGATCATCCTGCCCCGGACCGCCAAATATCTGATCGTCGCCCGCGCCACTGCGGATCGTGTCATCGCCCGCGTAGCCGTTGATCTGGTCGTTTCCGGGTGTCCCCTCGATGAGATCCGGGTCGGGTGTTCCGGCGATGATCCGGCCCTGGTCTTCCGGCGCGTCAGGGGGTTCGGTGGCGTCAATCGCGTCCTGCAACAGGTCCGGCACGGGGCCGCCAACGCCAGCAGGTTGATCCCCGGCGTCATTGTCGGAGGATGCGTCATCGTCGTTCGACGATCCGGTTTCCAATCCCACAAAGGCGGCAGCACCCATGGCCAACACGCCCAGAACACCCGCCAACATCAGCATTGCACCAACCCGCACTAACCACAAAGCATCAAGCCAGCCGGGATGCGTCTTGGCAACAAAGGAGTGGGAACGTGGTTAACGTCGTCGCCTGGCCGGTGTCAGCCCGCCAAGGCCACCCGCGAGGGCGGGACGACCTCGTATCCGGGTTCTTCCGCCTCGTCGTCAACCATTTCCGCCGGAAACCCCGGCGCGCGGATATCGAGCCCGGTCGCCTCTTCCAGCCTGCGGATGATGTCATCGGATTGTGCCCGTTCGCCATAGCGGCGGATGCCATCGTTGAAGATGTCGATCATCAGCGGCGAGATTTCCAGTGGCACTCCGGTCCGGTCCGCGATCGCCTGAAACAGCCCGATATCCTTTTTCACCAGATCCATGGTGAAACTGATATCGCGCGAGCCGTTGAGGATCACCTGGCTTTCGGTCTCATGCACGAAGGAATTGCCCGAACTGATGCGGATTGCCTCGAATGTGGTGCCCAGATCCATCCCGGCGGCCTTCATCGTCACCATCGCCTCGCAGAGCGTGAGCAGGTTGGCGGTGGCCAGATAGTTGGTCATCACCTTGAGCACCGACGCACTGCCCAGTTCGCCGGTATGCAGGATGCGGCGGCCCATGGTTTGCAGCAGCGGCAGGATCCGCTCGAAGGTTGCCCGGTCGCAGCCCGCGAAGATCGAGATGTTGCCGGTATCGGCCCGATGACAGCCGCCCGAGACCGGGCAATCCACCGCCGCGCCGCCGCGCGCGATCACCATCGGTCCCAATCGCCTGATTTCCGCCTCGTCGGTGGTGGACATCTCCATCCAGATCTTGCCCGGCCCTACCTCGGGAAGCATCTGTTGCAGGACCGCATCCGACGCGGCGGGCGAGGGCAGGCAGGTGATCACCACCTCGCAATCGCGCATCATCTGTGCGGGGCTTTCGCCCGCAGTGGCACCGCGCGCCACGAAGCCGCGCACCAGATCCGGGTTCAGATCATGCACCGTCAGGTCATGCCCGTTGCGCAAGAGGCTACCGGACAGTTTGCCGCCGACATTGCCCAGGCCGATGAATCCGATTTTCATATTTTGCCATCCCTGTTGCTCGCACGATCCAGCGCGTTTCGGCACAGCCTTTGTCGATTCGTGCGTGAAATGCAAAGCCGAAATTTCACGAGACCGCACAAGCCCCGTGAATCATCCCCGGCGCAGCGTGTCGCCCAGGCTGAGTGTCGGTTCCAGCGTGATGCGCACCGGATCGGTATTTTCGGGGTGCTCGGCGCGCGCCGCGATGATCTCTGCCGCCTTGCGCCCGATCTCCAGCCGACAGGCATCCATCGTAGCCAGATCGCGCGGCAGCCCCTTGAGCAGATCGACACCGTTAAAGCCCGCGAGCCCTATCTGATCGGGGATATCCGCGCCCTGTTCCAGCAGATAGAGCAGGCCGCCAGCACCGATCATGTCATTGGAGTAATACAGAAAATCAAGATCAGGTGTGCGCCGGAGCATCTCGGCGGTCATCTCGCGCCCCTTGAGCAGGGCCGATCCGCCGGAATAGAATTCGTGGTCGGCCATCTCGATCCCGGCCTTGGCCAGCGCCTCGGTGAACCCTTCGAAGCGTTTGCGCGCCCGGTGGTCGAGCGGCATCTTGGTGCCCATGAAGCCGATCCTGCGATACCCCCCCCGGATGATCGCCTGCGCCATCTGCTGACCGGCGCGGCGATGCGAGATGCCGACGACGGAATCGATCGGCGTGCCGTCCACGTCCATGATCTCGACCACCGGAATGCCGCTCGCGCGGAGCATCGCACGGCTGGCATCCGAATGTTCAAGCCCGGCGATGATCACCCCCGACGGCCGCCACGAGAGCATCTCGTATAGCACCTTTTCCTCTTTTTCGGGACGATAGCCGGTGAGTCCCACCACCGGCTGAAGGCTGGTTTGCTCCAGCACTTCGCTGATCCCGGTCATCACCTCGGGAAAGACCATGTTCGACATCGACGGAATTATGACCGCAACCAGATTGACCCGCTGGCTTGCCAGCGCGCCCGCGATCTTGTTGGGCACGTAGCCCAGCCGCTTGGCGGCCTCCAGCACCCGGTGCCGGGTGCCTTCGGAAACGTCCCCCTTTTGACGCAGGACCCGGCTTACGGTCATTTCCGAGACGCCCGCCGCCTCGGACACGTCGCGCAGGGTCAGGGGGTGTCTGTCATGTGGGGGCACGGGTGTTGTCCAGAAAAGGTCTATGGCAACTGTTACCGCGAACAGCCGGGCCGGATCAAGCGGCCTGCGCACCACGCCCCCGCCGGAAATGCCGTTTCAGATAAATCTGACGATGACAAAGCCGCCCGCCCCGGTTAAGACCGCTGCGCGTGGCCCCGTGGCTCAACAGGATAGAGCAGCCCCCTCCTAAGGGGCAGGTTGCAGGTTCGAATCCTGCCGGGGTCACCACGCATCGACCGGACAGGTGGGTGTCAGCCGCCGAAAGACAGGCCCATGTCCCAGAACGACACCTCGAGCCGTGTCGCGGTGGTGAAGCGCTGGCAGAGTCTGGTCCAGCCGGGCGTGCCCATTGGGGCATCTCCCAGACGCCGGGTCACTGCCCCGTCAAAGAGCGCGCCCGCGTCGCGGCAGACCTGTTGATAGTCCGCCCCGGCATAGGTTCTGATCCAGTCGGCATAGGGGTGATCATCCGCGACCGGCCCAAGGCGCGCGCCGATTTCGCCATATCCCATGACACAGGGCGCCAACGCGGCCAGAAGATCAAGGAAATCCCCCGAATGCCCGGCATCGAGCACGTAGCGCGTGTAGGCGAGGTTGGCGGGGTGTTCCTCGGCGTTGTAGAGGTCATGTTCGCTCAGTCCCGCCGCGGCGCAGGTTTTCACATGCAGGCCGATCTCGTCGTTGACCAGCGCATCGACCGTGGCGGCGCAGGCGCGCATTTCCTCCAGCGTCTCGGACTTGGTGACGGCCAGTGCCCAGGCGCGGGCGAAATGGATCAGAAAGACGTAATCCTGCACCAGATAGCCCAGGAACGCCTCTCGCGGCAGGTTGCCGTCGCGCAGCCCCTCGACAAAGGCGTGATGGGTGTAATCCCGCCAGACCGTCCCCGCCGCATCGCGCAGGCGGGGGAAGGTCATGCCGTAGTCATGGGTCATTCCGCGTTCAGGTCCATGGCAAGGCCTGAAACCGGCGTCGGGGTTTCTATCATTCCGGTGTCGAGCAGGAATTGCTCGAACCGTTTGTAACGGGCATGATCCAAGGCGGCAGGACGCGTGGCGAAGCGCGGAAAGGTATCGGCCCAGGCCTTTTCGTTCAGTTCATCCTGCAATTCGGGCGAGGTGCCTGCAAATATCTCCCAGCTCTCCTGCGGGTGGTTCATGATGTATTGCGTCGCGCGTTCGGTTGCGTGCAGGAAGCGGCGGAGCATGTCGGCATTCATCCGGTCGGGATTGGCCACATAGATCAACTCGTCATAGGCGGGAATCCCCTCTTCCTCGATGTAGAAGCAGCGGCCCGGCACGCCCTCGATCTCCATCTGGTTCAGTTCGAAATTGCGATAGGCACCGATCACCGCATCCACCTGCCCGGACATGAGCGAGGGCGAGAGCGACCAGTTGACGCTGACCAGTTCGATATCGTCGAGGCTGAGGTCGTGCTGCGCGAGGATGGTGGACAAGAGCACCTCTTCGACCCCCGCGACGGAAAAGCCCACCTTGCGCCCCTTGAGGTCGGCGGTGGACTTGACCGGCCCGTCCGCCAGCACCAAAAGGCAGTTGAGCGGCGTGGCGACCAGCGTGCCGACACGGCGCAGCGGCAGGCCGTTTTCCACCTGCATATGCAGTTGCGGCTGATACGAAATCGCCAGATCGGCCTGGCCGGCGGCGACCATCTTGGGCGGGTCGCTCGGGTCGGCGGGGGCTATGATCTCGACCTCGAGTCCGGCTTCGGTGAAGTATCCCAACTCTTCGGCCAGGATGATCGGGCCGTGGTCTGGGTTGACGAACCAGTCGAGAATCAGGGTCATCTTGTCCTGCGCCATGGCCGGGGCGGCCAGAAGGGCAAGGATCAGGGCGAAGTATCTCATGGGGCAGTCTCCTGTTGGGTGTCGCCAAGGGCGATCAGTGTAATCTCTCCGTCCCAATGGCTGCGCAATCGGGTGGCCGCCTGCCAGGACCGCAGACCGGAGCGGCAGGCAAGAACGGCGCGGGCGGCATCGGGGCGGGTGTCGGGGTGGTCGAAATCGGGCACGGTGCGGCGCATGGCCCCCGGCAGGGGCGGACCGGGTTCATCGCTGGCGCGCAGGTCGATCAGCCAGTCGCCCGGGGCAATCTGGGCGGGGGCGATAAAGGTGAAACCCTGCTCCGGCTCTGATGCGCCATCAAAGCGAAAGCCGCCGAAGCGGTGGCCGACCGCCTCGAAGGTGACAAGCTGGCCCAGTGGAACAGGGTCTATCCCGGCCAGAATCGCGATTGCCATCTGGGCCTGAAGGCTGCCTATCACGCCCACAGAGGGGCCGAGAACACCATCGGCATCGCATGAACCAAGTCGGTCCGGCAGGTCGGGAAACACCGCGCGTAGCGAGGGTGCGCCGCCGCAGAACCCGCCGCAGTACCCTGAAGTGCCGACGATGGAGGCACTGATCAGCGGTTTGCCCCGGGCAAGGCAGGTGTCCGACAGGATATAGCTGGCGGCGAAACTGTCGGCGCAGTCGAGCACCAGATCGGCTTGTGCCACGCGATCCGGCGCGTTCAGGGGGTTCAGTTGTGTCGATACGGCGGAAATCACGCACTCCGGGTTGAGCGCGGCCATATGCGCGGCGGCTGCCTCGGCCTTGGGTCTGCCGATGTCGTCCATGCGAAACAGCGTCTGCCGGTGCAGGTTGCTGAGCGACACCCGGTCGCCATCCATCAGCGTGATGCGCCCCACGCCAGCGCCCACCAGATATTGCAGCACCGGCGCGGCCAGGCCCCCCGCGCCGACAACCAGCACATGCGCCGCCGTCAGACGTTCCTGCGCCGCGGCCCCGAATTGGGGCAGGGCGATCTGGCGGGCGTAGCGGTTCATGCGGTCGCCCCGATCCATTGCCGCACCCGCGCCTCGGGGTCGTCGTTGAGGGTGATATCCGTCACGGCAGAGACGATATCGGCCCCTGCGGCGAACGCCCCCGCCGCACGCTCCACAGACATGCCGCCAATGGCGACGAGGGGGATGTCGCCGATCAGGTGCTTCCATTCGGTCAGCTTGTCCAGCCCCTGTTCGTGCCATTTCATCTTCTTGAGGATGGTCGGATAGACCGGGCCGAGGGCCACGTAATCGGGGTCGTGCAACAGCGCCCGGTCAAGCTCTGCATGATCATGGGTGCTGAGTCCCAGCCTGATCCCCGCCCGCCGGATCGCGGCGATGTCGGCGGTATCGAGATCCTCTTGTCCCAGATGCACCCAGTCACAGCCCGCGTCGATCGCCACCTGCCAGTGATCGTTGACCACCAGTGTCGCGCCGTGGGCGCGGCACAGGCTTTGTGCCTGCGTGATCTCTTGTTTCAGTGTGTCGCCGGACAGATCCTTGATCCGCAACTGCACCAGCTTGACCCCAAGCGGCAGAGTGCGGCGCAGCCATTCGGCGCTGTCGAATATCGGGTAGAAACGGGGAAGGGGCATCACAGGAACGCCTTGCCGAGAACCGGGGTGGAAGGGGCGGCCATGTCGCGCGGCTCCATCGGGTCGGCCTCATGGGCCAGCCGCCCGGCCTCCAGCGCGCGGGCAAAACCCTCGGCCATCGCCGCCGGGTCGCCTGCGCGGGCGACGGCGGTGTTGAGCAGCACCGCGTCATAGCCCAGTTCCATCGCATGCGCCGCCTGACTCGGCAGGCCGAGGCCCGCGTCGATCACCAGCGGCAGGTCGGGGAAATGTGCGCGCAAGCTGCGCAGCCCGTAGATGTTGTTTAGCCCCAGCCCGGTGCCGATGGGCGCGCCCCAGGGCATCAGCACCCGGCACCCGGCCTGAACCAGACGTTCGCAGAGCACCAGATCCTCTGTGCAGTAGGGAAAGACCGCGAATCCCTCGTCGGTCAGGATACGCGCCGCCTCGACCAGGCCGAAGGGATCGGGTTGCAGTGTGTCGGCGTGACCGATCACCTCAAGCTTGATCCAGTTGGTGTCGAACAACTCGCGCGCCATCTGCGCTGTCGTTACTGCCTCACGCACCGAATGGCAGCCGGCGGTGTTGGGCAGGACATGCACGCCCAGATCGCGGATCATGTCCCAGAACGCCTGACCGGCGCGTTCGCCCCCCGCCTCGCGGCGTACCGAAACGGTGGCGATGCCCGCGCCGGAGCGTTTGAATGCCTCTGCCAGAATCGCGGGCGAGGGGTATTGCGCGGTGCCCAGCATCAGGCGCGATGTGACCTCTGTGTCATAGAAACGCGGCATGTCAGCCCCCTTGTCGCGGCGCGACAATTTCGATGCGGTCGCCCTCGGTCAGTTTGTGTTCTGCCCGCATGGTCGCAGGCACAAAGCCCTCGTTGACCGCTGTGGCCACCTTGGCCTGACCATAACCCAGTTCGGTGAGCAGGTCGGAGAGGGTGGCAGCGGTGGTGCTCTGGGGGGTGCCGTTAATCGTGATCTTCATGGTAGAACTCCGGGATTTCGTTGTCGCGCGACACCAGCGCCGCCGTCATCCGCGCCACGGCGGGCGAAAGAAGGAAACCGTGGCGAAACAGGCCGTTGACATGGAGTGTGTCGCCCTTGCGGGTGATGCGCGGCAGGTTGTCGGGAAAGGCGGGGCGCGCGTCGGCGCCAATTTCCATCACTTCCGCCTCGCCGAATGCGGGATGCAGCGCGTAGGCGGCGGACAACAGTTCCATCACCGAGCGGACAGTGGCGCGGCCGTGTTCCGCGCTTTCGATCTGCGTGGCGCCCAGCATGAAGACACCATCGCCGCGCGGCACTATGTAGAGCGGAAAGCGCGGATGCAGCAGGCGGACGGGCCGGTTCAGGGTCACATCGGGGGCGCGGAGCACCAGCATCTCACCCCTGACGCCGCGCAGTTCTCTCAGGTTGTCGCGTGCCGCCAATCCGCGACAGTCGATCACCGGACCATCCGGGGCAGCGTCGTTCTGCTCGAACCGCACCCCGGCATGTTGTAACCGGCCGTGCAGATGCGCAAGGGCGGCGCGCGGGTCGATATGCGCCTCGGACTCGAAATAGAGGGCGCGGTCGTGGCGGTCGGCCAGAACAGGCTCTAACTCTGCCAACTCCGCGCCAGTCAATAGACGATGCCCGGTTGTGCGGCGGGCGAATTGATCGAGTTCACGGCGGTCGCGTTGCAGCGTCACGACGAGCGAGCCGCTGCGATGGACCGGCACGCCCTGCGCCGCCCACCAATCGGCGGCCTGCTGTCCCAGCCGCACGACGGGCTCCTCGGCGGTGAACCCTTCGCACCAGGGTGCCAGCATGCCGCCCGCCCACCACGAACAGGCCTGTGATCCGGGCGCGGCGGCGGGATCGCGCAGGGTGACGGCGTGGCCGCGCGCCACCAGTTCGGTGGCAACGCAGAGGCCGACGACGCCCGCACCGCGAATCGTGATCGATCCGGTCATTTCCAGACCTCGTGAAAATGATGCACCGGGCCGTGCCCCTGCCCGATCCCAAGCGTGTCGGCGGCGCGGATCGCCCGGTGCAGCCAGAGATGGGCCGTTTCGACCGCTCTGGTCAGGGGCAACCCCTGTGCAAGCCCCGCCGCGATTGCCGAAGACAGGGTGCAGCCGGTGCCGTGCGTGTTGCGCGTGGCGATGCGGGGGACATCGAGGCGCAGGATCTCATCGGCGATCAGCCAGTCGGTGCAGATATCGCCGGTGCCGTGCCCGCCCTTCATCAGCACCGCCTTGGCTCCCAGGTCGCGCAGGCGCGCGCCCTGCTCCTGCATGTCGGCATCCGTGGCGGCCTCGGGCATGCCCAACAGGCTGGCGGCCTCGGGCAGGTTGGGCGTGAGCAGATCGGCGCGGGGCAGAAGACGGGTGATCAGGGCCGTCCGCGCCGCATCGGGCAGCAGGCGCGCGCCGGATTTGGCGACCATCACGGGATCAAGGACGATGGGGCCGGGATAGCCTGCAAGCGCCTCGGCCACGGTCCCGATCAGGCTGGCATCGCCAAGCATGCCGATCTTGATCGCATCGACCCTGATATCATCGAGAACGGCGGCGATCTGTGCTGCGATGGTGGCGTTGGGGATGGGATGCACATCGGTCACGGCGCAGGTATTCTGCGCGGTAACGGCGGTGATCACGCTCGTGCCATAGACGCCCAGAGCGGAAAACGTCTTGAGATCGGCCTGAATGCCTGCGCCGCCACCGCTGTCAGAGCCTGCGATTGTCAGGGCTGTCGCCACCATGTGCCGTTCCTCTCCTCTTATCGGGAACGGACGGGGGGCGCGCTGGGCGTGCTGAGGTCCGTTCCCTACGCCGGTATCAGCCGGATCAGGTTCGATGGGTTGGCGCGATGCCTCTCAGCCCGGTCTTGCGGGCACCCCAACGGATGTAGATCCAGATCGTAACAGCGGGACGGGTCTCTCGCAAGTGGGGAATGCAGGACAGGATATGTCGCAAACGGCGCTCATATGACCGGGCGTCTGGGTCAGGATGGGCTGACCGAATACTGAGAGGTGTGAACATGCCGGACGCTGCCAACTCCCTGCAGTTTGATGCGATCGCGCGCTTTGCGCTAGATCCCGCATTGGCGGTGCCGGAGGATGTGCTGCTGCGCATGTCCACCCTGCTTATTGACACGCTGGGGGTTGCAGCGGGGGCCTCTGGCCTTGATGTGGCGGTGATCGCGCGGGATTATGCCTGTGACTATCATGGCGCGAACCGGGTTGAGCACGCCGCGACGCTGCTGTTTGACGGGCGGCGGTGCAGCCTGCCGGGGGCGGCCTGGGCGCTGGCGACGCAGATCGACAATCTGGACGGGCATGACGGGTATAACCCGACCAAGGGGCACATCGGCTGTGCGCTGGTGCCGGCGCTCTTTGCCCTGGCGGAACATCGCCCGGATCTGAGCGGGCGTCAGGCGCTGGCGGCGCTGGCCATGGGATATGAGGTTGCGGCGCGCGCGGCGGTGGCGCTGCATGCGACGGTTGCGGATTATCACACATCGGGGGCGTGGAACGCGCTGGGCGTGGCGGCGCTGGGATCGCGTCTGCGCGGGCACGGCGGGGACGTGTTCCGTCAGGCGCTGGGTATTGCGGAATATCACGGGCCGCGCAGCCAGATGATGCGCGAGATCGACAATCCCACCATGCTGCGCGACGGGTCCGGCATGGGGGCCTATGTGGGCATGAGTGCCGCACTTCTGGCCGAGCGCGGATTCACCGGGGCGCCGGCGATCACCGTGGAGGGGCCCGAGGTGGCGCATGTCTGGGCCGATCTGGGGCAGGACTGGACGGTGATGCGCAATTATATCAAGCCCTATCCGATCTGCCGCTGGGCGCATGGCGCGCTTGAGGCGTTGCGGCAGCTGATGGCGGCGCATGACTTTGCCGCCGAGGAGGTGACCAGGATGCGGGTGGGCACCTTCGCCTATTCCGCGCGGCTGTTTGCCGGGGTGCCGCAGGACACGCGGCAGGCGCAGTATTCGCTGGGTTTTGCCCTGGCGGTGCTGCTGGTGCATGGCCGGATCGCGCCGGAACATGTGACGGGCGAGGGTCTGCGCGATCCGCGCGTTCTGGCCGCGCTCGACCGCATCGCGGTGCGCGAGGAACCGCGTCACAGCGCGCGCTATCCCGAGGGGCGCTGGTCGGATATCACCATCACGCTGCGCGACGGGCGGGTAATTGCCTCGGGGGATGTCAATGCGCGCGGCGGGCCGGAGGATCCGCTGTCGGAGCAGGAGATCCGCGACAAGCTGTTTCGCATGGCGGGGGTGGCGCTGTCGGACGGGCGGATCAGGGCGATCTGGCAGATGCGCGAGGCCCTGCTTGACCCGGCCTGCAAATTCTCGCAGCTTGCGGGGCTCATTCACCCTGCAACGGACGGACCATGACCAAGAGCGCCCGCATCCTGATTCACACCAGCGACCCCGCGCCGATGCTGGCGCGTCTGGCCGAGGCCGCGCCGGGCATCGAGGCGCGGGGGCACGACAGCTATGACGGGCTGGGTCGGGTTCTGGCGGATTTCAGACCCGACATCGCCTATTCGGTCGCCTTTCGCGGGCGGGATGGTTTCCCGCGTGAGGCGCTGCTTGGTCCCGATGGACCCGGCTGGATCGCCGTGGGCGGGTCGGGGGTGGATCACCTGACGCCGTGGGACATGGGCGCGGTGACGGTTACCAATTCCGCCGGGGTCGCCGCCGCGATGATGGCGGAATACGTGCTGGGCGCGGTTCTGCATTTCACGCTGGATATCGACGGGATGGCGGCGGACCGCGCGGCGCGGCACTGGCCGCCCAACCGTCTGATGACGCCGCTCAGGGGCAAAACCATGCTGATCGTGGGGTTGGGCCACACCGGGCAGGCGGTTGCGGCGCGGGCCCAAGCCTTTGGCCTGAGGGTGATCGGCACCCGCGCACGACCGCAGCCGGTGGAGAATGTCGACGAGGTGCATGGCTCTGACGCGCTGGCCGATCTGTGGGGGCGGGCGGATATCGTGGTGCTGTCGGTGCCGCTGTTGCCCCAGACGCGGGGGTTGGTCAATGCGCGGGCGCTGGTGGCGATGAAGCCGGATGCGATCCTGGTGGACGTGTCGCGCGGCGGGGTTCTGGACGGGGCCGCGCTGATCAATGCGATGCGTGCCGGGCGGCTGAAAGGGGCGGCACTCGACGTGTTCGAAACCGAGCCGCTGCCGGCGGACAGCCCGATCTGGGGTTTGGAGAACGTGATCCTCTCGCCGCATTGTTCGGCGGTCTACGAGGATTGGGCGATGCAGTCGTTCGAGTTGTTTCTGGAAAATTTCGGGCGCTGGCGGAAGGGGGAGCCGCTGCTGAACGTGGTCGATCCGGGGCGGGGATACTGAGGCGCAAGGTGTCGTCGGTGCTGTTGAACAAGCGATCCGTCTCTGGCCTTGAGCCGCCTTTCGTATGGCACCCGGGCGAATAGCACCGAAGGTGCCGCGCGATCGCCGGGCCGCACGGACGGCCTGGCGATTTTGAGGCGTAGCGTAACGCTTGGAGGTCATACGGATTTGGCGGGATAAACTGGCAGCTACCGCGGTTGTTTCGCCAGCCCGCGGCCCGTCGATCACGCGGCGCCGCAACCGGGGCTGGGGTTTTGCAACGTTTGGCTTGGATGCTGAGCAGAAAAATGCCCCGCCGTCAGGGCGGGGCAGGTGAATGGTGCCCGCGAAAGTCAGGCCACGGGCACCGGCGGTAACTTGTGAGCTCAGTTGGGCAGCGCTTCCATCTCCGAGCGGATCTGCTGGCGCAGCACGTCGATGGGCACGGTCTTGCCGTCACGCCTGAAGCACCAGTAGGTCCAGCCGTTGCAGCTTGGCGCGCCTTCGAGATGCGCGCCGACCTGGTGGATCGAGCCCTTGATGCTGTCGGCGACCAATGTGCCGTCGGCGCGCACCTTGGCGGCCGATTTGCCGTTCATCGAGGTCAGCACCTCGCCGGGGCGCAGCATGCCGCGCTCGATCAGCTGGCCAAAGGGCACGCGCGGTTCCGCGCGTCTGGAGGTCGAGACCTGAAGCGCCTCGCGGTCGAATTTGCGGATCGAGGCGAGGCGTTTCGCGGCCACCTTGCGATAGGCCTCTTCGCGTTCGATCCCGATGTAGTCGCGGCCCAGCATCCGGGCCACGGCGCCCGTGGTGCCGGTGCCGAAGAACGGATCGAGCACAACGTCGCCGGGATTGGTGGACCCGATCAGGACGCGATGCAGCAGGCTCTCGGGTTTCTGGGTTGGGTGGGCCTTGTCGCCATTGTCATCCTTGAGCCGTTCGTGGCCGGTGCACAGCGGCAGCACCCAGTCAGAGCGCATCTGCACCCCGTCATTGAGCGACTTCAGCGCCTCGTAGTTGAAAGTGTATTTCGCGCCCTCGGATTTCGAGGCCCAGATCATCGTTTCATGCGCGTTGGTCAGGCGTTTGCCGCGGAAATTCGGCATCGGGTTGGATTTGCGCCAGATCACATCATTGAGGATCCAGTAACCCGCGTCCTGCAAGGCCGCGCCCACGCGAAAGATGTTGTGATAAGAGCCGATGACCCAGATCGCGCCGTTGGGTTTGAGCAGCCGCCGCGCCGCGCCAAGCCAGGCCCGGGTGAATTCGTCATAGGCGGCAAAGCTGGCGAACTGATCCCAGGCGTCGTCGACCGCATCCACCTGGCTGTTGTCGGGGCGTTGCAGGTCGCCGCGCAGTTGCAGGTTATAGGGCGGGTCGGCAAAGATCAGGTCGATGCTGGCCTCTGGCAGGCCATTCATCACCTCGATGCAATCGCCGGCGATAATCGTGTTGAGTGGCAGCGCAGGGGCGCTTTCGGGCTTGGTCATCGTTGTCATCTTCTGCCTCTGTCCCGGCGCTTCTGCGCTCTGGTCTTGTTGTTCACGAAGATGAGTCAAAGGCGATTCGACGTCAATTTCTTTTTTGAATCAGTGTGTTAGTTATTTTTCTTGATACAAGATGTTGTGGACGGGTCTGAAGGAACGTCTATGGTGTGGGGTCACGCCGAGATCTAGAAGCGCCTGTTTGTGGCTTTTGGAGGGATAGCCCGCGTTCCTTTCCCAGCCATAGCCGGGGAACTGTTGCGCCAAATCCCGCATGATGCGGTCGCGGGTGACTTTGGCCACGATCGAGGCCGCCGCGATCGACAGTGAAGCGGCATCGCCCCGGATCACGGCGCGCGCCGCAAGGGGCAGGCCGCGGGGAATGAGATTGCCGTCGATCAGCGCCATGTCGGGCGGCGGGCAGAGCGCCGCAATCGCGCGCCCCATCGCCAGATGCGCGGCGCGCAGGATGTTGAGGCGGTCGATCTCCTCGACACTGGCATGGGCGATGCCCACCCGACTACAGGCGAGGATCGCCTCAAAGAGCGCTTCGCGCCGCCCGGCGCTCAGTTTCTTGGAATCGTTCAGCCCTGGCGGGATAGTATCGGGATCAAGGATCACCGCCGCCGCTGTCACCGGCCCGGCCAGCGGCCCCCGTCCGACCTCATCGACCCCGGCGATGTGAGTGAATCCCGCAGAGCGGGCAAGCGTCTCGTGGGTGAAATCAGGGCCGGTCATGGCCTGCAATCGCACGGTCGCGCCCTAAATGCAAAAGGGAAGGGGCGCGCCCCTTCCCTCTGCCGGCCTGCTCGAAAGGCTCAGTAATAGCCGTACTGGTTCAGACAGCGGTCGCGGTAGATTGTCCGGTGATGCCCGCCAACATGCACCGCGCAGGCCGAGGGCAGCGCGTGATAGGCATGGTAATTGCGGCTCAGGCAGCGCCCGGAATAACCCGAACGATTGCCGGCATAGACCCGGCAGGCGCCGGGCAGGGCGGCGGGGCGGGCGTAGTTGTAATCTTTGCCATGGCCGCCGCCGAACCCCCGGCTGTACCCATAGGGGTCGCCGACATAGCCCTGCGACACATGCCCGCCGTGACCGCTGTTTCGCGATCTGTTGTTGCTGGCGATCGCCGCGCCGACGATCGCCCCGATGGCCAGTCCGGCGATCAGGTTGCGGTTGTCGCTGCGGTCCCGCGCCATGGTCGGGGTGGCAGTTACGGTGGTCAGCGCAAGCGCGCCGATCATCAGGATTGAGGTGAGTCTGGTGAACATCTTGCGCTCCTTTCCGGGGCTGGCGACATTACTTGCCATACTGGTCGCGGTAGTAACGCGAGCGGCGGTCATAGTCGTAGTAGCCGCGATGGTGGTTGTAATGGCGCGGTCTGTAGTGATGTTTGTAGCCGTAGTGGTGTCGTTTCTTTGCATGGTGCCCTTTTGCATGGCCTTTGGGTGCGTAGGCATACCCTTTGGGCGCGTAGTAGTTGTGCGAATAGCCGTAGTCGCGGGCCACATGCCCGCTGCGGTGGTCGTACTTGCGGTGATTGACGACAGTTGCGCCGATGATGGCAGGCGCGGCAACGCCAGCCACGATCGCAGCTGCGTCTCCTCGACCCTGCGCCTGAGCCGATGCGGCGGTGAGGCCGGTTACAGCCAGCGCCGTGCCGACGATGAGAGCGATGAATCTGCGATGCATGGTCTTTCCTTTCCGGTTTTAGACAGTCGTGCCACTGCGCAGGGCGCTGACCCGCGAGAACTGTGGGATAGACTGAGACTGGGACCAACCTGTGCAGACAGGCAATAACGCCCCGATGATATCAGATAACACGCTGTTTTCGGGTCATTTTGAGTCACAGGTTATTGAATAGCCGTGGGGTTCGGGGCATCTTGGCGGCATGACACATATTGCACGCCTCCCCGTTATCGCCTTAGGGTTCATGCTGGTCGCCACCGGCGCACATGCCGCCTGCGAGGTCGAATACAAGGCCAAGCGCGACAAGCCGCTTGCGCTTTACTATGATGTGACCACCGTCAACGCGCCTTGCGCCTCGGCCGAGGCAGCGCTGAGGGCGCAACTGGCAAAGAAGGGTCTGACCCTGCTCAAGGTGCTGTCGAAGAAGGAAAAATGACTTGGGTAATCCGGGGGCGCGCAGATGCGCGGGATAACAGCCACAGCCGCTGACGCGCGCAGGTCCGGCAACCGTGTGGTGATCATCGGGGTTATTGCGATCGTTGCGATCCTGACCCTTGCGGCGGTGTTCCTGTTTCTGAGCCTGCCCGATGCCAACGCCTTCAACGCGCGGGTCGAGCGGATATTCGTCGAGAACGATGCATTGACCGGGCAGGGTGAGATCAAGCTGCTGGAAATACTCGCGCTGTCGGGCACTGCGTTCTCGGAAACACTTGTGAGTTACCGGATGGTCATATTCGTCCTGTTGGTCTTTGCCACCGCGCTGCTGGTGGCATCGCTGGTGTTTCTGGTCATGCTGATCACGCTCAACCGGCGCATGGCGCAGATCGAGCGATCGGGCATCCAGGTCAGTTCGCTGCTGATCAGCCGGGATGAAAAGACCGTTTACCTCAACAATATGGGGTTCAAGCTGACCGATGCGGCGATGGAAACACTGAGCGTTCTGGCCGAGGCGCGGCTGGATGATGACGTCATGACCGGTGCCGAGATCGAGGCGGTGATCTCGGGCCGCAAGCCCGAGGATTGCGAAGAGGCCGCCGGCGCCACCCGGATCAAGCGCCTGCGCGACACGTTGGGCAATCAGCTTGTCAGCGAGCTTCTGGTCAAGAACATCGCGCGGCGCGGCTATATGCTGGCGATCGACAAGGATGTGATCCGGGTGATCTGATCTGCGCCCCGCGCGCGGCTCTGTTGCACCCCGTGCGGCATCGGTCTAGTATTGCTGCAGCGCAGCGAAAGTAACCTTATCATGCCCCGCCCCGGGTTTCCGCATTCTTTCATCGGATGACCGGCATTGCGATCATAACCGCAACACTGCTGGCGCTCATGTATCTGGCCTATCGCGGGGTCAACCTGTTGGTGCTGGCCCCGGCCATGGCGCTTCTGGCGGTTGCGGCCACCGGCGATGGACCGCTTCTGGGCAGTTACACGCAGATTTTCATGCAGGCGATGGGCGGCTTTGTCATCCAGTATTTTCCGCTTTTCCTGTTGGGCGCGGTGTTCGGGAAGCTGATGGAGGCGAGCGGCAACGCGCAGGTTCTGGCCGATGGAATCATCACCCGGCTGGGGGCAGAGCGCGCCATTCTCGCGACCATCCTGTCCTGTGCGGTGATGACCTATGGCGGTGTGTCGCTCTTTGTCGTGGCATTTGCCGTCTATCCCATTGCCCGCGTGCTGTTTCGGACGGCGCGCTTGCCCAAGGTACTGATCCCGGCGAGCATCGCGCTTGGCGCGTTTACCTTTACCATGACGGCGCTGCCGGGCACCCCGGCGATCCAGAATGCAATCCCGATGCCCTATTTCGGCACAACCACCTTTGCCGCGCCGGGGGTGGGTTTGATTTCGGCGGCGGTGATGTTGGGGCTGGGCTGGCTCTGGCTCGACCGTCGGGCGCATGCGCTTGGCCCCGGCTATGGCAATCACATCGAAGCAGAGGAAGAAGCCGGGCCGCTTGCCGATCCGCCCGACTTGCTGCTGGCGGCCACGCCTCTGGTGCTGGTGATTGTCTTGAATCTTGCCTTTACCTTTGTCATCATCCCCCGGCTCGATACCGGTTATCTGTCACAACCCGCCTACGGTGCTACGACAGTTGAAGCGCTGCGCGGCATATGGTCGATCATTGCGGCGTTGACGCTGGCCTCGGGGCTGCTGGTGCTGTTCAACTACCCCCGTCTTGCCGGACAATTGGCCGACACGATTGATCGCGGCGCCAGCGGATCGCTGAAGCCGATCTTCAACACCGCCAGCCTCGTGGGCTTTGGGGCGGTGATCGCGTCGCTCTCTGCCTTTGGCGCCATTCGCGATTGGGTAGTGACGGTGGGGGGTGACAACCCGCTGATCTCGCTGGCAGTTGGCACCAGCATCCTTGCGGGGATGACCGGTTCTGCCTCGGGCGGGATGAGCATCGCGCTCGCCACACTGGGCGAAACTTATCGCGAGATGGGAGCTGCGGCGGGCATCGCGCCGGATCTGTTGCACCGGGTAACGGCGGTGGCAACCGGCGGTCTTGACGCGCTGCCGCATAATGGGGCGGTCATCACCCTCCTGGCCATTTGCGGCCTGAGCCACCGCGATGCCTACAAGGATATTGCTGTGGTCGCGGTGGTCATTCCGGTGCTGGCGCTGGTCCTGCTCATCGCGCTTGGCAGCGTCTTTGGCAGTTTCTGACCTGCGGCCTCAGAAATCCAGGTTCTCCACATTCAGCGCGTTCTCCTGAATGAACTCGCGGCGCGGTTCGACCACATCGCCCATCAGCTTGGTAAAGAGGTCATCCGCCTCGGCCACATCATCGATTCGCACCTGCAGGAGCGTGCGCGCCTCGGGGTCGAGCGTGGTTTCCCACAGCTGATCGGGGTTCATCTCGCCCAGCCCCTTGTAGCGTTGCAGGGTCAGGCCCTTTTCGCCCTCTTTCAGGATCGCATCCAACAGGTCGAGCGGACCGTGGATCGCCTGCATCCGGTCCTTGCGCAGGAGCATTGCCCGGTCGCGGTAAATCTCGCGCAGCTGTTCGGTCATCTTCGCCAGCTTGCGCGCCTCGCCGCCGCGCAGGACGGGGCCGTCAAGCGTGCGCATCTCCTCGACCCCGCGCACGGTGCGGGTCAGGCGGATGCCGCTGTCCTGTGTCGGGCGCCCCTGCCAGCCGCGTTCGTATTCGTTCGAGATCATGTCGAGCCGGAGGGCCACGGTGTCGGCCACGCCTTGCAGGTCGGCATCGACACGACCGGCCAGAAACGCCTCGGCGATCGCGGCCTGCTCGAGAATATGACGGGGGTAGTGGGTGGGGAATGCCTCAAGGATTCGCCGCGCCTGTCGGGCCTCTTCGACCACGCGCACAAGGTCGGGTCCGGCGATGTCCTCGCCATTGCCAAGGCGCAGGGCGGCGTCGGTGGTGCCCTGGGCGATGAGATAATCCTCGAGCGCGACCTGGTCCTTGAGATAGACCTCGGATTTGCCGCGCATCACCTTGTAAAGCGGCGGCTGGGCGATGTAGAGATATCCGCCCTCGATCAGTTCCGGCATCTGCCGGTAGAAGAAGGTGAGCAGAAGCGTGCGGATATGCGCGCCGTCCACGTCAGCGTCGGTCATGATGACGATCTTGTGGTAGCGCAGTTTCGAGATGTCGAATTCATCGCGGCCAATGCCGGTGCCCAGCGCCATCACGAGATTACCGATTTCCTGACTGCCCAGCATCCGGTCAAAGCGGGCGCGTTCGACGTTGAGGATCTTGCCGCGGAGTGGCAGAACGGCCTGCGTGCCACGGTCACGGCCCGTTTGGGCCGAGCCGCCAGCGCTGTCGCCCTCGACGAGGAAAAGCTCGGTCTTGGACGGATCCTTGGACGAGCAGTCCTTGAGCTTGCCGGCGAGGAAATTGACATCCATCGGGTTCTTGCGGCGGGTGAGTTCGCGCGCCTTGCGCGCCGCCTCGCGGGCATGCGCGGCCTCGATGATCTTGGTCACGATGACCTTGGCCTCGTTGGGGTTTTCCTCGAACCATTCGGCGAGTTTCTCGTTGACCAGACCCTCGACCGCCGGGCGCACCTCGGAACTGACCAGCTTGTCCTTGGTCTGGGAGGAGAACTTGGGATCGGGCACCTTGACCGAGAGCACGCAGGTCAGACCCTCGCGGGCGTCGTCGCCGGTAAAGCTGACCTTTTCCTTCTTGGCGATGCCGGTGGTTTGGGCATAGTTGTTGATGGTGCGGGTCAGCGCGCCGCGAAAGCCCGCCATATGGGTGCCGCCGTCGCGCTGCGGGATGTTGTTGGTAAAGGGCAGCACGGTTTCGTGGTAGCTGTCATTCCACCACATCGCCACCTCGACACCGATCTCGTCGCGCTCGCCGGTGATGAAGATTGGCTGGGCCATGGCCGGGGTCTTGTGGCGGTCGAGATACTTGACGAATTCCCTGACCCCGCCCTCGTAGAACAGCTCTGACATGAGCGGCTCTGTCGGGCGCTCATCCCGCAGGATGATGCGCACGCCGGAATTGAGAAAGGCCAGTTCGCGCAGGCGCTTTTCCAGCGTTTCGAAGTTGTAGTCGAGATTGGAGAAGGTCTCCAACGAGGCGAGAAAGCGAACCTCGGTGCCCTTGCGGCCATTGGCATCGCCGACGACGCGCAGGGGTTCGACTGTAAAGCCGCCCGCGAAGCGAGCGTAATGCTCCTTGCCATTGCGCCAGATGCGCAGTTCAAGCCATTCTGACAGGGCGTTGACCACCGAGACGCCAACGCCGTGCAATCCGCCCGAGACCTTGTAGGAATTGCTGTCGAATTTGCCGCCCGCGTGAAGCTGGGTCATGATGACCTCGGCGGCAGAGACGCCTTCGCCTTCGTGGATATCGACGGGGATGCCGCGCCCGTTGTCGCTGACCGATACGCTGGAATCCGCGTGGATGGTGACGTTTACCGCGTCGGCATGACCGGCCAGAGCCTCGTCAATGCCGTTGTCCACGACCTCGTAAACCATATGATGCAGGCCCGAGCCGTCATCGGTGTCGCCGATATACATGCCGGGACGCTTGCGGACGGCCTCCAAGCCTTTGAGAACCTTGATGGAATCGGCGCCGTATTCTTCGGGCGCGGCGGCTGCTTCGGACATGCGGATTTTCCTCTGGACGGTTTGTAATTTTATACGAAGTCTGGGGGGGAATGTCACGTCATTCCCCCATATTTTGCGGTTATGAGCTGTCAGGTAAAGGGGATGACGAGCCCAACCAGAACCAGCAGAAGACCGGAGCAGAAATTGAGCCGCGCGATGGCCTTGGGGCTCTGCAAGAGACGCCGCGCGTGGTCCAGAAAGAGGGCCAGCGCGAGATTTCCCAGCATCGGCACGACGGCCGAAACCGCGAGGATCGCGGCGATGTCGGGCACCGTGACCCTGGAGAGGTCGAAGAAGCCCGGTAGAAAGCCCATGTAGAACAGGATCGCCTTGGGGTTGCCGATCACTGCCGCGACACCCACGGAGAACCCGGCCCAGAGCCCTGGGCGGGTCATTCGACTGTCGGCACCGGGTGCGCGGGCCGGGGCGCGGATCAGGAGCAGGCCCATCACAATGAACACCCCCGCCGCGATCCAGCGCAGCAGGCTGAGTGCGTCGCCATAGAGCGACAGCACCCATGCGAGGCCGAGTATGGCGCAGAGCGGCCAGATCAGATCGCCCAATGCCACGCCCACTGCCAGTGGCCAAGCCCCTCGCATGCCCCCCGACAGAGCGCGCGCCGTGAGCGCCACCCAGACCGGTCCGGGCACCGCCCAGAGGCCGGCCATGGCCGCCGCATAGAGCGCCAGATCGAACGGGGCGAGGGTCATGGCGCGTCTGGCAGGGTCAGGCTACCATCCTCGGAGAGCGGCCAGAAGGGATTCATCGCCAGTTCCCAGACATGGCCGTCGGGATCGGCGTAATAACCGGAATAGCCGCCCCAGAACACCTTTTCCGGGCGTTTGAGCGGAGTGGCCCCGGCGGCAAGGGCCGTGGCATAGGCGGCATCCACCTCGGCCTCTGTCGGGAAATTCTGCGCCAGGATGATCGCGCCCGTGCCAAGGGCGGCACCGGGCCGGCCCTGATCGGCGGCGAGATCGGTCTTGCCAAAGAGACCGAGCACGAGGCCGTTCAACTGGTAGAATGCGACCTCTTCCAGTGTCGCGGCGGGGGTCCAGCCGAGGGCGGCATAAAAGGCGCGTGACCGATCGAGGTCGTCGACACCAAGGGTGATGAGGCTGACGCGCTGTGGGGTCATGGCGATGCTTTCTGGGTGATCCGGCTGGCGCCGTCCATGTCGGTGACTTCGAAATGCTGCGCGCGGTCGGCGAGATCGGCAAAGAGTTCCGGCCCCGTGCCGGTCATCCAGGCCTGAGCGCCAAGTGCACAGATTTCGTCATAGAGCGCGGCGCGGCGGGTGGCGTCAAGATGCGCCGCGACCTCGTCGAGCAAAAGCAGCGGCGGCGCGCCGAAATCGCGGGCCAGCGCGCGTGCGTTGGCGAGGATCAGCGAAACCAGAAGCGCCTTTTGCTCGCCGGTCGAGCAATCGGCGGCGGGCACGCCCTTGGCGGCATAGACGCCGTAGAGATCGGCGCGGTGCGGTCCGATCAGGCTGCGTCCGGCGACGAGATCGCGAAAGCGGCTCTCGGCCAGTGCGCCGCGCAGATCGTCGGCGGTTTCGGGCATTTCGCCTTCGGTCTGGGTCAGGTCCAGTTCGGCGGCGGGAAAGGCTGTCTCGGCCTGCATCTGCGCGCCCGCGATCAGCGCCAGCGCGGTTTGCCGGTTGGCGTGGATCTCTGCGCCGGTCTCGGCCATCTGCCGTTCCAGCGCCAGATACCAATGGGCGTCGCGCACCTGATCCTTGAGCAGGCGGTTGCGTTCGCGCATGGCCTTGTCATAGGCGAGCGTGACCTCGGCATGGGCGGGGATGAAGCTCATGGTCATGCGATCCAGAAACCGCCGCCGCCCCTCTGCGCCCTCGATCCACAGCCGGTCCATGGCCGGGATAAGCCAGAGCACGCGGGCGATCCGGCCCAGTGCAAGCTGGGTAGCGGATTTGCCGTCGATGCGGACCTGCCGGGCGGCAGAGCCCTCTGCCATGGTCTCGACCTCGTGGACCTGATGAAGGGAATGCAGGATCACGGTTGCTTTCCAGCCGATGCCGTCAGGTCGCCGCGCCATGTCCTGCGCCGCCGCGCGCCTGAGGCCGCGACCGGGCGAGAGGAGTGAAACCGCCTCGATCAGGTTGGTCTTGCCCGCGCCATTGGGGCCATGGATCGCCACGGGGCGCGAATCGAGCGTCAGCCGCGCGGATTTATGCGAGCGGAAATGCGAGAGGGTCAAAGACGCAATGTGCAGCCTACGCTGGTCTTTCATCAGGATGCACCCAGCCTGCGGGCGGTTGATAGTTATCCGGCCTGACAATCAGCCGTCCTTTTTCAGGTTGGACCATTGCCGGTAAAACACAGTCATCAATATCGCCTTCACCTAGCCTCAAATTTGCGTGTGACAGGTCTCTCAGATGTTTCGATTTCTCGCGCCCTGGCGGCGTCACGACTACGCGCTTCACTTGTGGGCAATGCTCTTTTATGTACTTTAGCGTTGCTGCCTGATCTGTGTCTGCTGTCAAAAGAAATACGACATCAACTTTTCCCGTCATCGCGGCAGAGAACAGGGAAAGCGCAACGTTTATGTCGGTTTCTTTCTCTCGCGGTTGATCCCACAGATTGCCGCAGGTATTACATTTCATCGGCTCTTTTGTGGTATGTCCTTTGAGGATTTTCACACCGCGGGCCTCCAGTGCAGCATTATATGCTTCGTGCCGCTTTCGTTTGCCGAAATCGCCCGGAAAGAATGCCGTGCAAAATACAATTTCTTCTATGACATGTGCATGACCGCGTGCAAATTTCTCTGAGAGCTTTCTCAGATCAAGCCATTTGAGGTAGGGTTGGCCCAGATCGTCTATTGCGTGATAGAGATTGAAACCATCGACACAGACGCCACCTCTTACGCGATCGATTCTTGACATTTTAACCTTTCAGGACCATATAGGCGTTGCAACGCTGGATGGTACGCCCAACAGCCCCCCCGTGAACCACGGTTTGCGGGGTTTATTTTTACACCCGCATCGGCATGACGACATAGACCGCCGTCGTGTCGTTGCCCTCGCGCATCAGGGTGGGGTCGCCGGAGGAGTTGAACAGGAAGACGGCGTTTTCGCGGTCGACCTGGCTGGCGATCTCCAGCAGGTATTTGGCATTGAATCCGATTTCGAGCCGCTCGTCACCATAGGCCACGGCCAGTTCTTCCTCGGCCGCGCCGCTGTCGGGAGCGTTGACCGACAGCACCAGCCGGTCCTCGTCCAGCGAGAGTTTCACGGCGCGCGATCGTTCGGAGCTGACGGTCGCCACGCGGTCGACGGCATGGGCGAATTCGGCGGCGTCCACCTCCATCCGGCGGGTGTTGCCCTGCGGGATGACGCGGGTGTAGTCGGGAAAGGTGCCGTCGATCACCTTGGAGGTGAGGGTGATGTCGGGCGTGGCAAAGCGGATCTTGGTCTCCGACACGGAGACCGCGATCTTCATCTCGTCATCCTCAAGCAGCTTGCGCAGTTCACCCACGGTCTTGCGCGGCACGATGACGCCGGGCATGTCGGCCGCGCCCTCGGGCAGTTCGGCGTCGATCCGGGCGAGGCGGTGGCCATCCGTGGCCACGCAGCGTAGCACGCGGCCGCCATCGGCATCGGCGACATGCAGGTAGACGCCATTGAGGTAATAGCGGGTCTCTTCGGTGGAAATCGCGAATTTCGACTTGTCGAAGAGGCGGCGCAGCACCGGCGCGGGGGCCGAGAAATTGCTGGCATATTCCGACGAGGCCATCACCGGAAAATCCTCTTTCGGCAGGGTTGCAAGATTGAAATGCGACCGCCCCGCCTGCACCGCAAGACGCCCCGATGCGCCGTCATCGGCCAGCGTGACCAGCGCGCCATCGGGCAGTTTGCGCACGATCTCGTGCAGCATGACGGCGGAAACCGTGGTGGCGCCGGCGCGCTCGACCTGTGCGGGGGCCTTGTCCACCACCTCGATATCCAGGTCGGTGGCGCGGAAATGCACATTGCTGCCCTCGGCCTCGATCAGCACATTGGCGAGGATCGGGATGGTGTTGCGCCGCTCGACCACGGATTGAGCCTGCGCCACGGCCTTGAGCAATGCGCCGCGTTCGATGCTGAGTTTCATTCCCTCGCTCCTGTCAGGTGCCGGTTTCACGCCGGGAGGGGCACGGTAGCAATTTCCCCCTGCCGCTCAAGTGTTTTTTGGTGTTTTCGGTTGTATTTCCGGCATGGTCAAGGGCGGAGCGAGACTTGCGCCTATCGCGACAATCCCCCATGCAATGTCGGCACATCCAGCGCCGTGAACCCGTAATGCCGCAGCCAGCGCAGGTCTGAATCGAAGAACGCGCGCAGGTCGGGGATGCCGTATTTCAGCATCGCGATCCGGTCGATGCCCATGCCGAAGGCAAAGCCCTGCCATTCGTTCGGGTCGATGTTCCCGGCCTTGAGCACATGTGGATGTACCATGCCGCTTCCGAGTATTTCGAGCCAGTCGTCACCCTCGCCCACCTTGAGCGTCCCGCCCTCCCAGGAACAGCGGATATCGACCTCGGCCGAGGGTTCGGTGAACGGGAAATGCGAGGCGCGAAAGCGCAGGTCCACATTGTCCACCTCGAAGAACGCCTTGACGAATTCCTCGAGCACCCATTTCAGGTTGGCCATGGAAATGTCGCGGTCGATCGCCAGCCCCTCGACCTGATGGAACATCGGCGTATGGGTCTGGTCGTAATCGGCGCGATAGACGCGGCCCGGCGCGATCACCCGCAGCGGCGCGCCCTGCGCCTGCATCGCGCGGATCTGCACAGGGCTGGTATGGGTGCGCAGCACATGCGGCGGGCGCTCGTCACCTGTCGCGCGATGGGTGTAGAACGTGTCCATCTCGGCGCGGGCGGGGTGATGGCCGGGAATGTTGAGAGCGTCGAAATTGTACCAGTCGCTCTCGATCTGGGGGCCTTCGGCGACGGCAAAGCCCATGTCGGCAAAGATCGCGGTGACCTCTTCGGTCACCTGGCTAACCGGATGGATCGTGCCCGTCCGGCGGGGCCGCGCGGGCAGCGTCACGTCGAGCCATTCCGAGCGCAGCCGCTCGTCGAGCGCCGCATCCGACAGAGCGGCCTTGCGGGCGGCCAAGGCCGAGTTGATCTCGTCCTTCAGCGCGTTCAGGAGGGGGCCCGCGACCTGCCGTTCCTCGGGGGTCATCCGGCCCAGTTCGCGCATCTGCAGGCTGATCTCGCCCTTTTTGCCAACTGCCTGCACGCGCAGATCCTCCAGCGCCGCCTCATCGCGCGCGCCGGCGATTGCCGTCAGATACTTGTCACGCAGATCGTTCATCGCCCTGTCCCCAATGGTGCCTTGGGCGAGTTAGCGCGCATCGGCGCGGCGTGCAAGCGATTGTCCGCCAGTACGAGGGATCAGCCGCGGTCAATCCGCGCCTGATAACAGTTGTTACGGGCAGAGCGGACATGGATATAGGCCACGTCGGATCGTTCGAACACTGCTTGTGCATAGCCTGCGACATCTGCCGCCGCCACCACCCTGCCGGTGCCATAGACGATGCGGTCCTGCGCATTGTAACCCTTGAGCAGGTAATCGGGACTGTCGCGCAGGATCTCCGGCATCGCCGCGCCCTCATGCCGGGGGCAGGCGTCGGCGCACAGGAATATCGGCCCTGTCTCGGCATAGGGATGCAGGCCGTCGAACGGGCGGTGGGCCAGGATCAGCATCCCTGCCCCCTCGGGGATGAAGCGCAGGCAGTGGCGGCAGGGATTGCCGGTGCCCTGCGCTACATGGCGCTCTGGCGGGTTGCCATAGGCATCGGGCGCGCCCGCCTGCCAGGCGCGGGCGATGGGGGTGGGCAGTGCGGTGAAGGTGATCATGGGCGGGTCTCCGGTTGTGTCAGGCCCGTAACCTGCCGCGTCCGGTGGTGCCTATCGACCCGTTTCCTGCGCAATGCGCCGTCAGTCGACGCGCTCGCTGCCCTGCCTCTCCTTGATGAGCGTTTCGAGATGCGCCAGCCGCGTCAGAACCTCGTCGCGGTAGCTGTCGGTCTTGACCGAATCCTCGGCATGGTGCGCGTCCTGCATCGAATTGACGATGAGACCGACCAGCAGGTTCACCACCGCAAAGGTGGTGACCATGATGAAGGGCACAAAGAATGCCCAGGCATAGGGAAACTGCTCCATCACCGGGCGCGCGATGCCCATCGACCACGACTCCAGCGTCATGATCTGAAAAAGTGAATAGGCGCTGCGTCCCAGATCGCCGAACCAGTCGGGAAAGGTCGCGCCAAAGAGCTTGGTCGCCATGACGGAGCCGATGTAGAAAATCATCCCCATCAGCAGAAAGACAGAGCCCATCCCCGGCAAGGCGTTCACCAGCCCCTCGACCACCCGACGCAGCGAGGGCGCGACCGAAACGACCCGCAGCAGGCGCAGGATGCGCAGCGCCCGCAGCACCGACAGGCCCTGCGTGGCGGGCACCAGCGAAATGCCCACGATCACGAAATCAAAGATGTTCCAGCCACGCCGGAAGAACCCGGCAACGCCCCGTGCATAGAGCTTGGCCGCGATCTCGACGACGAAAACCGACAGGCACAGCCTGTCCAGAAGCAGGATCAGCGGCCCGGCCCGGTCCATGACCGGGTCCGAGGTTTCCATGCCCAGGATCACGGCGTTGAACAGAATCACCCCGAGGATGGTGTTCTGAACCCCGGTAGAGTCGAGTATGGCGCCGATACGGCTGCGAAATGTCATGGTCTGCCTGTTGTTTCATGCCTGCGATTTCGCCTCATATGGGCGTATCCCGACCGACCTGCAAGCGGTGACGGATCAGGGATCGGTGCGCGTCAGCATCCGGCCCAGGGGGCGGCCACCGAGGATATGCAGGTGAAAATGCGGCACCTCCTGCACGCCATTCTCGCCGGTGTTCGAGATGGCGCGAAAGCCGTCGCCGCCCTCGCCCGGTTGCACGCCGGTCATGCGACAGACCTCGCCGACGGCGCGGGTGAAATCGACGATCTCGGCATCTGTGGCCGCCTCGGCGAAATGGTCGTAACAGACATAGGGTCCCTTGGGGATCACCAGCACATGCACCGGCGCCTGCGGCCGGATATCGTGAAAGGCAAGGCTGTGTGCGGTTTCCAGCACCGTATTGTTCGGGATTTCGCCGCGCAGGATTTTGGCAAAGATATTCTGATCGTCGTAGCTGTAGGGCATCGGCCGTCCTCAGTCTGCAAAAAGGTGGTGCGTGTCGGCGATTTCCTGCGCCATTTCAGGTGATATATCAAGGAACCTTTGTATCAGACGGATCCGCTGATCGCGACCATCGCGCTCGCGCAGGATCATGTGGTTCTCGAACTGTGCATCGCGAATGCGGTCGCTCTCATGGATCATGTCCCCGCGAATCGTGGGCAAGAGCCGCGCCAGCGTCTCGGGCGGGGACTGTTCCCCGGCCAGCCCGACGCGCCTGGCATGGCCGATCAGGTAGGCATCGCTGAACGCGCACTGGATTTCCAGCAGCTTCGTGGTCGCCCGGTCGCGGCAGAAATCCTGCAAAATATCCAGATCGCCGGGGTCCATGCAGACGACAAGCCGGTCTGCCCGGTAATACTCGAACAGCATCCGCACGAGCGCCCGGCGATGGCGCGCGCGTTTTCCCAGCGACCGCTGAATCCCGCCAAGGTCGGGCAGGGCGGTGTTTTCCTCGTTGAAAAGGTATTCGACCGCGGGCAGGCCGGTCACCTTACGGATATGGTCCACGAAACGCTTGGCGACATGCCATCTCTTGCAGACGACGATGAGCAGTTCGCGTTCGCGCCCCAGGGTGCTCTCGGTTTCCCAGAACCGGCGGGCAAAACGCCGTCCTTCGCGCCCGCGCGCGGTCAGAAAGGTGAACAGGCTGCGCCCCTCGTTCGAAATCTGAAAACTGGCGCCGGCGTTGTTGTAGAGCGTGCCGAGGCGCTGTTTGAGGTCGAGCGCCTCGGGGCTGATCTTGCGTGCAAAGAGATAGTCCTGACCCAGCAGAAGATCGTAGTGATCGTTATAGAACGCCACTGGCATCCCGTAAGCGGTGAACATGAGGAACGTGAGTGTCCTGCTGCGGATCTCGGTTTCCGGCACCATGTGTCGCACGAGGGTCTGGAAAAAAGTCTCGTCCGGAATCCATGTGGTGCGGAAGAATCGCATCACGTCGCGCCTCGTGCGTGTGAAGTCCATCACCCATTCGACGGTGCGCCGCCGCAGACACCACCACTGGCTGCCGATCTGAACCTGAATGTCGTCGGGGATAGCGCGCGTCAGGCGCAACCTGCGTTGCAGGTTGTAGGCGGCATAGAACCAGCGCGATTGCGTGCGCTCGTTGAAGAAGTGGCGATAGATCAGGCGATCCTGCTTCATCCCCGTCCTGATCCAGTCGCTTTCGAAGAAATCAAAGCTCTCGATATAGTCCACATCCGCCGCGTCCAGAAAGGCATGCGCAAAGCTGGCCGATTTGATTGGCGCGCAGTCGCCCGACAGCATGTAGAAATGGGTGGCTCTCGGAAATGACTCCAGCGCGGTCTCGATCGCATGAAGCGTTGCCTGAACCAGAGACCATTCGCCCCAGCCGCATCTGATCCGCCGCCGGGCAAAGGCCACGCTGGGATTGTCCTTGAGCGCGGTCTGGATCATTTCAAAATGCTCGGATTTGGCGCGTGCGTCGAAATGGATCGCGATGAAATCGCCCGAGGCCGTCAGCATCTCTGCCTGACGGACGATCGCCTGCGGATCCTTGTGGCAGAGCAGGATGAACGCAATTCTTGCCATTGCGGAAACAATTTCTCCCTCGTTCTGGCGTTGTCTACAGCAATAGCCATCAGCACCGCCTGAATAAACAGACTTTCGTTGGATTTTTGAACAGGTTACACATCGTCAAAACCGCAGAAAGCGGGATGTGGCGCGCGGAGGCAGATATCAATGGGGTTTCCCGGCACATGGATGACCCGGAGCGAAAGCATGGTCTACCGTGTCGTGCCGAAATGCGCCTGTTCCACAATAGGGCAGATTCTGTATTTCTCGGACCACGGTGAGTTTTTCGACGGCGATATCCATGATGCGACCACCGGGCTGCACAAATGGGCGCTTGAGGACAGCCAGGCGCGGATCGAGGCCAATGTCAAAAACCACGCCTCTTATGCGTTTACCTGCGTGCGAAACCCCTACACACGCATCCTGAGTTCCTTTTTCGACAAGATTTGCGGCATCCAGCGCAACGGCAGGCGCTACCGCGGCAAACTGGTGCCGATGCTGACCCAGAAATACGGAATCCAGGTGGGCGGCGACGACGGCAGGCAAGAGTTTGACCAGATCCAGAGTTTTCGCCGTTTCCTGCTTTTCGCGCGCGATACCATCCGCTGGAAGCGCCCGATGGAACCCGACATCCACTGGTCGTCGATGTCAGGCCATATCTCGACCTTCATCGTGAACGGCGGCACCTATGACAAGATTTTCTGGACCGAGAAATTCAACGACGGCATGCAGGCGGTGCTGGACGCGGTCGATACCCCGCACCCGGTCGATCTGAAGACGATCCCGCGGTTCAATGAATCCGAAAGCCACGGCCCCAGGCGTGCCCATCCGGTCGAGGACTATTTCGACGATCTGTCGATGCATCTGGTCTACGAGATATACAAACGCGATTTCAATCTGTTCAGATACGATTTCGAGAATCCCTCGAACAAGATGCCGACCGGCGAGATTGATCTTGATGAGGTGCATGCCAAGCTGGGGGAGTGATGTCAGATTTGGTCTTTGCTTTTCCGGAGAAGTCGCGTATAGGCCTGCGCCAGACATGCGCGTGATGCCCGCTCAGGCAGGAATCTTGACCCCAGAGATTGGGGGCCCGGGTTGGTATGCGTGCAATTAAACATATACCGAACCAAGATAAGGGTCTGATTCAAATGGCAAATACGCCTCAATCCAAAAAGCGCGCCCGGCAGAACGAAACCCGCTTTGCGATCAACAAGGCCCGCCGTTCGCGGATTCGCACCTTTCTGCGCAAGGTCGAAGAGGCCATCGCCTCGGGTGACAAGGACGCGGCCGCCTCGGCGCTGCGCGCAGCGCAACCCGAACTGATGCGCGGCGTGACCAAGGGCGTCTTCCACAAGAACACCGCCTCGCGCAAAATTTCCCGCCTTGCGGCGCGGGTCAAGGCGCTGGGCTAAGCGTCAGGCTAAACCATTGAACGCAAAAGGCACCGTCGCGAACGGTGCCTTTTTCATGCCTGTGCTTCAGTAAGGGCAGGAGATTCTTTTCACTGAAAGCCGCTGTCAAGCACAATGATAAGTTGCCGGCACTCCTGCGATCTTGCTAGTTTCAAACCTGCGATTCACGCTTGGGGGGACAGGCTGCATCAGCGTCAGAGGGCCGCAAAATGCGTCTCGAACGTTGTAACTGAGCATTCGTGCTCTGGTCTTGTCCATTGCGAAAGCATTTTGAGGTAGGTGACTGCGCGGTTTTGGGACGGGCCGCGAAGCACGGGTTTTACCTGGGAATGCGCGCAAGTTTGATGAGGACGTGACGTCCGTTGCATCGAGCCAACGGTATGTCTCTTCTGTATTCAGAACCCCGAAACGAATTGTGTCTGATCAAGCGCCGGCATTGTCCGGCTTTGCCGGTGTGGTAACGGATATTTCGGTGTCAATGGTTTGACAGAAGTCGCGGAACGGGGAAACATGACACAAGAACAATGGGGCCAGTTGAAGAAGAAACTTCAACAATCAGTCGGGCAGAGCAATTTCCGGAACTGGATCGAACCACTGGAGTTTTCCAGCGTATCGGACGGGGTCGCCACGTTCCATGTCCCGACCACGTTCCTTGGGAACTACGTTTCTCAGCATTTCGGCGATCTGATCCTCTATCAGATGAGTTCCCTTGTCCCCCATGTCAGGCGCATAACCTTTCAGGTGGCGGCCAACAGCGCCGCGCGCCCCACGCGCGCGCCCAAGAATGCGACCGCAGGGGCGATTTCGATGCAAATTGACAGTTTCCTGCCCGCAGCCCCGCTTGATGAACGTTTCAGCTTTGACACCTTCGTGGTGGGCAAACCTAACGAGCTGGCGCATGCCGCCGCTCGCCGCGTGGCCGAGGGTGGGCCGACGACATTCAACCCTCTGTTTCTTTACGGGGGCGTGGGGCTGGGCAAGACGCACCTGATGCATGCAATCGCATGGGAGCTGAAAACCAGTCATCCCGAGCTCAACGTCGTCTATCTCTCGGCAGAGCAGTTCATGTATCGGTTCGTGCAGGCGCTGCGCGACCGCAAGATGATGGATTTCAAGGAAGTGTTCCGTTCGGTCGATGTTCTGATGGTCGATGATGTGCAATTCATCGCGGGCAAGGACAGCACGCAAGAGGAATTCTTTCACACCTTCAACGCGCTGGTGGATCAAAATCGGCAGATCGTCATTTCCGCCGACCGCGCGCCGGGCGAGATTGCCAATCTCGAAGAACGGATCAAGTCGCGGCTGCAATGCGGTCTGGTGGTGGATCTGCATCCGACGGATTACGAATTGCGCCTCGGCATCCTGCAGTCCAAGGTCGAGCGTTACCGGCAGCAATATCCCGATCTGGTTCTGAATGACGGCGTGCTGGAGTTTCTGGCGCACCGGATCAGCACCAATGTGCGCGCTCTGGAAGGGGCGCTGACGCGGCTCTTTGCCTTTGCCTCTCTGGTGCGTCAGCCGATCACGCATGAATTGACGCAGGACTGTCTGGCCGATGTGCTGCGCGCGTCCGAGCGCAAGGTTTCGGTCGAGGAGATTCAACGCAAGGTGTCGGATCACTACAATATTCGCCTCAGCGACATGATCGGCCCCAAGCGCACGCGCTGCTATGCCCGGCCACGGCAGGTGGCGATGTATCTGTGCAAGCAGATGACCAGCCGCTCGCTGCCCGAGATCGGTCGCCGTTTCGGCGGGCGCGATCACACCACGGTAATGCACGGGGTCAAGCGGATCGAGGAATTGCGGGTGCAGGACGCACAGATCGCCGACGATCTGGAATTGCTGCGCCGCACGCTGGAAGGCTGAGGGATCAGGAATGGGACGGTGACGGGGCGGCCAATGCGCCGCCCCATTGCTTGGCCCTGATCGGGGCGACGCCATCGCCCGGGCCTGCTAGTCGTTCTTGCCGACCCGGCAGGATCTGGCAGGCGGGTTTGCGACAGCGATAGGGGGCTGCGGCATGAAAACGAAACCGGGCGCGCGAAATCTGATCACCGATGTGGCCGGGTTGCGGGTGGGCAATGCCGGGGACATGCGCCTGCGGTCGGGTGTGACGGTTCTGGTGGCGGATGCACCGTTCACGGCGGGCGTGCATGTGATGGGCGGCGCGCCGGGCACGCGCGAGACCGATCTGCTGGCCGCGGATCGGGTGATTGAGCAGGTGGATGCGCTGGTGCTGTCGGGTGGCTCGGCCTTTGGTCTGGATGCCGCGTCGGGCGTGGCGGACGGGTTACGCGCGGCGGGGCGCGGGTTTGCCGTGGGCGACGTGCGGGTGCCCATCGTGCCGGGGGCGATCCTGTTCGATCTCCTGAATGGCGGTGACAAGGATTGGGTTGAAAACCCTTACAACGGGCTGGGCCGTGCGGCCTTGGCGGCGGCGGCAGAAGATTTCGGGATTGGCACTGAGGGCGCGGGCACCGGGGCGGGCACCGCCAATCTCAAGGGTGGGCTTGGCTCGGCCTCGGTCGTGCTGCCCTCGGGCGTGACGGTGGGGGCGCTGGTGGCGGTCAATGCGCTGGGGTCGGCCACGGTGGGGAGTGGGCCGGAGTTCTGGGCGGCCCCGTTCGAGATGGGGGATGAGTATGGCGGGCGCGGCGTCGCGCGGGATTATCCCGATCCGATGCTCGCGCCGACCAAGCTGGCGCAGCATGGCAATACCACCATCGGGATCGTGGCCACCGATGCGCGGCTCACGCAGGCGCAATGCACAAGGCTCGCGACGGCGGCCCATGACGGGTTTGCCCGCGCGCTGATGCCCTCGCATACGCTGATGGATGGCGATCTGGTTTTTGCCGCAGCCACAGGCGCGCGACCTGCGCCCGATCTGGCGGATCAGGTGTTGCTGGGCCATGCGGCGGCTTGTGTCATGGCGCGGGCAATCGCGCGGGCGGTCCATGCCGCCACACCCTTGGCGGGAGACTTGCTGCCCTGCTGGCAGGCGCGGTTCGGCGCGGCAGATTCTTGAAGCAAAGCCTTGCAGACTCGGGGAGAGGAGCGTATATGCCCCTCAACAGCGGCGCTTTCGGGTCCACTCCGACAGCCCACCGGATTAGATCAACGGGCCGCGCGCCCGTTTTTTTGTGCTTGGATACGATGACGAACGACCTGATTGCCAAGGCAGCGATTGACCGTCGGCTGGCCGAGATCATCACACCCGTGATCGAGGATCTCGGGTATGAACTGGTGCGGGTCCGGCTGATGGGCGGCAAGACGCATACGCTGCAGATCATGGCGGACAAACCGCAGGGCGGGATCGAGGTGGATGATTGCGCGGCGATCAGCACGGCGGTCAGCGCGATTCTGGATGTCGAGGATCCGATCATGGATGCCTATACGCTGGAGGTTTCGTCGCCCGGTATCGACCGGCCGCTGACCCGGCTCAAGGATTTCGAGGCGTTCGAAGGCTACGAGGCCAAGCTGGAAACGGCCGAGGGCATCGACGGGCGCAGGCGCTTCAAGGGCGTGCTGGCGGGGGTCGAGGGCAACGAGGTGCTGATCAATGTCGAGGAAGGCACCATCGGGCTGGAATTCGACTGGCTGTCTGACGCCAAGCTGGTGCTGACCGACGAACTGATCCGCGAAATGCTGCGGCAGCGCAAGGCGGCTGGCGTGATCAACGAAGACCACTTTGACGAGATTGAAACCGAGACCGATAGCGGTTCTGAGGAGGACTGAGACCATGGCAATCACATCCGCCAACCAGTTGGAGCTGTTGCAGACCGCCGAGGCGGTGGCCCGCGAAAAGATGATCGACCCCGCGCTGGTGGTCGAGGCGATGGAAGAATCCCTCGCCCGCGCCGCCAAGAGCCGCTACGGCAGCGAGATGGACATCCGCGTGACGATCGACCGCAAGACGGGACGCGCCACGTTTACCCGTGTGCGCACCGTGGTCGAGGACGATGCGGTCGAGAATTATCAGGCCGAGATGACGGTCGAACAGGCCCGGCAGTATCTTGAGGATCCCAAGGTGGGTGACACCTTTGTCGAAGAGGTGCCGCCGGTGGAAATGGGCCGGATCGCCGCGCAGAGCGCCAAGCAGGTGATCCTGCAAAAGGTGCGCGAGGCCGAGCGCGACCGGCAGTATGAGGAATTCAAGGACCGCGTCGGCACGATCATCAATGGTCAGGTCAAGCGCGAGGAATACGGCAACGTCATCGTCGATGTGGGCCGCGGCGAGGCGATCCTGCGCCGCAATGAAAAGATCGGGCGCGAAGCCTATCGCCCCAATGACCGTGTGCGCTGCTATATCAAGGACGTGCGCCGCGAACAGCGCGGGCCGCAGATATTCCTCAGCCGCACCGATCCGCAGTTCATGGCGGAACTGTTCAAGATGGAAGTGCCGGAGATTTACGACGGCATCATCGAGATCAAGGCCGTGGCGCGCGATCCGGGCAGCCGGGCCAAGATCGCGGTGATCAGCTATGACAGCTCGATCGATCCGGTGGGCGCCTGCGTGGGCATGCGCGGCAGCCGGGTGCAGGCCGTGGTCAACGAGCTGCAGGGTGAAAAGATCGACATCATCCCGTGGAACGAGGATCAGGCGACGTTCCTTGTCAACGCGCTGCAACCCGCAGAAGTCAGCAAGGTGGTGATCGACGAGGATGCAGGCCGGATCGAGGTGGTCGTGCCGGAAGAGCAACTGAGCCTCGCCATCGGGCGGCGCGGTCAGAACGTGCGCCTGGCGAGCCAACTCACCGGTCTTGACATCGACATCATGACCGAGGCCGAGGACAGCGAACGCCGTCAGAAGGAATTTGAGGAACGGACCAAGTTGTTCATGGACATGCTCGATCTCGACGAATTCTTTGCACAGCTTCTGGTTTCCGAAGGCTTTACCACGCTCGAAGAGGTGGCCTATGTCGAGCTTGACGAGCTCCTGGTCATCGACGGTGTCGACGAGGATACCGCCAACGAGTTGCAGGCGCGCGCGCGCGACGTGCTGGAAGCGCAGGCAACAGAGGCGCTGGAAAAGGCGCGCGCCCTGGGAGCAGAGGACAGCCTGATCGACTTTGAGGGGCTGACGCCGCAGATGGTGCTGGCTCTGGCCGAGGATGATGTGAAAACGCTGGAGGATTTTGCCACCTGCGCGGATTGGGAACTGGCCGGTGGCTGGACCACGGTTGACGGCGCGCGGGTCAAGGACGAGGGATTGCTTGAGAAGTTTGACGTGTCGCTGGAAGAGGCGCAGAACATGGTGATGACCGCCCGGGTGATGCTGGGCTGGGTCGATCCCGCCGATCTGGCGACCGCGACCGCAGAGACCGACGGCGATGAAACGGAGGCTGAGGCCTGATTTATCAGGTCTCAGAGGAATCAGATGGGGCGCGGCGGGCAACCCAAAGACCGGACGGATGGTCCAGAGCGCAAATGCATTGCCACGGGTGAGGTGCAGCCCAAGCATGGGCTGATCCGGTTCGTGATCGGCCCCGAAGGGCAGGTTGCGCCGGACCTCGCTGAAAAGCTGCCGGGGCGTGGCATCTGGGTGGCTGCGGATCGCGCGGCGCTGGACAAGGCCGCCAACAAGGGGCTGTTTGCCCGCGTCGCCAGGCAGCCCGTTCAGGTTCCCGAGGGGCTGGCCGATCAGGTCGAGGCGTTGCTCGCGCAGCGGGTGGTCAACCTGATCAGCCTTGCCCGCAAGGGCGGTCGCGCGGTGTCGGGTTATGAAAAGGTCAAGGACATGCTGGCCCGCGAAGAGGCCCGCGTGCTGATCCAGGCCAGCGATGGCTCCGAGCGGGGAAAATCAAAGCTGAGCACGCCCTATGGCGGCTCTTTCATAGGCTGGCTGACGGCGGCAGAGCTGGGCCGGGCCTTTGGGCGGCAGACCACAATCCATGCGGCATTGGGCGCTGGAGGTTTGTTGCAACGTGTTGTAGAGGAGGCGGCAAGACTGAAAGGTCTGCGCGTTTCGGACGGCGAGATAGCGCGCCGGAAAGGAAAGTAGAGCACTATGAGCGACAACGACGGAAAAAAACCCTTGGGTGTGCGTGGCGCCGGATCCCGTCCGGGGAACGTGAAGCAGAGCTTCAGCCATGGCCGGACCAAGAACGTCGTGGTGGAAACCAAGCGCAAGCGCGTGGTCGTGCCCAAGCCGGGCGCGGGCGCTGCGGGGGCTGCGGGCGAGGCCGGCAAACCCATGAGCCCCGGCACCGCGTCAAAGCGCCCTGCCGGGATCACGGATGCGGAGATGGAACGCCGGATGAAGGCGCTCTCTGCCGCCAAGGCACGCGAATCCGAAGAGGCCGCGCAGCGCGAAGCGGATGAAAAGGCCCGCGAAGAAGAACGCCTGCGTCGCCGGGAAGAGGCCGAGGCCAAGGAACGCGAGCAGCGCGAGGCCGAAGAGCGCGCCCGCGCCAAGGCCGCCGAGGACGAGCGCAGCAAGCGCGTGTCGGAACAGGCCGCGATCAAGGCCGCCGCGGCTGCTGCCGCAGAGCCCGATGCAGTGCCCGCACCCGCGCGTCAGGCCCCGGCCAAATCGGCCCCTGCGCCGCGCAAGCGCGAAGACGACGATCAGCAGTCCCGCCGCAGCAAGGGCCGCGGCGGCGAGGATGTCCGCCGGTCGGGTAAGCTCACGCTCAATCAGGCGCTCGCGGGCGGCGAGGGCGGACGGCAGAAATCCATGGCCGCGATGAAGCGCAAGCAGGAACGCGCGCGGCAGAAGGCGATGGGCGGCGTGCAGGAGCGCGAAAAGGTCGTGCGCGATGTGCAACTGCCCGAGGTGATTGTGGTCTCGGAACTGGCCAACCGGATGGCTGAACGGGTCGGCGATGTGGTCAAGGCGCTGATGCAGAACGGCATGATGGTCACGCAGAACCAATCGATCGACGCCGATACCGCCGAGCTCATCATCGAGGAATTCGGCCACCGCGTCGTGCGCGTCAGCGATTCAGATGTCGAGGACGTGATCGACTCGGTCGAAGACAAGGCCGAGGATCTCCAGCCGCGTCCGCCGGTGATCACGATCATGGGTCACGTGGATCATGGCAAGACCTCGCTTCTGGATGCGATCCGCGACGCCAAGGTCGTGGCTGGCGAGGCCGGCGGCATTACCCAGCATATCGGGGCCTATCAGGTCACGACCGACAGCGGCGCGCTGCTGACATTCCTCGACACCCCCGGTCACGCGGCATTCACCAGCATGCGGGCGCGGGGTGCTCAGGTGACGGATATCGTGGTGTTGGTAGTGGCGGCGGATGACGCCGTGATGCCGCAGACCATCGAGGCGATCAACCATGCCAAGGCGGCCAAGGTGCCGATGATCGTCGCGATCAACAAGATCGACCTGCCTGCGGCTGATCCCGACAAGGTGCGTGCCGATCTGTTGCGTCACGAGGTGATTGTCGAGGCCATGTCCGGCGATGTGCAGGATGTCGAAGTCTCCGCCAAGGCCGGGCTGGGTCTTGATGAACTGCTCGATGCGATTGCGCTGCAGGCCGAGATCCTCGAACTCAGGGCAAATCCCAACCGTGCGGCAGAGGGTGCTGTGATCGAGGCGCAGCTTGATGTGGGCCGCGGCCCTGTTGCGACTGTTCTTGTCAAGAAGGGCACCCTGCGTCAGGGTGATATTTTCGTTGTGGGCGAACAGTTTGGCAAGGTCCGTGCCCTGATCAACGACCGTGGTGAACGTGTCGCCGAGGCCGGGCCATCGGCCCCGGTCGAGGTTCTGGGTCTCAACGGCACACCCGAGGCGGGCGATGTCCTGAACGTGGTCGAGACCGAGGCGCAGGCGCGTGAAATCGCCGAATACCGCGCCAATGCGGCCAAGGAAAAGCGTGCGGCGGTGGGTGCGGGCACCTCGCTCGAGCAGCTTCTGGCGAAGGCCAGGGAAGACGAGAACGTCAAGGAGATGCCGATCGTCGTCAAGGCTGACGTGCAGGGCTCTGCCGAGGCGATCGTGCAGGCGATGGAAAAGATCGGTAATGACGAGGTGCGCGTGCGCGTGCTGCATTCCGGCGTGGGCGCGATAACCGAGTCCGATATCGGTCTGGCCGAGGCATCGGGTGCGCCGGTCTTTGGCTTTAACGTGCGGGCCAATGCGCCCGCGCGCAACAGCGCCAACCAGAAGGGCGTGGAAATCCGCTATTACAGCGTCATCTATGACCTCGTGGATGACGTGAAATCCGCCGCAAGCGGCCTGTTGGGCGCGGAAATCCGCGAGAAATTCATCGGCTATGCCCAGATCAAGGAAGTGTTCAAGGTAACGGGCATCGGTCGGGTCGCGGGTTGTCTCGTGACCGAAGGCGTGGCGCGGCGTTCTGCCGGTGTGCGTCTGTTGCGTGACGATGTGGTGATCCACGAAGGCACGCTCAAGACCCTCAAACGCTTCAAGGATGAAGTGACAGAGGTGCAATCCGGTCAGGAATGCGGCATGGCCTTTGAGAGTTACGATGATATCCGCCCCGGCGATGTCATCGAGATCTTCGAACGCGAAGAGGTCACACGCACGCTGGCATGATTGTGCCATGAGGTAATGATGGAACGAACGGGGCGGCGCTAGCGTCGCCCTTTTCTATGTCCTGTGGGGATGTCAGATCGTGCGGGAAACGGGCCGTCCGCAATACAGTTGAGTGCCTACCCGGATCTGCATCAGGCCGTTCTCAAGCATTCTGACAAAAAAACCCTGAATCAATATGCAGGAACCAACCTGAATGGTGCGCAACATGACTATTCCCCAAGATTGACGTGAAAGAACCCGGTAAAGAGACGCACCAATCACATTTCATGATTGCACCATATGATAATTACACAACCTGTCCAAGAGAAATTGACGTTGCGGCCCACAAGAGAACACCGGGCTGCCGGATTGACAAGGCCCCTGACCGTCACAGCCAGTCCCGCAGGATCGGGATCAGCGGGATGTCTGCCGGTGGCATCGGACAGGATCGGAGGTCCGCCGCGCGCACCCATTTCAGGTTCTGCCCCTCGCGACCCTGCGGAATCCCCTGCCATTTGCGGCAGGCAAAGAGCGGCATCAGCAGGTGGAACTCTGCATAAGAATGGCTGGCAAAGGTCAGCGGCGCAAGGCAACTGGCCCATGTGCTGATGCCCAGTTCCTCCTCCAGCTCGCGGATCAGAGCGGCCTCGGGGGTTTCTCCCGGTTCGACCTTGCCGCCCGGAAACTCCCACAGCCCGGCCATGGATTTTCCCTCCGGCCGCTGCGTGAGCAGGATGCGGCCGTCCACGTCGATCAGCGCCACGGCCGAAACAAGGACGGTTTTCAAGACCGGTAATCCGCGTTGATGTCGATATAGCCATGCGTTAGATCGCAGGTCCAGACGCGCGCCGTCCCGCCGCCGAGGCCCAGATCGACATGGATGATCAGGTTCTGGTTCTTCATGTAGGCGGCAGCGCGCGCCTCGTCATAGTCGGGGCTGACAAAGCCGTCACGGGCTACCTGCATGTCGCCGAACCAGATCGCCAGCGTGTCGCGATCCGCGCGCGCGCCGGATTTGCCCACCGCCATGACGACCCGACCCCAGTTGGGATCCTCGCCCGCGATCGCGGTCTTGATCAGGGGGGAATTGGCGATCGCCTTTGCGTGGATATGCGCCTCGGCATCCGAGGCTGCGCCGGTCACGGAAATCTCGACGAATTTCGTCGCCCCCTCGCCATCGCGCACCACCTGATGCGCCAGGTCGAGCATGACGCGGCGCAGCGCCTCCATGAAGCCGACATTGTTCTCGGTCACACGGATACCCGATCCGCCGGTGGCCGCCACCAGCAGGGTGTCGGAGGTCGAGGTGTCGCTGTCCACGGTGATGCAGTTGAACGTCGTGCGGTTGAGCGCGCTCACCATGTCCTGAAGCACCGCCTGATCCATCGCCGCATCGGTAAAGATATAGACCAGCATCGTCGCCATGTCGGGGGCGATCATGCCCGATCCCTTGGCGATGCCCGCGATATGCACCGCCTGACCGTCGATCACGACGGTCTCGGACGCGCCCTTGGGAAAGGTATCGGTTGTCATGATCGCGCGGGCTGCGGTCGCGATGGCGTCGGGGGACAGGGCGGCTGTCAGGTCGTCGAGACTGTCGATGATGCGCTCATGCGGCAGCGGTTCGCCGATCACGCCAGTCGATGAGGAAAAGACACGGGCCACCGGCACGCCCAGTTTTTCGGACACCGCGTTTGTCACCGCCTGCACCGATTCTGCGCCGCGCCGTCCTGTAAAGGCGTTGGCGTTGCCCGAGTTGACAATGATTGCGGCGCCCGGCGCAGGGTCGCCGCCGATCTTGGTCTGGCAATCCAGAACCGCCGCCGAACGGGTGGTCGACCGGGTAAAGGCCCCGGCCATCGCGGTGCCGGGGGCCAGACTGACCAGCAGCACATCGGTGCGGTTCTGATAACGCACGCCAGCGGCGGCGGTCGCAAAGCTGACCCCGGCAATCACGGGCAGATCAGGAAAGGCCGCCGGGGCAAGCGGTGACAGCGGTGGGGTTGCGCCCATGTTCAGTTCTCCAGAAGGTCGGTTTGGTTGATCAGGGCGGGGTCAAACCCGCTGCTGTCGGTGCGGGTGATATCGGCCGCGCTTTCAAGCGATGCGAGATAGGCCTCGAATGCCTGTTGCCGCAGTTCCCCGAGCAGATCCTCGCGCACCGCGTCCAGGGCGGGGCGTTCCTTGATCCGGGTTTCGCTGAGCTTGATTACGTGCCAGCCAAATTGTGTTTGAACCGGGTCAGAGACAGTGCCGACCTCGAGCGCTGCGACCGCGTCAAAGAATTCCGGCACCATGACGCCATCCCCGAACCAGCCCAGGTCGCCGCCGGACGGGCCGGAGGGTCCGATGGAATGTTCCTGCGCGAGGGCTGCGAAATTGGCGCCGCCCGCGATCTCCTCCACGAGTTTCTGCGCCTCTTCCTCGGTTTCGACCAAGATATGCGCCGCCTTGTATTCGGTCTCGGGTTCCGCATTGGTATAGCGCGACTCATAGGCTTGTTGCAGGGCTTCCTCGGTCACGGCGGTGGCCAGTTCGACCTCCACCGCATCCGCCGCCATGATCGCGCGGCGCTCGTTTTCCAGCCTGAGTTGCGCGGCGCGCGACAGGTCACCCTCTAGCGCCTGCATCAGCAGTGTTTGCTGGATGAGCTGATCCAGAACCCCGGTGAACAGGATATCCGGGGTCAGCTGATCGTACTGCTGCGGCAGGCTGGCGCGCAGCGAAAGCATATGGCCAAGTGTGATATCCGTACCGCCTACCGTGGCCATGACGGTATCCGGAGTGGCGGTATCCTGGGTGAAGCCGGGTGTCGCAAGCGCCAGCCCGGTGGCAAGTGCAGCAGAGGAAAGAAGGCGTGGAAGCATGGATTCATCCTTGATCTGGCCCGCAGGGTGCGGGTGCGCGGGTGCGCAGCGTTGACACTCTTACAGCGGCCCCTTACATCGCCTTCATACCGAGGCAAAACCGCTAACTCGCGCCCGTTTTAGGGCGCGCGGACAAGCGGGGCAAGCGATTGCCTGTCACGGGCAGTCAAAACACCGGAACGGATGGAACATGTTGGGTATTGGAACGGTCGCCAGAAAGATCTTTGGCACTCCGAACGACCGCAGGGTCAAGCTGGCGCGCCCGCTGGTTGACAGGATCAACGCGCTTGAACCTGAGTTCGAGGCGCTGAACGATGCGGGGCTGATCGACAAGACCAACGAATTCCGCAAGCGGATCACCGATGGCGAGAGCCTTGATGCGATCCTGCCCGAAGCCTTTGCCAATTGTCGCGAAGCGGCGCGGCGGGCGCTTGGGTTGCATGCCTTTGACGTGCAGCTGATGGGCGGGATATTCCTGCATCAGGGCAATATTTCCGAGATGAAGACCGGCGAGGGCAAGACGCTGGTGGCCACGTTCCCCTGCTATCTCAACGCGCTCTCGGGCAAGGGCGTGCATGTGGTCACGGTCAACGACTACCTCGCAAAACGCGATGCCGAATGGATGGGCAAGGTTTACTCTGCGCTTGGCATGACCACGGGCGTCGTTTATCCGCAACAGCCCGAAGCCGAGAAAAAGGCGGCTTATGCGGCCGATGTGACCTACGCTACCAACAACGAGCTGGGGTTCGACTACCTGCGCGACAACATGAAATCCTCGCTCGACGAGATGAATCAGCGCGGTCATAATTTCGCCGTCGTGGACGAGGTGGACAGCATCCTGATCGACGAGGCCCGCACGCCGCTGATCATTTCCGGCCCCAGCCATGACCGCAGCGAACTGTATCAGACCATCGACACGCTGATCCCGGAACTGGAAGAGGGCGACTACAAGATAGACGAGAAAACCCGCAACGTGACCTTTACCGATGATGGTAACGAGTATCTCGAAGAACTGTTGAAGGAGCGCGGCATTCTGCCGGAGGGGCAGTCGCTCTATGATCCCGAGAGCACGACAATCGTGCATCACGTCAATCAGAGTCTCCGGGCGCACAAGATGTTCCAGAAGGACAAGGACTATATCGTGCGCGGTAACGAGGTTGTGCTGATCGACGAATTCACCGGGCGCATGATGGCCGGGCGGCGGCTGTCGGACGGGCTGCATCAGGCGATCGAGGCCAAGGAGGGCTGCGCGATCCAGCCCGAGAACGTGACGCTGGCCAGCGTGACCTTTCAGAATTATTTTCGCCTTTACGACAAGCTGGCAGGCATGACCGGCACGGCTGTGACCGAAGCCGAGGAATTCATGGAAATCTACGGGCTGGGCGTGATCGAGGTTCCGACCAACCGGCCGATCGCCCGGATCGACAAGGACGATGCCGTCTATCGCACCGCGCAGGAAAAATACGACGCCATCGTCGCCGAGATCCGCGAGGCACATGGCAAGGGGCAGCCGATTCTGGTTGGCACCACGTCCATCGAGAAATCCGAGATGTTGAGCGCCCTGCTGACCAAGGCGGGGATCAGGCACAACGTGCTGAACGCGCGCCAGCATGAGCAGGAGGCGCAGATCGTCGCGGATGCGGGCAAGCTGGGTGCAGTGACGATCGCCACCAACATGGCCGGGCGCGGCACCGACATCAAGCTGGGTGGTAATGTCGAGTTCAAGGTCATGGAAGCCATCGCCGCCGAACCCGGGGCTGATCCCGAAGCGATCCGCCGCCGGATCGAAGAGGAGCACAAGGCTGACGAAGAGGCGGTAAAGGTTGCCGGCGGCCTCTTTGTGCTGGCCACCGAACGGCACGAGAGCCGTCGCATCGACAACCAGCTGCGCGGCCGGTCGGGCCGTCAGGGCGATCCGGGCGCATCGGCGTTCTTCCTCAGCCTGGAAGATGACCTGATGCGGATTTTCGGCTCTGAGCGGCTGGAAAAGGTACTCTCGACGCTGGGAATGAAGGAAGGCGAGGCGATCATTCACCCCTGGGTCAACAAGAGCCTTGAGCGCGCGCAGGCCAAGGTCGAGGCGCGCAACTTTGACATCCGCAAGCAGTTGCTCAAGTTCGACGATGTGATGAACGAGCAGCGCAAGGTGATCTTCAAGCAGCGGCTCGACATCATGAAGGCCGATGATCTGAGCGAGATCGTCAGCGACATGCGCGCCGAGGTGATTGACGAACTGGTCGATCAATACATGCCGCCCAAGACCTATGCCGATCAATGGGACACCGAGGGGCTCTATGCTGCGGTACTCGAAAAGCTGAACATGGATCTGCCGGTAATCGACTGGGCCGCCGAGGAGGGCGTGGACGACGAGGAGATCATCGAGCGACTGGACAAGGCCGCCGACGAGATGATGGCCGCCAAGGCCGCGCAATTCGGCCCGGACACCATGCGTATGATCGAAAAGCAGGTTCTTCTGCAAACGATCGACAGCAAATGGCGCGAACATCTGCTGACGCTGGAGCATCTGCGCAGCGTCGTGGGGTTCCGCGGCTATGCGCAACGCGATCCGCTGAACGAATACAAGAACGAGGCGTTCCAGCTCTTCGAGTCGATGCTCAACAGTCTGCGGGCGGATGTGACGCAGAAACTTGCGCAAATCCGGCCCATGACCGAGACAGAGCAGCAGTCCCTGATGCGCGAACTCGAGCAGCAGCGCGCTGCGATGATGGCAGGGGCCCAGCCGGAAACGCCCGAGGGAGCCGCCCCCGGATTTGTCGAGAGCGACCCCACAACCTGGGGCAATCCGGGGCGAAACGAGCAATGTCCCTGCGGATCGGGCAAGAAATTCAAGCATTGCCACGGAAGGCTGGCCTGAGCGGGTCCGCACAGGGCCGCTGCATCCGCGCCACAAGACAGCCCCAATCACCGGCTACATTCTCCAGCGTTTTGAAATGTGGAGAGTGTCATGTCCAAGGCGCGACGTTACATCACCGCAGGCGGTATTCTGACCTGCGCGCTCGGGGTCGCCTACTTTATCGAGGCGGGCGCTAATACGCCTGTGACCGGGGTTTCGGCTGGCGATGTGATCGCCCGGCAGATGGCCGGTGGCGTAGACCGGTCGGGCGCACCCATGCTGCCCCCGACCGCACCCGAACCCGCGGCACTGCCGGCGACGGCTGTGGCGCTGTCCGTCACCGAAGAGTGGCGCGCATTGACGCCCGCACCACAGGAGGAAAGCGTGACCGCTCTGGTCTGCGATCAGGTGATGACCGCCGAACCGCTGGTTGCCGCGATGGTCCGGCTGACGCTGAACGCCCCGTGCAGGATCAACGAGAGGTTCACGCTCGAACATAGCGGTCTGCGCTTTACGGCGGTGACCGACCATCAGGGCAGCAGCGTCCTTGAGGTTCCGGCACTCGGCGAAGAGGCAGTGTTCGTCGCCGCGTTCGGTGCGGAAGAGACTGCGGTTGCCAGAACCACCGTCAGCGTGCTCGGGATATATGACCGCTATGTCGTCCATTGGGCCGGTTCCGGCGGGGTGCATGTACATGCCTTTGAATATGGTGCGGACTTTGGTGAGGCGGGTCATGTCTGGGCCGGCGCACGCCATGACATGATCCGCGCGGTTTCGGGCGATGGCGGATTTCTGACCAGCCTCGGCGCGCCGGATCTGGCAGGTGGTCACCATGCCGAGGTCTATACCTTTCCGGTCGGTCGCGCACAGCAGCAGGACGCGGCCCGGATTCTGGTCGAGGCCGAGGTGACGGATGCCAATTGCGGTCGCGATCTGGAGGTGCATGCGCTGTCCAGCCGGGGAGGTGTCAGTTCCGGCGCACAACAAGTCGTGCTGGCCATGCCCGATTGCGAAGCGGTCGGCGATTTTCTGGTGTTGAAAAACCTGTTCAATAGCCTGAAGATCACCCGGAACTAGGTTCGCGGCATGCGGGGGTCACCTGATGACAAGGCTTTGTGCGGCGATTTCCGCCGCACTGATCTCATTGACCATGGCCGGATCCGGCCTGGCGCAGGATGTCATGTTGCGGTCTCATCGGGGCGACGTGGAAATATCCGGAAACCTGCTGGGTTTTGACGGCGAATTCTATCGCGTCGACACCATTTATGGCGAATTGACAGTGGATGGCTCTGGCGTGGTCTGCGAGGGGCCCGGCTGTCCCGACCTTGAAAGCTATGTGGCGCGGCTGGTGTTTTCCGGCGCGCCGACGATCGGCCGGGTTCTGATGCCCGCCCTGATCGAGGCTTTTGCCATTCGCGAAAACCATGATGTGACGCGAGAGGATCTGAGCGCATACGAGACCCGCTATGCTGTGCACTCCGGCGCGGATCGCAGGCTGATCGGCGAGTTCATCTTTCGTCTGACAAATACTGATGAAGGGTTTGCCGATCTTCTGGCCAATGAGGCCGATATCACCATGGCCCTGCGCGAGGTGCGCCGGGATGAACTCGATCGTGCGCGCGAGGCCGGGCTGGGCGATCTGTCCGCATCGGGGCGCATGCGGGTTCTGGCGCTCGATGCGCTTGTTCCCGTCGTTGCCCCGAGCAATCCGGTTCAGGGGATTAGCCTGCGGCAACTGGCAAGGGTACTGTCCGGCGAGATCACCAACTGGACCGCGCTGGGCGGGCCGGATGCGCCGATTGATGTGCATCTGTGGGATGAGAGCACGGGAATAGGCCAGGCCAGCGTGCAGCGCCTGCTTGTGCCGGAGCGGCTGAACCTAAGAGAGAAGGTAAGACGTCATGCCAACGGAGCGGACTTTGCCGAGGTGGTGAACCGTGATCCGTTCGCGCTGGGCCTGACGACGCGCTCGGAGCAGGGCGCTACATGGGAACTCGCCCTGATCGGCGAGTGCGGTTTCGCGCTGCGCGCCTCCCGGCGCGCGGTCAAGACAGAGGATTATCCGCTGACCGCGCCGCTCTTTCTCTATCTGCCAGCCAGGCGGTTTCCCGCGCTGGGCCGTGAATTTCTGGCCTATCTGCGCGATCCGTCCGCGCAACTGGTCATCCGGCGCGCGGGTTTTGTCGATCAGGCCCCGGAAGAGATCGAGATCAACGCGCAGGGCGACCGCTTTGCCAATGCCATCGCGCAGGCGGGGACCGAGGTGGGGCTGGAGGACCTGCAGCATATGGTGCAGGTTCTGGGGCCTCTCCGGAGACTGACGACCACGTTCCGCTTTGAATCGGGATCAGTGCGGCTGGATGCGCAGTCGCGCTCCAATGTCGCACAACTGGCGCGGGCGCTCGAACTGGGGCTTTATGATGCGCGGCGGCTGGTATTTGTCGGGTTTTCGGACGGGGATGGCCCGGCCGCGACCAATCAGGAGATTGCCCTGAGGCGCGCAGAGACCGTGAAGCGCGCCGTCATGCGGACCGCCGAGACCGCAGATTTCGACCGTATCGGGCTGGAGGTCGTGGCCTTTGGCGAGGCGATGCCCATGGCATGCGATGACACCGCCTGGGGACGGCAGGTGAACCGGCGGGTCGAGGTCTGGGTGCAATAGCCCCCGGTCAGAGATGACCCGCAGAGCGGAAACTGACCTCGGCGGATTTGCCGATGATGATGTGGTCGTGCAGCGTGATGCCAAGCGCATCCGCCGCCCGCTGCACCTGTCGCGTCATGTCGATATCGGCCGCAGACGGGGTTGGATCGCCGGAGGGGTGGTTGTGCACCAGGATCAGGGCGCTGGCGTTCAGTTGCAGGGCGCGCTTGACCACCTCACGCGGATAGACCGGCACGTGATCGACGGTGCCGCGCGCCTGTTGCTCATCCGCAATCAGGACATTCTTGCGGTCGAGATAGAATACCCGAAACTGCTCCACCTCGTGATGCGCCATGGTGGTATGGCAGTAATCCAGCAGCGCATCCCAGGACGAAATCACCTGTCGCCGCAGCACCCGGGCGCGCGACAGGCGATGCGCTGCGGCCTCGATGATCTTGATCTCGGTGACCGCCGCCTCGCCAAGGCCCGGCACAGTCCCGAGTTGATCCGGCGAGGCTGACAGAACCGCGTTGAAATCCCCGAACTCTTTCAGCAACTCATGCGCCAGAGGTTTGACGTCCCGGCGGGGAATGGCGCGGAAGAGGACAAGTTCCAACAGTTCATAATCCGGCATGGCCTGCGCCCCGCCGGCGAGAAACCGCGCCCGCAGCCGTTGCCGGTGATCGCGGATGTAAGAAGGCAGCCTGCCGGTCGGCAGCGGCGCAGCCTGTCGCACCTCATCCCCCGCAAAGAGCGGCAAGGGCAGATCGGAAAAGGCGCGCGGATCAGTCATGCGCCAACCCTGCCGCAGGATCGTTAGCAACGGGTTAATGTCTGCGGTGGAGCGCTGTTAACTCTTCATCGAGTCCCAGAAATTCTTGACCGAGGAGAAAAAGCTCTTGCTTTCAGGGTTGTTGTCCTCGGACAGCGCCTCGAATTCGTGTAACAGTTCTTTCTGCCTTGCGGTCAGGTTCACCGGGGTTTCCACCGCGAGCTCGATGAACATGTCGCCCGACGCGCCGCCACGCAGGGCGGGCATGCCCTTGCCGCGCAGGCGCATCTGACGACCGGATTGCGACCCGGCGGGGATTTTCACCCGGCTGCGACCGCCGTCGATGGTCGGTACCTCAATGTCACCGCCGAGCGCTGCCTTGGCCATCGAGACCGGCACGCGGCAGAAGAGATTGCTCTCTTCGCGCTCGAAGAGGTCATGCTTGATCACTTCGATAAAAATGTAGAGATCGCCCGCCGGCCCGCCGCGCATGCCAGCCTCACCTTCGCCCGCAAGGCGGATACGTGTGCCGGTTTCGACGCCCGCCGGGATGTTCACGCTGAGGGCGCGGTCCCTTTGCACACGCCCCTGACCATGGCAGACCTTGCAGGGGTTCTTGATGATCTGGCCCAGACCGCCGCAGGTGGGACAGGTGCGCTCGACCGTGAAAAAGCCCTGCTGCGCACGCACCTTGCCCATGCCCGAGCAGGTCGGGCAGGTTGTCGGCTGTGCGCCTCCCTCAGCGCCGGAGCCATCGCAGGCGTCGCAGGCGACGGCAGTTGGCACCTTGATGGTCTTTTGCATGCCGGAATAGGCATCTTCCAGCGTCACGGACAGATTATAGCGCAGATCTGCTCCGCGTGCGGCGCGCTGACGGCTGCCACCACGCCCGCCGCCCATGAAGTCACCAAAGAGGTCGTCGAACACGTCCGAGAAGGCGCTGGCAAAATCGCCCTGACCGCCAAATCCGCCGCCTTGCGTGCGCCCATTGCCGCCCATACCACCCTCAAAGGCAGCATGACCAAAGCGGTCATAGGCAGCCTTCTTGTCCGAATCCTTCAGAACATCGTATGCCTCGCCGGCTTCCTTGAACCGGCGTTCGGCGTCAGGATTGTCCTTGTTGCGGTCAGGATGCAGTTCCTTGGCCTTTGTGCGATAGGCCTTCTTTATTTCATCTGCCGAGGCTCCTCTGGAAAGCCCAAGCACTTCATAATAGTCGCGTTTGGCCATCGAGGACCTCCTTGGTATCAGAGCATCGGGGCCGGTCCGAAACTGTCGCGGACCGGCCTGAAGGCTCCGATACGTGCCTTAGGCGCGTTTATTGTCGTCGAGATCCTCGAAATCTGCATCCAGGATCTCTTCATCATTGGCACCGGCGCGGTCCGCAGCGGCAGGCTCGTCGTCACCCTCTTCCTGGCTGGCCTTGTAAATGGCTTCGCCAAGTCTCATCGACGCCTCGGCCACATTCTGGATGCCCGATTTGATCTTGCCGACATTGTCGCCTTCCAACTCGTCCTTGAGAGCGGCGATGGCCAGTTCGATCGCCTCGATCGTGGTCGGATCGACCTTGTCGCCATGTTCCTCGATCGACTTTTCGGTCGAGTTGATCAGGCTCTCCGCCTGGTTCTTTGCCTCGACCAGTTCGCGGCGCGCCTTGTCGGATTCAGCGTTCTCCTCGGCATCGCGGATCATCTTCTCGATGTCCTCGTCCGACAGACCGCCCGAGGCCTGGATGGTGATCTTCTGCTCCTTGCCGGTCCCCTTGTCCTTGGCAGAGACCGAGACAATGCCGTTGGCGTCAATGTCAAAGGTCACTTCGATCTGCGGCATGCCGCGCGGGGCGGGCGGGATGTTTTCCAGATTGAACTGGCCCAGCATCTTGTTGTCCGCCGCCATTTCCCGCTCGCCCTGGAAGACGCGGATCGTCACCGCGTTCTGGTTGTCCTCGGCGGTCGAGAAGATCTGCGACTTGTTGGTCGGGATCGTGGTGTTGCGGTCGATGAGGCGGGTAAAGACACCGCCCAGCGTTTCGATCCCAAGCGAGAGCGGCGTGACGTCGAGCAGGACCACATCCTTGACATCGCCCTGCAACACGCCGGCCTGAATGGCGGCGCCCATGGCAACCACTTCGTCCGGGTTCACGCCCTTGTGCGGCTCCTTGCCGAAGAACTTGGTGACTTCCTCGACAACCTTGGGCATCCGGGTCATCCCGCCGACCAGCACGACCTCGTCGATATCGCTTGCCGACATGCCCGCATCCTTGAGTGCGGCCTTGCAAGGCTTGAGCGAGGCCTGAATCAGGTCGTTGACCAGACTTTCAAGCTTGGCACGGGTCAGTTTGACCACCATGTGCAGCGGCTGACCGTTCGAGCCCATCGAGATGAAGGGCTGGTTGATTTCGGTCTGCGAACTGCTGGAAAGCTCGATCTTGGCCTTTTCTGCGGCTTCCTTGAGGCGTTGCAGGGCCATCTTGTCCTGAGTCAGATCGACGCCGTGCTCTTTCTTGAACTCATCGGCAAGATAATTGACGATTCGCATGTCAAAATCCTCGCCGCCGAGGAATGTGTCGCCGTTGGTCGATTTCACCTCGAACAGGCCGTCGTCGATTTCCAGGATGGTCACGTCGAATGTGCCGCCGCCAAGGTCATAGACGGCGATGGTGTGGGTGTCTTCCTTGTCCAGACCATAGGCGAGTGCGGCGGCAGTCGGCTCGTTGATGATGCGCAGCACCTCAAGGCCGGCAATCTTGCCCGCGTCCTTGGTCGCCTGACGCTGGGCGTCGTTGAAATAGGCGGGCACGGTGATGACGGCCTGCGTCACCTCTTCGCCAAGATAGCTCTCGGCGGTTTCCTTCATCTTGCCGAGGATGAAGGCGGAAATCTGGCTGGGCGAGTATTTTTCGCCGCGCGCCTTGACCCAGGCGTCGCCATTGCCGCCATCGATCACGGCAAAGGGCATGTTCTTCTTGTCCTTGGCCAGATCGACGTCGTCCGCGCGACGCCCGATCAGGCGCTTGACGCCAAAGATGGTGTTTTCGGGGTTGGTGACGGCCTGTCGTTTGGCCGGTTGGCCGACGAGGCGCTCGTTTTCGGTGAATGCGACGATCGAGGGGGTTGTGCGCGCCCCTTCGGAGTTTTCGAGCACGCGGGCCTGTGACCCGTCCATGATGGCGACGCAACTGTTCGTGGTGCCAAGGTCAATACCAATTACTTTGGCCATGTTTTCGATCCCTTCTTCTTTAGGCGATGTGACGAAAGCCAGACCCGTTGCGGCATCTGGCCCCCGATGAGTGACGGTGCCAATACAGGCGGCATCCGTGTTTCTGGGCGTATATAGGCAGGGCCAGGTGACCCTGCAAGCATTGGTGAGGGGTGGATCTTGTGAATTTGGCCTAAATTATGCCCTCTGGCAGGATTGGAGGCCCGTGATGGAAGAGCCGACGTTGATCATACGTGGTGTTGCGATTTACAAGGAGTGGCTGGATGCCCCGGCGCAGGAGGCGCTGCTGGCCGCTCTGCGCGGGGTCGCGGCGCAGGCGCCGCTTGTCACGCCGGTCACGCCGTCGGGCAAGCCGATGAGTGTGCGCATGACTTCTGCGGGGCGTTACGGCTGGGTCAGCGACCGGCGCGGCTATCGCTATGAGAGGTGTCACCCGGACGGTCAGCCCTGGCCACCGATCCCGGGATGCGTTCTGGATATCTGGCATGCGCTTGTCAGCACCGTCCGCGCGCCCGATTGCTGTCTGATCAACCATTACGGACCGGGTGCGCGGATGGGTCTGCATCAGGACCGCGATGAGGTCGATTTCAGCTGGCCGGTTCTGTCGGTATCGCTGGGCGATGACGCCCTCTTCCGGATCGGGAATGTCGTTCGTGGCGGCAGGACCGAATCGGTCTGGCTGGGTTCCGGGGATGTGGTGGTGATGGGTGGCCCCGCCCGGCTGATTCATCATGGCGTGGACCGGATCCGGGCCGGGTCATCGACGCTTCTGCAGGGGGGCGGGCGGCTCAACCTGACGTGCCGGGTGGTGGATTAACGGCGGGCGTTCCAACTGGTCGAGGCGTACTGCCTTGTATAGAACTCACCCATCATTCCGATCATCAGCAGGCAGATGCCGACATAGATCGGATAGTCGATCGCGGTTTTCTGCGGAAAGTAATTGATGAAGACAAACCCCCTCGTCTGGTCGATGATATGAAAGAGCGGGTTCCAGTCGAACATGTTGACCATGAACGGCGGCAGGGTGTTCACCACGAACATCTTGCCCGATGCAATCATGTTCGCGCGCTGATAAATGGTCGAGAAAATTGACACAAAGTTCGGGAACCACGGTTTCACCGCAAGCAGGACAAGCCCGACCCCCACGCCCGTGAACCATGCCAGAAGCAGCATGCCAAACGCCGCGATGGGCCGATGGATGTCGAACGGCGTGACGGCCACGTGATAGACAAACAGGATCACGGCCATCGACAGCACCTGGATGTAGAGCGCGCCAAGCGCCCCCGCCGCAATCGAGACGATGGTGTTCATCGGTGCGTGCTGCATCATGGGAGATGACGGCCCTTCGGCGCCGAGCACCGCGCCAAGCGCCTTGATATGGGTGAGGTACATGAATATGCCCGACATCATGAACAGCAGGAAATCGCCACGCAGCTTGGCGCCGCGAATACCCAGAACCGTGAACATCAGATAGAATGCCATGACCATGATTACGGCAGTCATGATGTTCATTCCCAGAGCGATGATGGCATTGCCGTGCCCCTGCCGCAGGTTGCGCACCGTCGCGTGATAGATCAGCTCGGTTAGCCTGACCGCTGAATGCAGACTGGATTTCGAGCGTGCGGTTTTGAACATGGCGGGATTTGCCTGTTTGCCTGCGGTTTTCTGTGTCGGGATTCTTGCTGTCCCGAAACGAGCGTATCATAAGGGGTCCCGAGTAATCTATCCATTAACAACGCCGTGTGGTGACTGAAGGGCAGGGAGTGGCAATTTGGATTATGACAGGCTGATCGCGGTCATGCGCCGTCTGGCGCTCGAAGCCGGAGACCGGATCATGGAAATCTACGCGGCGGACGATTTCGATGTCAGGGTCAAGTCCGATGCAAGCCCGGTCACCGAGGCCGACGAGGCCGCCGACGAGATCATTTCGGCAGGACTGCGCGAGGCGTTTCCGGAACTGGCGCTGGTGACCGAGGAACAGGCCGCCTCGCACGCGGAAACGGCTGACACCTTTCTGATCGTCGACCCGCTGGACGGCACCAAGGAATTCATCAACCGTCGCGGCGATTTCACCGTCAACATCGCGCTTGTCGAGGCGGGTTTGCCGACGCGCGGCGTGGTCTATGCGCCTGCCAAGGGGCGGATGTTCTACACCCTCGCGGGGGGCGGCGCGGTTGAGGAGGAGGGGCCGTTCGACAGGGATCGACCGGGCAGGCTGCGCCCGATCCGGGTGTCGGACCCCGACAACGGCGCGCTGATGGTGGTGGCGAGCAAGTCGCACCGCGATCAGGCGACGGACGATTATATTGGCAAATATACCGTCAAGGACATGAAGAGCGCCGGTTCCTCGCTCAAGTTCTGCCTTGTTGCGACGGGCGAGGCCGATCTCTACCCGCGGGTCGGGCGGACGATGGAATGGGACACGGCTGCGGGTCACGCGGTGCTGCTTGGCGCGGGCGGGCGCGTGGTGCGGTTTGACGATCATCAGCCGCTGCTCTATGGCAAGCAGGGCTTTGCCAATCCGTTCTTCATCGCCTGCGCCCCCAATGTCGAGTTGAAAGACGCCTGAATGAGTGTTCTCATCGTGATCCCCGCGCGCTTCGATTCGTCGCGCTATCCCGGCAAGCCGCTGGCGATGCTGGCCGGGGCGACCGGCCTGCGCAAGAGCCTGATCCACAGATCGTGGGAGGCCGCCTGCCGGGTCGCGGGCGTTGACCGCGTGGTGGTGGCCACGGACGATGACCGCATCAAGGCGGCCTCGGAGACCTTTGGCGCAGAGGTGGTGATGACTTCTCGGAGTTGCGCCAACGGTACCGAGCGTTGCGCCGAGGCGAATCGCAATCTGGGCGGTGGATATGAAATCATCGTGAACCTGCAGGGCGACGCGCCGCTGACGCCGCATTGGTTCATCGAAGATCTCATCCGCGGTTTGCACGCCGATCCCGGGGCCATGGTGGCGACGCCCGTGCTGCGCTGCGATGGGCGCGCCCTCAACGGGTTTCTCGAAGATCGCGCGGCGGGGCGTGTTGGCGGAACCACTGCCGTCTTTGGCGAGGGGGGGCGTGCGCTCTATTTCTCCAAGGAAGTGATCCCCTATACCGCAGAACGTTACCCGGACGACGCGCCCACGCCGGTATTTCATCATGTGGGGGTCTATGCCTACCGGCCCGGCGCGCTCGAGGAATACACGGCCTGGGGGGCCGGGATGCTCGAGACGCTGGAAGGGCTGGAGCAACTGCGGTTTCTGGAACGCGGGCGGCAGATGCTTTGCGTCGAGGTCGCGGCGCGCGGGCGGCAGTTCTGGGAACTGAACAACCCCGAGGATGTGCCCAGGATCGAGGCAATGATGGCCGGGATGGGAATTGCCTGAGGCAGATGGCGCAAACTTTTGCGGCATGACGCAATTTCAGCAAGTTTCTCAGTTAAAGTTTGTGCAAAACGACATTGTGATGTGTATGACTGACCACCGGAACGTCCCTCAGGAGCAGACGATGCGAAGCAAGGTAACGAAGGCGATTTTTCCTGTTGCGGGTTTGGGGACGCGGTTTTTGCCGGCGACCAAATCGGTGCCCAA
>NZ_FOAG01000033.1 GCF_900109455.1 Roseovarius azorensis | reverse complement strand
GTAAGCCTCCGGGGGCGGCCGTCTGATCTTGGGTTCGCTCCGATGGTAAGTCCGACTTTATCAACCGCCCTCAAATCGAAGTTCTGTCTGCTGCCGATGGTGATCGCCGCCGGTATTGGTCGGATGATGACAAACTGCGCATTGTGGAAGAGAGCTTCATCGGCGACCGCCAGGCGGCGGCCACGGCGCGGCGGCATGGCATTTGCCGATCGCTGCTGACCACGTGGCGGCGGCAGTATCGAAACGGCGAACTTGGGTCTTCTCGCGCGGTATCGTTCGCGCCGGTGGGCGTGACGAACGCGCCGCCGCCGCAGATCAATTCAGTTGATCCCTGTCCGCCTCCAGACTGTCAGGTCGGGATAGTCCTGCCGAACGGGCGCCGGGTCATCGTGCCGGTGGGCGTAGATACAAAAGCGCTTTCCCGGATCCTGTCGGCGGTGGACGGACAATGATCGCGTTTCCGGCGGGTGTGAAGGTTTGGATTGCGGGCGGCGTCACCGATATGCGGCGGGGCATGCGGGCGAGATCTTCTGCTTCCGAGGCCGTAAGGGCGATCTAGCCAAGATCCTGTGGCATGATGGCGTGGGCATGTCGCTTTATCTGAAGCGTCTGGAAGCGGGCAAATTCATCTGGCCGGTGAGCCGGTCAGGCGAAACGGTGCAGATCTCGGCGGCGCAGTTGGGCTATCTTCTGGAAGGCATTGACTGGCGCAATCCACGCTGGACGCAACGCCCTGCAAAGGCTGGATAATTTACGCCACCCGGCCTGTTTTTATTGGTGTTCCGCGGCCCCGGCTGATAAATATCGGCCATGTCTGAAGCCGCCTCCGAACTCGCCAGATTACGCGCTGCCCTGACCGCCGCCGAGGCCCGTGCAGAGGTTGCGGAAAGCGAGCTGGCACAGACCCGCGCCGTTGTCTCCTGCTCGGAAGCGATGATCCAGGAGCTCAAGCTCGAGATTGCCAAACTGCGCCGTGACAAATACGGCATCTCGTCAGAACGACGCGCCCGGTTGATCGATCAACTGGAATTGCAGCTTGAAGAACTGGAGACGGCGGCAACCGAAGATGGCCTGGCCGCAGAACATGCGGCTGAAAAGGCCAGCACGGTGCGCGTATTCACGCGCCGCCATTCTGTGCGCAAGCCGTTCCCCGATCACCTGCCGCGCGAGCGGGTTGTTGTCGAGGCACCTGCCGCTTGCACCTGCTGCGGCTCGGACCGGATCGTGAAGATGGGCGAAGACATCACCGAGACACTGGAGGTAATCCCGCGGCAGTGGAAGGTGATCCAGACCGTGCGCGAGAAGTTCACCTGCCGGGCCTGCGAGAAGATCAGTCAGCCGCCGGCCCCGTTCCATGCGATCCCGCGTGGATGGGCTGGCCCCAGCCTGATCGCCATGCTCGTCTTCGAAAAATACAGCCAGCACCAGCCCCTGAACCGGCAGGCAGAGCGCTTTGCCCGTGAAGGCGTTGATCTGAGCCTGTCGACCCTGGCAGACCTGGTCGGACACGCGACTGTCGCGTTGCCGCCGATCCATGCCCTGATCGAGGCCCATGCGCGTGCCGCTCACCGTCTGCATGGCGACGACACGACCGTGCCGCTTCTGGCGCGGGGTGGCGCGAAGAGCGGGCCGCCGCCATGTATACCCTCATCGTCACGGCCAAAATGAACGACGTCGATCCACAGGCCTGGCTCGCCGATGTCCTCGCCCGGCTGCCCGACATGCCCGTCTCGCGCATCCATGAACTTCTGCCATGGAACTGGAAGTCCCGGCCCCTCGCTGAGGCGGCATGATCATGCAGCTCAACAAGGTGTATTCCGTCAAGACCATCGACCGCGTTGCAGCCGAACTGGGCGAAACCGTCGACCGGATCTTCGATCTCGCCATCGACATGGAAACCGAAGATGGCGTGATCTGGGTCTACGGCCCTGGCGACGACAGCGTCATCGCCTTCACTCCGTTCGGGATTGAAAACCTGCAAGAGCTCATCAAAATGGACCGTGAGCACGCGCGTTGAACTCGCAGCGGCCTACGCCGGATGATTAC
>NZ_FOAG01000040.1 GCF_900109455.1 Roseovarius azorensis | reverse complement strand
TGAATCGCTCCGGGTTTGTCGGAGACCATCAACTTAAGTAAGGATGATGGTTATGACGAAAAGCAAAATGGCAAATCGCTACTCGCCCGAGGTCCGCGCACGAGCGGTCCGGATGGTGTTCGAGCATCAGGGCTCATACGAAACGCAGGCGGGCGCGATCGCGGCCATTGCACCCAAGATTGGCTGTATTCCCCAGACCCTGCGCGAATGGGTCAAGCAGGCTGAGAAAGACAGCGGCATGCGCGATGGCGTGACCACTGAGGAACGGGACCGGATCAAGGCCCTGGAACGTGAGGTCCGGGAGCTGCGGCAGGCGAATGAAATTCTCCGCAAGGCGTCAGCTTATTTTGCGCAGGCGGAACTCGACCGCCCACTGAAGCGATGATCGCCTTCATAGAAGATCAGCGCGTTGTTTACGGCGTCGAGTCGATCTGCAGGGTCCTGCCGATCGCGCCGTCGACATTTTATCACCGCCTGGCGTGTCGTGCCGATCCTTCTAAGGCGTCAGCCCGACACCAACGGGATGCAGAGCTGCGACCAGAGATCAAAAGGGTCTGGGATGAAAACTATCAGGTCTACGGGGTTCGCAAAGCGTGGCACCAGATGAAGCGTGAGCGCTTTGATGTGGCCCGCTGCACGATCGCGCGTTTGATGAAACAGATCGGCATCCGTGGCGCTGTGCGCGGTAAGGTGGTCAAAACAACGGTTCCGGACACGTCAGCACCCTGTCCGCGCGACAAGGTGAACCGTCAGTTCCGGGCGCCTGCGCCGAACATGCTGTGGGTCAGTGACTTTACCTACGTGTCCACATGGCAAGGCTTTGTTTATGTGGCCTTCGTCATCGACACATTCGCTGATCGCATTGTCGGATGGCGGGTCTCGCGGTCTGCCAAGACAGACTTTGTTCTCGATGCCTTAGAACAGGCCCTGCATGATCGACGGCCGGTCCAGAAGGGCGGATTGGTTCATCACTCGGATCGCGGCGGGCAATATTTGTCCATTCGATACACCGAGCGTTTGGCCGAAGCGGGCATCGAACCATCGGTGGGCAGTGTCGGTGACAGTTATGATAACGCTCTCGCGGAAACCATTAACGGTCTCTACAAAACCGAACTGGTTCACCGCCAAGGCCCGTGGCGCAACATGCAGGAACTGGAAATGGCCACCCTCGGCTGGGTCGACTGGTTCAACAACCGCCGCCTGCTTGGACCCATCGGAAACATCCCGCCGGCAGAGGCCGAAGAGAACTTCTATGCACAGCGCGACGTGCTCGATATGGTCGCGTGAAATGAAGCTATAGGTCTCCGACAAACCCGGAGCGATTCA
>NZ_FOAG01000020.1 GCF_900109455.1 Roseovarius azorensis | reverse complement strand
GCCGCCATGTATTCCCTGATCGGCACGGCAAAATTGAACGACATCGATCCGCAGGCCTGGCTCGCCGACGTCATCGCCCGCATCTCCGACATGTCCGTCTCACGCCTGCACGAACTGCTGCCGTGGGAATGGAACGCAGCAACGCACCAGGTCAAGGCTGCCTGACCGCGGCCCTCGGCGGATGCTTACGACGCAGGCTGGCATCTGACCGAAAAACTCAAGGACCTGATGCCGTCTCAGCTTCTTGCGAAGCACTGCCCGACCTGAGGCGTCAGCCCCGTGCGCTTGGAACACATTCTTCGCCAGGTCGAGCCCGACCGTGATAATCTCCTACATGACCGTCCTCCTTTGTGGATCATCGCAGACCCAACTTGGCACATTGATGCCGTCGGGGGCGGTCACATCATCAGAGCCGTCTCGCCTGCATCAGATGGGAGGTCTCGCCATTGCCCAAGGCCTTTGCGCTTGGAACAGCATCGCCAGGCCAAGCACTAGATCGTCCTCTCCACGCGGCCCGACGATCTGCAACCCGGTTGGCAAGTTGTCCCGCGACATTCCTGAAGGCACGGAGATGGCTGGTAGGAGCATGGCGTTAAACTGCATTGTCATATCCATCGCCGAAAGTTTTTTGTCGACGAGTACCGACATCGACGCGGCCTCATCGTATTCTACTGGCGGCGCGGGGATTGATTCAGTGGGGCAGATCAAAGCATCGCATCGAGCGAAAACCGGCGACAATTTGCGCCATGCCTGAGTGAAAATCGCCTCGTATTGCCGTAGTTCTACAGCCGATATTGTCCGGCCACTCCTGATTGCGCGAACAAGTGAGGGATGGATGCGATCTTCGAAACGATCGAGATACCGGCCGAAATTAGCGGCCATGAATACATCCCAACAAGACCACCACGCGGTGGCAAATTCGACTGTCCAACCCAAGTCGATTTCTTCGATCTCGTAGCCCGCCTCAGCGAAAGCATCGGCGCAGGTACGCAGGTTGGCCGCAACATCAGGGTCCACATTGTAGCACCCGAGATCGACCGACAGCGCCAGACGGCGGTTTTTCCCGGGCTTTTCGGTGAGCCTCGCAAGGTCCAGCCGGGGCAGAACTGCCTGCAGGTCGCGCAGATCCGGCCCTTGACAGAGCGAGATGAACAGCGCCGCATCCTCAACGGTGCGTGAGAGCGGGCCATGGCTTGTCATCCAGTCGTATTGGCTTTCCATGAATTCGAATGGAATACGTCCGAAGCTGGGCTTCATGCCAACAATGCCGCAATGTGAGGCGGGAATGCGGACAGATCCCCCGGAATCCGTCCCCTCCGCCAATGGTACGCAGCCCGAAGCGACAGCGGCGGCCGATCCGCCGGAGGACCCGCCCGGCGTTCTTTCAGGGTTCCACGGGTTCCGGGTAATCCCCCAGAGCGGGCTGTCGGTAAGACTGGAATAAGTGAATTCCGGCGTTGTCGTGCGACCTACGACGATCGCTCCTGCCTCGAGCAGCTTTTCGACGATGATCGCGTCAAACGTGGCAACATCCTCGCGAAAGACATGCGATCCCTTTGTACTGATCCTGCCTTTCATCGGTGCAAAATCCTTGATCGCGATCGGAATGCCATGCAAGGGAGGAAGCGAGTCCTTGTTGCCTGACGCGGCTTCCGCTTGCCGCGCCTTTTCCAGGGCTTCATCCGCGTAGATCTCGGTAAAGCAATTCAAGACCGGGTTGACCTGATTGATCCGTGATAGGCAATTCGCTACCAGTTCCACGGGAGAGAGCTTACCAGTACGAAGGATTTGTGCCAGTTCCGTGGCACTGAGATAGCAGAGATCGATATCCGTCATTACAGCCTTCCAGATGAAAATAGTGTCTCGGGCGCAGAAGATCGGCTCAAAGCACGTTCACTTTCTTGGACCCGCGGCGCAACAGGATGGCTGCAACGGCAATAAGGATCACCGTGATGCCAAGCGCCATGACCACCACAGCGGCCACATCGCCGCGCAGCCCTGCCTTGAAGGATGACAAGATGTAGACCGGCAGGCTTGATGCGCCGGGGCGCTGGACGAAAAGTGAAATGATGACGTTGTCGAACGAATAGGTGAAAGACAGAAGCGCTCCGGCGATAACTGCGGGCAACATCAGCGGAAGGGTTATCTGCAGGAAGGACCGGTACGGCGGTGCCCCCAGATCACCAGCTGCCTCTTCAAGTGTGTCGCTGATGCCTTCGGCACGGGCTTTGACCACGATGGCCACCAGCGCCGTGTTGAACAGGGAGTGCCCGACCGCGAGACGCGTGACTCCATTGCTCATTCCGATCTGATTGAACCAGATTACCTGCCCGATGGCGGAAACCAGTTCCGGCGTGACGAGAACCAGCCCTATCAGGAACAGAAAGGGTTTGGACCAAACGCCTTGATGCCGTGCGATCGCAACCCCGGCAACAGTACCCAGAACGACCGAGATGGCTACATTTATGAGCGCAGACCGCACCGAGACATCCAGAGCGCTGAGGATGCGGTGATTGTCGAACACCGCGCCGTACCAGAATGTCGAGAACCCTTCCCATATGAACAGGACCCGGCCGTCATTGAAGGAATAAAGGACCACCACGAGAATCGGGATGAACAGAAATCCTATGATGAGGATCATCCATGCTTTCAGCAGAATTCCAATGATATCGCGTTGCATCAGACGCTCACCTCAGCGGCTCGGAACTTGGTCATATTGAGGCTCCCTGAAACTTTCGGTTCAGCCAGTTCAAGACGATGAGTGCGAGGCCCGCGATGGCACCGGTGGCCAACAATGCGGCAATCAGCACCACGGCCATCGCCGCCCCGAGGGGAAGGTTCTGTGCTTCGAGTATCTGTAGGGCGATAAGTCGGCCGATCATCAACCCGCGAGCGCCGCCAAGAATAGCCGGAACGACATAATCGCCAGCCGCCAAAATGAAGGTTAGCACACCCGCACCGATTAATCCTGGTGTAGCCAGCGGCAGTGTAATCCGGAAGAAAGTGGTCACCCGGTTCGCACCCACATCAGCACTGGCCTGTCGCAGGGCCGGATCAATCCGTTCAAGCGCCACGAAAATCGGCAGGATCGCCACGGGGAGATAATTGTAGATGATGCCCATTTGCACCGCCATCTGCGTATCCAGAATGCCAAGCGGCGCGGATATGATGCCAAGCCCCTGTAACGCTTCGGAAAATGCACCCTCCGGGGCCAGGATGATCCGCCACGCGAAGGTGCGCAGCAGAAAGCTGACCCAGTAGGGAAAGATGATCACGAACAGCAGCCAGGATCGCCAGTGTTTGGACACGCGGGTCGCAAGGACATATGCCACCGGAAAGGCCATCATGAGGCACGCGATCGTACCGATTCCAGCGGTCTTGAGGGTGATCCAGAAAACTCGGATGTAGACGCTTGAAAACGCCTCGCGGTAGTTGGAGAGCGAGGGATCGTCGAAAGAAACCGGGTTCAGCGCGGTCAGCGGCGTCTTGACGCCGAAGCTGTAGACGATGATCGCAAGAAGCGAAGCCAGAAAGAAGAATGCCCACCACGACACCGCTGGCAACAACGGGAGCCATTTACGCGACAACGGACTGACCTGACTCATGCCGGTTCTCTCATCGTTTTATGCGACCGTTTGGTGGTCTCATTGATCTCATCATCCAAGGGGAAGATCGCGGTATCGGCTCGATCCCAAGCCAGCCAGATCTCGCTGCCAATAGGAATATCGGTGGCATGTTTTCGCGACTGTCGGCTGAACACTTCTGCTCCCGATGGCAGATCCACGACATACTCCATCGTATTGCCCATATGCATGGCTTGGATGACCCTGCCGCGCACCCGGTTCAATGCAGGGCTGGGCTCGTCCATGGTGATGATCGTGTTTTCGGGGCGCACGGCAGCAAGGGCCTCGGGGCCTGCCACATCTTCGATACGATCGGCATAGAGCGTCACCCCGTCCCGCGTGGTCAGTGCCTTATTGGCCTTGTCCAGCTTGCCGAACAGAAAGTTCTGCGAGCCCATGAAATCGGCCACGAACGCGGTACGCGGATAGTCATAAAGATCGCTGGGAGTTCCGGCCTGTTCGATCCGGCCATGTCGTGTAACCACGATCCGGTCGGACATGGCGAGCGCCTCGTCCTGGTCGTGGGTGACCAGGACGAAGGCAATGCCTGTTTCGCGCTGAAGTGTTTTCAGCTCGATCTGCATCTGCTGACGCAGACGTCGATCCAGCGCGCCCAGAGGTTCGTCGAGCAAAAGGATCGACGGGCGCTTGACCAATGCACGTGCCAGCGCGACGCGCTGTTGCTGTCCGCCTGAAAGCTCGTCAGGCCGACGATGTGCCATACTCGTCATTTCGACCATGTCCAGCGCCTCGCGAACACGGATTCTGCGATCTTCACCTCGGACGCGATCCTGACGAAGACCGTAGGCGACGTTGTCGGCCACACTCATGTGCGGAAACAGCGCATAGTCCTGAAACACCGTGTTCACTGGACGTTTATGCGAAGGCAGATCGACGATGTTCCGGTCCATGATCCGGATTTCGCCCGTATCGGGCCTATCGAATCCTGCGATCATGCGCAGGATGGTCGTCTTGCCAGCACCGGAGGGGCCCAGAAGTGAAAGAAATTCACCCTGCTCGATATCCAGGCTGACGTCATCAAGCGCAACGAATTTGCCGTATCGCTTGGTAATGCCGCGCACTGACACAGCTTTTGTCATTCCAGGCTACCTTTCTCTTTTGTTGATCCCGGGACACGCATGCCCGGGGTCAAACAACTCAGACGTTCAGCTTTACTGGGCGACAGCGGCTGCTGCCTTGAACTTGGTGAAGATTGCGACCCGGCGATCATAGGACTCGTTTCTCTGGGTGAGTTCACCGCGAGCGATGACCTCGTCGGAGGGAAAGATGATCGGATTGTTCGCGACACTTTCATCAAGATACTCTGCCGACCCCGGAATGGCGGTGGCATAGCCGGTGTACGTCGTCTCGCGGGCCGCGACCTCTGGATCGAGGACATAATTCAGCCAGTCATGCGCCGCGTTGGGATGCGCCCCACCAACGGGCATGTGATAGCTGTCCAACCAGATCTCAGTGATTGGTCCACCGAAATCGAACGTCAGGTTCACGTTGTCCGTCGACTCAATGATCAGGTTGCTGTAGCCGTTCCAGTTCTGAGCCAACTTCACCGTGCCACTGGCGACATCCTGCTGTGGATAGGTGTTGAACGTGCGGATATGACGCGCAAGCTCCACTGCCTCAGCCTCGACTCGGTCCAGAACCTCATTGTCAGTCGTGTTCCAGGAAATGCCATCTTTCCACATCAGGGGAGCGATGGCGAGGGGATCGTCCAGAAGGGCCACTTGGCCGCTCGCTTCGTTCTGCGCAGCATCGAGAAAATCGCCCCAAGAGTTCAATTGGCGATTGATGACCGATTTGTCATAGATGTAGCCCTGTGATCCCCAAGTCTTGGGAATCGTGTAGTCGTTGTTGGGGTCGAAATCACGGCCGGTAAAACCGGCACCAAGGTGCTTCATGTTCGGCACCTTCGACTTGTCGATTTTCTGAATCAGCCCGCGGCTGATAAGCAGCGGGATCATGAAGTCGGTATTCATGCCGACGTCATAGCCACTTTGGCCGCCAGAAAGTTGCAGTTTCGATAGCATCTCGTCGTTGCTGGAATAGCCGTCGAAGATGAACCTCGCGCCGGTTTTCTCCTCCCACCGCTCGATATTTTCCGGGCTGATATATTCGGACCAGCCCATGATGTTCAGAAGCCGCTCAACCTCCTCGGCGCGAGCGGCACCCGGCCAGCCGACACTACTCATCATGACCGGAGCCATTGCGGCGGCGGCGCTCATCTTCAGGATCGAACGGCGCGACGGTTCACCGGCAGTCTTCAGCGGGATCAATTTCGATTTTCTCATGAGATTCCCTTTCTTTTTCATAGATCCGGGCGTCACCACCCGCAGTTGGACTTCGCAAAGTATGAGGCGGAAGATGCTTCGGAAACATAACCCCAAGAGGGTACAAATTTCTCGATCTTGCGCTTTCTTAGGGGTATATTCTGGATACCCCCTTGTTCAGGATCGACCGATGCATTTGGCAGATACTGAAATCACGACGTTGGCGTCGGTCATTTCGAGCCAGCGTACGGATGTTTTCCCGATCTGCCTGATGGCCTTCATCAACGCGATCGTGCCGGTGGACATTACACTTGTGGTTGGGTTCTCCGCGCAGGCCGAGCCCATCGAATTGTTCCGCGATTTCGATGCTCATTCCGAACAGCAGTATCTCCGGCTTTATGCAAGCGGAGCGTATTTGCTGGATCCGTTCTACAAGATAAGCGTCGATGGAACGCCATCCGGCCTTTACCCTCTTCGCGATGTGGCACCGGATCGCTTCTTCAAGAGTGAATACTACTTCTCCTATTACAGGAAACTTCCGCTGATGGATGAAATCTGCCTGACCCATCGGGTTTCGCCGAATTGGTGCCTGACCTATTCGATGGGGCGCACACCAGACTCTGGCCTGTTCTCGGCGCGCGAAAAGCGTCGGTTGCGGGACATGGAACCTGTCTTGCGTGCGCTGATGCTGAGCCAATGGGAAGAAACCCTGCTGGCCACCGAGCGCAAGGGACGACTGCGCGATCTCAACGAGATGACGGCGCGCATTTTCAATTATTCCAAGTCGCTTACGCCCAAGGGTATCTCGCCCCGCGAGGCCGAAATTGCGGCGCTGATTCTGCAAGGGCATTCCAGCCCTTCGATTGCCGCGAACCTTCGCATAGCGATCGGAACGGTCAAGGTGCTGCGCAAACGGCTCTATAGCAAGTTGAACATCTCGTCTCAGAATGAACTTTACCAAGTGTTTTTCCCTTCGGTCATGGGGCTTCCCGATGCCTGATGGACCGGTCGCAAACGCGGTGTCTTGCTCTCTCGGGCTGGTCATGACGAAAGGCGATCAAGACGCATCTGCGCGGCACGGCGATGACCTTCCATGCCTTCGGTCGCGGCCTGGCGCGCGGCAGGTGGTGCGACTTGCCTGACCCCTTGGGGCGTTAACCATTGATGCGTCGCAATCTTGACGTAGGTTCCCACCCACAAGCCGCCGGTGTACCTGCCTGCCGCCATCGTCGGCAGCGTGTGATTGGTTCCGGAGCACTTGTCGGAATAGACCACGCTGGCCAGTTCACCGATGAAGAGCGATCCGTAATTGCGCAGCTTATTCGCCAGGCCATGCGCATCGGCGGTATGAACCTGCAAATGCTCAGCAGCGATGTAATCAGAGTAGGCGATCATCGCCGCCTCGTCTTCACAGAGCGCGATTTCCCCGTAGTCGCACCAGGCGGCTCCGGCCGTTTCCGCAGTGGAAAGATCAGTCAACTGGCGAGTGACGCCGGCCTCGACCGCCTTTGCAAGTAAGGCGTCCGTCGTGATCAGGCCAACACGGGTGCGCACATCGTGCTCGGCCTGCGCAAGCAGGTCCGTGGCAATCATTTCCGCATTACCCGTTTCGTCCGCCAAGACGTATATTTCGGACGGGCCGGCCAGTTGATCGATTCCGATCGGGCCGAACACCTGCCGCTTGGCCTCGTTTACAAAGGCATTTCCTGGGCCGACGATCTTGTCAACACGGGGGACGGTTGAGGTCCCGAAGGCCATCGCGGCAATTGCCTGCGCGCCGCCGATGCGAAAGATGCGATCCGCGCCCGAGAGATGGCATCCCGCAATCATCGCCGAGTGGGCGTTGGGAGGCAGACAGGCGATGACCTCCTTCACCCCAGCGACCTTTGCTGGCACGATGGTCATGACCGGGGCAGACAGCAGTGGATAACGACCGCCGGGCACATAACAGCCCACACGCTCGATCGGAATAACGCGATGGCCCATATGGACCCCTGGCAAGGTCTCCACCTCGAGCGGCAGCATGGTGGCGAATTGCGCCTCGGCGAAGGCGCGCACATTATCAATGGCAAATTGCGTGTCGGCGCAGCTTTGTGGATCCAGAGCAGCCAACGCGGCGTGCCGCTCGTCCTTGCTTACCTCGAAGATCGCAATGTCGGACTGATCGAACTTTCTGGAATACTCGCGCACCGCTGCATCGCCTTTTTCGTGCACCGCGCTCAGAATTTCTGCCACCGTCTGCTCGACCGCGGCATTGTCGGACACGGCGTTCCTACTTGGCTTCTTGATGAACGTGACGCCGGTGAAGGCTTCGGAAAACTGGGTCATTAGGGCATCCATCGCACTTGAATACCTGCCTGGTTGCGGCAGCGAAGATGGCATCAGGTTACCATTGAGCGGGCGGATGAACAGGAAGAGGGATAGCTTTGTATAATATACTTTACAGAATGATCTGGTTTTTATATGGAAAATCATGCATAAGAAGTAAAATCTGGAAACTTTAATGGCCAAAATTGGAGTCAATCTGAGGCGGCTGCGGCAGCGTCGGCACTTGAGCACCCGGGAATTGGCGAGTCGGTCGGGCGTATCGCACTCGACCATCTCTCTGATCGAACGCGACCAAATCAGCCCGACGGTAGATACATTGCAGGCGGTTCTCGACGCGCTTGGGAGTCGATTGTCGGAATTTCTGAGCGGAGTCCGTGAAGGTGGGACAAGCCCGTTCTACCGTGCCGAGGATCTGCCCGAAATCGGCAATCCCGATAACATCTCGTACAAGATCATCGGACTCGATCACGTTTTCCGTAGCATTCAGTTTCTCCATGAGACCTATTCGGTCGGCGCCGATAGCGGGGAAATGCTGACCCATGTCGCTCAGGAGGCCGGATTTGTTATGACAGGACAGGTGGAGGTGACAGTCGGCCAGGCGACGCGTGTTCTGAATCGAGGTGACGGCTATTACTTTGACAGCCGGGAATTCCACCGCTTCCGCAACGTTGGCTCGACAAAGGCTGAAATCATCAGCGCGATCTCGCCGCCGAGTTACTGATGTGCGATGGATCGATCCGGGAATGGTGGTGTCTGCGCGGTGCACTGTTCGCCGCCATCCACGACAAGACTGTATGCCTCCAAGGGCATCATGCTACAGGTGGCCTCCCAAAGACCATGCATTCGTCTCAAGCAGCATGCCTGCTACTCTCACTTCAGGACGTCGCGATCACGGAGCTGGTTGTCAGCCACAGGGAGGCATCATGCCTGCAGATGCCTGCGATTTTGTCGATTGCCCCAGCTGAGGCGGGACGACCATACTGCTGATCATGTGTAAATGCCTCGAGGGTGATTGTTTCCGCAGGCTGTAATCTCAGATCGGTCAAGGAGGCGTGGAACATTTCGATGAATTGCGTTGGTGTGTAACTGTCGCGTTGCTCTTAATTGGGGTGATCCTCAATTTGTGTGGCGGAGGGGCTGCATTCGATCTCTGAGCAGTTCCGGTCCTGCTCTCCCGTACATGGCGCGTTTGAGGGTTTTCAATCGGTTGATCTGACTTTCGGCCTGGCCGTTGCTCCACGGCATTTCGATGGCATTTTTGACCGCGTCGAAAGCCCGATCCCCAAATCAGACGCAACCTGACGCCGTGTCAGGCCACTCGTGAGCGCAATGCGAACCGCATCCCGCTTGAACTCGTCGCTGTGTATCGCTGCCATATCCGGTCTCCTTGATGGCGAGTATCGCTCTCAAAAGACCGGAACAGAACCGGTGCAGGTCCAGAAGCCTCTTTCAAGGCGTCAATCTTCCGTACTTGACCTGGCGATAGTTTTCCTCGGGGCTTGAGGCACAGCGCGGCAGCTATGACCGGGAAATGGCGTGGCCCGTTTCAGGGTCCCGGACCGGCTCAAGCGTCGGCGAGATCCCGGCTTGGTCGCAGAGGGCCTACCTTTCAGCCCTGCGCCAGCCGGCCAGCAGGCGCTGCAAATGTGTCAGGCTCCCCTTTCCCCGGACAGACTTATCCCACTCCCGTGACAGATGCGCAGATTGCAGCTTGCCGCGCTGCCTTCGAAGACGTGAAGCGGGCATATGCGAAGGATGCTTCTCAAAGTCCGATCGACGCCAAAACGCGGTTCTACGATGTGCTGATGGAAGGCGCGGACAACCCAGAGGCTGAACGAATGCTCCGAAGCATCCACATTCGCGTCTCGCAGTTGCGCGCGCTCTCCCTTTCGAGTTCCGAGCGGCGGCAGACATCGCTTAAGGAACTTTCCTCTCTAGTGGAGGCCATCTGCGCGCGGGACTGTGCATTGGCAGAGAACCTAGAGCGGCTCAGCCTTTCTCTGAATCGGCAGGGGCTTCCCAAGTTGTGCTTTGTGTGATTCAGAATCCATACTGGTGAAGGAGGCCAGTATGGATGACGAAACCGTATTCAGACGACCTTCGGGAGCGTGTTGTCGCAGCGATGCAATCCGGGGCGAGCTGCCGTAGCGTTGCCGCGCGGTTCGGGGTCGCGCCGTCGAGCGTGGTGAAATGGACGCAGCGTTCGGCGCAGACCGGATCGGTGAGCCCCGCACAGATGGGCGGCTATCGTCGGCCCATTCTTGAACCGCACCGGGTCTGGCTGCTGGATCAGGTGCAGTCGCGTTCGCACATCACGCTGGGGATGCTGCAAGAGATGCTGGCCAGGCGCGGGATCGCGGTGAGCCACGACACCGTTTGGCGGTTCCTGCGCGGCTGTGGGTTCAGTTTCAAAAAAAGACAATGGTCGCCGACGAGCGTGAACGCCCCGATGTGAAGCGTCGTCGCGACAGGTGGCAACGCCATCAGGGACGTATTGATCCGACACGGCTGGTCTTCATCGACGAGACATGGGTGAAGACAAACATGGCCCCGCTGCGGGGCTGGGCGCCCAAAGGCGAACGCTTGCCCGGGGCGGCTCCCTTCGGGCATTGGAACACGTCTACCTTCATCGCCGCCCTGCGCCATGACCGCATCGATGCGCCCTGGGTGTTCGACGGTCCCGTGAATGGCGAGGCCTTCCGAACCTATGTCGAACGGGTTCTGGTCCCCACCCTGAGGCCCGGCGATGTTGTGGTGATGGACAACCTCGGCAGCCACAAGAGCCAGGCGGTGCGGCAGGCGATCCGCGCCGCCGGTGCCCACCTTCTGTTCTTGCCGCCCTACAGCCCGGATCTGAATCCGTGTATGGTTGGCTCCTGCATGGCAAGGGTTTTGTGAGCCTTCGACGACTGGTCGGCTGCGGCCATGTATTCGGCGTCTGTCTGCAGCAGATGTACTGCGCGCCATGATGAATTTCCGCCGGACGTACGGGTCCCACTCAATCGAACGCGCGTCACAGTCGCTTCGGATTCATCGGAGTGTCCCGGTCTGTCCTCTCCGTCAGTTCGCCATCACCTCACGCTGCGCCTTAGCATTCCTTCAGGCCACTCTCAGGCGGGCATCACCCCGACCCGCGGTCTGTAGCTCGTTCCATCGCGCAGAAGCGCGTAGATCGTCCGCGCCATGCGGTTTGCCAATGCAATCGCGACGACCCTGGTCTCCTTGGTCGCCAGCTTCCGCGCCAGCCAGTCCGTTTCCGGGTGGCGACTCCTGCGCCGAACCATGATCTGGGCCATGGCGCCGAGGTACAGCAGACGTCGAATATACCGGTTGCCCATCTTCGAGATGCCGCCGCTCCTCGGCTTGCCGCCGGTTGAGTGCTGCTTCGGCGTGAGGCCGAGCCAGGCAGCGTAGTCCCGGGCGGAGGAGAAGTTACCGACATCCGGCGTCGTCGCGGCGATGGCCGTCGCGGTCAGGACACCGACTCCCGGGATCGATGCCAGTCGTCGGCTCACGTCGTTCTGCCGATGCACCTCCTCGATCTCGCCAGTCAGCTGGTCGATCCGCGCCTGCGTCGCGGCGAGCTGATCGAACAGCGCCCGGAGCGGCAGACGAGCCGCCTCCGGCAAGGTGTCCAGTTCCTCTGCCAGATCCGCAACGCGCGTCGATCCCTTCGCCGTCACGATCCCAAACTCTGCCATGTGGGCCCGGATCGCATTGCCCGTCTGCGTAACCTGCCCGACGAGGAAGTCCCGCGCCCGGTGCAGAACGAGCGCTGCGGAATCCGCTTCGCTCTTCACAGGCACGAACCGCATCGATGGTCGCGTCACCGCCTCGCAGATCGCTTCGGCATCGGCCGCATCGGTCTTGCCGCGCTTGACGTAGGGCTTCACGTAGGACGGCGGCATCAGCCGCACCTCATGGCCCATCTCCTGCAACCGTCGCCCCCAGTGATGCGCCCCGGAGCAGGCCTCCATGCCAATCAGACAACTGGGGCGGCCTTCGAAAAACGAGAGAAACTGATTCCGCCGGAGCTGGCGCCGCAGTACGCTCTTGCCGTCGGTGTCGACGCCATGGACCTGAATAACGTTCTTGGCGAGATCGACGCCGACTGTGCTAACTTCGAACATGGATGGCTCCTCCTGTTGGGACAATGACATCCCATTATGGCGCATCACGACGCCGGTTGGAGCAGGAGCCATCCACACCATCAATCGAACAGGCCTTCGCAAAGCTCAAACACTGGATGCGCACCGCGGCACCCCGATCGCGGGACACGCTCTGGCGCTCCGTCGGAACTATCCTCAACCGCTTCACCCCCGACGAGTGCGCCAACTACCTCAAGAACGCAGGCTATGCTTCCGTGTAAACCTGAAACGCTCTAAGCCGCGATCACGTCAATAAAGCCGCGATGGCTGCACTGTCGCGGATCGGGTAAGTGGTGAGTTCGACACGTTGACAGGGGCAGACCGAGCGGGCTTGCGAGGCGAGGAGAGCATCGCTGCGCTATGCCGCCGAGAGGGCATCAGCGAGAGCCTGTACTACACGTGGTCGAAAGAAATTCCTTGAGGCGGGCAAGCAGCGTCTGGCCGGGGATGCCGCGCGGGAGAGCGGCTACCTGACGCGGTATGAGATCGACGGCGAATAGCACTGGCTTCTCTGACCGCTTCGGGTCACGCAATCGACAAACAAAGATACTTTATCTCAAGGTAATCCTCGATTCCATGAGAGGACCCCTCCCGGCCGTGACCGCTTTCCTTCATGCCGCCGAAGGGAGCGACCTCAGTCGAAATAAGGCCGGTGTTCGCTCCAATGATCCCGAAATCCAGCGCCTCTGCAGTGCGGTACACCCGGCCTATATCTCGGCCATAGAAGTAGGCGGCTAGGCCGAAGGGCGTGTCGTTGGACATTGCAAATACCTCGTTCTCGTCCTTAAAGCGGATGATCGGGGCCACAGGACCAAATATTTCCTCGTGGAAAATCAGCATGGCGGGCGTCACCCCCGAGACAATGGTCGGCTGGAAGAAGCTAGCCCCTTTGCCGTGCCGTGCACCCCCAATGACAAGGGTCGCGCCTTGACTGACAGCATCCAAAACAAGTGTCTCAACTTTTTCGACCGCTGCCATATCGATCAGCGGCCCGATCTGGGCACCCTCTTCGAAGCCCTGCGCGACCTTCAGCGTTGCGACCCGGGCGGTCAGTTTCTCGACAAAGGCATCGTGGACCGCATCCTGAACAAACAGCCGGTTGGCACAGACGCATGTCTGACCCGCGTTGCGATATTTCGAGGCGATGGCCCCTTCGACTGCCGCATCCAAGTCCGCGTCATCAAAGACAATGAAGGGGGCATTCCCGCCCAATTCCATCGACGTCCGCTTCACCGTGTCGGCACACTGCTTGATCAGCTCTTTCCCGATCTCGGTCGAGCCGGTGAAGCTGACCTTGCGCACAGTCGGGTTGGAGGTCAGCTCTCCGCCGATGGTCGCTGCAGATCCGGTCACGCAGTTCAGAACGCCCGGCGGCACCCCCGCTTCTTCGGCCAGGACGCAGAGCGCCAGGGCAGTCAGGGGCGTCAGGCTTGCCGGTTTGATCACCATGGTACAACCCGCAGCCAGCGCGGCGCCCGCTTTGCGGGTGATCATCGCTGCGGGAAAATTCCACGGCGTGATGGCAGCGCACACGCCGACGGGCTGTTTGAAGACAATCAGCCGCTTGTCGCGCTGGTGGCCGGGGATCGTCTCTCCGTAGACTCGTTTCGCCTCTTCCCCGAACCATTCGATGAAGGACGCGGCATAATCGATCTCGCCCTTGGCCTCTTCCCAGGGCTTGCCCTGTTCGGCGGTCAGGATTGCACCGAGGTCCGCGCGATTGTCGCGCATGAGTTCGTACCAGCGACGCAGGATTGCCGCGCGCTCCTTGCCGGTGCGAGCGGCCCAGTTGGTGCCGGCGGCCTCGGCTGCGGCAATAGCACGGGCGGCTTCATCAGCGCCCATTCGGGGAACGGTGGAGATTGTTTCGCCGGTCGCCGGGTTCGTCACCTCGATGACCTCCCCGGTGTCGGCAGCGATCCACTTGCCGCCGACAAAGCATGCATTGCGCAGTAGGTCGAGACGGGTCAGATCTGGCATTGTCACGGTGTGGCTTCCTAAGTTTAGAGGACAAGAGTTTCGAAAGCGGTGCGCGTTGCGCCTTCTATGGGGACGGGACGGTGCCTAGTGCGATCTACATAGACATGGATGAAGAAGCCTTCGGCCGCGGCCTCCTCCTCATCGTTGCGGAACAGTCCGACCTCGAAACGGACAGAGGATGTGCCAATCTTCGCGATCCTGAGACCGGCATGGACGACGTCAGGAAACTGCATCTCGGCGTGGTACTTGCACCCCGTCTCAACGACGAGGCCGTAGCTTTCGCTGGTCGAGGGATCGAGCAGCCCCTGCTCGATCAGCCAGCCGTTTACTGCCGTATCGAACAGCGAATAGTGGACCACGTTGTTCATGTGACCATAGATGTCGTTGTCCATCCAGCGGGTTTGCATTTGCCGGAATGCAGCATAGGTGGCCCGTTTCGGGCGCGGCGTTGCCATTACCAAGCCGCCCGGTAGATATTCAGCGCGTCCGCCTCACCAACTTCGCGCGGGTTGTTGACTAGCAGGCGCTGCTGAAGCATCGCGTCGCTGGCCATCTTCTCAAGCGCGCTCTCTGGGATCTCGACGTCACGCAGCCGGGTCGGCATTTCAAGTTCTTTCGACAAGTCGGCCAAGGCGTCGATGAAAGCGGTGCAGCGTGCCTGGGCGCCTTCGACGCTCTCCAGATCGGGGAAGGCCTCGACCGCGATCTCGGCGTAAAGCGTATAGGCGACCGGGGCGTTGAAGCGCAGAACATGCGGCAGGACCAGCGCATTCGACAGCCCGTGCGGGATGTGGAATGTGCCTCCGATCGGATAGGCCAGCGCATGAACGGCAGCGACGGGCGAATTAGCAAAGGCCTGACCCGCCAGCATCGACCCCAATAACATCGCCCCCCGCGCATCGACATTCCCGGGGTCACTGACGACAGTGCGGATATTTGCGCCCAGAAGCCGCAGCGCCTCACGCGCCAGCATCCGGCTGAGCGGGTTGTTGTTGGTATTCGCCGAGGCATAAGCTTCGATTGCGTGCACCATCGCATCGACCCCGGTTGCCGCCGTGATTGACGTGGGCAGGCCGAGCGTCAGGTCGGCATCCAGAACGGCGATATCCGGCAGGATGACCGGCGAGGAGACGCCGCGCTTCTCCTCGGCACCGACTGTGATAATCGACACCGGAGTCACCTCGGACCCAGTGCCGGCCGTGGTCGGCACCAGTACCAAAGGCAGTCGCGGCCCCTTGGCCTTTCCGACGCCCCAAGCCTCGTCCAGGTCCTCGCCCGATCCCAGAAGAAGCGAGGCTACCTTGGCCACGTCCAGTGACGACCCGCCGCCGAAGCCGATCACGCCGGTGCAACCACGCCCGGCCTCGACCGCGGCTTCAAGCGTCGCGCGGGAGGGATCGGCCTCGACCTGGTCAAAGACTGCGACCGCATGCCCCGCCGCTTCCAGAGATGCAAGCCCCTTATTACAGAGCCCGAGCTTGCGCAGCCCCGGGTCGGTGACGAACAGCACCTTCGCTCCCAGAAGTGCCCCCGCGACCGTGGCAAGGTCCGAAGACGCACCGGGGCGGAATACGATGGATTTAGTGGTGTTGAAGGTGAATGGCTGCATGGTCAAGCCCCTGCCTTTTCTCTGGATTCGACATAGAAGTCACGGAGCCGGAACCGCATGATCTTGCCCGACCCTGTGCGCGGAATCTCGGCAACCGCCACGGCATCGGCAGGCAATTTATAGGACGAAAGCGTTCGGCCGCAGAATTCCCGCACATCGTCCAGAACCGGCATATCCGCATCTGGCACGATGAAGGCCACTGGCACCTCGCCCAAGGTTTCGTGCGGCACGCCCACGACGGCACAATCACGGACTCCGGGCAGCTTCTGCACCGTCTCCTCGATCTCGACAGGGGCAATATTCTGACCGCCGCGGATGATTAGTTCCTTCAGCCGCCCGGTGATGGTGAGGAAACCTGAGGCATCCATCCGCGCGAGGTCGCCGGTGCGGTACCAGCCGCCCTTGAGAGCACTTTCCGTCGCCTCGGGCTTATTGTGGTATCCCTTCATCACGTTTGGACCGCGTACGATCAGTTCGCCTTCCTCGCCGAAAGCGACGTCGCGGCCCTCGAAATCCACCAACCGGACAGCGAGTCCCGGCAGCGGAAGCCCACAGGACCCAGGCAATCGGACCGATCCTGGCCAGTTCATCGTCACCATCGTCGAGGTTTCAGTGATACCGTATCCGTCCAGAAGTTCGACCCCGAACTCCGTCTCGAAGGCCTCGTTCAGCGAGGCCGCCAGGATTGCACCGGCCGATACGCAACGGGTGACCGAATGGAACGGATTTCGCCCCTGCTCTTTCGCGGCCAGCATCAGGTAGTGGAACATCGTTGGGACGGCGGGCATCTTGGTAAACCGCCCTTTCTCCAGCAGTTCCATGGCTTCCGCAGTCGAAAAGCGGTCCATGATGTATTCGCTCGCCCCGTTTGCGAGGATCGACAGGACGCAGATGTTCAGCGCGTAGGAATGGAAGAGCGGCAGCGGGGAAAGGATTCTGTCCTCAGGCCCCATCTCGAAGATCGGGGCCCAACAGGCGGCATTCACCCAGAGCATTGACCGGGTCGATAGCATTACGCCCTTCGGCTGACCCGTGGTGCCCGACGTGTAGACGATCATCGACACCGCATCGATGTCATCGGCGGGAAGTTCGATCTCTGCCGGAGTCGCGCAGAGATAGGTCAGATTGGTGACGCCATCGGCCTCCGCCCCGCCTGGACCGTTAAGGATCACTCGTTGAGGGCGGATTCCGCCCTCGAGCCCAGATACAATGTCCGCTTTTGAGGGGGCGGTGACCATCACCGCGATCCCTGCGTCTTCGACTCTATAGGCCACCTCGCTCTGTTTGGCATCGAAAGCGATCGGAACCGCGGTGCCACCGGCCCGGATAGCTGCCAGAACGCTGACCACCCAGTCCACGGAATTGGGCAGCCATACCCCAACCGCTCCGCCCGGTTTCAGGCCACTGGCCTTGTAGTGACCAGCCAGGTTGGTGACCTCTCGGGCCAGTGCCGCATAGTTGACACTGCGGTGCCCGTCCTCAAAGGCGACCTTATCGGGATAGGTCGCCGCCTGCATTTCCAGCAGCTCGGCAATCGGAGCGATTAGATCGGCTCGGATCATTGTAGTTCCTCCTCCCTGAGGACCTCAGACCATGCTGAAGCCGCCATTTGAACTGATCACCTGCCCGGTGATCCACGACGCCTGGTCGGAGGCCAGGAAGGTGACGAGCGGGGCGATATCGTCCGGTGTGCCGATCCGGCGCAGCGGATAGGCTTTCACTATCTTGTCCATGTTCTTGGCCAGGAACTCGGCATCCGAATGCGCCGTTTGTACAAGACCAAGGGATACGGCGTTCACGCAGACGTTGTTCCGCCCCAGTTCCCGCGCCAGAGACTTGCCAAGTGCCACGGTCCCGGCGCGCGTCGCTGCCGCCATTGACAGGTTAGCCTCCCCTATTCGGGAACTGTCGCCGATCAGGCTGATGATCCGACCCCAGTTGTTCTCGATCATATGAGGTGCGACCGCGTGACAGCAATGGATCGCGCCATAAAGACAGACGTCTACCTGCGCTTTCCAATCAGCAGGGGTCGATTCAACGAACTTGCCGTATTTCACGTAGCCCGCGTTGTTGACCAGAATGTCGACCTTGCCGTGATCCGCGACTATCCCGCCGACCATCGCCTTGACGGCCTCGTGATCGGCAATGTCCGCCTGGTAAGCTTTGGCCGTGCCGCCTGCCGCCTCGATGGCGTCGACGACGGCAGCAGCCTCGCTTTCCGACTTGCGGTAATTCACGGCAACAATGGCACCCTCGGCTGCCAGCATCTTGCAAATCTCGCCACCGGTGTCGCGCCCGCCGCCGGTCACAAGGGCCACGCGGCCTTTCAGATTGAAGTCCATAGGTATCACTCCTTTTCTTGTCTTTCGGCAATCAGCCGGAACAGTTTGTTCGGTGTCATCGGCAGTTCTTCGACGCCGATGCCCAGATGCGCAACGGCATCCGATATCGCGTTGGCAATGGCGGCGGGGGCACCGATGGTACCGCCCTCGCCCATGCCGCGGAAACCGCCGGGATTATCCGGCAACTCAGTCTCGATATGGTTTACTTCGAGTGTGGGCACCTCGGCTGCGGTCGGAATCAGATAATCGGCCAGAGTTGCGGACAGGAGTTGCCCGGTCTCGTCGTAGTGCAGCTCTTCCAGGATCGCGGCGCCAATTCCCTGAACCACGCCGCCGTGCACCTGCCCGTCCACGACGAGTGGGTTAATCATTCGCCCGCAATCCTCAGCCACCAGGAAACGGGTGATCCGGATCTCCAATGTTTCGGCATCGATCTCAACCTCGGCGACATGGGTCGCGGCGGTGGTCGTGCCGAGCCAGGGGTCGAAGGCCTCCTGCGCCTCCAGCGGTTTGCGTGCCTCGAGCGGAAGGGCCTTCATGTCGGAATAGACGGCACGCGCCAAATCGCCAAAGGTGATGTGGTGGTTGGTACCGGGCACGAATATTTCTCCATCGCCGGTTTCCACCGTGTCGGGTTCCACGTCGAAGAGTACCCCCGCAGCCGCTTGCACCTTCTTGAGCAAAGCCCGGGTCGACACGATGGCCGCCCCTCCACCGATCACGGCAGACCGGCTGGCATAGGTGCCAGTGCCATGCGGGGTAAGAGAGGTGTCGCCCTGCTTGATCGTCACATCCTGCGGGCGCACGCCCAGTTCTTCCGCCACGATCTGTGCCAGCGTCGTCTCAAGGCTCTGCCCGTGAGAGGCGGTGGCGAAGGTCGCGGTGACAGCGCCTGTCGAATCAACGCGCACGGCAGCGGTTTCGGTGCCAGTGTTGATCGGCATGCCCGGAGCCACGGCTATACGCGACCCGATGCCTGTCAGTTCCGCGTAAGTGCCGAAGCCGAGGCCAAGCCACTTGCCGTTCTCGCGCGCTTCGGTCTGTCGCTTGCGGAAGCTTGCCACATCCACGGCGGCCACGGCATTCTCAAGGCATTCCAGAAAACCTGATCGGTCCCACCTGATACCCGACCCGATGCGGAAGGGGAACTCCTCGGGTCGCACGAGGTTGCGGCGCCGGATCTCGTCGGGCTCGACCCCCAGCTTCGCCGCGGCCAAATCGACAAGCCGCTCCATCGCGAAGACGGCCATCGGTCGGCCGACGCCGCGATAGGGCCCGGTCGGCGGCTTGGGCGTACAGACCCCACGTACCCGGCCACGATAATGTGGCGTGCGGTAAGGGCCGGGCAGGAAGCTGACGACCTGGACCGGCTCCAGCGCGGCGGTCCAGGGCACGATAGAATAGGCGCCGATATCTCCGATCACCTCGGCATCGAGAGCGATGAAGATGCCGTCCTCGTCAAAGGCCAGCGTGGCCTCGATGATCTCGTCGAAGGCCTGGCTGGTCGAGGTCAGATCTTCCAGCCGGTCCGAGACGAACTTCACTGGCCGCTCCAGTTCGCGCGCCAGCATGACGACTATGATTTCCTCAGGATAGACGGAGCCCTTGCCGCCGAAGCTACCACCAACATCAGGCGAGACAACCTGGAAGCGGTTGCCCGGGAGATGCAGCAACCGCGCCAGTTCGTCCCGCACGATCCCTGGAATGTTGGACGACGTGTGTAGCACAAGCTGGTCCCGGCCGGTGTCGTACTGCGCGACATAGCTGCGCGTCTCCATCGCCAGCGGTGACTTGCGGCGCATTCGGAAGCGTCCGGAGACCGTATGAGCAGCTTTGGCGATCTCGCCCGGCGCGTCGCCGGTAGCAAAGCTGCGCTCCAGCACCTTGTTGCCAGGGACATTATCGTGCAGTGGCACGGCGTCCGGCTTGAGTGCCGCGACCGGATCGGCCGTGGCTCCAAGCGGTTCGAGATCAACCATGACCAGCGCCGCCGCGTCTTCGGCCAGGTAACGGTCCTGCGCGACGACAACTGCGACGGCCTCGCCGACATGGCGCACCGTATCGCGGGCCAGGGCCGGGCATACCGTGGCGTGGTAGTCTTTCATGGCCGAGGGTGCGCTCAGCTCCGGCAGCTCGGGCAGGTCGGCTGCAGTGTAGACCGCGATCACGCCGGGCGCTTCTGCTGCGTCGGACGTGTCGACAGACACGATTCGCGCATGGGCCTGATCCGACCGCACGAAGGCCAGATGCACCATGCGATCGGCCTTGATATCCGCCGAATAACGCCCACGCCCGGTTAGCAGCCGCGGGTCCTCGAACCGCTCGACCTTTTTGCCTATGTACTTGGGGCGGATCGTCTGGGCGCGGTCAGGTCTCGGGGTGTCAGTCATAGGCCTCAGCCCTCATCCTGAGCGCCGTCACCTGTTCGTCGTCATGTCCGCAGATGATCATGGCACCATCGGCCTCGTAGGAACGAATACGTGCGTAAGAGGTCAGCAAAGCCTCGGGATCGCTCGCGTTCTTCGGCACTTCATCGTAATCGAGGTTGCGGCGCAGGCTGACCGCGTCGGACACGCACAGCACCTTGCCCGTCTTCTCCAACTCAGCCAGTAGGCCCATCAGCCCTGGCGTGTGGCCGGGCAGATGCACGCAGACGAGGCGACCGTCGCCCATCACGTCGTGTCCCTCGTCAACAGCCTGCATCGGCATCGGATGATCCCACTCGCCGCTGAGATACCCTTGGGCAGGCCCGTCGGGGGCCCTCGCCGCCGCAAGCTCTGCCTCGTGCACGATAAAGCGCGCTTCCGTGAAGAACTCGTTGCAACCGCAATGGTCTGGGTGAAAGTGCGAATTGACGACCACATCGATTTCGCCCGGCTTCAACCCGACCGCGGCCAGGCCTTCGATGACGTTCTGAGAATGCGCGCCGATCGGCGTCATCACGCCCGCAAGCTTGCCCCATCTCGCCTCGGCATCGTCTGAAACCAAGGGATGGCAGCCGGTGTCGTAGAGCACGTTTCCCTCCGGATGGCGGAACAGTACAGCGATCACCGGCAGTTCGATCATTTCGGTCTTGTCGGCATCTGGCACATAGACCCGCCGCCGCATCTTCAATCGTCCGCCGTCCAGCACATGCATCTTCATGCCGTCACCCCGTCCCTTTCGTTCACCAGTTCACGCACCGCGCGCACGATATGCTCGTAGCCCGTACAGCGACACAGATTGCCCGAAAGCGCATCGCGGATGTCACCGTCGGTGCGCAACTCCTCGGTTTCTAGGATCTCGGCCACCGTCATCAGGAACCCCGGCGTACAGAAGCCACACTGGAGGGCATGGTGCCGACGAAATGCTTCCTGGATACGATGCATCTTGCGCGGAGATCCCAACCCCTCGACCGTCGTGACGTCGGCCCCTTCCAGCTGACCGGCGAATAGCAGACAGGACCGCGCGGTCGCGCCGTTCAGCCGGATCGTGCAGGCGCCGCAGACGCCCTGTTCGCAGCCGACATGGGTTCCGGTCAGGCCCAGGACCTCGCGCAGAAAATCGCTGGCGAGCATGCGGGGTTCGGCCCGGCCGGTCATCTCTTCACCGTTCACTGTCAGAGTGATGTCGATCTTGGTCATTCCCTACCCCCTGCCCGTCCGGCGGCCGCTGTCAGTACCCGCCGCGCCAGAACCGGCGCGAGCGAGCGGCGGTAGTCGGCCGCGGCATGCATATCCTCGTTCGGCTCCAGGCCGTCGGCGCAGCCGGCGACGGCACCGGCGATATCTGCCACGGTGGCGCCCGCCATCGCCTGCTCGACATCCGCCATCCGGACCGGCACGTCACTCAGCCCGCCGAAGGCCAGCCGGGCCGATACGATTCGGTCTCCGCCCATTTCAACCGTCGCGCCACACGCTACCACGGCAAAGTCGCCCGCCCGCTGTGCGATCTCGTCAAAGGCCATGCCGGTGCCCGCGGGCAGCCTCGGCAGGACGACACCGGTCAGCACTTCGTCGTCGGCAAGGTCGGTCATGAGCGGTGCGAAGAAGAATTCCCCCGGCGTGCAGGTCCGTGTACCCGAGCCGCCTGCAATTTCGATCCCGCCGTCGAGCAGCGAAATCAGCAGTGGCCATTCCGCGCTCGGATCCGCGTGGCACAGCGATCCACCAATGGTGCCACGGTTGCGGACCGCCAAGTGCGCAACGTGGCGCATCGCATCGGCAACCACAGGGAAGGCGTTCTTCAGCAACGGATCGCGTGCGGCCTGCGCATGACGGACCAGTGCACCGATGCGGATCCCGCCTTCTGTCTCGTTGATCCGCGACAGCTCGGCGATTCCGTTGATGTCGACCAGCCGCTCGGGCGCGACGAGCCGGAAATTCATCATCGGCACCAGCGTCTGCCCGCCAGCGATGATTTTGGCGTCGTCGTGGTCGAGCGCGACAAGCGCCTCCTCCAGCGTTCCTGGACGCAGGTATTCGAACGGAGCCGGTTTCATTTCAACGCCCTTTGAACTGCGGGTCGCGCTTTTCCGCAAAGGCCGCGCGCCCCTCTGCATAATCATTGCTGGCGGCCGCCACGTCGATCAGCGCATTGGCATCATCTTCATCGAACGTGCCAAAACTTAGCCCGTTCAAAATGTATTTAGCACCGCCCTGGGTCAGCGGCGCACGCGAGGCAAGATCGCGCGCATAGGCCAGCGCCTCGGCCATCGGGTCCTCGCAAACTCGGTCGACAAATCCGATGCGCAGGGCGTGGTCAGCGTCGAAGCGCTCGGCAGAATAGAGGATGCGCTTTGCTTCGGTCAGTCCGACCAGCGCCAGCAGCTTTCGTGTCGCTTCGACCCCGTAGACGATAGACAGCCGTGCCGCCGGAATGCCGAACTTGGCATTCTTGTGCGCAAACCTGAAATCGGTCGACATGGCTAGGTGCGCCCCCCCGCCCAGTGTATAGCCGAGGTTCACGGCAATCACCGGCTTTGCCGCATGCGCGATGCCCGCACACCCATAGTCTACGGCAACTTCGTAGGCCTTCGCCTTCTCCAGGTCCTCACGGACTGTGGCAAATTCGGCGACGTCGGCCCCGGCCGAGAAATCGCCGCCCGCGCCCGTCAGAATGATCGAGCGAACCGTGCGATCCCCGGACAGGTGGGCAAAGATGTCACCGAACTCCCGCCACATGGCATAGGTGACCGAGTTGCGCAGGTCGGGACGGTTGATCGTCACCACGGCTACGCCATCGGCGATATCGCAGAGGATGTCGCTCATACGCCAGCCTTGGCGGACACGCAGTCGCGGAACTTGTCGAAGAACTGGCGGGCCAGCCTCTGCGCCGTCGAGTCGAGCATCCGCGATCCGATCTGTGCCAGCTTTCCCCCGACATCGGCGCTGGCGGAATAATGCAGGATGGTTTCCTCGGTGGACACTTGTTCCAGCCGGACAAGGGCAGACCCCTTGGCAAAGCCCGCGACGCCGCCTTTGCCTTCGCCAGACAGAAAATAGCTTTCCGGCGGTTTGATCTCGCTCAGCGTGACCTCGCCCGCGAACTTCGCCTTGACCGGTCCGACTTTCAACGCGACCTTCGCGGCCATATGGTCAGGCGCATCCTGAAGTAGCTCTTCGCAGCCGGGGATGCATTGGCGCAGTACATCAGCGTCGTTAAGCGCGGCCCACGCAGTCTCCCGACCACAGGGCAATGTGACACTGTCTTCAAGCTTCATGAGAACTCCGTTCGGTTAGCGCCGGCACCCCGGGGGTGCCGGCGAGACTCCATCAGTTGATTTACTTGACGAGTGGGCATTCGCTTTCAGACAGCGGCCGGAAAGCTTCGTCGCCGGGAATGGTCTGGACCAGCTTGTAGACGTCCCACTCGCCTTTGGACTCCGCGGGGGTCTTCACCTGATAGACATACATGTCGTGCACCATCCGGCCGTCTTCGCGGATCTTCCCGCCCTTGGCAAAGAAGTCGTCGATTGGCAGTTCGCGCATCTTGGCCATGACGGCCTGCGCCTCGGTGGTGCCAGCGGCTTCGACCGCCTTCAAGTAATGCATAGTCGAGGAATAGTCGCCTGCGTCGCCCATATGCGGCATCACGCCCATTCGTTCCATGAAACGCTCCGCGAAGGCGCGGCTTTCTTCGTCCTGATCCCAGTAGAAGGCGTTGGTCAGGATCATGCCCTGCGCAGCCTCTAGCCCGAGTGCCTTGACGTCGGTCAGCCAGACCAGAAGGCCTGCGGTCAGCTTACCGGTGTCGGCCATACCGAATTCGCGCGCTGACTTCACCGCGTTGATGAAGGTCGTGCCCGAGCCCGCGATGGCGACCACGTCGGCATCTGACGCCTGCGCCTGAAGCATGAAGGCCGAGTGGTCCGTCGTCTCGATAGGATATTTCACCGATCCCACGACTTCGCCGCCCGCCTTGGCGACGATGGCTGAGGCGTCGGCCTCGAGCGCGTGACCAAAGGCGTAGTCAGCGGTCAGGAAGTACCACTTCTTCTTGCCTTCGCTGACCAACTCATTCGCCGTACCGTTGGCTAGCGCGTAGGTGTCATAGGCATAGTGGATGGAGTTCGGCGTGCAGCCAGCACCCGACAGACGGGACGAGCCTGAGCCGGTCACGATGGCGATGCCGTTCTTCTCGGCCGCAATCTGCGCCACCGATAGGGCGATGCCCGAGTTGATCAGGTTGCCGATCAGCGTGACGCCTTCGCTTTCATACCACTCCTGCGCGGTGGCTGCCGCGATCTCGGGCTTGTTCTGGTGATCGGCGAAGATTACCTCGATCGGCTTGCCGAGCACCTCGCCACCGAAATCTTCTACCGCCATCTCGACAGCCGTAACCGCGCCCTTTCCGGATTCGTGGCTGAACTGGCCGCTGATGTCTGTCAGTACGCCGATCTTGACCTGATCGTCAGCCGCCAGCGCCGGAGCAGCCGCCATCACGGCCGCAACTGCAACTCCGACAAACCGAGACTTGATTCGCTTTTCCATTCGTTCCTCCTATACACCGTATTGCGGCATTGTGGTTGCAGTAATGAACTTACTACAGAGTGATTACTGGATATTAGCCACAAACAACCTTTATTTGGGAGCTTTCTTGGTGGCTCACTTCAGTTCTCAAAAATTTTAACTTGCACTATTAGACTATAATGAATTATCGTCGTCAAGGGAAATGAGGGAAAACCCGCAAAAGTGCCACGAGCCTGCGGGAACTGGGGAGTGATAATGGAGACCGCAAAGGCCATCCTTGAAACGCGCGGCCTATCTCGGTCGTTCAGCGGCTTCGTGGCCGTGAACGACGTGAACTTTTCGGTTCGCGAAAGAACGATACATGCTCTGATCGGCCCGAACGGCGCGGGGAAAAGCACGCTTTTCAACCTGCTGACTCGTTTCCTGCCGGCCACCGCCGGACAGATTTATTACGATGGCACAGACATCACACATGCGAGTCCGGCGAGCCTGGCCAGGCAAGGGCTGGTCCGTTCGTTCCAGATCTCCTCGGTCTTTCCGCATCTCTCCGTGCTTGAGAACGTGCGAATTGCGCTTCAGTCGCGTCATGGTGAGACGATGGACTTCTGGCTCTCGGACAGGCGGCTAAGGAAGTACGATGAAGAGGTGATGTCGCTTCTCGCGGACATCGGACTCGAGAACTACGCGCAACGGATCGCAATCGAACTGCCATACGGTCGCAAGCGGGCATTGGAACTGGCGACCACATTGGCGATGAACCCCCGGGTCATCCTACTCGACGAACCCATGGCCGGCATGGGGCAAGAGGACATCCAGCGCACCTCAGCCCTGATCCAGAAGGTCGCGCAGGGTCGCACCGTGCTGATGGTGGAGCACAACCTGTCCGTGGTCGCCGACATCTCGGACACGATCACGGTCCTACGGCGCGGAGAGATTATCGCCGAAGGCACGTACGACATCGTTTCTGCCGACCCTGAGGTCCGACAGGCCTATATCGGAGGTGCCCATGACTGACCACAGGCTCGAGGTTGAAGACTTGCACAGCTGGTATGGCGAAAGCCACATCCTGCACGGGGCCAGCTTTCACGTGAACCGGGGCGAGGTCGTCACCCTGCTGGGTCGTAACGGCGCGGGAAAGACGACAATGATGCGGACGCTCATGGGTGTTGTGCGTCAGAGAAAGGGCAAGGCGGTTCTGGACGGCACTGACCTGCTGGCCACGCCGCCACACCGGGTCGCGAAGCTCGGTCTCGGATACGTCCCGGAAGAGCGGGGGATCTTCTCTTCCCTCACCGTGGCTGAGAATCTCGTGCTACCACCCATCGTGAAACCCGGCGGAATGAGTATCGAGGACATCCACAAGCTGTTTCCCAACCTCAAGGGCCGCGACCGGACGATCGGCACGCGCCTGTCGGGCGGCGAACAGCAGATGCTGGCGATCGCCCGGATCCTCAGGACTGGCGCCGATTTCATTCTGCTCGACGAACCGACCGAGGGCCTTGCCCCGGTCATCGTCGATGACATTGCCCGCGCGTTGGGCACGCTCAGGTCCATGGGCCTGACCATCATTCTGGTCGAGCAGAACACACGCTTCGCGACCAACTGCGCGGACCGTCACTACGTGATGGATCAGGGCCGTATCGTGGACGAATTCAGCAACGACGCGCTTCGCGCGGATATATCGAAGATCGACGCCTATCTTGGCGTCTGAAAGGGAGGAAGCCATGCCGGACATCTTCGGCGTCCCTATGGTCGTCTTGCTCGGGCAGATCATGCTCGGGTTGATCAACGGGTCATTCTACGCGGTGCTCAGTCTGGGCCTTGCGATCATCTTCGGCATGCTGAACGTGATCAACTTCGCCCACGGCGCGCTTTACATGATGGGAGCCTTCGTTACCTGGATCCTGTTGTCCACCGTGGGCATCAACTACTGGACCGCCCTTTTCGTCGCACCGATGATCGTGGGTCTCTTCGGCATCGTGATCGAGCGGCTGGCCTTGCGGCATCTCTACAAAGTCGACCACCTCTATTCGCTGCTGTTCACCTTCGGCATGGCGCTCGCGCTCGAAGGGCTCTTCCGCTATATCTACGGCTCCGCCGGGAAACCCTATCCTGTGCCCGAGCAGCTGGCTGGTGTATTCAAGCTCGGCTTCATGATCCTTCCGGTCTACCGTGCCTGGGTGATCGTCGCGGCTGTCATCGTCTGTGTCGCCGTCTGGCTGGTTATCGAAAAAACCCGCCTTGGAGCCTGGCTACGTGCCGCAACTGAGAACCCCTCGCTTGTCACTGCCTTCGGGATCAATGTGCCGCTGATGCTGACGCTGACCTACGGTTTCTGCGTCGGTCTCGCGGGGTTCGCGGGTGTGCTGGCAGCCCCGATCTATCAGGTTTCCCCTGGAATGGGGTCGAATCTCATCATCGTCGTCTTCGCGGTGGTGGTGATCGGTGGCCTCGGTTCGATCGGCGGGTCGATCCTGACCGGGTTGTCGCTTGGTGTGATCGAGGGTTTGACCAAGACGTTCTATCCCTCCGCCTCGACCATCGTGATCTTTGTCGTCATGGCGATCGTTCTTATCATCAGGCCCGCGGGGCTTTTCGGGCGGGAGGCCTAGATGTCCACCCTTTTAACTCTACTAAACTCCCCTGCCCTCAAGTGGATAAGTGCGCTGAGTCTCGCGGTTGCCTTGTTGATTGCGCCCTTCACGGTCTATCCGCTGTTCCTGATGAACGTGTTTTGCTTCGTGCTCTTTGCTTCGGCGCTGAACCTCGTTCTCGGATATGCAGGATTGCTGTCGCTTGGTCACGCGGCGTTTTTCGGGGGCGCAGCCTACGTTACGGCGCACGTGGCCAAGGAATGGGGCTGGCCGTTCGAGATCGCGATCCTTGCCGGCATGGCCTTCGCTGCTCTCATCGGTCTTGTCATGGGATTGATCGGAATCAAGCGTCATGGCATCTATTTCGCCATGATCACCCTCGCTCTCGCGCAGATGATCTACTTCCTCGCGGTTCAGATGCCTTTCACCAATGGCGAAGACGGCATCCAGTCTATCCCGCGCGGCACACTGCTGGGCCTGATCGACCTGAGTGACATCCGGGCCATGTACTTCGTCGTCCTGAGCCTTGCCTTGCTTGGATTACTGCTGATCTGGCGCACCATCCATTCGCCTTTCGGCCATATCCTTGCGGCCATTCGCGAGAACGAGCCGCGCGCCGTCTCTCTCGGGTTGGATGTCGCGCGCTACAAGCTGATGGCTTTTGTTCTGTCGGCCACCTTGTCAGGCCTTGCCGGTTCGCTGAAAGTGCTGTCGTTCCAGCTTGCCGCGCTCAGTAACGTGTCGTGGCACCTGTCGGGCGAGGTCGTGCTGATGACTCTTATCGGGGGCCTCGGCACATTCGCGGGTCCGATAATCGGCTCGACCTTCGTCGTGGCGCTCGAGCATTACCTCGCCACTTCCGGCCTGCCCGTCTCGCTCGTCGTTGGCGTGATCTTCATGGCCTGCGTGATGCTTTTCCGGCGCGGTATCTGGGGTGAGGCCAAGGCGCGTCTATCCGCAATGATGGAACGGCAGGATCCGGACAGCCATTGACTCCGGTTAAGGCACGCTCAGTTTGTAATGCAGGGTGTAGTCAGTCTGGTTCGCCTCTAATGGCTTTTTACATTCGCTGCACACGACCTGCGGAGTGAAATCATTCCCGCAGGTCCGATGGCGCAGCCGCAGCGGTGCTGCGCCGGGGTTCAGCCACCTGTCACCCCAAGCCATCATGACGATCATCGGCTTGTAGAGGGCGCGTCCCATTTCGGTGAAACGGTACTCGTATCGCCCTGCCCCGTTTCCGTAAGGCACCTTGTCGAAGATGCCGGCCTCGACCAGCCGCGCCAGCCGGTCGGCCAAAACGTTGCTCGCGATCCCGAGTTTTTCGCGCATCTCGTCGTAGCGCCGGACGCCGAAATAGGCCTCGCGAAGGACGAGGAAGCTCCACTTGTCGCCAATGATCTGCAAGGACCGGGCCACGGAACAGGGGCGCACGCGTTCCAGCACATTTGGATCAGAACTGCGCCGGGTCTTTGGTCGTCCGCTTATCGGCAGGTATCCTGCGCCGGGGCCATCACGGAAATGGACTGTGTTAGTCTCCACTGGTTCCTTGCATTCGGAGCAGACGGTCACCGGATGCATGTGTGCCCCACAAGTCGTATGGATCATCTGCAACGGTGGCTCGCCATCGCCTCGCAGCCAAGCATCGCCAAATTCCATCAGTGACAGCATGGTGGGAAACAGATCCTTGCCGCGCTCGGTAAAGAAATACTGGTTCCCAGGCTCACCTTCCTTACGGCCTGTGACAAAAATCAGGTTGTCGATCAGTGCGTTTAACCTTGTCGAGAGTGTCTGACGTGGAATGCCAAGCCGCTCCTGAAACCTGTCGAATCGACGAACGCCGAAAAACGCCTCGCGTATGATCAAGAAGGACCAACTGTCGAGGACGATCTCAACCGCTCCTCGCACGGAGCAGCTGCGTTCCAGCCGTTCTTTCTTCTCCGGTACTATATAGCTCATTGTCCGAGACTTCGAAACTGGCTCTCACTGGCCTCGTTTACATGACATAAAGAGTCTACATGCCGCCTAAGCAAGACACCAGATCCACTCTGAAAATTGACGAAAATGCGCACGAACTTGGCAAGTAGTTGAATCCACGTCAATCCGGATGCGCTCTTGTGCAACGTGGCACTATGACCACACAGATCGATCGGAAACAAGACCCCGATCGAGTTCATGAAATCCATCGGAGCAACCTGCCATCTGATGGCTTAGAAAACGAGAAGAGGCTCAGGGCAGCGGTCCAGCGTTGGGGCAAGTCCAACAAGTCCAAGATTTGGTCCCCTCCCAAAACTTTGGACCAGCCCAAATGAGAATTTTCCGGCTACGATAGGCCATCCTGGAGGGGCCGTCGCCGATGAAGCAATCGAAGTTCACTGACCAGCAGATTGCCTTTGCCCTGTGTCAAATCGACGGCCGCCCATGGCGTGCGCAGCGTCATCGCGACGCGCAGCCATCTCGTCGAAGCTCGTGTCACTGGGGAGTGGAAAGAAGGTGGGGAAGTGGACGGATTGTCAGCTAGCCTTCTGGAAAAGCGACAGGAGGACTAGCGATGAAAATTCGTATCAGGATCGAGACCGAATTCGGCTGGGGCGAGAAACGATCGCATGATCTGGGTACGGTGGAGCGCGACTCGGTTGAGGTGTCCGAAGAGGATTTCGGACTAAGCCTCGCAGAAGGAAAATCGCTCCTGAAGGAGATCCAGCGGGTTCTGTTGGAGGACCAGGTTGAGGAGATCAGTGAGGTCTCACGCGTTTGCCAATTTTGCGGGAGCTATCTTCCCGTCCATGATCGTCGAGAGCGCAGCATCGACACGCTCTTTGGGCGCATCACGGTCGCGGTTCCGCGGGTCCGGATGTGCATGTGCGGCTTGCCAGGGCATCTGGAAATCAAGGCTGCGTACTCTCCGTTGACCCGAGTGCTGCGAAACAGGGCGACGCCTGTCACTGTACCCTAATTAATCAGAATCTGCGGATTCAGAGCGATTTGGGGAAAAGTTGTACCCTTAATTACAATATTTACACAGGTCATGCTGCAGGGCGTCACTCAACGTTTCGCCTACCCTGGAAGGCCAGTGTCCGTTTCCGCACCACTAGAGGCGTCTACGTTTTCCACAGTTTCGACCGTCTGGCAATTAAGGGTGCAGTATTGCAATTAAAGGTACAATACGGAAATTAAGGGTACAGATCGCCATTGAAATCGTTGGGAAATTTCAAACCAGATTCTGATTAATTAGGGTACAGTGACACTTGTACTCACTTAACCGAAAATCGGTAACCAATACCTCGCAGCGCGAGTCGATGACCTTCTCGATCATCGCTTCAAGGTTTGGCTCAGGTATCGTGGTTTGAACTTCGTTTTCTTCAAAGTGACCAGATAGGAAAGCCGCAAGCAGGACTCTCCGTCCTTGGTCAGCTTCCTCGTCCACGTAAAGCAACATCGTCAGACCTCACTTTTCTTAGCGATTGGCAAGGAAAATTCCAACCTAAAGCCAAAATCCTCGGTCTTTCGATATGCCCGCACTGTCCCATCGTAGGAACGCACTACCGACTCTAGTATCCACATTCCCAGGCCAGTGCCCGTACCTTTGCCGTCACGATCTTTTTTCGTTGTGACATTGAATTCGAAGATCTCACTCGGGTCCTTGATGGAGCTGTGAATTCCCGGGCCATTGTCTTCATAGACGATCCCGACCTCTTTTTTGCTCTTGGCATAAATGAAGATCCGTATCTGCCGTTCCCCTCCACCCATACCGTCGACAAAGGCTTCGAATGAATTCAGAATCAGATTGTTAAAGATGCTGTCGATGTCTATTTCAAACGCTAAGATTTCGGCAGCAAACCCATCTTCAAAGTTGAGGTCTAATTCGATCTCTCTTGGCCGCAGGAAACCATCCCAGACGACCTTCAGTTCCTCTAGGTGACTGCGCATGTCGACGTTGGATCTACGACGTCGACCGGAGCGCACTGCCGACAGCGCGAAGTTAAACCACTGAGCTGCTTTCCGGTCGGAAGCCTCCATGTCGCGAAGAATCGCGAATGGGTTCAGTGCTTCGTTTGTCTTGGCAAAATCCTTCTCGTCAAGATGCCTTGCCAGCAATGCCGCGAGTTGCTGATTTCGCCCCGCCAGCGTGTTTAGCTGACCCATTTCGTGCGCAAAGGAGACCATCACTGTCAATGTGCATTCAAAACTGACCCGGTTTGATCATTTAGAAATGACCCGCCCCTGAGGTGGCAAAGCCCACAGGCGAGCGGCCTGTGAATAGCAGGCTCGTCTGTGGGCTTTGCTTTTTCGGGTTCAGGTTTTGTTGCGGGATTTGCTTTGGGCGAAGCGGAAAGATGTGTTCCCGGTCTCGATGATGCTGCAGTGGTGCGTGACGCGATCAAGCAGGGCAGTCGTCATCTTGGCGTCACCAAACACAGACACCCATTCGCCGAACTCGAGATTGGTCGTGATGATGACACTGGTGGTTTCATACAGTTTGCTGATCAGATGGAACAGCAGCGACCCGCCGGACTTTGGAAACGGAATATAGCCAAGCTCGTCGATGATCACGCAATCGAGGGCGGTCAGTTGCCTGATGATCTTTCCGGTGTTTCCCTCAGCCTGCTCCGCGATCAGGGCATTGATCAGATCGACGGCGTTATAGAACCGAACCCGCTTGCCCTGATTGACCAGGTTGGTTCCCAAGGCGATCGAGATATGCGTTTTGCCGGTGCCGGTTCCGCCGACAAGGATGATGTTGTGCGCGTCCTTGGTGAACTGGCCAGAGCAGAACGGGTCGATCTGCGCTTTGGTGACGGTCGCAGCGCCATAATCAAAGGTGGCAAAGTCCTTGTGGTGGGGGAATTTGGCAATGCGCATCTGATATTGAATGGACCGCACGCGGCGTTCCTGGGTTTCCGCGTCGATCAAGGTCTTCAACGCTGTCGTCAGGCTGGGCGGCGTGCGGGCGGACAGCAGGTCTGCCGCGCAGGCCGCCATCCCATGGAGTCTGAGGGCTGCAAACTGATCGATGAGGGCGTTCATGCTGCCGCCTTCCCGGCGTCACACAGCGCCTCATATCGCTTGCAATCGGCCTCGGGCCGCAGGGTCAGCTGCGGGTAGGTATGGGTGTCCTCCAGCGGCGGGATCGTAGGTTCCAGCACCTGATTGACCAGGTTGATGATCGCGGGCAAGCGCAGGGTGCGCTGTTCCAAAGCCATGTCGCAAGCCGTCTCGACCACGTCGATGCCATGCTCAAGTGCCAGCAGAAGCAGGTCGACAAACTCCCGGTCGCCGCCGCATCCGCGCATGTAGTGATCCTTGATCTGCTCCATTGCCTTGGGCAGTTTCCAATCAAGGAAAGGGGCACCGTCACGCAGGGCACCAGGTTTGCGATCGAGCAACGGCACGTAGTGCCATGGTTCGAAATAACTGATATTGCGCGTAAAATTCCGTTTGTGCTCAGCAATGATCTCATTGTCCGCGACCACGACAATCCGGTCAGCATAGGCCCGCAATGAGACGTGGCGCCCAGCATGTTCGCACGGCACACTGTAGCGATTGCTGTCATATTGGACCAAGCATGTAGATCTGACCCGCACAGCTTTTTCGACATAGCCATCAAAGGGGCGACCCAGCGGGCGCAACACGATCTTCTCATTCGCAAAAACGTCGGCAATCGTGCGATCCTGCTGATCGGGATGCCGACGGTTTGCCAACTCCTCGCAGCGCAGCCGCAGCCGCAGCCAGGCATTCAGCGCATCCAGATCGTCAAAGGCAAGCCTGGGAGTGAACAGCTCGCCTCGCAGAAACTGGACCTGGTTCTCGACCTGACCTTTCTCCCAACCCGACGCTGGAGTGCAGGCGACGGGTTCGATGACATAATGGTTCATCAAGGCAAGAAAGCGTGGATGAAAGATCCGGTCCTTTGATCGCGAGACATAGGTCACCATGGTTTTGGGGTTGTCGATGATCACCCGGCGCGGGACACCGCCGAAGAATGCGAGCGCCCGCACGAAGGCATCAAGCACCATCTCCTGCTTCTCATTCAGATAGGCCACGACGAAAGGCTTGCGGCTGTGGCACAGACGGAAATGGGCCACATGGACCTTGTGCTCAACGCCGCCCAACAGAACATATTCCTCGCTCCAATCGAACTGAAGCGCATCACCGGCCGCGAAACA
>NZ_FOAG01000016.1 GCF_900109455.1 Roseovarius azorensis | reverse complement strand
CCTGGCGACAACCTCAAGTTCGAGGTCGAGCTGATCGCGCCGATCGCCATGGAAGACGGCTTGCGCTTCGCCATCCGCGAGGGCGGCCGCACCGTCGGCGCCGGCGTCGTGTCGAAGATCATCGAGTAAACGTCTGATCCGCTTCGAGATTCGAGGGGCGTGCGGGTCACGGCGCGCCCCTTTTCTTATTTCGGAGCCGGAATCTTGAGAAAACTGTTTACCTATTTCGAAGCGCGCATAGATCCCTATCCCTCGCCGGAGCCTGAACAGCCGCCCGCGCGGCTCTGGGCCTTTCTGTGGCATTATGCGCGGCCACTGACGCCGTGGCTGGTTACGATGTCGCTGATCTCAGCGGTGTTCGCGGCTGTCGAGATCGTCCTGCTGGGCTATCTGGGCACGCTGGTCAACCGCATGGCGGAACTTGGCCCCGAGCGATTCCTGCCCGAAGAGGCTGCGCGCCTTGGTGGCATGGCCGTCCTGCTGCTGGTGGTGCTGCCCGCGCTCAGCGTGACCGGCGCGCTGATCATGTATCAGGGCCTGATGGGCAATTTCCCGCAGCGCATCCGTTGGCAGGGGCATCGCTGGCTTTTGGGTCAGTCGCTGGGCTATTTTCAGGAGGAATTCGCGGGCCGCATCGCGACGCGGCTGATGCAGACCGCGCTTGCCGTACGCGAGACGGTGATGAAGCTGATGGATGTGGCGGTCTATATCCTTGCCTATTTCATCGGGGCACTGGCGCTGGCCGCGGCACAGGATATCCGCCTTGCCCTGCCGTTCGCGCTATGGGCGCTGGGCTATGGCGCCTTGCTCCTGATTATCGTGCCGCGTCTCGGGCGGGTGGCGCAGGCGCAGGCCAATGCCCGCGCCGACATGACGGGGCGGATCGTCGACAGCTACACCAACATCGCCACGGTCAAGCTGTTCAGCCATGCCGCGCGTGAAGAGGCCTATGCGCGCGCCGGTCTGGACGGATTCCTGCAGACCGTGCATCGCCAGATGCGGTTGGTGGCGACGCAGGATATTTCGGTCAATCTGCTCAATGTGCTGCTGACCGGCGCGGTCACGGCGCTGGGTCTGTGGCTGTGGCTTGGGGGGCGGATTGATCTGGGCGCATTGGCGGTGGCGATTCCGCTGGCGCTCCGGCTGGGGAACATGTCGCACTGGATCATGTGGGAATTCGCCGCGCTCTTCGAGAATGTCGGCACGGTTCGCGACGGGCTTTCGACGCTGTCGCTGCCGCGCGCTGTGCAGGATGTGCCAAAGGCCCGGCCCCTGACGGTGACAAGAGGCGAGGTGCGGTTCGAGACTGTCCGCTTTGTCTATGCCGGGGCAGGCGAGCAGAGACCGGCGGTGATCGACGGCCTCGATCTGACGCTAGCGCCGGGCGAGAAGGTCGGGCTTGTCGGGCGCTCGGGGGCCGGGAAGTCGACATTGGTCAATCTGCTGCTGCGGTTCTACGATCTGAGTTCGGGACGTATCCTGATCGACGGTCAGGATATTTCGCAGGTCAATCAGCAAAGCCTGCGGGCCGCCATCGGCGTGGTGACGCAGGACACGGCGCTGTTGCACCGCTCGGTGCGCGACAACATCGCCTATGGTCGCCCCGGCGCCTCCGAGGCGGAGGTTCTGGCCGCCGCCGATCTGGCCGAAGCGCGCGAGTTCATTGCCGGGCTGGAGGATGCAAAGGGCCGTCGCGGCCTCGCCGCGCACGTGGGCGAGCGGGGCGTCAAGCTCTCGGGTGGGCAGCGGCAACGGATCGCGATCGCGCGCGCGGCACTCAAGGATGCGCCGATCCTGGTGCTGGACGAGGCGACATCGGCGCTCGACTCAGAGGTTGAGGCGGCCATTCAGACGCAACTCTATCGCCTCATGCAGGGCAAGACGGTGATCGCCATTGCACACCGCCTCTCGACCATCGCGGCGATGGACCGGCTGGTGGTGATGGATGCGGGGCGCATCGTCGAACAAGGCGCGCATGACGCGCTGCTGGCGCAGGGCGGGCTGTACGCACGGCTCTGGGCGCGGCAATCGGGCGGGTTCCTGATCGAGTGAGTAGGCTGCGCCGCTCTGGGGCAATCTGCCGCGCCTGTTTTCCGGGAACGAGACAGGGATTGCATGCGCAGCGCGCGCGGCGGCCCAGAGGGCGCGCGCGCTGGTTTTCCATGAAAATCTGGATCGCTGACGGCGGCTGCGCCCGCAGCATCGGAATTGCATGCAATGGTATTCAATTAAGCTATTGATATCTTGACTTTTTTCGAGATCGCGGCAGGCTGGGTCATGACGCGGGGAGGCGTTGGAATGGACTGGCTCAACATCGCAAGCTGGATCGGTCGCAGCGAGACGCAGGTGAGCTGTATCTCGGTTCAGCAGGCTGCGCAAATCCATGCGACCCTGGGCACGGCGCAGATGCCGCCGCCGGGCCAAGGCGATCCGATGCCGCCGCTTTGGCACTGGTGCGCCTTCGTGCCGACAGTGCCGACGGATGATCTGGCTCGCGACGGGCACCCCAGGCTGGGTGGCTTCCTGCCGCCGGTCCCGTTGCAGCGACGGATGTGGGCCAGCGCCAGCCTGCGGTTTCTGCGCCCTCTGCATGTGGGCGAGAGGCTGACCCGTCACTCCACCATCCGTAACCTGCAGGAAAAGGCGGGCGCTTCGGGCCCGCTGGTTCTGGTCACGCTCGCGCATGAGTTGCATGGTGAGGACGGGCTGGCAATCGAGGAAGAGCAGAACATCGTCTATCTCGACATTCCCGCCACGTTCAGCCCGCCGCGCAAGCAGTCGATGCCGGAGACACCGCTCTTGCATGATACGCGGACGGCGAGCGAAGTGCTGCTCTTTCGCTACTCGGCGCTGACCTTCAACGCGCATCGCATCCATATCGACCTATCCTATGCACAACAGGTCGAGCGTTATCCCGGCCTTGTGGTGCATGGGCCGTTGCAGGCCACCTGGCTCATGCAGCTGGCCCATAAGGTGCGGGGCCGCTGGCCCACGGGGTTCGATTTTCGCGGCGTTCATCCGATGCTGCTGGTCAGCGGCGAAAGCCCGCAGATCGACCTCATGGCAACCGGGGGCGAAGGCGGCGCTCTGACGCTCTTCGCCGGGCAGGCGGGGCATCAATGCACACAGGCCAAGGCGACCTGGGAGGGCAAGCAATGAGTGGAATTCTAAAAGGTATGCGGGTAGTCGAAGGATCGGCCTTTGTCGCAGTGCCGCTGGCGGGGATGACCCTGGCACAGATGGGGGCAGAGGTGATCCGGTTCGACCGCATCGGCGGTGGGCTTGATGCCGGACGCTGGCCGCTGGCGCCCTCGGGGCAGAGCCTGTTCTGGGCTGGGCTGAACAAGGGCAAGAAATCCATCGCCGTGGACATGAGCCGTCCGGAGGGGCGGGAGTTGATCACCCGGATCGTGACGGCTCCGGGCGAGGATGCGGGGCTTTTCCTGACCAATCTGCGGGTGCGGGGCTGGATGGACTATGACACCCTGAAACAACGCCGCGAGGATCTGATCATGGTCACGCTGATGGGTGACCGCCACGGTCGCCCGGCGGTGGATTACACGGTCAATCCGGCACTTGGCATCCCCGAGATGACCGGCCCTGAGGGTTGGCCAGAGCCGGTGGCGCATGCGCTGCCCGCCTGGGATCTGGTGGCGGGGCAACTGGTGGTGTCCTCGCTTCTGGCGGCGGAACGCGAGCGTCTGCGCCGGGGCAGGGGGCAGGAGGTGGAACTGTCGCTCAAGGATGTGGCGGCGGCGGCGATCGGCCACCTGGGGCTGATCGGCGATGCGGTGGTGAACGAGGCCGAGCGCGGCAAGTCCGGCAATGCGCTTTATGGGGCCTACGGGCAGGATTTTCTCTGCGCCTGCGGGCGGCGGGTGATGGTGATCGGCCTCACGCACCGGCAGTGGCGAGGGCTGGTCAAGGCCACGGACAGCGCTGCGGCAATGGCGGATCTGGCGGCGCGCAGCGGGCGCGACTTGAACGACGAGGGCGTGCGGTGGGAATTGCGGCACGACATCACGGCAATCCTGCGCCCCTGGTTCGCGGCGCGCACGGTGGCGGATTTCGCGGGAGATTTCGACGCGGTCGGCCTCACCTGGTCAGTGTTCCGCTCGGTGCGCGAGGCGCTGGCCGAAGACCCGGACCTGAGCGAGGACAACCCGATGTTCCGCCTGCTGGATCAGCCCGGTCTGGGCCGGTTTCCGGTGCCAGGGCATCCGGCGGTATTCTCCGGGCATCACCGGCAGGATCCGCAATCCGCCCCGCGGCTGGGGGCGCATACCGAAGAAATACTTGGCGATGTGCTGGGCCTTGGCGATGCCGAGATCGCCCGGTTGTTCGACAGCGGTGTCGTGCAAGGTCCGGGCCGCGCCGCGCGTCGGGCGGCCTGAGCGGGCATCTCGGGCTGGCGGGTCGGGATATTTGCCGCCCGCGCCGCCGAAATCGTCCGAGAGCGCTTGATTCCCGTGCCAAGCTGGCGTAATCCCACCTTCGGCCACAGGGGTATAGCTCAGCTGGTAGAGCGACGGTCTCCAAAACCGTAGGTCGCGGGTTCGAGCCCTGCTGCCCCTGCCATTTTCCAGATAGCGTCAGAGACGGGCCGAGCCGCGTGCATCTTGTGTGCCGAGGGATGGCCGGATAGTGTCGTCCGACTGGATTTGACAGGGGATTTCATGAAAAGCCTTCTGAAAAGGGCGGTCCCCGCCTCGTGGCGGCGACAGGTGCATGAAACAAAGCGTACGCATATGCTGGCGGCCCTGAAACGTATCACGGGGCGCGGTCTGAACGTCGGCACGGTGATCGACGTGGGTGCCTCTGACGGGCGGTGGTCGGCGCAGGCGATGGATTACATCCCGGACGCGCAATACGTTCTGGTCGAGGCCAATCCGCATCACGAACCCGCGCTTGAGGTGTTTTGCCGTAACCACCCGCGCAGCCGATTTGTTCTGGCGGCGGCCAGCAACAAGGCGCAGAAACTCCGATTCAACGCGGACGACCCGTTCGGCGGCAAGGCCGAACCCGGAGAGGATCAGGCGGCAATCGAGGTCGATGCGGTGCGGCTTGATGACATCACGCAACCGGGCGAGGGTCCGTTCCTGGTCAAGCTCGATACGCATGGCTACGAGGTGCCGATTCTGGAAGGGGCTGGGCGCTGTCTGTCAGAGGCGGCGCTGGTCATCATCGAGACCTACGGATTCCGAATCGCGCCCGAGGCGCTGCTGTTTCACGAGATGGTCGCCTATATGCGCGAGCGCGGTTTTGGCGTGGTTGACATTTCCGATCCGCTCTGGCGGCCCGGGGACGGCTGTTTCTGGCAGATGGATCTATATTTCCAGCCGCTCACGCGACCCGAATTCCAGCGCATGACCTATTTTTAGCGGCGCTGCGTCGTCTGACATTACAGCAGCAGGTTGCATCCAAAATTGGCCTTAAATGTGGTTAAAATGGGACATGTCGTGATTTTGACGTGTCTTTGCCATCATTTTGCCTTAATTGCGCCGCATCCTTAACACTAATCGGTCTGGTGATCTGGGGGAGATTATCGCCGATCCGCGTGGGGGCGTGGGTGTTAGAGAGTTTGTGCCACTATGGAAACGTATTTTTCGCGGGGCCAGAACCCGCAGGTTTTTTTATCACATGACGATACGGAATTTGAAGGTCATCCACCAGTTGATGCTGCATCGACAGAAATTGCGGTTGAAAACGCAAAGCAGACGATCCGCGAAATTCTGACCGAGGAACGGCGCAAGGCCAGTCGGCGCGCGCTGCCGGAGCTTGCGCCGCAGGTATCCGAGGACTACCTTGAACCGCTGTCGGGTCAGGTCTGGGACCGCCATCGTTCAGGGGGCAGGCACCGCTTCGACGATCTATTGAACCGTTTGAAGGGTTTTCGTCCGGGCACATGGCATCTGTTCTGGGCAATCGCCTTTGTGCTGGTGCTTTGGCAGCCGGTGATCGTGCTGGTTACGCTGTTCATCGGCTTCTGGCTTGTCCTGATTGGGCATGTGATCTTTGGCGATGCGCGGGTGCGGCGGCTGTGCGATGCGGCGCTCGCTCTTGTGCCCCGCCGCTGGATGCCGCGGCGAAACGGATATGATGCGGACCGTATGCGCCATTGACGACGGTGCGCGGCTGCGGATAACAGGGCAGTTGATCGTCTGCCCTTGAACTCGCGAGCCGGGCCGCGTATGTGCGCATCATGGCGAGATAAGAGAAGACAGCGCAGATGGCACATACGAATCCGCTCCAGTTCATTCAGCAGGTCCGCTCGGAAGTGGCCAAGGTGGTCTGGCCCACCCGTCGCGAGGTGCTGCTGACCACGGTGATGGTTTTCATCATGGCCACGATCACCGCTATTTTCTTTGCGCTGATTGATCTGGCGATCCGTGGCGGGCTTCAGGCGGTGCTGGGATTGTTTGGCTGAGCCGGCACAAAATCGCGGACTGACCCTTGAAATCGCAGTCAATCAAAGGTAGTTGACACCACACTTCGGAATATGGCGCGCGGCGATTCGGGTTGCGCGCCGATTTTTGTTTCAGAGGGTTCAGGCCCAAGCGTCTGAAACATGACGGAAATTCCGGCCCCGCGCCGGTAAGAACAAAGGCAAAGGTCAGTATGGCAAAGCGGTGGTACTCGGTCAGCGTTCTCTCGAATTTCGAGAAGAAGATAGCCGAGCAGATCAGGGCATCGGTCGCCGAACAGGGTCTCGAGAATGAGATCGACGAGGTTCTGGTGCCCACCGAAGAGGTGATCGAGATCCGCCGCGGCAAGAAGGTGACCGCAGAGCGCCGTTTCATGCCGGGCTATGTGCTGGTGCATATGGAAATGTCGGACAGGGGCTATCACCTGATAAACTCGATCAATCGGGTGACCGGGTTTCTCGGGCCGCAGGGCCGTCCGATGCCGATGCGCGATGCCGAGGTGAACGCGATCCTGAACCGCGTGCAGGAGGGCGAGGAAAGCCCGCGCACCCTGATTCATTTCGAGATCGGCGAAAAGGTCAAGGTCAACGACGGCCCGTTCGAGGATTTCGATGGCATGGTCGAGGAAGTGGACGAGGACAACCAGCGCCTCAAGGTGTCGGTGTCGATCTTTGGCCGGGAAACCCCGGTCGAACTGGAATTCACACAGGTCAGCAAACAGGCCTGATGATGTGAGCCGTGGGAGGCGAGGCGACCGCGGTCGCCGGACCGGACCACACAACAAGAGAGCCAGAGGGGCGCGCCCCGAAGGTGTTGGAAGCAAAGGAGAGGCCGGATGGCCAAGAAACTTATCGGGACGCTCAAGCTGCAGGTGAAAGCCGGGCAAGCCAATCCCAGCCCGCCCGTCGGCCCCGCACTGGGCCAGCGCGGCATCAACATCATGGAATTCTGCAAGGCGTTCAACGCCAGAACCGCAGACATGGAGCCGGGCGCGCCCTGCCCGGTGGTGATTTCCTATTATCAGGACAAATCCTTTGATCTGGAGATCAAGACGCCGCCCGCGTCCTATTTTCTGAAAAAGGCCGCCAAGCTGCAGTCGGGGGCGAAAACCCCGGGTCGCTCCACCGCTGGCACAGTCACCACCAAGCAGGTGCGCGAGATCGCCGAAGCCAAGTGGAAAGATCTGAACGCGAACGATATCGACGCCGCCATGCAGATCATTCTGGGCAGCGCGCGTTCCATGGGCATCGAGGTGAAGTAAGATGGCAAAGCTTGGAAAACGGACCCGCACCCTGCGCGAAGCCTTTGCTGGCAAGGACAATCTCAGCGTCGAGGACGCAATTGCCCTGATCAAAGGCAATGCCACCGCGAAATTCGACGAGACCGTCGAGATTTCGATGAATCTCGGCGTCGATCCGCGTCACGCAGACCAGATGGTCCGCGGCGTTGTAGGTCTGCCCAACGGCACCGGCAAGACCGTGCGCGTCGCAGTCTTTGCCCGCGGTGCCAAGGCCGATGAGGCGCAGGCCGCAGGGGCCGACATTGTCGGCGCCGAGGATCTGATGGAAATCGTGCAGGGCGGCAAGATCGAATTCGACCGATGCATCGCCACGCCCGACATGATGCCCGTAGTGGGCCGTCTGGGCAAGGTGCTGGGCCCGCGCAACCTGATGCCGAACCCCAAGGTGGGTACGGTGACGATGGATGTGGCGCAGGCCGTCAAGAACGCCAAAGGCGGCGAAGTGCAGTTCAAGGCCGAAAAGGCCGGGGTCGTGCATGCCGGCGTCGGCAAGGCGTCGTTCGACGCGGCCAAGCTGGCCGAGAACGTCCGCGCCTTCGTGTCGGCCGTGCAAAAGGCCAAACCCGCCGGTGCCAAGGGCACCTATGTCAAGAAGATCTCGCTATCGTCCACAATGGGCGCGGGCGTGTCGGTCGACATCAACAGCGCGGTCACCGAATAAGAATTTGCTCCGGGCCACGGTCCGGGGCGAATAGGCGGGGCCTCAATCCGGCCCTGTCCTGTCCGAGACGGAGGGTTCAGGCGGTCGCCTGAATAATTCCTTCCTGAGATGGGGAACGAGATGAGATTTCCGGCGCGGGCGACCGCACTCGGGTGATCTTGGCCTCGGGACCCTTGTTTTGGACCCGAACGCCGCCCCGTCGGGGTGGCAGAACTGAGCCGGGGGGAGACCCCCAAATTTGGAGTAAAACTGTGGATAGAGCCCAGAAAGAGAAAGTGGTCGAGGAACTCGGCCAGATCTTTGAAAGCTCTGGCGTTGTAGTGGTGGCCCACTACACGGGTCTTACAGTTGCCGAAATGCAGGATTTGCGTGCCCGCGCCCGTGCGGCAGAGGCATCAGTCCGCGTTGCCAAGAACAGGCTCGCCAAGATCGCCCTTGAGGGCAAGCCCTGCGCAAGCATTGCTGAATACCTCTCGGGCATGACCGTGCTCACCTATTCCGAGGACCCCGTGGCAGCAGCCAAGGTGGCCGAGGACTTTGCCAAGGTTAACAAGAAATACGAGATCCTTGGCGGGGCAATGGGAGACACGGCGCTGAACCGGGCCGGTGTCGAGGCCGTGTCGAAAATGCCTTCGCGTGACGAGCTTATTGCTTCGATCGTGGGCTGTATCGGCGCACCTGCTTCGAACATCGCCGGGGCAATTGGCGCACCTGCTTCGAACATCGCGGGCATCCTTTCGACCATCGTAGAAAAGGCCGAAGCCGCGTAAGGCAAACTGTAATATCCGCGTAGGGTTTACTTCCCGACGTTGGAACACATCTAGATAACGGAAAGAGTCACAAATGGCTGATCTGAAGAAACTGGCAGAAGAGATCGTTGGTCTGACGCTTCTCGAAGCACAAGAACTGAAAACCATCCTGAAAGACGAGTACGGCATCGAACCCGCCGCTGGCGGCGCGGTCATGATGGCCGGCCCCGCAGGCGGCGACGCCGGTGGCGCGGCTGCCGAAGAGCAGACCGAATTTGACGTGATCCTGAAATCGGCCGGTGCGTCGAAGATCAACGTCATCAAGGAGGTGCGCGCCATCACCGGTCTGGGGCTGAAAGAAGCCAAGGATCTGGTCGATGCCGGCGGCAAGGCCGTCAAGGAGCAGGTCTCGAAGGACGAAGCAGACGACATCAAGGCCAAGCTGGAAGCAGCTGGCGCCGAAGTCGAAATCAAGTAATCCACGCCGGGGAAACCCGGACAGGATTTTACGGCTGGACCCGGAATCCCGGGTCCGGCCAAACCTGTCTCAGAGAGGCCCTGCGGTGCCGGGGCTTTTCTCAGGCAAGGTTTACGTGATCGGGAGGCCGTCATTGGGACGACGGCCATGAATGGATCAAACCCTGCCCTCTCTGATGGCCGTGGCGCTGGACCCCGACAGCGCGCGACCGGTGAGAAATGAAAGGTGACATCGACCATGGCTCAGACCTTCCTCGGCCAGAAACGTTTGCGCAGATATTACGGCAAGATCCGCGAAGTGCTGGAAATGCCGAACCTCATCGAGGTGCAGAAATCCTCTTATGATCTCTTCCTGAAATCGGGCGACCAGCCTCAGCCGATGGACGGCGAGGGGATCAAGGGCGTATTCCAGTCGGTTTTCCCGATCAAGGATTTCAACGAGACTAGCGTGCTGGAATTCGTCAGCTACGATCTGGAGAAACCGAAATACGACGTCGAGGAATGCATGCAGCGCGACATGACCTATGCCGCGCCGCTCAAGGTCAAGCTGCGGCTGATCGTGTTCGATGTCGATGAGGATACCGGCGCGAAATCCGTCAAGGATATCAAGGAGCAGGACGTGTTCATGGGCGACATGCCCCTGATGACGCCCAACGGCACCTTTGTCGTCAACGGCACCGAGCGCGTGGTCGTCAGCCAGATGCACCGCAGCCCCGGCGTGTTCTTTGACCACGACAAGGGCAAGACCCATTCCTCGGGCAAGCTGCTCTTTACCTGCCGGATCATTCCCTATCGCGGCTCCTGGCTCGATTTCGAGTTCGACGCCAAGGACATCGTATTTGCCCGCATCGACCGTCGCCGTAAACTGCCGGTGACGACGCTGCTCTACGCGCTTGGTCTCGATCAGGAAGCGATCATGACGGCCTATTACGATACGGTCGAATACAAGCTGAAAAAGAAAAAGGGCTGGGTCACCAAGTTCTTCCCCGAGCGGGTGCGCGGCACCCGCCCGACCTATGATCTGATCGACGCGAAAACCGGCGAAGTGATCGCCGAGGCCGGCAAGAAGGTGACGCCGCGCGCGGTCAAGCAGATGATCGACGAGGGCAAGGTCAAGGAACTGTTGGTGCCGTTCGAGCATATCGTGGGCAAATTTGTCGCCCGCGACATCATCGACGAGGAAACCGGCGCGATCTATGTCGAGGCGGGCGACGAGCTGACACTGGAATATGGCAAGGATGGCGAGATTTCTGGCGGTACGTTGCAGGATCTGCTGGATGCCGGGATCATCGACATCCCGGTGCTCGACATCGACAACATCAATGTCGGCCCCTACATCCGCAACACCATGGCCGCCGACAAGAACATGAACCGCGAAAGCGCGCTCATGGATATCTACCGCGTGATGCGCCCCGGCGAGCCGCCCACCGAAGAGGCCTCTGCCGCGCTGTTCGAGACGCTGTTCTTTGACGCCGAGCGCTATGATCTCAGCGCCGTGGGCCGGGTCAAGATGAACATGCGGCTCGATCTGGACAAGCCGGACACGCAACGAACGCTGGACCGCGACGATATCGTGGCCTGCGTCAAGGCGTTGACGGAACTGCGCGACGGCAAGGGCGATATCGACGATATCGACCACCTCGGCAACCGCCGGGTGCGCTCGGTCGGCGAACTGATGGAGAACCAGTATCGCGTCGGTCTGCTGCGGATGGAGCGCGCGATCAAGGAACGCATGTCGAGCGTGGAAATCGACACGGTGATGCCGCAGGATCTGATCAACGCCAAACCGGCGGCGGCGGCGGTGCGCGAATTCTTTGGTTCCTCGCAGCTGTCGCAGTTCATGGACCAGACAAACCCGCTGTCCGAAGTCACCCACAAGCGCCGCCTCTCGGCGCTCGGGCCGGGCGGCCTCACGCGCGAGCGCGCAGGCTTCGAGGTGCGCGACGTTCACCCGACCCATTATGGCCGGATGTGCCCCATTGAAACGCCGGAAGGTCCGAACATCGGCCTGATCAACAGCCTCGCCACCTTTGCGCGGGTCAACAAATACGGCTTTATCGAGACCCCCTATCGCAAGGTGGTCAACGGCAAGGTGACGGATCAGGTGCAATACATGTCCGCCACCGAGGAAATGCGCCACACGGTCGCGCAGGCAAACGCCAAACTCGATGACAGCGGGCATTTCGTCAACGATCTGGTCTCAACCCGCCAGTCGGGCGAATACATGCTGGCCCCACGCGAGAGCGTGGATCTGATCGACGTGAGCCCGAAGCAGCTTGTCTCCGTGGCGGCCTCGCTCATTCCGTTCCTGGAAAATGACGACGCCAACCGCGCCCTCATGGGCTCGAACATGCAGCGCCAGGCGGTGCCGACGCTGCGCGCCGAGGCGCCGCTGGTGGGTACCGGGATCGAGGGCGTCGTGGCTCGCGATTCAGGCGCGGCCATCATGGCGCGCCGCGCCGGGGTGATCGACCAGGTCGATGCCGCGCGGATCGTGGTGCGCGCCACCGAGGATCTGGAAATCGGCGATCCGGGCGTGGACATCTACCGGATGCGCAAGTTCCAGCGCTCGAACCAGAACAGCTGTATCAACCAGCAACCGCTGGTCAAGGTGGGCGATACCGTGCAGAAAGGTGAGGTGATCGCCGACGGTCCCTGCACCGACATGGGCGAGCTGGCGCTTGGCAAGAACGTTATCACTGCCTTCATGCCGTGGAATGGCTACAACTACGAGGATTCGATCCTGATCTCGGAACGCATCGTGCGCGATGACGTGTTCACCTCGATCCATATCGAGGAATTCGAGGTGGCTGCTCGCGACACCAAACTGGGGCCCGAAGAGATCACCCGCGACATTCCCAACGTGGGCGAAGAGGCGCTGCGCAATCTCGACGAGGCGGGTATCGTCTATATCGGGGCAGATGTGCAGCCGGGCGATATCCTGGTGGGCAAGATCACCCCCAAGGGCGAAAGCCCGATGACACCGGAAGAGAAACTGCTGCGCGCGATTTTTGGCGAAAAGGCCAGCGACGTGCGCGACACCTCGCTGCGGGTGAAACCGGGTGACTATGGCACGGTCGTCGAGGTGCGCGTCTTCAACCGCCACGGGGTTGAAAAGGACGAGCGCGCCCTGCAGATCGAGCGTGAGGAAGTCGAACGTCTGGCGCGTGACCGGGATGACGAACTGGCGATTCTCGATCGCAACATCTATGCCCGCCTGCGGACGCTCATTCTGGGCAAGGTTGCGGTCAAGGGCCCGAAAGGCATCAAGCCGAATTCCGAGATCTCCGAGGATCTGCTTGCGACCCTGACCAGGGGCCAATGGTGGCAACTGGCACTCAAGGACGAGGCCGACGCGCAGATCGTCGAGGCGCTGCATGACCAGTACGAGGCGCAAAAGCGCACGCTGGATGCGCGGTTCGAGGACAAGGTCGAAAAGGTCCGCCGGGGCGATGATCTGCCACCGGGCGTGATGAAGATGGTCAAGGTCTTCATCGCCGTTAAACGCAAGCTGCAGCCGGGCGACAAGATGGCGGGGCGGCACGGCAACAAGGGTGTCATCTCCAAGGTGATCCCGATGGAGGACATGCCGTTCCTCGCCGATGGCACGCCAGTCGATATCTGTCTCAATCCGCTTGGCGTTCCCAGCCGGATGAACGTGGGCCAGATTCTGGAAACCCACATGGGTTGGGCGGCGCGCGCGCTGGGCCTCAGGATCGACGAGGCATTGCAGGAATACCGCCGCTCGGGCGATCTCACGCCGGTGCGCGAGGCGATGCGCATTGCCTATGGCGACGATGTCTACGCCGAGGGTATCGAGGGCATGGACGAGGAGACGCTGATCGAATCGGCCGGCACGGTGACACGCGGCGTGCCGATTGCCACCCCGGTTTTTGATGGGGCCAAGGAGCAGGACGTGAACGACGCGCTCCGGCGCGCGGGCTTTGACGAGAGCGGCCAGTCGGCGCTCTTTGACGGGCGCACCGGCGAGCAGTTCGCGCGGCCCGTGACCGTGGGCATCAAGTACCTGCTCAAGCTGCATCACTTGGTGGACGACAAGATCCACGCGCGCTCGACCGGGCCTTACAGCCTGGTGACACAGCAGCCTCTGGGCGGCAAGGCGCAGTTCGGCGGACAGCGGTTCGGGGAAATGGAGGTCTGGGCGCTTGAGGCCTATGGCGCCGCCTACACCCTGCAGGAGATGCTGACCGTCAAGTCAGACGACGTGGCAGGTCGCACCAAGGTCTACGAGTCGATCGTCAAGGGTGAGGACAATTTCGAAGCCGGCGTGCCGGAATCGTTCAACGTTCTCGTCAAAGAGGTCCGGGGCCTCGGCCTCAACATGGAACTCCTGGATGCGGAGGAGGATGAGTAAGCGCAACGCCGGGCCAAAGCCCGGCATGCGCCAACTCGGTAGGCCGGGCTTTGGCCCGGCATCCTCCACCGCCAGCCTCTAAGGATTTGAAAATGAACCAGGAACTCACAAACAACCCGTTCAACCCCGTGGCCCCCGCCAAGGTGTTTGACGAAATCAAGGTCAGCCTTGCCAGCCCGGAGCGTATTCTCAGCTGGTCCTACGGCGAGATCAAGAAGCCCGAGACGATCAACTACCGCACGTTCAAACCAGAGCGTGACGGGCTGTTCTGCGCGCGCATTTTTGGTCCGATCAAGGATTACGAATGCCTTTGCGGCAAATACAAGCGCATGAAATATCGCGGCGTCGTCTGCGAGAAATGCGGCGTCGAGGTAACCCTGCAAAAGGTTCGGCGCGAGCGTATGGGCCATATCGAACTGGCAGCCCCCTGCGCGCATATCTGGTTCCTGAAATCACTGCCCAGCCGCATCGGCCTCATGCTCGACATGACGCTGCGCGATCTAGAGCGGGTGCTCTATTTCGAGAATTACGTGGTGATCGAGCCGGGCCTTACCGATCTGAGCTATGGCCAGATGCTCAGCGAAGAAGAGTTCATGGATGCGCAGGATGCCTATGGCATCGACGCCTTTACCGCCAATATCGGCGCCGAGGCGATCCGTGAGATGCTCCAGAACATCGATCTCGAAGCCGAGGCCGACCGTCTGCGCGCCGATCTCAAGGAAGCCACCGGCGAGCTCAAGCCCAAGAAGATCATCAAGCGCCTGAAAGTGGTAGAGAGCTTCATCGATTCCGGCAACCGCCCGGAATGGATGGTGATGACCGTGCTGCCGGTCATTCCGCCCGAATTGCGCCCGCTGGTGCCGCTGGATGGCGGCCGGTTCGCCACCTCGGATCTCAATGATCTCTATCGCCGGGTAATCAACCGCAACAACCGTCTCAAGCGGCTGATCGAGCTGCGGGCGCCAGATATCATCGTGCGCAACGAAAAGCGGATGCTGCAGGAATCCGTCGATGCCCTCTTTGACAACGGCCGCCGTGGCCGGGTCATCACCGGCGCCAACAAGCGCCCGCTGAAATCGCTCTCGGACATGCTCAAGGGCAAGCAGGGCCGCTTTCGGCAGAACCTGTTGGGCAAGCGCGTCGATTTTTCGGGCCGTTCGGTCATCGTGACCGGACCGGAACTGAAGCTGCATCAATGCGGTCTGCCCAAGAAGATGGCGCTCGAACTGTTCAAGCCGTTCATCTACAGCCGTCTTGAGGCCAAGGGCCTGTCGAGCACGGTGAAGCAGGCCAAGAAACTGGTCGAAAAGGAACGCCCCGAGGTCTGGGACATCCTTGATGAGGTGATCCGCGAACATCCCGTGATGCTCAACCGTGCGCCGACACTGCACCGGCTGGGCATTCAGGCGTTCGAGCCGGTGCTGATCGAAGGCAAGGCGATCCAGCTGCATCCGCTGGTCTGCGCCGCTTTCAACGCCGACTTTGACGGCGACCAGATGGCCGTACACGTGCCGCTGAGCCTTGAGGCGCAGCTTGAGGCGCGCGTTCTGATGATGTCGACCAACAACGTCCTCAGCCCCGCCAACGGCGCACCGATCATCGTGCCCTCGCAGGACATGATCCTTGGCCTCTACTATGTCACGCTGATGCGTGCGGGCATGAAGGGCGAGGGGATGGTATTTTCCTCGATCAGCGAGGTTCAGCATGCGCTGGACGCGGGCGAGGTGCATCTGCATTCCAAGATCACCGTGCGCGTGCCGCAGATCGACGAAACCGGCAACGAGGTCATGGTGCGGGTCGAAACCACGCCGGGCCGGGCACGTCTGGGCGCGCTTCTGCCACAGAACGCCAAGGCGCCGTTCAGTCTTGTGAACCGCTTGCTGCGCAAGAAAGAGGTGCAGCAGGTCATCGACACCGTCTATCGCTACTGCGGCCAGAAAGAGAGTGTCATCTTCTGCGACCAGATCATGACGCTGGGCTTCCGCGAGGCGTTCAAGGCGGGCATCTCGTTCGGCAAGGACGATATGGTCATCCCTGACAACAAGTGGTCGATCGTCGAAGAGACCCGGGCGCAGGTCAAGGCCTTCGAACAGCAATACATGGATGGCCTGATTACCCAGGGCGAGAAATACAACAAGGTGGTCGATGCCTGGTCGAAATGCAACGACCAGGTGACCGAGGCGATGATGTCGACGATTTCCGCCGATATCCTCGACGAGAACGGGGCCGTGCAGGAACCCAACAGCGTCTACATGATGGCGCATTCGGGGGCGCGGGGTTCGGTCACGCAGATGAAACAGCTGGGTGGCATGCGGGGCCTCATGGCCAAGCCGAACGGCGATATCATCGAAACGCCGATCATCTCGAACTTCAAGGAGGGCCTGACCGTTCTTGAATATTTCAACTCGACCCACGGCGCCCGCAAGGGTCTGTCGGATACGGCCCTCAAGACCGCCAACTCGGGTTACCTGACCCGTCGTCTGGTGGATGTGGCTCAGGATTGCATCGTGCGCGAGCATGATTGCGGCACCGAGCGCGCGGTCATGGTCGAGGCGGCGGTCAACGACGGCGAAATCGTGGCATCTCTGGCAGAGCGCAGTCTTGGCCGCGTGGCGGCAGAGGATATCGTCGATCCGCTGACCGATACGGTCATCGTGACCAAGGGGCAACTGATCGACGAACGCATGGCCGACGCGCTGGAAGATGCGGCGGTGCAGACCGTGCGCCTGCGCTCGCCGCTGACCTGCGAGGCCGAGGATGGCGTTTGCGCCACCTGCTATGGCCGGGATCTGGCGCGTGGCACGATGGTCAATATCGGCGAGGCGGTGGGCATCATCGCCGCACAGTCGATCGGTGAGCCGGGCACGCAGTTGACGATGCGGACTTTCCACATCGGCGGCGTCGCGCAGGGCGGGCAGCAGTCCTTCCTTGAGGCGAGCCAGGAAGGCACGATCGCCTATGACCAGCCGCAGACGCTGGACAATGCGAATGGCGAAACCCTCGTGATGGGTCGCAACATGAAGCTGCGGATCATTGGCGACAAGGGCGTGGAACTGGCCAGCCACAAGGTCGGCTATGGTACCAAGCTCTTTGTCAAGGAGGGCGATAAGGTTGTTCGCGGCCAGAAGCTCTTTGAATGGGATCCCTACACCCTGCCGATCCTTGCCGAAAAAGCCGGAACCACGAAATTCGTGGATCTGGTCAGCGGCGTGTCGGTGCGTGACGTGACCGACGATGCCACCGGCATGACCCAGAAGATCGTGACCGACTGGCGCGCGGCACCGCGTGGCAACGAACTCAAGCCCGAGGTGTTCATCGTGGGCGAGGACGGCGAGCCGGTGCGCAACGATGCGGGCAATCCGGTGACCTATCCGATGTCGGTGGATGCGATCCTCTCGGTCGAAGAGGGCCAGGAGGTGCAGGCCGGCGACGTGGTTGCACGGATCCCGCGCGAGGGCGGCAAGACCAAGGACATCACCGGCGGTCTGCCGCGTGTGGCCGAACTGTTCGAGGCGCGCCGCCCCAAGGATCACGCGATCATCGCCGAAATCGACGGTCATGTGCGGTTCGGGCGCGACTACAAGAACAAGCGCCGCATCACCATCGAACCCACCGACGAGAGCCTGGAGCCGGTCGAATACATGGTGCCCAAGGGCAAGCATATTCCGGTGCAGGAAGGCGACTATGTCCAGAAGGGCGACTACATCATGGACGGCAATCCCGCGCCGCATGACATTCTCGCCATCATGGGGGTCGAGGCGCTGGCCAACTACATGATCGACGAGGTGCAGGAGGTCTACCGCCTGCAGGGCGTCAAGATCAACGACAAACATATCGAGGTCATTGTCCGCCAGATGCTGCAGAAATGGGAAATCCAGGACAGCGGTGACACGACGCTGCTCAAGGGCGAGCACGTGGACAAGATCGAGTTTGACGAGGCCAACGAAAAGGCCATCTCCAAGGGCGGTCGTCCGGCGCAGGGCGAACCGATCCTTCTGGGGATCACCAAGGCCAGCCTGCAGACGCGATCCTTTATATCGGCGGCGTCCTTCCAGGAAACCACCCGCGTCCTCACCGAGGCCTCGGTTCAGGGCAAGCGCGACAAGCTGGTGGGTCTCAAGGAAAACGTCATCGTCGGTCGTCTAATTCCGGCGGGCACGGGTGGTGCAACGCAGGACATGCGCCGCATCGCGCAGACGCGCGACAACATCGTGATCGAGGCCCGCAGGGAAGAGGCCGCCGCGGCGGCCGCGCTTGCGGCACCGGTCATGGATGATGACGTGGTCGGTGGTGACGAGTTCGACAACCTCGTCGATACGCCCGAGAGCCGGGAAGAGTAATCCCCAGCATGACGGATTGAAAGGCCCCGCCGATGGTGGGGCCTCAAAGCGTGGAGAAATCCTGCCCCCCGGAGCAGCCCCCGAAAGCCCGGGAAATGTTCCCGCTGCGATTCCGTTCCCTGAACGTAGCGTGAAGACGGGGTGGATTTCAGCGCCTGCTACCTTCGCCGGCAGTCTGATCCCGGCCTGCGCGGGGGCGACGACGGATCACTACAGGTGGCCGGCGTGTCGTGTCACGAGAACACCGTCTGTGCGGGGGTGAGGGGGCGCTTGCGGGACGGGCGCCGGGCGCATTAGGTTCGGGACATGACCGATATCGAGTATTTCTATTCCGCCCATTCCGCCTTTGCCTGGCTGGGCTCTGCGCGTCTGATGGAGATCTGCGCCGCGCATGGCGCGCGGCTGGTTCACAAGCCGATATACCTGTCGCCGGTGGTCGAGGCGGTGGGTGGCCTGTCCTTTGCCGGTCGCACGCAGGCGCATGTGGATTATTTCTTTGGCCGCGATATCGAGCATTGGGCCGAGTTTCGCGGAGTCGAGGTGATCCGCCACCGCCCGACGCATCACGACAATTCGCTCACGCTGCCCAATGGGGTGATCATCGCGGCACAAGAGGCGGGGCGGGGGGCGGATGCGCTGGCCCATGCCATCCTCGGCGCGCATTGGCGGGACGGTGCGGATATCGCCGACCCCGCCACCCTCGCGCCGCTGATCGCGGGCTGCGGGATTGATCCCGGTGGGCTGCTGGCTGCGGCGATGTCGGGGCCGGTGCAGGCCATCCACGACGCCAATACCGCCGAGGCGATCGCGCGGTCGGTCTTTGGCTCGCCCACCTATTTCGTCGGGGGCGATCCGTTCTATGGGCAGGACCGGCTCGATCTCGTGGAGCGAGCGTTGATGTGCCCCTTCTCGCCGTCCGGCTGGCGCAACCCGCTGGTGGGCTGATCGCTTGGCCCTTGATCCCGACGCGTCGGGCGTCTATACGCCCCCGGTGGCCATGTGGCCCGACTCAACCAGACACGCCGCGTTCGGCCGCTCCCGTCGCTGGGGGCCGCATCCGGCAAGAGGAGAAGCGACAATGAAACTGCATGAACTGCACGACAATCCCGGTGCGACCAAGCGCAAGAAACGCGTTGGCCGTGGTCCCGGTTCCGGCATGGGCAAAACCGCCGGGCGTGGCGTCAAGGGCCAGAAATCCCGTTCGGGCGTGGCCATCGGCGGCTATGAGGGCGGCCAGATGCCGCTCTATCAGCGTCTGCCCAAGCGTGGCTTTACCAAGCCGAACCGCAAGTCGTATGCGGTGATCAACCTTGGCCTGATCCAGAAATTCGTCGACGCCAAGAAACTCGACGCCTCGGCCGCGATCACCGAGGACGCGCTGGTGGCCTCGGGCCTGGTGCGCCGCAAACTGGACGGTATCCGGGTCCTGGCCAAGGGTGATGTCACCGCCAAGCTCGACATTGCCGTGACCGGCGCCTCGCGCGCCGCCATCGAAGCGGTGGAGAAGGCGGGCGGCAGCCTGACGGTCACAACCGCGCAGGTGGCCGAATAAGAGGTTGTGAGCGGCCTCTGTGCCGCTTACATATGCTTCGAGTTTTCCCTTGACGCCGCCTGAGCTGGAAAACAGCCCGAGGCGGCGTTCATACATGAAAGAGACCCGCCAATGGTATCTGCAGCAGAGCAAATGGCCGCCAATACAAGCTGGTCGGCGCTGGGTAAGGCCACCGATCTTCGCAAACGTATCCTGTTCACGCTGGGTTTGCTGATCGTCTACCGGCTGGGTACTTTCATTCCGGTGCCCGGTATCGACGGCGTGGCGCTGCGCGAATTCATGGAGGGCGCGCAGGCCAGTATCGGCGGGATGCTCAGCATGTTCACCGGCGGCGCGCTCGGGCGGATGGGCATCTTTGCCCTGGGGATCATGCCTTATATTTCGGCCTCGATCATCGTGCAGTTGCTGACCGCGATGGTGCCCGCGCTCGAACAACTCAAGAAAGAGGGCGAACAGGGGCGCAAGAAGATCAACCAGTATACCCGCTATGGCACGGTGTTCCTGGCGACGCTGCAGTCCTATGGTCTGGCGGTCAGTCTGCAGGCGGGCGATATCGTGACCACGCCCGGCGCATTCTTTATCGCGTCCTGCATGATCACGCTTGTGGGCGGCACCATGTTCCTGATGTGGCTGGGCGAGCAGATCACGGCGCGCGGCATCGGCAACGGGATTTCGCTGATCATCTTTGTCGGCATCATCGCCGAGGTGCCCGCCGCCCTGGCGCAGTTCTTTGCTTCTGGCCGATCCGGTGCGATCAGCCCGGCGGTGATCATCGGGGTGATGGTGATGGTGGTGGTGGTGATCGGCTTCGTGGTCTTCATGGAACGCAGCCTTCGCAAGATCCACATCCAGTATCCGCGCCGCCAAGTGGGCATGAAGGTCTATGACGGCGGTAGCAGCCACCTGCCGGTCAAGGTCAACCCGGCGGGCGTGATACCGGCGATCTTTGCCTCCTCGCTGCTCTTGCTGCCGGCCACGGTGAGCACGTTTTCGGGCAATCACGCCAGCCCGGTGATGTCCGCGATCATGGCCTATTTCGGCCCCGGTCAACCGCTCTATCTGCTGTTCTTTACCGTGATGATCGTGTTCTTCACGTATTTTTACACGTTCAACGTGTCGTTCAAGACCGATGACGTGGCCGAGAACCTGAAGAACCAGAACGGTTTTGTGCCTGGCATTCGGCCAGGCAAGCGCACGGCGGAATATCTTGACTACGTGGTCAACCGCATTCTGGTGCTAGGTTCTGCCTATCTGGTGGCGGTCATGCTGCTGCCGGAAATCCTGCGCGATCAGTTCGCCATTCCGTTCTATTTCGGCGGTACCTCGGTGCTGATCGTGGTCTCGGTGACCATGGACACGATCCAGCAGGTTCAGTCGCATCTGCTGGCGCATCAGTATGAGGGGCTGATCGAGAAGTCGCAGTTGAGCGGCAAGGGCAAGAAACGCACGCGCAGAGGGGGGGCAGCGCGCCGATGAATATCATACTACTGGGGCCGCCGGGGGCGGGAAAGGGTACGCAGGCGCATCATCTGGTCGAAACCCGCGACATGATCCAGCTCAGCACCGGCGACATGTTGCGCGAGGCCAAGGACAGCGGATCGGAAATGGGGCGCGTCGTGGCCGGGGTGATGGCGCGTGGCGATCTGGTGACCGACGAGATCGTGATCGGTCTGATCCGCGAGAAGTTGCAGGGTGACCGGCGTGGCGGTTTTATCTTTGACGGGTTTCCGCGCACGCTGGCACAGGCCGATGCGCTGGCCGATCTGCTGGAAGAGCAGGAACAGACGCTGGACGCGGTGATCGAATTGCGCGTCGATGACGAGGCTCTGGTCAGCCGCATCACCGCGCGTTCGACCTGTGGCGGCTGTGGTGAAGTCTACAACGACATCACCAAGCCCTGGCCCGCGGACGGCAAATGTGCCAGATGCGGCAGCACCGAGGTCAGGCGCCGGGCGGATGACAACGAGGAATCGCTGCGCAATCGACTGATGGAATATTACAAGAAAACCTCGCCGCTGATCGGCTATTACTATGCGCATGGCCAGCTCTTCTCGGTCGATGGGCTGGGCGATATAGACGCGGTAAAGGCGGCGATTGCAGAGGCGTTGGACAAATAGAGGTGGGGGGCTTGACGCCCCTTTGATTTCCCCATAACCAGCCCTATCTCGACCATGAGATTGATTCTCTTCCGGGTGCGCATCCGGGACGTGAATCGATAATCCGAATTCAGCTGCGGCCCGGAGCGATAGCGCCTCGGGCTTGCGTTGTGAAAAAAGGTTCTGGTGCTACGGAACCGCAACGAAAAGGAAACTGCACTTGGCACGTATCGCCGGCGTCAATATCCCGACCAACAAACGGGTACCCATCGCCCTCACCTATATCACCGGAATCGGCCATGCCTCGGCCAAGGCCATCTGTGAAGCCGTGAACATCGACGCATCGCGTCGCGTCAACGAGCTGTCGGATGCCGAGGCGCTGGCCCTGCGCGAACATATCGACGCGAATTACACCGTCGAAGGCGACCTGCGGCGCGACACCCAGATGAACATCAAGCGACTGATGGATCTGGGTTGCTATCGCGGTCTGCGTCACCGCCGCAACCTGCCGGTGCGCGGTCAGCGCACCCATACCAATGCCCGCACCCGCAAAGGCCCCGCAAAGGCCATTGCCGGCAAGAAGAAATAAGGGAGGGCAGCAGATATGGCACGCGATACAAAACGCACCAAGAAAAAGGTTTCCAAGAACATCGCCACCGGCGTTGCTCATGTTAACTCGTCCTTCAACAACACCAAGATCCTGATCTCGGACGTGCAGGGCAATGCGATTGCCTGGTCCTCGGCCGGGACCATGGGGTTCAAGGGATCGCGCAAATCCACGCCCTATGCCGCGCAGATGGCCGCAGAGGATGCGGGCCGCAAGGCGCAGGAACATGGCATGCGCTCGCTTGAGGTCGAGGTGCAGGGCCCCGGCTCGGGTCGCGAATCGGCGCTGCGCGCGCTGGCGGCGGTCGGGTTCAACATCACCTCGATCCGTGACGTGACGCCGATGGCGCATAACGGCTGCCGCCCGCCGAAACGTCGTCGGGTTTGATCCGGCAGAAATCCAAGCGGGACCGCGCATTTTCGTGCGGTCCCCTTTCGTCATTTTACATCCTCGGGCGTTCTGGACCTTTGGACATGGGGACAGAACTGGAATGGAGGGACGCATGATCCACAAGAACTGGGCTGAACTGATCAAGCCGACGCAGCTTGACGTTAAACCGGGCAATGACCCGCTGCGTCAGGCCGTGGTGATCGCCGAGCCGCTGGAGCGCGGCTTTGGTCTGACGCTGGGCAACGCGCTGCGCCGCGTGCTGTTGTCGTCGTTGCAGGGTGCAGCCATCACCGCAGTGCAGATCGACAATGTGCTGCACGAATTTTCATCGGTTGCCGGGGTGCGCGAGGATGTCACCGACATCGTCCTGAACCTCAAGGGTGTCGCGATCCGCATGGAAGTGGACGGTCCCAAGCGCCTGTCAGTCAACGCCAAGGGACCGGGTGTCGTGACAGCCGGTGATATTTCGGACAGCGCGGGCATCGAGATCCTGAACAAGGATCACGTAATCTGCCATCTGGACGAGGGCGCCGATCTGTTCATGGAACTGACCGTGAATACCGGCAAGGGCTATGTTTCGGCCGACCGCAACCGGCCCGAGGATGCGCCCATCGGCCTTATCCCGATTGACGCGATCTATTCGCCGATCACCAAGGTCAGCTATGACGTGCAACCAACCCGCGAGGGACAGGTTCTGGACTATGACAAGCTGACCATGAAGATCGAGACCGACGGTTCGCTGACGCCGGATGACGCCGTAGCCTATGCTGCGCGCATCCTGCAGGATCAGCTGTCGATCTTTGTCAATTTCGACGAGCCGGAATCGGCCAGCCGTCAGGATGACGATGACGGGCTGGAGTTCAACCCGCTGCTGCTCAAGAAAGTGGACGAGCTGGAATTGTCGGTACGTTCGGCCAACTGTCTGAAGAACGACAATATCGTCTATATCGGCGATCTGATCCAGAAAACCGAAGCCGAGATGCTGCGCACCCCGAACTTTGGTCGCAAGTCGCTGAACGAGATCAAGGAAGTGCTCAGCGGAATGGGGCTGCATCTGGGTATGGATGTCGAAGACTGGCCGCCCGACAATATCGAGGATCTGGCCAAGAAATTCGAAGACGCCTTTTGAGACATGGTGGGTTTCACCCACCCTACGGCAGGAACGTAGGGTGGGTGCCAACCCACCACCCCGGGCAATCCCGCCCCAAGGAGAGCGGTGCGACACGCATCGGACCGCCGGACAAAGCAAAACGCGAAGGAGATAGAAAATGCGTCACGCCAGAGGATACCGCCGCCTCAATCGCACCCAGGAGCACCGCAAGGCACTGTGGGCGAACATGGCCGGCTCGCTCATCGAACATGAGCAGATCAAGACCACCCTGCCCAAGGCCAAGGAACTGCGCCGGATCGTTGAAAAACTGATCACATTGGGCAAGCGCGGCGATTTGCACGCCCGCCGTCAGGCTGCTGCACAACTGAAACAGGATGCCCATGTGACCAAACTGTTCGACGTTCTCGGCCCCCGCTACGCGGAGCGTCAGGGCGGTTATGTCCGCGTGCTCAAGGCCGGGTTCCGCTATGGCGACATGGCGCCGATGGCAATCATCGAATTCGTCGATCGCGATGTCGACGCCAAGGGCGCCGGCGATCGTGCCCGCCTTGCCGCCGAAGAGATGGCTGACGAAGAATAATACAACCACATCAGTTGGTTGACGTTTTGCCCCTGCCTTCACCGGCGGGGGCCTTTGCATGTGGCGGATCGGGTTCTTGCCGCTGGGAGGAAACAGCGGAGGCTTGCATTGGCCGTGCCGCCCCCGCATATCCTGTGGCGGACAGTCAAGATGCGTGGAGGCCAGATTGATCCGCATTCTCTGTATGTTCCTGATCGCGCTTGCGGGTCCGGCCGTGGCCGAGACCCGTGTGCCGGTGACGCAATCCGAGATCCAGCTTGGTTTTGCCCCCGTGGTGCGGCAGGCGGCCCCGGCGGTGGTAAATATCTATGCCCGCCGCGTGGTCGAGGCGCAGCGTAGCCCGTTCCGGGGGGATCCGTTCTTTGAGCGGTTCTTCAACGATTTCGGGGCTGGTCGCCCGCAGGTGCAGAATTCGCTCGGGTCGGGCGTGATCCTGTCGGCGGATGGTATCGTGGTGTCGAACTATCACGTGGTGGGTGAGGCCACGGATATCCGCGTGGTTCTGAACGACCGGCGCGAATATGCGGCAAAGGTTCTTTTGGGCGATGAAGAGGCCGATCTTGCGGTGTTGCAGATCGAGGATGCGCCGGATCTGCCTGCATTGAACCTGCGCGACAGCGACAGCGTGCAGGTGGGCGAACTGGTGCTGGCGATCGGCAATCCGTTTGGCGTGGGGCAGACCGTCAGCAGCGGTATCGTTTCGGGGCTTGCACGGTCGGGCACCGCGATGGGCAATGCGCGCGGCTACTTCATCCAGACCGACGCGCCAATCAATCCCGGCAATTCGGGTGGCGCGCTGGTTGATGTGAATGGCGATCTGATCGGCATCAACACGGCTATCCTGTCGCGTTCTGGTGGATCCAACGGGATCGGTTTTGCTATTCCCTCGGCGCTGGTGGCGCAGTTCGTGGCGCAGGCGCAGGCGGGCAAGACCGCGTTCGAGCGGCCCTGGGCGGGGTTGGGCGGTCAGCCGGTGACGCCAGATGTGGCCGAGGGGCTGGGCCTTGTGCGACCCGACGGGATCGTGATTTCTCAGGTGCATCCGATGAGCAGTTTTGCCGGTCACATCCGACCCGGCGATGTGATCTCGCAGGTGGGCGGTCAGCCGGTGGGCAGCCCCGCCGAGATGGTCTATCGCATGTCGCTGGCGGGTATCGGCAACAGCGCCGTCATCACCCGCCTGCGTGACGGCGAGGCGGCACAGGTCGAGGTGCCGATGATCGCCGCCCCGGACGAGCCACCGCGTGCGACGGTCGAGACCGGCCCGCGCGCCGCGCTGCCGGGGCTGACGCTGTCGACCGTCAACCCGGCGGTGATCGACCAGTATCGTCTGCCGCTGATGGCCGAGGGGACGATCGTCGAGGATCCGGGGCCTTATGGCGCGCGGGCGGGTCTGCGGGCGGGCGATATCCTGCGCGCGGTCAACGGGGTTGCGACACCGGACAGCGCCAGCGCCGTGACCGCGTTGAACAACGCCGGTCGCAGCCTTGCGCTGGAGGTGCAGCGCGGGTCGCAGCGCGTGATGCTGCGGCTGCGGATCTGAGGTATGGCGGATCTTTTCGACAGTGGTGCAACGCCCCCGTCCGGCACCGCCCCGCGTCCGCTGGCCGACCGGCTGCGCCCGCGTGTGCTGGGCGATGTGATCGGGCAGGATCAGGTGCTGGGGCCTGACGCGCCGCTTGGGGTGATGCTGGCCTCGGGCAGCCTGGGATCGCTGATCTTCTGGGGGCCGCCCGGTGTGGGCAAGACCACCATCGCGCGGTTATTGGCGGATGAGACCGATCTGCATTTCGTGCAGATCAGCGCGATCTTTACCGGCGTGCCGGAGTTGCGCCGGGTGTTCGAGGAGGCAAAGCACCGGCGCGGCAACGGGCAGGGCACGCTGCTGTTCGTCGATGAGATTCACCGGTTCAACAAGGCGCAGCAGGACGGGTTTCTGCCGCATATGGAGGATGGCACGATCCTGCTGGTGGGGGCGACGACGGAGAACCCATCGTTCGAGTTGAACGCGGCGCTGCTGAGCCGCGCGCAGGTGCTGGTGCTGACGCGGCTTGATCTGGTGGATCTGGAACGGCTGGCACAGCGGGCGGAGAAGGATCTGGGCCGCGCCCTGCCGCTGGACGGTCCGGCGCGCGAGGCGCTGCTGGAAATGGCCGACGGCGACGGGCGTGCGCTGTTGAACCTGATCGAGCAGGTGACGGCATGGCGTGTCGAGGACAAGCTGGACAGCGCCGCGTTGGCGGGGCGCCTGATGAAACGCGCGGCCAAGTACGACAAGTCGGGCGACGAGCATTACAACCTGATTTCCGCGCTGCACAAGTCGGTGCGCGGGTCGGATCCCGACGCCGCGCTCTACTGGCTGGCTCGGATGCTGACGGGGGGCGAGGATCCGCGCTACCTGGCGCGACGGATCACCCGGATGGCGATCGAGGATATCGGGCTGGCAGATCCGCAGGCACAGTCCGTCTGTCTGCATGCCTGGGAGATCTACGAGCGTCTGGGCAGTCCGGAGGGCGAACTGGCGCTGGCGCAGGCGGTGACCTATCTGGCACTCGCGCCGAAATCGAATGCCGGTTATGGCGCCTACAAGGCGGCGATGCAGGAGGCCAAGAGGACCGGCAGCGAGCCGCCGCCCAAGCATATCCTCAATGCGCCGACCCGGCTGATGAAGGAGCAGGGCTATGGCGAGGGGTACGCCTATGACCATGATGCCGAGGACGGATTTTCGGGGCAGAACTATTTTCCCGAGGGCATGAAACGGCCCGTTCTCTATCAGCCGGTCGAGCGCGGATTCGAGCGCGAGCTCAAAAAACGACTCGATTACTTTTCCAGGCTGCGGGCACGTCGGACGTAGGTTTTCGTCATCCTGAACCAAAAAACCTCAGTATTTCTGACCTTTAAATCTTTGGTGATTTCCGGAATAGAGGCTGGAAACGTGGGTCGTTTCGTGTTTTGTTTTCAATATGTCGTATTTGAGCATCCTTGCAGGTCCTCTGAAAAGGAAGCTTTGGGAGAAGTCCGGTCAAGCGGGCTCTCCAATGACACATCAACCACAAAACAGGGAAGTCTCATGACAAAGAAAACCGATCAGGTCCTTCTGGACAGGCTGGCCGATGCCGCACGCAGGGGCGACATCTCGCGCCGGTCGTTCATGCATTTTGCCGCTGCCGCGGGGATCACGGCCTCTGCTGCCACTGGCCTATGGGGCACGTCCGCCGCCGCCAACCCGAGCCGCGGCGGCACGTTCCGCTGGGGCGTGCATGACGGCAACACCTCGGACACGCATGATCCGGGCACCTATGTGACGCGGCAGATGATCTTTCTGGCGCACACCCATCGCAGCTATCTGACGCTGATCGAGCCGGACAACACGCTCGGCCCGGATATCGCGTTGAGCTGGGAGGCGACGCCGGACGCGAAGCAGTGGACGTTCGAACTGAACCCCAACGCATCCTTCCACAGTGGCAAGCCGGTCACCTCGCAGGATGTCATCGACAGCCTAAACCATCACCGCGGCGATGCCTCGACCTCGGCGGCCAAGGCGCTGTTGACTGATGTGACGGATATTACCGCCGATGGCGATCATACGGTGGTGATCACGCTGGCGCGCGGCAATGCCGATTTGCCTTGGCTGATGACCGACTATCACTTTGCGATCTGCCCGTCGAACGGCGATGGCACGATCAACTGGCAATCCGGCGACGGGTCTGGCCCCTACAAGATCGACTCGGGCGAATTCGGCATCCAGTGGGCGCTCAGCCGTCATGACGGCTGGCATCTGGACGGCGCCTATTTCGATCAGGTGAGCATGATCATCCTCAACGATCCGAACGCGCGCCAGACGGCGCTGGTGACGGGCGATGTGGATTGTGTGTCGCTGATCGAGCTCAAGACTCTGGCGCTTTTGCAGCGCAATCCCGACATCTCGGTGGACAATATCCCATCGGGTGGAGCGATCACCATGCCGATGCATTGCGACACTGTCCCGTTCGACGATGTGCGGGTGCGCACCGCGCTGAAGCTGGCGATCGACCGCGACGAGATCATCGAGAAGATCTCGTTTGGTGCTGCGACCAAGGGTAACGATTTCCACCTGTCGCCGGTGCAGCCCTACTGGCCCGACGATATCCCGCAGCGCGAATATGACCCGGATCAGGCGAAATCTCTGTTGCGTGAAGCCGGCCAGGAAGGGCTGAGGGTCAATATCTCGGTCGCCGAAAGCGTCTATACTGGCGCGGTGGACATGTGCGTGCTCTACGCCGAACAGGCCAAGGCGGCGGGGATCAACATCAACGTCGTGCGCGAACCGTCGGACGGTTACTATTCCGATGTCTGGCTGAAAAAGCCGTTCAGCGCCGTATCCTGGGGCGCGCGCCCGACGCCAGACGTGATGTTCACGCTGGCCTACAAGGATGACGCCGCCTGGAACGAGACCCGCTGGCAGAACGAGCGGTTCAACGAGTTGCTGCTGCAGGCCAAGGCGGAGCTGGATCAGAATCTGCGGGCCGAGATGTATCGCGAAATGTGCATGCTGATGCGCGATGACGGTGGCACGCTGTTGCCGTTCTTCAACAACTGGGTCTATGCCCGCGGTAAAGGCGTGGAGCGCCCCGAGAATGTCGCGGCGAGTTGGGGCTGTGACGGCGCGCGCGCCGCCAGCCGCTGGTGGTTCGCGGCGTGACGCAATGATAAGCCCGGCATCTCTTACGGTGCCGGGTTTTTCCGTTGTCGGGACGGGGTTTGACGACCGGTGTCCGGAGTCATGAAAATAATTGCCGTCGTGGCATGAAATACTGTTAGCCTGAGCCGAAAAGGCCCCGCCGGAACAAGGCGGCAGGCAACAACAGCAGGAGGGAAAGATGGGGGACATCCTGGGGCTCGTTGCAAAACGGCTCGGACTGGGGTTGATCATTCTACTGGTCATCTCGGTCATCATATTTTTCATGGTTGAGCTTTTGCCCGGCGATATCGCGCAAGCGGTTCTGGGTCAGGGAGCGACGCCTGAAAACCTTGCTGCGCTGCGCAAAGAGATGGGGCTCGATCAGCCCGCTGTCGTCCGCTATCTGGGTTGGCTCAAGGGCGCGGTGGTGTTCGATTTCGGCAATTCCATCGTGACCGGGGCGAGCGTTTCTGAGACCATCGGCGAGCGGTTCGCCAATACGCTGTTTCTGGCAACCTATGCGGCGGTGATCGCGGTGCCGGTGTCGATCGTTCTGGGGGTTCTGGTCGCGCTGCTGCGCAACTCGATCTTTGATCGGGTGGCGAATGTGGCGACGCTCACCTCGATTTCGTCGCCCGAGTTCTTTCTGGGCTATATCCTGATCCTCTATTTCGCGGTGAACTGGGGCATGTTTCCGGCGATTGCCAGTCTCAGGGCCGACATGAGCTTTGTCGATCTGCTGCACCGCACCTTTCTGCCCGCGCTCACGCTGGTGCTGGTGGTGACGGCGCATATGATGCGCATGACCCGCGCGGCGATCATCAACCTGCTGGCCAGTCCTTATATAGAGATGGCGCGGCTCAAGGGCACGCCGCCCTGGAAGGTGATCGTGCGGCATGCCCTGCCCAATGCCTGGGCGCCGATCATCAACGTGGTCGCCCTGAACCTTGCCTATCTGATCACCGGCGTTGTGCTGGTCGAGGTGGTGTTTGTCTATCCCGGCATCGGACAGGCGCTGGTCGACGCGGTCAGCAAGCGTGATTTCCCGGTGGTACAGGCCTGCTGCCTGATCTTTGCCGCGACCTTCATCCTGCTCAATCTGGCGGCGGATGTGGGTGCGATTCTGACCAACCCGCGCCTGCGGCATCCGAAATAAGGGGCAGAGACATGAGTGTTTTCGTCATCCTCTACTATACTCTGCTTCTCGGCGCGTCCTGCCTTGCGGCCTATTTCAACAAGCGAGCGGCGTTTCTGTTGTTGTTTTCGCTGACGCTGGTCTCGTTCGTTCTGGGGATCATCGGCGGGGTTGCGGCGCTCAGAATCGTGGCGATCGCGGCGGGGCTGCTGGCGTTGTCGGCGATGGTGGCCTATGCGTTCCGCGAGTTCCTGATCGTCATCGCCTCGCAGAACATGGCCAAGGAGTTGCGCACCGCGCCGCTGACTGCAGCCTTCGGGATGTTCGTGATCTTCACCGTTGCGATTGCCGGGATATTTGCGCCTTTCATCGCCCCGTTCGGTGAGGCACAGGTGATCTCGTCGGCCTTTGCCCCGGCGGACGAGAACATGCTGCTGGGGGCGGATCAGTTGGGCCGCGACATGTTCAGCCGACTGGTCTACGGCGCGCGCAACACGGTGGCGCTGGCGCTCATGGGCACGGTGCTGGCGTTCACGCTGGGCGCGCTGGCGGGGTTGCTGGCGGCGACGAGCGGTGGCTGGTTCGATCAGGTCATCGCCCGCACCTCGGATGTGATCATGTCGATCCCCTCGCTGATCTTCGCGCTGTTGATGCTGTCGATCTTTGGCGGGGAACTGGCCAATGACACGACGAGTTTCTATCTGCTGACTGGTTTCGCCATTCTCACCGGGCTGCTGGTGGTTTCGGCGGTATCGGAGCGCAGCGTGATCGGCTGGCTGATAGGCATTACGGTTCTGGTGGGCGTGGCGGTCGTCTTTGCCGGTGCCATGCTGATCATCTTCAACCCGTCCGAGATCATTCTGGTTCTCGTCGTCGCGGTAATCTACAGCCCGCGCGTCTTTCGCCTTACGCGGGCGGTGGCGGGTAATGTGGTGGTCATGGATTACATCGAGGCCGCCAAGCTGCGGGGTGAGCGGACGTGGTATCTGATCCGGCGCGAGATCCTGCCCAATTCCACGGCACCGCTGGTGGCGGAATTCGGGCTGGAATTCTGTTTCGTGTTCCTGCTCATCGCCGGCCTGAGTTTCCTTGGTCTGGGCATTCAGCCACCGACCGCTGACTGGGGATCCATGGTGCGCGAAAATGCGACGCTGATCTCGTTCGGTGACATCACTCCGCTCATTCCTGCGGCGGCCATCGCGCTGTTGACCGTCGCGGTCAATTTCGTGGTGGACTGGATGCTCTACCGTTCCTCTGGCCTGAAGGTGTAACCGTCATGACCAAGAAAAAAGAAGTTCTGCTGAAAATCCGTGACCTGAAAATCCAGGGCTATTCGGATGAAACCTGGATCGACATCATCAAGGGTGTCGATCTGACCCTGCATCGCGGCGAGGTGATGGGGCTGATCGGTGAATCGGGTGCTGGGAAATCCACCATCGGCGCGGCCTGCATGGGCTATGCCCGCGACGGCACGCGCATCTCGGAAGGCTCGATCGAGTTCGACGGGATGGAACTGACCACGGCGTCGGAGAGCGAGCGGCGCGCGCTGCGCGGGTCGCGCATCGCCTATGTGGCGCAGTCGGCGGCGGCGTCGTTCAACCCGGCGCACAAGATCATCGACCAGCACACCGAGGCCCCGCTGCAATACCGGCTGAAAAAGCGGCTGGAGGCGCAGGAGGATGCGATGGATCTGTATGAGCGGCTGCGCCTGCCCAATCCGCAGGAAATCGGATTCCGCTATCCGCACCAGGTGTCGGGTGGGCAATTGCAGCGGGCGATGACGGCGATGGCGATGGCGTGCCGCCCGGATCTCATCATCTTTGACGAGCCGACGACGGCGCTCGACGTGACCACGCAGATCGAGGTTCTTGCCGCGATCCGCGACATCGTGGAACAGTTCAACACCGCCGCGATCTACATCACCCATGATCTGGCCGTCGTGGCGCAGATGGCCGATACGATCAAGGTGCTGCTCAAGGGCGAAGAGGTCGAGGAAGCCTCGACCAAGGAGATGCTCGACAACCCCAAGGAGGATTACACCAAATCGCTCTGGGCGGTGCGCAGTTTCGAGAGTCCGCAGCGTTATCGGCCCAAGGATGGCGTGCCGCTGATTTCGGTACGCAATGTCGATGCCGCCTATACCGGCGGGGAAAAGGTGCTGGATGACGTGAGTTTCGATATCTACGAGGGGATGACGGTGGCGGTGGTCGGCGAATCCGGTTCCGGCAAATCCACCACCGCGCGGGTGATCACCGGCCTTTTGCCGCCGATGAAGGGCGAGGTACTGTTCAAGGGCAAGCCGTTTCCGGCCAGCTACAGGGATCGCACCAAGGATCAGTTGCGGCAATGTCAGATGATCTATCAGATGGCCGATACCGCACTCAATCCCAAGGTGCGGATTTCCGAGATCATCGGGCGGCCCGCCGCGTTCTATTCGGGCCTCAAGGGGGTCGCGCTCAAGAACCGGGTGGATGAGTTGCTCGACCTGATCGAGCTGGAGCCGTCGCAATATTACAACCGCTATCCGCCGGAACTGTCAGGCGGGCAGAAGCAGCGCATCGGGATTGCCCGTGCTCTGGCGGCGGAACCTACGTTCATCGTCTGCGACGAGGTGACATCGGCGCTGGATCAGCTTGTGGCGGAGGGCATCCTGCGCCTTCTGGACCGGCTGCAGAACGAGATGAACCTGGCCTATATGTTCATCACCCACGATCTGGCCACGGTACGCTCGATCGCCGATGAGGTTGTGGTGATGCAGCATGGCAAGGTGGTTGAACAGGGTCCCAAGGACGAGATGTTCAAGCCGCCGCATCATCCCTATACGGATCTGTTGCTGAGTTCGGTGCCGGAGATGGATCCCAACTGGCTGACCACGTTGCTGGAGGAGCGCGGGGTGGACAATGTGGGCGATGCCGCATCGGCGCGGATCGACCCGAACGATCCCAAGGTTACGGGCGCCAATGCCTGACACCGGGCGGGGAGGGGTAACCCCTCCACCGCTGATCCGGTCTGAATTCTGCGGGCGTCTCGGCGGTTACAGGATCGCCATGGCCGACAGCACCATGGTGCCGACGATCATTCCATAGACGATCAGCACGGCCTGCCAGGAGGCACTATGTGCGCGCAGTTCGCGGTTCAGTTCGTCGCGGGTCATGGCTTGCCTCCATCATAAAGGGTTGCGATCGGGGCCGGATCACCAGCCACGCCCCGCACATATTGGATTTTTGCCATGGCGCAAGGGGTAAAGCGCGGAAAATCCATGCGGCATTTGCAACTCACCTGCGCAGTCAGGACATAGCGGAGAAAACCGGATATTCAGGGTCTGAAAACGGCAGGAGGGTTCAGGCGGGCAAAGGGCTCGGGCTGCGTGTCCGGGTGCGCATCAGGATCAGGACCATGATCCCGATATTGAGGAAATTCCAGGCGATGCCGTTGAGGAACGCCATCTTGTAGCTGCCGGTCAGGTCATAGATCCAGCCCGACATCCAGCCGCCCAAGGCCATGCCGAGGATGGTGCCCATGAGCACGAAACCGACACGGCGGCCGGCCTCTTCGCTGGGCATGTATTCGCGCACGATGACCGCGTAGCTGGGCACGATGCCGCCCTGCGCCAGACCAAAGACGAGGCTGACGATATAGAGCGATGTCAGCCCGTCCGAGGGCAGGTAGAGAAAGAGTGCCAGGCATTGCAGACCCGAGCCGATCAGCAGCGTGCGCACACCGCCCAGCCGGTCGGCCAGCAGCCCCGAGACCAGCCGCGAGGCAACCCCGCCCAACAGCATCAGCGACAGCATCTGCGAGCCGACGGCGGGTCCATAGCCCAGATCGACGCAATAGCTGACGATATGGACCTGCGGCATGGACATGGCGACGCAGCAGCCGATCCCGGCCAGCCCCAGCAGCAGCATGAGCATGCGCGGCGAGAGGCCGGTGGCGCTGGCGCGGGCGATGGACAATGTGTCGGCATGGGCGCGCGCGGCCAGCGGCACGCGGCGGCGCAGGAAAAACGCCAGCGGGATGACGATGGCGAGGGTGGAGGCGGCCAGCACCAGGTAGACGGCGCGCCAGCCCTGCCCGGCGAGAACCCCTGCGAGGATCACCGGCCAGACCGCCCCGGCGAGGTAGTTGCCACTGGCCGCGATCGCCACGGCGATCCCGCGTCGTCGGAGAAACCATTGCGACACATCCGCGATGAGCGGGCCAAAGCCGACGGCGCTGCCGAAGCCGATCACGAATTGCAGGCCGGTAAGCACCGGCACAGATGGGCTGAGCGCCGCCATGCCGGTGGCGGCGGCAATCAGCAGCGCCGAGGCGATCAGGGTGACGGTGATGCCAAAGCGGTCAACGATTCGCCCGATCACGAGGTTGCCGAGCGCAAAGCCCAGCATGGTCAGCGTATAGGGCAGCGAGACATCGCCGCGCGCCACGCCGAAATCGGCCTGAATGGCGGGCATGACGACGACGATCGACCAGATCCCGGCGCTGCCCACGGTGGCGATGACCAGCGACAGCGCGAGGCGTGTCCAGGCATAGCGGCTGTCGAGGATTGCGGTATCGGGGCTCATGGTGGCGACGTTATGGCGGTGCGCGGGCGGTGACCAGTAGCAAAATCGTGAGAGATTGCAGGTTGTGTCCGGCGGAAATACCCGGCCCCGGCATCCTGTCGCTTGGCCTCGCGCCCGCGTCGCGCTATCAGTGCGAACGCATATAGGAGCCCTGTCAATGTCAGCGACACAGACGTCCACCCAGATCGCCCGCGAGGTGATCAGAATCGAGGCCGAGGCGCTTGTGGCGATGCAGGCGGCGTTGCCCGCGGATTTCGACGCGGTGGTGGCGCGGCTCTTGCAGGTGCGGGGGCGGGTGATCGTCTCGGGCATGGGCAAGTCGGGGCATATCGCCGCCAAGATCGCCGCAACCATGGCCAGCACCGGCAGTCCGGCGCAATACGTCCATCCCGGCGAGGCGAGTCATGGCGATCTGGGAATGATCACGGATCAGGATGCGGTGATCCTGATCTCGAATTCCGGCGAGACGCGCGAGTTGGCCGATATCATCGCCCATACCCGCCGTTTTGCCATTCCGCTGATCGCGATCACCAAGAAGGCGGACAGCACGCTGGCGCAGCAGGCCGATCATCTGTTGCAACTGCCCGATGCACCCGAGGCCTGCGCCATCGGCATGGCGCCCACCACCAGCACGACCTGCACGATGGCGCTGGGCGATGCGCTGGCGGTGGCGATGATGCGTCTGCGCGGTTTCGAGCGCGAGAATTTCCTGGCTTTTCATCCCGGCGGCACGCTGGGGGCGCAGCTATTGCGGGTGTCGTCGGTCATGCATACCGGCGCCGCGCTGCCGGTGGTGCGGGAGGCGACGCCGATGGGGGAGACGCTGATAGAGATGACCGCCAAGGGGTTTGGTGTGGCGGCGGTGGCCGAGGGCGGGCGGCTGTTAGGTGTCATCACCGATGGCGACCTGCGGCGCAACCTGTCGGATCTGATGGCGCGCAGCGCCGGAGAGGTCGCCACCCGCAATCCGCGCAGCATTGCGCCCGAGGCGCTGTTGTCCGAGGCGTTGGGCGTGATGAACACCTACAAGATCAGCGCGCTTTTCGCGGTGGATGAGGACGGGATGCTGCGCGGGCTGGTGCATATCCATGACGCGCTGCGGGCGGGGGTGGCGTAGGGCGCCGGGCTGAAGCCCGGTCTACGAGACCTGAAACACCTTGTCGCGCGAGGTTTGCCCGTGGATCAGCGTCAGCCGTGATTTGGGCAGGCCGAGCGCCTTGGCCAGCAGTTTGAGCACGGCGGCGTTGGCCTTGCCGTCCTCGGGCGGGGTGGTGACATAGACGCGCAGGGTATCGCCCTCGGCCACGATCCGGTTGCGCGATGCCCTGGGGGTGACGCGCAGGGCGATGCGCGTGCCGGGCCGGGCAAGGGAGCTGAGATCGGGGATGTCCATGGCATATGCCTAGCCGGGGGGACTGTGCGGTTCAACGCGGTTTCCGCCGCTTGGCCCTTGACCCCGGGCGCGGCTTTGCCGACATGTGGGGGCGTCCCGAGTGAGAAAGAGCACCATGCCCCAGCCCAACCAAGCCGCATTGGAATTCCTGCAAACCCGCCGGTCACGGCCGGCAAAGACGCTGATCCTGCCGGTGCCGGATCGCGCGGCCCTGCGCCCGCTGCTGATCGCCGCCGCGCGCAGCCCCGATCACGGCAAGCTGGAGCCGTGGCGGATGATCGTGCTGGAGCGTGCGGCACTCTTGCGGCTGGCGGGGCTGGTGCCTTCGGTCGGCGCGCGGCTGGGCAAGGGGCCCGAGGATATCGCCAAGCAGGTTTCACAGTTTGCGGATGCACATCTGGCGGTGGCGGTGATCGAGAGTCCGAAGCCATCCGAGAAGATCCCCGCCATCGAGCAGATGTATTCGGCGGCCTGCGTCTGTCTGGGGCTGCTCAACGCCGCGCTTGCCGCCGGCTGGGGGGCCAACTGGCTGACCGGCTGGGCGAGCCAGGACCGGGATTTCGCCGGGGCCGCCCTGGGGCTGGCGGAGCATGAGCGGGTGGCCGGGCTCATCCATATCGGCAGCGAAGGCGTCGCGCCGCCCGAGCGCCCGCGCCCGGATATCGACGCGATCACCACATGGGTTTCGGAATGATTTTCGCCAGTTTCCTCAAGGCTGTCGGGCAGGTCGGCGATCCCCGGTTCCGCCGGGTTCTGATCCTGGGCGTCGGATTGACGCTGGCGCTCTTGATCGCGGTCTATGCGGCGGTGCTCTGGGTGATCCAATGGACGGTGGGCGACAGCACCAGCCTGCCGCTTCTGGGCGAGGTGACGTGGCTGGGCGATCTGCTGAGCGCGGGGTCGCTGCTGGTCATGCTGATGCTGTCGGTTTTCCTGATGGTGCCGGTGGCCTCTGCGATCACCTCGATGTTTCTCGACGAGGTGGCGCAGGCGGTGGAGGACCGCCATTATCCCGGCCTGCCGCCCGCGCCAAACGTGCCGTTTGGTGAGGCGCTGCGCGACACGGTGAATTTTCTCGGTGTGATCATCGGCGCGAACATCCTCGCGCTCTTTCTCTACGTGATCCTCTCGCCCTTCGCGCTCTTCATCTTCTGGGGGTTGAACGGGTATCTGCTGGGAATGGAGTATTTCCAGCTGGCCGCGATGCGCCGGGTGGGGCGGGCGGAGGCGCGGGCGCTGCGCCGCAGGCACCGGATGACGATCTGGGCGGCGGGGGTGCTGATGGCGATGCCGCTCTCGGTGCCGCTGGTAAACCTGCTCATACCAATTCTGGGCGCGGCCACGTTCACCCATATCCATCACGCTATTCAGTCGCGGTCGCGGGCCCCATCCGGTTGAACATGTCGAGATCGCGCACGGTGATCGCGCCGGAAATGATCGTGCCGCCGATGATGATCCAGAGCACGAGGGCGATGCCGGTGGTGATCCAGGCCTTTTTCCTGAGGTGGTGATGTTCGGGGGAGCCTGCATGGGTGCCGGGGGTGACCTTGCCCAGATCGCCTTGGGTCTGGATGCGAATCGGCAGCACGACGAAGAAGGTCATGAACCAGATCACCGCGAAGAGGACGATGGCGGAGGTGATGCCCATCAGACCTGCTCCAGTTCCACGAGGCAGCCGTTGAAATCCTTGGGATGCAGGAAGAGCACCGGCTTGCCATGCGCGCCGATCTTTGGCTCGCCGTTGCCCAGAACGCGCGCGCCGGTGGATTTCAGGTGGTCGCGCGCGGCGATGATATCCTCGACCTCGTAGCAGACATGGTGGATGCCGCCCGAGGGGTTCTTTTCCAGAAAGCCGTTGATCGGGCTGTTTTCTCCGAGGGGATAGAGCAATTCGATCTTGGTGTTGGGTAGTTCGATGAAAACGACCGTGACGCCGTGATCGGGTTCGTCCTGCGGCGGACCTACACGGGCACCCAATGCGGTGCGATACTGGTCAGCGGCGGCTGTCAGGTCGGGCACGGCGATGGCCACGTGGTTGAGGCGTCCGATCATGGGGCGGTCCTTTCGTCTGGTCTGGTCCTGTTATGGGGGTGATGCGCGACTGTGACAAGCGACAGGCGGCCGCAATCCGCGCATTAACCTGACGTTCACCAAAGCCGCGCCATGCTGATGGCCTGAGGATCACGAGAAGGATCAGCGCCATGAGTGATGTTGACAGCCTTGCGCCGTTGCGCGCGCCCAGTGCCCAGCGCCCGCTTCTGGGCATGACCGTGCTGGCGGTCGAGGACAGCCGCTATGCGTCAGAGGCGTTGCGGCTGATGTGTCTGCGCAGCGGGGCGCGGATCCGGCGCGCCGATTGCCTGGTGTCGGCACGGCGACATCTGCAGGTCTACCGCCCCTCGGTGGTGATCATTGATCTGGGTCTGCCGGACGGGTCGGGGGTTAATCTGATCGCCGATCTGGATCAGGCACGCCCGCGCGTCGGCGTGATTCTGGCGATCAGCGGCGATGCGTCGGCGGGTGTGGCGGCGCTGGCGGCGGGGGCGGACGGATTTTTGCCCAAGCCGGTGGAAAGTCTGGGGGCGTTTCAGCAGGCGGTGCTGCGCCACCTGCCGCCCGAGCGCTGCCCGGTCGGACCCTACGGCGTCAGCGACGAGGTGGTCAGCCCCGATCCGCTGGCCTATCGCGACGATCTGGAGCATGTGCAGAGCCTGATGGAGAGCGGGCAGAGTGCCGCCGTGCTGGCCTATGTGGCGCAATTCCTGAGCGGTGTGGCGCGCGCGGCGGGGGACCGTGCGCTGGCGCAGGCCGCCGAAGCGCTGACCGGGCATGGGTCCGGGGCCGGGATTGCCCGGGTGAGCGGGTTGATCAAGGCGCGGCTGGCCGCGCGGATGGCGATCTAGCCCAGCGCGGGATCGGAGGCCGCGCGCACATGGCGGGTGAGATTGCCGAGACGTTCGCGTTGCCGACCCGCGCCGTCGAAATTCGCCGGATCGAGCCAGAGGCTGAACGCCTCTTGCAGCGCGAGCCATTCGGCGTCGATGGCGGCGAACCAGGCGGTGTCGCGGTTGCGGCCCTTGACCACGGTGGCCTGCCGGAACACCCCCTCATAGCTCAGCCCCAGGCGCTGTGCCGCGCGGCGCGAGGGCAGGTTGCGCGCATCGCATTTCCATTCGAACCGGCGATAGCCTGCCTGAAAGGCCCATTGCATCATCAGGTAGATCGCCTCGGTCGCGGCGCGGGTGCGCTTGAGTGCCGGGGCGAAATTGATATGGCCCACCTCGATGCTGCCTGATGCGGGCATGATGCGCAGATAGCTGGCAACGCCGCCCAACTGGCCGCTGTCCAGATCGGTGATCGCGTAGAACAGCGGATCGCTGCCCGCCGCCATCTGCCGCGCCCAGCGGTGATATTGCGCAGCCGAGGAAAACGGGCCGTAGGGCAGATAATCCCAGATCGCGTCGTCGGCGCAATTCGCGGCGTGCAGATCTGCGGCGTGCCGGTCGGCATCGAGCCGTTCGAGGCGTGCATAGCGCCCGGCAAGAGGCGATCCGTCGGGCGGGGGCGGGGGGCGCCAATCGGCGAGGGGGCGGTCATCGGTCATGTGTGACGGTTTATCCTGCCGTGGCGGGGTCGCCAAGTGAATGGTGTGAGCGGGATGCGAAACCGCGCTTGTGTTAACCGGATGGAAAGGGCTATGTTCCAGTATTGTTCACCATGACAAGCCGGGTGGAGTTCTTCAATATGTTGGATATGGGACAATCCGCAACACAAGACCTGCGCAGGTTTCTCGGGGGTGACCGGTTCGGCTGTGTGCTGGCCGATCCGCCGTGGCGCTTTACCAACCGCACCGGCAAGGTTGCCCCGGAACACAAGCGGCTGTCGCGCTATCCGACGATGACGCTGGAGGATATATGCGCGCTGCCGGTCGCCGAGCATCTGGAGGATGCGGCGCATTGTTACCTCTGGGTGCCGAATGCGCTTTTGCCCGAGGGGTTGCAGGTTCTGATGGCATGGGGGTTCGACTACAAGTCGAACATCATCTGGCACAAGGTTCGCAAGGATGGCGGCAGTGACGGGCGCGGTGTGGGGTTCTATTTTCGCAATGTGACCGAGATTCTGCTGTTCGGGACGCGGGGCAGGAATGCGCGCACCCTTGCCCCCGGACGACGTCAGGTGAACATGGTGCAGACCCGCAAGCGCGAACACTCGCGCAAACCGGATGAGCAATACGATCTGATCGAGGGATGTTCCTGGGGCCCCTATCTGGAACTGTTCGGGCGCGGCGTGCGCGAAGGCTGGACAGTCTGGGGCAATCAGGCGGATGCGGATTACAAACCGAGCTGGAAGACGTATTCCTACAATTCAGGCGTAGCGGCTGAATAGCATGGCACGTCGCGTCGAGGACGCCGTGTTTGACGAGCCGGCGCTGGTGAGATCGCAGATCGGCTGGAGCCTGGCAGGACGCTATTCCGTTACCAGCTACAGGAGTGCCGCTGCGGTGCTCGCACAGCGCGCGCCGGATGAACTGGCGTCAATCCTGCGCATTCTTGACGGGTTCACGATAAGCCGCACCGAGATCCGTTCGCCGGGTGGCAACCGGATGTCGGCAACGACCCGGTTCGCCGATCTGGCTGCGGCGGAGGGATTTCATCAGGAGGTCAGGATCGAGGCCGATCTGCTGGTGAAACTTCGCGAAGGCAAGGGCGACAAGGCACCGGAAATCGACCGTATCCTGCGCGAGGATTACATACATAACCATCTGGTCGATTTCTGGCGCGGTCGGGTTGCGTTTGACTACGAATGGAACAGCAAGGATCAGACCTATGACCGCGATCTTTATGCGTTTCGCAGTTTCTTCGAGGCGGGTGTGATTGACGTCGGGGTTATCGTCACACGCGAGTTGTCGCAGGAGTTCTTTCAGTCGCTTGGATATTGCCTGGACAAGCACGGCAATGAGACCGCCAGCACGGTCGCGGCGAAATTCGGGGCGAGCACGACAGGCACCCATAAGCTCATCAGCCGGATAGCCGCAGGGCGCAGTGGCGGCTGTCCGGTTCTGGTTTTCGGGATACTGCCGGGCAATATCACACCGGAGTAGAATCACTCCTGCGGGATGACCCTTAGCCCCAGTTCCATCAGCTGATCGCTGGTTGGATCGGAGGGGGCGTTCATCATCAGGTCCTCGGCGCGCTGGTTCATCGGGAACATGATGACCTCGCGGATGTTCGAGGTGCCCGCCAAGAGCATGACGATGCGGTCGATGCCCGCAGCACAGCCGCCGTGCGGGGGCGCGCCGTATTGAAAGGCGTTGACCATGCCGCCGAAGCGCTTGCGCACCTCGTCCTCGCCGTAGCCGGCGAGGGCGAACGCCTTGAACATGATCTCGGGTTTGTGGTTGCGGATCGCGCCGGACACGAGTTCATAGCCGTTGCAGGCGAGGTCATACTGATAGCCCAGCACCCTGAGCGGGTCGCCGTCGAGGGCGTCGATTCCGCCCTGGGGCATTGAGAAGGGGTTGTGCGAGAAATCGACCTTGCCGGTTTCCTCGTCCGCCTCATACATCGGGAAATCGACGATCCAGGCAAAGGCGAAGCGGTTTTCGTCCGTCAGGCCGAGTTCCTCGCCGATCACGTTGCGCGCCTTGCCCGCCACCCGCTCGAACGTCTGGGGTTTGCCGCCGAGGAAGAAGGCGGCATCGCCTACGCCAAGGCCGAGTTGCTGGCGGATCGCCTCGGTGCGTTCGGGGCCGATGTTCTTGGCGAGCGGGCCTGCGGCTTCGGGGATAGACTGCCCAAACAATTCGACGATTGCGGGCTGAGCCTGATCGGGACGATCAGAATCGAGGTATGCGAGCACCTGAAGGGCATCGCTTTCTTCACTTGGCCTGAATTCCTTTATAAGGAGGTCGATCTTTTTCCTGGATTCATTACCATCACAAAGATCCCAAAGCATGTCCGCCAGCTTTGAATTGCCGCGAATGTAGGCTTTTTTTGCCTCCCGCCAGAAGATATACCCCATCCCCGGCAGCCCCTCTTTCTGGGCAAAGGCGTTCATGCGGTCGCAGAACTTGCGGCTGCCGCCTGTGGGCGCGGGGATGGCGCGGATCTGGGTGCCCTCCTGTTCGAGCAGCCTGGCGAAGATGGCAAAGCCGCTGCCCCGGAAATGCTCTGACACGTCCTGCATCCTGATCGGGTTGCGCAGGTCGGGCTTGTCGGTGCCATACCAGAGGGCGGAGTCGGCATAGGAAATCTGCGACCACTCCTCGGGCGCATCGACCGTCTTGCCGTCGGCGAATTCCTCGAACACGCCCGCGATCACCGGGGCGATGGTGTCGAACACGTCCTGTTGCGTGACAAAGGACATTTCCATGTCCAATTGATAGAAATCGGTGGGCGAGCGGTCGGCGCGCGGGTCCTCGTCGCGAAAGCAGGGCGCGATCTGGAAATACTTGTCGAAACCCGAGACCATGATGAGCTGCTTGAACTGCTGCGGCGCCTGCGGCAGGGCGTAGAACCTGCCCGGATGCAGGCGCGAGGGCACCAGAAAATCGCGCGCGCCCTCGGGGGAGGAGGCGGTGATGATCGGCGTCTGGAATTCGCGGAAACCGCGATCCCACATGCGGCGGCGCAATGAGGCCACAACGTCCGATCGCAGCGTCATGTTGCGCTGCATCGCCTCGCGGCGCAGATCGAGATAGCGATAGCGCAGGCGGGTTTCCTCGGGGTATTCCTGATCGCCAAAGACCTGAAGCGGCAGTTCCCCCGCCGCGCCGAGTACTTCGAGGTCGTGGATATAGACCTCGATCTCGCCGGTGGGCAGCTTGGGGTTCACAAGGCCCGCATCGCGCGCCTTTACCGCCCCGTCGATTCGGATGCAGTATTCGCTGCGCAGCCGCTCGGCGGCGGCGAAAACCGGGCTGTCGGGGTCGCAGATCAGCTGTGTCACGCCATAGTGATCGCGCAGGTCGATGAACAGAACCCCGCCATGATCGCGGATGCGGTGGACCCAGCCCGCGAGGCGGATGGTCTGGCCGACATTGGATTTTCCGAGATCCGCGCAGGTATGGCTGCGATATGCGTGCATGATATGCTCTCCGGGCCGGGGCCTTGGGGTGTGTGACGGGTCCGGGGTGATACACATTGGCGGGGCGGCAAAGTCAAGGGTGCGGGGGGCGGCGCCGGGGCAAAACCGTTTACACAGAATGGGATTTGGGTAAAAATGCCGCCTGCACCCGCCGTCAGGCCCGAATAGACCGGCCGAACGGCAGGTTCCGGACACCGTTGAGATGCGCCGGGGTGGGCGCGCGACAAGGGGGTGAAAGATGTGGGCCAGGGCACTGAACAGGTTGCTGAGCCATCTGTTCAAGCAGGGTCGGCTGAGCGTGACCTTTCCGGGTGGGGATACGCGGGTTTACGGCAGCGGCGCGGGTGGGCCGGAGGTGGCGATCACCCTGCATGACGAGAACCTGCCGCGCCGGATCGTGATCTCGCCCGACATGGCGGTGGGCGAAGGTTACATGGATGGCCGGCTGACCATCGAGGGCGATGATGTCTACGGCTTTCTCAGTCTGGCGATCATGAATATCGCGGCACAGGGGCAGCCGTGGTTTCGGCGTCCGCTGGAGACGCTGCGCTGGCTCAAGCGGCGGTTCGATCAGTTCAACCCGGTGGGGCGGTCGCGAGCCAATGTGGCGCATCACTATGATCTGTCGGGCGAGCTGTACGATCTGTTCCTGGATGCGGACCGGCAATATTCCTGCGCCTATTTCGCGCGCCCCGACATGACGCTGGACGAGGCGCAGGCGGCCAAGAAGGCGCATATCGCCGCAAAGCTGCTGATCAAGCCGGGGATGCGGGTGTTGGATATCGGGTGCGGTTGGGGAGGCATGGGGCTGACGCTGGCGCGGGATTTCGGCGCGCAGGTGACCGGGATCACCCTCTCGCAGGAACAGCACAGGGTGGCCAATCAGCGCGCCGAAAAGGCCGGGCTGGCGGACAAGGCGCGGTTTCATCTGATGGATTACCGGGACGTCGCGGGACAGTTCGACCGGATCGTATCGGTCGGCATGTTCGAGCATGTAGGCGTGCCGCAGTATGACACCTATTTTGACAGCGTGCGGCGGCTGCTGGCGCCGGACGGCATCGCGCTCATTCACACCATCGGGCGGGCCGGACCGCCGGGGGCGACAAGCCCGTGGATTCTGAAATACATCTTTCCGGGCGGCTATTGCCCGGCCATGTCAGAGGCGGTCGCGGCTGTCGAACGACACGGGCTGGTCACCGCCGATGTCGAGGTGTGGCGGCTGCATTATGCCGAGACGCTGCGCCACTGGCGCGAGCGGTTCGAGGCCAATATCGACAAGGTGCGCGCGCTCTACGATGACCGGTTCTGCCGGATGTGGCGCTATTACCTGATCGCCAGCGAGTTGACGTTCCGGCTCAACAATCAGGTGGTGTTCCAGTTTCAACTGACGCCGAAACAGGATGCGGTGCCGCTGACGCGCGATTACCTCTATTGCGGGGAGGATGGCGGGCTGCGCCACGCGGCGGAGTGAGGCGTCGTCACGCGCAGGCGGGGATGAGGGCGCGGGCAAAGCGCGCCTTCCAGAGCGCCTCTTCGTATTCGCCTGCCGCCGTGCTGTCATAGACGACGCCGCCGCCCACGTTGAGTGTGGCGCGGCCATCCTCGATCATCAGGGTGCGGATGGCCACGTTGAATTCCGCCCGCCCGTCGGGGGCGGCCCAGCCGATGGTGCCGCAATAGATGTCGCGGGAGCGGTTTTCGAGTTGGGCGAGGATCTGCATGGCGCGCAGTTTGGGCGCGCCGGTGATCGAACCGCAGGGAAAGAGGGCGCGCAGGATGTCCGAGAGGCCCGTGCCCGGCTGCATCTGCGCCGTTATGCGCGAGGTCATCTGATACACCGTCTCGTAGGTTTCGACCGAAAATAGCTCCGGCACGCGCACCGATCCCGGCAGGCTGATCCGCGAGATGTCATTTCGGAGAAGGTCGACGATCATCAGGTTCTCGGCGCGGTTCTTGGCGTCCGATTGCAGGAATTGGCGGCGGCGGGCGTCCTCTGCGGGGTCGGGCGAACGCGGCTGCGTGCCCTTCATCGGGCGGGTTTCGATCCGCCCGTCGGCATGGGTGCGAAAGAACAGTTCCGGCGAGCGTGACAGGATCGCGGGTAGGCCGGGGGCCTCGATCAGCGCGCCGTGGCGCACCGGCTGGACGCGCGCCAGCGCGGCATGGAGCGCCTGCGGGCTGCCGGTGGCGGTCAACGTCAGGGGAAAGGTCAGGTTGGCCTGATAGATATCGCCCGCGCAGATATAGTCATGCACGGTCTGAAACGCGCGGCCATAGCGGGGCTGGTCCCAGCCGGGGGTCATATCGCCAAGAGTGGCGGGGCCGGGGGCCAGCGGTGCGGCGTCACGCGGTGTGGCATAGGCGCCGAATTGCAGGAGCGGCAGGCGGCGACGGGCGGGCATGCAGGATGCAAGCCGCGGTTCGAGGGCATGGCCAAGCTCGTAACTGGCGAAGCCGGCCAGCCAGTGACCCTCGGTGCGGGCCTGATCCAGCGCGGCGAGAGCGGCGGGCACCTCTGCCGGGGTTTCGGCCACGATCAGCCGCGCCGCCTGTGCAAAGGTGCAGGCGGTCCCCGTCGGTCCGTGGTCAAAACGAATCTGCAATGCGCATCCCCTTGCGTGCTGCTGCGATATTTAGGCCTGCCACGGGTAAAACACACCCACAAAAGCGTCGTTGCAGCCCGGTTTTGCGATGCCCCTTGCGCCGGGGCATGACATGGCTATAACCCCACCAATTTGCGCGCGCGGGTCGATCCCGCGAGCAGACGTCAGATGTCCGGGGACCGATTATGCCGAAAAGAACCGATATTTCATCCATCATGATCATCGGAGCGGGGCCAATCATCATCGGACAGGCCTGCGAGTTCGACTATTCCGGCGCACAGGCCTGCAAGGCGCTGCGCGAAGAGGGATATCGCGTCATTCTGGTCAATTCCAACCCGGCGACGATCATGACCGACCCGGAACTGGCCGACGCCACCTATATCGAGCCGATCACGCCCGAGGTCGTCGCCCGGATCATCGAAAAGGAACGCCCCGACGCGCTGTTGCCCACGATGGGCGGGCAGACGGGTCTGAACACCGCGCTGGCGGTGGCCGACATGGGCGTGCTGGAGAAATTCGGGGTCGAGCTGATCGGGGCGAACCGGCAGGCCATAGAGATGGCCGAGGACCGCAAGCTCTTTCGTGAGGCGATGGACCGGCTGGGGCTGGAAAACCCCAAGGCGACGATTGCCAACAACATGGACGAGTGCATGGCGGCGATTGATTACGTGGGCCTGCCCGCGATCATCCGCCCGGCCTTCACCCTTGGCGGCACCGGCGGCGGCGTGGCCTATAACCGGGATGATTACGTGCATTACTGCAAGTCGGGCCTCGATGCCTCGCCCGTGAGCCAGATCCTGATCGACGAGAGCCTGCTGGGCTGGAAGGAATACGAGATGGAGGTGGTCCGCGACAAGGCGGATAACGCGATCATCGTCTGTTCCATCGAGAATGTCGATCCGATGGGCGTGCATACCGGCGATTCGATCACCGTGGCCCCGGCGCTGACGCTGACCGACAAGGAGTATCAGATCATGCGCAACGGCAGCATCGCCGTGCTGCGCGAGATCGGGGTCGAGACTGGTGGGTCGAACGTGCAATGGGCGGTGAACCCTGCCGACGGGCGCATGGTGGTGATCGAGATGAACCCGCGCGTGTCGCGTTCTTCGGCGCTGGCGTCCAAGGCGACGGGGTTTCCGATCGCCAAGATCGCGGCCAAGCTGGCGGTGGGCTATACGCTGGATGAGCTGGACAATGACATCACCAAGGTGACGCCAGCCTCGTTCGAGCCGACTATTGATTATGTAGTGACCAAGATCCCGCGTTTTGCCTTCGAAAAATTCCCCGGCTCCAAGCCGCATCTGACCACCGCGATGAAATCGGTGGGCGAGGCGATGGCGATTGGCCGGACCATTCACGAGAGCCTGCAAAAGGCGCTGGCCAGCATGGAAACCGGCCTGAGCGGTTTTGACGAAATCATCATCGAGGGCGCGCCCGACAAGGCCGCCGTGATCCGTGCGCTGTCGGTGGCGACGCCCGACCGGATGCGCACCATCGCGCAGGCGATGCGCCACGGGCTGTCGGATGACGAGATCAACGCCGCTACCGCCTATGATCCGTGGTTTCTGGCCCGTATCCGAGAGATTGTCGAGGCCGAGGAGCGCATCCGTCGCGACGGCCTGCCGATGACCGAAGAGGGGCTGCGCAGGCTCAAGATGATGGGCTTTACCGATGCGCGCCTGGCTAGGCTAACGGGCCGGGACGAGGGGCAGGTGCGCCGGGCGCGCGCCAACCTGGGGGTGCGTGCCGTGTTCAAGCGGATCGACACCTGCGCCGCCGAGTTCGAGGCGCAGACGCCCTATATGTATTCCACCTACGAGGCCCCGATGATGGGCGAGGTGGAATGCGAGGCGCGCCCCTCGGGCCGCAAGAAGGTGGTGATCCTTGGCGGCGGGCCGAACCGGATCGGGCAGGGGATCGAGTTTGACTATTGCTGCTGTCACGCCTGTTTCTCGCTGAGCAAGGCGGGCTATGAGACGATCATGATCAACTGCAACCCGGAAACGGTGAGCACGGATTACGACACATCCGACCGGCTGTATTTCGAGCCGCTGACATTCGAGCATGTGATGGAAATCCTGACCAAGGAGCAGGAAAACGGCACGCTGCACGGGGTGATCGTGCAATTTGGCGGGCAGACACCGCTGAAACTCGCGCGCGCGCTGGAGGCGGAGGGGATTCCGATACTGGGCACCACGCCCGATGCCATCGACCTGGCCGAGGACCGCGAGCGGTTTCAGGCGCTGGTCAACCGGCTGGGTCTGAAGCAGCCGCGCAACGGGATTGCCAGCACCGATGCGCAGGCGCTGGCGATTGCGGAGGAGATCGGTTTTCCGCTGGTTATCCGCCCGTCCTATGTGCTGGGCGGACGCGCGATGGAGATCGTGCGCGACATGGCGCATCTGGAGCGTTACATCAACGAGGCGGTGGTGGTCTCGGGCGACAGTCCGGTGTTGCTGGACAGCTATCTGTCGGGCGCTATCGAATGCGATGTGGACGCGCTCTGCGATGGCCGCCGCGTGCATGTGGCGGGCATCATGCAGCATATCGAGGAGGCCGGTGTGCATTCCGGCGATTCGGCCTGTTCGCTGCCGCCCTATTCGCTGAGCGAGGCCACCATTGCCGAGATCAAGAAACAGACCGAGGCGCTGGCGCTGGCGCTCAACGTCGTGGGGCTGATGAACGTGCAGTTCGCGGTCAAGGGCGAGGACATCTATCTGATCGAGGTCAACCCGCGCGCCAGCCGCACAGTGCCATTTGTCGCCAAGGCCACGGATTCAGCCATTGCCGCGATTGCCGCACGGCTGATGGCGGGCGAGACGTTGGACGACTTTGCCTATCGCGGCCCATATCCCAAGGATACCAAGCCCGGCACCCTGCCGATGGCCGATCAGATGACGCTGGCCGATCCCAACATGCCGTGGTTCTCGGTCAAGGAGGCGGTGCTGCCATTCGCGCGCTTTCCGGGGGTCGATACGATCCTTGGCCCCGAGATGCGCTCGACCGGCGAGGTGATGGGGTGGGACGTGTCGTTCCCGCGCGCCTTTCTCAAGGCGCAGATGGGCGCGGGGGTCGATCTGCCGGAGGGCGGCAAGGTGTTCGTGTCGATCAAGGATTCCGACAAGCAGCCGCAACTGGTCGAGGCGGCGCAGGTGCTGGTCGATCTGGGATTCGAACTGGTGGCGACGCGCGGCACGGCGGCGTTCGTGCAGGAACATGGCATGGCTTGCGAGGTGGTCAACAAGGTCTATGAGGGCCGCCCCAATATCGTGGACATGATGAAGGACGACCAGATCGTTCTGGTGATGAACACGACCGAGGGGGCGCAGGCCATCGAGGACAGCCGCGAGATCCGCTCGGTCGCGCTATATGACAAGATCCCCTATTTCACCACGCTGGCCGGATCGCATGCCGCGGCCCTCGCCATCAAGGCGCGGCAGGAGGGGGAACTGAAGGTGATGCCGTTGCAGGGCGGCGGCTGAGCGGGCCATCGCAGGCGGGCTACGCGACCGCTCTGCCCTTTCACTGTTCTGCCAATACTCGAATATCGGGCGGCTCCGCCCGCGCGCCGGTCCGGGGCTCAGCCCTCGTGGACCACCTTGATATGTCGCGCGCCGCGCGCTTCGGCCAGCGCCATCTGTTTTTGCCGCTCGCGGAACCGCGCCTTGTCGTCGTCGCTGGTCTCATGCGCGCAATGATGACAGGCGACGCCCTCCTCGTATTCGGGGCGGGTGCGGTCCTCGGGCAGGATCGGGCGGCGACAGGCGTGGCACAAGAGGTGCGGGCCTTCCCTTAGCCCGTGCCCGACCGATACGCGCCCGTCAAAGACGAAACAGTCGCCCTGCCAGATGCTGTCGGTCTCGGGCACCTCTTCGAGGTATTTCAGGATGCCGCCCTTGAGGTGATAGACCTCTTCCACCCCTTGTCCCAGCAGGTAGTTGGTGGATTTCTCGCAGCGGATGCCGCCGGTGCAGAACATCGCGATCCTCTTGTTGTGAAAGCGGTGCTTGTTGTTCTCCCACCATGTCGGAAAGTCGCGGAAGCTGGCGGTCCCGGGGTCCACCGCGCCATGAAACGTGCCGATCGCCACCTCGTAATCGTTGCGCGTGTCGATCACCGCCACGTCCGGCGCGCGGATCAGGTCGTTCCACTGGTCGGGTTCGACATAGTGCCCGACGCGCGCGCGCGGATCGACATCGGGCTGGCCCATTGTGACAATTTCGCGTTTCAGGCGCACTTTCATCCGGCGAAAGGGCTGCGCGGCGCTCTGGCTTTCCTTCCATTCCAGATCCGCGCAGCCGGGCAGGACGCGGACATGCGCCAGCACCCTGCCGATGCCGTCATGCGGTCCGGCGATGGTGCCGTTGATCCCCTCGCGGGCCAGCAAGAGCGAGCCGCTGATCCGTTCGGCCTTGCAGAGCGCCAGAAGCGGTGCGCGCAGCGCGGCGGGGTTTTCGAACCGGGTAAAGTGGTAGAGGGCGGCAATCCGATACATGGGCCGCGATTTACGCCCGCGCAGGCCGCCCCGCAAGGGGGCAATGCGCCGCCATTGACGCCGATTGCCCCGCCCCCTACCCATAGAGGGGTAAAGGAGACCCGCCATGACCCAGGCACTGATCGTGATCGACATGCAAAACGATTTCTGCCCCGGTGGCGCGCTTGCCGTGCCCGGCGGCGACGAGATTGTCGCGGGAATCAATGCGCTCATGGCGGAATTCCCTGCGGTGATCCTGACGCAGGACTGGCATCCGGCGGGCCATTCTTCTTTCGCCTCGGCGCATCCCGGCAAGGCCCCGTTCGGGACGGTCGAGATGCCCTATGGCGCGCAGGTACTCTGGCCCGATCACTGTGTGCAGGGCAGTGACGGGGCAGCGTTTCAAAAGGATCTCGACACGACCCGCGCCGATCTGATCCTGCGCAAGGGATATCATCCCGGCATCGACAGCTATTCGGCGTTTTTCGAGAATGACCGCGAAACGCCCACCGGGCTGCATGGCTATCTTCAGACCCGCGGTCTGACTGATCTGACCTTTGTCGGGCTGGCCACCGATTTCTGCGTCAACTATTCGGCGGTGGACGCGGCATGGCATGGCTATCGCGCCACCGTGCGCCGCGATCTGTGCCGCGCCATCGACCTTGATGGTTCGGGTGCGGCGGCGGAGGCGGGGATGCGGGCGGCGGGGGTGACGCTTGCATGACGCGGGCGGCGATATCGCAACGCGCATCCGCGCTTGCCGTCTCTGCGCGGACCGCTTTGCCGCCACGCGGACCGCGCATGCGCCGCGCCCGGTGGTCTGGTTCCGGTCGTCGGCGCGTCTGCTGATCGCCGGTCAGGCGCCGGGGATGCGGGTGCACCGCTCGGGCAAGCCGTTCGATGATCCCTCGGGCGAGCGGCTGCGCGACTGGCTGGGGCTGGGGGAGGCGGAATTCTACGACAGATCGCGTGTGGCGATCGTGCCGATGGCGTTCTGCTTTCCCGGTTACGACGCGAAGGGCGCGGACCTGCCGCCACCGCGCATCTGCGGGCGCACCTGGCATGAGGGGGTCATGCAAACCCTTGAGAACGTGGCGCTGACCGTGCTTGTCGGGGGCCATGCCCATAAATATCATCTTGGTGTCACGACCGGGGTGACCGAGACGGTGCGCGGCTGGCGCGACCATGCACCGCGTCTTTTCGTCTTGCCGCATCCGTCGTGGCGCAATACCGCATGGCTGAAGAAGAATCCGTGGTTCGAAGCCGAGGTGCTGCCCGAATTACGCGCAGCCGTTCAAAGGGTTATTCATGACTGACCTCACGCGCCTCGATGTCGCCCATGCCGAGATGGAGGCGACCCCGGATGACGCGAGCGCACGCTTGCGCTTTTATGAGACACTGGCGGCGAGCGAGTTGTATCTGCTGCTGAAATCCGAAGTGGAAGGTGACAGGATCGACCCGGACCTGTTCGAATTGTCGGATCATTCCTATGTCCTCGTGTTCGACCGCGAAGACCGTCTGGGGGTCTTTGCCGGTCGGGCGGTGCCCTATGCCGCGCTTTCGGGCCGGATGATCGCCAGCCTGCTGGCCGGACAGGGGGTTGGGCTTGGTGTCAATCTTGATGGCGCGCCCTCGTCGATCCTGATCCCGCCCGAAGCTGTTGACTGGCTGTCCGAGACGCTGGGGCAGGAGCCGTCGGAAATCGAGGCGCGACCGGAGAAATTCACGGCCCCAAGGGGGTTGCCCGAGAATTTCATGCTGGCGCTCGATGCACGGCTGGCCTCTGCGGCGGGGCTGGCGCGACTGGCCTATCTGGTGGGTGTGACCTATGAAGGCGGCGCGCGGGGGCATATGCTGGGCTTTGTCGATGCAGTGCCCGGTGCAAGGGCCGCTCTGGCGCGGGCGGTTTCGGAGGTGTTGATCTTTTCCGAACTGGAGGCGGCGGCGCTTGATGTGGCGTTCCTGTCGGCGGATGATCCGGCGGCGGCGCGTCTTGCGGCGGCGGGGCTGCGGTTCGATCTGCCGCAACCGGCAGCGCCCGAACCGCGCGCGGCAACCGGCATGGACCCGGATAGACCGCCGCGTCTGAGGTAGTCAGGTGGCGCGTTCAATAGCCGGTCTTGCGGTCCACCAGATGCAGGAACGGCTCTCGCGCCTCGCCGCGACGGATGTTTTCGGCGATCACCTGGGCGGCGGTGTCGGGGCGGGTCTCGGAGGCGATATGCGGCGTCACCGTCACGCGGGGGTGCGCCCAGTAAGGGTGGTCGGGGGGTAGCGGCTCGACCCGGAAGACGTCGAGCGTGGCGTGGCCGACATGACCCGCGTCGAGGGCGTCAAGCAGTGCATCGTCGTCGATCAGCGGTCCGCGCCCCGGATTCACGATCACCGCGCCGCGCGGCAGAAGCGCCAGCCTTGCGGTGTTCAGCAGGTTCTCGGTTTGCGCCGTCAGCGGCAGCAGAAGCACCAGGATTTCGGCCGTTCGCAGCGCGTCGCGCAGGCCCGCATCCCCCGCAAGGCAGTTGATGCCGGGAATGTCCTTTGGGCTGCGGCTCCAGCCGGTGACGGCAAAGCCGAGGGCACGCAGCGCCTCGGCGCAGGCCCGCCCGAGCGCGCCGAGGCCCAGCACCGTGACCGGGCGGTCCTGCGCCAGCGGCGGGATCGTCTTGCGCCAGACCCCGTCCTGCCCGTGGATATGCGCATCCATTCCCAGGTGATGGCGCAGCACATGGCCGGTGACCCATTCCATCATGCCCTGCGTCAGCCCGTGATCGACCATGCGCGCCAGCGGGATGCGCAGCGTGGGATTGCCCACCACATCCTCGACCCCGGCCCAGAGGTTGAGCACCGCCCTGGCACGGGTGAAGGGGGTGAAGTCCTGCACCTCGCTGTTGGGGGCATAGACGATGTAATCCACCTCTTCGGCAGGCAGGCTGGTGGAAAGGCGCGCCGCGACGCCCGCCTTGGACAGCGCGGTTTCCAGCGGCGCCTGATATGTGTCCCACCGCTCGGGGTGGGCGGCGAAGAGGATGTTCACAGCCATGTCGGATCACCTTGGTTTGTGGATATGCGCGCTCTGGACAAGGCCGAAACCCACCATCAGCACCAGCATCGCCGAACCGCCATAGCTGATCAGCGGCAGCGGCACGCCCACGACGGGCATCAGCCCCATGACCATCGCCATGTTCACCGCGAAGAACAAAAAGAACGTCACCGCCACGCCAAGGATGAGCAAAGACGAGAACCGATCACGGTTGGACAATGCGGCGGCGATGCAGAACACGAGGATCAGCGCATAGAGGCCCAGAATGGAAACCGCACCGACAAAGCCGAATTCCTCGGCCAGCGTCACGAAAATGAAATCTGTGTGTTTCTCTGGCAGGAAGTTCAGCCGCGACTGAGTGCCCTGCATGAAGCCACGCCCGGTCCAGCCGCCCGAGCCGAGGGCGATCTTGGACTGAGTGATGTGATAGCCTGCGCCGAGCGGGTCATTTTCCGGGTTGAGAAAGGTGTCGATGCGCCGGTACTGATAGTTTTCAAGCAGTTGCCAGTCTGTGCCGCGGCTCTTGATGACGGCGAACACACCGCCTGCCATGGCCAGGATGACGGTCGCGAAATAGGCCCAGTGGACGCCTGCCAGGAACATCATCACCCCGCCTGCCGCCAGAAGCAGGATAGAGGTGCCCAGATCGGGCTGTTTCAGGACGAGGGCCACCGGGGCCAGGATCAACGCAACCGGGATCAGCACCCAGAAGGGTCGGGATACACGTGACATCGGCAACCAGTCGTAATAGGCCGCCAGCAGCATCACGAGAGTGATCTTGACCAGTTCCGAAGGCTGCAGCCGCATGAAGCCCAGATCAATCCAGCGCTGCGCCCCCTTGCCTTCGATGCCGACAAGAGCAACGGCAACCAGCAGTGCGAGCGAGACAAGATAGGCCAGCAGCGATATGTTGCGCCAAAACCATATCGGCACCATGGCGACGACGAACATCCCGGCGAGGGCGAGCGCAAATCGCTTCATGTGCGGCTCTGCCCATGGCGACATCGAGCCGCCCGCGACGGAGTAGAGCATCAGGGTGCCGATGCCCGCCACCGCGCAGAGCAGGATGATCAGTGGCCAGTTCAGATAGAGGATCTTGCCCGGGCCGGTGGGTGTGGATTTGACCGTATATTCGAGATAGCTCATGCGCGGTCTTTTGCCTCTGCATCCGGTAGCGGGCGGGTGCGGCGAAACTGCTCCTGCCGGGCCTTGACCGCCGGGCGGTCGGCGGTCGGATAGGCCTCGAGCGGCGGATCGCCATTGTAAAGCGCCTGCAGGGTAATGTCGCGGGCAATCGGCGCCGCCGCGGTCGATCCGCCGCCGCCATGTTCGACCACGACCGCGACGGCGATCCTGGGGGTGTCGAACGGCGCGAAATTGACGAAGAGCGCGTGATCGCGCTGTTCGCGGGGCAGGTTCTTGTTGCTGATCACGCCGCCCGCGCGCTCGGTGGCCGTGATATTGCGCACCTGGCTGGTGCCGGTCTTGCCGGCCATGCGGAAGGCATCCTCGACGATGCGTGAGTTGTAGGCGGTGCCGCGATTGCTGTTGGACACGGCGAACATCGCGTTGCGGATCTCACGCAGCATGTTCTCGTTGAGGCCGAGATCCTCGCCATGACCGGTCGGTTGTTCGACGCCGTCCACCGACTTGATCAGCCGTGGCGTCACGCTGCGGCTGGTGGCGAGGCGGGCGGTCATCACCGCCAGTTGCAGGGGTGAGGCCAGAACGAAGCCCTGGCCGATGGCGGCGTTGACGCTGTCACCGACCACCCATGGTTCGCCGCGATTGGAGAGTTTCCATTCCTTCGTTGGGGCGAGACCCTTGGCCACGCTGGTCATCGGCAGGTCGAACTGCACACCGAGGCCAAGGCGCTCGGCCATGGCGCTGATCCTTTCGATGCCGGTGCGCAGGGCCAGTTCGTAATAATAGATGTCGCAGCTTTCGCGTAGCGAGCGGTGCAGGTCCATGTTACCGTGTCCGCCGCGTTTCCAGCAATGGAACCGACGACCGCTGACCGTCAGGTGGCCAGGGCAATAGACGGTTTCATCGAGGCCTATCTTGCCATCCTCCAGCGCCGCCAGCGCCGTCACCATCTTGAAGGTCGATCCCGGCGGATAGATCCCCTGCACCGCCTTGTTGGGCAGCGGGCGATAGGGGTTTTCCAGCAGCGCCCGGTAATCGGTCGAGGAGATGCCCCGCACAAAGAGGTTCGCGTCATAGCTTGGCGACGAAGCGCAGGCGAGAATATCGCCGTTGTCGCAGTCGAGCACCACCACGGCGGCGCTCTCGCCGTCCAGTCGTGCACTGCAATAGCCCTGAAGGCTGTTGTCGAGCGTGGTCTGCAGATCGGCGCCGGGCTGTCCCTCTTGCCGGTCCAGTTCGCGCATGACGCGCCCGGCGGCGTTGACCTCGACCTGCCGGGTACCAGCGCTGCCGCGCAGGAGGTTCTCGCGCTGTGCCTCGAGACCAATCTTGCCGATCTGGAACCGCGGCAGTCGCAGCAGCTGTTCGGGGGCATCGGTATTTTCCAGGTCGCGCTCGCTGACCGGGCCGACATAGCCGATCACATGCGCATAGTCGCCCTTCGCCGGATAGCGCCGGGACAGGCCCACCTCTGGCAGGACGCCAGGCAGGGCGGGGGCATTGACCGCGACCCGGCTGAGCGCACTCCAGCTGACGCGGTCGGCGACGGTGACCGGCGTGTCGCCGCGCAACTCACGCAGGTCACGCCGGGCCCGTTCCAGTTCGTCGGGGTCAAGTTCGATCAGTTGCGCGAGGCGGGTGATCACGGAATCGACATCACCGGCCTGTTCCCGCACGATGGTGATGCGATAGCTGGGCACGTTGTCGGCGATAATTGCACCGTTGCGGTCGAATATGCGCCCGCGCGTGGGCGGAATAAGCTGGATATTGATGCGGTTTTCGTCCGCGAGCAGGCGAAACTGGTCGGCCTGTTCGACCTGCATGAACCGCATCCTGAGCGCCAGAACCCCCAGCACACCAGTCTGCAGCCCGCCCAGGATCAGACCTCGGCGGGTGATCCGGCGCTGGCTCTCGGTGTTCTCGCGCCCCGGACGTCTCATGGCCGTTTGCCCATCGCGTCAAGGTCGCCCGGCGCCAGTTTGCGCACACCAAGCAGGCTTTGCGAAGCGAAGGCGACGAACGGGTAGACCATCAGTGTCGAGAGAAGCTGCATCAGGGACAGGCCGAGCGGGGCCTGGTCGACCATGAAAAGCGCGAGCAGGATGCGATAGCCCAGCGTGATCAGGATCATCGTGCTGGCGACCGAGGCCCATTCCGCAGCGAAGCTGAGATCGCGCAGCATGAGCACGCGATTGCGCAGTGTTTCCGCGCCGACGACGACCAGAGCCGCCCACAGGCCCGGTGGGCGCTGCAGCAGCAGGTCCATCGACAGCGCGACCAGCGCGATGAGAGCGGCAGGCACATATTCCGGCCGGCGCACCACCCAGGCGCAGGTGAGCGCCAGCATGAGATCGGGTCCGGCCCAGCTAGGCGGCAGGATGTCGAGCGGCAGCAGCAGGGTGAAGATCAGCACGAGGCACAGTGCCAGGTAGAGCATGCGCATCAGCCAGTGCCGCGGGATCAGCCGATCAGCCATTGCCGGCCTCGGCGGCGGCTTCGGGGGTTGTGTCGTCCGGCAGGAGGTCGGGCGCGATCAACTGGCCGGGATCGCTCAGATCCTCCAGCCCGTAGCTGCGCAGGACGCGCAGGAATTCCAGCCGTTCGTAATCGGCGGCAATGCGCAGGCGCATCCGTCCTCTCGGGTCCGTCGCCAGTTGCCCGACCAGCAGGCCCGCCGGGAACACCCCACCATCCCCGGATGTCAGCACCCGGTCGCCCGGCCGCACCTGATCGGGGGCCTCGACAAAGTCGATGAGCGGCGCAAGACTGTTGTCGCCCACCACCAGAGCCGTCTGGCCGGAGGGCTGGATCGTCACCGGAACGCGGCTGGAGGTATCGGTCAGCAGGATCACCCGTGCGGTGTTACGCCCTACCCCGGAGACCCGCCCAACCAGACCCAGCCCGTCCATCGCGGCCCAGCCATCCATGATCCCGTCACGCATGCCCACGTTGATCAGGACCGATTGCCGGAAGGGCGAGCCGCTGTCGGCCATCACCACGCCGGTAACGAAGGTCAGGCGCGGATCGAGTTGCACGTTGTTGAGATCGAGCAGCCGCGCGTTTTCCTGCTCGAGTTGCAGCGCAGCCTCTTTCCAGGCCTTCATCTGCTGCAACTCGCGGCGCAGATCCTGATTTTGCTGATACATCCTCTGATAGCTCTGAAAATCGCGCAGGATGTTCACTGCGCTTGTAACCGGTGCCATCGCCCAGTCGAGGTTGGGCACGATCCGGTCTACCACCTGTGCCCGAAACCGCTCGACACGCGGGCTGTCGATACGCCAGACTAGGAACAGGCCGATCAGGCAAAGGACCAGAACCCCCAGAAGCAGACGCTTGAGCGGGCCGGTGTAATCGTCGCCTTGTCCTCGGTCCCTTGCCAAAGGATCCCCCTTTTCGTCAAAAGGTGGGCGTCTTAGCTGTCGTAGTCAATCGCGTGGCGCAGCTGCTTTTCGAATTCCAGCGCCTTGCCGGTGCCAAGCGCCACGCAGTTCAGGCTGTCATTGGCGATCGAGACCGCAAGCCCGGTCTGTTCGCGCAGTGCCAGGTCGAGATTGCCCAGCAATGCGCCCCCCCCCGTGAGCATCACGCCCCGGTCGACGATATCGGCAGCGAGATCCGGCGGGGTCGCTTCCAGCGCGGTCATCACCGCCTCGCAGATTTGCTGCACCGGCTCGCTGAGCGCCTCGGCGACCTGCGCCTGGCTGATCTCGGTTTCCTTGGGCACCCCATTCAGAAGGTCGCGACCGCGGATCTTCATGGATGTGCCGCGCCCGTCATCGGGCATGCGCGCGGTGCCGATCGAGGTCTTGATCCGTTCTGCGGTGGATTCACCTACCAGCAGGTTCTGCTGGCGGCGCAGATAGTTGATGATCGCCTCGTCCATGCGGTCGCCGCCTACCCGGATCGAGCGGGCATAGACGATGTCGCCCAGGCTGAGGACCGCAACCTCGGTGGTGCCGCCGCCGATATCGACGACCATGTTGCCGGTCGGATCGGTGATCGGCATGCCCGCCCCGATGGCCGCAGCAATCGGCTCTGCGATGAGGCCCGCGCGCCGCGCGCCCGCCGACAGAACCGATTGGCGGATGGCGCGTTTCTCGACTGGCGTGGCGCCATGCGGCACGCAGACGATGATCTTGGGCTTTGAAAAGGTCGAGCGCCTGTGCACCTTGCGGATGAAATGCTTGATCATCGCCTCGGCGGTGTCGAAATCGGCAATCACGCCTTCGCGCATCGGGCGGATCGCCTCGATGCTGCCGGGGGTGCGGCCCAGCATGAGCTTGGCATCCTCTCCGACTGCCAGCACCTTTCGCACGCCGTCCTTGACATGGTAGGCGACCACCGACGGTTCGCTGAGGATGATGCCGCGGCCCTTGACGTAGACCAGCGTGTTCGCCGTTCCCAGATCAATTGCCATGTCTGAAGAAAACAGACTGGGAATCCTATCAAATATAGACATTTGCGCCTGTGCCCTGCCGCCCGAAACGATGATCAGCCCCGCGACTCGGGGTCCGGAGTGTCTGCCCTTATAGTGTCCGGATGCCGCAGGTGAAAGAGTATGTTTCGCCAGAGCGAGCGCCAAACCGCCATCCCGGCACACCAAGTCCGGTGTCTCAGCCGTTGAGATGATCCAGCCGCGCGCGCACCGAGAGGCCATGCGCCTCCAGGCTCTCGGATATTGCCAGTGTCTCAGCGGCCGGACCGATGGCGCGCAGCGCCTCGGGGGTCATTTTCGCCAGCGTGGTGCGCTTGAGGAAATCCATCACCGACAGACCGCTGGAGAACCGCGCCGAGCGCGCGGTGGGCAGCACATGATTGGGTCCGCCGACGTAATCGCCGATGGCCTCGGGGGTCCATGCCCCCAGAAAGATCGCCCCGGCATGGGTGATCTGCTGTGACAGGGCCTCGGGATCGGCAACGCAGAGTTCCAGATGTTCGGGGGCGATGCGGTTGCTCAGCGTTGCCGCCGTGGTCAGATCGGACACTAGGATGATCGCGCCGTAATCGCGCCAGCTCGCCCCCGCGATGGCGCGCCGCTCCAGCGTTTGCAGATGCCGGCCGATCGCGGCGCCGACGTCGCGCGCGAGGTCCGCATCGGTGGTGATCAGAATGGCCTGCGCGCTCTCGTCATGTTCGGCCTGGCTCAGCATGTCGAGGGCGATCCAGTCAGGGTTCTGCCCCTTGTCGGCGATCACCAGGATTTCCGAGGGTCCGGCGATCATGTCGATGCCGACCTTGCCGAACACCCGCCGCTTGGCTGTGGCGACAAAGGCGTTGCCGGGGCCGGTGATCTTGTCCACCGGCGCGATGGTTTCGGTCCCATAGGCAAGTGCTGCAATCGCCTGCGCGCCACCGATGCGATAGATCTCGTCCACCCCGGCGATCTGCGCGGCGAGCAGCACCAGCGGGTTGGCCTTGCCGTCCGGTGTGGGCACGGTGATGGCCAGCCGCCCGACCCCCGCCACCTTGGCCGGAATCGCGTTCATCAGCACCGAGGACGGATAGGAGGCTAGACCGCCGGGCACATAGAGTCCCGCCGCCGACACGGGCGTCCAGCGCCAGCCCAGCATCGCGCCGTTCTCGTCGGTCCAGCTTGCATCTTCGGGCATCTGCCGGGCGTGATAGGCGCGGATGCGTTCGGCGGCAAGTTCCAGCGCCGCGCGCTCTGACTCTGGCACCTGTGCAATGAGTGTAGCGATCTCGGTCTGCGAGAAACGCAGAGTGTCGGGCGTGAGCGTCATCCGGTCGAACCGCTCGGTCAGGGCGATCACCGCCGCATCGCCGCGGGCGCGCACATCGGCGATGATACCCGCGACGATATCGTCCACATCGGGGCTGTCCTCGCGCTTGGCGCTCAGAAGGTCGGTGAAACGGGCCTCGAAATCGGGCGCTGTGGTGTCGAGGGTGATCGGCATGGCGGCTCCTTTCGCGGGGACATAGCGGGGTGGCGGATGTGTCTCAAGCCCTGGTTTCTTCTTGGTGCAAATACCCGGTTCCGACGCTGCCCCCGCGCTCAGTCGTCGTGCCGGGGCACCTTGCCGGAGGGTGCGCGGTATGGTCGGGTCACATCCTTGAGCGTGACCTCCAGCGCCTCAACCGAGAGCCGCAGCGCGCCATCGCCCGCGAGCGTCAGCAGGACATCGCCCGCACCATCCTCGCCTGGCTCGAAATCTGCCGCGAGAAGCGACAGGATCGTGTCCTTGTCCCGCCGGTCGATCCCCTGGCTGGCCACACGCAGCACATTGTCCACCACGAGCAGCGACTGCACGCGTTCAGGCCCATGCCGCTCGCGCCCCGCATCCTCCCAGCGAAAGCGGTTGAGCAGCATGCCAAAGCGACGCTGCCCCGGCCGCCAGGTCATTTCCGTGATCGGAAAGACCGCGTCCTGCACGAGGCCGGAGATCACCCGGAGGTCATCGGCGTCCATCGCACCCAGATTGAGCGGGGCCTCGCGCCCGTCCTCGAATGTGGCGTCCCGGGTCATTGGCCGCTGATCCTCTCGATTCTGGCACCGACATTGCCCAGCTTTTCCTCGACCCGCTCGTAGCCGCGATCAAGGTGGTAGACCCGGTTGACGATGGTTTCGCCCTCGGCGGCAAGCCCGGCGAGGATCAGCGAAACGCTGGCGCGCAGATCGGTCGCCATGACCGGCGCGCCCTTGAGGTGCTCGACGCCGGTCACCGTGGCGGTGCCGCCATGCACGTCGATCCTGGCCCCCATGCGCATCAGTTCCGGCGCGTGCATGAAACGGTTTTCGAAAATCCGCTCTTCCAGCACCGAGGTGCCTTGGGCCGTGCACATCAGCGCCATCATCTGCGCCTGAAGGTCGGTCGGGAAACCGGGGAAGGGTTCGGTCACCACGTCGACGGCGCGCACGCGCCCGTTCTTGCGGCTGACCATGAGGCCCCTGCCGGTGTCCGAGACGCTGATCCCGGCGGCGTCGAGTTTTTCGCAGAACGCGCCCACCAGATCCATCCGCCCGCCCAGCAGTTCCACCTCGCCGCCGCAGATCGCGGGGGCGAGCATGTAGGTACCAAGCTCGATCCGGTCGGCCACGACCGCATGGGTCGCACCGCCCAGCCGGTCCACCCCCTGAATGGTGATCGTCTGCGTGCCCTCGCCCTCAATCTGGGCCCCCATCTTGCGCAGGCATTGCGCGAGGTCGACGATCTCGGGTTCGCGCGCGGCGTTCTTCAGCACGGTCGTGCCCTTGGCCAGCGTGGCCGCCATCAGCGCGTTTTCCGTAGCCCCGACCGAAACAAAGGGAAACTCGACCACGCCGCCCCTGAGCCCGCCGGGCGCGGTAGCGTGGACATAGCCCTCTTTCAGTTCCAGCACCGCCCCCATCGCCTCGAGCGCCCTGAGGTGCAGATCGACGGGGCGCGCGCCGATCGCGCAGCCGCCCGGCAGCGAGACCACCGCATGTCCATGACGCGCCAGCATCGGGCCCAGAACGAGGATCGAGGCGCGCATCTTGCGCACGATGTCGTAGTCGGCGACGTGATTGTCGAGCGCATGCGAGGACATCGCCAGCACCTGACCGCCCTGCAACTGCGAGACCTCGGCCCCCAGCGATTGCAGGAGCGTGGTCATCGTCTTGATGTCCGACAGCCGAGGCGCGTTGGTCAGGGTCAGCGGCTCATCGCTTAGAAGGGTTGCGGGCATCAGCGTGAGGCAGGCGTTCTTGGCGCCCGCGATCGGGATCTGCCCGTGGAGGGGGCCATTGCCCGTGACGATGATCGAATCCATCTGCTCTACCCTTTGTCCTTGCCCTTGTCGGCGGTTGCCGGTGGCTGTGTCGCTTGCGCGTCGCGCGCGCGTGACTGTGCCTTACGCCGCGCGAGATTGGCCTTCAATGCCGATTTCAGCCTGTCCTCGCGGCTCTGGCCCTGTTTCGCGCCTGCATCCGGTGTCTGTTTCCTGCTCATGCCGGTTCTTTACAGGAGCGGTGAAAAACCGTCTAGTTACCCCTTGCGCCATTGCGGATTAGCGTCTAATCAGCGCGCCACGACGTGCTGCTGTAGCTCAGTGGTAGAGCGCACCCTTGGTAAGGGTGAGGTCGGGAGTTCAATCCTCCCCAGCAGCACCATGAAAACACCAGCAAACACAAATATTTACGCGAAATCAGCGCCCTACGCTTGCCGACTCCTACACAGGAGTCCTACACAGTGACCCTTATCATGCCCCGTCCCGTCAAAGACCCGGATAGCGGAATCTACTATATCCGCGTGCGCGTTCCGGCTGATCTCACTGCCTCTGTAGGTCGCGCCGAAGTATCGAAATCGTTGCGAACGCGCGAACCTGCCGAAGCCAAGGAACGCTTTGCTATCGAGTATGCGGCCTTTCAATGCCGCTGGGCTGCCTTGCGGGCTAAACCAGAACCACTAACACTCAAACAAATCGTTAGCTTGTCAGGACGAGTCTATCAGCGCCTGATGGAAACCTTGGATGAAGAACCCGGTGAAACGTCGATCTGGGAACACGTTGCCCAACTGAACAAGCAGGCGGCGAGCGACGATAGCGCGTTGGAACTGTGGTATGGTCAGACTGTGGACGAGGTCTTGTTCGAAGAGGGCATCGCCATTGATCAGACATCGCGGAAGCGTTTGATCACAGAAACTCAGCGCGCATGGGAACAAGCCACCGAACAACTGCACAAGCGGTCGCAGGGAGATTTCTCACCCGACCCGAACGCCAACCGGTTCCCAGAATGGGCATCGGAAAAGAAACCCCCAAAGTCAGCTTCGGGGTCGACGCTTTCAGACCTATTCGATAGGTGGAAGAAAGATCACCTCGCCAACGGAAAAACTGAGAACACGGTCAAGGACTTCGCCCAGAAGTTGGAAGCCCTCAAAAATTATCTGGGTCATGAGGATGTTGAACGCATCTCTCCGCGAGAAATATCCGAATGGACGGACTATCTGCGGCACGAAAGAGGCCTGAACCCAAAGACCGTCAGCGCGAAATACCTAGCTGCGGTTAAGACAGTCTTCCGTTTGGCGCACTCCAAATTTCTCATAGAAAGCGACCCGACGAATAGTGTCAGCGTCAAGATTCCTACAAAGGTCAAATCGCGGTCGTCTGGGTTCACTGAAGCAGAGGCAAAATGCGTCTTGTCTGCTGCAAACAAGGTCTTTGAACACCCATCCAACATGGCGCACCATAACAAGCTGGCATGCCGTTGGGTGCCTTGGATATGCGCCTATACAGGAGCAAGGGCGGGCGAAATAACCCAGCTTCGGAAAGAAGACCTGACCGTCGTGAACGGTATTCCACAACTCACCATCACGCCAGAGGCCGGAAGCGTTAAAGCCGGTATGTATCGGGCCGTGCCAGTCCACCCTCACCTACAGGAGATTGGCCTTCTGGACTTCATCGCAAGCGCTAAGAGCGGTTATCTTTTCCACTCGGGCGGCTCTACCACGGCAGAGGCCAAGAAACGCTCAGGCAACGCCAGAGACAAGATTGCAGTCTGGGTGCGGGAAAGCGTCGGTATCACCGATGAGCGCATCCAGCCAAACCATGCATGGAGACATAGGTTCAAGACGGTGGGTCGCAATGCCGATATCGCGCCGGAATACCTCGGGGCCATCCAAGGCCACGCTGGTCGCACCGCTGGGGAGAACTACGGGGAATATCCGGTCGAAACGCTATACCGGGAAATCTGCAAGCTGCCGCGCATAGATGTGTCTTGAGAGAACCATGAGAGCCTCGAGTTCCACTTCCGCCGTCATGCTTGAAAGACCGTCCAACGCCGAGCAGGACTGTCTCTCGAATTAGTCCACCACCTAGGCAGTTGCGCCGGGGTGAAGAGAATATCGAAGCAATGCGATCACAGTCTAAGGACAAAGACTTGCTGAAGCACAGGAGAAGGTAGCAGCGCTGCTGAGCCGAGAGGGACATCTAGAGCGGTTCTCATTTTTGGCTCCGGCGGTAGGCGCGTGGAGCTGGCCCGTCTAGCTTCTACAAGATTGAAATATTTACATATTTCGTTCCTGTAGAACCTCGTGTTCCCCCGAGAGTATCTCTAATGTATCCCCGATTATCTGCAATTGGCAAGCGCCGATACCTAGTTCGCTCGTTTGTCCTGCGCTCGCTTGTGGTCGAACACGCCTAAAATTGCGCCGATAACAAGTTCGCACGTGCCTCTTTCATCAGGACCAACTCGTCGCCGTGTAATTGTCCTGAATCGCTCCGGGTTTGTCGGAGACCTATAGCTTCATTTCACGCGACCATATCGAGCACGTCGCGCTGTGCATAGAAGTTCTCTTCGGCCTCT
>NZ_FOAG01000039.1 GCF_900109455.1 Roseovarius azorensis | reverse complement strand
CTGGCGCATGCCCCCGGATAGAGTGCCGGGTTTCGACTCTTCGAAGCCCTTGAGCCCGTAGGCGGCGATCAGCCTGTCGGCCACCGCATGACGTTTCTCGCGCGCAACGCCCTTGATCTCGAGACCCAGGGACACGTTGTCCCGAACGGACCGCCACGGAAGCAGCATGTCCTTTTGCAGCATATAGCCGACCTGGCCCTTGGCATCGAGAACCCGCGTACCATTGACGAAGACCTCTCCGGCAGTGGCCGGTTGCAGCCCCGCGATGACGTTGAACAGCGTCGACTTGCCGCAGCCAGACGGCCCGACGATGGCCAGGATCTCTTCCGGCTTCAGCGAGAAGGTGATGTCGCTGAACGCCACCACCTCGTCAGCGCTGCCGGGGTTGAAGGTGACCGAAAGGTCCTTGGTTTCAAGTGGGTATTGCATGGTCACCACCGCAGCCTCCGGTCGAGTTCTGTCACGCCGCGGTCCATCAGCAGAGCGACGACCATCAAGGCAAGAATACCTGCCCAGACCCCGTTCAGATCGTAGAGAACACCGGAATAGTAGACCAGATACCCCAGACCCTCTTGGGATGAGATGTATTCCCCAACGACCGCACCGATCAGCGCAAAGCCCACGTTCAGCCGCAAGGTGGACAGCATCCACGGCAACGCCGCAGGGACCACCACCTTTCGCCACGCCTGCAATCGTGTGGCGCCCAGCGATCGCATCAGCCGCAATAGGTCACGGTCGGTTTCCAGCGTGCCGTTGTAGGTGGCAATCAGGCTGACGATGAAGGTCAGCGCGGCGGCGATGGCGATCTTGGACTCGATGCCGATGCCAAACCACACGATGATCAGCGGGGCAAAGGCGATCTTCGGCACCCCGTTGATCGCTACGATGAAGGGCCGCACGATCTTGGCCACCGTTTCGTTCAGCCACAGGCACAGGCCCGCAAAGCTTCCGGTCGCACTGCCGAGCACAAAGCCGAGGATGGCGGCAAATGCCGTGACACCTGCGTGCCGGAACAGCTCGCCCGTCGACACCAGCCCCCAAGCCTTGGCCCCAATGCCAGAGGGATAGCCGTAAAGATGCGCCGACAGCACCTCGGCCCGCACCAATCCCTCCCAAAGTCCGAAGACCAGAAGCGCCAGACCGATTTGACCCGGCAGATATCTCAAGTTCGACCATGACATGACCGGCATCCCCCTGTTGCGGCGGCCCCCATCTTCAGCCCTTGTTACCCATGTCCGCGATGGCGCGCTCGGCATAGGACATGTCGACAAGGGTGGTGTAGTCGCCTTGCCCGCGCACTGTGCCCGCTGCCAGATCGTGGGCGACGATGGCGTCCCATTCCTCGCGTGTCACCATCGGGTTGCGCGGCACGACGCCTTCGGTTCCCAAGAGGCG
>NZ_FOAG01000019.1 GCF_900109455.1 Roseovarius azorensis | reverse complement strand
CCCACCCCATCGTGCCATAAAATCTTGACCAGATCGCCGCGACGGCCACGGAAGCAGAATATCTCGCCCGCATGCGGATCGCGTCCAAGCCCCTCTTGGACCTGCAGCGACAGTGTGTTCATGCCGCGACGCATGTCGGTGACGCCACCCGCGATCCAGACCTTCACGCCCGCTGGAAACGCGATCATTGCCCGTCCACCACTGATAGAATCCGCGCAAGCGCTTCGGGTTGGACCCCGACGGGCACGATAAGCCGACGGCCATTGGCCAAGACAATCTCCACCTGAGAACCCCGAGAGAGATCAGGAGCATCAATCGGACCGGGCCGAGTGGTCGGGATATCCTGCATCACGGCCACCGGGGCAAAGGAGACCGGGCGAGGACCACCCAACTCACCGTTCCGATACTGCCGGCGCCAGACCGTCAGCAGCGACCGACAAACTCCATGCCGCCGCGCCGTCGCCGTCACTTGCCCGTGGCCGACAAAACTCTCCTCGACAATGCGCAGCTTGTCCTCAACCGGCCAATGCCGACGGCGAACGCCATCGGCGGCAGACAAAACTTCGATTTGAGGGCGGTTGATAAAGTCGGACATAACGTCGGACATAACGTCGGATCGTAGCCGAAGTCAGACGGCCCCCGCCAGAGCGTTACGTTAAGATCGCGTTACTGGTCAGTTCGGTGCCGTTATCGCTGACGATCATGCCGGGCGTTCCGCGCCGTTCGATCAGCGTCGCCAATTCCCGCGCAACACGCCGCCCGGAGATCGATGTATCCGGGATGGCTGCGATGCATTCCCGCGTGACATCATCAACCACATTCAGAATGCGGAACCGTCGGCCACAAGCGAGCTGGTCATGGACGAAATCCAACGACCACCGGGCGTTTGGCCGCGCCTCGACCAGGATCGGGCACGAGTTCCCACCGCCTTGCGCCGGGCGCGCCGTTTGCGCACCGCCAGCCCTTCTTCGCGGTAGAGACGATAAATCCGGTTGATCCCTGACGGCTCGCCATCGCGGCGCAGCAGCACGAACAGGCGCCGGTATCCGAACCGGCGCCGCTCGTTCGCCAGATCGCGCAGCTTGCCCCGCAACTCAGTGTCCGCGGGACGACAGGAACGGTAACGGATCATCTTGCGATCCGCGTCGACAATCTTACAGGCCCGCCGCTCCGACAGGCCCAACCTGGCCTGCAGATGCGCAACGGCTTCGCGCTTCACGGCGGGCCCTACCATTTTTTTGAGAGCAGTTCCTTCATCGCCGCAGCATCCAGCATCTGCTCGGCTAGAAGCTTCTTCAGCTTTGCGTTCTCGTCTTCGAGCGCCTTGAGCCTTTTGGCATCGGAAACCGTCATCCCGCCAAACTTCGCCTTCCACGCATAAAAGGTGCCTTCCGACATCCCGTGCTTGCGGCACAGGTCAGCGCACTTCACGCCGGCCTCATGCTCGGTCAAAATGCCGATGATCTGTTCTTCGCTGTATCTCGTTCGCTTCATTGTCCGTCCCTTCGTTGGGTCGGACTCTAATTCCAAATGGAGGAAAAATCCCGTGGCAGGTCAAGGCCAATGATCCGCGGCGACAGTTTTCTTCAGGCTCCAGCCCTTGATGATACCGTAGACCGCCGGAATCACGATCAAGGTCAGTAAGGTGGACGACACCATCCCGCCGATCATCGGGACGGCGATGCGCTGCATGATTTCAGAGCCTGTGCCGTGCGCCCAAAGGATCGGCATCAGGCCCGCCATGATCGCTACAACCGTCATCATCTTGGGGCGCACTCGATCTACTGCACCCACCATGATCGCGGCGTAAAGTTCGTCGCGGGTCAGGTCCCGACCGTCCGCGCGGTCACGCGCTTCATTCAACGCCTGATCGAGATAGATCAACATGATCACCCCGGTTTCAGCCGCCACCCCGGCCAGCGCGATAAACCCGACGGCCACCGCAACTGACATATTGAAGCCCATGAACCACATGAGCCAGATGCCACCTACCAAAGCGAAGGGCAGCGACAGCATCACGATCAAGGTTTCCGTCAGGCGGCGGAAGTTTAGGTAAAGCAGCAGGAAGATCAGCGCCAGTGTCAGCGGCACAACGGTGGCCAGCCGCTGTTTCGCACGTTCAAGATATTCGAACTGGCCGCTCCAGCCCAGGGAATAGCCGGGTGGCAGGGTGACGGAGGCCGCGACTGCCGCTTGAGCTTCCGCCACGTAGCCGCCTAGATCGCGTCCGATGATATCGACGAAGATATAGACGGCAAGCTGTCCGTTTTCGGTCCGGATCGAAGTGGCGCCACGGGTGCGTTCGATGGTGGCCACATCTCCCAGCGGAATGGTGCCTCCGTCCGGCAGTGCAACCTGAACCTCACGCCCGATGGCCTCCGGATCTGACCTCAGGGTCGCCGGATAACGCACAGCGACGTCGTAGCGCTCGCGGCCCTCGACGGTCTGCGTGATCGCCTTGGCTCCCAGGGCCATGCCGATCACCTCTTGCACATCCTGCACCGACAGGCCGTAGCGGCCAAGCGCAGTACGGTCCGGGGTGATGTCGAGGTAATAGCCGCCGATCACCCGTTCGGCATAGGCGCTGGTCGTTCCGGGCACCGTGCGTACCACGGCTTCGACCTCGCGGGCGACCTTTTCCATCTCGGTCAGACTCGTGCCATAAACCTTGATGCCCACCGGAGTGCGGATACCGGTGGATAGCATGTCGATCCGGGCGCGGATCGGCATGGTCCAGGCGTTCGATACGCCGGGAAATTGCAGCGCGGCGTCCATTTCCTGCCGCAGGCTTTCGGTGGTGACACCGGGGCGCCACTCTGCCTCGGGTCGTAGCTGGATGATGGTTTCGAACATTTCAGTTGGCGCGGGGTCTGTGGCAGTCAATGCACGTCCCGCCTTGCCGAACACCGACAGCACCTCGGGGAAGGTCTTGATGATGCGGTCCTGTGTTTGCATCAACTCTGCCGCCTTCGTCACAGACAAGCCGGGCAAAGTCGTCGGCATATACATCAAGGTGCCCTCGTTCAGGACAGGCATGAACTCCGACCCCAGCTGCCGCGCGGGCCAGATCGTAACGATCAAGGCGAACAGCGCCACGATGATGGTGAGGCTTTTGGCCTTCAGCACCGCGCGGATGATCGGGCGGTAGACGGCGATCAGCGCGCGATTCACCGGATTCCTGTGTTCAGGGATGATCCGGCCGCGCACGAACACCACCATCAGCGCAGGCACCAGCGTCACCGACAGGAAAGCAGCCGCCGCCATCGAAAATGTCTTGGTATAGGCCAGCGGGCTGAACATGCGCCCCTCCTGTCCTTCCAGTGTAAAGATCGGCAAGAACGACACGGTAATGATCAGCAGGCTGAAGAACAGCGCCGGACCGACCTCGCTGGCCGCTTCGATCAGCACCTCGAGGCGGGGCTTGTCGGGGGGTGCCCGTTCCAGATGCTTGTGCGCGTTCTCGATCATCACGATGGCTGCGTCGATCATCGCGCCGATGGCAATCGCAATGCCGCCAAGGCTCATGATGTTCGCACCGATCCCGAGAAATTTCATTGCGGTGAACGCCATCAGCAGACCCACCGGCAGCATGATGATAGCCACAAGGGCAGAGCGGACGTGCAGCAGAAAAATGATCGTGACTCCGGCCACGACGAGACTTTCTTCGAGAAGCGTGGTTTTCAGCGTCTTGATCGCCGACAGGATCAGGTTGGACCTGTCATAGACCGGTACGATGTCGACCCCGTCAGGCAGGCTTTGAGCCACCACGCCCAGTTCTGATTTGGCGTTTTCGATCACATCCAGCGCATTGGCGCCCACCCGTTGCAGCACGATGCCGCTGGCCACCTCGCCCTCACCGTTCAACTCGGCGATGCCGCGGCGTTCATTGGGGACGACTTCGACCCGCGCCACGTCGCGCAGGCTGATCGGGACGCCACCGATACTGCGCAGGGTGATGTTGCCGATATCTTCGGTTCCCGACAGATAGCCCCGCCCACGCACCATGAATTCGAACTCGGACAGTTCGACCGTGCGCCCGCCGGTGTCCATGTTGCTTTCGGAGATCGCCTTGCCAATATCGGACAGAGTGATCCCCTGGGCTCGCATCCGCACCGGATCCACCGTGACCGAATACTGCTTCACGAAACCGCCGACACTGGCTACTTCGGATACGCCCTCGGCGCGGCTCGCACCGAACCGGACAACCCAATCCTGTAATGACCGCAATTCAGCCAGCGACAGATTTTCCCCGGTGATCGCGTATTGGTAAACCCAGCCAACCCCGGTCGCATCAGGCCCAAGCGTGGGCGTCACGCCGTCGGGCAGCCGAGCGGCGGCGGCGTTGAGGTATTCCAGAACGCGGGACCGTGCCCAATAGGGGTCCACACCCTCCTCGAAGATAATGTAGACAAAGGAAATGCCAAAAAACGAAAACCCGCGCACGACGCGGGAGCGCGGCACTGTCAGCATCGCCGAAGTCAGCGGATAGGTGACCTGATCTTCGACGACTTGCGGGGCTTGGCCCGGATAATCGGTCAGCACGATAACCTGAACGTCCGACAGATCGGGAATGGCGTCGATGGGTAACGTGCGCAGCGACCAGGTCCCGGCTGCAACGATCAGCGCCGTGGCAAAGAACACCAGAACTAAATTGCGCGCAGACCACGCGATGATACCCGCGATCATTCGCCTGCCTCCGGGGCAGTCAACGCCGCGAGGGCTGCGTTCAGGTTGCTCTCCGCATCGATGAGAAAGGTCGAGGTGGTGACAATGCGGTCGCCCTCGGCAATGCCTTCAAGGATCTCCACCATCCCGGCTGCCTGCCGCCCCAGGACCACGTCCTGGGGCGCGAATTTTCCCTCTCCCATATCCCGGATCACCACCTGGCGATCGCCGGTGTCGATCACCGCCGTTTCCGGCACTTGCACCACCGGGGCTCCGTCGCCACCCGCCAGCGCCACATCGGCAAACATGTTCACCAACAACCGTCCCTCAGGGTTGGGCAGATCGATGCGGACGCGCGCCGTCCGGGTCTGCATATCGACCTCAGGGTAGATTTTGTCGATCATACCGCTGAAGGTTTCGCCTGGCAGGCCGGGAAAGGTGATCGTGGCAGCATTTCCGCCCGCAAGGCCCGTCAAAGCGGATTCTGGTACGTCCGCCATGACCCAGACAACCGAAGTATCAGCAATACGAAACAGCGTTTCTCCGGCCTCGGACATCATGCCTTCGACGGCCATCCGTTCCAGAACCACGCCCGACCGCGGTGCCATCAGGGTGATTTGCACCGGTGTACGCCTGTCCGCCGCGATCTTGTCGATCACGGACACCGGAACACCCAGGTTTGCCAGCCTTTGGCGGCTGCCTTCGACGCGCCCTTCACCACTTCGCAGGTCCGAGACATACTGCGCGGCCGCCGAGACGATATCCGGAGAATAGAGCATCGCCAGCGGTTCGCCCGCTTCAACGATTGATCCGGTCGTTACATCCTCGACTTCTTCGATGAACGCATCCGCACGCAGCGAAATGACGCTGACCCGACGGTCGTCCAGCGCGACGATCCCAGGCGCACGCACCGCCGTTGCCATGGGTTCGAACACGGCAATTGACGTACGCACGCCGGTGCGTTGCAGCTTGCCGGGCGATACGGTCACTGATCCGGCATCGCTTGCCTCGTCGGCATAGACGGGCAGGTAGTCCATTCCCATGGAATCCAGCTTTGGCACCGGCGACGTATCAGGCAGGCCCATCGGGTGCCGGTAGTAGAGAAGGGTTCGTTCGCCACTCTCTGGTTCTAGGGGGGTGACCGCCTCCGGATCAAACGATACGTCTTCGCTCGCCAGAACCGGAACAAAAGCATTGCCATCGGCGGTCTCGATCGGCGTAGCGGACCATTCGGCGAGACCGTCAGGGTGTCGGTAGTAGATGACCGGGCCTGTCGGCGTTCGGGTTGCGGCTGGCATTGCTTCAGCTTGCCGTCCCATCAGCGCGGTGAATTGCGCCTGCGCCACATCTGTCAGCATAGCAGGCGTCCAGCCCTTGCCGCCTGCCGCGAGGCCCGCCCATCCAGCCGCGCCGCCAACCACGCCGATCAGCACCAGTTTGCCAAAGACGCTCATGGCTGTACCTCGATCACGATCTGTGCCTGCACGGTTTCCACCTCGCCCTGCACCTTAGCCGCGACTGAAAAGCGCCAGTTTCCGTCCATCGTCAGATCGGCGGAAAAGCGATAGAGACCCGGCTCGTCGCCGGGCAACGCCAAGACCGTCGAAGTCATCGTCTCCATGCCGTCCGGCTCCATATCCAGCCTTGTGGCAAAGATGACGGCGCCTTCGACGGGCGCATTGGTGCGGGTATCAATCAGACGAAGTTCTAGAACCGCGCCGTCTCCGAAGGGATAAGTCGTTTCGACGAGAACGAGGTTGTAATCAGATGCAGCCGCCTGTGCCATCGGCACGGAAAGCTGGGTCGCGACCACGAGGGCAGCAACGACGCTGGGGATATAAGGGGGCATGATACGCCTGTTTTGACGGGCAACGGGAACGCCGGCAATCATATCGACCTTGAACTGGTCTAAACGTTACATCGGCGCGCGGCTTTTTGGTGCGGTAGGCACCTGATCCGTCAAGCCTTGGGCGGTCTTTGAAGCGCACCGTCCGCGTGTTGTCGGTTTGCTGTCGCCTCAGCCTGAAAGAACGCAGCAGGTCCGGAGTTCGCAAGGCACGCCAGGGTCCCTCGCTCCAGCCCCGGCACAATCGGGGCCACACGACATTGCATCGTGGAAACGCAGGCGGCATCACACTCCGGCATTTCCGGACAGTTGTCTGGGCAGCAATCGCTCTGCATTGTCATTGCGAGCGCTGAATCCACGCTTGAAATGGACGCAAGACTGATTTGCGCAAGAACAGCGCCAACCAACAGAACAACCAGAAAAAGGCGCGATCTTAGTACCATAAGACATGCTATCTCGGAATTTTCACGGATCAGCAATACACGTTTTGCTGAGGCAGAAGTATCGCTCGTCTCCACGCTTCAAGAGCAGATCGCCTAAAGTTTCAACCGCCTTAGTCTGAGCGCATTGGCGATGACAGACACCGACGGAAGGCTCATGGCAGCGGCAGCGATCATCGGGGACAGAAGCAGGCCGAATACGGGGTAGAAGATCCCGTTCAGATCGCCGCGCAACAGTGTGATGCCCGCGCTTTCCACCGCCACGTCCGCACCCGTACCCATGGCGAGGCCGACATCCGCGGCGGCGAGCGCCGGTGCGTCGTTGACGCCGTCACCCGCCATCGCCACCTGTTTTCCTTCGGGGTGCAACTCGTCTACCAGCGCCTTCTTGTCTTCAGCCAGAACGCCGGCCCACAGGACAATCGGCGGCCAGAGGCGCTTCGGGATCCGGCGCAGACGGATTACGGGGCAACGGCGGCAGGCAGGCGCGCGATCCGGGCCAGCAGATAAATCTGCCACAGCGCCGCAAGGATGGCCGCCACGAACACGGCATGGATCGAGATCAGCGATACGAACCCGGCGCCGAGGAGCGGCAGGAGGGCGGCGGGCGAGGCGAGCGCGTTGAAATAGGCGGAATAGGCTGGCCGGCGGTCATCGGGCGATATCTCCATCAAGTATCCGAGATAGCCGATTGTCACCCCGTTCATCATGGCGCCGATCAGCAAGAAGAGCAGGACAAAACCGATGAGCCCGGCCCCCATCCAGATCAGCCACAACGCAACAAGCGGCGGAACCATGCGGAAAACTGCGACCGCGCGCAGCATCGTCAGCTTTCCGGCGCCGTCGCCGAGCCAGCCCCAGAGCGGATTGGACGCGAGCGCACCGGCGGTCTGGGCTCCTAAGAGGATGCCGACTTCCGCCGCGCCGACCCCGTTGCCCGCGGCGGCGACGACATAGAAGGGCAGTGCCATCAGCGTCGCGCCGCCAAGCCATTGCGCATAGAGGAAGAGACGAAAGCGCGCGTCACCGCTCAGCACACGCCGACCGCCGGTCAGAAAGGCGCCGATGCCTTGCCTTGCGGCCCGGTCTGCCCGACGTTTCGGCATCGGTGGTTCGCCCGCCGCCACGAACAAGGTCGAGGATAGGACCATCAGCACCGCCGCCAGGACAAAGATCGCCGCATGTGCCAACAGCAGCGGCATCGCGTCGATCACCAACCCCACGAATCCCGCCACACCCAACGCGATCAACCCGCCGCCGAAAAATCGCCAGGCCAGCATCCGGCTACGCGTCTCTGACGGAATCGAGCGGCCGACGATGTCGTTGTAGGGCACCGCAACCACGCCGCTGACAAAGGCGTAGAGCGTCCAGAGGGCCAAAAACCCGACGGCCAGCGGCACCGGCGGCCAGTCGAATTGCGGCCAGTCGGAACCCCACCAGAGCAGCACCGCAATCAGGACGAGGCAGGCAGCGCGCCCGTAGGCGCCGAAGACGTAGAAGGGCATGCGGCGCTCGGCCCGTTCGGCGAGATACCCGACGATCAGCTGCGGCAACAGCCAGCCGAGCCGAAGGACCGCGCTGGCAAAGCCCACCGCAAAGGCGCTGCCGGTCAGGTGAAACACCAGGCTGGCCACAACGGTCGCGGAGTCGACCGCCGCTGCACCGCCCTGAAATGCCGCGCCAGCGCCGGCAATGCGCCAGAAGCGGCGACTTTCGTCCGGCAGAATTGTGACCTCAGGACCGGACATCGGCCTGCTCCGCTTCGATCCGCGCGCGGCGGATGTCGATGCCCGACTGCCAGAGCACCACGAGCCCGATGCCGACGACCAGAATGATCGACATCATCCAATTGAACAGGATCATCGACAGTGCCTGCTCCGCGGGGACGCCAAGAAGCTGGAAGGCCAGCGCCGAGCCGATGACGAATCCTCCCGGAACCCGGACGAAACGCGACAGGACCAGCGAAAATCCGGCGAAGACCATCAGGAAGAGATAGTCGAAGGGCGCCAGAACCACTCCGATAGCCAGTCCCGCCCAAAGAAAATGCGTGGCCGAGACAAGCTTGGCGGCAACGGCGCCGAACATCACGTTCATCCTGTGCTGTCGGCTTTGCGGCCAGACGACGCCGTCACAAAGCGACCCACGCAGAGCCGCACCGTTGGCTCGAAACCACCTGGCAACCCAGTCGAAGAGCCGGGAAATTAACGGGCCCTCACGCGCGAACAATGCCCGAAACCGATACATCGCCCAGAGGAGCGCACCGAACAGGGCGAAATTCAGCACCCCGGCGACCGCGAGACCCAGTTCCAGGTTCCCCGCGATCTGCGGCACCTTGCCTGCCATCGCCACGACCCCGGCGAAGAGCGCAAAAACCACGCCGTCGATGAAGCGTGCGATGATGGTCGTCGTCAGCACGGTGCCCATCTTCAGCCCCTCGATCCGGGCGATCAGCCAGGACCGGACCAGCGGGCTGATCCCCAGTGGCACCAGAACATTGGCTCCATAGCCTGCGAGCAGCGCGCCGGTCAGCCGCAGCGTTCGCACCGGTTTCACGTCATGAAGGATCTGCCGCCACTTCCAGCCGTTCACCAGTTGTTCGAGAAGGATCGTCGCTGCGAGCAGCGCAATCCAGCCAGGTTTCGCGGCCATGAGCCCGGCGAGAAATCGACCAAAATCAAGATCACGGTACAACCAAAAGATGATGGCGAGGGCGACCGCGCTCCCGGCAACTGGCAGGCCCCAACGCGCAAGCAGCCGCCTCATGCAGCAATTCCGCTGGTTTTGTGCGCTCCGCCGGCGCTCACCTCTGTCTGTCCGGACAAGTCAAAAAAACGGGGCATTGACGACGATACCGGTTTGTTCCGCTGCCAGTTCTCCGGTGGCGATAGCCGACTCGACTTCGGCAGCCGATGTCAAATGGCGCGGCATGGCGCTGTCGGACCAGGTGACGGGATAGAGCATCCGCAGCGGTCGGTATCCGTCCGAGCCGACAGGATAATCGAAAACATCCGGCTGGAAATCGAGCGGGCCGCGCGGACCTTCCGGTTGCACGCCGTTGGTGAAGGCCCGGACCGTTGCCAGCATGTCCTTGCCATTGGCGGCCAGCGACGGCACGACCGGAACCGGCGAGCCCATCATGTCGATCATGACCCGCCCGGTCTCCGGATCGGATACTTCGGTGTGGATAAAGAATATTGGCTCTCCTTCTGTGAAACCGGCCACCGGGGGGACGCGCGGCACATCCGCTGTGTCAACTCCGGCTATCATGGACATGCCCGAATCGTCTGATCCCATCGACATGGATCGCGCGGCAGCCGTTGTTGCGAAGGCTGCAAGGAGGCTGAGCAAAATGACGGCACCGCGAAGAAAATGGTGAAGCGTGACCATGGTCTCCTCCCTCGTTTGGATTCATTTGCATGAAACTCTACCGCCCGTAGTATGGTACGGTGTCAACCCTAGAATTCGGAGGACAGCGGGATGAATGCCTTTACGATTGGCAAGGTGGCGAGAGCGACGGGCGTCAGCGTCGAAACCATCCGCTTCTACGAACGCCGTGGTCTGATTGCCCAGCCGAACCGCCCGAAAGACGGCAGTGCCCGCGACTACGATGTCGAAACGGTCGCGCGATTGCGATTCATTCGCCACGCCAAGGATATCGGTTTCTCCCTTGCTGAAGTTGCCGAGCTCCTTGCGCTGCGCGACGACAGAAGCGCGGGCTGCGCCACCGTGCGCGCGCAAGCCATCTCGAAACGGCGGGATATCAAGGACAAGCTGGAAAAGCTAAAGGGCATGCGTGACTTGCTAGATGATCTCATCGCCGCGTGCCCCGGAGAAGGGCACCTGTCTGAATGCACGATTCTGGAGGCGATGGAGTCCGACCGAGGATGACGCGGTTCGGGCGGCGTCCCATGGCTTGCATTCTCTTTGTAGGGCGCATTTTTCTGAAATGCCGCGATGCCTTGGCAGTGCAAACGGTCGAAATCAGAAAACCGCAATTCGGCTTCCGCGGCCCGTGCGAGTGACCGGATTGGGCCGCGCCTGTCATTGGCAACGTCGGTTCTAGGCGCTTCTTGGCCGTCCGCGGTAACTGCGGCCACTGACGCACTGGGTCCTTCGCGGCTGATGCTCTCAAGGCCCGCATCGCCCCCAGCAACGGTTCTCACGCGGACACCCACACAAGGCTTGGACAATGCCATGCCTGATCCGACTCGCTGTCGCGGCGCCGAATCCGCTTCAACCCGTCGAAGTCAACTATACGTTTCTCCGGATCACCATCGCCTCCTTCGATGCCGAATCGAAGTTGCGATGACGCCATAGATCGCAGCAATCAAATCAACGCTCCAATCTTCTTTTCCGCAATTGCAACTCTCAACCGCTTAGCGGTTCGACGGCACAAGAAGAAGCCTGCACTAACCAAAACTTTCCTTGAACCTCTAGGGGCTTTAGGAGTTAAGCCACCGACAAAGAGCGGCACCAGAGGTAAGTAGCGAATAAATGCCTGACTCCAGGCGAACAAAACTACATTTCGGATATGGATCGGCCCGCCGCCCAATGCCTGAAGGGATCAAGCAGATGCTGACAAGACGACATTTCATCCAGACCAGCGCCGCGCTGTTTTCAACGCCGATCGCCAGCCCGCTGCTGGCCGCCACCCGGCCCACCGAGGCGCAAAAGGCTGCCTGGGATGCGCAGGTCACGCCCCCCGGCTTTGATCCAGCCACGTCCAACCCGTGGGGGCTGCACCCGCGCTTCCTGCCCCAGCGGGTCGTCGCGAAGGGCAGGCTGGTTCCGGGAGACATCCACGTCGATGCCGTGGCACGTTACATCTACCACATCGAAGAGGGCGGAACGGCGATGCGCTATGGCGTGGCCATCGCCCGTGGCAACCTGTACGAGCCCGGCACCTACACGATCCGGCGCAAGGTCGAATGGCCGCACTGGACGCCGACCCAGAACATGATCGCGCGTGACCCGGAACTTTATGCCAACGTTGCCGACGGTGTTGACCCCGGCCCAGAAAATCCTCTCGGTTCGCGGGCGCTCTATCTCTTTGTCGGCGCCCGCGACACCTATCTGCGCATTCATGGTACGCCCGAACCACGAAGCATCGGCGGGCGCGCGAGTTCGGGCTGTGTCCGGATGGTCATGGCGCATATCAACCATCTGTATCCGAACGTTGCCACCGGTTCGACGGCGTTCCTGTATTCGGCAGAGGACAGCGTAACCCCGCGAAGTTGACCCGTGCGTGACCGGCTCAGCGCCGGTCGATAAATCAGGCCGAGCGGGCGGTGCAGATCGGGTTGCCGCCCGCCGAACGGAGCGGCACGAGAGTGGTTTCCACCGGCCCGCTGTGCTCGTACCAGTAACATCCGTCCTCGGGGCGAAGCCGGGCCGAGGAAAGGTCTTGTCCGGGTGCGGCAAGGTTGAGAACCGCCTCTGGAAGGTTTCCGGTCTCGTTCACGGGGCCGCGGGTTTCCATGATCGGGGCGGTGCACCCGGCAGCGAACAGCAAGGCTGCGCCAATGGTGATTTTTGGTGCCTGCATTCGAACCTCTGACGCTCCCTTTTTCAGTCTAGATCAATTTTGCATGCCCAATGATTGGTCACAAGCCGCATTCGGAACTGTCCGTACAACCCCCGCCCCAATACAAACAGGAAAACGCAGATTCCCTATTGAACCTCTAGTGGCTGTAGCTGCTATGTCGAAGTCATCTTATCGAATCCCGAGGTCAATCATGCCGTCCGATAGCCCCCATTCCGACCAGGAATACTACAATTCAGCGGAGCATAATCCCGTCCAAGCGGCTTCTTGTTGCACGGGTGGAGAAACATGTGGAAATAAAGCTACGCAGGCCTCCGCGCCATCTGGCGGACGACACTTCCAAGTCTCCGGTCTGGATTGCGCCGAAGAGGTGGCGATCCTGAACCGGGTTGTCGGTCCGAAAGTGGGCGGAACCGAACACCTGGCATTCGACGTGATCAATGGGCGAATGACCATCCTCGACAGCGCCGAGAGGATCTCGGACAACGAAGTCACACAGGTGGTCGCAACGACCGGCATGAGCGCGAAGCCATGGGATGCCGACAACGCAGCAGAGGACCAGGCGGCGCATCTGGCGCGTCAGAAGCGCTTCACCTTCTTGAGCGGTGGCTTCTGGGCGGCGGGTTTCCTTTTCCACATCGTCGAGACTGGCATGGGTGGCGCGCTCGGACTTTTTGCGGGGCATGGCGAGGCGCCGATACCAATGGCGGAAGCGGGGCTCTTCGCCGTCGCGGTTCTTTTTGGCGTCTGGCTTGTTGCGCCCAAGGCCTGGTTCTCGGCGCGGAGGCTTAGCCCCGACATGAATCTCTTGATGGTGGTGGCCGTCGCGGGCGCCATCGGTCTCGGCGAGTTTTTTGAGGCCGCGACGGTCGCCTTCTTCTTCTCGCTTTCGCTTTATCTGGAGAGCTGGAGCGTGGGGCGGGCGCGTAATGCGGTTTCCGCGCTCCTCGATCTGGCGCCGCCAACGGCGCGGGTTCTTTACGACGACGGCTCTGAATCCGACGTTCCGGCCGCGGCCGTGGCAGTCAATGCAAGGTTTATCGTGCGCGGCGGCGACCGGATCCCCCTCGACGGTGAGGTCGTGGACGGGGCAGGGGCCGTCGATCAGGCCCCGATAACTGGGGAAAGCGCGCTAGTGCCCAAGGAACCCGGCGACGAGGTCTATGCCGGCACGATCAACGGCGAGGGCACGCTGACGGTGCGGGCGACCAAACCCGCGTCGGACACGGTGCTTGCGAAAATCATTTGCATGGTGGGCGATGCCCATGCCCGCCGCGCGCCGGTCGAACAGTGGGTGGCCAAGTTCGCGCGCATCTACACACCCATCGTGATGGCTCTGGCGATCGCCATCGCGCTGGTGCCGCCACTCCTGCTCGGCGGCGCCTGGGACTACTGGTTCTACAATGCTCTTGTCCTTCTGGTCATCGCATGTCCTTGCGCGCTGGTCATTTCTACGCCGGTTTCCATCGTGGCGGCGCTGACCGCTTCGGCACGGGCGGGGGTGCTCATCAAAGGCGGCGCCTATGTCGAGGCGCCGGGGCGGACCACGGCACTGGCGATGGACAAGACCGGGACGATCACCATGGGCGAGCCCGAGGTGGCGGCGGTTCATCCGCTGGGCGGCGTTTCCGCACGCGATCTCATGACGCTGGCGGCAAGTCTGGAGGCGCGGTCCTCGCACCCGCTAGCACGCGCCATCCTCGCGCGTGCCGAAACCGATGGTGTTTCCGTGTCTGCCGCAGAGGACACCCGCACCGTGCCCGGGCGCGGTCTGGAAGGACGCGCCGATGGGCACGCTATCTGGCTCGGCTCGGATCGGTTCGCCGAGGAGAAGGGGTTCGGCAATGCCATTCCGGCGGATCTGCGGGATCGGATCGAAGGGGCAGGCAGCACCCTTGTTGCCATGGGTGACGAGACCGGCGTGACCGGCGTTCTAGAGCTGCGCGACCGCATCCGCCCAGATGCGAAGGGGATCGTTGCGCGCCTGCATGCGCAGGGTGTGAAGACCATCGTGATGTTGACGGGCGACAACGAACGCACCGCGCGCGCGGTGGCAGCCGAAGTCGGCATCGACGAGGTGCGCGCCGAACTTTTGCCAGAAGACAAGGTGACGGCCATTGAGGAACTCGTCGAAAGCCACGACATGGTGGCGATGATCGGCGACGGTGTGAATGACGCACCGGCCATGGCGCGGGCGCATTATGCCATCGCCATGGGCGCTGTCGGATCGGATGCCGCGATCGAGACGGCCGACATCGCGCTGATGACCGACGACATCGGCAAGGTACCCTGGCTTATCGGCCATTCGCGCGGTGCCATGACGATCATTCACCAGAATATCGGCATATCGCTGGCGACCAAGGCGCTGTTCGTCGGGCTGACCGCGTTCGGCATGGCCTCAATGTGGGGCGCCATTGCTGCGGATGTAGGCGTGTCTCTGCTGGTGGTCGCCAACGCACTTCGGCTCCTGAACGGCCATCAGGTTGAGGCCGGGCCTTCAGGCGGAGAACCGGTGGGCGAGCAGATGACGAAGGGAGCACTGGCGCACGGTCATTGATCCGGCGGTTTCGGTAGAGTAACGTCTGACATCAACCAGACCTCGCAAAAGGGGCGTCGAGCAGTGATGAATACCAGAATTCCACGGCGGGTCTTGCTGTTGGGCGGATTGGCCGCCCTCCTGTCAGGCTGTGCCAGCAAGTTCCGGTCGTATAACGGACCCGAAGTGACCCGGCTGCGCCTGTACAAGACCCAGCGACTGCTGGTCCTGGACGGAACGGATGACGTCTTGCGGACCTATCCCATCGGATTGGGCTTCGCGCCCGAAGGCCACAAGCAGTTCGAGGGGGACGGCCGCACGCCGGAAGGCTCTTACCTGATTGACCGGCGCAACCCGGACAGTCTCTTCCACCTCTCCATCGGCATTTCATACCCGAACGAGGCCGACATCGCGTTTGCGGAGGAGCAAGGAAAATCGCCGGGTGGCGACATCTTCATCCACGGCGGACCGCGCAAGGGGATCGACCCGATGAACAAACGCGACTGGACCGCAGGCTGCATCTCCGTCACGGACCGGCAAATCGAGGATATCTACGCCATGGTCAGGGACGGGACACCGATCGACATCTATGCCTGATGGTCAGGCAAAGCGACGGCGCAGCGCTACGTTGATGGCTTCTATCGCAATGACCATGACGACGACGGCAATCGTGACGCTGGCCGCCTTGTCATACTGGAAAGAGCGCACGTAGGTCTGGATGTAGAAGCCGATCCCGCCCGCGCCGACAATCCCGAGGATCAGCGACTCGCGCAGGTTCAACTCGAACCGGAAAATCGTGTCGCGGGCGACGACCGGCGCCATCTGCGGCCAGATCGCGTATCTGAGCCGCACGAGCGGCCCGGCGCCCGCGCTTTCCAGCGCGGCGATCGGCGCGCGGGACACGCCGTCGATCGCCTCGGCATAGAACTTGGCGAGCATCCCCGTCGCATGAAAGGCGACCGCGATGATGCCGGGCAGCGGCCCGAGTCCGACAGCGCCCACCATGAGCATGGCCACCAGGATCAGCGGAATCGCCCGGATGAAGGCAAGCAGCGTTCGGATCGGCCGGAACACCGCAGGCGATACCATCGTCTCAGACGCAAGAATGCCGAGGGGAACGGACAGGATCACAGCACCGAGGGTGCCGAGGATCGCGATCCTCAGCGTTTCCGCGCTGCCCTTCTTGATCTCGGCCATCACCGTCGGGTCAGGCGGAAACATCCGGCCGAGGAAATCGGCGATCCGCGGGCCGGCCGACATGAGACGCGACAACTCGACATCGGTCGTGGCGAAGGACCAGAGGATTGCGGCGGCGATCAGACCACTCGTCGTAAAGCCGCCAAACCCGCGGAACGCCATCAGGACACCGCCCTGAGGCCGATACCGGGGATTGGCTCAACCTCCCGATAGAGCTCCGCTGTCGCATCCTCGTTCAACTCGGAGGTCGGCACATCGAAGGCGATCCGCCCGCCACGAATGCCGATGATGCGCTGCGCGAAACGCCGCGCCAGGTCGGGCTGGTGCGACGAAAACAGCGCCGTCGCTCCGCGCGCTTGCGCCGCCCCGGCCAGCAGCGCCAGGATCTCACCTGCACGCGCGGGGTCGAGGTTGCTCACCGGTTCATCGGCCAGAATAAGCCGTGGTTCCTGCGCCAGACACCGCGCGATGACGACGCGCTGCCGCTGCCCGCCGCTTAGGCTGTCGACCCTGCGTTCGGCAAGATCGGCAATGCCGCAATCTGCAAGTGCCGTGCGCGCAATCTCTAGATCATGTTTGGTCGGTGATCCCATCAGGGCCCGCAGCGGCGACATGCGCCCCAGGCGGCCATTCAGGACGTTACGCAGAACCGAGGAACGCTCGACCAATGCAAACTCCTGAAACACGAAACCGGTATCCGGACGGCGCACGCTCGGCGGCGGGCGGTCGGGATCGAGCGGCGCACCCAGAACCGATACCCGCCCGCTCCAGCCTTGGAGCCTGCCGTCGAGCAGTGCCAGCAGGGTCGTCTTGCCCGCCCCGGACGGGCCGAGCAAAGCGACGCTCTCGCCCGCCGGGACCCGAAACGAGACCCGCCCCAGCGCCGGGAGGTCCGCGGCCGTATGGGCAAAACTCAGGTCGTCTACTTCGACAGCTGTGCTCATCGCAACAGCCCGTATTGCTTCGCCATATCGCGTACGCCGTCATAGGCGGCGGAATCGGCCCTGATATAGCCGTCGGGGCCGTAGAGATAGCCCAGCTTGTTGCGGTGCTCCGGCTCGTTGAGCCGCAGCATTGCGTCGACAAAACGATCCCGCAGAGCGGCATCGAGCCCCGGGCGAGCGATCACCAAATGGCTCGGGATCGGCGCGCTTTCCGCGATCCAGGTTACCTCTGCCTGTTGGTGCGGCGTCAGTAGCAGGTCGGCATACTGGCTGGCGCCCGCGGCATCGACCAGACCTTCGGCCATTGCCTGCATCGCCTGCTGGTAGCCGCCCGCGAAGAAGACGCGGCCGAAGAATGCCTCTGCCTGTCCGGGGCCTTCGATCAGCCCGGCCTCCACGAATTCGGCGAGCGGATAGAGATAGCCCGATTCCGAGATCGGATCCGCGAATGCGATGTCGCGTCCGCGCAGGTCTGCGAGCGCGCCGATGCCGCTGTCGCGCCGCACGAAAATGCGGCCCGTATAACTCGGCGCGTCGCGGTAGACCTCGGACAGGAGCGGCACGGCACCGATCTCGGCCTCGGCCAGAACGAAGGGCAGGGCGCCCATGAAGGAGATATCCGCGTCGCCGTTGCGCAGCGCCTCGACCGCCGCCGCATGGTCGATGGTAACGAACCCTTCGACAGGGACGCCGATCTCACTGGCCAGCCAGCCGGTGATGGCCTCGATATCGCCAAGCAGCTTCTCCGGGTTCTCCTGCGGGATGAAGGCAAGCCGCAGTGCATCGTCCTGCGCCGCGAGAGGTGTCGCCAGCGACACCGCGCCTGCGCCGACCAAGGTCAGTATCGTTCTGCGGGTCAGGTGGACTGGCATCAGAATGCCCTCTCTTCGATTGCGTCGGCTTCGGACTTGAACGCGGTCCAGCTTGCTTCGGCCGCCACCCAGTCATCAGCACGGACGGCGGCGCCGACCTCGGCCAGCCGCTCGGCCAACGCGTAGACCTCGGGCCGCGCAGCAAGGTTCGACATAGTGCTGGCGTCCGCCGAAAGGTCCGCGGCCACGGTGTCGGTCAGCAGCAGGATGTGCTCTGCGTCCCGCCGCGGCAGTAGCGTGTCGAGTGTCGAGGCGAAGGTCGTCAATTCGGCGAATGCCAGCCGGAAAGCGGTGTTCTCGGTGTCGAAGGCTTCATAGGGCTCGTCTGCCGCGCCCACGGTCTCCAGATAGGCGGTCAGATCGGCGCGGTCTTCCTCGGTCAGCCCAAGCGATTTCGTCTCGTCGAACCAGTCCACGACGGCGGCCAGCGTCGGCAGAGATCCGTCATGGAAATAGGGGGCGGTATAAGCGGTCCCGAGCAGCGTCGGGGTGTCGAGCGCGCCTGCGCGGGCCCCTTCATAGCCCGGCGCGACGGAGCCGATGTCGTGGGCCTGCCGGTCGAGGAAGTTCGCGTCTGGCACGTGGCAACTGGCGCAGGAGCGATCGCCTAGCCCGGCAAAGGGCTGGTTGAAGATCTGCTCGCCGCGCCGGGCGGCCTCTGGGGCCGCTTCGGTCAGGCGGCCATCGGTCGTCAGTATGGAATTCGGCAGGAAGTCGAACTCGAGCATGTAGGCGACGAGAGCGTCCAGCATGAAGGGCGTCGGTTCATTTCCGCCGAACTCGTTGACGATCACGTTGCGGGTGAAATCGCGCAGGGAGGCGAAACGGCCATCGCGACCATAGGGTCCGGTGAAGCGCAGCCCGCGCAGGCTGGGAATGTCGAGCGGGTCGTCGCGCCGGTCGTTGAAGATCGGGTTGAAAAAGGCGCCGTCGACGTCGATCGCGCCTGACTGGTGGCTTGCGCCCGGAACGAAAAGCCGCTGGTTGATGTCCGAGCGGTTGTGACACGTCGAGCAGGTGATCCCGAGATCGCGCGCGGGGCTGCCGAAGATTTGCGCACTGTCGAACAGCATGTCGCCGTAAGCCACCAGCGGCAGGTCGGTCTCGTCGATGCCCTGCTCCTCGAAATTGAGGACGAGCAGTGGCAACGGATCCTGATCGAAGATGTCAGAGCCCGGTGGCAGGCTTGGCGGCACCTCGATGGCGCGACCGCTGAGCACGGCGGTTTCCGGCAGGGCGCTTAACGCCCGACGCGTAGCAAAGTCGTCAACGAGGTAATTCTCGGCGAGATAGCCGGAGATGACAGCGCGCGCGGATTCCATGGTTTCACGATCCGCAGATGTCGAGCCTGCGCCAAGTACGCCAGAGAACCCGGTGCTGCTATTGAGCTCCAGCCAAGCCAGGCCGATCCGTCTCGCAGCCTCCGAATCGGCGGCCGCGACGCCGTCCTCGAACGCACGGTAGAGTTCGCGTGCGGTTCGCAAGGCCTGCTGTGCTGTCGCCGATTCTTCGGTCGCGAGAGCCCGGTCCAATTCCTCTTCGATCCTGAGCGCGATGAGCCGCGTCGCCTCGGCGAAGACCGCCTGCCGGTCTTCGCGCATCATCGCGTTCAGAAGACCGTCAGGCTCGATATCGCTTTCGCGGTCCAGCCACGCCAGCGCTCCGACAGAGAATTCCGAACCCCGGTAGGGTTCCGTCCAGGCGGTCTTGATGTCGTTCCAGGGCAGAGGCTCGAGATTTCCAAGAAAGAGCGTCAGCCGGTAGGCCGCTGCCTCGGGAAGCCAAGGCGCCTCCTTGGCCGGCGTCGCGGCGACAGGTCCGGACAGGAGGAGCGCACTTGCGAGTGTGGCGAGCAGCACTCTCATAATATTTCGGATCACCACGGCCTCCAAAGTAAAAAGTTAGACATGGCTAATTTATCTACCCAAAGCAAACAAGTTGTCAATCCCGCTGTTTCGCTGCAAAGTCCAAAGTATGACAAAGCTGCAATCACATGGGCGTGAGCCATTCGAGGCTGTCGACAGGGCTCCCGAGGCGCAGGCCGAAGGCTTTGCGACCGTGCGTCAGGCACATGAAAGCGAGATGGCGGAGGATTACGTCGAACTGATCGCGGAACTGATCGAGACGCGCGGGGAGGCCAGACCGGTCGAGATCGCAGAGCGGCTTGGGGTGAAGCCGCCGACCGTGACAAAGAACATCTCGCGGCTCAAGGCTGCTGGCTTGGTGCGGCGGGAACCTTACCGCGCCATATTCCTCACCCAAGCAGGGCAGGATCTTGCGGAGATCTGTCGACGCCGCCACAGGGTCGTCGTCGCCTTTCTTCTGAGCCTCGGGATCGACGAAGAGACTGCCGAGCGGGATGCGGAAGGGATCGAGCATCACGTCAGTCAAACAACACTGGAAGCGTTTGAAAGTCGGCTCAATCAGAAATGATCCTGGTGCGACGCACAATCGCGCGTTTCTATATCAGGCGTTCAAGGTGCTGAGATCTTCGTCTATTGGGAAATTCTCTAGATGTGGGGAGCGGAAATGCTGACGATTGGGACGCTGGCAAAGAAGACCGGAACGAAAGTCCAGACCATCCGGTATTACGAGCAGATCGGTCTCATGCCTGAGCCCGGCAGGACTGAGGGTGGCCAGCGCCGCTATGGCAATGCCGAACTCGACCGCCTGTCGTTCGTCCGGCACGCACGGCAATTGGGATTCTCACTGGATGCGATCCGCGAACTCCTCGACCTCAGCGATCACCCGGACAAGTCCTGCGCGGAGGCAGATGCAATCGCCCGTCGCCAGCTCAAACAGGTCGAGCAACGATTGGCCCGGCTCGAGGCGCTGCGGACGGAATTGAAGCGGATGGTGCGCGAGTGCAGCGGCGGGCAGACTTCCGATTGCCGTGTGCTGGAGGTGCTGCGAGACCATTCCGAATGCCTGACCGACCATCAAGAGATCGGCGGCTGAGATGCCCGCTGCGCTTGGGGACCGTTCAATTCTCTGGGGTCATGCTGCTTTCAGCAGCGGCGGGGTCGGCTCGAAGATGCCCGGCGCACGGGATTTGTCTTTATCGACATCGTCGGGCGTGATCTGGGTGGCTATGTCGAAGAGGCGCGCCAAGTTGTGACTGACACTGTCACCCTTCCACCTGGATATTCCATAACATGGGCCGGACAATATGCGTTTATCCAGCGGATGCAGGACCGCCTGACCCTCGTGGTTCCCGCGACATTTCTGATCATCACGCTGATGCTGTTCATGGCGTTCTCGCGGGTGACAGAGGTTGCCATCATCCTCGCGGCACTGCCGGTGGCATTGGCCGGGGGGTCTGGCTGATCTGGTATCTGGCATTCGATATCTCCGTCGCGGTTCTTGTGGGCTTCATCGCCCTTGCGGGTGTCGCGGTCGAGACGGCCATCGTGATGCTGCTCTACCTCAATCTGGCTTGGGAGAAACGCCGCGCCCTCGCCCGAGAGCAGGGTCGTCCCCTCACATCGCATGATGTCGAAGATGTCGTCTTTGAAGGTGCCTTGCTGCGCGTGCGGCCCAAGGTGATGACCGTAGCCACGATCTTTGCCGGACTTGTTCCGATCATGTATGGCCATGGAACCGGCTCGGAGATCATGCAGCGCATTGCGGCCCCGATGATTGGCGGCATGGCGACGGCAACCCTGCTGACGCTGCTGGTCATCCCTGCGATCTACGTGATCTGGAAACGTCTCGCCCTGCCGCGCGTGAACCGCGATCTGGCGGGCGCTCAAAGACCAAGACCCCCTTCCCACCCTTCTACGGTACCTGGCGAATGATCGCCCGGGACCCCCTGGCGCAGTAAAAAGGAGACCCCCATGCGCAAGACCCTGCTGACCTTCACTACCCTCATCCTGAGCGCGCCGCTGGCCATGGCCCAGATGGGCCAATCCTCGGGCATGATGCATGGTGCGATGGCCATGGACAAATAACCATCGAGGGCGCTGTTCATGCCGAGGCCAAGCTCAACAGCTTCGGTGCGGACAGCGTCAACGTCAGTCATAGCCCCATCCCCGAGATTGGCTGGCCGGCAATGACCATGGACATTCCATTGGCCGAGGATGCCGAGGTGATGACCAATATTGCCCTTGGCGATGAGGTCATCATGATGCTGGTTAAAGGGAACGACGGCATCTATGCCATACAGGCCCTGACAGCCAAAGAATGAAACAACTGCGCCGCAGCGCTGGACTATTGCTGCGGCGCGGGAGAATGGAGCTAACTTGTATGCTGCTGGTGCTGCGTCAACATCCACGATTTTGCAACAACGTCAGAAACTGGCCTCAAGACCGGTTGACAGTTGTTTGAGCCTCTACCATTTAGGGCACATGGATTGGAAATGCATCATGGCTGCACGCTTCAGAACACTGATGTGTATTCTGCTCTCTGTCGTGCTGGTGTCTTTTCCGCCCACAATATCGCATGCCGCATCGGGAATACACAGTGAACATCATCCCGTCGCGGCCCAGTCCGAACATGAAAACACGCAGCAAGCACATTGTCTGTTTCCGTCCGTCAGTTCAAGCGACGAACAGCGAGCGCATCCGGACAACTCTGAAGACCATCCTTCCGGCAAGTGCTGCAATGGTATTTACCTGACTGATGCTCTTGACGAAACCACATCGGTTCTCTCCGAATACGGTGCAAGTGCCGCATTCGTGTTGCAGCACGACCAGGCAGGCTCTATCGAGTCGGCCGGTTTAATACGCCCGCCTCGAAACCTGATATGAGATAGGCCCCGAGTTGGGGCCGTCGCCTTGCGCATGTTCATGCGTAAGCCCGAAGTTCACAATTCAGGACAGATCCACATGAGAATTCATCTTCTTTCGGGGGCATCGGCCCTTGCTCTGGGCGCGTGCGCTTACGAGCCTGCGCCTCTTCCTGTCGTGGCGGCGCAAAAGGCCACGACCGACACGACCGTTTCGGCAGCGATCGGGTATCAGGATCCGTTGGCCGGATATACATATCGCGAACCCACCGGACCCCGTGACTGGCGTACGGTTAACGAAGAACAATCGGAGGGTAACTGATGCGCGCCTCGAAATTTCCGATGGTTGCCGGCTTTCCGCTTTTGCTTGGCGCGTGCGCCACTGCGGTTCCCGAGTCCTTTACGGAACCCAAGGCAGGCTTTGCATACGTCGCAAGCCAAACTTCGACCGCCATTGGCAAGCGCGCTGTCCTTGCGGAAACGCAAGCCGAAAACGAAACGCTGCGCAGGCAAGTGCAGGATATGGTGAACCGCAAAACGATCTCCGCAGATACAGCCATCCAGGTTGCATTACTCAACAACAAGGGCTTGCAGGCGTCCTACGCCAACGTCGGTCTTTCGGCAGCTGATGCGTGGCAGCAGGCAACACCCGTAAATCCGATTGTGTCCATTGGTGTGCTGGGCATCGGGGCGGCTGAACTGGGCGCCTATCGTGCAATTGAAGGCATGATTGCCACCAATATTCTGGACGCCGGAACCCGGAAGCAACGGGTGGCATTGGCCGACCTGTCTTTCCGCGCCGCGCAACTGGAGGCGGTAAATGACACCCTGGCCCTTGCCAACCAGACTCGCCAGGCGTGGATCAACGCAGTTGCCGCCTTCGAAACGGTCAGCTATCTCGCGCGCGCCAAAGCGACGTCGGACGCGGGATCCGAGCTTGCGCGCAAGCTGGGCGAAACAGGTGCGCTCAACAAGGCCGGGCAGGCGCGAGAGCATGCCTTCAACGCCGAACTCGCCGGTCAACTCGCACAAGCGCGGCTGAATGCAACCCGCGCAAAGGGGGATCTGACCAGACTGATGGGTCTTTGGGGAACCGACGTGGACTATTACGTTCCTGATGCCTTGCCCGCGTTGCCGGGTTCCGTGGAGCGACTAACCGATATTGAAAGCAAGGCCCTGAACAACCGCGTCGATCTGCGTCTGGCCAGGCTGGGGCTCGAAGCGCAAGCCGCCGCCTTTGGCCTTACCGATCAGACGCGCCTCGTCACGGATCTCGAGCTCATCGCCGGTCTTGAAACCGAACGCGAAGCCGAAGACGGCAGGAGGGAAACAGAGACGACTCCGCAGATCGAACTAGAGTTCGCCATCCCGATCTACGACACAGGCAAGGCTCGGATGCGCAAAGCGGAGTTGGCGTATTTGCAGGCCGCTAATGTCCTGGCCGAAAAGGCCGTAAATGTCCGGTCGGAGGCGCGCGGAGCGGAAACCGCCTATCATGCGTCCTACAAGATTGCCCGGCATTATCGCGACGTCCTGGTGCCGTTGCGCCAGACCGTCGAGGAAGAGGCGCTGCTGTCGTACAACGGTATGATTACCAGCACTTTCGAACTGCTGACGGATGTGCGCGAAAAGCTGAGCGCATCGCTCGAAGCAGCCAATGCAAAACGCGATTTCTTCATCGCCCAGGCTGAGCTGACGGCTGCCATCTATGGCGGCAGCGCGGGCAGCAATGGTGCAGGCGGAGAGCGCGCTACACTTGCCGCCGGTGGCGGCGCAGGACACTGAAAGGACCGATGATATGTTGAACCGACGTCAACTGCTAGGAGCCGGTGCCGCTGGCGCCGCGCTCGTTTCGTCCCAGGCCTGGGGCAAGACCACGAACATGGGGCTGCCCGAAGCAGCGGTGATGGACAAGGCAGCAACCCAGGTCTCGCCCCGGCCCTCTTCCGGGCCAGATTACAATCCGGTGGTCACGCTGAATGGTTGGACCCTGCCGTTTCGCATGAACAACGGGGTCAAGGAATTTCACCTTGTTGCCGAACCGGTGGAGCGTGAGTTGGCTGACGGCATGATCGCGCACCTGTGGGGCTATAACGGCCAGTCCACCGGCCCGACCATCGAGGCCGTGGAAGGTGACAGGGTGCGGATCTATGTCACCAACAAATTGCCCGAACATACGACGGTCCATTGGCACGGGATGATCTTGCCCTCGGGCATGGATGGCGTCGGGGGCCTCAGCCATCCCGGTATTCCGCCTGGCAAGACCTACATCTACGAGTTCGACCTGATCAAGTCCGGTACATTCATGTACCATCCTCACGCCGACGAGATGGTGCAGATGGCAATGGGGATGATGGGCATGTTCGTGGTGCATCCCAAAGACCCGACATTCATGCCGGTGGACCGCGACTTTCTGATCATGTTGAACGCCTTTGACATCAACCCGGGCACTTATGTGCCGAGGATCATGACGATGACGGACTTCAACCTCTGGACCTGGAACAGCCGGATATTCCCCGACATCGATCCGCTGGTCGTTAACAAGGGTGACCGCGTGCGCGTGCGCGTGGGCAATCTGACGATGACGAACCATCCCATCCACATGCACGGCTATGACTTCAAGGTCACATGCACCGATGGAGGCTGGGTGCCTGAGACCGCGCAATGGCCAGAGGTGAGCATCGACATCCCGGTGGGCGCCATGCGCGCTTACGAATTTGTGGCCGACCACCTGGGGGACTGGGCCATCCACTGTCACAAGTCGCATCATACCATGAATGCGATGGGCCACGACATTCCGACCTTCATCGGCGTGAACAAGAAATCACTTGCCCGGAAAATTCGCAGTTTTCAGCCTGAATACATGCCCATGGGTACGGCTGGCATGGCCGATATGGGTGTCATGGAAATGCCGCTGCCCGACAACACCATTCCGATGATGACGGGTTGGGGGCCGCACGGACCCATCGAGATGGGCGGCATGTTTTCGGTCGTCAAAGTCCGCGAGGGTATCGAGCCAGACGATTATTCCGATCCCGGCTGGTACGAGAATCCGCCGGGTGAACAGGCCTATGAATGGACCGGCGCACTGCCCGAATTCGCATCCAACAAGAGTCCGAAAACCCTATTGACGCCAAAACCAGCCTCGAAAGGCTGACAAGCCTGCCGAACGAACCGATCAACCACAACTACAGGAAAAAATGATGAACGACCTTCTTCTTACAACTGCGCTGATCTTTGCTCTTTCCGCGCCGACTTTCGCGGCAGGCAACCATAGCGGGGGGCATGGCGAAAGTCAGCCCGCCATGGAAACGACGCTGTTGGTCGGCATGCCCGGCGATCCTGCAAAGGTGACACGTACGATCACCGTTACAATGCGGGAGACCGACGATGGCAAGATGCTGTTCGACCCGCAGTCACTGGAGATCGCGAGAGGCGAGACCGTTCGTTTCAACGTGATCAATGACGGCGCGCTCGAGCATGAATTCGTCATCGACACAAAGATGGGCAATGCCGAACACAAGGAAATCATGGCCAGGATGGATATGGAGCATGATGACCCCAATTCCGTTCGTCTGGATCAGGGCATGTCCGGAGAAGTAATCTGGACATTCTCGAATGCTGGCACATTCGAGTTCGCCTGCTTGATCCCGGGCCACTATGAAGCCGGCATGCACGGGCCGATCGCCGTAGGCGATCAGATGGCGCAGGCAGAGGTCGAATACGCGACCGGGACGATTAAGAAGATTGATGCAAAAGCGGGAAAAGTGACGATTATACACGGTCCCCTGACCAGTCTCGACATGCCGGCGATGACGATGGTATTCCGTGCCGACAAGGCTACGATCGCCAACATGTCGGAAGGTCAGGAAATCGAATTTGTCGCGGATCGCGTCAACGGCAAACTGACCGTCACGCAACTGAAATAGCGCAATTCAAAGGAGCGCTGGCAAGAGTCAGCGCTCTCTCGTTCCAACCTGCGCCCTTGGCCCGACCAATCATCATTGTGAACTCACGCTGAAGCGCAATTTCTGATATGCCGTTTTATTCCAAACGGTTCTGAATTTCCATCAACTTGGTTTCAAAGACCTCTGTTGGCGTGAGATAGCCGAGGCACTTACGCGGCGTTGAGTTGAGGCGGTGGCAAATCGACCTCAGATATCGATTTGTCAGCGCCGTCGGCTCGGTCGAGCGGGGCAGGTACTTTCGAAGTCTGTTGTTCGTGTTCTCGACAGTGCCTTTCTGGTACGGCGCTTGCGGGTCGCAGAACCAGGCATCCGCTCCAATCCCGGCCTTGAGATGCCGCCAGGCCGAGAACTCGGTGCCTCGGTCAAAGGTGATCGACTGGCGTGCATCGGCGGGCAGGGGAGCGAGGCTTTGGATCAGCGCCTCCATGACCGGTTTCGACTGACGATCCTCGTTGCGCATGACTACGGCAAACCGGCTGACGCGCTCGACCAGAGATGTGACGTTGACCTTTCCGTGTTCCTTCCGGAACATCATCAGATCGCACTCCCAGTGGCCGAACTCTGCGCGCTCTGAGATGCGGTCAGGCCTGTGTGACAGGCTTTGCACATCGAAGATATGCGTTCGGTTGTGCCTGCGATGGCCACGCGGCCTACGGCGCCTGCGATGCTCCGGCAGATGGCGATAGAACTGTTCGTCGCGGCCGTCTTTGGAATAGGCAAAACGGTAGATCGTCTCGTGGCTTACACGGATCGGGTGGCGTTCAAGCCGCATCCGACCCGCGATCTGTTCAGGGGACCATCCGGCTTTGAGACGATCCTCGATGGCCGTCTTTAATTCCGGGTGCATGATCATCTTGCGATGAAGAGCACGACGCTTCTCATACATGTTCTGGGCGTTCAGAGCGTAATAGCCGTTCAGCTCCGGCAATTCCTTGTCGTCATAGCAATTGCGCTTCAGCTCGCGATAGATCGTGGACGGGGCTCGGCCCAACCGATCCGCTATCTCAGGAACCGGCATTTTGGCTTCACGCCACTTGGCAAGCTTGCGGCGTTCTTCCAAACCCAGGTGAGGGTAGCAGCGTCCCATTCATCATCCTCCGTGCAACATTCTGTTTTAATACAGAATTTGCACTTCGGATGTGAATCCACCCATGTCTAACTTATTGGCGCATAAGGAAGCTTATGTTGAATGAACGGGATCCTTGATACAGTATACTATCGTTGCATTATTATAGTATTGACTATAGGCTGGGCGTGTTCTGCCGAGGTTCCCTAGCATGCATTTCCCGTTCAAGAAACCTGTCCTTCTCTTTGTGGCCGCGCTGGCTTTTGCGACTATTTCGCTGCCTTCAGGCACAAGAGCGCAAACCTATCCGATCGACTGCGCGATCCTACTATGCCTATCGGGGGGCTGGCCCGCGTCTGTCCCCTGCGCGCGTGCCCGTGCCGAATTCATCCGCCGGATCACGCCCTGGCCGGTCGAGCCGCCGCTGCAGATCTGGCGCTGTCCGATGGGCGCCTCACATGAGCTGGAGCGTCGGCGCGATGAGACAGGGCGGCTCTTCGACGTCCTGGTCGAGGGTCGTGACATCCGACCGCGCCAGTCCTTTGCAGTGACCGGCGACGCTGTCGACGCGGCATTGGAAAATGCCGTTTGGTCCTCTGACGAGGTCATGAACGATCTTACCCCAGTGGATCTTGCCCTGCGCTCGGTTCGGGAGCGCGCGGACATCGACATCGGTGGGCCGGAGTTCAATTTCGTGCGATCTATCCGGGTGTTTGACGTTCGTTTCGCGTCACAGCGCGTGGCCGGAGAAAACGATCAGTGCCGACGCCATGCGCTGGTCTACCTCGGCACATACGGCATGCAGGGCGAGTTTTCATGGGCGGTCTCTGCGCCGACGGCTCTCCCCGACGCTCATGTCGGGCTCGAAGGCTGGGGATCGGATTGCCCAGGCATCTATAATCGGTCGGTATTCGTGGACTGGCGCGATTACGAGGGCGCCTATGGGTTCGAGCAGGTGAATTACTGACCCGCTGCCTTAGGATTTCATACGGTGCACGCCCGCGGGCACGACTGCTCTACGAGAATTTCGCCAGCACTAGACCTGTGCTGCGGACATCATGTGCTGACCCAAGCGGCAGAAATGCGCAGGAAACGGGATTTGCAAAGTGACCGATCACGGGCACGAGGACTCGACACACTCGTCCCCCGGGTGTCGAAGCCAGCAGATTGTTCAACTCGGAGTATCCGGTTAGCCTGCAGTGCCACGTATCAGGTGGATATCTGATACTCTCCGTGCGACTGGAGCGGCTTTGTGGGCAGGCGCAACAGGAGCCTGCCGCAAAGGGATCTGTTTTGGGCGCCGCGTGATATACTTTAGTGAAAATCCCGGCTCGGAAACAGTTTTCTGGCCTGTTCGCGCGGATGGCGGGCGGTTGGCCGGATGCTGCCCCCGACAGGACGTCTGACCTCATCTGCACGACCGTCATTGGAATCGATCATCACCGGACGACCGAGGGTGGCCAGGAGATGCGACACATCCTCGACCCGCTCTGCGATCAGGTGGATGACAGGGCCGTCCCGCTGGATGCGCCCCGTCACGCGGAGCAGGCGACCGGCGATCACGGCCTTGCGGAAGGTCTCGTAGACCTTTTTCCACACGACGATGTTGGCTGTGCCGGTTTCATCCTCCAGCGTCAGGAAAATCACGCCCGAAGCCGTGCCGGGGCGTTGACGGGTGATGACAAGGCCGGTGACGGTCACGCGACCCTTCGCACCGGGCAGGCGATCATGCGGCAGGCTATCGGACAAGCCGGCGCGCAGCAGTTCCATCGGGTGCGCGCGCAGGGACAGGCGCAGCGCCAGGTAATCCTCGATCACCTCCTGGCCAAGCGTCATCTGCGGCAGGCTGACGCCGGGCTCGACACCGCCCTCGCCATCCGGACCGAAGAGCGGCAATGGTGCAGGTGCCTTCAGCGCCTTGGCCGCCCAGAGGGCGTCGCGGCGGGTCAGGCCAAGGGCCGCGAAGGCATCTGCTTCGGCGAGACATTCCAGCGTGTCGGGACGCACCCCCGCCCGGCGCCAGAGGCTTTCGACATCCGGATAGCCATTGCCGCGCGCGGCTGTGATCCAGTCCGCGTCTTCTTCGCGCAGTCCCTTGATCTGGCGAAACCCCAGCCGCAGCGCCAGGGCGCCATCAGCGCGCAGCTCCAATGTGCAATCCCAGGCCGAATGGTTGACCGAGACCCCCCGCACCTCGACGCCATGATCGCGGGCATCGCGGACCAGCTGCGCGGGGGCGTAAAACCCCATCGGCTGGCTGTTCAGGAGAGCACAGGTAAAGACGGCCTGATGGTGGCACTTGAGCCAGGCCGAGATATAGACCAGCCGCGCAAAACTGGCCGCGTGGCTTTCGGGAAAGCCATAGCTGCCGAAGCCCTCGATCTGCGCAAAGCAGCGTGCGGCGAAATCGACGTCATGGCCACGCGCCAGCATGCCGGAAACGAACCTGTCGCGAAACGCCCCGATGGTGCCCATGCGTTTGAACGTGGCAAGCGATCTGCGCAGACGGTCCGCCTCGGACGGGGTGAACCCGGCGGCAACGACGGCGATCTGCATCGCCTGCTCCTGAAACAGCGGCACACCATAGGTGCGGCCCAGAACCTCCATCATCGCAGGGCCGAGGTCTTCGACCTTTTCCTTGCCCTGACGACGGTTGATGAAGGGATGCACCATGCCGCCCTGGATCGGGCCGGGGCGCACGATGGCGACCTCGCAGACCAGATCGTAGAACTTACGGGGGCGCATCCGGGGCAGGAAGTTCAACTGCGCGCGGCTTTCGACCTGAAACACCCCGATCGCATCGGCGCGGCAAAGCATGTCATAGACCGGTGGATCCCCGGACGGCACATTTGCCAGTGTCAGCTTCTGACCACGATGATCCGCCAGCAAGGCAAAGGACTTGCGGATTGCGGTCAGCATGCCCAGCCCGAGGATATCCACCTTCAGAAGACCGAGCGCGTCGATGTCATCCTTGTCCCATTCGATGATGGTGCGTTCCTCCATCGCGGCGTTCTCGATCGGGCAAAGCTCGTCCAGCCGGTCATGGGTGATGACAAATCCGCCCACATGCTGGCCGAGGTGGCGCGGAAAGCCGATGATCTCACCAATCAGCCGGGTGGCCAGGATGATGCGGCGGTCGGCAGGGTCAAGCCCGGCGTCACGCATCCTGTCCTCATCCGGCGCCGCCGACGACCAGCCCCAGATCTGGCCCGACAGGCGTGCCACGACATCCTGGCTGAGCCCCATGACCTTGCCGACCTCGCGGATGGCGGCGCGGCTGCGGAAATGGATCACCGTTGCCGTCAGCCCGGCGCGTTCCCGGCCATAGCGGGCATAAATCCACTGGATCACCTCTTCGCGGCGTTCATGTTCGAAATCGACGTCGATATCGGGGGGCTCACCGCGCTCCTTGCTGATGAAGCGTTCAAAGATCAGGGTGATGCTTTCGGGGGGCACCTCGGTGATGCCCAGAAGGTAGCAGACCACCGAATTGGCCGCCGAGCCGCGTCCCTGGCACAGGATGCCGCGCGACCGCGCGAACTTCACGATGTCATGCACGGTCAGGAAATAGGGCGCATACTTCACCTCACGGATCAGGCTCAGTTCCTTCTCGACCCGATGCACGATCCTGGGTGGCGGGCCGTCGGGGTAGCGCCAGTGCAGGCCGTCACGGGTCAGGCGTTCCAGCCGGGTCTGGGCGGGTTCGCCGTCTCTTGCCTCGTCGGGATACTGGTAGCGCAGATCGTCCAGTCGAAAGGCGCAGCGATCGGCAATTTCCACTGTGCGCCGGAGCGCAGCGGGATGACGGTGGAACAGCCGCGCCATCTCGGCTCCGGATTTCAGGCGACGTTCGCCATTCGCCAGACGCCGCTCACCGATGTTGTCGATGGTGCAACCGGCCCGCAGGCAGGTCAGCACATCGGCCAGCGGGCGCCGCGCGGCGCGGTGCATCAGCACATCGCCGACGGCAACCATGGGCAGGTTTGTGTCCTGCGCCAGTAACGCCAGCCGATCGAGCCGGCCCTGGTCGCGGCCATCATAGCGCGGCGCTGCCCCGAGAAAGCACTGGCCCGGAAAGGCACGGGCGATGCTCAGCAGATCGGCGCGCGTGGTCTTCGGCGCGGGGTCTTCCAGCGGGTCTGGCGGCAGCGCAATCAGGATCAGCCCGGCACCCCATTCCACCAGATCGGCCCGTTGCAAATGGCATTCTCCCTTGGGCGCACGCCGCTTGCCCAGGGACAGCAACCGCATCAGCCGTGACCAGGCAGGCAGATCGGTGGGCAGCGCCAGCCATGCGACTGCGCTGTCGGTCATGACCAGTCGCGCGCCCGCGATCAGTTTCGGCAAGGTCGCACCGGCCAGAACCGGCGCCACGGCGCCGCCCGTGAAATGCGGCACGGTCTGGCGGCTGGAATGGTCGGTGACACGTTGCGACCGAATGGCCGGACCATCCTGTGCAGCCCCGGCCGTGGCCTGCGCCGCGTCTCGCAATCGCGCCAGTTCCCTGAGTGCGGAATAGGCGCGCACCACGCCGGCGACCGAATTGCGGTCAGTGATGGCGATGGCGGCAAGCCCCAGTTCCGCGGCCCGCGTGACCAGTTCTTCGGGGTGCGATGCGCCTTTCAGGAAGGTGAAGTTCGATGTGACGCACAGTTCGGCATAGGCGGTCATGGAAATTCTCCCTGCACATACCAGTCCTGCCGCCCACGCGCTCCGTCCCAATCCCGCTTCTGCGGCGTGGTGAACAGCCACAGGCGCGGACCTTCCCGGGTCTCGATGCGCCAGTAATCGCGCAAACCATTGCGCCATGCCGGATCGTCGAACCACCACTCGGGGGTAATCCGTTCGGGCCCGGTGGCGCGCAGCGTGGTGAAGCGCATCCGCCGCCAGCGGAAGCCTGCGGGGGGCGCGCCCGTGACGGCTGTCGCAGGCTCGGGTGGAAAAAGTGTGATCGGGCGCATGGGTCCGGCGCGTGGCGGCGAAGGCTCGGGAGCCGAATAGGCCGCGGGAAAGAGCAGAAAGCTGCGCTCCGGGATCAGGCTCGTCGCAGGCGAAAGGCGCAACACCCGGTCAAAGCCGATGCGATTGCCGATGGAGGACAACAGATCGGCCAATGCATCCTCATGCCTGACTGTCGCGCCGCCACCGATCTGTTCGGGAGCGAGGGCCTCGGTCAGAGGTGCCGTCACCCGCAGCGCATCAATACCAAAGCCGGCATCAACCTCTCCCACGCCCCTGGCGAACAGCGCCGCGATACGGACCGGGTCGCGCATGGGGCGTGCCAGGCCGATCTCGATCTGTGCCGTGCCCCGATCCACGCGCCGCAACTCCAGCCGCATTCTCCGCGCACCCCTCTGATGCAGGGCGAGCCTGGCACATAGCCGGTCCAGCAGCCGTTCAAGGCCCGACATCACATCCGATTGCAGACCGATCGGCTCCGGGAGGGTCATCCGCACCCCGAAATGCGGAGCGTAAGGCTCTGCCGCAACCGGTTCCGGCTGCACCCCGAGTGCTTGATCCAGCCGCAGCACCAGCCCTGTCCCGAAACGCCGCACCAGGGGCGCGCGAGGCAGGTGGACCAGATCGGCAATGCGTGCCAGGCCGACCCGTGCGAGTGCGTCTGCGGTATCGTGATCGATCCGAAGCGCCCTGACCGGCAAATGCCCGATCCCCTCGACCAGCCCTCCGTCCGCCACGATGCCGCCGCCGTGGCGGGCAAGCGCGTGGGCTGCGCCGCGTGTCCCGGCAATGGCGCTGACGGCATGCAGTCCCGCCCGCTCCAGCCGCGCCTGCAGGTCTTCGCGCAGGTCCATCTCACCGTCAAAGAGATGCGGAACCCCGGAAATATCCGCCATCAACCCGTCCATGCCGTCAAGCGCTACCATCGGGGCATACCGTCCGGCCCAGCGGCGCAGGCTGGCAAGCGCCGCCGCCTCGCGGTAGAGGTCGGCCGGGCGCGTGGCAAGATCAGGACAGATGGCACGGGCGTCAGCGAGCGGCATGCCACGCGACAACCCCCGTGCAGTGGCGGTCGTGTTCAGGCAATGCAGGTGATCGGAATTGCCCGACCGGTGGGTCAGGGCGAAGGGCCCCTCAACGGGGCGGTTCCGCAGACTCGTGTCGCTCGCGAGCCTCGGAAACCATATGGAAAGCAGCCGACGCGCCATGCCAGTTCACGGTCCAACTTCCAAGAGTTCCTCTTTTGTTCTTATTAAGACTCCACCGGTGCAGAGTCGAGTCCGCCGCGGTCGCAGCGAGCGGTTCACACTGCCAGCGGGTCTCGGCAGCATTGCTGCCCGCATTCTGCCGGATCAGCACGAGGCCGGTGGTGCCGCCGGTATCGGCTGCGAGTTGAAGCCGACGACCGGCAACCAGGGACAGCGACCGTTCCGGCTCGGCGATCACCAGACCGACAGGCGCTGCGCGCAACGCCTCTTCGGCACACCACAAGAGATCGGCTTCCCCGACGGGTCGCAACAAGTGGAGCCGTTCCCCCACACCTTGTGGCAGGCCGCGCAGCATCGGCAATTCCGGCGCATGTGAAGGCACAATCCACACCAGCGGCCCCGGATGCCGCGCCGCCTGAAACAGCGCAAAAGCGCGGCGGCCACGACCCTCTGCTTCATGCACGCGCCGAGGGCGAAGCCCGAAGGGATCAGCGGGAGCAGAGTCAGGCGGCATCTTCCCGCACCCCCTCCGCCACGATCTGCAGCATTCCGTCTGCCAGGGGCCGTTGCAGTTGCAGCGCCTCTGGCGCAGGTGCGGTCAGCCAGCGCCGCCAATCGCTGGGCTGCGTCAGGATGACCGGCATCGCCTTGGGATGCACGGCACTGACCTCGCGGTTGGGCGGGCATGTCAGAAACCCGAAAAGCTCCGCCGTGATCTCGCCCTCCTTTATCTTGCGCACCGAAGTCCATTCGGTGCGAATACCGGCGAAGAAAGCCAGAGGCCGCGCTTCCCCAAGGGCAAACCAGACGGGATGGTTGCGCGGCGCGCCAGCACGGCTATCGATCTCGGAAAAGCTGGTGAAGGGCACAAGGCACCGGTTGGCGACACCAAGCCAGCGTCTCCAATGTGGCGAGGCAACATTCCGGATATTGGTCACGCCCGGATCGCGGCGCTTGCCCTCCAGAAACACCTGCGGCGTTGGCATGCCCCAGCGTGCCCTGGTCAGCAGCCACCCGCCCTCGCCACGCCGGATGATCGGTGCGGCATGGTCGGGATATATGCCCGCCATTGGTGGCAGGTTGCCTGCCGCATCCTCGAACGCCTCGTCCTCCTCGATCATGTCGTCAAAGACATGCCGCATCGCGTCCTGGCTCTTGGTCTGGGAATAGAGGTTGCACATCGGATCACCCGGGAATCAGGAAGAGAGGCAAGAACATTCGCGGAACACCCGACTTGAGTAAAGACCCCTCTTCAGCCTTTCATCGGACAGCATGGCATATTGCCAAGCAGATAATGGGAGGTTTGGCACGCCCGGCGACGGTGGCACCAAAATGCATCCCATTGACATCAACGCAGGATTTCCGGGACTTCGGCTCGATCGAAGCTACAGCGTTAGATCGGTCCACAGGTCAAGAATTTCGAAACCATCTTTCGCCATCACAGCATGCGTCAGCTTGCCGATGTCCATTCTCCGACGTTCCGGATGCGCCTGGCATCAAAGCCGCTCTGGCCCTCTCGGACAGACCATAACGTTCAACATATTCAATCAACGCGGCCTCCAGCAACTCCAGCCGTCGCTGGTTGTCCATTGTGCTATGCATGTCTCAGCCTCCTTTTTGTCAGGGGTACGGCAATCAAGTCTTAACAATTACCTAATAAACCAATCTCGGGAGGAAACAGGAATGGAAAGGGAGTTTGACCGCCAAACCGAACGGGTTGAATTGCTCAGCATGCTGACTTCCTCTTCCGGGCATCGGCGCACACAGCTCATCGAGGAATATCAGAGACGTTCAGAAGCAGCGTTTGCCCCGGCCACCTTGCGAAACTACAAACTGACACTTCGGCTCTTCGAAAAATGGTGTCATGAGACAGGACGCAATCCGGAGCCGCCTGTTCCATCAGATACAATTGCTGCATGGGTTGATGACATGGGTGGCAAGATTGCATTCAATACCATTGGAACAAGGCTCTGGGGCATCGCCGAATTACACCGGTCAAGATTCTTGCCCTCGCCAACCCGGCACCGCCTGGTGGCGCTTTCACTCAAGGGCGTCAAAAGAAAATACGGAGCCATGCAGAAACAGGCACCGCCGCTTGGAAAGAAAGAGGTATTGAAAGCAATCGGTTCATTGGGAAGCAGCCGACGCGACCTGCGCGATAAGGCGTTGCTTTGGATTGCGACAGATACCTGGTGCCGCGCCTCAGAAATTGTCGCATTCAGGGTGAAGGACCTAATTCGACAAGACGATGATAGCAGCCTGCTGTATGTTGCCCGATCAAAGACCGACCAATATGGATACGGCGCATATGCTTTCCTGTCCGCAAAAGGCACGCGCGATGTGTTGGCTTGGATTGCGGAGGCCCAACTTGAAGCAACGGATCCAATCATTACAAAATCCCAAAAGGGTGGCCAACACCGTCCGCTCGACTCGGTAACCGTTTCAAGAATCCTCAAGCGCTGCACCGGGCGAAAAGACGTATCGGCGCACAGCACGCGTGTGGGAGGCGTTCACGATGCCTTCAGGTTGGGGTGCGATCTTTCGTCGATCATGATCGCCGGTCGCTGGGCGTCGCCAGAAATGCCGGCGCGCTACGGCAAACGCATTCTTGCGTCCCAATCTGCGGCGGCAAAAGTATCCCAAGCATTCGACGTCGAGACCGCGCAGGACAACGGTGAGGAAGCGTAAACTGCGGTCAAACCCAATTGGGCGCTCGATGCAGGATGGCGACAAGTTTTTCAAACCCATAATGCCAAGAAAGGCCGCTCTCGCCGCTGGTCGATAGCACAGAGGTAAACTGCGCTGAAAAAGCAGAACTTAGTGACACTTTCTCTGCGAACTGCAAAAGCGACCGTTACCCGAACGGACCGAGATTGGCCTCCTGACAGGACTATGCCGCCCGCGCCGATCCGTCGGCCCGGGACAAAACGGCGGGCGGCGCGGTCCAGCGGCGCAGGGACGGACAGGGGGAAAGCGAGGAGCGCAGACTGTTCGCCGGCCGGAGCTTAGGGCGCGGTCTTGGGCGGGCGTGTCTTCGAGCACCCGCACGAGGTCGCGAACGATCAGGATTGCCCGGAAACTTCACTTTCTTGCGGAAAATGCAGCGCCACCTCTAACGACACTTGAAGGATATGCAAATCGGCAATATAGTATATCCTGAAAGGATATACTCATGCCCCTCTACATCAAAGACCCGGACGTAGATAAGCTGGTTGACCGCTACCTTGCGGCCTCCGGTGCGAAGACGAAAACCGAAGCTGTTCGCGCTGCCCTGCTCAACAGTATAGCGGCTTTGGAGAACCAGGAAACGCTTGCGGAGCGCGTTGCAAAAGTGCAGCGGAAGGCGCGCGCCGCCGGGCTTAAACCTCGCGCGACCAGTGATAAGCCATTCATGGATGAGCTGTGGGGTGACGACTAATGTTCATCGACACCAGCACGCTATGCGCCGTGCTGCTCAATGAGGCCGAAGCTCCCGCCATGCTGAAGGCGATGGAAGGCGCCCGTGGCAAGCTGATGATCTCGCCTGTCGTTCGTGTCGAAACGACTCTTGGCATTGCCCGGAGCCTGAGAGACGCGGAAGGGGCGAAGCATATCAGCGAGGCCCACTTTGACAAGGCGAGCGAACTTGTAGCTGAGCTGATCCGATCGCTTGGCGTGCGGGAAATGCACTTGACGGAGGGCATGGGCACGACCGCGATCGCGGCACTCAGAAAGTATGGAAAGGTTGCCGGGCACCCTGCCAAACTCAACATGGGCGACGCCCTGGCCTACGCCGCCGCGAAGGCTTTTCATGCGTCACTGCTCTACAAGGGCGACGATTTTGCGAAAACTGATCTCGCATGACAGGACGGAACAGATGAACCTAAGGCTGGAAGCATGGGCCTGTGGCGAACGACTTAGCGAACGGATTAAAGAAGACCATGGTCGCTGGATGGGTCGAGGTGCAGATGATCAGTATGAGAAAGAGCGGATTGACCTCATACGGCAGGCAGCGCGCCCCCTGAAGACCTGCGCATCGGAACTTGAACACGTCAGGCGCAAGGCACAGGATGAAATCGGATCAGGATCAGGCCAGCCTTGCCCGTCAACGTAATTTGCTCCATATCGTCGGCCTCTGACAATATCGTGTCCCACCGCCCCAGGACCGTGCCGTCAGAAAGAACTGCCTGACCCTCGCACACGAAAATGGCCCCGCCGCCAATCCCCAGATCCAAAACTGTCCTGCGTTGCAGTGGTTCAGTGTCGATATGCGCAGTCATTCGGTCACGCCGCAGCATGACGTTCAGATCCTGAACAGTGCCGTCCAAAAGCCGCGACTGGACGATTTGCTCACCTGCGAACTGCAGACGTTGGCCAGATTGCAGGACATGCTCGCCTTGATCACCCAGTCGCATGGCAACGCCCTTGCCCGCCAGAAGGATCAGCGTTCGATCGATGCCCGGAAAAGCCGAAAAGGCTCCGTCCTCGGCGATGGTGGCGATCGACAACCGCCAGTCGAAGTCGTCGTACCCCGCGCCGGACGGAGATACTGCGATCTCGCGCGTTTCTCCTCCGCCGTTCTTCCACGGCGCTGCAACCAATCGGGAATAAGGGATCAGCCGCATTGTCCACTCCTGCCTTTCTGAAACAAGACGTCGATTCTTGCCGTTGTCGAAGCATTGCGCGGCCGTCGTGCCCGGCATCGGATGTTTAGATATCCAACTCGGACCAGAGCAGCTGGAAGTAGTCCTGATACCGGGCATTGCTGCGCAACTTCACCGGATCGCGTTCGTCGCGGCGCAGGTC
>NZ_FOAG01000002.1 GCF_900109455.1 Roseovarius azorensis | reverse complement strand
TGGACATTACGAGAAATAGCGACAACCTTGCCTCGGGGCGCAAAACAGGAACGGGCACGGGCAGTTTGGACAGGCTGAACGATCTGGCGATGGCGATGGAACGTGTTGACCGAACCGCCTGCATCACGCACGAGATGCCGCTGCACCAAGCTGATATCCGCCAATTTCTCTCGACCGGGCGCTGTCTGCTTGCGCCGGCATAACGTCATCAAATAAGCGAGGGCGGTGTTGCCGACGCTCCCGTCGGTGTTCGCAGGTGAGATGGATCCACCATGGCGCGTGTCCTTGTGTTTGCTTTCGACCTCAACGAGGCTTCGCAGATTCGCCGTATTCGCAGCCTGCTGCAACTCGGTCACGAGGTGCGAAGCCTGGCGTTTCGACGTGGCAACATGAACGCGGGCTTCTTGCCGAGCTGGGTAAATATCGATCTCGGCCGCGTGCCGAACGAAAACTACAGCAAACGGATGCTTGCTCTCATGCTTGCCCTTCTGCCCGCCTACAGGTCGCGGGACAATATTCGGTCCGCGGATGTCATCGTGGCGCGCAACTTCGATCTTCTGGTTCTGGCCTGGCTGGCTCGCGGCCTTTTCGGTCGATGGCGGGTTCCAATCGTTTACGAGTGCCTTGACATCCATCGGCTGTTTACGCGCCCCGACATGGTCGGCGCTCTGATGCGTTGGTGCGAACGGCGCCTTCTGGCCCGCGTACGCCTTCTGATTGTCTCTTCGCCAGGTTTCGTCGAACACTACTTCGTCCCGATTCAGGGTTTTCTCGGCAACGTCTCGGTTATCGAAAACAAGCTCTGGTTCGATGGCGCGAAGATCCCACGTCCGCCGAACGCACCCCGACGCGATGCGAATGGCCCCATCGTACTCAGTTGGGTCGGCTCCATTCGCTGCGCGCCCAGCCTTCGGATCCTGCTTCAGACCGCCGACCGGATGGGAGCAAACTTGCAGATCAACATCCACGGCAATGTTCATCGGCACGCCGTCGGTGATATTGACGCCGCCGTGGAGTCGCGGCCGAATGTCCGAGTCTTCGGCCCCTACAGCTATCCCGATGATCTGCAAGCAATATATGCCGGCAGCGATCTCGTCTGGGCACAGGATCTCTGGCAGAGCGGCGCGAATTCGGACTGGCTGCTACCCAATCGGATTTACGAGGCGAGTTGGTTCGGCTGTCCTTCGATCGGGGTCGAGAATACAGAAACAGGCCGAAAGATCGCAGGCGAACGGCTGGGTCTGACAATCCCAGAGTCCTCCGCCGATGCGCTTGTCGCACTCCTGCACCGTATCACGCGGCCTGAACTCAGCGCCCTCTCGCAGGGGATTCTGGATCAGGATGACAGACGGTTCGAACTTCGCCCCGAGGCGATTGCAGAGGCTTTGAGTCCGGCGTTCCGGGCTTCGCCTGCAGGCTGCTAGCACGGTCGCGCATTCCGGCACCACCCGTTCTCTCTGGTTCGACCATGGGCTCGAAGGGCGCGATGGATACCGTGTTCTCCGTTGCGCTCGCGATCATGACCCGACGACGATCCGGCGCAGCGCACTCGAGACATTTCGCCGAACACCGTTGCCAAGGCGCCGCATCTTTGGGGTGTGCCGGTAGCCCGGCACGGGCTGGTAGCGCCCAATCGCGCCGCGGTTTTCTGCCGTGAAGCGCGCGACCCAGACTTCGGTCGGGTCATCGGAGGCCCGTTGAGCCTTAGGCTGAAAGACATCCTCGCAGGTTGACACCTCTGGCAACTCGATACCGAGATAGGTCGCGATGCGCCGCATGGCGCCTTCCCGGTCGGCCACGACATCCTCATAAAAGAGTTCCAGTGGCTGCACGCCCAGACTGACCAGGAAAGACGTCCACCCGGCGTTCCACTCGGCAATGGCATCCAACTTCGCCGCGATCAGCTTGCGGTCGTACCGGGCTTTGGCCCGCTCCGGCATGTCCGAGATCCAGGCCCCGGTTTGCTGCGCCCGCGCAAACGAAACCGCCTGCCGCACCAAGTCGCGGCGACGCAAATGGATGAAACGGTAGCTCAGGGGATCGAATTCACGCTCCACGAACGCTTCCAGATGCTCATGGTGCAGCTTTATGGAGAACACGCCGTTCGGACCGGTGCGGACCGACTTGATGAAATGGAAAGTGTCGGCTGCACCGCTGCTGCGCGCGCGTGCCTCCCAGATTGGCCAGTTCCCGGGATTGAGATATTCAAGCGGATAACCAAAGCAATTGAGGGCGCGCATCTGGTGACCCAGAAAATGGCTGCCACACCGCGGCGTCGTGCATATGGCAACACGATGAATCACTGGAGTCGGCGGAAAATCGTTAGCGACTTCGAACTGTCGCTGCCAGAGGTTCTCTGGAATGGTGACCTGCAGGCAGTTGGTTTCGGTCTCAGGGGCTGCTTTCACGAGTCATCCTCACGGTGCGTCAGGTATCCATCTATTCCGGCACGCCGATCTGCCCGCGCAGGGTCCGGCGCTCTTCGCCTTGGATGTAATTGTTCGGCCTGACCGTATATGCTGCATCGTGGCCGTGAAAATAAGGCCTTGGCCGGCAAATGAAACCCTTTGTGGCGCCGCAGCACCCCGGATGCGGCTAGGGTGAGTGTCGTTCTTCACGAACCGCCTCTTGTTCGGCAAGAAACCGTGGTCGAGAATGCGAGAGTTCGCGCACCAGATGAAGTTCTTGTTCTTGCTTGGCATTATTCATTTGACACCGCGAGAGAGAACCGAATTCCGTGCGTTTATCGGGCGCTCGAGAAACTGCTGCCCAACAGCGCTGGCAGAATCCTGCTATTCTCGCTCCAGTTGCAATCAGATCCTACACGGCAACGGGGTCATCAAGTAATGATTTGTGCAGATTTCCAGTCACCTCTTCAGGAGCACGCACATGTCGACGTCGAATGAAGCTAGCCCGGAAGTGTTTACCCGCCGCCAAACGTGTCCCGGCGATCACGAGCGCGGCGACGCGAGACTATCGACCGGAGGGGTGCTGGGGGGACGCTCGAAGCGAGTGCTGGACGTTCTGATCGCACTCATCGGACTCATTCTTCTCAGCCCTCTGTTCCTGCTGATCGCTTGCGCGATCAAGCTGTCGTCGCCCGGCCCTGTGTTGTTTGGCCATACTCGCATCGGCTATGCCGGACAGCCATTCCGCTGCTGGAAGTTTCGTTCAATGGTGGTCGATGGCCAGCATCTGCTGGATCGCTACCTCGCGGAATACCCTGACGAGCACCACACATGGCTAACCGAGCGCAAGCTGAAGCACGATCCCCGTATCACGCGGGTTGGATGGATATTACGCACCTACAGCGTCGATGAGTTGCCACAGTTGCTCAATGTGCTGGCGGGTTCGATGAGCCTTGTCGGGCCGCGCCCCGTGGTGCGGGATGAACTCTCACTCTACAGCGACGCGGTGCAGTTCTATCTGAGCGCGCACCCGGGAATCACCGGCCTATGGCAAGTAAGCGGGCGCAGCGATGTCGGATACGACACGCGGATCGAACTGGACAAATCTTATGTCCAGAACTGGTCTTTGCTTCTGGACTGCGCGATTCTGCTGCGGACGATCCCTGTAGTCATCGCGGCGCGAGGGTCGTATTGAACCGCGATGGAACCGCGCCCGACAGAGCGCGGACACCGGGCCTTGCATGTCGACAGATCGGCGATGCGGCACATTGAACAATGCAAAGGGATACGTGATGCAAAGGACATCAAGAGCCATATCGGCCTGTGCTGCCGTCATGCTCTGGCTTGGTCAGCCGGCCACGGCGCAGACACAGGACATGGCTGTTGGCATGAACGATCTGCTCAGGGTGAGGGCAGCAATCTGGAACGCCGCCGAAGGCACGGTCGAAGAGCTGCTGACAGTCTCGGGCAGCTATACCGTCGGTGCGAGCGGAGCGATCTCCGTGCCGCTGGTGGGCGGCGTGCAAGTGGCCGGACTGAGACCACAGGAAGTTGCATCGATTCTTCAGGACGCGATCATCGGCTATGCCGGCGCTGGCCGCACCCCTCGGGTGGCGGTCGATATCGAGCAGTATGCAATGATCTACGTGGCCGGCGAGGTGGAGACGCCGGATGTCTACGAGTATTCTCCCGGTTTGACCGTACTCAAGGCCGTGACGCGCGCCGGTGGCATTGCCCGGGCAGAGCCCATCCTGGGTCAGGAACGCAACTTCTATTTGGCCCAGAGCGCCGCCAGGGTTCTGAGGAAAGAGTTGCAGTTTCTCGAAGCGCGCCGCGATCGGCTTGCCGCAGAGGTCGCGCGCGGCGAAATGACAGCCGCCAGAGATAATTCAGACCTGCCCGGCGTTCGCGAGTTCCGCGCCGGCGAGGCCGCGATCTTCGACGCTCGCAACGATCTGTTCGTCCAGCAGTTGGACTTCATCGACAAGGCGGAGGCCGCGCTGAACGATGCGATCGACGTGCTCGAGAAGAAACTCGTCACCAACAACGAGCAACTGCAGATCGGTCGCGAGGAACTGAAGCGTGAGGAAGACATGGTCGAGCGCGGTCTGGTACCCCGACAACGGCTCTTCGACCGGGTGCGCTATGTCGGCGAAGTGGAAAGCAGAGTGCTGGACATCGAGCGCTCCATCCTGTCGACGCAGCAGGATTTGCGGGATCTCGAGGAAGAACGGCTTTTGCTGGAGGCGAAGCAGGCCGAAACCGCGGTGACCGAACTTCAGGAGGTCACCATAAAGATCGCGCAGGCCGAAGCCAGACTGGAAGGAGAATACGCACTGATGTCGGCAGCGCTCGGCGAAGAGGTAACACTGGAAAGCCTGCATGCGCGTTCCATCGGCGTGCCGGAATTCTGGATTACCCGAAACCGCGACGGCGGAACCCGCCGGTTTCAGGCACAGAACGATACCGCGATCATGCCTGGCGACGTGATCGAGGTCAGATATCCCGACATGGCGCAGGAAGGTCTTTCAGAGAACCCGGCGGCGTTTTCCGCAGCCGGATCGGTCAACTGACCCATCAATCAGATCGGAATTTGCCGTGAACCAATCGTTTGATACCGCCACGATCGTGCCTGGCCCGGCTTATCATCCGCATATGCGTGCAGGCCGATCCCGATCCGCAGTTGTCGGAGTGCTATGGTCGTCGCTGCACACGGCCATTCCGATCATCGGCTCCACCCTGATTTTTTACGTCAGCGCACTCTACCTCTCACCGGCTGATCTGGGGCTCTTCGGCCTTGCAAGCAGCCTTGTGATGACGGCGATCGCGGTGTCGCCGGTTGCTTTCGGCGAGGCCCTTGTTCAGCGCAAGACAATCTCGAAATCCAACGCCGACAGTGTCTTCTGGATGACGATGGCGGTTGGTCTGGTCCTGATGACCTCGGTCTTGCTGGCGGCACCTTCCATCGCGCGGTGGGCGGGCGAAAGCGCCATTTCCACACTGCTGCCGGTGCTGGGGCTGCGTATCCCGCTCGAGATGTCGGTGGCGGTGCCTAACGCGATGATCGTCCGGTCGATGAAGTTCAAGCTCGTAGCCTTGCGAACCTCCGTCGCCACCACCGTCAGCCTGGTCATTACCCTCACCTTGCTCTGGGCCGGTTATGGCTATTGGGCGCTGGTCATCAGCCAGCTTTCGAGCAGTCTCGTGATCTGCGTGATGGTCTTCTGGACCTCCGGCTGGCGACCCGGGCTGAGCTTCGATCTGTGCGCCCTCCGGGAGTTGACCGGATATGGGCTTTATGCGTCCGGAACCCGAATGCTGACGACAATGCGTCTCGACCACATCATACTGGGCGCGCTTGGCGGCACGGCGATGCTCGGGTTCTACTTCTTCGCTCAGAAGCTCTACCTGATGCTGACACAATTCGTGGGCGGCGCGCTTTCGTCCGTTACCCATGCGCTGTTGTCGTCGCTTCAGGAGGATCAGGAAAAGACCACCCGCGCCTTCTTCATCGCCTCGTTCTCGGCGGCTGCCGTTAGCCTGCCGATGTTCAGCCTGCTATTGGTGCTCACCCCCGACATCGTGGCTCTGCTCTTCGACCCGCAGTGGCAGGGAGCCGGATTCACCCTGCAGATGTTCTGCGTGATCGGCTGTCTTGCCGGCATCAGCGTCGTACAAGGCGCGTTCATCCGCAGCCAGGGTAAAGCGAACTGGTGGTTCTTCTATCAGCTCATCCAGCAGGCAACGTCGCTGCTGGTGATCGCTCTGACCTTCAGTGCCGGACTGAAGACGCTCATGGTCGTGTTCACTCTCAAATCCCTGCTGGTCTGGCCGATATCGGTGATCATGACGGCACGGCTGCTGGGTATTGGGTTCTTCACGTATCTGAGCGTGCTGGTCACCCCGGCTGTCACCACGCTGGCGATGCTCGCTGCGGTGCTGGCAGCCCCGCACCTGACGCCCGATCTATCACCCGTCGCCTCACTGGCGGCCCGTATCGCTATCGCGGTCGTCACCTACCTGACGGTCCTCGGACTGATTGCAAAAGATCGGATCACCGAGATCTTCCACCTCGTGTTGTCTGGTCGGAGACAGGCCACGTGAAACTTACATATTTCCAGGGCAGGCCCCCGAACTTCGGTGACGAGCTTAATGCCTCCATGTGGAATCATCTGCTGCCGCAGAACTTCTTCGACGAAGACCCATCCACGCTGTTCATCGGCATCGGCTCGGTGATCCAGAACAATTATCCCAAATCCGCGCGCAAGCTGGTCGTCGGGTCGGGATATGGCGGCTATACACGCCTGCCGGACATTTCCGACGGAACCTGGGATTTCCGGTTCGTGCGTGGACCACGGACCGCAAGCGCGCTCGGCCTTGACCCGCGATTGGCGATAACGGATGCAGCGGTCCTGCTGCGCGCCACCCCGCTGCCGCCACCGGCCAAGGCCATCGGCACGGCCTTCATACCACATTACGAGAGCATAGAACGCGGCGACTGGCGCGCGGCCTGCGACCTTGCCGGCATCCATTTCATTGATCCGACGGACAGCACGGATCGCGTTGTCGCGCAACTGCGCGGCGCGAATCTGGTGATCGCCGAAGCCATGCACGGCGCAATCGTGGCCGACGCTGTGCGAACGCCCTGGATCGGTGTCAAGACCATGCATCATGTGCATCGCTTCAAATGGTACGACTGGACCGACTCACTTGCCATTCCCTATCGGCCGCAACTGCTCTTCCCCTCCAATGGCCGCGAAGCTTGGGCCGTTGCAACCGGTCGTTCCGGCAGTGGCCCCGGCGCGCGCGCGTTTTTCGGGTGCCCGGCCGGCCACCCGATCAACTGGACGTGCCGACATCTCGCCGCGCGCAGCCTGCAACGGCTCTGTCATACTGACCCACACCTGAGCGCCGACAGCGAGATCGAGCGCGCGACGGACCGCGCGTTGAAGAGCGTCGAGTTGATGGTCCGGGAATATGGGGGCGGGTATGGCAGGCGTGTATTCAGGTCAAGGTCGGCGCCGCGTCTCATGCAGTCCCTGCACGGCAAAGGCAAAGGCGCAGATGATCAGCACCGTGCGCAGGCTGAACTGGAAAAAGACCGGCACCTCGACAAAGCTGACCATGATCACGATCACCACCATCACGAACAATAACGTGGATTCTGCACTGCGCGAACGCAGAGCCCAAAGGTAGGTCGTGAACGCCGCGCCATAAAGCACACAGACCTGCAGCACCACACCCACCAGGCCTATTTCGACGGCGTTCGACAGATAGGTGTTGTGAAAATTGAAACCGCTCCGGCCATCAATGCCGAACTGTGCCCATAGAGCCTCGGCTGGGGCGTTCCCATGCACCCAGAAGGCCTGGTAGCCGAGACCGAACAGCGGACGTTGCGCGATCAGGTCCGTGGCCATCCGCCAGAGATCCGTGCGTCCGGTCAGTGTAGCGTCTTTGCCCATCATCGCCAGGGACATGCGCACAAGCGCATCCAGATTCACCACCACCAGAAGTGCGCAAAGCAGGACGAGCAGCAGAACAGCGATCACCGTGACGATCCGCTGCAGCGGGGTGAGCCGGTAGAGGATGAGCAAACCGGTCTGGATCAGGACTGCGGGGGGGATGAGCAAAAGAGCGCTTGCGGACTGAGCCTGAAGCAGCAGCAGGCCCCCCGTCATGATGCCGAAACAGGCCGCTAGGCGAAAGCGGTAGGTGGCGTTGCCGTCGAGGGTCTGCGAGATCGAAATCACGACAAAGATGGCGGCGGCTCCTGCCAGCGCGTTCTTGCTTCCATAGATTCCAAGCCAAGCGCCGGTCGTCGCCTGTGTCTGACCGCTCAGCAGACTTGCCGTCATCGCGAAGGCGAAACACAAAAACAGCAGTCGACCGAACAGCCTGGGACCGATCCGGGTGGCGATCATCAGGGCGATGACCGTTGTGACCATAAGCTGCAATCCGTATCGAAAGCTCAGCGCCGGATATTGCGACCATGCAAAACTCAGCAGGCAAAAGGCCGGAAGACACAGCAAGTACCAATAATTGAGACAAACGCCGACAACCTGCGTCCAGTGCCGCGCGCACAGAAGGACACCTGCGATCAGAAAGAGCAGCGCGCCATAAGTGCGCAGCATCGGTACGAACACCAGCGCCGCGATGGCGATGCCGACAAGCACCGCATCGAATGAAACTTCGACACCTCGGCGCGGAGCGACGATTTGCTGATGCGAGACAGAGTCCATGTAACGCTGATGCCCCTGCGCCGATTATCATTCCAGAGCGCAGAGCAATGAGGCCGGAAACCGGCAGCTTTCGCCCTGCGCCGTGAAGGCAATCCAGTCGACGGTCATCGTCAGTTCCTGCTCCGGTTCATCAAAGCGACCCATCCAGTTGGGAAAGGAGTCGCTGCCCCAGAAACTGGCGTAGATCTTTTGTGCATGGGTGGGCAGAGGGGATCCCGCGGAGGTTGTGTGCATTTTGACACCGTCGACATACCATGTGATGCCCTCCTCCGACCATATGAATGAATAAGTGATAAAGCCGTCGTCTGCGGCATGTGGCAGAGGCACTGATTTTCCGTTGTTGGGTTGCCCGCCGACATAGGTGTTCAGGCTCACCCGGGAGGTGTCGCGCGTCAGAACTTCAAAGTCGATCTCATCATGCGGCTTGCCGTGATGCGGACCGATATAGGTGAAGAAGGCGGCATTGAGTCCCGAACCCCGCGACGTATGAAATCGCGCTTCGTAGACACCGAAGCCATACGTGTTGCGGGACTGAATTTCGCCGCAGATATAGTCGCGACTCTCGGTCGGTTGGCGACGAAACCGAAGATGCAGATATCCGTCAGAGACGGACATGGCGTCCTTTGACCACTGACAGTTCTGCCAGGTCCCGTTCGCCCAGCCGTCCGAGATACCCCAGCGCGATTCATCGAAACTATCGAAATCATCAAAAAAACTGGCACCTTGCGGAATTTCTTCAGCCGACGCTGCAGAAAGTGCAAGGCCCAGAGTAACAAGCGCCGCGCCGAAGAACCTGGCAAGCCGCCCGGAATGGACAGCGGGGAAAGAGAGGCGAATCTTTGGCATGGAGCGCTCCTGTTACTGACGGGTGGACGGCGTTGCAGGTCGAGTTTGCCGGGGATTCGCGGTCCGATGCAAAACGCATCGGCATGCATTCGTCGCAATCGGCAGGAGCCTGCCGGAATGCTGTGCCACCGGCGGAAATTCGTTTACGCTGCAGCGCATCGCTATAACATCCTGCCAGACGGGTATCGTCCCCGGACGCGGGTGGGTCGATGACCAGTAGAAAGGACGTTCATTCCCCATGGAAAAGCGGGATCAGACGATCGGGGCACGATGCGCACACGACAAGGCTGCGAAACGCCCGATCGTTTCGGTCATCATGGCGAACTTCAACGGGGCGGCACATCTTGAGAGTGCTGTACATTCCGTGCTGGCCCAGTCTCTGGAGAATCTCGAACTGCTGTTCGCCGACGATGCCTCGACCGACGCCAGTGTGAGACTGATGACCGAGATCATCGCGCAGGATCGGCGCGTAAAATTGCTCCGCTCGGATGTCAATGCCGGTCCGGCGGCAGCCCGGAACCGGGCGCTGGACATGGCGAGAGGCACCTGGATTGCGATTGTCGATTCGGATGATCTGTTGCATCCCGAACGCTTCGAGCGGTTGACCGGCACCGCGCATGCCCTTGAGGCAGATGCGATCGCCGATGATTTGATCCGCTTTCACGACGGCACGTCCGATAGCGACCCCGGTACGCTCTTGGGCGACACGCGCCAATGGGAACCCCTGCGTATCACCCCGGCAATGATGCTCGGCAAGGGAGCTGCCGGGCCGCTCGGCTATCTCAAGCCGATGTTCCGTAGCGAACGTATTGGTGCCCTTCGGTATCGCGAGGACATCCGTATTGGCGAGGATCACGAGTTCTATATGCGTTTCCTGCTACGCGGCGGAAAGATGTACCTGACACCGCAATCCTACTACCTCTATCGACAACACCCGGCGTCGATTTCGCACCGGCTGAAACCAGCGGATCTCAATTCTATGATCCGGGCGCAAGATGACCTGACGCCGCTCATGACGGGACCGGAGCGAGCCATCGCGTCGCGTCGGCGAATCGAAATGGAGCAGGCAAGGCGGCTCGAAGCCTGCGTTGCCGACATCAGGGCCTGGCGGATTCTGCCGACGCTCGGGCGGCTCGTCCGCCATCCGAAGACCGCGCTTGCGTTTGCCCAGCTGGTTTGTCGGCGTCTGGCGTCCCGCAGACGGCGCAAGAACCCCCGACCAGAAGTGGCCAGCGAACTCCTGCTCGCACCACCGGACGGATACCTGCCGAACCACGCCGGTTTGGGTCACATGTCGCGACATATCGCAATTCCCCACTGTGCCGATGCATGGACCGGAGCCGACTGGGCGAAGGTGACAGCGGTCACTCAGCATCCCGCGACGCAGGTCATCGCCGTTGGTGCCGTCGGGCTCTTTGCGCTCGGATATGTTTCCGCGCCGCGCCGCGCACTGCTCGGTCAGACCGCAAGCGACTGGCCAGCAGGAGCACAACGACTTCTCGCGAACGGCTACGCTGTCATTTCCCCCGGTGCCAATTTCGACCACCCCGATGCCAGGACCGCCGCACGGCGTATCGTGTCTCTGGTGCCTGCCCCGGCGTCCCCACCGGCGCGCCCATCGCCCCTTCGCCCCGCCGTCAAGACAAAGGCTTGCTGATCATGTCTCATTCCCGATCGCTTGTGCATGTGCGCACCCCGACCTATCGTCGACCCGACGCGCTCCGCCGCTGTCTGGGCAGTCTCGTTGCACAGTCCCATGACAACTGGGTTTGCGACGTCTACGACGACGATCCCGAGGGATCCGCCCGGGCTGTCGTTGCCGCATTCCGGGACGACCGCATCACATTCAACCACAACCGACCGCAGCGATTTGCGTCGCGCAACATCGACAAATGCTTCTCACGGGACAATCCGCGCGAGGCGGATTACTTCTGCGTGGTGGAGGATGACAACTTCATTATGCCGCGTTTCATGGAAGACAACATCGCGCTCTGCCGTCGGGAGAATGTCCGGATCGTCCTGTGTAACCAGATCGTTGAGCACGACAGCGGCACCCCGAATGCGCGTTTGAGCGAAACCGGACTTCTCGATGACAAGCTGAAGGCCGGACGCTACGAGCCGGATGTTTTCCGGCTGAGCCTGATCGCCGATATCGGCGTCTCCAACGGCGGCCTTTTCTGGTCGCGTGAGGCCGTTTCGGACCTCGAAATCAATGTGCCTTGCAGTGCCACGCTGCAGGAATACATGCGCACCTTCGTGATCGCCGAACCGATCCATGTGGCGCTCGAACCGCTGGCGGTCTGGGCGGAGAACGGCGAGGCGACCCAGCGCGACAACGGATTGAAGGGGGGGTATTTCGTCCGCGAACTGGCGCTGAAGCGCTCCGTAGGTATCCTGCAGCGGCGCGCCTGGAAGGGTGCGCGCAGCGAAGACCGCGACAACTTCCTCACCCATCCCGCGTTTCGCTATTCGCGGGAATCGCGTGCCCGTGGCCTCGTGAAATCGCATATCAGGCTTGGTGCTGGCGCGACCCTCCGGTGGAAGGAAGCACTACGGCTTGCGGTGCGCGGCGGTCTGATCCGGCTGATCGGCCGACCGGAACCTGGGCTGCGGCGATTTCTCGACGCACAGGCGAAGTGATCTCGGGGACGAGATCAGTGCGGGGAATCGTTTGCACCCTGTACCGACTGGGACGAGGGGCACCGCTTTTTCTGCGCGCGGCTGGTGTCGCTCCGCGCGGAAGCGTTCGGCAGATAGGCGAAAACCATCAGCATGACGAAATATCCCACCTGAAGCACGACTGCGGTCACAACAACACGCAGCGCCACCGTCGCAAACCCCGCGCCATCTGCAAGCGACCAGGCACCTACGGCAATCATCGCCACCAGGAGAAATGCGGCAAACACCATAATACGCATTCCGGGAACCCCCACCACTTGCTGTAATGAATGCCAGCATAACGGATAATCGAGGTGCAGGCTACCGAAGTGCCGACATGCACGCAAGTGCGCCGCCCAGGCGGGTCTATCCGTATCTCTCTTCCAGATAGGTCTCCCAGCCGCCCGGCCTCGCGAACTTGTACAGCCGACGCATCTCCACCTTGTTCAGAACAATACCCAGCACTTTCTGCGCAACGTCGGGTTCCATTCTCAGATAGTCTCGGACGAGATTTCGCGGTGTCTTGCCCCAGGCACACTGAAGGATGATGTGGTCAAGCCGCGCCAGCATGATCTTGGTGTCAGCAATTGTTCCCAAAGGCGGCAGGTCGAGCACCACGAAATCGTACCGCTGTCGCAGGGACTCGATGAGCGCCGTCATCGTGTGCCGCAGCAGAGCGTCGCCGGACCTTCGGGTGTTGTGGTCGGGAACGCAGGGCAGAAAGTCGAGTCCCGACACCGATAAAGTTTTCAGCGCCTCGTCGAGCGTCGCGGTTCCGTCGAGAATGCGCATCAGATCGGCACCATGGTTGCACTGAAGCATCTGACTCAGCGAGGATCGGTGGAGATCGAGATCGACCAGCAGTGTTCGGGCACCCGATCGGGCGACGAGGTTTGCATAGTTGGCGGCGAGGGTTGTCTTGCCCTCACCTGCGAGCGTCGAGGACACGCCGATCACCTGTGCGCTGCCGCCGGTTGCCGCCAGCGTGACAGTGCTCTGCACATTCCGCAGGGTATCGGCCAGAAGAGAATCGGAGTCGAGCAACGACATGAAGAGGCTGAGAGCCGACGACTGCACCACACTGTCGGTATCGGTGTCGCCGCTGCTTGTCCCGCCTTTGCTTGCACCACGTGCTGAATGTCTGGACAGCGCGGCGGTGTCGAAAATCGGCATGTAACCGAGGAACGGCTTGCCGGTATCGACCCATACGTCCTCGCCCACACGAAAGCCACGCTCGCGGATCTCGCGCAGGATGGCGAACACGAACCCCGCCATGAAACCGAGGATCGTCGCGATCGCGGCAGATTGCCATAGCTTCGGAAAGGCCGGCGTTTTCGGCACCGCCGCTTCGCTCAGGATGCGTCCGTTGGTGACAGGATACGACCCCTCGATGGTTACCCTCTCATAGCGCGACGCCAGAGTCTGCTGCAGCGTTTCAAGATTGGCCGCCCGCTGGGCAAGCGCCTTCAACGCTTCCGTGTCAGGGGGAGTTTGGGCGCGCAGAACCTCTGATCGCGCCTTTATGGCTTCGCTTTCACGCTGAAGTTCGTCGATACGGGCCTGCATCCATTCGGCCATGCGCGCCGTCACTTCCATGTTGGCTGTCAGATGATCGGCGAGGTAGGCTTCGGCATAGGTGTTGACGATAGCGGTGGCAAGTTCGGGAACCGGTCCGACATAGCTGATGTCGATCGTGAAGCTCTGTCCGATACGTTCGATGCCCACGTCCCGCTGCAGAATGATGGCCGCACTCTTGATCGCCACCTCCTCCGGATTTCCGGATATGGGCGGCGGTTCCAGGATGTCGGCTCCGATCAACCCGCGCACTACGTCCATTGCCGCAGAGAGAGTGCTGCGCGCCAGCGACTCGGGCGGGTGCAGAAAAACCGGAGTCTCATGCAGGCTGAGACGCCGAGTCACTTCTTCTGCAAGCCGCAGCGAACGAAGCACCTGGATCTCGTTCAGAAGCGAGGTGTCGTTGCGAAAGAAGGGCGTGCTCGGTGTGATCTCACCACCAGACTCGCCCATCCGCACATCCACGAGGACGGTCGCAGAGCTGTAATAGAGCGGCGGCGTGGTAATGTGCTTGACAAGGCCAAGGCCGAGGCCGAGAGCCGTGCAGAGTATCAGCGGCCAGCGCTGCCGTCGGGCAGCCGCCAGAAGGTCACCAAGCGTCGTCCTGTCCTGCCCCGGGGACCGTTTCAAGGCATCCGGCCCGAAATGCGCGTCACGGATATTCATCCCAATGTCATTGAGCATCACGTCATGCCTCTTACGATCGCCTTCAACTTTTCGCCCGATGAGGCTGGCCCGCACCATAGAGTTCCAGTTCACGCATACCGGTCAGCCCCATGAGCACGCCGATATGCAGGGCTCCACGCAGCAAAGCCGCGTTGCGCCGCGTGGTATCGTACCCGCCAAGCACGGCTGCGCCGAAGCAATAGGTGGCTTTGGCCAATGCCGCCGCAAGGTTGCCCAGAAAGCGTCCGGTGCCAATCTTCCGGCGTAGCAGCCGGCCGTGGGTCTGCCCCATCCGTAACCGCCGCCGCAGCAACCAACTGTATGCGAGCCGTTCGGGTGTCACATCCTCAAGCACCAGGGCACGCTCTGAATAGCCGATCCGACCGCCCGCTTCTTGGATCTCGGTGAAGAACAGGCTATCCTCGCCGCCGGTCTTGCCGAGCGCCGGATCAAAGCGACGGCCACGCACCGCTGGCGCCTGCCGGTCGATGATGACATTGCAGGTGTATCCCGCCCGTATTATCCCCCTGACCCAGACCGGGCGCGTGGAGTGGATCGCCAGATTGCGCATCCATGACGGTGCGGTCTCGTCGTAAACGGCATCGACCGGACCCAGCACGACATCGGCGTTCGTGTGTCGCAGTTCTTCGACCAGAGCGCACAGCCAGTCCGGCGAGGCGATCTCATCATCATCAATGAAGGCAAGATATCGCGCCCGGCAATGGTCCAATGCGCCATTGCGCGCGATCGAGATGTTACCTTCGGGGCAATGCACGTGACGCAGCGGCAGTGGAAATGTCTCGGCGATGCTGTCAACCAGAGGCCGTGCGCTAGGGGTGGCATCGTTATCAATGACAAGCACCGACAGGGTAAAGCCATCCGGCGCGCGCAATGCCGCAAGCGTTTCCAGCGTTATGCGTAACTGGGGCCGACGATAGGTGCAGACGCACACTTCGATACAGTCGTTGATAGGAGGGGTCATCGAACGTCTCCCAGAGGCGCTGCTGAAGCGACGGCAAACAGACTTCCGAGAATCTGTCGCCAGAATCCGACCGACCACGCAACGTGCATCAGCATTGCCGAGACACTGGTCAGCGCAAGCCATGCGCGCCGGTGACGAACCGCCAGAATCACACCCGAAGCAATGCAGAACCCCAGCCACAGGGCTGCGGGCACCGCGAAAATCCAGTGAACGCTGGTGAGCGCGGACAAGACAACTGCGGGCAGAACCATCATGACCTTGGTCTGGCGCAACTGCGGCGGGGTGGCATGCTTGAGCATCGTACGCGCGCGCCCGCGGCCATAGTTGAAATACTGCCGCGCCAGGGCACCAAACGAGCGGCGCGGGATGTAGGTGATTACCGGGTCAGCGGCCAGCCAGATGCGATAGCCGTTCCGCCGCAGCCTGAAGTCGAGTTCGGCATCCTCGTTATGTGAGAAGCTGGGATCGTAGCCACCCACTGCCCGAAACGCATCCAACCGGATCAGCGCGTGGTGGCCGTGGTCGACAAACTGCCCTTCAGAGCGCATGCGGTGGCGCGAACCGCCGTTCCCGACCGTCGAGTTCTGCACCATGGCATTGAGGGCCTCGACGCCCCGCTTGCCTTCGGCAATCATGCTGACGGCGACGCTGTCGGCACCGCTGCGGTCCATCTCGGCCAGCAACCGGGCGCAGTAATCGTCCGGATAGCGGCAGTGCGCGTCAACGCGGATCAGGTGGCTTGAGACGCCGCGGTCCTCGGCCACTGCAAGGTTGATCGCTGCACTCTGAATGCGTCGCGGATTATCTAGCCGCGAGATGCGGGAATCGCGTTCGGCGATGGCGGAAACGATCTCCCATGTTCCATCGGTGCTGCCACCATCGACCACCACGACCCTTCCGCCGATCTGGTTTGTCATTCTTGCAAGCTGCGTCAGGAGTGGCGCGATATGTTCTGCCTCGTTCAGGCAGGGCACGACAATCAACGGTAACTGCTTCGCAACCTTCGGGATTTCTGGGATTTCTGTCCTCACAGCATGGCCTCTGTCTGGCATAAGAGATATGGCTTCGGCACCGGCTCGACCCGGTCCGATTGCCTCTCTGGCAGGGTTTGCGCGCATCAACAGTGTTGGCACCTCTGGCGCGCCCGCGCAACCAGCCCACGTGATCCAGCCACGTGACGGCTATAGTCTGCCGGTGGACGGCTGCTTTTTGCCCATAGGCCAGGCAGAGCGGCCGTTTTCGGCTTGCACCGCGTCAAAATGCTGATGCAACGGTGTTGCACGCCTTGTCGGCATATCCGTCAACCCGGGATGGGACCGTTGGCATCGCGATGTCATCGTTTTCCAGACCCGGCACGGAATGCCCGGAACCTTGAGAATGACGGATTTCCGAAAAAATCTGCTTGTCTTCGGAACAAGACCGGGGAGCCGCAGGTTGGAACGGTAACCGCAACCAAGGTTCATTGAAGGGAGAAACCGATGCTTTACTGGGCATTTATGTTCTTGGTCGTCGCGCTGATCGCTGGCGTATTCGGATTTGGTGGCATCGCCTCGGCCTCGGCGGGGATTGCTCAAATCCTGTTTTTCATTTTCCTCATCCTGTTTGTCATAGCGATCATCGCCCGCGCATTGCGAGGCCGCGCGCCCTGACCCGCGGTCACAAGCAGGCCACCAAACGAAACATCTGGATGAACAGGGTCCCACGCTTCGAGCGCGGGGCCCTTATTTCCTTGCCCTCATGCCTGTGACCGGAGCGTTTCGGTGCTTGAAAAGAACATGGCCTGGCTTACGGCCGACTGGACCTGCTCCTCGGTATAGGGTTTGGTGATCAGAAAGGCCGGTTCGGGCCGCGCTCCCGTCAAAAGCCGCTCGGGAAAGGCGGTGATGAACACGATCGGCCGGTCGCCTAGTTCTTTCAGAATATGATTGACTGCATCGATGCCCGACGATCTGTCGGCCAGCTGGATATCGGCCAGGATCATGTCGGGCGGATCACGACGCGCAAGTTTTACGGCTTCGTCACGCGTCCGGGCCATGCTGGTCACGTCATGGCCCATGTCCTCGACGATGGCGCGGATATCCATCGCGATGATCGCCTCATCCTCGATGATCATGATCCGGCCGCGGATCGAGTTCGACATCTCGCTGCGGGCAATCGACAAGAGTGCCGACGCTTCATCAGCCGTGCCGCCGATAATGCTCGCAATCTCTTCAGCCCTGAAACCTTCGATGCTGTGCAGCAAGAGTGCTTCCCGCGTATTCTGGGTCAGCCCCGAAAGCCGCCACTGAGCGCGCGCCTCGGGCGAACCGGTTTGATCCGCTTCTTCCACAGGAGAGCCTGACGACACCCATATCTGATGAAAGACCCGGAACAGAGCCGCCTTGGGCGACAGCTTTGTGTTGAACACCTCCTGATCCGCCAACAACGCCTCAAGCGTTGCCGCCGCGTAGTGATCCCCTGTCTGCTGATTGCCTGTTAGCGCGCGTGCATAGCGCCGCAGATACGGGAGTTCGTCGGCGATCTGCGTTGCGAGATCCGGCTTGTCTGTCGCTTCTGTCATGGCTGTCCTCAAAAAATGCGTCCTGCGGGGAACCAAACGCAACCGGGCGTGTTATGTTCCAGAATGGGTGCAAGAAAGTGCCTTTTCAATGATGGCAGATAAATAGGCGACATGGCAAACAACCGCAGAACGTCCAAGTTGGATCAGCAGATCGACGAGAATCTCCGGCGCGTCTATTCGGATGCGGCCAGAGAGCCGGTACCTGAACGCTTTACCAGACTGCTGGAGCAATTGCGCAGGCAGACGAAGGAAAAACAATCAGATCCGTCCGGGGATGACTCGTGAAAACCGGCATTGACTCAAGGAGCGACCCCCGGGATGAGCTGATCGGGCATCTGCCCGCGATGCGCGCCTTTGCCATGAGCCTGACGCGCAATCCGGCGGCGGCCGATGATCTCGTGCAGGATGCGGTTGTCAAGGCCTGGGGCAACTTTGACAAGTTTCAGCCCGGCACCAACCTGCGCGCCTGGCTGTTCACAATTCTGCGCAACACCTATTATTCGCTTTACAGAAAACGCTGCAGAGAGGTCGAAGACCCGGACGGCAAGATGGCCGGACAAATGTCCGAAAAACCCGCACATGACGGGCGTCTGGCGATGACGGATTTCCGCGCGGCCTTTGCTCAGTTGACCGACGAGCAGCGTGAAGTTCTGATCCTCGTGGGAGCCGAAGGATTTTCCTATGAGGATGCCGCCGAAATGTGCGGATGCGCCGTGGGAACGATCAAGAGCAGGACCAATCGCGCCCGCAAGCGACTGGCAGAACTGATGCATCTTGAAGATGAAGACGCGATGGAAATGACGGATGCCGCCACGATGGCCGTGGTGAACGGGAAACCGGCAGCATGACATCGCGGTTCGCCGTGGTGCGCAGGATTCTGAAACCTAACCTCGCGCTGCGCCTGGGATTGGCTCTGAGCATCGCGATCCTGCCATTGGGCCTGATTTCAGTCTATCAGACCTACAAGGTTCTGGAGGAACGGCAGATCCTGTCCGAAACAGCGCTTCTGGAGCAGACACAACAGGCCGTCGCCGAAAGTCGCGACATGATACGGTCAGCCGTCAGCACAGCCGAGACCCTTGCCATCACTGTGTCCGCCTTCGACGCGACTGAGGAAACCTGTGACGCGGTGATGGCCAGAGTGGTCGAGCAAAGCCCGAACTACACATTCGCCGGTTTCGTGGATGATCAATTGATTCTGGTTTGCGCCTCGAACGGTGGGCGCAGGGATCTCGGCAATCTGGATTCCATTCGATCAGATTTGACAAGCCGCGAAACCAATATCCAGACGCGCCCGCTCGAATTTGCAGGCGGGATTGCGACTGTGAGCGTCGCGGTGCCGGTCTTTGAAGGCGGTCAGTTTCGGGGAACGGTCTGGATCGCCGTACCGATCAGCGTGCTGAACGAAAAGCTGGCAACAACCGCACCCGACGTTGATCTGGTGCTGTTCCAGTCAGAGGGTGAGATCGTCGCCACGGCAGATTTCACAGATGACCGGCGATCGGTTCTACCTGCCTCAAGGGGTCTGAAAGAGTTGGCAGAAAAGGGTCGGCATACGTTCCGGGACAAGAATCGCGATGGCAACACGCGGGATTTCGCCGTGGTTCCAATCGTGAACGATGACGTTCTGGCTCTGGGCAGCTGGGAGCCGCGACACAAGAATGGTGTACTTCCGGGATATGAAGGGGCGTTCGCGCTCTATTTTCCTTTTGTCATGTGGGCCATCGCCATCGGAGTGGCCTATGTGGGGGTGCATCATCTGGTGATCCGGCATGTGCGCCGATTGCGATCCTGGATGCGGCTCTATGCGGCCGGACGCGGCGATCTCGATGGAGCCCGGCTGGACAATGCGCCCGAAGAGCTCGAGGTGGTCGCCGAAGCGTTTCGCGCAATGACAAAGCGCCTGTCCGAACAGGAGCGGCACCTCGAAGAGGACCTTCGGGAAAAGACAGTTCTTCTGCGCGAGGTGCATCACCGCGTGAAAAACAACCTCCAGCTCATATCAAGCATGTTGAACATGCAGATTCGCTCGACCGGCAGCACGGAGGCAAGAGACCTCCTGCGACGGGTTCAGGATCGGGTGATGGCGCTTTCGGCCATTCACCGTTACCTTTACATGGCGCGCAAACTGTCCCTTGTGCGTGCCGACAGGCTGCTTGATGATATCATACAGCAATTGGTGATCGTGGGAACGCTTGACGAGTCAGGCCGTCAGATCAGGGTCACCACAGGGTTCGGCCCGGTCGAGATCAGCCCCGACCAGTCCGTGCCGTTGTCGCTTCTGGCAACCGAGGCGGCAATCAATGCGGTCAAGTATTGCGGCATGACCACCGGAGCAGACGCCTGGATCAATATCGCCTTGAAGGATGTCGACGACGACAGGTTATGCCTGAGTGTGGTGAACTCCCGCATTCCGCAGACTGAAGCCGAAAACGGCGGCAACGCACCCATCGGCGGCTCCGGTCTCGGGTCCAGGCTGATCGAGTTCTTTGTATCACAACTGAACGGAACGCTCGAAATCAACGACTTGCCCGACCGCTATGAACTGCACGTCGTATTTCCGGTTACATGGCCCGCCCCGGATGAGGACGCCGACTGATTGTCTGCAAACCATTGGAACCGGAATGGCGGTTGCTGCGTTTGATTATCACACGACATCAAACGGAGATCGCAATGAGACGTTCACGAATTTCACTTATTTCCTTGCTTGTCATGGGGGCTCTTGCCGCCTGTGAAACGGTAAAGGGCGCCGGTAAGGATATCGAGCGCGCGGGGCAAGTGGTGACAGACACGGCGCAGGATGCTCAAGATTGACAGGGTGACAACAGCCTTGGGATGGCGCGTCCACCGGACCGCGCTTCAGGGCAGACACAACAGCGCATTGTCGCGCCCCCTGCGCTGAACTGATCAGAACCCTGACTATGCCGACGGGATGATCCAGAGCAGGCTGGACCTGCAAGCACTCTCACTCCGTCGCGTCAATTCTCCGTCAGGATGGAACCAAACTGCTCCGGGCACGTTCACCCTGCATATCACCTCGAAGACGGGCGCGGTACAGATCGCTGAGCAGTCACCGCACAGCGCCTTTTCGACGAGGATCAATAAAAGGAGACTGAAAATGAAACTTCTCTGGACCACGGCACTTTTGACTGGCATCGCGCTGGCTGTCGGCGGCCCGCTCGCCGCAATGGAGAAAACCCTGTCCGGCGTCGCGGTCAATGCTGACCTCAGCGCCTACGAGGACAACAATGTCCTCGAATATTGGCCGACACTGGCAGATGACATAACCAAGGCCATCGCATCGCAGGTGACGGTTGACGATACCGCCAAGGCGCCGCAGATCTCCGTAGAGATCAACAAGGTTGCCATCAACGGCAATACGGTTCTGCCGGAATCGGGCGAATTCAATCAGCTTGAGGGCACGGTGACCACTTATACAGGGCCCAACGAAGACACCGCAGCCAACTCGGAGGCAAGCACGCCAGACGACGTGATCGGCAGCTATGTCTTGCGAATGTCTGCCGTCACCGGCGAGACCGACGCCCCGGAAGGCTGGATCATCGTGCCGCCTTCGCAGGACGATTTCTACAACGCCCTCGTCAATGCCTATGCCACGGCAATTGTCGAGCGCATCGAAGAAGAATAACCGACACGACGCGCCGGTCCACCGCCTGGTGGACCGGCGTATCGCTTGATTACCGGGATGGGCAGCCGGTTCGGAATATATCACCGACACGCGCTGTGAGGGTAGGGGCGCGTGCCAGGTGGAACGACATCTGCCGTGGCGCGACCCAATGGATCCACGGTTCGGATGAGGATGCCGGGGCATTGGGCGTCAACCCGATCTTGTCGGGAGCACGAACGAGGATGAGGGGCTGTTCGTCATCCAGCACAAACAATTGTCAGAGCGCATGGTGCAGGCCATCGCCAGAGAACGCAAGACCGCATCCGACACACGGGTCGCGGCAGAGTGAGGAGGAGAGACAATGACAACCGCTACACTTGAGCGCCAGACGGACCGCCGCTGCGATCCCCGGTGCGACGCTCGCGGTGATGGAGGAACTGGGCCACTTCCCGATGAGCGAGCACCCGAAGGGATTCCGCCCGTTCTTCCTCGATGCATTGGGACGGATGCCAGGCGCGCGGCCGGAGGCCGCGTAATAGCCGAAGCAACCTCGAAATCATGCGTCAGCCGTGCGACCATCATGAGCAGCCTGCCCACGTAAGCCGATTGCTCTGCCGTTCCGATCTCGGTCACCGAACGGATCACGCCGATCCAGTTGGTGTCCGCGTCCGGTGCATCCACCTTGCCGTGCGCGGTTTCATCGATTCAACCGATGTCCTGCTGTGCCAGAAAGTCAACGAACTGCTGTGTCGGCAGGCGCAGATTGTCGGACAGCCACACCGCCTCGGTGACCATCACCTCTGAAATGTCGCTGATGGGCAACGGCACCAATCCGCCAGTCGCAAAGTCGTAGATGCTTTCGGTCAGTATGGTGATGCCCATGCCGCAGGACACAAGACCAAGGATGCCCACCGAATTGAACGCTTCCTGCACGATGCGCGGCTGAAAGCCCGCTCGGCGGCAAAGTGGAAAGAGATAGTCGTAAAAGTGTGCCCAGGCCTCCGCCGGGCCGTGGACGAAATCCTCCTCTGCCAGATCCGCGAGTGTAACAGACCTGCGCATGGCCAGATGATGCCCCTCGGGCACGATGCAGATCGGGCGGTCATTCTGCACCACCCGACTCTGAAAACCCGGATGGCGAACCGGACCCGTGATAAACCCGATGTCCAGCTTGTCATCCTGCAACTCCTCGAGCTGCGTTGCGGTAACCCCGTGATGCGGTCGGACGGTGATCCCGGGATGCTTTTGATGAAACTGCTTGAGCAGTTCCGGCAGCGCCCCGGCGATAGCGAAATCGGTATATCCGACGCGCAGCGCTCCGGCCTCTCCGATACTGACGCGGCGGGTGAGATCAATGGTGGCCTCCATACCGTTAAGTACCCGCCGCCCCCCTTCCTGAAAGGCCCGGCCCGCGTCGGTCAGGCGGACAAAGTTCTGCGAGCGCTCGAACAGCAGAACCTTCAACTCCGCTTCGAGATGCTGGATCGTGCGCGTGAGCGCCGGCTGTGAAATATGAAGATGCTCGGAGGCACGGCGAAAATTCAGGTCATCGGCAAGGACCAGAAAATAGCGGATATGGCGCAGGCCGATTTTCATGATACCTATTATGCATCAAAAACTAATCAATTGATATTATACTTGCAGATAATGTGCGGCTACCCTGATTTCACAAAAACAACAAATCCGTAATCCAACAGGGAGCAATCATGTTACATTCATCAATGCGCCTTTTCGCAGGGTCCTTTGCGACCCTTTCGCTCATCGCCGGGGCTGCATCGGCGCAGGATGTCACCATCAACCTGGGCTATGCAGCCGCCGAAACCAGCACCTATGCCGTGCTCGCCGACAAGTTCGAGGAACTGGTCGAGGAATATAGCGGCGGCAGCATCGACGTGAAGGTCCGCTGCTGCGGCCAGCTGATGGGCGAGGACGAGGCATTCAAGGCGATGCAACTGGGCACCGTCGACATGTTCGTCATCACCGGCAACAACATCTCACCGCATTTCCCGCTGATGGACGCATTCGTGCTGCCCTATATCTTCCAGAACAAGGATCACGCCTACCGCGTGCTCGAAGGCGAGGTCGGACGCGATTTCGCGGCACAGCTTCAGGCCGCCACGGGCGTACATCTGCTGACCTACGGCTTTGTGGGGGATCGCGATTTCTACAACTCCAGAAATCCGATCACCTCGGTCGAGGACATGAAGGGGTTGAAGGTCCGGGTGCCCAAGAACCAGGTGATGATCGACACCTATACGGAATTTGGTGCGGCTCCCATTCCTCTGCCCTGGGCGGATACGCCCACTGCGCTGCAAACTGGAACAGTCGAGGGGGCCGACAATGGCACCTCCTTCATCCAGTCGCAGAAATTCTATGAAATCATGCCCTATTTCACGGCGCTTGAACATTTCACCTATTTCTCGCCACTGTTTGCCAGCGATCGCGTGATGAACAAGCTGAGCGACGCGCAGCGCGATGCCGTCATGCGGGCCGCCGCAGAGGCGGGCGTGTACCACCGCGAGGAGATGGAAAAGCAGATCGACGACATCCGCGCTTTCCTGACCGGCGAGGGCGGCATGCAAACGGCCGAATTCGATCGCTCCGGGTTCATCGAGGCAGGCCTGCGGGTGCAGGACCGTTATGCCGCCGACAAGGGTGAGGACTTCATCGCTCTGGTCGAAGCAATCCGCGCAGAAGCGGAATAACATCTGAAACGGCGCATGGGGGCATTGCCCCCGCGCCCCTTGGCACCTTCCGGGCGGAGGCAGGGTTATGCTGTCCAGAATCGACAGATATTTCGAAGAGGTGATCTGCACCTTCTGCCTCGTGGTGGTGGTCGGTTCTGTCCTCCTGCAGGTCATCCTGCGCTACTTCTTTTCCACTGCGGCGGCCTGGGCCGAAGAGACCGCAGTCTACGGCATGATCTTTGCGGTCTATCTGGGGGCAACGATGGCGGTGCGCGAACGGGCGCACATCCGCATTACCCTGTTACTCAGCCGCCTGCCGCGTGCCCTGCAGGTCGGCGCGGTGATTCTGGCGGATGTTCTCTGGGCCGGGTTCGTCATCTTCATGATCGTGCAGACCACGATCTACACGCAACTGCTGTTCAACGTCACCTACATGACCCCCGGTCTGGGCATAGAGCAGCGGTGGGTTCAGATGATCATTCCCATGGCCTTTACCCTGATGCTGTTTCGCATACTGCAGGTCTATTGGCGTTGGGGCCGTGACGGCTGGAAGGATCTGCCGCTATGAACGGCCCCCTTGTCATGGCCGCCGCCTTTGTCCTTGCAATGGCAATCGGCGTGCCAATTCCCTTTGCCGCCGGTCTGGCTACGGTCGCCGGGTTGCTGATCGCCGATATTCCACTGACACTGATGGCGCAGGCGGCCTGGACGGCGTTCGAACCATTCCCGCTGGTGACGATCCCGCTGTTCATTCTGGCGGGACAGTTGATGGAACAGGGCGGCATGTCCGAAAAGCTGGTAGCCATCGCGCAACGCCTTGTCGGCACCTACAAGGGCGGGATGGGGCTTGTGACCGTGGTCGCCTGCATGTTCTTTGCCGCGCTGTCGGGTTCTGGCCCGGCTACGACAGCCGCCATCGGCTCCATCACTATCCCCGCCATGCAGCGAGAGGGCTACCGCTCGCGCTTTGCTGGGGCAATCGCGGCCTCGGCCGGGGCGTTGGGTAGCATGATCCCGCCCTCGAACCTCCTGATTATCTTTGCGCTGGTTACCGATGTCTCGATCCCGCGCCTGTTTCTGGCAGGTATCGTGCCCGGTATCCTTCTGGGGTTGATGCTGATGGTCGTGGTTTTCGTGATCTCGTGGAAGAATAATTATGGCGGTACCGGCGAGCGGTTTCACTGGGGTCCGCTGCTCTGGGCCATGTGGGACGGAAAATGGGCAATCTTTGCACCCATCCTGATCCTGGGCGGCATCTACGCAGGCATCTTCACCCCATCCGAGGCGGCAGCGGTCGCAGTGGCCTACGGCCTGTTTGTGGGTTTGTTCATCTACAAAGGGCTGACTTGGGCGAAATTACTGCAGGCGTTCAAGTTTACCGCCATTGTCATCGGCTCGGTGCTGTTCATCCTCGGATCAACCAAGGCGTTCGGTCAACTGGTGACGATCTTCGACATTCCCAGCGGGATTCTCGACCTGTTCCAGGGGCTGGTGGCCTATCCCTGGCTCATCATGCTCTTGATCGGGGTGTTCTACATCGTTGTCGGCATGTGGCTCGAAAGCATCCCGCAGATCATCATCTTTACCGCCGTATTCTTTCCGCTGGTGACAAACCTTGGCATCGACCCGGTGGTGTTCGGCATCTTCACCGTGATGACCTGCGAGATCGGCTTTCTGACGCCACCCATCGGCGTGAACCTGTTTGTTGCCGCGCGGATCAGCAAGATCACCATCGAGGATATTTCGGTCGGGGTTCTGCCCCTGCTCATCCCTTACATACTGATGCTTCTGCTTCTCGTCTTCTTCTCCGGCTGGGTGACCTGGCTGCCCGATCTCGTTTATGGTCCGCAACTGAGGTAGCCGAATGAAAGAGCCCCCCCTGACCGGCTATACCGACCGCCTGTCGGCGCGACCGGGTGAGACAATCGCCTTCAAGGTGTCGTCGACGCTTGGCGGCAGTTTCCGCGCCCGGCTGACACGGTCGATCTGCGCCGACCCGAACCCGACGGGCACGGGCATCGCCGAAGAAGACGCAAGCGCATGGTTCGCCCCGCGCGACCTGCCTGCCCGGCATCAGCCGTTCCATCCCGGCTCTTATGGGATCACGCACGAACCTCTCACGCTGGCCGCAAAAGAAGCGATCACGCTGAGCGCGACCATCCTGCCCACGCATCTCAATGGCCGTGATCAGGCGGTTTTGTCCTGCGGGCCGTTAACTCTGGGCCTGAACGCAGATGGCTGTCTTTTCGTGGCGGTCGCTGATGCAAGATTGACGATGGACAAACCGCTACCGATGCATCGCTGGACGCACATCGAAGCCGGTCTGAAAGACGACCGGGTAACCCTAGCCCAGACGACACTTGGGCACCATAGCCGCCAAACACATGACGCAGCGGGTAAGTTGCCGCGCGTCGACATCACCGCCTCCGTCAGCCTTGCGGCACGTCTGACCGGAAACGCAGTGACGGATTTCTTCAACGGCAAGATAGAGGCCCCGGCCATCACCGGAACGAACGGCGCACTTGCTGCATGGGATCTCTCGGCCTCCATCCCGCTTTGCCATGTGCCTGCTCTGACAGGACCGGCTCTGCACCTCGTCAATTTTCCCACCCGCGCCATGACCGGCTCGCTCTGGGACGCCTCCGAGATGTGCTGGCGGCACAAGCCCGCGCATTATGGCGCCATCCATTTTCATGAGGACGATATCTATGATTTCGGCTGGCAAACGGATTTTACCCTGACCGTACCCGCAGATATGCCCTCCGGCGTCTATGTCATGCATATCGAAGCGGATGACGGCAGCGATGAAATGCCGTTTTACATCTGTCCTCCCAAGGGCCTGCGGCGCGCGGATCTCTGCGTGCTGATCCCGACCTTTACCTATGTGGTCTACGGCAACCACGCCCGCCCCGATTACGATCCCTCGTGGCAGGGGCGCATGCAGGATTGGGGGGCATATCCCCATAACCCTGCGGAATATCCAGATTACGGCCTTTCCACCTATAACACCCACTCCGACGGGTCGGGTATCTGTCACGCTTCCCATCGCAGACCGCTATTCAATTTTCGACCCGGCTTTCTGACCTTCGGAGCGACCACCTGTTCCGGGTTGCGGCATTTCCCGGCCGACAGCCATCTGATCAGTTGGCTGCACGCCAAGGACATCGGTTATGATATCATCACCGATCACGAGTTGCATGCCGAAGGCGCGGGCGTGCTGGCGGGCTACAAGGCGGTCACCACCACGACCCACCCCGAATATCACACCGCCGAAACTCTGGACGCGCTGCGCGACTATCGGGATGCTGGCGGCAATCTGCTCTACCTTGGGGGCAACGGATTCTACTGGCGCATCGCACGCCATGCCGAGAACGACAGCCTGCTCGAAATTCGCCGCGCCGAGGATGGCATCCGCGCCTGGGCGGCAGAGCCGGGTGAATATTACAACGCCTTCGACGGCACCTATGGCGGCCTCTGGAGGCGCAGCGGACGGGCCCCGCAGGCCCTTGTCGGGATAGGCTTTGCCGCGCAAGGCGAATTCCACGGCGCACCCTATCAGCGCGTCTGCCACGATCCGGCATTCGACTGGCTGTTCGAGGGTGTCGCCGAGGATCTCTTTGGCAATTACGGGTTCAGCGGCAACGGCGCGGCGGGATTCGAACTGGATCACGTCGATCAGCGCATCGGCTCGCCACAGAACCATGTGCTGCTGGCACGTTCGGCCGGCGACAACAAGGATTTCATGCTGGTTCCCGAGGAACAGCTGACACACCTGACAAACCTGACAGGCGTCCCCGAGGAAGAGGCGAAACACGCGGACATGATCTGTTTCGACCTGCCGGGGGGCGGATCGGTGTTTGCGGTGGGTTCCATCACCTTTTGCGGCAGCCTGCCATGGAACGGCTTTGACAATGACATCTCGCGCCTGCTGGAGAATTACCTGTGCCGGAAACTGGGTGCATGAGGGGTGCCTGCCACTTTCGGCCTCTGCTGCTTGATGTCAGAACCATGACAGCCCCTCCGGTTACCGCATGACAAAGGGGTTGGCCATCGGTTTGTCCGACATGTTGATCCATGTGGTTCGGGTCCGCGTGTAATCCTGCACCGCGTCCAGCCCCGCCTCGCGCCCGTAGCCCGAGGCATTGAAACCGCCAAACGGCGCAATGGGCGAGATCGCCCGATATGTGTTCACCCAGCAGATTCCCGCCCTCATACGGTTCGACACGCGATGTGCGCGGGCAAGATCGCTGGTAAACACACCCGATCCCAGCCCGTATTCCGTCGAATTGGCCAATGCGATCGCCTCTTCCTCGGTATCGAAGGGCAGCAGCGACATCACCGGGCCGAACATCTCGGTCGAAAGCGTCGCGATTTCGGGCGTCGGGCAGTCGACCAGCGTGGGCATCATGAAGTTGCCTGCTCGGTTTATCGCCTTGCCGCCAAAGCGGATCCTGGCCCCTTGCTGCTCGGCACGCGCAAGGGTTTGCCTGATCCTCTCGATCTGCGCGGCGGTGCAAAGCGGTCCCAGATGACTGGCAGGATCAAGCGGATCACCCACGATGATACCTTTTGACTTTTCCTCTATCCGCCCGATGATCTCGTCGAACACCGGACGCTGCACCAGCCCGCGCGACCCCGCGACACAGCTTTGCCCGGAAGCGCCAAAGTTGCCAGCAATCAGCCCGTTGGCCGCCCCATCCAGATCGGCGTCTTCGAAGACGAGGATCGGGGACTTCCCGCCAAGCTCAAGCGTGGTGACCGCGAAATTCTCGGCCGAGTTGCGGATCACGTGCCGCGCTGTTTCGGGGCCTCCGGTAAAGGCGATGCGATCCACGTCCGGGTGCCGGGTCAGCGGGATGGCGCAGTTCGCGGCATCCCCGGTGATGATCGACACGACACCGGGAGGAAAACCAGCCTCTTCGATCAGCCGTGCAAATTCAAGCATCGGTGCCGGGGCAATCTCCGACGCCTTGAGCACGACGGCGCACCCTGCGGCCAACGCCGGGCCCAGTTTGGTCGCGGTCAGGAACATCTGCGCATTCCACGGCACCACGGCGGCGACCGCGCCGATCGGTTCACGCCTGGTAAAGACGTGCATGTCAGGCTTGTCGATGGGCAGCACTGCCCCCTCGATCTTGTCGGCCAGACCGGCATAGTAACGATAGTAATCGGCCACATAGGCGGTCTGGCTGACGGTTTCGGTCAGCAGTTTGCCACTGTCGGTGGTCTCGATCCGCCCGAGATGCTGCGCATTCTCCTCCACCAGATCGGCAAGCCGGTAGAGCAGCCTGCCCCGCTGCGTCTGGGTCAGATCCCGCCATTCCGGCGCCTCCAGCGCACGCCGGGCGGCGGCGACTGCCCGGTCCACATCTTCTGCGGCGGCACAGGCAAACGTCGCCCAGACCTCGCCCGTTGCGGGGTTTTCGGACGACATCACCTGACCCTGCGCACCTTCGCAACGCGCGCCGTCTATGTAGAGTTGATAATGCGGTGTTCCGGTCATTGGCATCCTCATGCAAAAGCAGGCATCACGTCGTCGATGAACCGCGCCAGCGAGGCGCGCTTGCGTTCCGTCGTCATACCCGTGTCGATCCAGAAGGCGAATTCGTCATACCCCATATCCTCGTAACGCCTGATGCGGTCGATGACCTCCCGGCTGGTTCCGATGGTCAGATCGCGCATCAGGTTTTCCGGGGCCATCATGCTGTTGGCGGCAATCTCTTCCTTGCTCAGAGGGGCGATCTGGCCGTTGCACACCGGGCGCTTGTTCTGGAACCATGCCCCGAAATAGCAATAGTAGCGAGAAATCTCCTTTGCCGCCTGTGCCACGTCATTGGCATCCGCGCCGACATAGGCATGATGCAGCAGCATGATCTTGGGTTTTCGGCCCGGATGCAGGTCGACCGCCGCGTCGAAACGCTGTTTCAGCGATTTGATCTCGTCGATCCCCTGCCAGAGCGGCGTCACCTGGATGTTGAACCCGTTGGCAACCCCGAATTCATGGCTGTTGGGATCACGCGCCGCGATCCAGATTGGCGGACCACCGGCCTGTACCGCCTTGGGCACCGCTGTCGAGGCCGGAAAGCTGTAGAACGTGCCCTCATGCGCACAGTCCCCACCCCAGAGTCGCGGCAGCAAGGGCGCGGATTCGCGCATTCTCTGCCCCGCCTCCCAGGCATCCATCCCGGGCATCATCCGCTCGTATTCATAGGAATATGCCCCGCGCGCGATGCCCAGTTCAAGCCGCCCGCCGGTGATCAGATCGGTCATCGCCGCCTCTCCGGCCAGACGGATGGGATGCCAGAACGGCGCGATCACCGTGCCTGTCCCAAGCCGGACATTCCGGGTGTGATGCGCCAGATCGACGATCGAGATGAACGGATTCGGAGCGATGGTGAATTCCATCCCGTGATGCTCGCCGGTCCATATGGCGCGCATCCCGCCCTCGTCCGCCATCCTGCACAGGTCGATGAAATCCGAATGCAACGTTTCATGGGGCTGATCCGGTGTCAGGCGTTCCATATGGGCGAACAGTGAAAAATCCATCTTCAACTCCCCTGATGTTGAAAGTCGTGAACCTCGCCGCTGCGCTCGTCCCCGAGATAGAGACCAAAGCGGCGATGCCGGGTTTCCCTTGCATAGCGGGCCATCATCGTGGCGATGGCGGCGCTCGTGTAGGTTTGTACGACAAGCTGATCCGCGCGGAACCGGCGAAATGCTCCCGCCCCGTGATCCAGCGCGCCGCCGGCTAGGAAATAAGCATAATCCGCCCCAGTCCGGCCATCATCGAAGATCGAATAGACCCGGTCGGGGCATACCGTCAGCCCCCGCCCGGCAAGCTTGGCGACCAGCGCCTCACGCAGCCCGACGCGGCCCGGAACCTCAACCTGTGGCGGTCGCAGCCCGTCAGGCGTCTGTTCCAGAATCACATCGCCGTCGCATTCAACGATTGCGCCCGCGATCCGTACTGTCCCCGGCCCGGTCACCGCCACCTGTTCCAGCCCGCGGCTGAAATATCGCCCCTCGGCATAGCCAAGACCACGGCCGCCATTGTCCGACATCCGCGCGACCTCGCCGATCAGAATGGAATGATCTCCCGCCAGAATGACCTGTGCCGTGCGGCAGGAAAACTGCGCCACCGCGCCGCGTATCACCGGAACCCCGTGACAATCGTCCCGGTACGCCACCCGTGCAAACCGGTCGCCCTTGAAACCGGCAAAGGTGTTGGACACATCTTCCTGCCCTTCGGCCAGGACACTGACCGCGAAATGCCGACAGGTTTCAAAGACACCGTGGCTCGACAGAAACCGGCCCGGACAAACCAGCAGCATCGGCGGATCAAGTGAAACCGAACTGAAGGAATTGGCGGTAAAACCAACCGGCGCGCCATCTTCGGCCCGTGCGGTCACCACCGTGACGCCGGTCATGAAACGCCCGAATGCCTTGCGCAGATCAATCGGATCAATCGTCGTCATTCTGGCACTCCTTCACGAACCGCAAGAGCCTCTCGGACACCCCGGCGGAATGGGTCATCGGCATCATATGTGCGGCATCCGAAACGACCTCGACCCGCCCCCGCGGGGCCAGTGCGGCCATCGCCTCGGACATGGCGGGGGTCGAATTTGGCTCCTGCCCGCCCGTCATGAACAGCGCCGGACACCGCAGCCCCCGCAGCGTCGCGTCGGAAGGGCCATCCTCGCGGGCGAACACGCCATAGGCCGCGCGATAGCCTGCCGCATCGACACCTTCCAGCCAGGTTCGGCAGATCCGCCGCGCCTCGGTATCGGCCGCGCCGAACCAGCGCCGCAGGGTCGGCTCGGGATCGGGCCGCACCGCGCCGGACAGATATTCGGCACGGGCCTGCACGGCGGTTTTCGCCTCTGGGCCACGGCGGAAGATCGCGTTCAGCGCGGCCACGCCCCGCACCCTGCCCGGAACCGTCCGCGCCAGATCCAGCGCGATCATCGCTCCCATCGAGTGACCGATCACCACGGCGGGGTGGTTCAGCGCCCGCGCCAGCCTTGCGGTATAGTCCTCCAGCGCCGCCTCTGCGCCCAGCCTGCTTTTGCCATGGCCGGGCAAATCGGCGGCAATCACACGGAAATAGCGGGACAGCGCGTCGATCTGCGGCGCCCATGCCTCTGCCCGCAACCCGACCCCGTGGATCAAGAGCACGAGTGCGCCGGATCCGGCGACGATCCCCGAAAGACCGTCACCAAGATCAAACCGCGGCCGGGTTGTCCAGGTCATGCCCCAGATCCTTCAGATCCTGATATCGGTCGCCGATCCGTTGATGCGGTCGCCCGCCCGCCGCGCCGCCCAGCGCCACCACGATCTCGTCATCGCGCGGTGCATCGGGGATCGCGAACTGAATGGTCAGGTAATGCGATCGCCGCCCGGCATCGTTCTTGTCCATCAGCGGAATCATGATCGGTGCATTCGCCCCACCGCGAGTGTTGGTGAATGCCAGATAGGATTTTGCCCCGACCGCCTCGCGGTAGTGATTGCCAAAGCGCAGCGTGTGGATCAGACCCGAGGCATGTTCGATCTCGCCGTTCAGCCCGACGACCGCCGCCTTGCCATAGGCCTCGATCGCCTCGCCACTTCCGGCCAGTGCGATCATCCGTTCGGTCAGCAACTTACCCAGCACCGGGCCATAGGCGTGTATCTCGGGCTTGAGATCCTCGATGTAACGCCCCGCCCAGGGATTTCTGACGACAGCCGCAGCCGCGAACATGCGCCACGGCGCAGCAGTGGGTCGAAACCCCTCGATACGGATCTCTTCATCATAAACTGCAATCTTGCGGATTTCGGGCTGCATTCTTGTCCTCCTGTTCGCCCTTCAGGGGCTAAACAAGCGCTGCCGCTTTGACAAATTAAAGAAAAAGGGGCTAGTGCATTAGGAAATGTAATGACTGGTGCGCCATGGCCCGTTCACTACCCCCCGTAAAATGGTTCCGGGCCTTCGAGGTCGCGGCCCGGCACCTCAGCTTTACCCGGGCCGCTGACGAGATCGGACTGACGCAATCGGCCGTGAGCCAACAGATCAAGTCGCTGGAAACCCGGCTTGGCGCCGCGCTCTTCCTGCGCAGCCCGAGCGGGCTCGCGCTCACCGACGCCGGGCGCAAACTCCTGCCGCAGGTGGGCGCTGCACTGGAACTGTTGCAGGCGTCCACGCTGGCCTTTGACGCGGCGCCCGACGAGGCGATGCTGACGATCGCGACCTCGGTCAGTGTCGCTCAATGGGTCATCGCGCCCAGGCTGCCAGAGTTTCAGGCCCTCCATCCCGATCTGCGCCTGCGGCTTGTCAGCGCCATCTGGCCGGACGATTTCATCTCGGCCGTCGCCGATGTCGAGATACGCTTCGGTTCGGAAAGGCAGGTCGGCCTGCATGCCCTCCCCCTCCGACCCAGCGATCTGATTGCGCTGAAATCGCCCGCGCTGTCCGGGTCCCTGCAGACCCTTCCCCTGATCGAAGCCGTCGGCACTTCGGTCGGCTGGGATGCCTTTGGCGCGGCGCATGGGCTGACCGGGTTGCAGCCCGTGCTGTTCGTCGACTCCTACGGCATGGCCCTGAACCTCGCAGCAAACGGTGCCGGTGTGGCGCTTGTCAGCGCGCTTCTGGGGCGTGATGCGGTAGAGCGGAGCTTGCTTATCCCGGCGCATCCCGGCAGCATCGCCGCCCGTGAAGGATACTACATCGCGATCCGCGAACAGGTCCCCGCCGCAAGACAGTTCAGCGACTGGCTTAACAGACACCTTGCCCGGCAAAGATGAGCCGGAACGCTTCCGGCGCCACGATGGGGTGCGTCGGGTTTATCGGCACACGGCCACCCCGTTGAGAAACACCTCGATGGCAAGACGGCGACGGCGGGCGAATCCTTCCGGTGTCGCCAGCCGTTCCGGATCGAGCAGTGATTCCATGGGCCATGGCCGCAACATGTCGAGCAGCAGGGCGGCGGCAGCCTCGGTGTCCGCCATGACGACCTCTTCGCGCGCGACGCCGCGCTCCAGTTCCCCGACAACGATGCGCAGGTCGCGCCGCATGAGCTTGTCCACCAGATCATGCCCGATCTCCGGCGCAGAGGGCACCTGCGCAATGAACGCACGCAGGATTTCCAGTGGCAAACCATAGCCCTGATGCCGTGGTCTGCGCGAAAACAGACCGTCGAGCCGCTCGGCGATCGGCAGGGCGGCGTCAGCGGCGGACAGTGGACGGATGAACTGATCGGCGACCGTGTCCAGATAGCCGCGCAGCAGCGCCGTGCGGCTGGGAAAGATGTCATAGAGCGTTCGCTTGGACATGCCGGCGCGCCGCGCGATCGCCTGCATCGTCGCCCTGTCCATTCCCTCCTCGGCATGAACCGATTCGAGTGCCGCAAAGATCGCCGCGCGCCGCGCCTCGGGTGAGCGCGTAACAGGCCGTCCGCGCCTGATATTGTCGCAGGCATCGGAATTTTGCATGTTATCCCGCATGGACCAATCTTGATTTCGCACGGTTGCTGTGCGCTGCTACAAGAACGCTTGCCATTTTCGAGCGTGTCATATTTACAAAACCCGTTCGTTTTATAATTCAGCGGACGCATCCGTGCCAATCCTTTATCGTGAAAGGGCTTTTGATGACTTATTTTCCAGGGTTCATCTTCTCGCTTGCGGCCTGTGTCTGTTTCTTGCCGGGCATCGCCGGGGCGCAACAGGGGCAAGAGCCCGTTCCCGTGACCGTCGTGACACTGGAGCCCGAAGACGTGACCCTGACCTCGCTCCTCCCGGGTCGCGTGGCCGCCTCGGCCGAGGCCGAGGTACGCCCGCAGGTCAACGGCATCATCACCGAGCGCCTGTTTGACGAAGGCGCGGACGTGGCCGAGGGTGACCCGCTCTTTCAGATCGACGTGGCCACCTATGAGGCCACCGTCCGGCAGGCTCGCGCCAGCGTCGCGCAGGCCCAGGCACAACTCAGCGCTGCCGAGCGCGAGGCACGACGGCTGGAAGAGTTGCAGTCGCGCAATGTGGCCAGCGAACAGGCATTGGACGAGGCGACATCGGCCCGTGATTCAGCGGCGGCAGGGCTCGAACTGGCCGAAGCACAGCTCAACTCAGCCGAGATCGAGTTGTCGCGCACCACGATTCGGGCGCGGCTCTCGGGCCGCATTGGTCTCTCGCAGACCTCGCAGGGCGCGCTCGTGACCGCCAGTCAGGCACAACCATTGGCGGTGATCCGCAACATCGACCCGGTCTATGTCGATGTCACCCAATCTGCCGCCGACCTTCTGCGCTGGCGGCGGGGCGAGACAGAGCGCGAACTGGAGGGCGCGGATGCTACGGTGCGGCTCAAACTCGCGGACGGCACGGATTACAGCGAGACCGGACACCTCAAAGCTGCAGAACCCAATGTCGATCCGCAGACCGGCGTGGTGACCCTTCGCATGGAATTCGACAACCCTGATCTGCTGCTCCTGCCAGGCATGTATGTGCAGGTGGAACTGCCCGTCGAGGTGGCCGAGGCAGTCTATCTCGTACCGCAAGAGGGGGTGATCCGCGACCGTCGCGGGCGGCCCCTGGCCTGGGTGGTCAACGGCGAGGATGTGATCGAGGAACGCACGCTCAGTATCCTTCAGGATCGGGAAAATGCCTGGGTTGTGGATGACGGACTTGAACCCGGTGACAGGATCGTCGTGGCCGGGTTTCAGAAAACCGCCCCGGGCGCCACGGTCAAACCCGAAGAACGCAGCCCCGGCGCACAACAATAACCGGGCAGAGGATATACCGCATGGCACGTTTCTTCATCGACCGCCCGGTTTTTGCCTGGGTCATCTCGATTCTCATCATGGGAATCGGCGCACTGGCAATCCAGATCCTTCCCGTCGCGCAATACCCGCAGATCGCGCCGCCCTCGGTCACGGTTTCGGCCAGCTATCCGGGGGCCTCTGCCGATACGGTCGCCAATACGGTGACACAGGTGATCGAACAGCAGATGACCGGGCTCGACGGCCTGCGCTATTTCTCGTCACGCTCGACCTCGGCGGGCAGCGCCGAGGTCACGCTGACCTTCGAGACCGGCACTGATGCCGATATCGCGCAGGTGCAGGTGCAGAACAAGCTGGGTCAGGCCACGCCCCTCCTACCCGAGATCGTGCAGCGACAGGGCATCACGGTGGAAAAATCCTCTGCCGGGTTCCTGATGGTCGTCGGCATGATCTCGACCGATGGCAGCCTCGACCAAGTGGATCTGTCAGATTACATGGTCACCAATCTTGTGGATGAGCTGAGCCGGATCGAAGGTGTCGGTTCGGTCAGCGTCTTCGGCGCGCAATATGCCATGCGCATCTGGCTTGACCCGTCCAAGCTGGCGGCGTTCGGCCTTGCGCCTTCGGATGTGGTGGCCGCCGTTTCGGCGCAGAACGCGCAGATCTCTGCCGGTGCCTTTGGCGCCCGCCCCGCCGTCGACGGCCAGCAGCTCAACGCCACGATCACCGCGCAATCGCTGCTCCGCACCCCCGAGGATTTCCGCCAGATCGTGCTGCGCGCCGAAACCGATGGGGGTCTGGTGCTGCTCGATGACGTGGCGCGGGTCGAGATCGGGGCGGAGAACTATGCCACCACGGCGCGGTTCAACACCGATCCGGCGGCGGGCATGGCGATCACGCTGGCCCCCGGCGCCAACGCGCTCGACACCGCCCGCGCGGTCAAGGACCGCATGGCGGAATTCGCCCGCTTCTTCCCTGACGGCGTAGATTACGTGATCCCCTATGACACCACGCCTTTTGTCGAAATCTCGATCAAGGAAGTGGTCAAGACGCTGTTCGAGGCAATTGGCCTCGTGTTTCTCGTGATGTTCCTGTTTCTACAAAACCTGCGCGCCACGCTCATTCCCACGCTTGCCGTGCCGATCGTGCTTCTGGGCACGTTCGGCGTGCTGGCGGCAGCCGGGTTCTCGATCAACACGCTGACGATGCTGGCGATGGTGCTGGCCATCGGCTTGCTGGTGGATGACGCCATCGTCGTGGTGGAAAACGTCGAACGGATCATGGAGGAAGAGGGCCTGCCGCCGCGCGAAGCGACGCATAAATCCATGGGCCAGATCACCGGCGCGCTGGTTGGTATCGCCATGGTGCTCTCGGCAGTGTTCGTGCCGATGGCATTCTTTCCCGGCTCTACCGGCGTGATCTATCAGCAGTTCGCGATCACCATCGTCTCGGCCATGGCGCTGTCGGTGGTGGTGGCGATCACGCTGACGCCCGCGCTCTGCGCCTCGCTGCTCAGGGCCAAGGACCACGAGGCGGTGCGGGGACCGTTCGCCTGGTTCAACAAAGGCTTCAACGGGCTGACCAACGGCTACAGCGGCACGGTGCGCTGGTCGGTGCGCCGACCCGTGCGGGTATTCGTGATCTACCTGGCATTGGCGGTCGGCATGGCGCTGATGTTCCTGCGCACGCCAACCGGGTTCCTGCCCGAAGAGGATCAGGGCATCCTCTTTACCCTCATCCAGACGCCCACCGGCTCCAGTGCCGAACGAACGCTGGAGGTCGTCAAACAGGTCGAGGATTACTACCTCAATCAGGAAACCGAGGTGGTGAATTCCATGTTTGGCGTCGTCGGCTTCAGCTTTTCGGGCAATGGTCAGAACATGGGCCTGGCCTTTGTCCAGCTCAAGGATTGGGATGAACGCAAGGCACCGGACCAGAGCGTGCAGGCGTTGGCGGGCCGTGCCTTTGGTGCCTTCAGCCAGATCCGCGATGCGATGGTATTCCCGGTCGTGCCGCCTTCGGTTATTGAACTGGGCAACGTCTCTGGTTTCGATTTCTACCTTCAGGCGCGCGGCGGGCAGAGCCATGCCGATCTGATGGCGGCCCGCAATCAACTTCTGGGCATGGCGGCGCAAAGCCCGCTCATTGCATCCGCCCGCCCCAACGGGCTTGAGGATGCGGCACAGTTCAACCTCGATATCGACTGGCGCAAGGCCGGGGCGATGGGGCTGACGCCCACCGATGTGGGGCAACTGCTCCAGGTCGCCTGGGCAGGCACCTATGTGAACGATTTTCTCGATCAGGGCCGGATCAAGCGCGTCTATGTCCAGGGCGAGGCCGAGGCGCGGGCAACCCCGTCGGATATCGAGAAATGGCGGGTGCGCAATGCCAGCGGCGGGCTGGTGCCGTTCTCGAATTTTTCCGAAGGTAGCTGGAATTACGGCGCGCAGGGCCTTTATCGCTACAACGGCATCCCCTCGGTGCAGTTGCAGGGCTCACCCGCAGCGGACGTCTCGACCGGCGAGGCGATGGCCGAGATGGAGCGGCTGGTGGCACAGCTTGGTCCCGATTACGAACTGGCCTGGACCGGTCTCTCGCTCGAGGAGCGCGAATCCGGCAATCAGGCGCCATTGCTTTATGCACTTTCGCTCGCCGCCGTGTTTCTGTCGCTCGCTGCCCTTTACGAGAGCTGGTCGATTCCCTTTGCCGTCATGCTGGCCATGCCCATCGGCATTGTCGGCGCGCTCACTGGCGCATGGCTGGGCGGATTCGAGAACGGCGTGTTCTTTCAGGTGGGCCTGCTGACGGTGATCGGCCTCACCGGCAAGAACGCGATCCTGATCGTGGAATTCGCCCGCGAACGGCACGTCGCGGGCGAGCGCGTCATCGACGCCGTGGCCGAAGCCGCCCGCCAGCGTTTCCGTCCGATCATCATGACCTCGATGGCCTTTTCCCTGGGTGTGCTACCACTGGTGCTCAGTTCCGGCGCTGGCTCCGGCGGACGCAACGCCATCGGTTCGGGCGTGCTCAGCGGAACGATCTCGGGTACGGTGCTCGGGGTAGTCTTTGTGCCGCTCTTCTTCGTGATCGTGACGCGCGTGTTCCGACGAGTCGTCAGCAAGCAGTGAGACCCTATCCCGCCTTCAGCACGGGGCGACGGTTGCGACCGTGGCGTTCGACCAGCTTCTTCTGCTGACGGCCCAATGGTATCGGGCGGGCCGGACTGGGAACGTATTCCGCCTCGGCGATCCGGGGAAAGAGCGCGCGGATCTCGGCGCGCGCGGCGGCGCCGACGTTGCGCAGCGCCTCGGGGCCGGTCAGCAGGCTCTCGCTTGGCGCGCCTTCGGCAAAGATCACCTCGTGATCGTCCAGCAGGACGTGGAAATACTCCACCTCCGTCACGCTCCTGTCGATGAAAACCCCCGGCAGTCCGATCAGCTTGATCGCCGGGATCAGCACCTCGGCGGTGCCGAACATCCGCTCCGCGATGCGTGAGCTGACCAGCATCCGGTGCTGCGGCGAGACCTTCAGGTCGCGCAGCGGCAGACCGTTGCCCAGCGCTCCCGCCAGAATATACACCGGGCGGATCGCGGGACGCAGTTGCAGGTCAATCGCATCGCAGGTGGTGTGACAGACCAGCCGCACGGGCTGAAACCCGTGGTCGAGGGTACGCAGCATGTCGCCCACCGCCAGCCGCTCCACCGGCACCGGGCCATTTTCGGTCTCGATCAGCGTGCCGCGAGTGAAGCAGACGGGGCTTTCCAGAATCTGTGCGCCGCTCGCACCGGAAACATTGCTGACCGTGACAATTGTGGCCTGACCCGGATCCCGGGTCATCCCGACCGGCCGGTTCAGGATAACCATGTAGTTGACGCCATTCGCCCGAAAGAAGGCAACCCCGACGGTGAATGACTGGTTCGGCCCTGAAAAGGCAAAGGTCGCCGTGCCGCTCCCCCGATATGTCACCGCGCGGCCATTGAACATGGCGGCGCCGTTATCCGCCGTTTCCAGAAACCCGTCATTATCTCTGAGCGTTCCGGTCTGGGGCGGGTCAAATACATTCCGGGGGTTGGCGGTGGACCAGCTGCCAGTCACGTTGGCACGGCTCACCCTGAACACCGTAATCTGACCTTCAACCATTACTGTATCCTTTAATCACCTGACGCTCCGGGCGTCAGGTATATCAAGTATTCGATCAGTCGGATTTGTCCTGCATGGCCGCCGACAGCGCGTGCCCTACCCCACCTATAGCACGGGGCGACGGTTGCGGCTGTGGCGTTCGACCAGCTTTTTCTGCTGACGGCCCAGTGGGACCGGGCGGGCCGGAATGGGGGCGTATTCCGCCTCGGCAATCTGTGGAAAGAGCGCGCGGATTTCTTCACGCGCCGCGGCGCCGACCGCCCGCAACGCCTGTGGGCCGGTCAGCAGGCTCTCGCTTGGCGCGCCTTCGGCGAAGATCACCTGATGCTCGTCGAGGAGGACGTGGAAATACTCGACCTCCGTCACGCTCTCGTCAATGAAAACCCCCGGCAGCGCGGTCAGCCTGATCGCCGGGATCAGCACCTCGGTGGTGCCGAACATCCGCTCCGCGATGCGTGAGCTGACCAGCATCCGGTGCTGCGGCGAGACCAGCAGATCGCGCTGCGGCAGCCCGTTGCCCAGCGCCCCCGCCGTGATCCGCACCGGGCGGATCGCGGGGCGCAGCCGCAGGTCGATGCTGTCGCAGGCGGTGCGGCAGACCAGCCGCACGGGTCGGAACCCGTGATCGAGGGTGCGCAGCATATCCCCCGCCGCCAGCCGCTCCACCGGAACCGGGCCACTTGCAGTCTCGATCAGGGTGCCGCGGGTGAAGCAGACGGGCTCGCCCAGCGCGTTGAAGCGGTTGATGAAGATGTCACGTCGCTGACCGTCCAGGGTGCCCCCCTCCCAGACCACTAGGTAGCCGCCGCCGGGCAGCGGGATGATGTCCGGCCTCGTGTCTACCACGGCGCCAAAGGCCGCCAGGCGGTTTTCGGCGACCAGCGTGCCGTCGGCATCGTATTGCCGCGTGAAGATGTCGAAACCCTCTCCATCATCCGTATCTCCCTGCCAGACAACCACGTAACCGCCGTCAACCAGCGCCGCAATCTGCGCACGCTGATCATTGAAGCTATCAGGATCACCCGGCACACCCTGCAGCCGTTCGCTGACGACCACATTTCCGGCGGCATCGAACTGCCGCAGGTAGATGTCGTTCCTGATCGGACCCGTCTGGTTCGAATCCCTGCCCTCCCAGACCACGGCATAGCCGCCATCGGCCAGTGCGGTGATCTTCGGTGCGGTATCCGTGAAATTCCCCGGCTGCCCCTGCAAAGTGGTGCGGGACAGCTGATTACCGGCGGCATCGAACCGCTGCAGGAACACGTCATTGGACTGACTGGTCGTCTGCCCCTGCCAGGCCACGACATAGCCGCCATCGGCCAGAACCGCGATCTGCGACTGGGTATCCACAAAATTTCCGGACTCTCCCCGCAACATGGTATTGGTAATCTGGTTTCCGGCGGCGTCGAACTGCCGCACCATGATGTCGCCGCCTTGATTGAGCGATCCCGTGCCACCGGTCCAGATCACCACATAGCCGCCATCGGGCAGCGCGGTGATCTGCGGGCTGTTATCAGGCACGTTCCCAAGCCCGGTGTTCAGACGGGTGTTGGCGGCGTTCACTGGGTTTCCGTCGGCATCGAACTGCCGTATGAATATCTCGCTGCCCGCGCCACTCGTGCCGCTGCCGGACCATGTTATGACATAGCCGCCATCGGCGAGCGTCGTGATCTGCGGCGTGACGTCGTTCTGGTTGCCCCCCACGCCCTGCATGCGGAAGTCGGAAACCTGATTGCCCGCGGCGTCAAACTGCTGCACGAAGATGTCGACGCCCTGGTTGTCCGCGGTCGCGCCCTGCCAGGTCACGACATAGCCGCCATCGGGCAGCGCGGTGACCTGGGGAACGGTATCGTCGAGCGCGCCGGTCGCCCCTTGCAGGGTCTGCATGGGCGCGACTTCCTTGCCGAAGGCGTCGAAGTGCTGGACGAACACGTCCCAGCCCTGATCGGGCGTCTGCCCCTGCCAGACCACGACATATCCGCCATCGGGCAGAACGGTGATCTGCGGCTCCAGATCCTCGAAGAAACCCGTCACCCCGGAAAGCCTGATCAGCATCTCGTCATCCTTTACCCTGCCTCAGCGAAGAACGCCGACCCCGACCGAATTCCCCGATCGTAAATTTTAGTAGGCCCGCCAACCAAAGCGATCCAGCATAACCATTTCACTTTTGCGTGAATTGGGGACAGGAGGGGGCGCTGCCTTCTTCATTCCCGCAAGGAACAGGCCGGGCAAAAGCCGTAGGGTTCAGCGCCTGAACCGTACGGAAATGCAGCAGTCGCCGCATCGGGAGGATGCACCGCAAGCGTGGCGAAAGACCCCTGTTTGTGCGGGGCTAACGGGTGAGGGGATCAGACCACCACCTCAACTTCCTCCTGCTCGCCCACCCCGAAAACCCGTTTATACCGGGCGATTTCGTCTCTCGGCCCCATTGCCTTGCGGGGATTGTCCGAGAGTTTGACAGTAGGCCGGCCATTGGCCGCCACGGCCTTGCAAACAAGGGAAAACGGCGCCAGGGCATCATCCGGCGTCAATCCCCTGAAATCATTGGTCAGCAACGTGCCCCAACCAAATGAGGTACGAACACGGCCCGAAAAGCGCTTATGTAGCGAGACGATGCGATCCACGTCCAACCCGTCGGAAAAGATCACCATCTTCTGCCGGGGATCCTCGCCACGCGATGTCCACCAGTCGATCGCAATCTCCGCCCCCTCCTCAGGCAGGCCCGAGTCGATGCGGATGCCGGTCCAGCCCGCCAGCCAGTCGGGGGCGTTCTCGAGAAATCCCTTGGTGCCATAAGTGTCTGGCAGGATGATGCGCAGGTTGCCATCATGTTCCTCGTGCCAGTCCGAGAGCACGTCATAGGGGGCGCGGGCGAGGGCCTCGTCATTTTCGGCCAGAGCGGCGTAGACCATGGGCAGTTCATGGGCGTTAGTGCCGATGGCCTCGAGATCGCGGTTCTTGGCGATCAGGCAGTTCGAGGTGCCGACAAACCGGTCGCCCAGACCCTCGCGCATGGCCTGCACGCACCAGTCCTGCCAGAGAAAGGAATGGCGGCGACGGGTGCCGAAATCGGCGATCCGCAGGGCGCCGATGGGGCGCAGGCGTTCGACCTTTTCCCAGAGTTTCGTCATGGCGCGGGCATAGAGCACCTGAAGCTCGAATTTCTTCATGCTGCCCAACGCGGCGCGGGCGCGCAATTCCATCAGAACGGCGAGGGCGGGGATTTCCCACATCATCACCTCGGGCCATTTTCCCTCGAATGTCAGCTCATACTGGCCATCGCGCGTTTCGAGATGATAGGGCGGCAGGCGCAGGGCCTCGAACCATTCCATGAATTCCGGGGTGAACATCTGGCGCTTGCCGTAGAACATGTTGCCGCGCAGCCAGGTGCTCTCGCCGCGTGACAGCGAGAGGGTTCGGATATGGTCGAGCTGTTCGCGCAATTCGCCCTCGTCGATCAGGTCGGCGATGCGGATGGATCTACTGCGGTTGATGAGCGAAAAGGTGACCGTCGTGTCGGGGCGTTTGCGAAACACCGACTGGCACATCAGCAGCTTGTAGAAATCGGTGTCGATGAGTGAGCGGACGATCGGATCCATCTTCCAGCGGTGATTGTAGACACGGGTGGCGATATCGACCATGGCGCGGCCTCCGGCAAGGGCATCGAAGCGGTTAAATCAAAGGGGAACCGGGCGCGCAAGGCGGAAGGCTCAGCCGGGCCGGGCGAGCGCCGCGACCAGCCGCGACCAGTCATGCGCCCAGCTGTCATCAGCGCGATCCGAGAGGCGGATCATCCACAGATCCATATCAAGACCGGGAAGCGTGGATTCGAGACTGATCAGGCGGGATTCGTCCAGATCGGCACGGACCATCGCCGCAGGCAGCCAGGCCACGCCGATGCCGCGACGGGCATACTCATGCGCTGCGAGGGTCAGCGCGGTTTCGGCGCGGCGGCGCAGGTGACGGGCGGGCGAAATCCGGGGCAGGATCGCGCGCGCCATGACCTGACCTAGAAAGACATCGCCCGGATAGCCTATGTAAGGCAGGTCCGGACCCTGGGCGAGGCGCGAGGTGGCGACGGGGATCAGCCGCTCGCGGCCCAGCGGAACGCGGTCAAAGGCGCGACTGAGGGTGAGCGGCGCAACCTCGGGAGCGGCGTAGACCACCGCGAGATCAGCCTCGCCGGACAGGAGGCGCAGCAGACATTCCTCGCGATTGTCAGATCGCACGCGGACCGCGCGACCGCCCTGCGCGGTCAGGATGCTGACGATGGCGGGCGAATGAGTGGTGGTAATGGCGTGCTGACAGGCCAGCGTCAGGCCGCGCGCTCCGGTGGTCTGGGTCAGACTGTCGCGCAGGTGACGCAGTTGCGTGGCGAGATTGCGCATTTCAGGCAATTGCGTTTCGACCTCAGGCAAGAGGGTGACCGGTTTGCGACGGCGATCAAGAAGCGGGGCGCCAAGCGCATCCTCGATGGCGCGCAGGCGGCGGGTAAAGGCAGATTGGCTGACATGCCGCGCCTCGGCGGCACGCGCGAGGGATCCGCCATCGGACACCGCGAGAATGTCATCCAGCCATTCGAGGCGCATATTGCAATCCTTGCATAATAAATAGCGATAATAGCATTAGACTGTCACATTGTCGCGCCATATCCTGCGTGAAACGCATGTTAAAGGAGGATTCCAATGCACCTGGCCCGCTATCCCCGCCGCTTTCTCGCACATCTGCCTACCCCGCTGGAGCGGCTGGACCGTCTGAGCAAGGAGTTGAACGGCCCCGAAATCTGGATCAAGCGCGACGATTGCACGGGCCTCAGCACCGGCGGCAACAAGACACGCAAGCTGGAATTCCTGATGGCAGAGGCGGAATTGCAGGGCGCAGACCTGGTGATGACCCAGGGCGCCACGCAATCCAACCACGCCCGTCAGACCGCCGCCTTTGCCGCCAAGCTGGGGATGGATTGCCATATCCTGCTGGAAGATCGGACGGGATCGAACAATGCCAATTACAACAACAACGGCAATGTTCTGCTGGATCATCTGCACGGCGCCACGACCGAGAAACGGCCCGGCGGCGGGGACATGAACGCCGAGATGGAAAAGGTGGCCGACAGATTTCGCGCCGAGGGACGCAATGTCTATACCATTCCCGGCGGCGGATCGAACCCCACCGGCGCGCTGGGTTATGTCAACTGTGCCTTTGAAATGCTGGCGCAGTTCAATGACCGCGGACTCAAGGTGGATCACATCGTCCATGCCACCGGCAGCGCAGGCACGCAGGCGGGGCTGATCACTGGGCTGAAGGCGATGAATGCGCAGATCCCGCTGCTGGGCATCGGGGTGCGCGCACCCAAACCCAAGCAGGAAGAGAACGTCTACAACCTTGCCTGCGCCACGGCGGAAAAGCTGGGCTGTGCCGGTGTGGTCCGGCGCGAGGACGTGGTGGCCAATACAGACTATGTCGGCGAAGGCTATGGCATCCCGACCGAGAGCGGCATCGAGGCCATACGGATGTTTGCGGAACTGGAGGCGATTCTGCTTGATCCAGTCTATTCGGCCAAGGGCGCGGCGGGGTTCGTCGACCTGATCCGCAAGGGACATTTCAAGAAGGGCGAGCGCGTCGTGTTCCTGCACACCGGGGGTGCCGTCGCACTCTTTGGTTATGACAGCGCGTTCGATTTCTCGGGGCGCTGGACGGCCTGAACAGCCTCAGTTCCTCAACAAGGCGAAGCCCCGCGGCGATGCGGGGTTTTCCATGCACGACTTATCCGCTAAAGCGCGGAGTGATCCAAGATTTGCAGGCGGATGAGTAGGCATGAAATTCACATTGTCCTGGCTGAAAGAGCACCTCGAAACCACGGCCTCGGTTGACGAGATAGCCGAGACGCTGACCGACCTGGGGCTGGAAGTCGAAAGCATTTCCGACCCGGCGGCGCGGCTGAAAGAGTTTACCATCGGCAAGGTGTTGAAGGCGGAGCCGCATCCCGATGCCGACCGGCTGCGTGTCTGTCAGGTGGCGACGGCGGATGGCGAGACGCAGATCGTCTGCGGCGCACCCAATGCGCGCGAGGGGATCACGGTGGTGATCGCCAAACCGGGGGTCTATGTGCCAGGCATCGACACGACGATCGGCGTGGGCAAGATCCGTGGTGTCGAGAGCCACGGCATGATGTGCTCTGAGCGCGAGATGGAGTTATCGGAGGAGCATGACGGGATCATCGAACTGCCCTCGGGTGAGGTGGGCGAGCGGTTCACCGACTGGTTGGCGGTGAATGATCCGGCCAGGGTGGATCCGGTGATCGAGATTGCAATTACCCCCAACCGTCCCGATGCCTTGGGCGTGCGCGGCATTGCGATGGATCTGGCGGCGCGGGGGGTGGGCACAATGAAGCCCGCAAAAACCGTGGATATCGAAGGGCAGTTCACCTGCCCCATCGGCGTGACAATTGATCCGGACACGTCGACGGGCGGCTGCGAGATCTTTGCCGGGCGACTGGTGCGCGGGGTGACGAATGGCCCCTCGCCGGACTGGTTGCAGAATCGGCTGCGCGCCATCGGCCTGCGGCCGATTTCCGCGCTGGTGGATATCACCAATTTCTTTACCTATGACCGCAATCGCCCGCTGCATGTGTTCGACGCGGACAAGGTGCAGGGTAATCTGCGGATACATCGCACCAAGGGCGGCGAGATGTTGATGGGCCTCGACGAGAAGGAATACACGTTCGGCCCCGGTCAGGTGGTGATCTCGGACGACGGCGGCATCGAGAGCATCGGCGGCATCATGGGCGGGCTGCATACTGGCTGTACCGGGGAAACCGTCAACGTTTTCCTTGAAGCCGCTGTATGGGATCATATCCAGATTGCCACGACCGGACGCGCGCTGCGGATCAATTCCGACGCGCGCTATCGCAATGAACGCGGTATCGACCCGGCCTTCAACATGGAGGCGCTGGATCTGGCGACGCAGATGATCCTCGATCTCTGCGGCGGCGTGCCGTCGAACCGGGTGGTTGCAGGCAAGGTGCCGGATGTGAGCCGCGCCTATCGGTTGGATCCGGCACGGGTGCAGTCGCTGGTCGGCATGGATATTCCCGAGAGCGAACAGCGCCAGACGCTGACGGCGCTGGGTTTTCGGCTGGAGGGCAACATGGCGCAGGTTCCCAGCTGGCGGCCCGATATTCTGGGCGAGGCCGATCTGGTGGAAGAAGTGGCGCGGATTGCATCCCTGACCAGGCTACAGGGCCGTCCGATGGCGCGCGTTTCGGCGGGCGTGCCCAAGCCGATCCTGAGCCCGCTGCAAAGGCGCGAGCAGATCGCGCGACGCACCGCTGCGGCGCTTGGGTATAACGAATGTGTCACCTACAGCTTTATCGACCATGCCGCAGCCACGCTCTTTGGCGGCGGTGATGACGGCACGATGCTGGCCAATCCGATCAGTTCGGACATGAGCCACATGCGGCCCGACCTGCTGCCGGGTCTGTTGCAGGCGGCGGCACGCAATCAGGCGCGGGGGATCATGGATCTGGCGCTCTGCGAGGTCGGGCATGCGTTTTTCGGCGGCGAACCGGGTGAACAGCGGTTGCAGGTGAGCGGTATCCTTGTGGGGCGGACCGGGCCCAAGGACGTGCAGAGCACATCGCGGGCGGTGGATGTCTTTGATGCCAAGGCCGATGCCGAGACCATCCTGGCCGCCATAGGCGCACCCGCCAAGGTGCAGATCCTGCGCGACGGGCCGGACTGGTTCCATCCCGGTCGGCACGGGCGGATCTGCCTGGGGCCGAGCAAGGTGCTGGGCGTGTTCGGCGAACTGCATCCCCGCATCCTGCGGACGCTGGATGTGAAAGGGCCCGCCGTGGCGTTCACGCTCTATCCCGAAGAGATCCCGATGCCGCGCAAGAGCGGCGCCACGCGCGGGGCGCCGGAAATCAGCGGCCTGCAGGCGGTAGAGCGCGATTTCGCCTTTGTCGTGGATGAGCGCGTGGAGGCGCTGAGCCTCGTCAACGCCGCTGCCGGAGCCGACAAGACGCTTATCGAGGATGTGCGCATCTTTGACGAGTTCGTCGGTGGTGGTCTGGGCGAGGGCAAGAAATCGCTCGCCATGACGGTCCGTCTGCAACCCCGGGAAAAGACGCTCACGGACAGCGATATAGAGACTGTTTCGGCGAAAATCATCGAAAAGGTGACCAAAGCCACCGGCGGGGTGTTGCGCGGACAGGGGCCGGGCTGAAGCTCGGCCTACGCCGACGGCACAGTTTGCGGTATCCTGTTCACGGGGAGGCCGCGATGTATCAGGACCGCACAGAGGCCGGGGTGCGACTGGCGCAGGAATTGCAGAGCATGGCGCTGGAGCATCCGGTCGTGCTGGCATTACCGCGCGGCGGGGTGCCGGTGGCCCTGCCGATTGCCCATGCCCTGAATGCGCCGCTGGACCTGATCCTCGTGCGCAAGATCGGGGTGCCGGGCCAGCCGGAGCTGGCGGCGGGGGCGATTGTCGATGGCCCGCCGGAACATATCCACTTCAATGCGCGGATTCTGGAGGCGTTTGGCCTGGGCCATGACGACCTTGCTGACGCCGTTTCCGCAAAGCGGGCGGAACTGGCGGAGCGGCGGACGCGTTGGCTGGGAGAGCGTGTGCCGGTGTCTGTGGCCGGGCGCGATGCGGTGGTGGTGGATGACGGAATCGCCACCGGGGCCACGATGCGCGCCGCGTTGATGGCGCTGCGGGACCGGCGTCCGCGGCGGATCGTGCTGGCGGTGCCGGTGGCGGCGGAGGACACGCTGGAGGCGCTGCGCGATCTGGTGGATGCGGTTGTCTGTCCGCATGTGCCGCGCTATTTCCGGGCGGTGGGGCTGCATTACCGGCAGTTCGATCAGGTGCCGGACGATGCCGTGACCCGGATGATGGCCGGGGCCCCGCGCGACACCGAGGAATGAGAAAGGAGCCAGCCATGCCGCTGAATGTCTATCTGTCCGGGGAAATCCACACCGACTGGCGCGAGAAAATTATTGAAGGAGCAAAAGGACTTGACGTTACCTTTGCCAGCCCGGTGACGGATCACGCGGCGAGTGATGATTGCGGCGTTGCGATCCTCGGGGCGGAGCCGGACAAGTACTGGCACGACCACAAGGGGGCGATGGTCAATGCGATCCGCACCCGCAAGGGGATCGCCGGGGCCGATATCGTGGTGGTGCGGTTCGGCGAGAAATACCGGCAGTGGAATGCGGCCTTTGATGCGGGTTATGCCGCCGCACTGGGCAAATCGCTGATCATCCTGCAACAGCCCGAGCACGATCACGCGCTCAAGGAGGTGGATGCCGCCGCCCTTGCCGTGGCGCGGGAACCGGCGCAGGTTGTGGATATTCTGAGGTATGTCCTGACGGGATCCCTGCCGGGCTGATCCGGCACCGGGCCGCGTGCAACATGTGCGGCGCGGACGCGGGTTGTATACGCAGGCCTCAGGGTGACGGAACGGGCGCGCACGGGGCGGCAAGGCGGCGTTAACCGGGATGGGGCAGGGTCAGGTCAGCCCGCAGATGCCCCGGAGAATGTGCCCCATGTTTCACAACGTCAACAGCCGCGAGATCCGCGCCAATTTCCGCACCTATCTGGACCATGTGATGAAGACCGGCGACCGGGTGCTGATCTACCGGCACGGGAAAGAGGTGGCCGCACTGGTCTGCCGCGAGGACTTCAACGCGCTGGAAGAAGTGGCGGCGCGCAGCCCGTGGGAGCTGGAGCGGCGGCACAGGGAGGCGATGGAGCGGATGCGGGTGATGAAGGAGAAGATGCGGTGAGGGGGCTACGAGCAGGTTGGTGCGAGCAGATGCCCGTCCTATATCAAATCAAAGCAACCGCGCTTGCAGCCGAATGCTCGCATAAGTTGATTCGATCAAAATGCTGATACGAAGAAGACGGCCCAAGGTCAAACCATTGAGCGGGAATCGTTTTATCTTGTTGAATCGGAATGTATTTTTTGATTCAATGGTAAGGTCTTACGGGAAGTTGTTGCAATCCTGATCTTAGCCGCCGGGAGGGCTAATTGCGCTACAAGAAGGCGCCCATTTTAGAGGCCGTGCTTGAGTTTCGGTGGACGTCCAAAAAATCTCTGGACGAGCTCAAAGCCGTGCTGGGGCTTTCAATTTTTGAGGGCTTTCAGGCACCAAAGCCACGTATCCAGTTCGAAACAGCCTTCAAACCTGACGAAAACGCTATTTCGCATAACCAGAGGCAACTCGGCTTTGAAGTCACGCTACGTGACGGATCGGAAATCGTCTTCCTCGAGGAACAGAAGTTTGTCTTCGTGCAACGCGCGCCATATGACCGATGGGAGAGTTTCTCTGAAAAGGCATTGGCTTTACTCACTCCGACAGTTACCGCCCTCGATGTCACCGAGTTTTCCAGGGTAGGACTACGGTTCGTCAACCGCATCGACATACCCGAGCCGAAAATCGACACTGATGAGTATCTGACGGTCAAGTTCGACGGTCCCCGCCTTGATCGAGGAATCATTGAAGAATTCCAGATGAGAGTGGTGAAACCGTCTGATACAGAGGGGCTTCATTACGCGCTCGTCCTTGCGACAACGGCATCCCCTTTGCCTGAACATTCGGCCATATTGCTGGATATCGACGTTTTCACGCGAGAACCCATACCGGCCACGGGTGAAAAATTGATGCACATGCTGGGTGAAATGCGGATCGAGAAGAACGATATATTCCAGAAGTGCATCACCGAGAAAACGAGACAACTGTTTGGAGGTGTGGAGGAATGACATACGTCGATACCGGAATTCTCCCTCGCGGAACGCTGGAACCCGGAAGGGCTTATGACAACATCAATCACTTCTTTGGACAGCTTGGACAGGTGGTCGGCGCAAGCCGAGGCGAAGCGCAGGACTCCCGGTCTTCCCCAGATCTGACCCCGTTGGAGAAGCATCTCAGATTTGTTCAGGATGCCATCTCCAAGGTATCAATGCACCTGCCTCGGGGGTTTGCCGTCGGCTTGAACCGGCAGTTTGCAAACATGATGGACGAGGACGCGTGGGAAGACGACGATGACCTCGTGAGCCCGGATGCACTGACCGCGTTCATTGACACGCTTAGGCATACCCGCACGAAACGGCGTCCGGGCATTGGCACCAACGGGCGTGGCTCGGTAACGGCATCGTGGAGCGTCGGAGACAATCGACTCATAATTGAATGTCTTCCAAGCGGGAAAGTCAGCATGGTCCTGTCGCGACGATTGGACGATGGAGAAATCGAGCGTGCTGCTTTCGACCCGACCCGTCCCGAGCGTGTCCGCGATGTCCTTGCGCCTTTCAATCCAGAGGTCTGGTTTGACGGCTGACGGCGACGATATTCCGATGCCCAGCCGCGTGGTGCGCTACGTACCGTTCGGCAGGATGGATAAGGACGAGCATGACAACTTCCTGCGTCCTTATCCGAATGCCTTCGCGCAGCGGGAGAGCGAAGACTACCTTTCTGTTACTTGGTGCGAGTACTTCAACGGCTCTGCCAACGAGCAAATCCGCTGTTCTGTTGAGGCAATTCGCGCCAGCAACATCAACGTAAAACCGAAAGCATGCTTCTGCGTGGCGAACACACCCGAGGTGCTGGCCGCGATCGAAGACAGGGGCCGTCGCGGTCGCGCAATCTATCTCCCCGAAGATGACAATGCGGCGCATGCCGGTATCTATGGCATTGCACCTGAAGACGCGCTGCTGCTTGAGCGTCTCTCGAATGAGGTGTGGTGCGAATACCTCACGAAAGCGACCGCTGACGCGCTGCCCATGAGCGAATGTGCGAAGTCAGCAGATGTCGAGTAGCGACTACAACTAAGGCTTGCGGGCATCCCCCCTTCAATGCGCCTCCGCCCAGTTCGCGCCTTGTCCGGCGTCGACCACCAGCGGCACGTCGAGGTGGATGGCGGGGTGGGCGGCGCCTTGCATGACCTCTCGCGCCGCGTCGATCACGCGGTCTACCGCGTCCTCGGCCACCTCGAAGATCAGTTCATCGTGGACCTGTAGCAGCATCCTGGCTGGCAGCCCCTCGATCGCCGCCGGCATGCGGATCATGGCGCGGCGGATGATGTCGGCGGCGGTGCCCTGGATGGGGGCGTTGATCGCGGCGCGGCGGGCGAAACCGGCGCGGGGGCCCTTGGCGGCGATCTCTGGGGTGTGGATTTTCCGCCCGAACAGGGTCTGCACGAACCCGTGTTCTTTGGCAAAGGCGATGGTGTCGTCCATATAGCCCCTGATGCCGGGGAAGCGTTCGAAATAGCGGTCGATGAAGCCCTGCGCCTCTGCCCGGGGAATACGCAGGTTGCGCGCGAGGCCAAAGCCCGAGATGCCGTAGATCACCCCGAAATTGATCGCCTTGGCCTGGCGGCGGATTTCGGGGGTCATCTGGTCCATCGGCACGCTGAACATCTCGCTTGCTGTCATGGCGTGGATGTCGTGACCGTCGCGGAATGCCTGTTTGAGCGCGTCGATGCCCGCCACATGGGCGAGGATGCGCAGCTCGATCTGGCTATAATCGAGACTGACAAGGCGGTTGCCGGGTTCGGCGATGAACGCCTCGCGGATGCGGCGGCCCTCTTCGGTGCGCACGGGGATGTTCTGAAGGTTGGGATCGGTCGAGGCGAGGCGGCCGGTGTTGGCGCCGGTCTGCACATAGGATGTATGCACGCGGCCCGTATCCGGGTCGATATGGTCCTGCAAGGCATCCGTGTAGGTGGATTTGAGTTTGCTGAGTTGTCGCCAGTCAAGCACGCGGGCGGGCAGTTCGTGCTCTGTCGCGAGATCCTCCAGCACGTCGGCGCCGGTGGCATAGGCGCCGGTCTTGCCCTTTTCGCCGCCCGCGAGAGCCATTTCGTCAAACAGGATCTCGCCCAGCTGCTTGGGGCTGCCCACGTTGAAGGTGCGGCCCGCGAGGTGGTGGATCTCGGATTCCAACGCCGCCATTTTCTGCGCGAACTTGCCCGACATGGCGCGCAGCGTGTCACGGTCCACCTTGACGCCGTGGCGTTCCATCTGCGCCAGAACCGGGACGAGGGGACGCTCCAGCGTTTCATAGACGGTGGTGACGCGGGCGCGGTGCAGTTGCGGGCGAAAGGTGAGCCAGAGGCGCAGGGTGATGTCGGCGTCTTCGGCGGCGTATTTCACCGCGTCGTCAATGGCGACACGGTCAAAGGTGATGGCGGATTTGCCGGAACCCAGCAGCGACTTGATCGGGATCGGGCTGTGGTTCAGGTAGCGTTCCGAGAGCGTGTCCATGCCGTGCCCGTGCAGGCCGGAATGCAGTGCGTAGGACATCAGCATCGTGTCGTCGATAGGGGTGATGTTGAGGCCGTGGCGGGCAAGGATCTTGGCGTCGTATTTCATGTTCTGGCCGATCTTGAGGATGGCGTCATCCTCAAGGATCGGTTTCAGGGTGGCGAGGGCGTCGTTGAGCGGCAACTGCCCCTCGGCCAGCGTGTCGGAACCAAAGAGATCGTCGGCGGCGCCGTCCTTGTGTGCGAGCGGGATATAGCAGGCCCGACCGGGGGCGGTGGCGAGAGAGATCCCCACCAGATCGGCCTGCATTTCATTGAGCGAGGTGGTTTCGGTATCGAGTGCAACATAGCCCTGCGCGCGGATGCGGGCGATCCATGTCTCAAGCGCGGTCATGTCGCGGATGTGTTCGTAGGATTCAGGGTCTATTGCGGGCCAATCCGGGGATTTTTCCGTGGTGTCCCCGGCTGACGGCGCTGACGGCTCCGGGATGACGGGCGGTTCCTTGCCCAGCGCATCGGCGATGCGTTTCGACAGGGTGCGGAATTCCATTCGGGCGAGGAAATCGAGCAGCGTGTCGGGGTCGGGATCACGCACTTCGAGGTCGTCGAGGGTGAAGTCCAGAGGCGTGTTGCAATCGAGTTGCACCAGACGCCTGGACATCTCGATCTGGTCGCGCTTTTCGATCAGCGTGTCGCGGCGTTTGGGCTGCTTGATCTCATCGGCGCGGTCGAGCAGTTCCTCGAGCGAGCCGAATTCGTTGATCAGCAGCGCGGCGGTTTTCACACCGATCCCCGGTGCGCCGGGGATATTGTCAACACTGTCGCCGGCGAGCGCCTGCACATCGACGACGCGGGACGGGTCCACGCCGAATTTCTCGCGCACCCCGTCCGCGTCGATGCGGCGGTTCTTCATCGCGTCGAACATCTCGACCCCGCCGCCCACGAGCTGCATCAGATCCTTGTCCGACGAGATGATCGTGACCCGCCCGCCCAGATCGCGCGCCTGACAGGCGAGCGTGGCGATGATGTCGTCTGCCTCGAACCCCTCGATTTCCTCGCAGGCGATGTTGAAGGCGCGGGTCGCCTCGCGGGTCAGCGGAATCTGCGGGCGCAGATCCTCCGGCATCGCCTCTCGGTTGGCTTTGTAGGCGTCGTAGAGATCGTTGCGAAAGGTGTGGCTGCCCTTGTCAAAGATCACCGCCACATGGGTCGGCGCGTCGTGGCCGTTGTTGCCCTCGACATAACGTTGCAGCATGTTGCAGAAGCCCGACACCGCGCCGATGGGCAGGCCGTCGGATTTGCGGGTGAGCGGCGGCAGGGCGTGATAGGCGCGAAAGATGAAAGACGAACCGTCGATCAGGTGCAGGTGACAACCCTTGCCAAAACTCATTTTCTGGAACCTTTCCTTGCCGAGTATCGCATGAGTTCGGGCAGCGCTCGCAGCATGAAACGGTCAAAGAGTGGAACCGTGAAAGCCGTCTCGCCATGCCGCTGCGAGTATATCATACCTGCCTTGATCAGTTTGCTGCGCGTTGCGGCGACCTGACTGCTGTTTGTGCCAAGCGCATTCGCAATATCGCCTGTGCGATGTGGACCAGACCCAAGTTCGGCCATGGCACGCAGGTATTGCTGCTCCAGTTCGGAACATCTGTCAAAACGGACACGAAAAAAGTTCATGTCGAGATGGTTGAGAATGGCGGGCGATGCGTTGCGCAGGTCGTCTTCGGTTATCCCGTCGTGCCCGGCTTCGTCCCAGGCGAACTTGCCCCAGGTCTGAAGGAAATAGGCATAGCCTTGTGTCTCGCGTATGATCAGGTCAAGCGCGCCGGTGTCGATCCGCACTCCGGCGCGTTCCACTGGTTCGCGCAGCGCGCGGCGCGCGGCTTTGTCATCGAGTGGCCCGACCTCGGGAAACAGCAAGAGCCTTTCGGCATATGATTTCGCCTCGCCCACCAGCGCCGCGATCTGTGGCAATCCCGCTCCGATCACGATCAACCGGAAGCCCGATTGCGCCGCTTCGTGCAAGGCGCGCGCCAGCGCGGACAACTCTGGCCTCGAAAGATACTGGATCTCATCAATAAATATGCCGATGGCGCTGCCTCGCGCTGCCGCTGCGTCGGCTACCAGCCGAAGCAACTCGGGCAGATCGGCTTCGAGATCACCGCTACCGGCGTCGGGTGTTGCCGGGGTAGCCCCCATTGAAATACCATCGTACTCAACCCTGAAGATGGCTGCGAAATTTCGTAGTGCCGCTGCCGCAAGTCCCAGTTTCTGCTCCATATTCGCCATGCGATCGAGGCGGCGCAAGACAACCGACAAACCGGGCACAAGGCGTTGCGCCAGATGTCCGCCCGAGTCATCGGGAACCTCCAGCTTGATTGTTTCAAACCCTGTCGCCTTGGCTTTCTCGTGTAGCGCGTTGAGCAAGACCGTCTTGCCCACGCCGCGCAGACCCAGAAGGAACATTGAATTTGCATGGAGCCCGGCCTTGATCCTGTCAAAGGCGATGGAGGCCTGCTCGACCAAGTCTTCCCGTCCCGCGAATTCAGGCGGGCGCACGCCGGCACTTGGGACAAAGGGATTGAGTCTGGGATCCATGTTTATCCATTTTATCAGGATTTATCGTTTTCTGATAATATTGGATAACTTAGATAAAGCAAGGTGGTTTGGATCAGACCCTGCCCTCGAAATCCTTGTGGATCAGTTTCGCATCGCAATAGGGACATTCGACATAGCCCGCATTGCGCGGAATCTGTAGCCAGACGCGGGGATGGCCCAATGCGCCCTCGCCGCCGTCGCAGGCCACGCGATAGCTGTCAACGATACGGATTTCGGGGGCCTGAGTGACCATCGGGGCGTTTCCTTTTGCCGGGCTTTCCACTAGGTGCGACTATGAGTGAATGAGACGCGAGGGGCAAGAGCAGCATGGCGGCAAATGCCATTGAAATCCGGGGCCTGACCAAGATCTATGGCGGCGGGCGCAACAGCCCGGAGAAACGGGCGTTGCAGGGCATCGACCTGGATATCCCGCAGGGATCGGTTTTCGGCCTGCTGGGGCCGAACGGAGCGGGTAAATCGACGCTGATCAACATTCTGGCGGGGCTGGTGATCAAGACGGCGGGCCGCGTGACGATCTGGGGATTCGATCAGGATCACAATCCGCGGCAGAGCCGGGCGTCGATCGGGGTGATGCCGCAGGAACTGAACCTCGACCCGTTCTTTACACCGCGCGAGGCGCTGGAGGTGCAGGCGGGGCTATACGGCGTGCCGCGCCGTCAGCGCCGCAGCGACGAAATCCTGCGGATGGTCGGGCTGGAAGACAAGGCCGGGGCCTATGCGCGCACTTTGTCGGGAGGGATGCGGCGCAGGCTGCTGCTGGGCAAGGCGCTGGTGCATCATCCGCATGTCCTGGTACTGGATGAGCCGACGGCAGGTGTCGATATCGAGTTGCGCCAGATGCTGTGGGAGAACGTCCGCAAACTCAACCAGCAGGGGATGACGATCATCCTGACCACGCATTACCTGGAAGAGGCCGAGGAGATGTGCGACGAGATCGCAATCATCAACCTGGGGCAACTGGTGGCCCGTGACAGCACCGTCAACCTGTTGAGGCGGCTCGATTCAAGGACGATGATCCTGCATCCCGATGGCCCGGTGGGACGGTTGCCCGAGGGGGAGGGATTGGACGTGACGCAGCGTGGCGATGGCGCGCTGGTGATCCGCTATCGTTCCGCCGAGACCCCGGCCGAGGCGGTTCTGGCCGCCGTGCGCGCGGCGGGAATCTGCATCCGGGATGTAAAGACCGAGCAGGCGGATTTGCAGGATGTGTTTCTGGAACTGACGCGCAGGCGTTAAGTCGCCTCGCCCCAGCCGTCGGACTGCATTTCGCGCAGCCTGCTGGCGGTGCGTTCGAATTCGAACGATCCTTCGCCTTCGAGATAGAGATATTCGGGCTCTGCCGCCGCCGAGCAGATCAGCCGCACGCGCGCCTCGTAGAGCGCATCAATGAGCGTGACAAAGCGCCTGGCCTCGTTGAAATTGCTGCGCCCAAGCTGCGGGATGTTCTCAACGATCAGCACGCGCGCCGCCTGCGCCAGCGCGAGATAGTCGGCGGGCCCCAGCGGTTTGCCGCAGAGGTCGTAGAACGTGGCGCGCGCCACACCGTTGTGAAAGGCCGGAATCTCGACCACGCGCTTGTTGACGATGATGCTGTGCGGCCCGCCCTGCCCGCCGGTCAGATCCTGCCATATAGTCTCTATTCTTGCGCGATTTTCGGTATTCAACGGGGTGAAATAGCTTGGGTTTCCGGCCAGCCGGTCCTGCCGGTAATCTGTCGGGCTGGTCATTTCATGGATCACCATGCGTTCCTTGACCAGGGCGATGAAGGGCAGGAAGAGCTGGCGATTGAGGCCGTTCTTGTAGAGATCGTCGGGCACACGGTTCGAGGTGGTGACCACCACCACGCCCGCCGCGAACAGCGCCTCGAACAGGCGACCGACGATCATCGCGTCGGTGATGTCGGTGATCTGCATTTCGTCAAAGGCCAGAAGGCGGACGGATTTCGCCACCTCTGCCGCGACGGGCGCGAGGGCGTCTGCCTCATTGCGGGCGCGCGCGGCATGCAATCCGGCGTGCATTTCCTGCATGAAGGCATGGAAATGCACCCGGCGGTTGGGCACGTTCAGGGTCTGGGCAAAGAGATCCATCAGCATGGATTTGCCGCGCCCCACCCCACCCCAGAGATAGAGCCCCCTGGGTGGCTCTGGTGCGCGACGGAACCAGCCGCGGGGTTGCGCATCGCTCAGCCCCGCGCGGATGCGCTCGAACTCCGGCAGCACCGCCTCTTGTGCGGGGTCGCGGGTCAGGTCGCCCGCGGTCACGAGGCGGTTGTAGAGATCGGCAAGCGTTTCCATGCGCCCCGGCATATCGCGCCGCGGCGCAGGGGAAAAGTGCGAATGCGCCGTTCAGTATGTGGTGGCGAGTTTCTTCATCACCCGGACCAGATCGGCGCTGATGCCCGGTTCCGACAGGGCGTGACCGGCGACGGGAATGATCCGCAGGTCGCATCCGGGCCAGGCATCGGCGATCCGGTGCGCGGTCGCGGGGGGACAGATCATGTCATAGCGCCCCTGCACGATGGTGCCGGGGACATGCGCGATGTCGCCCATCCGGTCGAGGATCTGCCCGTCATGGTCGAGAAAGCCGCGATGGGTGAAATAGTGGTTCTCGAGCCGCGCGAAGGCACGGGCGTAATCCGCCGGGCTGTCGCCGCCGACGCCGGTGGATTGCACGGTCGCAAGCGCGTTTTCCCAGGCGGACCAGGTTCTGGCATAGGTGATTTCCTCGTTCAGCCGGCCGGAGAACAGCCGCTTGTGATAGGCGTCGATCAGGTCGCCGCGCTCTCGTTCGGGGATGGGCGCGCAAAAGCGTGCCCAGGTTTCGGGCCAGAACGCCCCTGCCCCGCCGCCATAGAACCAGCGAAGCTCTGCCTCGGTCATGGTAAAGACGCCGCGCAGCACCAGGTGCATCGCGCGGTCGGGATGGGTCTGGGCATAGATCAGCGCCAGCGTGGCGCCCCAGCTGCCGCCAAAGACGATCCATTGCGAAATGCCGAAGGTTTCGCGGATGCGCTCGATATCCGCCACGAGATGCCATGTGGTATTCGCCTCGACGCTGGCATGCGGACGCGAGCGGCCACAGCCGCGCTGATCGAAAAGGATGATCCGGTAGATCGCGGGATCGAAATAGCGCCGCATCGCCGGGCTGCATCCGCCGCCGGGACCGCCATGCAGCACCACCACCGGCAGGCCATCGGGGTGACCCGACTGCTCGACATAGACGGAATGGCCGTCGCCCACGTCCAACATGCGCCGGTCAAAGGGTTCGACCGGGGGATAGAGATACTGGACTGCGCTTTTATGGCCCGAGACTTTGTCCATGAAGATCCTATATAACGCCCATGACCCATTGAGCCATATGGAGACCGGAATGCAAGCCGCCCAGAGCACGATTGACCCCGCCGAGGTTGCAAAATTCGAGGCGATGGCCGCCGAGTGGTGGGATCCGAACGGCAAGTTCAAGCCGCTGCATATGCTCAACCCCTGTCGTCTGGATTATATCACGGCGCAGATCGCGGCGGAATTCGATCGGGAACCGGGGCAGGCGGCGCCTTTCGCCGGGTTGCGCATCCTCGACATCGGCTGTGGCGGCGGATTGCTGAGCGAGCCGATGGCGCGGCTGGGGGCGGATGTGGTGGGCGCGGATGCGGCAGAGCGCAACATTCCCGTGGCGCAGGTACATGCCGCGCAATCGGGGCTGAAGATCGACTATCGCCACACCAGTGCCGAGGCGCTGGCGGCGGCGGGCGAGGCGTTCGACGTGGTGCTGAACATGGAGGTGGTCGAACATGTGGCCGAGCCGCTGGCCTATCTGACCGCCTGCCAGCAGTTGCTGAAGCCCGGCGGACTGATGATCTGTTCCACCATCAACCGCAATCCCAAGAGCTATGCCATGGCGATCGTGGGGGCGGAATACATCATGCGCTGGCTGCCGAAGGGCACGCATGACTGGGCAAGGTTCATCACGCCGGACGAGCTGTATGAACTGATCCGTCAGGCGGGCCTCGATCCGGTGGATCGCAAGGGGTTCGTGTTCAACCCGGTGACATGGCAATGGCGGCTGTCGGATCGGGATCTGAGCGTGAATTACGTGACGGCGAGCGTCAGGCGGGGCTGAGCGTCAATTCTCCAGCCGGACCCGCAGTTCGCGCAGCACCGGCAGGCTGGCGCGCACGCGGTCCTCGCCGAGATCGCGGATGAGGTCCGATACCATCGGCGTGATCGCGGAAATCGCGGCATCGCGGGCGGCGCGACCGGAGGGGCTGATCGCGACCATCTTGCGGCGGGCGTCGTCCCAGTCGGGGCGGATATGCACGTAGCCGGCCCATTCCAGCTTGCTCAGGGTGTTGGTCATTGCCCCGCGCGTGACGTGAAAACTCTTGGCGAGTTGCGCCGGGCTGCGTTCGTCACCGATCCGGGCGAGGTGATTGAGAACCGAGAAATGCGAAATCTCCATTCCCTTGGGCAGAACCCGGCTGAGCCGGTTGCGGATCAACTGTTCGTTGGTGAGAATCTCACTGAACAGCGCCACCGCGAGGGAATTGCTGGATGTATCGGTCATTCAGGGTCCGTCAAACTCTCGGTCATGGCGCAGGGAAGGGACGCGGTTGCGTGCTTGTGCCACTTTCGAGGGGTCGAGATCAACCATCACAATGCCGTGATCGGTGCCGCCATCGGCCAGAATCTCGCCCCAGGGGGCGATGACCATGCTGTGACCGTGGGTCTTGCGGCTGCGTCCGGTGCTGGCGGCATGGGTGCCGGTCTGCGCCGGGGCGAGCACGAAGCAGCCGTTTTCGATGGCGCGGGCGCGCAGCAGGGTTTCCCAATGCGCGGCCCCGGTGACATGCGAGAACGCCGCCGGAACCGTCAGAAGGGTCGCGCCCGCCTGCGCCAGGCGGCGGTAGAGATGCGGAAAGCGGACATCGTAACAGACCGTCATGCCCAGCCTGCCCCAAGGGGTTTCTGCCAGCACGGCGCGGGTGCCGGGGCGAAAGCCGTCGGATTCGCGATAGGTCTCTTCCGGCGTCACATCGACATCGAACATGTGGATCTTGTCATACTGCGCGCGGATCGCCCCGTCGGGGCCGATGAGGAACGAGCGGTTGGCAAATCGCCCGTCCGGGTCATCGGTTTTCAGCGCCAGTGAGCCGATCAGCAACCAGACGCCTGATTCAGCGGCGCGGGCGGCGAGTTGGGCAAGAACAGGGTCGTTTTCCTGTGTTTTCAGCACTGTACGCTGATGTTCCCGGCTGCCGGAGACACAGTTCGTGACCTCTGGTGTCAGGACGAATTCCGCCCCCTGCCCCACGGCCCGATCCATCAGGTCGAGGGTGACGGCGAGGTTCGCTGCCGGATCGTCGCTACTGCTCAGTTGCAGGAGAGCAGCGCGCATACCGGTCACTTGCCGAGCAGCGCGTTGAGCTTGCCCGTCTGCTCCAGCGCGTAGAGGTCATCGCAACCCCCCACATGGGTTTCGTCAACAAAGATCTGCGGCACGGTATGGCGGCCCTTGGCGCGCTTCATCATCTCGGATTTGCGCGCCGGTTGCGCCAGCACGTTGATCTCGGAGTAGTTCACGCCCTTTTGCTGCAACAGGCGTTTGGCCGCGTGGCAGTAGCCGCAGAGAGGGGACGTGTAGATTTCGACTTTTTTCATGTGAGTGGTTCCCGATTCACGTTCGGCGGGAATTTAGGCATCCTTTGCGGCGCGCGCCAGAGTGAGAATGCACACATTCTGCGCGCCGGCCGAGAAACAGGCCTGCGCCGCCGCCGACAACGTGGCGCCCGAGGTCATCACGTCATCGACAAGCAGGATATTGCGCCCGATCAGTTCGGCCCGCCGCCGGGGGTTGACGCGGATGGCATCGTCCAGCATCGCATGGCGCGCCGCGACGCCCATGCCCTTGAGCGGGCGGGTGCGGCGGATGCGGATCAGCAGGTCGGGGCAGACGGGCAGGCGCGTTTCACGCGCCACGCCCTGCGCCAGAAGCGCGGATTGGTTGAACCGGCGCGACAGCATCCGCATCCAGTGTAGCGGCACCGGGGCGATCAGCATGTTGGGGGTGATCAGCGGCTGCGCCGCGCGCGCCATCCATTTCGCCGCCGGGCGCACCACATCGTGCCGGTCGCCATGTTTCAGCGCCAGCACCAGCCTGCGCCCGTTATCGTGATAGCGCAGCGCGGCGCGTCCGCGCGACCATGGCCGGGCGATGGTCAGGCAATCGTCGCAATATTCGGTCAAATCCGGGTCATCGCCCGGCAGGGGCACGCCGCAGGCGTCACATGCAAGACCCGAGATGAAAGGCGTATCGCGCCAGCAGGGGCCGCAGAGGCCGAAATCACTATCGACCGTGGCACCGCAGAGCAGGCAGCGCGGCGGATAGACCAGCTGAACCGCCGTTTGAAAAGCCGTGCCGCGCATTCTATTCTCCTGTCCATGAGCCAGACACCGCTGACCGACCGCCCCGCCCTCATCCGCAACCGGCATCGCGCCCTGCGCGCCCCGGCCCTGTTCCTGCAGGACATCGCCGCCGGTGAGATCGAGGATCGCCTCGGTCTGGTTAACAAGTCCTTTACCGCGCCTGCCGTGGTGACGGGTTTTCCCGATTTCTGGCAGGCGCGGATGCCGGGGGCGCTGGTGGTGGCGGATGATGATATGCTGGCGCTGGAGGCGGGGGCGCATGACCTGATCGTTCACGCGCTCTGTCTGCATTGGGCGAATGATCCTGTAGGTCAGCTGATCCAGATGCGCCGGGCGCTGAAACCGGACGGACTGATGCTGGCGGCGCTGTTCGGCGGCAGCACGCTGTGGGAATTGCGCACCGCGCTGGCGCAGGCAGAGGCGGATGTGACCGGGGGTCTCTCGCCCCGCATCCTGCCGATGGGCGAAATCCGCGATCTGGGGGCGCTCTTGCAGCGGGCGGGCTATGCGTTGCCGGTCGCGGACAGCCTGCCGTTGGCGGTCAGCTATGCCGACACCCGCGCGCTGATGCATGAGTTGCGCGCCATGGGCGAGGTCAATGCGATGGCCCACCGCGAGCGGCGGTTTGCGCGGCGCGGCGTGCTGGAGCGGGCCTGCGGCATATATTCGCGCGAGTTCGGTCAGGCCGACGGGCGTATTCCGGCAACGTTCGAGATGATTTTCCTGACAGGCTGGGCCCCGGACGCCAGCCAGCCGCAGCCGCTGCGTCCCGGATCGGCCAGCGCGCGGCTGGCGGATGCGCTGGGCGCGGTGGAAAACCCGCTCAGAGATTGACCTTTGGGGCACAACCTATATGTCACCCCTGACCCCAGACTGACAGGACCGTCCGAACCATGCCCGATGCCAGCCGACCCGCCCATGCGCCCGCCGATCACCCGCCCGTGCCACGTGGGAAAACCGGCGTTCTGCTGGCCAATCTGGGGACGCCGGACAATTACGACTATTGGTCGATGCGGCGCTATCTCAACGAATTCCTGTCGGATCGCCGGGTAATCGACTATTCCCCGTGGAAATGGCAGCCGCTGTTGCAGTTGATCATCCTGAGCAAGCGGCCCTTTACCAGCGGGCAGGCCTATAAATCCATCTGGAACGAGGCAAAGGGCGAAAGCCCGCTGATGACGATCACCCGCGACCAGACCGCCAAGATGGCAGCGGCGATGACGGCGCGCTATGGCGATCGGGTGATGGTCGATTTCTGCATGCGCTATGGCAATCCCTCGACCAAATCCAGGGTGCGGGCGATGGTCGAGGCGGGTTGCACGCGGATCCTGTTCTTTCCGCTCTATCCGCATTATGCCGGCGCCACGTCGGCCACCGCGAACGATCAGTTCTTTCGCGCGCTGATGCAGGAAACATGGCAGCCCGTCGTGCGGGTGGTCGAGCCCTATTTCGACAACCCGCTCTATATCGAGGCTCTGGCCGAGTCGGTTGAGCGCGCCTATGCCGGTGTCGTGAATCGTCCCGAGATCCTGGTGGTTTCCTATCACGGGATGCCGAAACGTTATCTGATGCAAGGCGATCCCTATCATTGCCAGTGCCAGAAGACGACGCGCCTGTTGCGCGAGCGGTTGGGCTGGCAGGAGACCGAGATCACCACCACGTTCCAGTCGGTGTTCGGCCCCGAGGAATGGCTGAAGCCCTATACGGTGGACGAGGTGGCGCGGCTGGCGCGCGACGAGGGCAAGAAGCGCATCGCGGTGATGGCCCCGGCCTTTTCCGCCGATTGCATCGAGACGCTGGAAGAAATCAACGAGGAGATCCGCGAGAGTTTCGAGGAAGCGGGCGGTGAGGAATTCACCTACATTCCCTGCCTGAATGACGATGACGCCCATATCCGGGCGCTGGCCGAGATTGTCGAGAGCAATCTGGGCGGCTGGCTGGACTGATCGCGCCAGCAAAAAGGGCAGCGGTCGCTCGCTGCCCTTTTCGTTTTACTGCAATACCAATCAGTCAGCGATGACGACGGCTGCAACGATGGCCAGCAGGACCAGCGGCACCCAGATGGCTGCCGAGGACGAGCTTGCATTGGTTTCCTCAACCACGACCGGCGCTTCGATGACGGGTTCGGACAGGTTGCCTGCGAATGCGGTCGATGCAGCGACGCTCAGAGCGGCGGCGAGAACGAGTTTCTTCATAATTATCCTCCAGATACTTGCCTTCAACTACACTTTGCAGTTGCAGACACCCAAGACTTACCTCGTAACTCTGTTCTAAGCAGCAAAATTGCGTGATTGCAAACGCATCTTGCCGCTAACACCGCAAATACCGCTGTTTTTTCGTCAAATTAGCAACACTTGGGTTCCCACTCTGACCATGTCGAAGAGTTCGGCGATATGCTCGTTATAGAGACCGATACAGCCATTGGACGACCGCCGCCCGATCTTGCGCGTGTCGTGCGTGCCGTGGATGCGGTAATAGGTCCAGCTGAGATAGAGCGCGTGGGTGCCCAGCGGGTTGTCGGGTCCCGGCCCGACATAGGGCGGCCACTCCGGGTTGCGCCTGAGCATGGCCGGGGTTGGGCGCCAGCTGGGTCCTTCGACCTTGCGCACGACCGATGTACGGCCCCGGCGTGTCAGGTCCTCGGATTGCGGCACGGAGGACGGGTAGAGCTTGTAGACGCTGCTGTCCTCGCTCCAGTAATGCACGGCGCGCGAATCGATATCGACCAGGATGGCGCCGTTTTTCAGGCTGGAGAAATAGGGCTGCCAGTCGAGCATGCGAAAGCTGGAAATGTTCCGGCGCACGGCTTCGGTCACGTCACGCTCAAGCTCGACTGTGTCGTCACCGTCAACCGTTTGCGCGAAAGGCGGCGTGCCGATCAGGGCAGCCGACCCAGCGAGAAAAGCGCGCCTGTTCCACGGTTCAAAAAGATCAGATGCCATTTTGAAATCTCCACTCGGAGTGCATAATATCGAAACATTATATGGCGCGAAGGACGCAGTCGCAATTCAAACGGCCCCATTGTGGCAAAGATATGCGCATGCGGGTTTGTCACGGATCGAAAGCCGGGCTAAAGCGGGAGCCGCAACAATATCGGATGAGTTGGCATTATGGCGCGTCTATTTGGATTTCTGTTCCCTGTTATGCTGGTTGTGGCGGCCTGTGCTGCGCCACCACCACCGCCGCAACTGGGCGCGGACGGCAGACCGCTACCGCGGGTCTACCGTATCGGTCCGGGACAGACCTCGGAAATCCGGTTCCGCATGCTGGATTCGGTAAACACCCTGCGTCAGGCCGCCGGTCAGGCGCCGGTCGAGCTGGATTCGCAGCTGACCGCCGCCGCGGCCACCCATGCGCGGGACATGTCGGCGCAGAACCGGCCTTGGCATTTCGGCTCTGACGGTTCTTCGCCGCTGGACCGGGTGCGCCGGGTTGGCTATCCCGGCACGCTGGTGGGCGAGACGATTTCGGAAACCTACGAGACCGAACTGGAAACGCTGGCCGCCTGGATGGAAGATCCGGGCACGCGGCGCGTGATCCTGTCGCCCGAGGCGCGCAGAATGGGCTTTGCCTGGGAGCAGGATCCGAACGGCAAGATCTGGTGGACGATGGTTGTGGGCGGCTGATCACGCATTGAGCGTGATCGGCGTGCCGTCGCGCACCATGGCGTAGATATCCTCCATCTCACGGTTGGTGACGGAAATGCAGCCCGCCGTCCAGTCGGGGCTGAGAAAGGCGAGCACGTTCGGCTCGCCATGGATGAAGATGTCGCCGCCGGGTTCCATGCCCATCGCCTGAGCATAGGCGATATCCGCCTCATTCGGATAGGATATCCCCAGCGAGAGATGAAAAGAGCTGTTCGGATTGCGCCTGTCGATAAAATATTCGCCCTCGGGCGTCTTGCCATCGCCCTCGAACTGCTTGTGTCCCTCGGGGGCAAAGCCAAGCTCGACCCGGTAGGATTTCAGCGGACGGTCGTGGTGCATCAGGTGCATTTCGCGCGCGCCCTTGTTGACGATGATGCGCGTCACCTCGGGGCCTCTGTAGGTGCGGAACTTCGAATTGGTATCGCAGCCCGCAAGCGCGGAAATTCCCGCCAGAAGCATGAAGCGTCGTGTCAGTATCATGTGGTTTGCCGTTTCACTGCCCAGAATTCTTTTGCGATGATTCTACACCGGATCGCGCCTGTCCCGGTAGCGTTTTTTTGGCGGATCACGCAGGCGTCAACGCAAAGCCCGTCACCAGTTCTACATGCGCCGACCAGCGGAACTGATCGACGACACGCACCGGACCCATCGCATAGCCATGCGACAGCAGGGTTTTCGCATCGCGCGCGAAGGTCGCCGGGTTGCAGGAGACATAGGCGATCCGGGGCAGGCGGGCGCGGGCAAGGGTGGCGATCTGCGCCTCTGCCCCGGCGCGCGGCGGGTCGATGACGGCGGCGTCAAAGCGTGACAGTTCATCGGACAGAAGCGGGCGGCGGAAGAGATCGCGCACCTCGGTGGTGACGGTCTTGAGTCCCTGGGCCTTGCGCCAGCCACGGTCGAGCGCATCCGTCATCGCGGCGTCACCCTCGACCGCGTGAACCTCTGCGCCGCGCGCCAGCGGCAGGGCAAAGGTGCCGCAGCCGGCGAACAGATCCACGATCCGCCTTGCTCCGGCCAGAATAGTCTCTGTTTCGGCCAAAAGCGCGGATTCGCCCTCGGCCGTCGCCTGCAGGAAGGCACCCGGCGGTGGGGTCACGCGGGCGCTGCCGAACAGTTGTTCCGGCGCGCGCAGGGTGACGACCACCTCGTCATCCCAGGCAAGTCGCGCCAGATCGTGCCGCTGCGCCAGCCCGGCCAGCGAGATGCGCAGCGGGCAGTCAAGCGGCTTGCCTCCGGTCACCGCGATATCGAGCCCGGCGACCGAGAGCGTCGCCGTCGCGGAGATCCCGCTCTTGCGGCTGGCCCCCGCCAGCGCCAGATCGCAGGCCACGGGCAGGGCGCGCATCAGGTCGGGATGCAGCAGTCTGCAATCCGGGATCTCGATGATCGTATCGGAGGTGCGCACGTGAAATCCCGCCATCGCGCCCTTTTTCGTGCGGCGGACAGCCAGGGTGGCGCGGCGACGCGATTGCGGTGGAGACGTGTGGATCGGGTGAAAATCGGCGCTGATCCCGTGCGCGGCGAGCGCAGTTCTGACAACCTCCTGCTTCCAGGCGGCGAGAAATCCGTCCGAGGCATGTTGCAACTGGCAGCCGCCGCAGGATCTGAAATGACGGCAGGGCGGGGTAACGCGATCAGGCGAGGGGGTCAGGATGCGGATATCGGTCAGCGTCTGGCCGGTGCGCGTGCCGGTCACCACCTCGCCGGGCAGCGTCAGCGGCGCAAAGAGCGGCCCATCGGCGATGCCGTCGCCCTGATGACCGAGGCGGGTGATGACGTGATCGCTCAGAGCAGATCCTCGCGGGTGAGGGAAAAGCCCGAAGCGATCCAGCGGCGTTCCAGGTCCGCCAGCCGCTGCCCCAGCGCCGGGCCGCTGAGACCGGGCATCAGATCGGCGGCAGCAACGGGAAAACGGGCAGCGGCGCCGCGCGCCAGATCGTCCTGCATATCGGGCGCGAGCGGGGTTTCCAGCAGCGCCGCACGCAGCAGGAGGATGTCCGCCCCGTCGGTCGTGCCATGGCGATAACCCAGTTCCGGGGCCAGCATCGTGCCTGTCGGCATCTCGCGCAGGAGCGCCAGGCGTCTGGCCTGCGGTTTCGAGAGGCGCAGGCGGTCTGCAACATCCCGACCGCCCAGCGAGGCAAGGCGGCGAAGCGGCTCCGGGGCCGTGTTCGTCTCTGATTCCAGGTGAACAAGGGGGGCCAGCGCGCGCACATCGGCCCCCGGCAGAACAGCGTGCAGCACGCCCGCCGCCTGCATCGCCGCGACCGAAGGGGCCGGATCGGGGGCATCAAGCAGCTTGAGCATCTCGCCGCCCACGCGCTCGCGCGACAGCGTGGCCAGCCCGTCGAGATTGGTGGCACAGGCGGCAAGCCCCTCGGCGTCGAGGCCATTTCCGGCATCGCCATACCAGGCATGAAAGCGGAAAAAGCGCAGGATGCGCAGGTAATCCTCGCGGATGCGCTGTGCCGGATCCTCGATGAAGCGCACGCGGCGGGCGTGCAGGTCGTCGAGACCGCCCAGCGGGTCGATGAGCGTGCCGTCGGGCTGTGCGTAGAGCGCGTTCATGGTGAAATCGCGGCGGCGGGCATCGGCGGGCAGGTCGTCGGCAAAGGCCACGACCGCGTGGCGGCCAAAGGTCTGCACATCCTTGCGGAACGTCGTTACCTCGTGTGGGATGTGATCCGAAACCACGGTGATCGTGCCATGTTCCAGCCCGGTCGGCACAGGTTTCAGCCCCGCCGCCCCGGCAAGTTCGATCACCCGTTCGGGCCGCGCGTCGGTGGCGATGTCGATGTCGCCCACCGGCGCGCCCAGCACCGCATTGCGCACGCAGCCGCCGACAAAGAGCGCCTGGTGCCCCGCGCCGGTCAGCATGGCGCAAACACTCTGGGTGGGCCGGGCCGTGATCCAGTCGCCGGTGATCTTCATCGCGGGCCCGCCAGATCCGCCATGCTGCGCAGGATGCGCGCGGTGGCGCCCCAGATGTAGTAGGGGCCGAAAGGCACGGTGTAATAATGCCGCCAGTTCCCGCGCCAGAGACGTTTTTCGACCCTGAACCGGCCCGGATCGAGCAGATGCGCCAGCGGCACGTCAAACACCTCATCGACCTCGCCAGCCTGGGCGCGGGGCTGAAACGGGGCATGCACCCGCGCCATAACAGGCGTTACGTCAAAGCCGGTGACGGTTTCATGTTTGGGCAGGTATCCGAGCACCTCGACATTGCCGGGATCCAGACCGATTTCCTCGGACGCCTCGCGCAGGGCGGTTGCGGTGATGTCCGGATCCTGCGCATCCTGCTTGCCACCCGGAAAGGCGATCTGGCCGGGATGATGCTTGAGCGCGGAGGAGCGTTTGGTCAGGATCACCCGCGCCGGGCCATGGCCGCACAGCACCGGCACGAGCACCCCGGCTGCGCGCAGCTTGCGCCCCGGCGGCAGGATGACGCCGGGGTTGAGGTCATAGTCGGAAGAGCCCGTGCGCGCATCGCCCAGCGCCGCGAGAATCCGGTCGAGCGGATCAGTCGCCATCACCGGACCCCTCCGGCGCATCAAAGCCCACGGTCGCCGGATCCAGCCGGTAATGAGCGCCGCAGAACTGGCAATCGGCGGTCACGATCCCGTCGGCGGTGGTCATCGTCTGGATGTCCCTGGCGGAATAGATCGACAGGCTGTTGCGCACGCGCTCCTCGGAGCAGGTGCAGCCGAAACGCACCGCCTGAAGGTCGAACACGCGCGGCCCCTCCTCGTGAAACAGGCGCACCAGCAGATCGGTGGGCGCGACCGACGGGCCGATCAGTTCCAGATCCTCGACCGTATCGAGCAGCAGATTGGCGCGGGACCAGTTCTCGGCATCCGCGCCGCCGACGATATCCCGCGCCGCCAGCAGCCCGCCCTCGCCCGATCCGCCACCGGTGGCAAAGGGCGAAGCCTTGGGCATATGTTGCAGCATCACGCCGCCCGCGCGCCAATGCTCAATGCCGCCTGCCTCGGTCGATTTGCCAAAGCTGAGGGCGAAGCGGGTGGGCAGTTGTTCGGACTGGGCGAAATAGGCCTCGGCGCAGTGCCTGAGCGCGGAACCTGCGATGGGCGTGATGCCCTGATAGGGTGTGGTCCCCTCGCCCTGGTCGATGAGCACGGCGAAATACCCCTCGCCCAGATGGTCGAAGGGGCGGGCGTCGGACAGGCGGGCGCGGTCGAAACTGGCATAGGCGCGCATGCGGGCCGGTTCGCCCTCGGCAGAGGGGCCGTAGTAATCGGTCGCGATCATCCGCACCGGGCCGCGCGACTGAACCTGAAGCGAGAGTTTCCAGCGCAGCTTGATCGCCTGGCCGATGAGCGCGGTCAGCAGGGCCATTTCCGCGATCAGCGCCTCGACCTGCATAGGGTAATCATGCTGTTTCAGGATGCCGTCGAGCACCCCGTCAAGGCGCGCGACGCGCCCACGGATGTCCGCAGTGTCAAGCTGGAACGGCAGGATCGTGTCATCCCACGCGATTTTCTGGCCGAGAGTCATGGGGTTTCCTTTGGTGCCTTGGTTTGGCATATCGCGAGTATATAGGCAGGGCAAGACACGGTCCAAGAGGGGCGGGGCATGATCAGACGGTTCGGAGAGGCGCCAAGACCGGGCATCCGCTATCGTCTGCGGCCCGGTGTCTATGCAATCCTGCCGCGCGGGCGGCAGATTCTGGTGACGCATCAGTCAGAGCCGGTGCCGGAATTGCAACTGCCCGGCGGCGGGATTGATCCGGGCGAATCGCCGCTGCGGGCGCTGCATCGCGAGGTGTTCGAGGAAACCGGATGGGTCATCGCACAGCCAAGACGGCTGGGCGTGTTCCGGCGGTTTACCTATATGCCGGAATACCGGCTCTGGGCGGAAAAGCTGTGCATCATCTACCGGGCGCATCCGGTGCGCGAGATGGGTCCGCCGTCAGAGCCGGGGCATCGCGCGGTCTGGATCACGCCGGAGCGGGCGGCGCGCGATCTGGGCAACGCCGGGGACCGGCATTTCGTCAACCGGGAATCGGGCTGGGCCTGAATTCGAGCAGAACGCCGGAAATATCGTCGTTGAAATCGGCGTCGCCCGCGAACTCCGACAGTTTCCACATCAGCGATTCCAGAAACGCCATGCCACGGGTCTGGCGCAGGTTGCGCATTATCCCGGCCAGCCCCTCGTCATCCAGCAGCGCCCCGTCGCGGTCGGCGCATTCGGTCACACCGTCGGAATGGATCAGCAGCCGGTCACCGGGGGACATCATCACCTCGAACTCGTCGAATTGCGCGTCGTCGATCAGGCCGACGGGCAGACCGCCGTGCCCGACGAATTCCACAGCACCGCTGGCGCGTTGCAGCGCCGGATACGGATGACCCGCCTGCGCGATGATGATCCGGCCCGTGGCCAGATCGGCATTGGCCAGAACGATGGTAAAGTAATGCTCGGTTTCGATCTCTGACATCATCAGGCGGTTGAGCAGGCCCAGCACTTCGGCGGGTGGGCGGGCGTCAAGCCCGCCATCATCCGTCCTGCGCAGGGCAAGGTTGTGTTCCGGCACGGCGGCCGACAGATAGCCGGCCAGCCGCGCCGTCATCAGCGCCGAACTGATACCGTGGCCGGACACGTCGATACCGTAAAGGCCGATCCGGTTTTCGCCGATCGGAAACGTGCCCACCAGATCGCCGCCGACATGGCCCGAGGATTGCAGCATGAGCGACACCGCCGCCGGGCCGAAATCGCGATGACGCTCGCTGACCAGCGATTGCTGCAGTTTCTTTGCCTCTATCAGGTCGTTGTCGAGCGAATCATAGAGCATCTGCAATTCGTCCAGCGTGGACTTGATCAGGCGGTTCTTGGCGGTCAGCTCGCGTTCCATCCGCAGGATGCGTTCACCGGCGGCGATCCGGGCGCGCAGTTCGGCGGGATCGACCGGCTTGGTCAGGAAATCATCCGCCCCCGCATCCAGGCCCAGCGCCACCTCTTCCTTGTCGCTCTTGGAGGTGAGCAGGATGAAATAGCCATAGCTGTCGCGCGGCATCCGTCTGAATTCACGACAGAATTCAAGACCGTTCAGGCCCGGCATCATCCAGTCGCTCATCACCAGATCCGGCGGCGCCTCGCGGCACAGGCGCTGCGCGTCATCGCCCGAGGCAGCCTCTTGCACCTCGAACCCCCAGCGTTGCAGCAAGGCAATGAGGATGCGGCGCTGAAGGCGGCTGTCATCCACCACGAGCACCCGGCGGATCACCGCGCCGCCCGCATCCGTTTGCACCTCCTGCCCTGTCATCGCCCGCACCGCAGCCACCCCCCGCACCATCCCGATGGATTAGGCGGGCAAATCTTAACGGCTGGTGAATGCTAAAATTCGCCGCAATCTTCATCGTGCCTTCGGGTGTCTGTTAACGCCTTTTCAGGCGATCATGCGGATGATCAGACGCGGATGGAGACCACGGGATGATCGACTGGAACCACGTTCAGCAATTGCGCGTTGAAATCGGCGCGGATGCCTTTGACGAGGTGGTTGACCTGTTTCTCGATGAGGTAGATGCAGCAATCGGCAGGTTGCGCGATTTGCCGGACGGGCATGACCCGGAGGAGCAACTCCATTTTCTCAGGGGCAGCGCGCTCAACCTCGGTTTTTCTGAATTCTCTGGCCTGTGCCACCAGGGCGAAATCGCCGCCGCATCGGGGCAGGGCGATGCTGTCGATCTGACCGGGCTGCTGCGCTGTTACGAGGCGTCAAGAACCGCCTTCATGGAAGGTTTGCGACAGGCGCGCGAAAATCCGGGTCAGGGCCGGGTCGGAGTGGGTTGATTGCGACATGCAATAGCGATTGTGAAATTATATCAAACGCTTCTACGCTGTAATCGCCGGCACGACAAGCACGGAGGCACTCCCGGTCGCGCGCAGCAATATGCATCTGGCGGAGGATTTATGGGTTCGGTGACTAGCGGCTATAGCAGGACGACCGCTGGCCAAAACCGGCGGGGGAGCAAACCCAATTGCTGTTACCCCATGTCAGGGCTACAGCCTGACGTTGTGCGCGGGCGTTTGACCGGGCCTGATCCTGAACCACGGGCGCGCGGTTGGCGTGCCAGTCGAAAGAGACGACGGTCGGTTTGGGAATGCGTTTGCCCGAGTTGGCCCCGCTACCGGCCAGCGGGGACACTGTCATGGCCAAGATTATGGCCGACAAGGATGCGCTGCGGACAGCTGTAAAGCGCGATTTTCTCATATGCTCAACCTACTTGAGTGCAGACGGCTTTAAGCCGCCCTTCTGAAGGTTAAGCAAATCAATAGGACGTGAGTGCGCCGCCTTTGAGGCGATTCCGTGGCCTGCGGATATGTACTATTCCAGTTCGCGGTATTCCAGCCGCCAATCGGGAAATCCGAATCCATCGGGCCAAGGATAGACCTCTTTCTGGTTGAAGTAGATCACACCGACCAGCTGCTCCATCGTCGGGCGTGGCAGGCGCACCGAGTTTTCCCACTGGGCGACATAGTCCGCGCTGCCTGAATAGCCCAGTTCGACGACCACGACCGGCTTGTTGAAGACCGCCGCCCGATCATAACGTTCGGTCAGGATTTCCGCGAAGGTGCGGGGTTCGCCGAATGTCGCGCGTTCCCACGGTTCGTAGCCAAAAATCGACAGCCCCACCAGATCGACGTAGTCGTCACCCGGATAATAGTCAGCCATGCCTTCCTCGCCCAGGGGCGACCAGACGGCGTTGATTCTTGGTGCTTCGGCGCGGCAGATTTCTATCATCCGGCGGTAGGCCGCGATGTAGTCGGCCGGAGTCCACGCCGCCCAGATGAACTGACCGTCGTTAACCTCCATCTCGTGGCCCCAGCGCACCGAAATCGGGCTTTGCAGCGTTCCGATCACGCGACAGATGCTGCGCATGTTGGCGTCATAATAGCCGCCCTTGATCCCGTTGCGCAGAAACTCGGCGGTGTTGCGTTCGTCGCGGCTCCAGGTCCAGGGCTCGACGGTGATGAACAGTGCGCGGTTGCGTTCGAGCGCATAGTTGTCGGCATCAACCAGCGTGCTCAGGTTCACGTCCTCCCACGGCATGAAGAGATGTTCGATCGTGAGGTCCGGATCGTCGGAAAAATCGCCGTCCGGGTCATAGGCGCCGAATGGCAATGTGCCGGGGGGCGCGGCGAAAACGGGGGTGACGATCAGCCACGCCACGGCGGCCATCTGGATAAACCTATTGCAACGCATACCTTTTTCTCCTCACATTCCAAACCTTTACGACGAGAGTCTCCATCATCGCAACGACAGTTTGAAGAAATAATCGATCTCACCCGCGCCCGCGCCCGCGCCCGCCACACGGCTGCGTATTCCGACAATCTCCAGCCGTTCGAGGCCAATCGCAAGAGCATAGGTGCTTTCGGCGGCCCGCAGCACGAGAGACTGACTCAGAAGGGCGATCAGCCCGGCAACCAACGCCCCCTGCACCAGCCCGTCCCGCCAGGTGCCGATATAGCGAAAACCGTTCTCGGTAACGTGGCGGATCACCGTCATCGCCAGTGCCAGTGTATAGAGGCAACCGGCGAAAAGCGTAAGCAGGTAGAAGCCCTGTGCCTCCTGCACGTCATTGATCAGCAGGACCGGCAGTATGCAGCCGGCGGCCAGTACCCCGTTGACCGTCAACACCTTGAGCGGCAAGCGCCCTTTCGCGGCCTCGCCCTTGGGCGTGATGCGAAAGTCGACAAAGCCGCCGGCGAGCGTGTCGCGCACCGCCATGATGCTGCCCCAGAGCACCCAGGGCCATTGCACCATGATGAACAGGATTCTTTCCCAACTTATCACGCGGGCATTGGTGGGGCGAAAACTGTGGTCCAGCCGCAAGGAGATGGCGATCAGCATCAGCGCCCCGATCGGTGGCAGGGCGTGCGCCAGATAGTCGGGAAAGGTGACCATCGCATAGCGGAAATCGAACACCACCGCGAGGATCGGGATCAGATACATCGCCAGATAGGTCAGCGCGAGGATCGGATAGAGCGCCTGGCAGAACAGGAATTGCGCCTTGAGCCGCAACGGCAGGCCGGGCAGGTAGCGGTGCGTGTGCTGCAACAGCAGCGTCACCAGGGACCGTGACCATTGAAATTCCTGCGTGACCATATCGGCCACGCTGGCCGGTCCGTCGCCCACGGCGATCGCGTCGATCGCATGGACCCCGCGCCATCCGCCCGCATTCAGGATCATCGTGGTTGAATGATCTTCGGCCAGTTCCGGGCCCAGACCGCCAACCTGTTTCAGCGCCACCGTGCGCACGGCATAATGCGACCCGATGCACATCGGTGCAAAGCCATTGGAATAGCCCGCCTGCAGGATGCCGTGAAACGCGCCTTCGGTATCCAGCCGCATCCGCGCGGCCCAGTTGTCGGGCGCGTTCGACGCGCAGATCGACGGCGCGCTGACATAGCCCACGGTCGGATCGGCGAAGGGGCGCAGGATTTCGCGCAGATAACCGGGCTGGGGCACATGGTCGGTATCGAGCTGGCTGACGATATCGTAGTTCTCATAACCGTGATGGTCGTAGAAATAGGCAAGGTTGCCTTCCTTGCAGCGTGTCCGACGCGGCCAGACGGGGCGGTGATAGGCGGCAACCCCCTTGCGGGTGCAGATCCTGACGCCGTTGGCGGCGCACCAGTTCAGGGTTTCCGCGTCGGGGTCTTCGTCAGCGAGCCATGTGTCATGCGGATAATCCTGTGTCAGCATCGCCTCAAGCGTGCGGCGGGCGACCGAAAACGGCTCTGCCGGGGTTTTGGTCGTGATCATTGCGACGCGGTATTGGCCGGGCTGCGGGTCCGGTCCGTTGGGCCGCACCGCGCGCATCAGGAACACCACGAAATAGCCTTGCAGAAAGGTGATCCAGCCGAGCAGCCCCGTCACTGTCCAGTAGCGCAGAGGCTCGATCACATGGGCGGGGTTCAGCCACCACACCCAGAACCAGATGGCAGCTACAAGCCAGAGCGCAACAAGCGCGAGATACCGGACCCGCCGCTTTCCTGAAAAGACGGGCGCCAGCAGCGGGGTGATGTCATGCGGCGCGGACATGGGCGATTCCGAACCAGGGTGCGGCGTGGCACAGGATGGTGTCGATCTCTGACAGTTCGGTCTGAAAGCCAAGCCTTTGTCGCGCCAGCGACGGATCGGCGGTCAGAACCGGGGGATCGCCCGCGCGGCGGTCCTGAAAGGTTACCGGCAGCGGGCGTCCGGTCAGCCGCTCGATGGCGGCGATGATCTGGCGGATCGACAGGCCCTCACCGGATCCGAGGTTGAGCCGCAGCGGCGCTCCGCCGTCCAGCAGGTACCGCAGCGCCAGCACATGCGCGCGCGCCAGGTCGTGAACATGGATATAGTCGCGGATGCAGGTGCCGTCGGGCGTCGGATAATCGGTGCCGAAAACCGACAGGGCGCCCCCCCGCCCCGATGCGGCCATCAGCGCCAGCGGGATCAGGTGGGTTTCGGGATCGTGAAATTCGCCCAGTTCGCCCTCGGGATCGGCCCCGGCGGCGTTGAAATACCGCAGCGCGACATGATCCAGCCCATGCGCCGCCGCCTGATCGGTCAGCATCTGTTCGCCGATCAGCTTGGTCCGGCCATAGGGGTTGATCGGGTTTTGCGGGCTGTCTTCGGTGATCGGCAGATGCGCGGGCACGCCGTAGGTGGCGCAGCTTGAGGAAAACACGATCCGTGTCACGCCCGAGCCCTGCATCGCCCGCAGCAGCGACGCCATGCCCCCGACGTTATTGTCATAATAGGCCAGCGGATCGCGCATGCTGTCGCCGACATAGGCGCTGGCCGCGAAATGCATGACAGCCACGGCACCGTGATCCGTCAGCGCGGTCTGAACCGCCGCGGTATCGCGCAGGTCGCCGCGCACCAAGGGGCCAAAGCGCGCGTTCTCGGATCGCCCGGTGGTCAGATTGTCAAAGGCGACGGGTCTGTAGCCCGACGCCCGCAGCAGCTTGCAGGTGTGTGAACCGATAAAGCCCGCGCCGCCGGTCACAAGGACTGTCGGCGCGGTCGTCATGACACGCGCGCCTCCACGCTCTGCGCGTTGAGAACCGACCAGAACCAGCGGATCGTCAGGTCAAGCCCCTGATCCAGCGCGACCTTGGGCGCCCAACCCAACAGTTCGGCTGCGCGACTGATGTCGGGGCGGCGCTGGCGCGGGTCGTCCTGCGGCAGAGGCTGGTTGATCAGGCCGACGCTGGCGCCGGTCTTGTCCAGCACCTTGCGCGCCAGTTCCAGCATGGTGAATTCATCGGGATTCCCGAGGTTGACAGGCATCTTTTCGTCCGAGGCCATCAGCGCGATCAGCCCGTCGACCAGATCGTCGATGTAGCAGAACGACCGCGTCTGTGACCCGTTGCCATAGATTGTCAGATCCTGACCCCGCAGCGCCTGCACGATAAAGTTCGACACCACGCGGCCATCATCGGGGTGCATGCGCGGGCCATATGTGTTGAAGATGCGCGCAATGCGGGTTTGAACACCCAGATGCGCGCCATATTCCCAGAACAGGGTTTCGGCGGCGCGCTTGCCCTCGTCATAGCAGGCACGCGGGCCACAGGTGTTGACGTTGCCGCGATACCCCTCGTGCTGCAAGCTGATCTCGGGGTCGCCGTAAACTTCGGAGGTTGAGGACAACAGGACTTTTGCGCCCTTGTCCCGCGCCAGATTCAACAGGTTCATCGCGCCGTCGGTGCAGGTGCGGAATGTGTGGATCGGGTCCAGCTGATAGCGTGGCGGTGACGCCGTACAAGCCATATTGTAGATTTCATGAACCGGCCCATCCAGTGCAAGCGGCGCGGTCACGTCATGCAGTACGAACCGGAAGTCGTGATGCGCCAGAAGGGACGCGATATTGTCCCGCGACCCTGTCTGCAGGTTGTCCACGCAGACAACCCTGTGGCCCTGGTTGATAAATCTTTCGCAAAGATGCGAGCCGACAAAGCCCGCGCCACCAGCAATCACTATCGTCTTTATTCTGGCCACACCCGAGAAGGATGGCCGCTTTACAGAAATCGTATTCATGACCCATTTCCCCAGCAACAAATTCAGTGATACTGGTGGCCTTGGTCACAAATTGCCCGTAATTTGGCCCAGGTATTGAACTCACCGCCATCACAGAAAAATCATCGCTAACAACGCGTTAATGGATACATTACGGCCCGCTTGCGCAATTCTGTCAACTACTAGACACTTTTTGAACACTTTTTGGACACAGTGTGGCGCTGTGCATACTATTAGTTATCAATAGGAGATAGCTGCCCATGAGGGGCACAACCGGGGATTGCCAAAACTGATGTCAACGCGCAAACGACGTCATCACACGCGGCCATGCCGCACAGATGATTCGGGTGACGCCCTGAATGACGGGCGGTCAAGCCGCCTATCTGTCCGACAGGACATTGATCAAGGAAAAGTTATTATTTCGGAATGGCTTGGCGGATTTTGCGCCGGATTCGGGGCCATTGGTGGCGTGCAAGAGGCGGGTATGAGTCAAACAGGATATCGCGCCTCAACTCATCCGTCGGATTTGCGTTTGAGATGCGTGAAACGCCGCGCATAGGGATTGCCGTTGATCAGGTTCTTCCCCGGTTCAAACACATGCCATGCGCGCATGTCGCTGGTGGGCGTTTGCCATATCCGTGCGCTGTTATCGCCGGCGTGCGCCCAGCAGCGTTTGTTGTCAACACTGTCATAGTTCGCACTGCTCCACCTGGCTTCGATGCACAGTTCGCCCTTGCCGGTCACATACCATTTTCCTTCGCCGACAGAGTTGTTTTCCGCGGTCGCAGTCAGGGCGCCATTGTTGCCAAAGTAGGCGTGCCCATCCTCCCATCTCCAGGTTTTGCCGAAATACATCCGGGCAACCTCTTGCGCGTCGATGCGCTTCAGCGACAGGCCCTGTTCCTTTCCGCTGGCGATGTCGAAATCGGGTTTGTGGATATTCCCCTGAACCAGTTGCTCTTCAGGATCAAAGATGTTCCAGTCGGCCCGCATTCCGCTTCCGCTCACCGGCGCCTGCCAGAGTTGACCCCTGTCATCGACAACATGTTGCCAGCATTTTCTGGTCGGTTGACTTGTTGCCTGGGTGCGCCAGACAGCGTCGAAACACAGCTTGCCCGTCGAATGGACGACCCATTTTCCTTCCGCGCTCTCTTCGAGTCCGACGGCGGCCTGGAATGTCCCGTCTTGCCCGAAATAGGCGTGGCCGTCAGGCCATTTCCAGGTTTTTCCGGAAAAGAGTAGCGCAATTTCCTGGCCTTCCGCCTTTTGATACGGCTTCGGCAGTGAATTTGCAGAAGCAGTGTTGCTTCCCAGAAGCAACACGATTGACGCTGCTATAACGATATCAATTTTCATGGCGACAAAACCCGGAACTGTCCAAATTACCATTACAGATTTTTCACTATATACGAACTTGCGCAAAATCATATGACTTGAGTTTAGGTAGCCGGGACCCGTTTTGGTCAATCGAAACCATCGCGCGCCGGATCAGGCCGGGGGCAGCCGCGCCCTAGATCAGGAATTCGGCCAGCACCTCGTCACGGGTGATGTCGCGGTAATCGAAACCGGCGGCGTCCAGTTTCTGAAGGATATGGGTGAAATTCTCGGGGCGGGTGGTTTCGATCCCGATCAGGACAGAGCCGAAATTGCGCGCCGATTTCTTGAGATATTCGAACCGCGCGATATCGTCCTCCGGCCCCAGAATCTCGAGGAAATCGCGCAGCGCGCCGGGGCGTTGCGGCATGCGGAGGATAAAGTATTTCTTGACGCCCGAGAATCGCTGCGCACGTTCCTTGACCTCTGGCAGGCGTTCGAAATCGAAATTCCCGCCCGAGGTGACGCATACGACTGTTCTGCCACGGATGGATGCGCCCATGTCCTTGAGCGCATCGACGGCGAGCGCGCCGGCGGGTTCCAGCACCACGCCCTCGACGTTGAGCATCTCGAGCATGGTGGTGCAGAGCCGATCCTCGTCGATCACCAGCGCCTGTGCGGGGTCGATATCCGCCAGCCGGGCAAAGGTGCGCGCGCCGATCTGCGCCACCGCCGCGCCATCGGCAAAGTTGTTGATGTGGTTGAGACGCACCGGCTGACCGGCCCGGAGCGCCGCCGAGAGACACGCGCCGCCCGCGGGTTCGACCAGCGTCAGCGTGGCGCGATCCCCGACATAGCTGCGCACCCCCGCCGAGAGGCCACCACCGCCCACCGGCAGGATCAGGTGATCGGGCAGGCCGCCCAGTTGCGCCTCGATCTCGACGGCGACGCTGGCCTGGCCCTCGATCACGTCCTCATCGTCGAAAGGGGACAGGAAATGCCCACCCACCTGCGCGCAATAGGCCTGTGCCGCCGCGAGCGTGTCGTCGAAATAATCCCCCGTCAGGCGGATCGAGACCGCATCGCCGCCAAAAATCCCGGTCTTGCCGATTTTCTGCTGTGGCGTGGTCACCGGCATGAAGATCACGCCCCGCACCCCGAAATGGCGGCACATGAAGGCCACGCCCTGCGCGTGATTGCCGGCACTGGCGCAGACGAATTGCGTGGTCTCGGGCCGCGCCGCCAGCACCTTGCGCATGGCGTTGAACGCGCCGCGCAACTTGTAGGAGCGCACCGGCGTCAGATCCTCACGCTTGAGCAGGATCTCGGCCCCGTAGCGGTCCGACAGGTGGTCGTTGCGCTGGAGCGGCGTCGGTTCGAACACGGCGCGCATGGCGGCCTCGGCGGTGCGGGCGTTTTGCTGAAACTCGGTCATGCCCGTCTGAGTGACGGAATCGGCGCGCGCTGGCAAGGGGTCGACCTTGCCCCGCGCCCGAAAACCCGCTAAGCGCGCTGGCGATATCGGCACGAAGGGGAACAAGATGTCCGCGCCCAAGAAAGTTGTTCTGGCCTATTCCGGGGGGCTTGATACCTCGATCATCCTGAAATGGTTGCAGACGGAATATGGCTGTGAGGTGGTGACTTTTACCGCCGATCTGGGGCAGGGCGAGGAACTGGAGCCGGCGCGGCAAAAGGCGGAACTGCTGGGGATCAGGCCCGAGAACATCTATATCGAGGATGTGCGCGAGGAATTCGTGCGCGATTTCGTCTTTCCGATGTTCCGCGCCAATGCGGTCTATGAGGGGCTGTATCTGCTGGGCACCTCGATTGCCCGCCCGCTGATTTCCAAACGCCTGGTCGAGATTGCCGCCGAAACCGGAGCCGATGCGGTGGCGCATGGCGCGACCGGCAAGGGCAACGATCAGGTGCGGTTCGAACTGGCGGCCTATGCGCTGAACCCCGATATCAAGGTGATCGCACCCTGGCGGCTGTGGGATCTGACCAGCCGGACCAAGCTGATCGCCTTTGCCGAGGAGAACCAGATCCCGATCGCGAAGAACAAGCGTGGCGAGGCACCGTTTTCGGTGGATGCCAACCTGCTGCATACCTCGTCCGAGGGGCGCGTTCTGGAAGATCCGGCAGAGATGGCGCCCGATTACGTCTATCAGCGCACGGTCCGCCCCGAGGACGCGCCCGACACGCCGGAATTCATCGAGGTGACGTTCGAGCGCGGCGATGCGGTGGCGATCAACGGCGAGGCGCTCAGCCCCGCCACGATCCTGACGCAGCTCAACGAGCATGGCCGCAGGCATGGTATCGGTCGGCTCGATTTCGTGGAAAACCGCTTTGTCGGCATGAAATCGCGCGGCATATACGAGACACCGGGCGGCACCATCCTGCTTGAGGCGCATCGCGGGATCGAGCAGATCACGCTCGACAGCGGATCGGGGCATCTGAAGGATTCGCTGATGCCGCGCTATGCGGAACTGATCTATAACGGGTTCTGGTTCAGCCCCGAGCGCGAGATGCTGCAGGCCGCCATCGACCGCAGCCAGCAGAATGTGACCGGCACGGTGCGGCTGAAACTCTACAAGGGGTCGGTGTCCTGCGTCGGGCGCTGGTCCGATCACAGCCTCTATTCCGAGGCGCATGTGACCTTTGAGGATGACGCCGGGGCCTATGACCAGAAGGACGCGGCGGGGTTCATCCAGCTGAATGCACTGCGGCTGAAACTGCTGGCGGCGCGGAACCGGCGGATCAGGGGGTAGATACCCGCGCGGTCAAAGGCGGCCCCCGAGGTTTCGCCACTTCGGGGGTCGCCTTCGGATTGACGTGCGCGTTACTGCGCCGTGACGACCTGCATGACAAGGTTGCCATCGACCCGGATCGGCCCGTCCTCTTTTGCGCCAAGGGTATATTCGAAAACTCCGGTTGCGCTGCCGCCCTGTTCGGCATGCACCATCAGCATCAGCATCTCGCCGGGCCTCACTTCTTCCTGAAGGATTGCCGCGACATCCGATGTCTCGCCCTTGCGAAGCGGCGCGTAGCCGACCACTGGCCCCGGCTTCATCTCGGCGTCCGTGCGATGCACGACCAGCCAGCCGTTCTCGGCGGCAACGACCGTGTCAGCGGTGACGGTGCCGCCCGCTACGCTCTGATCCGTGGCGGTGACCATCGGGGCCATGTCATGACTGTCGGCGAATACACCGGATGCGCCCAACGCGAGCGCCGCTGCAAGAAGGGGGATCTTCATGATGAACTCCTGTTGCTGTGATGACCGATATTGACCGGCCTGCGCGATAGTCACGTCTTGCGGCAGCAAAAGGTTTCAGGCTGTCGGAGAAATTTTACGCGAGCGGAATCCTGAAGCGCCGCAGACGCTCATAGGCAGGCATTGCCGCCTCGGCCAGCGCCGCGCGCGCCCCGTCGAGGGCGGGCAGCGGCCCCTCGGCGAGGGCAAAGCCGGTGCTGTCGTGCACCGCTCCATACCAGTGCGCGGCCCAGACGCCGTCGTCGGGATGTCCGCCGCGCGGCCAGTGCAGCATTCTCTCTGTCCAGTCGAGACCGATCGCGACACAAAGCCGTTTCAGCATTCCCGCCGGGTCGCGGCGGATATCGCCCGAGTCGATGACCACCGGATGCGCCCCGGCCTGCGCCAGTTGATCGTAAAGCTCGACCTGCTGGACAAAGCCGATATCGGCGAGCGTCGGGTTATCGTATTTCGCGGAAAAACTGGCCGCGACACGGGCGGGGTGGCGGATGAGAAAGACATTGACCATCTCATGCACCCAGTCGCGCGGGATGCCGGGGATCATGTGCTGCGCCATGTGTTTCTGGTAGAAATGCGGCTTTTGCGCCGGAACAGGGCCTGAAAGCTGCGCCACCACCTCTGCCGGGTCGGTCGGCTGTGCGGTGAGTATGTCCTGCCGCATCGGATGATCCAGCCCGGTTCTTGCCAGATAGGCGGCATAGAAAGGTTCGTCCACCACGGCACAGTCGCCACGGGCGGCAAAGCTGTACATCATCGCGGTCGAGAGATTGCGGGGGCCGGACCACATGGCGATGCGCATGTCAGGCCCGCCCCGACACGTCAAGGACAGCGCTTTCCGGATTGTGAAGATGTTTCATGCGGCGCCCCGTTGCTGTCGCTGCGGTCGTGTTAAGGATGTCTAGGATCGTCGAATCACGGATGCAACAGAAGAGGCGGGACATGGAGGCTGATTTCTGGCACAGGCGTTGGGAAAAGGCGCAGATCGGGTTTCACGAGGGTCGGGTGAACCGGATGCTGGCCACGCATGTCGGGGCGCTGCCGATCCCGCCCGGCGCGCGGATTTTCCTGCCGCTCTGCGGCAAGACGCGCGATATCGCCTGGCTCTTGTCGCAGGGCTATCGCGTGGCCGGGGCGGAGCTGAGCGAGATCGCGGTGCAGCAGCTGTTCGACGAAATGGACATCGTGCCAGAGGTGACGGAGGCGGGCCTGCTCCGGCATTATGCGGCGACGGGGGTGGATATCTTTGCCGGTGACATGTTCGCACTGTCCGCGCAGACCCTCGGGCCCGTCGATGCAGTTTATGATCGCGCGGCACTGGTGGCGCTGCCGCAGAAGATGCGCGGGCGCTATGCGGATCATCTGGCCGCGATCACGGGCCTGGCGCCGCAGCTTCTGGTGACGTTCGAATACGATCAGTCGGTGATGGACGGTCCGCCTTTTTCCCTGAGCGATGAGGATGTCGCGGCCTGCCACAGCGCACGATACGACATCGGGCTGCTGGCCGAGGCGGATGTGCCGGGGGGGCTCAAGGGGATCTGCCCGGCGCGGGAAAAGGCGCTGTTGCTGCTGCCGCGTCAGGCGGTTTCGCGCTGAATCAGCGCCTTGTAGAGGCCCTGGATTCGCTGGGTCATCGGCCCGGTCCGGCCATCGCCGATGACCCGCCCGTCAATCTCGCCCACCGGCGTCTGCGCGCCGAAGGTGCCGGTCAGGAACGCCTCGTCGGCGCTGTAGGTTTCGACCAGCGAAAAGTTCCGTTCGAACACGGGAATACCGTTTTCCCGGCAGAGCGCGATCACTTTGGCGCGGGTGATGCCGTTCATGCAGTAGTCGCCCGTAGAGGTCCAGACCTCGCCCTTGCGGACGATAAAGAAATTGCAGGCGTTGGTAGTGTTCACGAAACCATGTACGTCGAGCATAAGCGCCTCGTCAGCACCCGCCTTTTCCGCCGCGATGCAGGCGAGGATGCAGTTCAGCTTGGAATGTGAGTTGAGCTTGGGATCCTGGGTCATCGGCAGGCCGCGCATGTGCGGCACGGTCGCCAGACGGATCGGGCGGGCGATGCGGGGGCGCGAATGTTCCATGATGATCGCGATGGTCGGGCCCTGCCGGCTGAGCGCGGGATGCTGGAACGGCCGGGTTTTCACGCCGCGCGTCACCATCAGCCGCGCATGGGCGTCGGTCTGCATGGCATTGGCCTGTTGCGTCTCTGTTATGGCCTCAAACACCTGTTGCCGGGTCATTCCGATGTCGAGATCAATCGCCTTTGCCGCCTCGAACAGGCGGTCCAGATGTTCCTCCGCAAAGGCCCATTTGCCGTTATAGAGGCGCAGCCCCTCCCATACGCCGTCGCCCAGCATGAAACCGCTGTCATAGACGCTGACCAGCGCCTCGTGCCGGGGCACGACCCGGCCATTGAGCCAGATCAGGATGGAATCGTTGCGGGCGTCGTCCTGTGCCTGATGCGTGGTTTGCTGATCGGTCATCCGCTCTCTCCGTTTCTGCTGAGCGTAGTCCCGCCGAAACCGGGTGCCAAGGGCGAAACATTGCTCAACACCGCGTGACATCACGCTGTCGTCTGTTGGTGCGAGGATCGCCTTGCGGCAGGATGGCCGCAATCAGGAGGACGGGCCATGATCGGATACATACGGGAAATCAAGGCGGCGACCCTGGCGATGCTGATCGTTGTCGGGCTCTGCGTTCATGCCAGGCATGCCGAGGCGGCAGAACCGGAAACTCTTGTCGTGGCGGGCGGCTGTTTCTGGTGCGTCGAGTCGGATTTCGAGCGCGTGTCGGGCGTGATCGAGGCAGAATCGGGATTTACCGGCGGCACGGTGGAAAACCCCACTTACAAACAGGTCACGCGCGGAGGCACCGGACACTACGAGGCGGTACGCATCACCTTTGATCCGGCGACCGTCTCGCGCGAGACACTCCTGGCGCTGTTCCTGCGGTCGGTCGATCCGACCGATGCGGAGGGGCAGTTCTGTGACCGCGGCGACAGCTATCGCACTGCGATTTTCGTATCCGATGCAGAGGAAGAACAGCTCGCCGAGGTAGTCATATCCGCCGCCGCAGCCGATCTGGGGCAGGATATCGTGACCCCGATCCTGTCGCTTGAGTCCTTTTACCTCGCCGACGCCGGGCATCAGGATTACTACAAGAGCAGCGATATCGTGCTCACCCGGTTCGGCCCCCGAACCAAGGCCACGGCCTACAAGCTGTATCGCGAGGCCTGTGGCCGCGACGCGCGGGTGCGCGCGCTCTGGGGGGTGGATGCGCCCTTTGCCGGTCACTTCTGAGCCATGAAGGCCAGAACATCGGACAGATCCGGGATCGCCTCTGCCGTGCCGGGGCGAGTGACCTGAAGCGCGGCGGCGGCGGCGGCGCGGGTCAGGGCGGCCGCCGGGTTCATCCCCTGCGAGAGACCCGCGACGGCATAGCCGGCAAAGGTATCCCCGGCACCGGTGGTATCGACCACATCGACGGAAAAGGCCGGAACAGTGACGCAATCGTCGTGCGTCAGGTCGCGCCATTCCGCCCCCTGCGCACCGCGCGTGATCAGGAGTTGCGGCACCTCAACCCGGCCCAGCGCCGCGCGCAGTTGATCCGCTTCGACCGCGTTCAGGATCAGCAGCGTCACATATGGCAGAACAGCCCTGACCGCATCCGGGCCAAAGGGGGCAGCGGAACAGGCGATCCGCATGCCCCTGTCATGGGCCAGTTGCGCGGTCTCGACCTGAAGGCTGGTCTCGTTCTGCAGGAGCAGCCAGTCGCCCGGTCCGGCCCCGTCCAGCGCCGCCGCGACATCGGCGGGGCGCAGCGCCCGGTTGGCGCCGGGCCAGATCACGATGGCATTCTCGCCCGCCGCGTCCACATGAATCACGGCATGTCCCGAGGGTGCCGCGCTGCGCGCGACATCGCTCACATCCACGCCATGCCCGGCCAACGCCGCGATTAGCCAGTCGCCATCCGGGCCGACCGCCCCGATATGGCGGACGCCTGCCCCGGCCCGCGCCACCGCAACCGATTGATTGGCGCCCTTGCCGCCCAGCATCCGCGCGTAACTGTCCGCCGCCAGTGTTTCGCCGGGCCGGGGCAGATGCGGCAGCCGGTAGATGTGATCGGCGTTGATCGAGCCAAGGTTGTAGATCATCACGCGCCCCCGGTTTCTTCTTGGTCCAAATACCCGAATCCTGCGGCCGGCCCCGGACGCGCCGGGGAAACTATAGACCGGTTCCTGATTGATCGCGACATGCCTGCGCGGCGCGGTTTGGACTTTCGCAGCGCGGCGCAGATTTGTAAGGTCACGCCCAGCAGCAAGGGGGGCAGGGTGAACAACGCGGCATCAACCGTCACGCCGATGATGGCGCAGTATCTTGAAATCAAGGCGCAGTATCCGAATGCGCTGTTGTTCTACCGGATGGGCGATTTCTACGAGCTGTTCTTTGACGATGCCGCCGTCGCCGCCGAGGCGCTGGACATCGCGCTTACGAAACGCGGCAAGCATCTGGGCGAGGATATCGCCATGTGCGGCGTGCCGGTGCATTCGGCCGAGGGCTATCTGCTGACGCTGATCCGCAAGGGATTTCGCGTGGCGGTCTGCGAACAGATGGAGGATCCGACAGAAGCGCGCAAGCGGGGGGCGAAATCCGTCGTGCGGCGCGAGGTGGTGCGGCTGGTCACGCCAGGGACGCTGACCGAGGAAAGCCTGCTGGAGGCGCGGCGGCACAATTACCTTGCCGGTTTCGCCATGGTGCGGGGCGAGGGGGCGCTGGCCTGGGTCGATATCTCGACGGGGGCGTTTCATGTGATGCCGCTTGGTCCGGCGCGGCTGGGGCCGGAGCTGGCGCGGCTGGGGCCGCGCGAGGTGATCATCGCCGAAGGGGAAGAGGGCGATCTGGCTGAAATCGTCTCTGAGTCGGGTGCGTCGCTCACCGCGCTGGGGCGGGCGGCGTTTGACAGCACGGGGGGTGAGAGGCGGCTTTGCGCGCTTTTTGGTGTCGATGCGCTGGATGCCTATGGCGAGTTCACCCACCCCGAGATTGCCGCCATGGGGGCGGTCGTCGAGTGGCTGGAGGTCACACAAAAGGGCAAGTTGCCGCTCTTGCGGCCTCCGATTCGCGAAAATCAGGCGCGCCTGATGCAGATCGACGCCGCAACACGGCGCAATCTGGAGCTGACGCATGCGCTGGACGGGCGGCGTGCCGGATCGCTCCTGGCCACGATTGACCGGACGGTGACGGCGGGGGGCGGGAGGCTGTTGGAGCGGCGGCTGTCGAGTCCGAGCCGCGTGCTCGACGTGGTGCAGGGGCGGCTGGCGGCGGTCGGGTTTGGCGTTGAGCACGTCCGCCTCTGCGCCGATCTGCGTGAGATGCTGCGCAAGGTGCCGGATCTGGACAGGGCGCTGTCACGGCTGGGTCTTGACCGGGGCGGGCCGCGCGACCTGGCTGCGGTGCGCAACGGGCTGTCGCAGGCGACAGAGGTCGCGGCAAGGCTGGGTGACAGTGATCTGCCGCCGCTGTTGAGTGAGGCGGTCGCCGGATTGACCGGCCATGACGCCCTGCTGGACCTGCTGGATCAGGCGCTGATGGCGGAACCGCCGTTGCTGGCGCGCGATGGTGGATTCATCGCGCCGGGATTTGACCCGGATCTCGACGAAGCGCGGCAGTTGCGCGACGAGGGGCGCGGGGTGATCGCCGCGATGCAGGGCGATTATGTCAAGCAGACCGGCATCCCGTCGCTGAAGATCAAGCACAACAACGTGCTGGGCTATTTCATCGAGGTAACCTCGACCCATGCCGAGCGGATGCTCGCGCCGCCGCTAAGTGAGACGTTCAAGCATCGGCAGACCACGGCCAACCAACTGCGCTTTACCACCGTGCCGCTGAGCGAGATGGAGACAAGGATCCTGAATGCGGGCGGGCGGGCGCTGGAGATCGAAAAGCGTCTCTATGACAGCCTGAAATCCGCCATTCTGGACCGATCCGCCGGAATCGCACAGGCCGCGCGCGGGCTGGCGGAGCTGGATATTGCCATGGCGCTGGCCGATCTGGCGCGTTCGGAAAACTGGTGCAGACCGCGCGTCGATCAGAGCCGCACCCTGAAGATAGAGGGTGGCAGGCATCCGGTGGTCGAGCGCGCGCTGCGGGCGCAGGGCGGTGTGCCGTTCATCGCCAATGATTGCGATCTGGGCGGCGACAGCGATATCTGGCTGCTGACCGGCCCGAACATGGCGGGGAAATCGACCTTTCTGCGGCAGAACGCCCTGATTGCGCTGCTTGCGCAGATGGGCAGCTATGTGCCTGCAACCTCCGCGCATATCGGCATGGTGAGTCAGCTTTTCAGCCGGGTCGGGGCCTCTGACGATCTGGCGCGGGGGCGCTCGACCTTCATGGTGGAAATGGTCGAAACGGCGGCGATCCTCAATCAGGCGGACGATCATGCGCTGGTGATCCTGGACGAGATCGGGCGCGGCACGGCCACCTATGACGGGCTGTCGATCGCATGGGCCACGCTGGAGCATCTGCACGATGTGAACGGCTGTCGGGCGCTTTTTGCCACGCATTACCATGAGCTGACCAACCTGAGCGACAAGCTGGAGCGCGTGGAGAACGCCACCGTCACCGTCAAGGAACACGGCGGCGAGGTGATTTTCATGCATGAGGTGCGCCGGGGGGCTGCGGATCGCAGTTACGGCGTGCAGGTGGCCAGGCTGGCCGGTCTGCCCGAAGCGGTCGTGGCGCGGGCGCGCGTGGTGCTGGATGCGCTGGAAAAGGGCGAGCGTGAGGGGCGCGGCGCGCAACGGGGATTGATCGACGATCTTCCGCTATTCGCCGCGACGCCGCCCCCCGCACCGATGCCCCGACGCGATTCGGCGGTCGAGGCGCGGCTGGGCGAGATTCTACCCGATACGCTCAGCCCGCGCGAGGCGCTGGATCTGCTCTATGAGCTGAAGGATCTGGCCGACAAGGCCGGGTCGTAGGGGCGGCGGGGTGAAACCCCGCCCCACCCTCAGCCGTTCCTGTTCGAGGATACGCCCACCTGCGCCGGGCGCAATATGCGGTCATGCAGGATGAAACCCTGGGTCGAGACCTGAATGATCTCGCCCGCGTTGGTGCCCGGCAGCGGTGCCTCGAACATCGCCTCGTGCAGTTGCGGATCGAAGCGGTCGCCGACCTGCGGGTCAATCACGGTGATCCCGTGCTTGGAGAACACGTTGAGCAATTCGCGCAGGGTCAGTTCGATGCCCTCGAACAGCGCCGGCGCGCCGGCGCGCTGTTCGTCGGTCACGGTGTCGAGCGCGCGTTTGAGATTGTCATGCACCGGCAGCATATCGCGCGCCAGTTTCGAGCCGCCGTAGTTCTCGGCCTCGGCGCGATCCTTTTGCGCCCGCTTGCGGGCATTTTCCGCGTCGGCCAGCGCGCGCATGAACTTGTCCTGGAACGCATCCCGCTCGGCGCGCAGCGCGTCGATCTCTGCGGCCTCGTCGGTGATTTCGGCCATTGCCTGTTCCTGCTCTTCCGCGGTCGCCTCTTCGATATCGTCAAGAAAGTCGTCGTCTCTCGGCTCTGCCATTCTTTACCTCTAACTCCGGTCGGAGATCAGTTTGCCCACCAATTGCGCCGTATAGTTCACAATCGGCACGATCCGCCCATAATTGAGGCGCGTCGGGCCGATGACACCGACCGCGCCAATGATCTTACGGTCAGCGTTCATATATGGAGAGACCACCAAAGAGGAACCCGAAAGTGAGAAAAGTTTGTTCTCGGAGCCGATAAAAATGCGCACGCCCTCGCCTTCTTCGGCCAGTTCGAGGAATTCGGCGATATCCCGCTTGCGTTCGAGGTCGTCAAACAGGATGCGGATCCGTTCCAGATCCTCTTCCTCGGCGTGGGAATCGAGCAGATTCGCCCGCCCGCGGACGATCAGCCGCTCGGTCGTGTCGCCCTCGCCGGACCAGACGGCAAGGCCGCTTTCGACCATGTCGCGGGCCAGCTTGTCGATCTGCTGACGCCGCTCGGCGATTTCCCGGACGATCACGCGCTGCACGTCAGAGAGCGTTTTGCCCTCGACGAGGGAATTGAGGAAATTCGCCGCCTCGCGCATCGAACTCGGCGTATGGCCGGGCGGCGGGGTGAAGATGCGGTTCTCGACATGGCCGTCGGAAAACACCAGAACCACGAGCGCGCGGTCATGGCCAAGGCTGACGAATTCGATATGCCGGATCGGGGCCTCGTGTTTCGGGGCCAGAACTAGGGACGCGCCGCGCGTGACGCCCGAAAGCGCGGCGCCGATGCGGTCGAGCGCACCAGCCACATCCTGCGAATTGCTGGCCAGCGTGGCGTCGATGGCCAGACGGTCGGTCGCCTCGAGATCGCCAACCTCGAGCAGGCCGTCCACAAACATGCGCAACCCTTCCTGCGTCGGGACGCGGCCCGCGCTGATATGGGGACTGCCCAGAAGGCCCATGTATTCGAGATCCTGCATCACGTTGCGGATCGTGGCGGCGCTGACCTTTTCGCTGAAATCGCGGGTCAGGGTGCGTGATCCCACCGGATCGCCATTGGCCAGATAACTTTCGACCACGCGGCGGAACACCTCGCGCGAGCGGTCGTTGAGTTGGTCCAGAAGTTTGGCGGCGTCGTTCATCCGGAGGGCTCTCCTGTCTGACATGCCATTAAAGAGGGCCTGCGGCAAAGGTCAATCGGGGTTGCCAATGCTGACCGCTCGCATATATCCCGAAGCCAGCAACGAAAGGGACATGCGATGCGGCCTTCGGGAAGAGATTTAAGCGAAATGCGGGCGGTTTCAATCGAAACCGGCGTTCTGAAACATGCCGAAGGATCCTGTCTGATCAGAATCGGGGATACCCATGTGCTCTGCACCGCGACGATCGAAGAGCGCGTGCCGCCCTTTGTCAAGGGTTCGGGCCTGGGCTGGGTCACCGCCGAATACGGGATGCTGCCACGGTCGACCAACAGCCGCATGCGGCGCGAGGCCACGACCGGCAAACAGGGCGGCCGCACGGTGGAAATCCAGCGGCTGATCGGGCGCAGCCTGCGGGCGGGCGTTGATCGCGTGGCGCTGGGCGAGCGGCAGATCACCGTCGATTGCGATGTGATCCAGGCCGATGGCGGGACACGCTGTGCCGCGATCACCGGCGGCTGGGTGGCGCTGAAGCTGGCGGTGCAGAAATTGATGAAGGCGGGCGATCTGATCAGCGATCCGCTGGTCGATCCCGTCGCGGCGGTGTCCTGCGGGATCTATGCGGGTCAGCCCGTGCTCGATCTCGATTATCCCGAGGACAGCGAGGCGGGCGTGGACGGGAATTTCATCATGACCGGCAGCAAGCGGCTGATCGAGGTGCAGATGAGCGCCGAGGGCGCGACCTATAGCCGGGACCAGATGAACACGCTGCTCGATCTGGCGGAGCAGGGTGTGGATCTGCTGGTTGCCAGACAGCTTGAGGCCACAGGTGCGTAAGTTTACCGACGATACGCTTCTGGTCGCGACGCATAACGCGGGCAAGCTGGAAGAGATCGGGACATTGCTGGCGCCTTACGGCGTGCAGGTGATCGGCGCGGCGGAGCGTGGGCTGTCGGAGCCCGAGGAAACCGAAACGACATTTGTGGGCAATGCGCGGATCAAGGCGCATGCAGCGGCGCAGGCGACCGGGCTACCGGCGCTGTCGGATGATTCGGGTATCGTGATTGATGCGCTGGGCGGTGCGCCGGGGGTTCACACCGCCGATTGGGCCATAACAGAGACTGGTCGTGATTTCGTCATGGCGATGACGCGGGCGTATGACATGCTGGTGGCGAGCAAGCAACCGCAGCCCTGGACAGCGCGATTCTGTTGCACGTTGGTGCTCGCATGGCCCGACGGGCATGACGAGGTTTTCGAGGGCACGGCGGAGGGCTGGATCGTCTGGCCGATGCGCGGAACGCAAGGCCACGGGTATGATCCGATCTTTCAGCCGCTGGGCCATGACGTCACCTTTGGCGAAATCGATCGCTGGGCAAAGAACCGCATCAGCCATCGCGCGGATGCATTTCACAAGCTGGTAAAGGGCTGTTTTGGCTGAGGATTGGCAGGCGGGGGGCTTTGGCCTCTATATCCACTGGCCGTTCTGTCAGGCCAAATGTCCCTATTGCGATTTCAACAGCCATGTGGCGCGCGAGATCGACCAAACCCGCTGGCTGAACGCCTATCTGACCGAGATCGACCGCTATGCGGCCATTGTGCCGGGGCGGGTGCTGAACACCGTTTTCTTTGGCGGCGGCACGCCAAGCCTGATGAACCCGGACGTTGTGGCCGCCATACTGGAGCGCGTGAAGCGATCCTGGCCGACCGCGAACGATCTGGAGGTCACGCTGGAGGCCAATCCAGGATCGGTCGAGGCGGGGCGGTTCAAGGCATATGCCGAGGGCGGCGTGTCGCGCATCTCGATGGGGATGCAGGCCATGAATGACCGCGATCTGCAGCGGCTGGGGCGGTTGCATACTGTAGCAGAGGCAAGACAAGCATTTGATATTGCTAGAAAAAACTTTGAGCGCGTGAACTTTGACCTGATTTATGCGCGGCAGGATCAGACGCTGGCGGATTGGCGCGAGGAACTGCGCCGCGCGCTGGAAATGGCGGTGGATCACCTGTCGCTCTATCAGCTGACGATCGAGGAGGGCACGGCGTTTGGCGATCGCTATGCCGCTGGCAAGCTGAAGGGATTGCCGACCGACGATCTGGCGGTGGACATGTATCAGGCCACGCAGGAGATTTGCGGTGAGGCGGGGATGCCGGCCTATGAAGTGTCCAATCACGCAAGATCTGGCGCGGAATCGCGGCATAACCTGATCTATTGGCGATATGGCGACTATGTGGGGATCGGTCCCGGCGCGCACGGCCGGATTACCGTCGATGGGCAACGGCGGGCGACCGAGGCATTCGCCAATCCCGAGCGCTGGCTGACGGGCGTGGCCGGTTCCGGTGCCGAGAAGCGCGCGGTTCTGCTATCGGGGCGGGATCAGGCGGTCGAATACCTGTTGATGGGCCTGCGGATTTCCGAAGGGGTCGACCTGGCGCGATTTGAGCGGTTGGCCGGTCATCCGCCCAACCGGGACAAGATCGCGCATCTGGTGGAAATCGGCATGGCAGAGCAGGAAAACGGCCAGCTGCGCGCCACCCGAGACGGGCGCGCAGTGCTCAACGCCGTGATCCGGGAGCTTTTGCCGGATCTGCCGTGATGTCAGGCGCTGAGCATTCCGACGAGGCGATCCAGTTGCTCAAGTGACGTATACTGGATGGTCATCTGACCATGTTCCTGACCGGGCCGGTGATCGATTCTGACCTTCATCGTCAGGTTGGCGGACAGATCATCCTCGAGCGCCCTTGTGTCGGCATCCTTGTCATCCGGGGCCGGGCGTTTGGGCTGGGCCACTGTGGCGACATCGGGACGAATTCCGGTCTTGGCCAGCTTTTCCGTGTCGCGCACCGAAAGGCTTTTCTGGATCACCCGTCGCGCCAGAGCGGCAGGATCCTCTGCGGTGATCAGGGCACGGGCGTGTCCCGAGGACAGCTTGCCCTCGCGCAGATAGGCCAGAACCTCCTCTGGCAGATTGAGCAGGCGCACGGAATTGGCAATGTGGCTACGGCTTTTGCCCAGGACTTCGGCCAGTTTTTCCTGTGTATGGCCGAATTTATGCATCAACTGGTTGTATCCGGTCGCCTCTTCGACCGGGTTGAGATCGGCGCGCTGGATATTCTCGACAATGGCGACCTCAAGCACCTCGGTATCATTGAAATCGCGCACCAGCACGGGCACCTCGTGCAGCTGCGCCATTTGCGCCGCCCGCCAGCGCCGTTCGCCGGCCACAATTTCATATTCGCCGGGCCTGCGCGGATTGGCGCGCACGATCAGCGGCTGAATGATTCCCCTGGCGGCAATCGAATTTGCCAGATCCTGAAGCTGTTCTGCATCGAAACTGCGGCGCGGCTGTTCGGGGTTGGGGTGGACCTTTTCGACGGGCACCATCAGATCCGGGCGCCTGGGGCTGCCGGTGGCTGATTCGCGGCTATCCTCTGTCACATCCGCCATGAGGGCCGAGAGACCGCGGCCCAATCCGCGCTGTTGTAGTTTCTTGCTGGCCATGGTGTTTGTCCTTTCCGGTTCAGGCAGCCGCGCGGGCGCTGTTGCGCATGAGTTCCTGTGCGAGATCACGATAGGCTTGCGCCCCTTTTGAGGCGGGATCATAGGCCAGCACGGACAGCGCGTAGGACGGTGCCTCGCTCAACCTGACGTTTCGGGGGATGCGCGTCTTGAACACCAGATCCCCCAGGTTTTCGCGCGCATCCAGTTCGACCTGGGCCGAGAGATTGTTGCGGGCGTCGAACATGGTCAGGACGATCCCCTCGATGCGCAGGCCGGGATTGGCGCTCTGGCGGACTTCGCGAATCGTCAGCATGAGTTGCGACAGCCCTTCGAGCGCGAAGAATTCGCTTTGCAGCGGCACCAGCACGGAATGTGCCGCCACCATCGCGTTGACCGTCAGCAGATTGAGCGAGGGCGGACAGTCGATCAGGATGAAATCGAGCGCATAGGCATCGACGGCGTGCTGCCGCAGGGCGTCATGCAGCAGAAAACTGCGCTTTTCGTTCGAGATCAGTTCGATATCGGCCGAGGACAGATCAACCGTTGCGGGTATGATCATCAGATTATCGTGCGGGGTGGTCTGAACCACCTCGTTCAAGTCGATCTCATCGACAAGAAGGTCATATGTAGTATAGGAGCGTTCATTTACCTCAATACCTAGACCCGTAGAGGCATTGCCCTGAGGATCAAGATCGACGATCAGCACCCGCAGGCCTGTCTCGGCAAGTGCCGCGCCGAGGTTGATCGTTGTCGTGGTCTTGCCAACGCCGCCCTTCTGATTGGCGATCGCGATGATCTTGGGGCCATGCGGGCGGATCGGATCAGGCACGGGCAACTCCTGTGATGGTCAAGATGACGGGGCCGGTTTCTGTCCTGCTTTTATCAAGCCGATAATCGAATTTCCACTTGCTTTGCACCTCTGACAGCTCTTTCTTCCAGGTCGCGCCTTTTAGAAAGATCGCGCTGCCGCCTGACGCAAGGTGCCTCTCGGTATAGGTCAGAAGCGCGTCGAGATCTGCCAACGCCCGCGCCGAGATCACATCGGCCGACAGCGGCGGGATATCCTCGATCCGAGCCGTGATAACGGTGGCATTTGCGCCGGTTTCGCGAATCACGGTGCGCAAAAAGGCGGATTTCCGGGCGTCGCTCTCGATCAGGGTTGTTCTTGACGGGGATCGATCCGCCGCGCCCATGATGGCAACCACCAGACCGGGAAAGCCGCCGCCAGAGCCAAGATCGACCCAATGCGCGACGGGATGCGGCGCGAGATCATAAATCTGGGCCGAATCCTCGATATGGCGTGACCAAAGGTGATCAAGCGTTGCCCTCGACACAAGATTTATGCGCGGGTTCCATTTTTGCAGCAAATCCCCGTATATCTTGAGTCGGTCGATTGTTTCACGTGAAACATCCGCCAACCCGGTCATGCGGTTCTTTCCCGCGGGGCCTGCCGCAGTTTGCCGAGGATGAGCGTCAGGGCGGCAGGCGTCATGCCGTCGATCCGCGCCGCCTGCGCCAGCGTTGCGGGTCTGGCGAATTCCAGCTTGCCTTTCAACTCGTTCGACAGGCCCTGGATTGCGGAGTAGTTGAAATCAGGGGGGATTTCCTGCTTTTCATCCCGCCGCAGCATTTCCACATCGCGGTTCTGTCTTGCGATATAGTTGGCGTAAAGCGCGTCCTTGGCAAGCTGCGCACGGGAATCCGCATCAATGGCACCAAGCGCCGGCTCTAGCCGCAGAAGATCGTCAAAGGTGACATCCGGAAAGGCCAGAATCTGAAAGGCGCTGCGGCGCGCGCCGTCCTGGCTGACCTTTAATCCGATTTCGGAGAGCTGGCGGGGCGAGCAGCTGTGATTCTCCAGCAACGCACGACCGGCGGACAGTCGCTCCATCTTGTCACGAAACGCGCGTTTGCGTGCCTCGCCGACACAGCCAAGGGTCAGCCCGCGCTCTGTCAGGCGTTGATCCGCATTGTCTGCCCGCAAAGACAGGCGAAATTCAGCGCGGGAGGTGAACATGCGGTAGGGTTCCGTCACGCCCTGCGTGGTCAGATCGTCGATCATCACCCCGATATAGCTGTCGGTCCGGCTAAAGGGCGCGGGCGCCTTGCCCTGTGCGGCCAAAGCGGCGTTAATCCCCGCCACCAGCCCCTGCGCCGCCGCCTCTTCATAGCCGGTGGTCCCGTTGATCTGGCCCGCGAGATAGAGGCCCGGCACGGTTTTGACGGCCAGAGTATGATCCAGCGCCCGAGGATCGACATAATCATATTCAATCGCATAGCCGGGTTGCAGAATCTCTGCCCACTCAAGGCCGGAAATGGACCGAACGTAGGTCTCCTGTACATCCAGCGGCAGAGAGGTGGAGATGCCGTTGGGATAGATCACGTTGTCCGAAAGGCTCTCTGGTTCGAGAAAGATCTGATGTGACGTCTTGTCGGCGAAGCGAACGATCTTGTCCTCGATGGAGGGACAGTATCGCGGGCCGATGCCGTCGATATGGCCGCCATACATCGCCGAGCGCGCCAGATTTTCGCGGATGATGTCATGCGTGCGCTCGTTGGTGTGGGTGATTCCGCAAGAAATCTGACGTGCAAAAGGCGTCTTTGACATGAAGGAAAAGAGAACTGGGTCGTCATCACCCGGCTGTTTGTCCAGTTGGTCCCATGCAATCGTCTTGCCGTCCAGCCGTGGTGGCGTGCCGGTTTTCAACCGCCCTAGCGGCAGACCAAAGCTGTCGATGCGTTCCGCGAGCCTGATCGACGGGCGCTCGCCCATGCGGCCGCCAGGCCGGGAGGTGTCGCCGATATGGATCACACCGCGCAGGAATGTGCCGGTGGTCAGAATCACCGCCCGTGCGGCAATCTGGCTGCCATCTGCAAGAACGACCCCCGCAACAATCTGATTCTGAAGGATTAAATCGGCCGCCTCGCCCTCGATCACCGTCAGATTCGGCTGTTCAGAGATTGCGCGCTGCATTTCCGTACGGTAAATCCTGCGGTCCGCCTGCGCGCGCGGACCCTGCACCGCCGGACCCTTGCGGCGATTGAGCAGGCGGAATTGAATCCCGGCGCGGTCGGCGACCCGCCCCATCACCCCGTCAAGCGCATCAATTTCGCGGACAAGGTGCCCCTTGCCAAGCCCGCCGATCGCAGGATTGCAGGACATGACGCCGATCCCGTCGCGCGACAGGGTGACGAGTGCCGTTGCCGCACCCATGCGCGCCGCGGCATGCGCGGCATCCGCGCCTGCATGCCCACCGCCGATAACGATCACGTCAAAATGTTTCACGTGAAACACTCCTCACTTGCCAAGGCAGAAACTTGCAAAGATTTCATCCAGAACGGCCTCGATATCAATACGCCCGACCAGAGAGTCAAGCGCGCGTATGGCGTTGCGCATTTCCTCCGCCGCAAGATCGGCGGCGTCCTCTCCCGCAGGCAAAAGGGCAAGCGCGGCATTCAGCGATTGCAGGCCCCGCGCCATCGCGTCTGCATGACGCATCCGTGTGGCCAGCCCAACCCCGGCGGCCCGCGCCCGCAAGGTTGATGCTATGTTTTCTACCAGATCGGACAGGCCCTCGCCAGTCTTGCCTGAAACGGCGCCCTCAGGGCTATCCAGCAAATCCCCCTTGGCGCGGACCACGATATCCTCCGGCAGCGGCGGAAAATCAGGGGCGGCGTCACCCTCAACAAGAAACACGCGCAGGTCGGCCTGTGCGGCCCTCATGCGCGCCCGATCAATTCCGATGGATTCCACCGCATCCTCGGTATCCCGTAGCCCCGCCGTATCAAGCAGCGTCACCGGCAGGCCGGACAGGTCCATTCGCACCTCGATCACATCCCGCGTCGTTCCAGCATGTTCAGACGTGATCGCCGCATCGCGTCCCGCCAAGGCATTGAGAAGCGTCGATTTTCCAACATTGGGCGCGCCTACGATCGCAACCTCGAAGCCGCTGCGAATCCGCTCTGCCGCACCGACGCCCGCAATCTCGGCCTCAAGCGCCTGTGCCACATCACGGACCAGGGCGGTCACCTCTGGCGAGACATCGACGGGAACCTCCTCATCCGCAAAATCAATGGTCGCCTCAAGAAGGGCCGCCGCACGGATGAGTTTTTGCCTCCAGTCTTCGCATTTTCGCCCCAGATCGCCCGCCAGAACACGCATCGCCTGTCGTCGCTGTGCCTCGGTCTCTGAATCGATCAGATCGGCCAGTGCCTCGACCTGTGTCAGATCGATGCGCCCGTTTTCCAGTGCGCGCCGGGTGAATTCGCCCGGTGCTGCCGCGCGCAGCCCTTCGATATGTCCCAGGACAGCAAGCACGGAGGAAACCACCGCGATGCTTCCGTGAACGTGAAACTCGGCGGTTTCCTCGCCACTAAAGCTCTGATCCTTAGGGAATGTGAAAACCAGAGCCTCATCCAGCCTGTGCCCGTCAAGATCCCGCAGCACGCGCAGCGAAGCGCGGCGCGGCTCTGGCACAGCGCCGCAGAGAGCCCGGCAGGCGGCAAATGCCGCCGGTCCGGAAACGCGGATCACCGCAAGCCCCGCCTTCCCTTGGGCCGTTGACAGCGCATATATTGTGTCCATCAAACACACCCAAACAATTTGTGGCGCGATCAGGTATTCATGGAATCAAAGAACTCGGCGTTGGATTTGGTCTGCTTCAGCTTGGACAGCAGGAATTCCACCGCATCCGTCGTGCCCATCGGGTTGAGAATCCGCCGCAGCACAAAGGTTTTTTGCAGATCCACCTTGTCGATCAGCAGATCCTCTTTGCGCGTACCTGATTTCAGAATGTCGATTGCCGGGAACACGCGCTTGTCCGCGACCTTGCGATCAAGGACGATCTCGGAGTTGCCGGTGCCCTTGAATTCCTCAAAGATCACCTCGTCCATCCGGCTGCCGGTATCAATCAGCGCCGTGGCGATGATCGTCAACGATCCGCCCTCCTCGATGTTGCGCGCCGCGCCAAAGAACCGCTTGGGCCGTTGCAGGGCATTCGCATCGACGCCCCCGGTCAGAACCTTTCCCGATGAGGGCACAACAGTGTTGAAGGCTCTACCAAGTCTTGTGATAGAATCGAGCAAAATAACAACATCTCGCTTGTGCTCTACCAGCCGCTTGGCCTTTTCGATCACCATTTCGGCGACGGCAACGTGTCGTGTCGCGGGTTCGTCAAAGGTCGAGCTGATCACTTCGCCTTTTACCGAGCGCTGCATGTCGGTCACCTCTTCGGGCCGCTCGTCGATCAGCAGCACGATCAGGTAGCATTCGGGGTGGTTTTTTTCGATGCTGTTAGCGATGTTTTGCAGCAGAACGGTCTTGCCGGTCCGCGGCGGCGCCACGATCAGCGAACGCTGCCCCTTGCCGATAGGCGCCACAAGGTCGATCACCCGCGCGGAGCGATCCTTGATCGTCGGATCCTCAACCTCCATCTTCAGCCGCTCGTCGGGATAGAGCGGCGTGAGGTTGTCGAACGCGATCTTGTGCCGGGCACGTTCCGGGTCCTGGAAATTGATCTGTGTCACCGAGGTCAGCGCGAAATAGCGCTCGTTGTCCTCGGGCTGCTTCATCTCGCCTTCGATCGTGTCGCCGGTTCGCAGTGAATACTGCCGGATCATATCAGGCGAGACGTAGATATCGTCTGGCCCCGGCAGATAGTTTGCCTCTGGTGAGCGCAGAAATCCGAACCCGTCCTGCAGCACCTCCAGCACACCGTCGCCATAGACGATCCAGCCCTCCTCGGCGCGCTCCTTGAGGATCGAGAACATCATCTCGCCCTTGCGCATCGTCGAGGCATTCTCGATCTCCAGATCCTCGGCGATCGCGAGCAACTCTTTCGCGCTCAGCGCCTTGAGGTCGGACAGGTTCAGGCGGTCTTCGGACATGGAAAATCCTATACTCGTGCCATCGGGGCACACATATCGTTCATTCATGGGAGTTCTACACCCGGACGGATGCTGACACCTTACATAAATCCCCGAGTGTCCGTCGTCAATCGCGCTCAGAACTTTAACACCACCGACAGCACGATCACGACCATCGCAAGTGTCGGAACTTCGTTCATCATCCGGTGTTGTCGTCCGGTCCTGGTATTCTGGCCGCGCACGAATTCCTTGCGGCGCAGCCCCAGCCAGTGATGAAACCAGGTCATCACCAGAACGCCCGCCATTTTGGAATAAGGCCAGACAGATGCCCAATCGACGATCCCCGGCGTGAGCAAGAGCATCAGACCGAACAGCCAGGTCGCGATCATCGACGGGTTCATGATGTAGCGCAGCAGTTTATGTTCCATGATCTGAAACACTTCGTCCCGGCTGTCGCCCGGCACTGATCGCTCTGTGTGATAGACGAACAATCGCGGCAGATAGAACAGCCCCGCCATCCATGTGATCACCGACATGATGTGAAGCGCCTTGGTCCACGGGTAAAGCAAGGTCAGATAGTCAGTCATTTTCCACCTGTTTCAAACCCTGTCTTTCTATGTTCTTAAAGAAAGATAAGAAAGATTGATGTTTGTTTAGGCTGCCTGGAAACAGGGGATTATCTATTGTCCAACAGGGTTACCAACATGTGAATAAGTCTGTTAACCTTTTTTGCCGTGAAAATACAAGATACAGCAGAATTTTAAAAATACATTTATATTTCATATAGATAATATAAAAACAATAACTAAAAATTCATCTTTTCATCGTGGGATAACTTGTTAATCGGTGTTTTTATACCGACCTCGGACTTATCCTTTCCCACATGTAAAGGAATTCCGGAAATCTCGGCAGAAACCATCCTATCGCATGGAAGACGCACACGGGATGGATTTCCCGCTTTTTTATTCCTAAGACTTCATCAGGTTCTTCACGGGTTATCCACATGTCATCCGATCTTATTCTCGCGTCCGCCTCGGAAATCCGGCAAGCACTGCTCGCCGGTGCCGGGCTGCGCTTTGATGTAAGGCCGGCGCGCGTGGACGAAGCGGCCATGCGCGATTCGATGCTGGCTCAGGCTGCCAGTCCGCGCGACATTGCCGACGCGCTTGCCGAACTCAAGGCGGTAAAGGTCAGCTGGAAATTTCCCGCCGCCCTCGTGATCGGCTGCGATCAGGTTCTGAGCCTTGAGGGGCGGATTCTGTCGAAACCGGAAGACCGCGCCGAGGCGCGCGAACAGTTGCTGGCGATGCGCGGCAAACGCCACGAATTATTGTCCGCCGTGGTGATCTGTGAAGGCGGCAAGCCGGTCTGGCGGCATGTGGGCGTTGTGCGCATGACCGTCCGTCCCTTTTCGGACGACTGGCTTGACGGGTATCTTGACCGCAACTGGGACAGTATCCGGCACACGGTGGGCGCCTACAAGCTGGAGGAAGAGGGCGTGCGTCTGTTTTCACGGATCGAAGGCGATTATTTCACCGTTCTGGGGCTGCCGCTGCTCGATCTTTTGTCCTATCTCACGCTCCGGGGGGAACTCGACCAATGAGTCTGACACCGATTCCACTGGCAGGGGTTATCGGATCACCGATCGCCCATTCAAAATCGCCTCAGCTGCATGGCCACTGGCTCATGACACATGGGATCCAGGGCTATTATATCCCGATGGATGTGGCGGCGGAGGATCTCGAGAACGTGATCCGCACATTGCCCAAGGCAGGTTTTGTCGGGGTGAACATCACTGTCCCGCACAAGGAACGGGTGCTGGACATGGCCGATCAGGTGACTGACCGCGCCACGCTGATCGGGGCCGCCAATACGCTTATCTTTCTCAAGAATGGCCAGATTCATGCCGACAATACGGATGGGTATGGATTCATTCAGAACCTGCGTCAGAATGCGCCGGATTGGGATCCCAAGGCCGGGCCGGCCGCGGTGCTGGGGGCCGGGGGCGCGGCGCGCGCCGTGGTGACCTCTCTGCTGGATGTGGGCGTTCCCGAAATTCTGATCGCCAACCGCACGCGTATCCGGGCCGAGGCCCTGCAATCGGAATTCGGGAACCGTCTGACGGTGGTGGATTGGGTACAGGCAGGCAATATGTTTGAGGACGCCACCACGGTCGTCAACACGACCTCGCTGGGCATGCTGGGCAAGCCGCCGTTGCGTGTGCCGCTTGACGGGTTGCGCAAGGGGGCGCTGGTCACCGATCTGGTCTATGCGCCGCTCAGAACCCGCCTGCTGGTCGAGGCCGAGGAAATGGGATGCGTGACCGTGGATGGTCTGGGCATGCTCTTGCATCAGGCGGTTCCGGCGTTCGAGCGTTGGTTCGGAGTGCGGCCAACGGTGGACAGCGCGGCCCGTGCTGCGGCGTTGCGGTGAGCGTTCTGATCGGTCTTACCGGGTCTATCGGCATGGGCAAGTCCACTACGGCGCGGATGTTTGCCGATGCGGGCTGTGCGCTGTGGGATGCCGATGCAGCGGTGCATCGCCTCTATGCGCCGGGTGGTGCCGCGGTCGCGCCTGTCGCGGCGGCTTTTCCCGATGTGATTGAGAAAGGCGCGGTGTCGCGTGTGCGGTTGCGGCAGATCATTGCGGAGGATCCTGCGGCGTTGGACCGGATCGAAGGCATCGTGCATCCGCTGGTGGCGCAGGACCGGGAGCAATTCGTCAAGGAGGCCCGTGTGCAGGGTATCGAATGTGTCGTGCTGGATATTCCGCTGTTGTTCGAAACCGGGGCGGATCGGGGCATGGACGTGACCGTGACTGTGAGCGCGCCGCCCGACCTGCAACGCGCCCGTGTCCTGGAACGGGGCACGATGACGGTGGCGCAGTTTGACGCGATGCTGCAAAAGCAGATGCCGGACCGGGACAAGCGCGCCCGCGCTGATCATGTGATCGAGACCGACACGCTTGAGCATGCGCGCGAACAGGTGCAGGCTGTTCTGGCGGAAATCAGGAGAAAGCGGAACCATGCGTGAGATCGTTCTGGACACCGAAACCACCGGGTTCGAGCCCGAGGCGGGGGACCGCATCGTCGAAATCGGGGCGATCGAGCTGTTCAATCACATGCCCACGGGCCGCAAGTTTCACAAATATATCAACCCTCAACGCGCCATGCCGCAAGAGGCCTTTGCGGTGCACGGGCTGGGTGATGAGTTCCTGCAGGACAAGCCGCTGTTCGCGGAGATCGCCGAGGAGTTGCTGGAGTTCATTGGCGATGCGATGCTGGTCATTCACAACGCGGCCTTTGACATGAAGTTTCTCAACGCCGAGCTGGGCTGGCTCAAACTGCCCAATCTGCCATGGGAGCGGGCGGTTGATACGCTGGCCATCGCGCGTCAGAAATTCCCCGGCGCGCCGGCCTCGCTCGATGCGCTTTGCCGCCGCTTTGCCATCGACAATTCGGCCCGCACGCTGCACGGCGCATTGCTGGATTCCGAGATTCTGGCCGAGGTTTATCTGGAGCTGATCGGCGGACGGCAGCCGGATCTGACTCTGTCGGTCACGCAGACGCGATCGGAGGGCGGACAGGTGCCACGGCAGAACTGGCGACCGGAGCCCCGGTCAAATCCCCTGCCGTCCCGCCTGACACCAGAAGAGCAGGCCGCCCACCGGGCCTTTGTCGACCAGATGGGCGAGGCGGCGCTCTGGAACAAGTCGGATCAGGCGTCGGCGCGCTGACCTGTGGTCTCGGCCTGACGCCGGGCGACTTCGTTGCGATAGAGCTGCATGAAGTCGATGTTCTCGAGGTTGAGCGGCGGAAAGCCACCGTCGCGGGTCACATCGCTGACAATCCTGCGGATGAACGGAAAGATCATGCGCGGGCATTCGATCAGCAGGAAGGGGTGCAGTTGATCCTCTGGCACGCCCTCGATGTGGAACACGCCCACATAATCCATCTCCAGAACGAAAAGCGGATCCTCGGCCCCCTTGTTGCGCGAGGTGATGGTCAACTTGACCGAGGTTTCGTACTGGTGTTCGGCGCTACGTTTCTTGGCGTCCAGGTTGACGGCGACCTGCACATCGGGCTGCACCTCGCCGCCCGTGCCGCGCTGTGCCAGCACATTCTCAAAGGACAGATCGCGGATGAATTGCGACAAGATGTTCATCCGGACTTGCGGTGCCTGTTGTGCGGCGCCATTTTCCTGTTCGGCCATTGGGCTCTCTCCTGAAGGGTCAGATATGGTCTGGCAATCCCTTATCAGCAAGCGTCTGCGGCCTCAATGCCTGGTCCATCCAGATGTGCCGCGCGCGTTGCGCCCGGGCTGCTCGACCTCATGATATTCCCCGTCGATGACATCGGGGCCTGATGGCTGACGCGGATCGTCCGGATGCGGTCTGCCCATTTCGAAGTGCTGAACATGGACCCGTTGGCGGATGAACTCGAATACCCGGCGGCGGACCGGCGGCATCAACAGCAGAAAGCCGATGGAATCGGTGAAAAATCCCGGCGTCAGCAACAGCGCGCCGGCGAACAGAATCATCGCGCCATGCGCCAGCGGTTCAGAGGGATCGTCGAGATCGGAAAAGGACCGGCGCAGACTGGAGATCGCCATAGCCCCCTGCGCTCGCAGCAGAAACGTGCCCAGAATTGCGGTAAGAATGACAATCGCGAGCGTCGGCCACAATCCGATTGCACCGCCCACCTGAATGAACAGGGCGATCTCGATCAATGGAACCGCGATGAATGCGATCAAGAGCCACATGTCCGTCCTCCTTTGTTATGCGCCGCAAGGTGGACTTGCTCCGGCGCCTCCCCTACATAGAGACAAGCGTCACTGCTTACCATGCCCCGCACAACAAGAGGTGCCCATGAATTCGCCGATTTTGCAGTTACTGGTCCTGGCCGGTATCGCTATATTCCTGATCCTGCGGTTAAAGAGCGTTCTGGGCACGCGGGACGGGTTCGAAGGTCCGCCGCGCGCGCAGTCCGGCCCGACACCAAGCCGCCGGGACTTCGAAGTGATCGAAGGTGGCCCGGATCGCGATATCGTGGATCATGTGCCCGAGGATTCGGATGCCGCAGGCGCATTGGCCGACATGAAGCGCATAGAACCGGATTTCAGCGTGACGGGTTTCCTTCAGGGCGCGCGCGGGGCCTATGAGATGATCCTGATGGCGTTCGAGCGCGGCAAGCTGGACGATATCACGCCGTTTCTGGACAAGGATGTCTATGAGACATTTGCACAGGTGGTCGACGCACGCGAGCAGCAGGGCCTGAGCATCGAGGCCGAATTCCTCGGCGTGCGGGACCTCTCGCTTGCGAATGCGCGGTTCGACAGCGAAACGCGGCGCGCGGAGATCACCGTGAAATATGTCGGCGAACTGACCTCGGTCGTGCGCGACAGCAGCGGCGAGATCATCGAGGGCGTGCCAGGCCAGTCGAAGCGCCAGAAAGATGTCTGGACCTATGAACGCATCATGGGGTCGGACGATCCGAACTGGCGGCTCGTCTCAACCGGCGAATGACGCGGGCGCTGCGGGGCATCGGTCTGGCGCTGAGTCTGTCGCTGCCCGCCGCAGCACAGGATCTCAGCCACGATATCCTGCAGTTCGGCGATTTGCGGGGATGGGAGGCGGACGATCACGCCGCTGCGCTCGAGGTGTTTCTGAACACCTGCCCGGACCTGCAGGATGCGGACTGGCGCGCACTTTGCGCACTGGGACAGCAGGTCCCTGACGCCAGGACGTTTTTCGAGCTGTTCTTTCGCCCGGTGATGATCAGCGACGGCAGGCCTGCGTTGTTCACCGGCTATTTCGAGCCGGAACTGCGCGGTGCGCTGCGGCCTGATGAGCGGTTTCGCTATCCGGTCTATCGCGAGCCACCCGAGGCCAGGCTGAGCAATCCGTGGCTTACACGACGAGAAATCGAAACCACCGATGCGATGCGCGACCGGGGGCTGGAGATTGCCTGGGTGGACGATCCGGTCGAATTGTTCTTTCTTCAGGTTCAGGGATCCGGGCGCATCCGGCTGGACAATGGCCAGATGATCCGAGTGGGATACGCCGCTGCGAACGGGCATCCGTATCATTCGATCGGTGTCGAACTGGTGCGGCGCGGTATCTATGCGGCGCATCAGGTGTCCGCCGATGTGATCAAGAGCTGGGTGCGCCGCAATCCTGACGAGGGGCGCGAATTGCTGTTTCACAACCCGTCCTACGTGTTCTTTCGCCGGATCGACGAGGTGCCGCCGCATCTTGGCCCGCTGGGTGCGATGAACCGCCCTGTCACCGAAGGGCGCACGATTGCTGTCGATCCGGCCCATGTGCCGCTGGGCGCGCCGGTATGGATCGAGAAGGATGGCGAGGATCCGATCCGCCGCCTGATGGTGGCGCAGGATACCGGCTCTGCGATCAAGGGGCCGCAGCGGGCGGACATCTTTTATGGTGCGGGCGATGCGGCGGGGCGCGCCGCCGGGCGGCTGCGCGATCCCGGAAGGTTGGTTGTGCTCATGCCGATCCAGCGCGCCTATGCCATGCTGACGGAGCAGGAGCCATGAGCCGCCGCCGGGTCAGGCCCGAGGAACTGGAACTGTGGCAGCAGGTCGCCCGCACCGCACGGCGGCTGACCCCGGACAGGCCGGACAAGCCGGCGCTGTTTTCCGAGTCTCTCAAGACGCCGCCGGCCAAGTCCCCGGTCGCGCCGCTGATTGGCGCCTTTGAAATCGGGCAGAAGGCCCGGTATGCACCGCCCGCGCAGGATGTGCTGCCCGGCGTCGCCGCGCCCGTCGCGATGGACAAAAAGACGTTTCAGCGCCTCAGGCGGGGCAAGTTGTTGCCCGAGGCAAAGATCGACCTGCACGGCATGACGCTGGATCAGGCGCATCCGGCGCTGACCGGATTCATCCTGCGGTGTCATGCGGCGGGCATGCGGCTGGTGCTCGTGGTCACCGGCAAGGGCAAGGATCGCGATACCGGCGGCCCGATCCCGGTGCGCCCCGGTATCCTGCGCCACGCGGTGCCGCAATGGTTGCGCCTACCGCCGCTAGGCCCGCTGGTTCTGCAGGTTAGCGAGGCGCATCTGAAACATGGCGGGGGTGGCGCCTATTATGTCTATCTAAGACGACAGAGACAGTGACAAGAGCGGTCGCGCGCGCGCCACACCGATCGTCACCATCGCCGTGGTAAAGACGAAATAGCCCGCGACGATCACATACTGCGCCTCGATCCCCAGCCCCAGATCAATGCCCAGCCCGGTGATTCCCGGACCGATGGCCGACCCCAGCACCATCACCGCCGCCGCCATCGCCTTGATCCCGCCGAGATTGGCGGTGCCGTAGAATTCCGCCCAGAAGGCATTTGGCAGCGTGCTGTTCGCGCCTGTCGTCAGCGCCAGAAAGACAAAGCCGAGCAGCACCATGCCGGACCCCTCGGCAAAGGCAAACAGCAGAAAGGCCGCGACCATCGGCAACTGCATGAAAGGCAGCAGCCGCGCGGTGCCCACCCGGTCCAGCGCCCAGCCAGAGGCGACCATCGCCACGATACCTATGGCGGTATAGATCGGGAACATCGCCACAAGCTCGACATGGCTGATGGCCTTGATCCCGGCGAAATGCACCTGATGGAAAAAGAACGCGGTGTTAAAGGCCGAAGGCCCCAGAAGCGCCGGAACCATGAACCAGAACAGAAAGTGCCGCAGCGCCTCGCCGCGTGTCCACTGTCGCTCGCCCATGCCGAGCGACTGGCCGGTCTGTGCCCAGCTTTGCGGTGTGCGCTCGCGGCGGAGCAAGAGCATCAGCAGCGGAATGCCGATCACACCCACGGCCCCGGCGGCGACCCAGAGCATCCGCCAGTCGTAGATCACCAGCAATGATACAAAGATCAGCGGCAGGAACGCCTCGCCTATGGCAAAACCCAGGGTGGCAATCGAGAGCGCCTTGCCGCGCGCCGCAACGAACCAGCGCGCCATGGCGACCACGGCAAGGTGGCTCAGCATACCCTGGCCGGTGAATCGCAGGGCAAAGATCACCAGCGGCAACAGCCACCAGACCGGATTGAGCGCCATGAAGAGACAGGCCCCGGCCATCATCAGCAGGACCAGCGGCGCCAGACGACGCACGCGAAACAGATCCGTCAGCCCCCCGGCCCAGATCATCACGACCGCCGATGCGGTGGTGCCCAGCATGTAGATCCCGCCCCACTGACCGTGGCTGAGCGCAAAGGTCTCGCGGATTTCACCGGCGAAGATCGAGATGAAATAGGTCTGCCCGAAGCTGCTGAGAAAGGTCAGCAACACCCCGGCGGTCAGCCAGGGCGCGTTGTCGCGGAGGAATGCGAGAATCGGCATGTGCCTTGTTCGCGTGAAACGGGGGGAGAGGAAAGCGGTTTTCGGTCGGGGGTGTACCCGCGTCGGTGCGGATTGCGCGGCCCCGGACGGGGGTCAGTGGGCGGGGATGGGGAGGGTGGGCGGGGGTGTTCGCCCGAAGCCTGATTCCATCTTGACGTAAGTAGATGTCAGGGAAGCGCAGGAAGCGGGATTTGCAAATTTGTGGGTGCTTCCCGACACCGGGCCTTCGTGCTATGTGTGGCGAATTCGGACTTAGAGCCCAGAGTTACGGATGCTGCACGTTGCACCAATGGCAGCTTTTCCGGCGCAAGTCACAAGTGTATCGACTTCTAAGTACTTATATGTTATTTCGGATATAACTAGTTAGATGTAGGTAGACTGATGGACCCTGTAAGAAACCCATTCGCGCCCGGCGCGGGCTCACAACCACCGGAACTTGCCGGTCGAGATGAGATAGTCGCAGATGCAACCACCGCTTTGAGGCGAATGCTAGTTGGCAAGCACGCGCAGTCACAAATGCTGCTTGGACTGCGCGGAACTGGCAAAACTGTATTGCTCAACACCATTGAAAATGCAGCCGAAGATATTGGTTATTTGACGTCTGTTATCGAAGCTCCGGAGGACAAACCACTTGCCGAGCTTTTGTACCCAAAGATGCAGCAAGTCCTCCGAAAGCTCTCATTGATAGAGGCCGCCAAAGCAAAAACGCACGCCGCTATGAAGGCTCTGAGAAGCTTTGCAAGTGCATTCAAAGTACAGATCGGTGATTTGTCAGTTTCTGTCGACCCGGAACCAGGTGTAGCAGATAGCGGAAACCTAGAATATGATCTTTCTGACATGTTTGTCGCGATTGGAAACGCCGCAAAAGCAGCTGGCAAGGGTTGGTGCCTCCTCATCGACGAGGTTCAATACCTCAAATCAGATGAGCTTGCGGCGCTCATTGTGGCTATCCACAAAGTTGGTCAAAAACAGCTTCCAGTCATCTTCTTTGGCGCAGGGCTTCCACAGTTAGCTGGCCTTTCTGGAGATGCCAAATCATATGCGGAACGTCTCTTTTCTTACCCAAAAGTTGGCGCACTGGATGAAGAAGCTGCCTTGAAAGCGGTGCGCGGACCAATCAACGACGAGGGAGAAGAAATAACCGCTAGTGCTCTAAGTGACATTTGTAGAATTACTGAAGGTTATCCGTACTTTCTGCAAGAGTGGGGTTTCCAATCTTGGAACACTGCTGAGGGGTCACCCATTGATGTCAGCGACGTCGAAAAGGCCACTGAGAGTGCTTTGAAGAGACTAGATGACGGCTTCTTCCAAGTCCGGTTTGACAGGTTAACACCAAAAGAACGCGAGTACGTGATTGCGATGGCAGAACTGGGCAAGGGGCCTTACCGCTCCTCAGAGGTCGCCGAACGCTTAGGTGAGCCGCCTTCCAAGCTAGGACCTCGTCGCGCACAAATTATAGACAAGGGCATGATTTACAGTCCTCAGTACGGCGACATAGATTTCACTGTACCAATGTTCGACGACTATCTTCGTCGGAATTGGGAACTGAGCGACTGAAAGAAGCTCAGCCGTGATCGTAGGTAGGTTTCGGGTGCAGATAAGGATCATGAAAGCAGACCATTGAAAGGCTGACGCCAATGGCAGCCTTGTCCGCATACTACCAGCCCACCAACCACGCGGTGAAGGGCAGCTATCGCGAATTCGAGCCAAGGGCTGCGGGTCTGCTCTGGAGCTGGAAACTCCCCCTCACAAAACATACCTGCTCAAATCCGCTGACCGCATCAGCTCACCCAGGTTCTTCTCCACAAAGCCCGCATCCACCGTCACGCGCTCGCCCGCGCGGTCGGGGGCGGTGAAGGAGAGGTCCTCGAACACCCGTTCCATGACGGTATAGAGCCGCCGCGCGCCGATGTTTTCGACCGATTGGTTGACCTCTGCCGCGATATGGGCCAGCGCGGCGATGCCGTCCTCGGTGAAGTTCACGGTCACCTCCTCTGTGCCCATCAGCGCGGTATACTGGAGCGTGAGGGCATTGTCGGTCTCGGTCAGGATGCGGACGAAATCGGCCTCGGTCAGGGCGCGCAGTTCGACACGGATGGGCAGGCGGCCCTGCAATTCGGGCAGCAGGTCCGAGGGTTTGGCGATGTGAAACGCACCCGAGGCGATGAAGAGGATATGGTCGGTTTTGACTGCCCCGTATTTGGTGCTGACCGTCGTGCCCTCGATCAGCGGCAGGAGGTCACGCTGCACGCCCTCGCGGCTGACATCGGCGCCGCGTGCGTCGGAGCGGGCGCAGACCTTGTCGATCTCGTCCAGAAAGACGATGCCGTTCTGTTCCACCGCCTCCAGCGCGGTGCGGTTCACCGTCTCGTCGTCCAGCAGCTTGTCGGCCTCTTCGCCGATCAGCAGGTCGTGGCTCTCGGCGACGGTCACCCTTTTGGTCGTGGTGCGCTGGCCGAATGCCTTGCCAAAGAGGTCGCCCAGATTGAGCATCCCCATCTGGCTGCCGGGCTGGCCGGGAATATCCATCATGCTCATCGGGTTCGAGGTATCGCTGACCTCGATCTCGATCACGGTATCGTCGAGCAGCCCGTCGCGCAGTTTCTTGCGAAACATCTCGCGGGTGCCTTCGCGGGCGTCGGTGCCGGCAATCGCGGTGATGACCCGATCCTCGGCGGCGGCCTCGGCGCGTGCCTTGACATCCTCGCGCATCCACTCGCGGGTCTGGGCGATGGCGGTATCGACAAGATCGCGGATGATCTGTTCGACATCGCGGCCGACATAGCCCACTTCGGTGAATTTCGTGGCCTCGACCTTGATGAAAGGGGCGCGGGCGAGTTTGGCGAGGCGGCGGCTGATCTCGGTCTTGCCCACGCCGGTGGGGCCGATCATCAGGATGTTCTTGGGGTATACCTCGTCGCGCAGGTCGTCCGACAGCTGCTTGCGCCGCCAGCGATTGCGCAGGGCGACGGCGACGGCGCGTTTGGCGTCCTTCTGGCCGATGATGAAGCGGTCAAGCTCCGAGACGATCTCGCGCGGGGTCAGGTCGGTCATTCAGCATTCCTTTACCAGTTCAGGCACAGATACGCAGAGAGCGGGCGGATTTGAAGGGGGTTGACTATTGTATATACAATACGTAAATACAAAGTAAGCAGGCAGCGTTTGGCGAAACCCCCAAAGCAAGGAGGCTCGAGGAATGGCGCCCTTGAGGGGGATTCGGCATGAACTTCGAGTGGGACGAAGAGAAGCGGCGGGCGACGATCAGGAAGCACAGAATCGACTTTTCCGACGCCGTGGAAGTGATCCTGGGAGAGCCGATGATTCTGCCCGCAAGAAGCGACATCGAGGATCGTTTCATTGCGGTGGGACCGTTGGCCGGAAAACTTGTTGCGGTCGTCTTTACAATGCGCGGCGACACGGTGCGGCTGATCACGGTGAGAAGGGCACGATACGATGAGCAAAAGCGATATCAGACAGTACACGCTGGAACAGGTCCGCGCGCTTAAGAGCGAAACGGACTGGAAAGCGCTGAAGGACTCTCCTCCCTACGATGGCGAGCAGGAGTTCGACGTCGATTGGTCGAAGGCGCGGATTGGACTGTCCGAGCCAAAAACGGCGGTTTCGATCAGGCTTGACCCCGACGTGCTGGCCTATTTCAAGCGGCAGGGCAAAGGCTATCAGACCCGGATGAACGCGGTTCTGCGCGCCTATATGGAGGCGATGGAGAAGAAGGGCTAGGATTTGCCGATCTTCTCCACCGTCAGGTTGCCGTTGGTGTAGACGCAGATATCGGCGGCGATGGCCATGGCGGCGCGGGCGATTTCCTCGGCGGTGCGGTCGCTGTCCATCATGCCGCGTGCAGCCGCCAGCGCGTAATTGCCGCCCGATCCGATGGCGGTCACGTCATGTTCGGGTTCCAGCACGTCGCCCGCGCCGGTGATCACATAGAGCTGGTCGCCATCGGTGACGATCAGCATCGCCTCGAGTTTTTGCAGGTATTTGTCGGTGCGCCAGTCCTTGGCCAGTTCGACGCAGGCGCGTTGCAATTGCCCCGGCGTTGCCTCCAGCTTGGATTCCAGTCGTTCCAGCAGGGTAAAGGCGTCTGCCGTGGATCCGGCAAAGCCAGCAACCACGTCATAGCCGCCGGGGCTGAGGCGGCGCACCTTGCGCGCGGTGCCCTTGATCACCGTCTGGCCCAGGCTGACCTGACCGTCACCGGCGACGACAACCTCGCCGCCCTTGCGCACGCCGATGATCGTGGTGCCGTGCCATCCGGGAAAATCGTTGCTCATGCGGCCCTCCGTTCTGCTGTGGCCTATATGCGCGGCGGGCGCGGGCGTTGCAAGGCGGGCAAGTAAAAGGGGGCCGCGACGGGGGCGGCCCCCTTGCAAAAACCAGGCTGTGATCAGATGCTTTCTTCGATCCAGCTTTGCAGCGCGGCCTTGGGGGCGGCGCCGGCGCGGTTCGAGACGACCTTGCCCTTGTTGAAGATGAACAGCGCCGGGATGCCGCGGACGCCCATGGCGACGGCGGAATTGGGGTTGCTGTCCACATCGACCTTCACGATCTTGACGCGACCATTCATCTCTGCCGACAGCTCTTCGAGAGCGGGGCCGATCTGTTTGCAGGGGCCGCACCATTCGGCCCAGAAATCCACCACGACGGGGATATCGGAATTCTTTACTTCGGCGTCAAAGGTGGCGTCGGTTACGGCAACGGTGGCCATGGCAATCTCTCCTAGAGGTCAGCGGTTCGACCCAGAACCTATGTAGCGCGGCGCGGCGCGTCAAGCGATGGCGGTGGTCCTGAGCGCATCGGTCACGAGATCGTGGGGCAGCGGCATGAGCGTGGCGGTGCGGGTCCAGAGGATCGCGGTTTCGATCCGGCGGTCGGGATAGAGCAGTGCGAGGGCGTGCGCATAGGCCCCCATCTGCCGCAACAGGGCGTCGGGGCAGTCGGCGGGTGTGTCGGGCACAAGGGCGTTGGTCTTGAAATCCACGGCCAGGACGCGGGCGTCGTCGATGATGAGCCGGTCGATGATCCCGTGGATGCGCCGCCCGTGCAGCGCATCGAGGTTGGCCGTGACCGCGACCTCGGCCAGCGCATCCGTGGCAAAAAGAGGTTGCAGGCCGGGGCGGGTCAGCACCTTTTCAGCCTCGGCCAGCAGCAGGGCCAGTTCATCCCCGGTGGTCGCGTCATTTCCGCCCGACAAGAGCCGCGCGGCAGTGGCGGACCAATCGGTTGCGGGCACCTGAGGCAGGATTTCGAGCAGGCGATGCACCTGCCGCCCGCGCCGTTTGGCGGCCTCTTCGTCAAGACCGCGCTCGCCCGGCAGGGCTTTGGCGCCGCCAAGCTCCGAGGGGGTGAGAGTGTCGGTCCGGGAGGGTTTCCGGGCCGCCTGATGAAAGTGTGGATCAAGCGGGACCGGGGGGGTGTCTGCGGTGTCGTCGAACACCGATTCAGTCTCTGTTTCAGCCCAAATCCCGTGCTCGAGCCGCAGACCCGGCCCGTGGTCAAAGTGATGCGGCATAGCGCCCGCCTGTTCGAGGCCGCGCCGCACCTTGTCATACCAGGTATCGTCAAGTTTGCCGGGACTGCCGTGCGCCGTGACGATCAACCAGGTTTGCGCCCGCGTCATCGCCACGTAGAGCAGCCGCTCGCGCTCTGCCTGTTGTGCGGCGCGTTCGGCCTCGATCGCGGCGCTGATCGCGGGCGGCGCGTCCTCGGCCCGGCCTGTCCAGAGCGCGGTGTCGTCCGCCAGCGCGATCTGTGCCGGCGCAGAGGCCCGCCATGCGCCGGTTTCGGGCAGGATGACGATGGGCGCCTCAAGCCCCTTGGCCCCGTGGACCGTCATCACCCGGATGCGATTGCCCGCGGTGTCCATCTGCCGCTTGATTTCCAGATTGTCGGTTTCCAGCCAGACGAGAAAACCCGTCAGGCTGTCAACGGCGCGTTGCTCATAGGCCATTGCCTGCGCGAGCAGCGCGTCGATACCGTCCTCGGCCTCTGGCCCAAGCCGGGCCAGCAGTTTCCTACGTCCGTCATGGCGCGTCAGAATCCGCTCGATCAGATCGTAAGGCCGCAGATAGTCCGCTTGATCCCGCAGATCGCTGATCACGTTCATCTCGGCGGAAAATTCCGCCGCACGTTCGCGCATTTCGGCCCAGAGGTAGCGCTCCTTGCGCCCATGGGCGAGATCGTAAAGCTGTGCTTCGGACCAGCCGAAGAGCGGCGATTTCAGGGCGGTCGCCAGCGCCAGATCATCCTCTGGTGTAGAAAGAAAAGACAAGAGGGCCGCCAGATCGCGCACCGCCAGTTCCGCCCCGACCTTGAGCCGGTCGGCACCGGCAATCGGCAGGCCCTGCGCCTTGCATTCGCGGATGATTTCGTGAAACAGCGCCGAGCGGCGGCGCACGAGGATCAGGAAATCGCCGGGCCGGACGGCGCGGAACCCGCTGGCGGATTTGGCATCGGGGATGGCCTGCCGGGTCTCGATCATGGTGCGGATGGCCCCGGCCACCCGGCGCGCCAGGATGATCGCGGGATCGCTGCTGACGCGGATGTCCACCGGCATGAACCAGGCGGGGTCGTCGTCCGCGTCGGGTTTTTCGACCAGAGGCCACAGATCGACGCGACCGGGCAGGGCGTCAAAGAACGCCTTGTGACCTTCCTCGGAGGCAAACCCGCTGTCCGCGCTCTGGTCAAAGCAGCAATCGACGGTCGTCAGGATCGCCCGAGACGAGCGGAACGAATAGGCCAGCACCCTTGATTGCAACCGGGCGTTCGTGGCCGCGAGTCGTGCCGCGAACTCCTGCTGCATCCGGTCGAATTCGCGTGGATCTGCCCCCTGAAAGGAATAGATCGACTGTTTCTTGTCGCCGACGACAAAGATCGTGCGCGGCACGTCGGCCCGCGATCCCTGACCGCTGGTGAATTCCTGCGCAAGGCGTTCGATCACCTGCCATTGCACGGGGCTGGTGTCCTGTGCCTCGTCCACAAGGATGTGGTCGATCCCGCCATCGAGCCGATAGAGTACCCAGGCCGCCACATCAGGGCGGGTCAGCAGATCGCGGGCGCGCAGGATCAGATCGTCGAAATCCAGCCAGCCCCGCACCTGTTTGGCGCGTTCATAGGCGGGCAGGAAAAGCTGCGCGAAATCATGTAACGCGCGGGTTTTCCAAATCGCCAGAAGGGCGAGGCGCGCGGGACGCGCCTCTTCGACACGCAGCATCCATTGCTCGATCTGCGGCATGACATGGGCGAGCGTCTCGCGGGTCGCCTTGGTCGGGAAAGAGCCTGTCTTGGCGGAAAACGGCGATTGCGCGCCCTTGCCGGTCAGGAATACGCCCTCGAGCAGGGGCAGCGCGCCGATGTCCAGCGCGGTGATTTGCGCCAGCTTTGCGGCGGCTCTAGTGTCATTGGATGACCCCGCCCTGAGCGCGGGCAAAAGCTGGTCCAGCAACGTCTGCTCATTGCCCAGAAACACGCGGTCGCGGATCGTCTCGGGACTCAGGTCGGGGGGTTGATCAAAGAGCGCGGCGAGATCCGCATCGGTCACGGGATGCGCGAAGGCGCGGCGATGCCGGACGATCTCGGCGGTCAGCTTTTCCAGAGAGTCGCCGGAAATATGCCGCGCCAGCGCATAGAAGACCTCTGCATCCGGCCCGTCGGCCAGGTTCTCGACGATTTCGGCGCGCAGCAGGGTGGCTGTGCGGTCCTCCATCTCGGTGAAATGCGGGGTGACGTCGGCCTCGAGCGGGAAGCGGCGCAGCAGGGAGGCGCAGAACGAATGGATCGTCTGGATCCTGAGGCCGCCGGGCGTTTCGATGGCGCGGGCAAAGAGGCGGCGGGCGTTGCGCAGGGTTTCATGGGTGATCTGCCCATCGACACCCAATGTGCCCAGATCGCCAATCAGGTCGGTATCCGCGCGCATCGCCCATTCGCCCAGACGCTTGAAGAGGCGGTTCTGCATCTCGCTCGCGGCGGCCTTGGTGTAGGTGAGGCACAGGATATGCTGGGGATCGACCCCCGCCAGCAACAGCCGCGCCACCCGGTCGGTCAGCACCCGCGTCTTGCCCGACCCGGCATTGGCCGAGAGCCATGTCGAGAGGTCGGGCCGGGCGGCATCCACCTGCGCCTGCGTGGCGGCGTCGCGGGGGGTCATTGGCCCACCTCTGTCACGTCAGGGGGATCGGTCATGTCCCATTCGCCATAGCGTGCGAGTTGATCGTAATTGCCGACATCCCCCGTATTGTGCGGGGCGCGGCGGGCGGTATAGCCCTGCGCCGGGTCCAGATAGGCCGCGATCAGCGCATGAAGTTCCGCCCAGATCTTGTCAGGCGGCTCTGCGTCCAGCGGCGCGTCCAGTTCCCTGGGATCGCTGCCCAGCCCGATATAGGCCGCGCGCGCCACCCGTGTCGGACCCATATCGCCAAAGCCCGCACGCTCTGCCATCGCGACCTCGAGCAGCAACTGCTTGTCGAAACTGGCCTGTTGCCCGGCGGTGGGCACCGTGCCGGTCTTGTAATCATAGATATGAAGCCGCCCGAGATCATCGAGGTCCAGCCGATCGGCCTTGGCCGAGAGGGTGAAACCGAGGTCGGGCAGGGTGGCCCGGCTCTTGATCTCGAATTCGAACGGGCGGGCGGTTTCGCGGCGCTTCATCTCGGTCTCGATGAACCAGTCCGCCACCCGCTCCAGCCGCGCCAGCCAGAGCGCGCGCGCCTCGGCCCAAGGCACCTTTTGCGCCAGAACAGTGACTGCATGCATCATCAGCACCTCGTGCGTGCAGCGTTCGGGATGGTCCCGTGTTTCGCGGATGAACAATTCGAGGATCTCGTGCAGCACCGTGCCGCGCAACAGCGCATCGGGAACGCGCATCAACGGGTCAAGCGGAGAGAGGCGCAGCACATGCCGCGCGTAGATCGCATAGGGGTCGCGGATGAGCCGTTGAATTTCCGTGACCGTCAGGTGGTCGGGGCGTGCCGTCGCGGGCGGACAGGGCGCGGGGCGGGGTGCGCGCGGCACCTCTGTTGGCGCCTCCAGTGCTGCCGCCTTTTGCAGCCAGGCATCACCGCGCGCGCGCATGTCTGCCAGCGCCTCGGGGCCGCCCTGATCCGGCAGACCCGCCAGCAGGTTCTGAATCCGGTTGAGCCAGCGCGAGACAACGGTTTGCGCATCGTCGGTTCGCAGTGACCGGGTAAGCCAGACCTCGGGCGCGGCGACCGCCTGCTGGAAATCATGCGCCGACAGACCGATGCGCCGTTCGGGCAGCAACAGTCCCGCCTGATGCCGCAGCGCGCGGTTGAGCCACGGGTCGGGCCTGGGGGTCTCTGGCCAACTGCCTTCGTTCAGGCCCGCGAGGATCAGCAGATCGGCTCCCTGCACCCGCGCCTCGAGCGTGCCCCAGATCAGGATATGAGGATGTGGATCGACCGGGTTGCGCACCTCGCGCGCGGCCAGAATGCTATGGAACAGATTGGCGTAATCGGTGGCGTTCAGCGCGCCCGCGACGCCAGCCTCGGCGCGCAATTCGGTCATGGCCTTCAGCGCCGCCTGCCCGGCATCCCTGTGCCAGAGCGTGCCGGAGGCGTCGCCACGGCAGCCCTGCGCGATCCTTTCGGCGAGGGTCTGATGCGCGATGGCGCGGGTTTCCAGGGCGACATCGCCGGGATCGTCCCCGTCCACGAAACAGGCGCAAAGCCAGTTCACCCAGTCCGGGGCGAGGTCATCCTTTTGCTTCTCGCCCCACTGACGCAGGCTGTCGCCGGTCGGATAGGGCGGACCATTGCGGCGCAGATGCAGTTCCAGTTCGCGGGTCAGGCGCAGATGCGTACCGCGTTCTGATCCGGTGTGGGTCAGCGGGTGCTTGAGCAGGGTCAGCAACGCCTCGGCGCTCAGCTTATGGCGAAAGAGATCGGCCACATGGCGCAGGAAGCGGCCCGGCGGTGACAGGTGCAGCGGCTGACCGGCGCTGTCGTCGGGCAGGATGTCCCAGCGGTCCAGCGCGGCGGTGACCTGCCGGGTCAGCATCCGGTCGGGGGTGATCAGCGCGGCGGTGATCCCGTCCTCTGCCGCCTGCCGCAGGCGCATGGCGATGGCCAGCGCCTCTTGCCGGGCAGAGGGTGCCTCGAGCAGGGTCACACCACCCATCGCTTCGGCGATATCGCTGAGGCTAGGGCCGTCGCGCAGCCATTGATCGGTCACGGGCGCGGGACGCAGCGCCAGTGAAATCACGGCATTGCGCGCGGCGTTGACCGGGGCCTGCGCGGTCCATGGGCGGATGTCGCCGGGCGTGATCCCGGCCCCAACTGCCACGCGGTAAAAGCGATACTGCGGATGATCCTCGGACAGCATCGGATCGTCGAGCGCGCCCCAGACAGCGCCCGGCATGTCAAAGTCGAATCCCGGCAGCACGACCGCGCCCTGCGGCAGCCGCGCAACCGCCTGCATCAGCAGCTGCGTCGCCCCGCGCGAGCCGGTCGAGCCCGCCAGAATGACCGGATGCTGAGGCGGGTTCTCGGCCCACAGATCGCATAGCCGCGCGATCACCAGCCGTTGCCGGGTTTCCACATCGGGATGCGTCGGGTCGGCCTGAAAATAGTGACGAACTATGCCCAGAAACGATTTTACACGCGCCCAGTGGCCGGATTGATCGGTCACGTCGAGATCGGCGATCACATCGGGCGAGACGCCTTCGCCGTGCATTTCATCCATCAGCCCCGCAAGGCTGTCGGCAAGATCGAAGATCGCGCTGCGGGGCGCCAGATCGGGCGCGCGGTCGAGCAGGGCCGCGATCAGCTGCACCAGCTCCAGCCGTCGGCGCAGGGGCGGGACGGCATCGGGAACATGCGCCAGATCCCAGCCCTCACCCAGATCCGTCACCAGGCTGAGGCGTGGCAGCAGGCACGCCGGTCCCTGATCAAACAGATCGCGGATGCGCCGCGCCATGCGTCTGGTGTTGACGATGAGATGCACCCGCGCCAGCGCCTCGGGCGGTTGTCCGGCGTGGCGCGCGATCAGCCCGTCGACCAGCGCGCGGGGGAAATCGACGCCGGGCGGCAGACCAAAGATGCGGGGCGTATCGCCGGGTTCAAACATCGGGCGTCTCCAGCATGGATTCGGCCAGCGCGATCCCCTCGGGTCGTCCGACATCGCACCATTGCCCGGTGTAGGGAATCGCAAAGAGCCGCCCCTGCGCCAGCACCCGGTCCCAAAGCAGGTTGAGCGAGAATGCCCGCTCCGCGATATCGTGCAGGAGGTCGGGCTTGATGATCTGCACGCCGGAATAGACGGCACCGGCTCCGCGCCTCGCCCGGCCATCCCTGCCGATGGCGAAATCCCCGGCGCCGTCATGCCCCGTCGCCCGCGCCTTGGGGATACAGAGCAGGAGGGCGTCCATCGTGCCGGGATCCCACCGATCCGCCAGGTGGCGCAGCGGGTTGGGTCCGCGCCAGACCGCATCGGTATTCATGGTAAAGACCGGCCCCGGTCCCAGAAGCGGCAGTGCCGCGCGCAGACCGCCGCCGGTTTCCAGGATATCAGGCGTCTCGTGCGACAGCAGGATGCCGCGCCCGGCCAGATGCGTCTCGATCTGGTCGGGGAGGTAATGCAGATTGACCACGATCCGATCCGCGCCGTAATCGTCCACCAGGCCCAGCGCGTGATCGAGGAGCGTCTTGCCCGCCACCCGTATCAGCGGTTTGGGGCGATCCGCCGTCAGCCGCCCCATCCGCGTGCCAAACCCCGCGGCAAAGAGCATCACGGGCAGAGTCACGCGGGGCATTGGTCTTTGAGCCTTTGCAGGACGCCAGGGCCGGGTTCGGGCAGGATGCCGCGCAGGATTTCGGCCACCGGCAACAGTGCGGGATGCGCGAGATCGCGTTCGAGATGCGCCCAGACGCGCGGGATCAGATCGACATAGCCCGGCTTGCCGTCGCGCAGGCAGAGGCGGGCAAATACCCCCAGAATGCGCAGGTTCCGTTGCGCGCCAAGGCAATGATAGGCGGTCACGAAGCCCCGCGCCTCGATCCCGGAGGCGGCGATATAGTGGTCGATCATGGCGGTTTCGATGGCGGGCGGGACATCGCGGCGTGCGTCTTGCAAAACCGACACCAGATCATAGGCCCGGTGACCCGTCATGGCATCCTGAAAATCCAGCAGGCCGACGCGCGCAACGCCCGCACGGTCCGGCAGCCAGAGCAGATTTTCGGCGTGGTAATCCCGCTGGATCAGCACATCCGCCGTGCCGGCATGGGTGACGAGCGTATCGCGGATGCAGGTATGAAAGCGCGCGCGCTCGGGGCTTTGTGCGCCGGTCGCGCCGGTCAGATACCAGTCAAAGGCCAGCGCCGCCACATCGGCCATGATGGGTGGTGAATAGGGTTTCAGGTCGGGCGGCGGCGCGTGGCGGTGCAACTTGGCAAGCAGATCGGTGGCGGCGGCATAGAGCGGTTGTTCCATCGCGGGGGCGGCGGCGATGACTCGTGCAAAGAGCGCATCGCCCAGATCCTCGAGGATCAGAAATCCATTGTTGGCGTCTTCGGCCAGAATGCGCGGCGCGCTCAGCCCAAGGCCGGTCAGGTGGCGCGCGATCCGCAGAAAGGGGCGCACGTCCTCGCCCTTGTCGGGCGGGGCATCCATCAGCACGGCGGTCTCGCCCGTCACGGCGCGCGACAGCCGCAGATAGCGCCGGTTCGACGCATCCCCGGCCAGAGGTGCGAGGTCAGCCCCGACCCAATCAGTGCCCGAGATGAAATCCTGCAAGGCGGCAGCGCGGTCAGGCATGCGCAAACCCTTTCAGCCGGGAATGCCAGCGGGGATCCGACCATGTAAGGCGCAGGTGGCGCTCATCATCCCGTGCGCCGGGTTCGAAGTGGAGCGCAAGCGCCGTCTGGGGCACCAGATCGGCAAGGCGGTCCGGCCATTCCACAAGGCAGATCGAATCGCAGAACGCCTCTGTCAGGCCAAGCTCGATCAGGTCCAGCGGATCGCTCAGCCGGTAGAGATCGGCGTGCCAGATGTCGGCGCCTTGGCCCGGATAGGTTTGCACCAGCGTGTAGGTCGGCGAGGGAACATCCTCGGGTTGCGGCAGCAGGGCCTGAATCAGGCAACGGGCGAAATGGGTCTTGCCCGCGCCAACGCCACCCGACAGAAGCAGCACATCGCCGGGTCCGAGGCGCGGCGCGAGGGCCTGCGCGAGGGCGCAGGTCGCTTCGGGGCTTGCCAGGGAAATAGTCGTTGCCTGCTCGGACATGGCATGACACTACACGCGCCACGCCCGCCCGCAACCGGGTTCAGCCGGTTTTCAATGACGCCAGGTGCAAATGTCCTGCCTGATGTTGCGCCAGAGTCAGCATCGTGTGTCCCCGGCCCAGCGATATCACCTGCAGATCGAGCCGGGCATCGCCGGGCAGGTCGAGGGTTCTGGCGATCGGCGCGCCGAGGGGTCCCTGCGCGATTCCGTGTTCGATGCCGGGCCAAAGGCCGGCATCGGGATAGCGTGCATGGCAGGCGGCGATGACATCGTGCAGGCCCATCCCGGCAAGGTGGCTGTCAGGATCAATGCCTAGGAGAATGCCAAACGCGGTGTTGCAGAACATCAGGCGACCCTCGCCGGACAGCACCGCGATACCCTGCGTCAGCCTGTCGAGCACGGACTGGCGCAGGTCGATCTGAGCGCGGTGCCGCCGCATCGTCGAAATCTCGACCGAGATATCCTCGAACACAAAGGCCACGTCGCCATCGGGATGCGGACGCCCGGTGACGCGATAGATCTGGCCGGTTGTCAGGCTCCAGACCTCCTGGTAGAGGCCGCCGCGCGCGGTCCTGACCATATCGTTGATCTGGCTGCGCCAATTGCCGTAATTGCGGGGTTCGGGCATCACCTGCCGGTCGCGCAGCGCGTCGAAAAAGCTGATCAGCCCGGGCCGTGAGCTGAGAAACTCTGGTGCAAGTCCCGTCAGGTCGATCATGGCGGGATTGAACAGGGCGAGCGTCCTGTCGCGGTCAAAGACGGTCAGGCCGACCGTCAGGCTGGCGAAGGTTCTGCTCAGCGTCTGGACAAAGTCGCGCCGGGCGGTCTCTGCCCGGACGATCCGGGTGACGTCGGTGGCACAGAGCACAAGGCCCCGATCCGTTCCGGTCACGCGCAGGTCATAGGATGTCTCTGTCCGGCCGTTATCGCCGACGAGCGATATCCGTTCGGTCACGGTGTCCCCCGGTGCGGGCGGCTGGCCGGCTGCGCGCAGCATTTCGGCCCGATGATCTGGGTTCATGGCCTCGCCGGCCTCGTTCTGCCATAGGGTTTCGCCCGCCTTGTCACGGATCCAGACCGGGCAGGGCGCGTGAAACAGCGCGGCGGACTGATCCTGAAGCGATTGGCAGAGGCGCAGCCGCTCGTGGATTATCGCGGGTTCCGGTTGCGCGGTATCGGTCAGTGTCACATGTACGGTGCGGCGCGACGGGCAGAGATCGAGGCGGGTGGCGATGTCGCCACTTTGGCTATGGAGCGAGGTGGCGCGATCAGGGTCCAAATCCGCCAGCCGGACCGGCAGGTCGGGAAAACGGAACGTCAGCCACGCCCGGAACCGCGCCCAGTCGGTCTGCGCGGTGTCGTCCGGGTCTGGCAGGGAAAAGCCACTGGCGTCGTGATCTATCAGCCGCTCGTCGCGGAAGAGAAAATGGTTGCTGCACGAGCCGGTGAGGTCAGGCCGTTGCCCCCCGGCAGAGCGCGGGCCCGCCATGCCGAGGACCAGCAGCGCAACAATGCAAACCACCAGCGTGAGAGAGGCGAGAAACAGCCCGTCAGCCCATGTCAGATCAGCCATATGCAGCCCTTTCACACCAGATGCCCAAAGGATCGGCTTATCTGGTTAAGAGTGTGTTAACAGGTGCGGTGCGCTGCCGGCCTCAGGGTCTGATCGGCTCGTTCTGCCCCAGGGCAGAGGTATCCTGACGGATCGGGGCCTCGATCATGCTGCGTGGCCAGGTGATCTGGACAAAGGCGCCGGTGCGCGCCGAATGGCTGGCCATGGTGCTGAACGAGTCGGCGCCGTTGGCAAAGGCAAGGTCCGCGCCCGACCGCTCAAGAAGCGTCTTGGCGATGAACAGGCCAAGCCCCATGCCTTCGTATTCCGGGCGCTGCGGAGCGCTGACCGGCGCGCGGCGGCGGATGAACGGATCGCCGATCCGGCCCAGCATGTCCTGCGGAAAGCCGCGCCCGTCATCCATGATCCGGAGCGTGATGGTCCTGTCGGTCCAGCGGCTCTCGATCCAGACGTTTTCGCGGGCGAAATCCACGGCATTCTGGATCAGGTTGCGCAGGCCATGGATCACGTCGGGCCGGCGCAGCACCGTCGGTCGATCCGGCTGGCCGTCACCTTCCGGCGCATGGTCGAAATGGATCCGCTTGCCCCGGTCGACATGCGGCTCTGCGGCCTCTTCGATCAGGGCGGTCAGGGGCGCGCGGCGCAGGTGCAGGTCATCCTTGCCCGCCCGTCCCATCGACCGCAGGATATCGCGGCAGCGATCCGTCTGCTGGACGATCAGCAGCGCGTCGTCGCGCAGGTCGGGGCGGTCGCTCAGCTCGTCGGCCAGTTCGGCGCTGGTCAGCTTGATCGTCGCGAGCGGCGTGCCCAGCTCATGTGCCGCCGCCGCCACGACGCCACCCAGATCGGTCAGTTTCTGTTCGCGGGCCAGCGCCATCTGTGTTGCTTGTAGGGCATCCGACATCGCCTGCATTTCCTGCACGATCCAGCGGGAATAGACCCCCAGAAACAGCACCGCGATCACGATTGCCACCCAGTTGCCAAAGCGGAACATGTCCGGCACGCGCAGAATGACGCCCTCTTTGGTCGTGAGCGGCAGGTAGAACTGCATCAGCAACGTCACGATCATGATCGCCATCGCCCCCAGGAACGCGGTCGAGCGCCCCGAGAGCGCCGAGGCCGAAACCGTGACCGGCCCGACGATCAGGATCGAGAACGGATTGTGCATGCCGCCGGTGAGATAGAGCAGCATGCCCAGTTGCAGCATATCGAACAGCACCACCAGAAAGGTGTCCTGTTCCGAGAGCCGCTTGTTCTCGGCAAAGACAAGCCCGGCAACCAGATTGCTGACCACCGAAACGCCGATCACCAGAAAACACAGGCCGATTTCCAGATCGAGGCGATAGACCCGTTCCGCGACCACCAGCGCCGCGGCCTGTCCGACAATCGCCCACCAGCGCAACACGACCAGCGTCCGCAGCCGGATCCAGTTGCCGCGTTCGCGGGATTTGAACAGACCCGGGGAATACTCACTCATTTGTGCTATTGTGTCCCATTGCGTGCAGCGGAAGGGATGTTAGATACTCCGAAAGTTGCATCCAACGGACCCGAACGCAAGGAAATCCCCATGACCCGTCTGATCGCCATTGCCGCCGCCGTCATCGTCTTTCTCGGTCTGGGGGTGACCTATCTGTTGACGACAAGGGACGACGACGGAGACCAGTTCGCCCAGTGCCGCGCCTCGAATGTGGCGGGGGGTGCCGGGCTGATCGGCGGGCCGTTTACCCTGGTCAGCGAAACCGGAGAGACGGTGACCGAAAAAGAGGTGATCGACCAGCCCGCGCTGATCTATTTCGGCTATACGTTCTGCCCCGATGTATGTCCGCTGGACAACGCCCGCAATGCCGAGGCGGTGGAAATCCTCGAAAGCCGGGGCAGCATCGTCAAGCCGGTCTTTATCACCGTCGATCCCAAGCGGGACACGCCCGAGGTGATGGCGGAATTCACCGATTACCTGCACCCCCGGATGCTGGGCCTGAGCGGCAGCGAGGAACAGGTGCGTGCCGCAAGCAAGGCCTATCGCGTGTTTTATCAGGCGCATAAGCCCGCCGAGGGACAAGAGGATCTGTATCTGGTGGACCATTCCACCATGACCTATCTCAGCCTGCCCGAGCATGGTTTTGTCGAGTTCTTCCGCCGCGATGCGACCGCAGAGCAAATGGCGGACAGCGTTCAGTGTTTCACTGATGCAGCCTGAAATATTGCGTTTGTTTGACGCAGCGACAGGCGCGGGCTAGAACAAATCCAGATGCGCGCAACACGAGGGGCGGCTGGCTGTGAACGCACAGGACATAGGCGAGGACAAATCGCTTCTTTTGGTCGATGACGACGAACCGTTCCTGAAACGGCTGGCCAAGGCCATGGAGAAACGCGGATTTGAGGTCGAGACCGCCGGGTCGGTCGCAGCCGGTCGTGCGATTGCCTCGGCCCGACCGCCGGCCTATGCGGTCTGTGACCTGCGGCTCGAGGATGGCAACGGACTCGACGTGGTCGAGGTCATCCGCGCCAAGCGCCCCGACAGCCGGATCGTGGTCCTGACCGGTTATGGCGCGATTGCCACGGCTGTGGCGGCGGTCAAGATCGGAGCGACGGATTACCTGTCCAAGCCCGCCGACGCTACCGACATCACCAATGCGCTGCTGGCCAATGGCGCCGATCTGCCGCCGCCGCCGGAAAACCCGATGAGCGCCGATCGTGTCCGGTGGGAGCATATTCAGCGCGTTTACGAATTGTGCGACCGCAACGTCAGCGAGACCGCAAGACGCCTCAACATGCATCGCCGCACCTTGCAGCGCATCCTGGCCAAGCGATCGCCACGCTAGGCGGTCCGGTCCCGCGCGGCATCCCTGCAACGATCCGGGCAATGCCCCATTGCCGGACGCAACAAATATTGTGTTAAAAGGCTTGAAATAGTCTTAGACGGTCAAAAACGTCTGACAGGGGGCAGTGTATTTGGGTTTGTGGCAGTCATACCGGATGCGTCTGCGGCGACGGCGGGCAAAGGTCCGCGCCTTTCGCAAACATTTCGCGCTGCGTCCGGTTGTCGATCGGACCGCTGGGATTCGTCCGGGAGATGTGCTGCTGTTTTCCACCCTGCGCGACGAGCATATCCGCCTGCCCTATTTTCTGCGCTACTACCGCAATCTGGGCATTTCGCATTTTCTGATCGTCGACAATGACAGTACCGATGGCGGCGCCGAATACCTTGCGGCGCAAGAGGATGTGTCGCTCTGGACGACGAAATCCAGCTACAAGCGGGCGCGGTTCGGTGTCGACTGGCTGAATTGGCTGCTCCAGAAATACGGTCACGGGCACTGGACGCTTGTGGTCGATGCGGACGAGTTTTTCATCTATCCGTTCTGCGATACCCGGCCCATCCGGGCGCTGACCGACTGGCTTGATACCTCTCAGGTCAGGTCGTTTGGCGCGATGCTGCTCGACATGTATCCAAAGGGCCGGATCGACGCGGTGCCCTATCAGGCAGGACAGGATCCGATGGAAATCGCCGCCTGGTTCGATCCGGGCAATTACGTGATCGAGAAGAACCGACTATACGGCAATCTGTGGATTCAGGGAGGTCCGCGGGCGCGGGTGTTTTTCCCCGACAACCCGAAAAAGGCGCCTGCCCTGAACAAGACGCCGCTGGTCAGGTGGGATCGCCGCTATGCCTATGAAAGCTCTACCCACATGCTGTTGCCGCGCGGCCTGAATCTGACCTATGACGAGTGGGGCGGGGAAAAGACCAGCGGTATTCTGCTTCACGCCAAGTTTCTCGACACTTTCACCGCCAAGGCGACCGAGGAACTGACCCGCCGGCAGCACTATTCCGCCAGCGTCGAATACAAGGCCTATGCCGAGGTCGTGCGCCACAATGCCGAACTTTGGTGCAAATGGTCGGAGAGATATATAAACTGGCGGCAATTGGAAATCCTCGGGCTGATGTCCAAGGGGAACTGGGCATGAGGGAAGGGCAGTAAGCGCATGAGCCTGGGCATCATCCTGCTGGTTCATACCGCCTTTCATCGCGCCGAACAGGTGGCGCGGCATTGGGCGGCTTCGGGCTGTCCGCTGGTGATCCATGTGGATCGCGCCGTGCCGCGCAAGACACATGACGCCTTTGTGCGTGCACTGTCGGACCTGCCTGATATTCGGTTTGCCCGGCGTCATCGCTGCGAATGGGGCACCTGGGGTCTGGTGGCGGCGACACAGGGCGCGGCGGAGATCATGCTGGATCAGTTCGCCGATGTGCGTCATGTCTATCTGGCGTCCGGCTCTTGTCTGCCGCTCAGGCCGGTGCAGGAGCTGATTGATTACCTCGCCGCGCGTCCACATACCGATTTCATCGAATCCGCTACCATCGCGGATGTACCCTGGTCGATCGGGGGCCTGGATGAAGAGCGTTTTACCCTGCGGTTTCCGTTTTCCTGGCGCAGGAACCGTTATCTGTTCGACAAATACGTGGCGCTGCAACGGCTGTTGCGGTTCAGGCGGCGTATTCCCAACGGCATAGTCCCGCATATGGGCAGCCAGTGGTGGTGCCTCACGCGGCAGACGCTATCGGCGATTTTGCAGGATCCCGAGCGCGCCACCTATGATCGCTATTTTTCCAGGGTCTGGATCCCGGACGAGAGCTATTTCCAGACCCTCGCCCGGCACTTTTCCCGACAAATCGAGAGCCGTTCGCTGACGCTGTCGAAATTCGACTATCAGGGAAAGCCGCATATTTTCTATGATGACCATTTGCAGCTTCTGCGCCGGTCGGATTGTTTTGTCGCGCGCAAGATATGGCCTTTTGCGGATCGTCTGTATCAGGCGTTCCTGACCGATCAGGCGGGAGCGATGAAGCGGACAGAACCCAGTCCCGGCAAGATCGACCGCATTTTCGCCAAGGCGGTCCAGCGGCGCATGCGCGGTCGTCCGGGCCTCTACATGCAGAGCCGCTTTCCGGTCGAGGGGCGCGAGAATGGTCTGACCTGTGCGCCTTATTCCGTATTCGAGGGGTTTGGCGACCTGTTCGAGAATTTTGCGTCCTGGCTGGCCCGGATGACCGGCATGCGGGTGCATGGCCATCTCTTTGCGTCCGAGCGTGCCGAATTTTCCGACGGGCAGACGGTGATGAATGGCGCGCTGAGCGACAGCGCCGCCTTGCGCGACTATAATCCGCGCGCGTTTCTCGCCAGCCTGATCTGGAACACGCGCGGCGAACGCCAGTGCTTTCAGTTCGGTCCGCGCGATAATATCAAGCAGATCGAGTGGTATATCGCGAAGGATCCCAATGCGCAGATTTCCGTGATAACCGGAGCCTGGGCGGTGCCACTGTTCAAGTCCAGCGCCAATTTTGCCGATATCCGGCGCGAGGCGGCGAGATTGCAGCAGATCGAGGCTGAGCATCTTGAGGTGCTGCGGTCGCGATGGACCGGGGCGCGGGTACGAATCTGGAGCATGGCCGAGTTCATCGAGGCCCCGATGGAGCCGCTGCAAACCATCATCGACGAGATCGGACAACAAAACCTGCGCGGCCCCGCCGAGGCGCCGCGCATGGCCGATCTGACCGGCTTTGGCCAGTTTCTGCAGAACCTCAAGAACCAGGGCATGCATCCCTATCTGATGGGTGATTTTCCGGTGGAACAGGGGCGGCACGACGCGTGGCAGAACAAGCGCAAGCCTTACCTTGTGCGGTAACCGCTGATGACAGGCCCATTTGATTATTTCGTGATTTTCGCGGAAATGCGAACCGGGTCGAATTTTCTCGAGACCAATCTCAACGCTTTTGACGGTATCGAATGCCATGGCGAGGCGTTCAATCCGCACTTTATCGGCTATCCGAACCGGAGCGAATTGCTGGGACTCACGCAGGCGCAGCGCGACGGGGATCCCGCTCGCCTGATCGGGGCGATCAAGGGACAATCGCGGGGGATCGGCGGTTTCCGGTTCTTTCACGATCACGATCCGCGCGTTCTTGACGTTGTGCTCGACGATCCGCGCTGCGCCAAGATCATCCTGACCCGCAATCCGGTGGAAAGCTACGTGTCATGGAAGATTGCGCAGGCCACCGGGCAGTGGAAGCTGACCAACATCAGGGGCCGCCGAGACAGCAGGGCGCGGTTCGATACGGCGGAGTTCGAACAGTATGTCGCGCGTCTGCAAGGGTTTCAGGTTCTGTTGCTCAACCGGATGCAGGCCCGTGGGCAGACCGGATTTTACCTGGACTATGAGGATTTGCAGAGCGTCGAAGTGATGAACGGTCTGGCACGGTATCTGGGCTGTGCGTCGCGGCTCGATACGCTTGATCTGTCGCTCAAGCGGCAGAATCCCGGCCCGCTTTGCGACAAGGTCTCGAATTTCGACGAGATCGAGCGCGCCCTTGCCGGGCTTGATCCGTTCAACCTCGGTCGCACCCCGAATTTCGAACCGCGTCGAGGGGCGGCGGTGCCGGGGTTTGTTACGGGCGCGCAGGCGGCGCTGCTCTACATGCCGGTTCGCTCCGGGCCAGAGGCGGAGGTGCGGCGCTGGCTGGCAAGTCTTGACGGTGTGCCGGAAGAAACATTGCCCACCAAGCTCAATCAGAAGGCGCTGCGCCAATGGATGCGGCGCTCGCCTGGGCACCGCCGTTTCACCGTGCTGCGTCATCCGGTGGCGCGGGCCCATGCAGCGTTCTGCGACAGGATTCTCCTGACCGGGTCCGGATGCTATCATGACATCCGCAAGACGCTGCGGAAATCCCACAAGCTGCCGATCCCGAAGGGCGATCCGGATCACAGTTATGACCGCGCCGCGCATCACGCGGCATTCCTGGCATTCCTGGCATTTCTCAAGGCCAATCTTGCAGGGCAGACGGCAATCCGGGTCGATCCGCATTGGGCCACGCAGGCGGCCGTGATCGAGGGGATGGCGCAGTTTGGTCCGCCTGACATGATCCTGCGCGAGGAAGATATGCCCGACAACCTGATGATGCTTGCCCGTCAGGTGGGTTATGCCAATCCGCCGGCCCCGCCGAAACCGGCAGAGGACCGGCCCTTTGCCCTCGCGGACATCCATGACGCGGACATCGAGCGTCTGGTGCGCGACATATACCAGCGCGACTACACGATTTTCGGATTCGGGGCGTGGCGGTGACGCGTCAGGCGGCCTGTGCCGCCTGCGCCTCGGTCACGATGGTATAGAGCGTCATGGGATCGCTGTTCGAGCGCAGCTTGGCGCAGAGGGATGCGTCGCGCAGCGTGCGCGATACCAGCGCCAGCGCCTTGAGGTGTTCGACCCCTGCATCAATCGGGGCAAAGAGGGCAAAGGCCAGATCAATCGGCTGACGATCCACCGCATCGAAATCTATCGGCCTTTCCAGAAGCGCCAGAACGCCGACCACCTGATCAATCCCCTCGATTCGGGCATGTGGCAGGGCAACGCCATGGCCCACGCCGGTCGGCCCAAGGCTCTCGCGTTCCAGAAGCGCCTCGACAGCGGTGGCGTGCGGCACGCCGTAGGCGGATTCGGCAATCGCGCCAAGCTCCTGCATCAGGCGCTTCTTGCTGGTGGTGCCGGACAATACGCGCACGGCCTCGGGCTTGAGGAGCATAGGTAATTCCATACGTTCTGACAGTAAGACCGGCACGTTCCGCGCCGGTCACCCCATGTTACGGATCAATCCAGCCGATATTGCCGTCATCCCGGCGATACACCACATTGACCACATCTTTTCCTTCATTCCGAAAGACCAGAACAGGTGCTCCTGCCAGCTCCATCTGCATGACCGCCTCGCCAACCGAGAGGGACGGAATCTTGGTTTCCATCTCGGCCACGATGATCGGTTGCAGGCTGTCGGGCTCTGATTCCGTGTCCTCGCCATCCGACGCGAGGATATAGGAAGAAGCACCGAAGAGTTCAACAGGCTCTTCGCGGTCGCGATGATGGTCCTTGAGTCGCCGCTTGTAGCGGCGCAGCTGTTTTTCCATCTTTTCGCGGCAACCCTCGAAGGCGGCATAGATTTCATGCGCCCTGGCGCTGGCCTGTGCCGTCAGGCCGGTGGAAAGATGCACAACGGCCTCGCAGATGAATTCGCTGGCGCTTCGTGAGAAAATGACCTGTGCATCGGTTGGTCGCTCGGCATATTTTGCCACAGCGGTGCCGAGTTCCTCCTTCACATGCGTTTGCAGGGCCTCGCCAATATCAATCTGTTTTCCACTGATTTGATAACGCATCTCGCCTCCTTCGTTTGACAAACCGCGGACAAGCGGGGCGCGCCTGCGCCGCTGACTTCGCTAGTCCCGGATGCTGATATCCGACATTTGTTGAAATTGTCCCAAGACAGGCCCTTGCCGCGGGGGCCATTCAGAGAACAGCACGAGATCAACGCATGTCATGCCTAATTGACGCGCTTTCCGCGTGGCTTGTCAATCCGGTTTGAAGATGAGGGGCATGGATTCGCCATCCGCGGGATTCCGTCATGATATGCGGAAATTATCCCCGAGGTAGACGCGCCGCACGTTCTCGTTTTCCACCACATCGGTCGGACTGCCGGACATCAGAACCTTGCCATCGTGCAGGATATAGGCGCGGTCGACGATTTCCAGCGTCTCTCGCACATTGTGATCGGTGATCAGCACGCCAATGCCGCGTTTCCTGAGATCGGATACCAGATGCCGGATATCGCCGACAGAGATCGGATCGACCCCGGCAAAGGGTTCGTCAAGCAGCAGATAGCGCGGTTCTGCCGCCAGACAGCGCGCAATCTCCACCCGCCGCCGCTCGCCCCCCGAGAGCGCGAGGGCGGGTGCCCGGCGCAGATGCTCGACGGAAAAATCCGACAGCAACTCCTCCAGCCGCTCGCGCCGCTTGTGGCGGTCACGCTCGGAAATATCGAGGATCGCCATGATGTTATCCTCAACCGACAGGCCACGGAAAATCGACATCTCCTGCGGCAGATAGCCGATACCCAGCTTGGCCCGTCGATACATCGGCAGGCTGGTCACGTCACGGCCATCAATCCGGATATGCCCGCCCTCGGGATGGATCAGCCCGGCAATCGCATAGAACGTCGTGGTTTTCCCCGAGCCGTTCGGTCCCAGAAGCGCCACCACCTCGCCCTGCCTGAGCGAGAGCGAGACATCGCGGATCACGACACGCTTCTTGTAGCTCTTGCGCAGGTTCTCGACTTGCAGGCCAGGGGCGTCGCTGTCATGTGCGAGGACGAGATTGAGCCGGTTCATTCGCTGCGCCCCGGTTGCAGGACAGTCCTGACCCGGCCGCTGACCTGTGCCGTGCCTGCGTTCAGATCGACCGACATCGTCTCGCCGGTGATCGCATTGTCCGACTGAATGAGCAGGACATCGCCGCGCAACTCGATCATTCCGCTGACGATGTTGTAATCGGCGCGCCTTGCCTCCGCCGCATCGGTGCCGCTGACCAGCGTCACGCCGTCAGTGGCCTCGAGCGCCGCGATGCCGCTGCGGTCGGCGAGATAGACGACCAGCACCCGCGGCGCGCTTAGCCGCATCCCGCCCTGCGCGATGACGACATTGCCGGTGAAGAGCGCGGTATTGTCGTTCTGATTGACGCTCAGATTGTCCGATGTCACCTCGACCGGCAGGTTACGATCAGCCTGCGCGCTGCCAAAGGCCACCTGCGCCCCTGCCAGGGCCGGCAGACAGATCGTCAAAAGCCCGAGGGCAAACATTCCGAAATGTCGCACTGGTATCATTCCCCCGTTTCACCCGGGCGGTATATCAGTTTGACACCCCCGGTGAAAAGCAATTCCGGCGTACCGGCCCCGGCGTCGTTATGCAATAGCATCTGCCCGGCGGTCAGATCGCCAAGAGGGCCGGTAGCGATGACCTGGCCGGGCGCTTTGGCATAGACCTCATCGAGCCGCGCATGCAGTTGTTGCGTGTCGATCACATAGCCTGTCGAGGTTGTGATATGCACGTGCCCCTGAAGTAGCGCAGTCATTTTCCGTTGCTGCATATCGGCGTGATCCGAGGTGATGTCGATCACCGTGCCCGCAGAAAGACGCAGCTGCGCCTTGATATCCGTGGCGCTCAGGTGCTCGGGCGACGTGCGATCCGGTAGCGCGTTCGCTGCAGCGAACAGGATCTCGTCGCCCTGCCCGGTAACCCCGGCAAAACGGGGATTGGTCGCTCCCAGATCCTGTGCCCGCTGTCCAAGGTCAATGTCTGTCACCATGGCGGACCTGCTCGGATCAACCGTGCGGGAAATGAGAAACAATGTCGACAACAGCCCAAGCGCGGCCAGCGGCAGGATGATCTTCATCCCCGTCACGATCTGCGAATAGAGGTTATCCGCGCGCGCCATAGTCAATGTGCGAAAATGTCGATCTCGGGCCAGCCCGCAAGATCGAGTCGGGCCCGGGCGGGCAGAAAGTCGAAACAGGCCTGTGCCAGTTCTGTCCGGCCTTCGCGCGCAAGCTGCGCATCCAGCCCCTCGCGCAGACGGTGCAGATAGAGCACGTCCGATGCGGCATAATCGAGCTGCGCGGCGGTGAGCGTTTCCGCCCCCCAGTCCGAGGTCTGCTGCTGCTTCGAGATATCGACGCCCAGCACCTCTTGCAGGAGGTATTTCAGGCCGTGCCGGTCGGTATAGGTGCGGATCAGCTTGCTTGCGATCTTGGTGCAATAAACCGGGGCCGCAAGCGCGCCAAAGGCGTGATAGAGTGCCGCGATATCGAAGCGCCCGAAATGAAACAGTTTCAGCACGTCCGGGTTTTCCAGCAGTCGCGCCAGATTTGGCGCGCTGGTCTGTCCTCTGGCCACCTGCACCAGATGCGCATTGCCGTCGCCGCCCGAGAGCTGTACCACGCAGAGCCGGTCGCGATGCGGGTTGAGGCCCATCGTCTCGCAGTCGATCGCCACAACGGGGCCAAGATCCAGCCCATCGGGCAGGTCGTTCTGATAGAGATGGTTTGCCATCGGAAATCCTTGTGCCCGGTGCGGGGCGTGAAATTGGGCGAATTGCCCCGTGATTAGGTGTTTTTGCCAGCTCCCTCAACCCGGATTTAGGTCTGCCGCCGGGGTAAAACCAGCCCTGCCGTTCCATTCGCCCGCCAAACCGGCTTGCGGTTGGAACGGGCCTCGGCCACAAAGTGCCGAAAAGACGAGAGAGGAGCCCGCCCCGTGACCAACAGCCATGAAACCGCGAACCGCGCTGCCGACCATCTGGCGCGGCGTCTGCATGAGGCGGGATGCCGGCACGCCTTTGGCATGCCGGGCGGCGAGGTTCTGACGGTGATGGATGCGTTGGCGCGGGCCGGGATCAGGGTGACGCTGGCGCGGCACGAGAACGCCGCCGCCTTCATGGCCGAGGGCGTCTGGCACCGCACCGGCGCGCCGGGGATTCTGATCGCCACGCTGGGGCCGGGGGTGCTGAACGGTGTGAACGCCATTGCCAACGCCCATCAGGACCGGGTGCCGCTGATCGTGATTTCCGGCTGTGTCGATGCCGATGAGGCGCTGACCTATTCGCACCAGATCCTCGATCACGAGGCGGTTCTGGCGCCGATCACCAAGGCCACGTTTCGTCTGACCGCGCAGGGCGCGGACATCATCGCCGACAAGGCGGTGGGCATCGCCACCGAGGGCCGCCCCGGCCCGGTGCATATCGACGTGCCGATTTCCATCGCCGATATGCGGGTGACACCGCCCCGCCTGCGCCGCCGCCCCAATGCCGCCCCGATGGTTCCCGCCGCGCCGCAAGAGGCCCGCGACTGGCTGGCCGCCGCCGAACGCCCGGTTATGATCGTCGGGCTTGATGCGGTGAACGAGGGCGCAGGAGCCACGATCACAGAGGTGGCCGAACGCCTGAACATTCCCGTCATCACCACCTACAAGGCCAAGGGGATCATCCCCGAGACGCATCCGCTGGCGCTGGGCGGCGCGGGCCTGTCGCCGCTGGCTGATGGTCTGCTCGTGCCGCTGGTGCAAAAGGCCGATCTGATCCTCTGCGTGGGGTATGACCCGATCGAGATGCGGCCCGGCTGGCGCGAAATCTGGGATCCGGCAGAGGTCAGGGTGATCGACATCGCCGCCGAGCCCAATCACCAGTACATGCACCAGGCGACGATGAATATTGTCGGCGCTTGCGCGCCCTCGCTTGCGGCCATTGCCGAAGCTGTGACGCCCCGCGCCACCTGGCCGGGCGGCGAGGTGGCGGAGGTGCAGGCCGCCCTCGCCCTCGCCTTTCCGCGCGACGATGACTGGGGCGCTGCCGCCGTCATCGCCGAGGCGCGCAGGGTTCTGCCCGAGGATACCATCGCCACGGTGGACAGTGGCGCGCATCGCATCCTCTTGTCGCAGATGTGGACCAGCCATATCCCCCGCGCCCTGCTGCAATCCACCGCGCTCTGCACCATGGGTTGTGCCGTTCCGCTGGCCATGGGTGCGAAACTTGCCACGCCCGACGCCACCGTCGTCAGCTTTTCCGGCGATGCCGGGTTCCTGATGGTGGCGGGGGAATTGTCCACCGTCGCCGAACTGAAACTGCCGGTGATCTTTGTCGTGTTTGTCGATGCCAGCCTTGCGCTGATCGAAAAGAAACAGCGCGAGCGGCAGATGGTCAATCTCGCTGTCGATTTCGGCCTTCACGATTTCGCTGCGATCGGGCGCGCTTTTGGCGGGCATGGTGTGCGGGTGACGAACCGTGCCGAGTTGCGCGCAGCCCTTGAGGCGGCGCAGAAGGCCGACACCTTTACCGTCATTGCCGCCGAGATCGACCGCGGCTCTTATGACAACCGTATCTGAGGAGATGCCCATGCCCGGCCCATTGGATGGTCTCGTCGTTCTCGACCTCAGCCGGATTCTGGCCGGTCCCACCTGCACGCAGCTTTTGGGCGATCTGGGGGCCGAGGTGATCAAGATCGAGAGCCTTGCAGGGGATGACACCCGCACATGGGGGCCGCCCTTTGTGCTGGATGCGCAGGGCGCGCCCACCGATCTTTCCGCCTATTTCATGTCCTCGAACCGCAACAAGAAATCCGTGGCAGTGGATCTGACCGACCCGGAGGTGCAGAGGATGCTGCACGATCTGGCAGGCCGCGCCGATGTGGTGATCGAGAATTTCAAGCCCGGCGGTCTAAAGAAATACGGGCTGGATCACGAGACGCTCTGCGCCATGTATCCCGGCCTCGTCTATTGCTCGATTACCGGTTTCGGCCATACCGGGCCGAACCGCGACAAGCCCGGCTATGATCTGATGGCGCAGGGCTATGGCGGCATCATGAGCATTACCGGCGAGGCGGGGCGTGAACCGATGAAGGTGGGTGTGGGCGTGGCCGATGTGGTTTGCGGGCTCTATGCCGCCACGGGCATCCTTGCCGCGCTGCGCCACCGCGATGCCACCGGCGAGGGGCAGCATATCGACATCGCCCTTGTCGATGCCACGATGGCCTGGCTGGTCAATCAGGGGCTGAATTACCTGACCTCCGGCGTCTCGCCCATGCGCGCGGGCAATGCGCATCCAAATATCGTGCCCTATCAGGTTTTTGCCACCTCGGACGGGTATGTGATCGTCGCGGTGGGCAACGACAGCCAGTTTGCGCGGCTCTGCGATTATCTGGGACAGCCCGGCTGGGCCGGCGATCCGCGATTTGCCACCAACACCGCACGGCTCAGGCATCGCGAGACACTGGTGCCGATGATTGCGGGGCAACTGGCAGCACGCACGATGCAGGATGTCATCGACGGGCTTGAGGCGCGCAAGGTGCCGGTGGGTCCGGTGAATACCGTCGAACAGGCGCTCGAATCCGATCAGGCGCAAGCGCGCGGCATGACGATCACCCTGCCCGCGCCCCAGACCGCGGCGGGCGAGGTGCGGCTGTTGGGCAATCCGCTCAAGTTCTCGCGCACGCCGGTCAGCTATCGCTCTGCGCCGCCGTCCACCGGGGCGGATACCGAGGCGGTGCTGTCGCGGTTGAAACGGGATCTGTAACCTCGGCTCTCGGGCAAGTGATTTGCCGCGACTCGGGCGATGGCGTAGCCCTCCGCATGTAACCGGAGGGCTATTTGATGCAGCGATTTACAGGACTTCTCAGCATTTTTCTTTTCATTTCCAGCGCTGCCCATGCGCTTGAGCCGCGCGCGGGATGGGTCGTGCATGACACGGACAAATCCTTTGACGAACTGGTCGAGGCGGTGCGCGAGGCGGTTACGACCGCGCCAATCGCCATCGTCACCCAGGCCAGCGCCTCGGACGGTGCGCGCGCGCAGGGGCACACCATTCCAGGCAATCGCATCTTTGGGCTGTATCGCAACGACTATGCGCGCCGGATGCTCGCGGCCAGCGTTGCCGCCGGGATCGAGGCACCGATTCGTCTCTATGTGACCGAGGATGTCGACGGAACCGCCAGCCTCAGCTACAAAACGCCCACCACCGTCTTTGCCCCCTATTTCGACGAGGGTGGTGATGCGCTTCGCGAACTGGCCGCCGAACTGGACAGCGTTTTCGCAGCAGTTTCAGAATCTGCGCTTGCCGACTGAAATTCGGGCAAACATGACGCCCGGCAGATCACCCTGAGCGGGTTCGTGCCGAAGCGCCATCGCGATAAACGCGCATATCTGCCCCTGGCACGTCACTTTAGTTAAAGTCTGGATAACGTATTGGTGAGGTTCGCTGCTGTGTTGTTGCTGGGGTCATAAATAGCGGGCTAGCTGACTAGAAACTATCGCCGAAAGGATATCGGGTCATGCGTAACGATCAATTCGGGTATGAGATAACCGTATCATCCCCCGCCGCCGCCGAGGCCTGGGACAAGATGGTGCTGGCGTTTCTCGCCCATGCCGCGGCAACGCCCGAGTATCTGGGCAAGGTGCTGGCGGCGGCCCCGGATTTCGCCATGGCGCATGCCACCAAGGGGCTGTTCTTTCTCATGCTGGGTCGGCGCGAGCTGATCGACACGGCGCAGGATGCCTATGCCGCAGCGCTTGCCGCCGCGGATCGCGTCGTTCCGACCTCGCGCGAAATGGGGTATGTCCGCGCGCTTGGCGCCTGGCTGGGGGGGCGCCCGTCCGATACGGTGCGCGAGATGGAGGCCGTTCTGGCCCGCTGGCCCGAGGATGCGCTGGCGATGAAGATCAGCCATGCCACCCGTTTCATCCTTGGCGACGCCAAGGGCATGCGCGCCTCGGTCGAGGCGCTCTTGCCTGCCTATGACGCAAAGAACCCCGCGCGCGGCTATCTTTTCGGCTGTCACGCCTTCTGCCTCGAGGAAACCGGCGAATACGTCCGTGCCGAAACCGCCGGTCGGCTCGGGCTCAGCCTTGCGCCCGACGATGCCTGGGGCCTGCACGCGGTGGCGCATGTGTTCGACATGACCGCCAACGCCCGCGCCGGGCTGAACTGGCTGGCGGGGCGCGAACATGCCTGGGCGCATTGCAACAATTTCCGCTATCATGTGTGGTGGCACAAGGCGCTGATGCATCTCGATCAGGGCGAGATAGACGCGGTGCTTGATCTTTACGATAACGAGGTGCGCCGCGATCACACGGACGATTTCCGCGATATCTCAAACGGCACCTCGCTGTTGATGCGCCTCGAACTCGAAGGGGTCAACGTGGGCGACCGTTGGGAGGAGCTTGCCGAGATTTCCGGGCGGCGGACAGAGGACGCCTGCCTGATCTTTGCCGATCTGCATTATCTCATGGCGCTTATCGGTGGACATCGCGACATGGCGATCAAGCGGATGATAGATCGCCTGCACCGCGACGCGAAACAGACCAATGTTTCCGAGATGATGGCGCGCATGGCAAATCCCGGCCTGTCCGCGGCGACGGGGCTTGAGGCCTTTGGCGAAGGCGACTACAAGACCGCGTTCCTGAACCTCGGGAGAGCGAGGCGGTCGATGCAACTGGCCGGAGGCAGCCATGCGCAGCGCGATGTATTCGAGCGACTCACGATCGATTCCGCGATCCGTGGCGGTTTCCTCGACGAGGCGGAGAGCATATTGCACGAACGCACGACGCAGCGCGCGGGTCGCCTTGATGGCTATGCCAGCAGCCGCCTTGACCTCATCGCCAGCTCTCGTGGCGACTGGAACGAGGCTGACCGCCTGCCTGCGGAATAGGCGCGCACATATTACAAGGGAGCCGACACCGCATGACGAGTGTTGCTGATCCGGCCATGACCCATCGCCGCCCGACCGAAGCCGCTGCCGCGCCCGTCGCATCGACCCGCGATATCCGTCTGGATTTCTTTCGTGGGCTGGCGATGTTCATCATTCTGGTCGCGCATACGCCGCGCAATTTCTTTACCAGCTGGATACCCGCGCGCTGGGGATTTTCAGACGCGACCGAGATCTTCGTTTTCTGTTCCGGCATGGCCTCAGCCATCGCCTTTGGCCGCAGCTTTGACCGGGCGGGCTGGGCGCTGGGCACCGGGCGCGTGGGCTATCGCGTCTGGCAGGTCTACTGGGCGCATATCGGCATGTTCTTTGCCATCGCCACGATGCTTGCGGCGTTTGATATCTATGGCAATTTCGACAAGGCCTATATCGGCACTCTGAACCTGTCGAAATTCTTTGCCGATCCGGGGCCGCAACTGGTCGGGCTGTTTACGCTGACCTATGTGCCCAACTATTTCGACATCTTGCCGATGTACATGGTCATCCTTGTGATGATGCCGATGATGGTGGCGCTCAGCCGCGTCAATCTCTGGGCGGTGGCGGGCGCCATGGGGCTGATCTGGCTGTTCGCGCAGCGCGCGGTGCTGGAGGCGCTGGGTCTCGAGGCATGGCACCTGGGATTTCCCGCAGAGCCGTGGTCGGACCGCAAATGGTTCTTCAACCCCTTCGGATGGCAACTGGTGTTCTTCACCGGCTTTGCCTTCATGCGGGGCTGGCTGCCGAAGCCGCCGGTCAACAAGGTGCTGATCGCGATTGCCGCCGCGATCGTGATCGCCAATATTCCGCTGTCGAACATCGGTGTCCGAGAATTCGGCTTCGAATGGGCGCGTGACTGGCGTATCGCCAACCGGGGTTTGTTCAATAAATCGGATTTCGGCATTCTGAGGTATGTACATTTTCTTGCGCTTGCCTATCTCTGCTGGACGGCGGCGGGCGACGGTGGTAATCGGCTCCGGGCCGTCGGAAACGGCTTTATCGCACATGTGTGGGGAGTTCTTCTCAAAATGATTCTGAAGGTCGGGCAGCAGTCGCTGGCGGTCTTCGTCTTCTCCATGGTATTTGCCCGGTTTTCGGGATTTGTCATGGACCAGATCGGACGCAATACCTGGAACATGACGCTGGCGAACCTGATCGGGTTCGGGGCGTTGATCGCGGTGGCCTATACCGTGGCCTGGTTCAAATCCCATCCGTGGCGGGGGGCTAAATGATCCGCCGTGATGTGCTGAAATCGCTTGCCGCCCTTGTGCTCTGGCCGGGAATGATCCGCGCCGGGGCGGGAGAACCCTTTTCCGAGGCGGCGCTGCACGACCTCGCGCGTGAAATAGCGGGCAGGCCCTACGCAGAACGGCCCTTCATCCCGCAGGCGTGGCGTGATCTGACCTATGACCAGTATCGTGGCATCCGTTTTCTTACGGAGAGGGCGATCTGGGCAGGTACGGATACAACGCTGGAATTCGATCTTTTTCCGCCCGGTCTCTATTTTCCGCATACGGTCGAGGTGAATATGGTCGAGGACGGCATGTCCCGCACGTTGCCCTTCGATTTCTCGCTGTATGACAGGCACGAGATCGTGCCCGACCTGCCGGTTGACGCCGGGCTGGGCTATTCCGGCATCCGCCTGCGCGCCGAGATTGAAAGGCCCGGATTCTTTCAGGAATACGCAGTTTTTCAGGGTGCCAGCTATTTTCGTGTGATCGCGGCCGATCTGGCCTATGGTCTGTCCGCGCGCGGGCTGGCGGTGAACACCGCCGCACCCGAAGGCGAGGAATTCCCCGACTTTACCCGCTTCTGGATCGAAAAGCCCGCACCCGGCGTCACCTCGCACAAGGTGCATGCCCTGATGGAAAGTCCCTCTGTAACCGGCCTCTATCACTTTACCCTCACCCCGGTCGGCGACACCACCGAGGTGGAGGTGCGCTGCACGCTGTGGCCACGCAACGAGCTGGCCAATGTCGGCATCGCACCGCTCACCTCGATGTTCTATTTCGACGAGACCAACCGCAACCGCTTTGACGATTTTCGCCCGGCGGTGCATGACAGCGACGGGCTGTCGATCCTCAACGGCAATGGCGAGATGCTCTGGCGGCCGCTCGCCAATCCCCGGCATGTACAGGTCTCGAGCTTTGTCGACAACAACCCGCAGGGGTTTGGCCTGGCGCAGCGCGAGCGCCGCTATTCCGATTTCCACGATCTCGAGGCGCTCTATCACAAGCGCCCGAGCCTCTGGATCACGCCGGGCGAGGGTTGGGGGCGTGGTGCGGTCACGCTGGTCGAAATCCCGACCGACAAGGAAATCTACGACAACATCGTCGCCTACTGGCGCCCGCGCGAGCCGCTGGCTGCGGGGAGCGAGCACGACTTCAGCTATCGAATGACATGGACCGACCGCATCGCGTCCAAGAAACCCGTGGCACAGGTCCTCAACACCCGAATCGGCAAGGGTTTCGCCCATAACGAGCGCAAGCTGGTGGTGATTGATTTCGCCCCGCATGAGGCGCTGCCCAAGGATTATGACGATCTGGTCGTCTACGTGAACTCCAACCGGCTCGAGGTGTCGGAGGGTCTTGTCCAGCGCAACCCTGAAACCGGCGGGCCGCGCCTGGCGTTTTCCTTTGATCCGGGCGAGGTGACGGCGGCGGAGATGCGCGCGCAGCTGTTTTATCAGGGGCGCGGCGTTTCAGAAGTGTGGCTTTACCGATGGACGGCCTGACGCTTTTCCCCGGTGCGGCGCATATGCCGCCGCCCAGCCCTCTGGCCAACCCGGTCCAGAGCCTGTGGCAGCCGTACAGGGATCCGAATGCACCGCATTGGCGGCCTGTGCTGCAAATTTGGTGGCGGCGCGCGGCGGCCTTTCTGCCGGCTGTGCTGACCACGGCTGTGCTGGGTTGGGTGTTTGCGGACTGGCTCTCGACCGGAGGCATGTGGTGGCTGGAATGGGGGCTGCTGGCGCTGGTGGTGGTCACCTTCTTCTGGATCGCGCTGTCTGTCGGCACGGCGACACTGGGCCTGGCCTGTTACATGATGCGCAAGCGCCGCCATCTTCGCATTTTCGCACCGACGCGGGTGGCGCTGCTGGTGCCGATCTACAACGAGGATACCGCCGAGGTTTTTGGCAATGCCTGTGCGATGATGACGGCGTTGCGCAGCGCCGGAACCGCGCATCATTTCGAACTGTTCATCCTGTCCGATACGCAGGATGCCGGTATCGCCATGGCCGAGAGCCGTGCCTTTGCCACGCTGCGCGCGGCCCTGCCGCTTGATACGGCCGTGTGGTATCGCAGACGTGTTCAGAACACCGGGCGCAAGGTGGGCAATATCGGTCAATGGCTGGAAAACTGGGGCGCGGCGTATGAGGCGATGATCGTGCTCGACGCCGATAGCCTGATGAGCGCCGAGGCGCTGATTGCCCTGACCGATGAAATGGCCGCCGATCCCACCGCCGGCCTTATCCAATCCGCGCCGATGGTGATCGGGTCCGACACGCTCTTTGGCCGGATGCAGCAGTTTTCAGCCGCGGTTTACGGCAGGCTCCTGTCCGAGGGGTTGGCCGGGTGGACCGGCTCCGAGGGCAATTACTGGGGCCACAACGCCATCCTGCGCACCCGCGCATTTGCGGATTGCGCCGGGCTGCCGCGCATGCCGTCGCTGACCGGTGAGGGCGGTCTGATCCTGAGCCACGATTTTGTCGAGGCGGGCCTGTTGCGGCGTGCCGGGTGGGCCGTGCGTTTCATGCCCGCGATCACCGGCAGCTACGAGGAACCGCCCGCGACCCTGATCGACTATGCGCTGCGCGACCGCCGCTGGTGTCACGGCAACCTGCAGCATCTGAGCCTGCTCACCACGCGCGGTTTTCACGCCGTCTCGCGCTTTCACCTGTTTCATGGCGCGATGAGCTATCTGCTGTCGCCTGCCTGGTTCGGCCTTCTGGTGATCTGGGCCCTTCTCGGCAACGGGCCTGACAGCGTGATCACCTATTTCTCGGACGAAAATCCGCTCTATCCGGTCTGGCCGGAAATGAGCCGGGTGAGTTCCGTTCTGATCCTGCTGTTCATGTATGGCATGCTGCTTGCGCCCAAGCTGATGGGGGCCGTGGCGCTTGGCCTGACGGATGTGCGCATCGAGCGGTTCGGGGGCGGCCTGCGCTTTGTGCTGTCGCTCGTCGTGGAAATCCTGCTGTCGATTCTGTTTGCGCCCATCATGATGGTGCAACAGGTGGTCGCGGTGCTGCGCACCATGATCGGTATTCGCCCGATCTGGTCCCCGCAGGCGCGCAAGGGGGGCGATTACAGCCCGCTGACGGTGCTGAAATTTCACGCGCTGGAAACCGTGAGCGGCGTTCTGCTGATGGCGGGCATGGCGGGGGGCGTGGTCTCGCTCTGGCTGTTGCCCATCGCCACCAGCCTGATCGCTGCCGTGCCGTTGTCGATGCTTTCGGGTCTGCGCCTGAACGACTGGCCGGGTCTGCAGTATATCATGGCGACGCCGGACATGGTGGCCACCCCGCCAATCCTGCAACTGGCGCGTTCGCACCGTGTTCTTTTCCGCGCTACAGAACACCCGCTGATCGCGGCGGAATAGGCGCGACGACGCTTGTTCAGACCAGCCGGTCGTGGGGATCTTTCCCGGCAAAGAACGCATCGAGATTGTCGAGCGCGCGAAATCCCATGGCATCACGGGTGGTGCGGGTGGCACTGCCGATATGCGGCAGCATGAAGATGTTTTCGTGGCTGGCAAAGGCGGGATTGCCGCCCGGTTCGACCGCAAAGCAATCAAGGCCCGCCGCCGCCAGATGGCCTGACTCTATTCCCGCCAGAAGTGCGGGTTCATCGACCAGCGCGCCGCGTGCCGTGTTGACCACAACCGCGCCCCTCGGCAGGCGTGCGATGCGGTCGGCATTCAGGAACTGCCGCGTCTCGGGCGTGGCGGGACAATGCAGCGACAGGAAATCCGAGATTTCCAGTAGGCTGTCCACATCCTCGTGAAACACGGCGCCTGCCTCATCCTCGGGGCGCAGGCGGCTGCGGTTGTGATAGTGGATCTCCATATCGAACCCCCGCGCCTTGGCGGCGAAGGCCCGGCCCACCCGGCCCATCCCGACAATGCCCAGACGCGCCCCGGTCACTTGTTTGCCCACCATGAAGGAAGGCGACCAGCTGTCCCACTGTCCCTGTCGAACAATCCTGTCACCACGCACCGCATGTCGCGCCGCGCCCAGCATCAGGAGCATCGCGATCTCTGCCGTGGCATCCGACAGAACATCCGGCGTGTTGGTGACGACGATCCCGGTCTTCCTGAGCGCCGCCAGATCACAATGATCCACTCCGACCGAATGGTTGGCCACGATCCTGAGGCGGGGATCCAGCCGCGCAACGACGTCAGCGCTGAAATGCTCCGAGTGACAGGGGATCATCCCGTCCACCTTTGCACTCATCGCCACGATCTCATCGGCGCTGCCGGGGGTGTCGTTCTCGTTCAGGATGACATCATAATCACGTCGCGCCCGTTCGAGTGTCGCGTCCGACAGACGGCGGGGAATCCAGATAACGGGCCGATCCGGCATATCAGTCCTTGTTCTTGCTGGAGGTCACGAAATCATAACCCGCCAGAGATGCCGTGAACAGGACCACAACCCACAGATCAAGCGATCCGATCTTGTTGGCAAGTATATAAAGGAACGCGGCGAGGACCGCGAATGCGAAAACTGCCAGGAGCCTGTTCATGTCATCATCCTTTTCTCAATTCCCGGCCTCAGCCAGCCAGTTCTGAAACCAGTTTGCAGTCCGAAGAAGCCGCGCGTCATTGCCGCGCGCGGCGACCATCTGCACGCCCATCGGTAGTCCGTTCTCAGCGGTAAACGCGGGCACCGTCACCGCAGGCGTGCCGGTCAACGTCCAGAGCCCGTTGAAGATGGCGTTGCCGGTAAATTCCAGCCCCTCGGGCGCGGGTCCGGTGGCGGCGGGGCAGAGGATTGCATCGCAGCGCTCGAATATCTCGCCCAGCCCGGCATAGAGCACATCGGGCCAGTCAAGCGCCGCCAGATAATCGCGCGCCAGGATAGCGTTGCCCTTGGTCAGCGCCTCTTGCGTGCGGGTCCCGAGCGCATCCAATTCCCGTGCGTAGCGATAATAATACCGCGCCATTTCCGCGAAATTGATCCGCTCGCGAATCTCGGCCGCCTGATCAAAGGCGTTCGGCAGCGGAACCTCGAATACCTGATCGCCCAGCGCTTCGACGAGTTCGTCGAATGCGGCGTGCAGTTGCGGATCGGCAGCATCCCATCCGGGGGGCCTGACAAAGGCAAAGACCGGCCTGAGCGGCGGCGCGGAGGTGGCCAGCCGCAAGAGCGGCGGTACAGGTTCCGGCGATGTCGCCGGATCGCCGGCATCGTGGCCAAAAAGCACCTCTGCCAGCAGCGCGGCATCGGCAGCGGTGCGGGCAAAGACCCCGACCGTGTCCAGCGTCGGTGACTGCATCAGGACACCCGAGCGCGGAATCGCGCCAAAGCTGGGCTTGAACCCGGCGACGCCACAATAGGACGCGGGCCGGATCACCGATCCTCCCGTCTGCGTGCCCACTGCGAGCGGCACCATACCGTCAGCCACCGCCGCCGCAGAGCCGGACGACGAGCCGCCGGGCGTATGCGCCGGATTGTGGGGGTTGCGCGTCTCGCCGGCCTGCATATAGGCCAGTTCTGTCGTGACGGTCTTGCCCATGATCACGGCGCCCGCCGCCTTGAGCCTTGACACGATTGCCGCATCCTTGACCGGCACGCGACCCTGATCCAGCGGACAGCCGTTCTCGGTCGGGATCTTGGCGGTATCTATGACGTCCTTCAACGCCACGGGCAGGCCATGCAGCGGTCCGATGGCGCGTCCGGCCTGCCGGTGCGCATCCAGCGCCCGGGCCTGTTGTCGGGCGAAATCGGCGTCGAACCATGCCCACGCCCGGATTTCCGGATCGCGCGCCGCTATGCGCGCGATACAGGCCTCGGCCAGTTCAAGCGCGGTGAGCGCGCCGTTTGCCAGACGCTCACGCAGCGCGCAGGCGTCCAGCGTCAGGATGTCGACCTTACCTGCCATACATCAACTCTGGCAGATAGAACACGATCTGCGGGTAGATGTACATCAGCGCCATCGAGATGAAGACGCAGAGCAGGAACGGCATCACGCCTGAGAATATCTGCGTCAGCTTGATTTCTGGCGGCGCGATTCCCTTGAGATAATAGGCCGACATTGCCATTGGTGGCGTCAGGAAACTGGTCTGCAGGTTGAGCGCCACCAGGATACCAAAGAACAACGGGTCGATCTGGAAGAACTGTAGGAGCGGCAGAAAGATCGGCACGAAGATGATGATGATCTCGGACCATTCCAGCGGCCAGCCCAGCAGGAAGATGATCAGCTGTGCCAGCAGGAGGAACATCAGCGGGCTGAGATTGAGGCTCTGGACGAACTCGGAAATCACGTGTTCGCCACCCAGGTACGAGAACACCGCCGAGAAGGTATAGGAACCAACGAAGAGCCAGCACACCATCGCCGTCGTCCGCACCGTCAGATAGACGCTCTCACGCATCCGCTGCCATGTCATCGCGCGATAGACGAAGGCCAGGAAAATCCCGCCAAGCGCCCCGATCGAGGCCGCTTCGGTGGGGGTTGCAAGACCAAAGAGGATCGAACCCAGAACCGCGAGGATCAGAAAGGCCAGAGGCACGAAGGATGTGAAGATCATGAACAGAAGCCTGAGCGCAGGCACATCCGGCACCTCTTCCTTCGAGGGCCGTGGCGCAACCGAAGGCTGCAGGATCGACCTCCCGATCACGTAAACCAGATAAAGCCCCACAAGCGTCAGGCCGGGCAGGAGCGCCGCCGCATAAAGCCGTACGATGGACACACCCGAGGCCGCCGCATAGACGATCAGCATGATCGACGGTGGGATCAGAATGCCCAGCGTGCCGCCCGCGCAAATGATGCCGCTGGCAAACGAAGGGTTATACCGCGCCTTGAGCATCGCAGGCAGCGCGAGAAGTCCCATCAGCGTCACCACCGCACCCACGATGCCCGTGGCCGTGGCAAAGAGCGCGCAGGTGATCAGCGCCGCGACGCCCATGGATCCCGGCATGTTCTTGGCCGCAACATTCAGCGTCGAGAACAGACGGTCCACGATATTGGCGCGTTCTACGATATAGCCCATGAAGAGAAACAGCGGAACGGCGGTCAGAACCTCGTTCGACATCACCGTATAGGTCTGGTTTATGAAGAGATCGAATATTCGATTGTTGAAAAACCCCTGAAGCCAGAGGCTGATCTGATCCCAGGAACCGGCCTCCTCCGCCAGCCGGTCAAAGCTGCGCCACATGCGGCGCGCATCGAAATAGGCATAATAGCCGAAACCGATCCCCATCGCCATGAGCGTGAATGCAATCGGAAAGCCAAGAAAGACAAAAATCAGGAACAGGCCCAGCATCATCAGGGCGACTTGAGGATCGGTCATGGATGGGCGTCCTTTTCGGCCTCTGCGGCCTTTTTCATCAGAAGATCTTCTGTCTCGAACACGTCTTCATCGGCGGGCAGCCATTCATTGGTGCGCATCGCCAGAAGGCAGCGGCAAACCTGGGCCATGCCCTGAATGAACAGCAATAGCCCGGCGGCCACAAGCACGGTCTTGAACTGGTAGATCGGCACACCGGCTGGGCTGTTGACCGATACTTCTCCATAGGACCAGGACCGCGCGGCATACTTCCAGCCTGTGAAAATCAGCGCGGTCACGCCGGGAAAGAAGAACAGGATATATAGCGCGAGATCGACCTTGGCCTGATTACGCGGCTGCCACAGACGATAGAGAAAGTCGCCCCGCACATGCCCGCCGCGTGACAGGGTGTAGGCGCCGCCCATCATGAACAGCGTGCCGTACATGATGAATGACACATCCAGCGCCCATGCGGTCGGGCTGTTGAAGACATAGCGCACGACCACCTCATACCCGGTGCCCACCGCCATCAGGACGATCAGCCAGGCAAAGCCCTTGCCGAACCACGCCGACAGGTTGTCGGCAAAGCGAATGAACCCAATCAATCTAGCCCCCTATTAGTTGGAAATCGGCCCCGGCGACACTCGCGCCGGGGCCTTCGTTCGGTCTGGATCAGATCGCCTTTACATCTTCAGCTTGCCGGGGAAGAAGTGATTGTAGGCCAGCGCCAGATCGGGCGAGTTCATCAGTTCATAGTAACCGACTTTCTCGATCCAGTCGCGCTGGCTGTCCATGACACGTTTCATGAATTCATCTTGGCTCAGATCTTCGATCAGCTGATCCCAGGCCTTGAGCTGTGCCGACAGGATATCCTGCGAGGTGCGGTGCACGGTGACGCCGAACTCTGTCTCGATGCGCTCGAGGTCGTTGGAATATTCCTTCATCGAGAGCGCTGTGTTCGACGTCGAGGCGGCCTCGACGCCATACTTCAGGATTGCCTGCAGGTCTTCGTCGAGATCGTCGAAGAAATCCTTATTGAAGAGAAACTCGAAGCTCTCAGATGCCTGATGGTAGGACGACAGGTAGTAGTGTTTCGCCACGTCGGGCGAGCCAAAGCGCAGGTCCGACGAGGGGTTGTTGAACTCGAAGGCGTCAATCACGCCGCGTTCCATCGCGGGCACGATTTCACCGCCCGGAAGCTGGGCCACCGACATGCCCATCGCCTGCAGCAGGTCGGCCGCAAGACCAACGGTGCGATACTTGAAACCGTTCAGATCGGCAGCCGTGTTCACCTCGTTCTTGAACCAGCCAAAGGGCTGCGCGGGCATCGGAAAGCCCATGAAGCCATAGACATCGAGCCCGAGAATGTCCTGAGTCAGTTCGCGATAGAGCTCCGCGCCGCCACCCTGATAGAACCAGCCCAGCATGGTGTTGGCATTGCCGCCCCACACGGGTCCGGTGCCAAAGAACGATGCACCCTTGTGCTTGCCGTACCAGTAGACCGGAACTGTATGGGCGGCATCAAGCACACCGTCATTGACCGCATCCATCACCTGGAACGCTGCCACGACGGCACCTGCCGGCAGCAGGTCCACACGAATGCGTCCACCCGACATCTGCTCAACACGGTCGATGTATTCGCGTGCAAAGTCCATCCAGATATCCGAGGCAGGCCAGGATGTCTGCATTTTCACAACGATTGGCGATTGCGCCAACACCGCCGGGGCGGCCAGCGTGCCTGCTGCTGCAACGGGGCCGGCAATCGCCGCACGCCGCAAAAATGACCGCCGGTCCAGTTTTGCCTTGTCTGTCATAATTTCCTCCCAATTCCTTATTTCAGTGTCAGGTCACACTCGGATGGCGTGCCGAGAATAGCCGCATAGGCGATTCGAAGCCATGCAATGCGCCATGCCACCGGATGTTAATCGTTCCGGCACCAAAGACAAGCAATTTGGTAAGAAAGATTGACCACCTTGGGCGAATTCTCTGTGGCAGGACCGATTTCGCCAGAGTTCGTCACTTGTGATCCAAACTGTCACACGACATCAACCGAATATAAGGGAATTTGCGGTAGAGGCGGTTCCGCGCCCGAACACAAGGGACGGGACGGACCGCACGTTACGGGGTACGGTTGAGCGTCACTCAGATCTGACCCGGCATTGCCTTCCGTGAGATTGTGCATTTAAGTCCCCTCCGGCACAGTTTGTCGGCAACAGCCGTATCATCGGAAACGCAGGGAGCAGGAAAATGGCACGCACGGTTATCATCGAAAAGGCAGGCGGTCCTGAGGAGTTGAAGCTGGTTGATCTGGACGTGGGCGAACCGGGCCCCGGTGAGATCCGCATCCGACACAAGGCCTGCGGCCTGAATTTCATCGACGTATATCAACGCAGCGGCCTTTATCCGCTGTCGCTTCCGCATGCGCTTGGCATGGAGGCGTCAGGCATCGTCGAGGCCGTGGGCGAGGGGGTGACGCATCTCAGACCCGGTGACCGGGCCGCCTATGCCGCGACACCGCCGGGCGCCTATTGCGAGGCGCGCGTCATGCCCGCCGCGCAGGTCTGCCCCCTGCCGGATGACATCTCGTTCGAGGATGCGGCCTCGATCATGTTGCAGGGGATGACGGTGGAATATCTCTTTCACCGCGTCTGGCCGCTGGAGGCGGGTCAGACGGTGCTCTTTCATGCCGCCGCCGGTGGGGTCGGTTTGCTGGCCTGTCAATGGGCGCGGTCCGAGGGGATCACGCTGATCGGCACGGCGGGGACGGATGAAAAGTGTCGGCTTGCGCTGGAGAATGGCGCGTCGGCCTGCATCAACTATCGTGACAGGGATTTCGTGGCCGAGGTCAAGGCGCTGACCAACGGTGCGGGCGTCGATGTGGTGATGGACGGTGTCGGCAAGGACACGTTCACGGCGTCGCTGGATTGCCTCAAGCCGCTCGGGATGATGATGTCCTTTGGCAACGCCTCCGGCCCGGTAGAGCCGGTGAGCCTGCTGACGCTGGCCGCCAAGGGATCGCTCAAGCTGACGCGCACCACGCTTTTCACCTTTCTCGCCGATCACGCGCGCTGTCAGGACATGGCGCGCCATCTCTTCGACAAGGTCGAGAGCGGCGCGGTCAAGGTCAATATCGGGCAGACCTTTCCTCTGGAACGGATCGCCGACGCGCACCGCGCACTGGAAGCGCGGCAGACGACCGGATCGACGATCCTGACGCTCTGAGGGGCCGGATCGTCGCTATCGCATGTGCCCCGTTCGTGCATCGGGCGGGGCGCAAGGACCATGACGGGATTGAAACACGGCCCCTTGAGGAAAGGGGGGTGGTGCCCAGGAGAGGCACCAAGCTATTGTTTTTACGTGTTTTTATTTGTCCGCTTTTGCCAATATCCCCCTTAAAACTTGGGTGAACATGCCCAACTGTGTCTTGCCTTGTCCGGCCCTATCCACTAGCTTAGGGTGGATATTTAGGGGGATACGAAATGCGGGCAAAAAACAGACTGACGGCGGGCTTTCTGAAATCGCCTCCGGTGGGCAAGCATTGCGACGGTGCCGGGCTGTGGCTGGTGCAGCGCGAAGATGGCGGGGCGCAATGGGTGCTGCGCGTGACCGTTCACGGGCGGCGGCGCGAAATGGGCTTGGGTGGTTATCCATCGCTCGGGCTGGCGGAAGCGCGCAAGATTGCCGGGCGCTGGCGCGATGTGGCGGCGGCGGGCCGTGACCCGGTGAAGGAACGCGAGAAAGAGGAACGGGCCGCGCGGCGCGAGGATATATCGCTGGCAATCCTGACCGCTGATGCTTTCGAAGCCCGCAAAGCCGAATTGAAAGGCGATGGCACGGCGGGGCGGTGGCTTTCGCCCCTGACCCTTCACGTTCTGCCAAAGCTGGGCAAGTTGCCCGTCACTGACCTTGACCAACGCGACATTCGCGACACATTGGCCCCCCTCTGGCATACCAAAGCCGACACGGCGCGGAAGGCATTGAACCGGCTTTCAATCGTGCTGAAACATGCGGCGGCGCTGGGCCTTGATGTGGATTTGCAAGCGACCGACAAGGCAAAGGCGCTGCTGGGGAAATCGCGGCATGTGGCAAAGAACATTCCCGCGATGGCTTGGGCTGATGTGCCGGGCTTCTATGCCAGCCTTGAAGAACCAACCCCGACGCATCTTGCCTTGCGGCTTCTAATCCTGACCGGGGTGCGCTCGAACCCGCTGCGCCATATCCGGCTTGACCAAATCGAAGGCGACGTGTGGACCGTGCCAGCCGACGCCATGAAGGGCCGCAAGGGCGCAACCGAAGCTTTCCGCGTGGCCCTGTCGCGTGAAGCCCTGCGCGTCATCGACCTTGCACGCCCGCACGCCCGCAACGGCTTTCTGTTTCCGAACAATCAGCAAGGCGTGATTAGCGACATGACGCTTTCGCGGCACATGGAGCGGCGGGGGCTGGAAGCCCGCCCTCATGGCTTCCGCACAAGCCTGCGCACATGGCTGGCCGAAGCAACCGACGCCCCGCATGAAGTCGCAGAGGCGATGCTGGCGCATGTGGTGGATGGTGGCGTGGTGCGCGCCTATCGCAGAACCGATTTTCTGGAACAACGGCGCAAGCTGGCTGAACGCTGGGCCGACCATGTGACCGGCGGCGCTGGGCAGGTGGTGAAGCTGGCAGGGGCGCGCTGATGGCTCGATTTGAGCCAAGAGCAGCGGCGTTTCTTGAGTATGGGTGAAGCTGGCAGGGGCGCGCTGATGGCTCGGGACAGAACTGACGGATCGCCACCCAACTTTCAGGAGGCTGTCTCGGCATCGCTGACCCGGCTACAAAATAACCGGATTGGAGAGGTTAAGCATTTTACACGTTCGTTAATGACTCTGAACCTTGCAAGCCAAGCAGAACGTTGGTCCTTGAACGACATGCAGTTAGGAACGCGTAGCCTTTTTGGGATGAAGGTGGGCGAAGAAGCTGATTACATTCCGCAACTTATCAAGGCAGCGGAATGGCACCCAGTGGCTTTCGAAGCGGCGGGGATTTTGGCGGCCCGGTTTCTCAAGAGGCAAGAAACTATGCCTGATGATTTGAGGGTTTGGGCTATGGAAGCGCTTAGTGGAAAGGAAAAGCCACCAATGCCTAAGAATGAAAGAAAAGGGATTCAGGGAGAAACTTGGTGGCGTGATTTCTATGTTTGGAGCGCTGTATGCGACCTTGTGGAAGAAGGAATGTACCCAACCCGAAACGCTGCGAGCGCACCGCATAGCGCTTGCGATGCTGTTGCAGCCGCAATGAAAAAACTTGGTTTAAATCCAATGTCTTATAGCGCCGTCTATAGCATCTGGCGCAAGTATCAGAGAATGGATGACCGTTCTTTGGATTAGCTCTGTTAATTCCAGATACGACCAGCAAGACACAAACCGTCACCTTTGCACCATCCAAGACCAAAAAGGATGGTTCAAAAATGCAAACCTATCTCACCCTGACCGAATTGCGCGCTAAGCTTGGCGGGCGTTCACGCTCTGCGATTTATCTCGACCTCGCGGCGGGCCGACTGCCCCAGCCGATCAAGTTGGGCGGGCGGCTTTACTGGCCCGAGGGCGACGTTGACGCCCATCTGCGCGATATGCGCGACAAGGCCGCTTGATATGGGCGGCGGGCAAGGATTGACCCGGAACCTGCGCCAACAGGAACCGGGCCGGGGAAGCCGTCAAGCGAATGCGGCGGGCACCCCGAATATAGCACAAGGCAAGGGCCGCGCAAAGCGGGCTGGCCTGTATCACGTCACGCCCAGCGCGGGCGAACCCTTTAACATTGTCGTATCTGGCCGCGATGCTTGGGCACTCGAAAGGCTTATGGCGGCGGGCTGGAAGGGATGCACACCAATTTGCGAACCTGCGCCAAGGTGGTCTGCATATGTTTTCAATCTGCGCGAATTGGGCGTGGAAATTGAAACCCTGACCGAGAAGCACGGTGGCGAATTTTCAGGCTGGCATGGGCGCTACATGTTGCGCTCTGATGTGCGGAAAGGTGGTGCTATATGACCCGGCATCACCTCGCAACCTTCGCGGCAATCCTCGACCCCGCAACGCTGGCCGCGCTTGGGCTGGCAGGGGCGCGCATCTGGGGGGCGCTGGCATGACTGATGCACGCGACCTAACACAAGCGCTGGGCGGGCGCTGGCATGGCCGCTACGGCGCTGCGCCTTGCCCTATTTGCCAGCCGGAACGCAAACGCACACAAAACGCCCTGACCCTTGCTGATGGGCGCAACGGGCGGCTGGTGCTGGATTGCAAGAAAAGCGCTTGCGCCTTTCTCGACATACTGGCGGCGGCTGGGCTGCACTCGGGGGATTATTCGCCCCCCGATGCTGCAATCCTTGCCCAGCGCGAACGCGAAGCCAAGGCTGAAGCCGTGAAGCGGGCGGAACAAGCGAAGCGGCTTTGGCTGGAAGCCCAGCCGATAGGGGGCACGGCGGCGGAAGCTTATTTGCGCGGGCGGGGTATCACCTGCCCATTGCCCCCGACCCTGCGCTTTCATGCGGCCTGCTGGCACGGGCCGACTGCAAAGCGCTACCCGGCAATGGTGGCGGCAGTGCAAGGCGTGGGCATGGCCGCTGTGCATCGCACCTACTTGCGCGCTGATGGCTCGGGCAAGGCTGCAATCGAACCTGACAAGCTGATGCTGGGGGCAACCGCTGGCGGCGCTGTGCGGCTTGCTGATGGGCCTTCGCGGCTGGTGATAGCGGAAGGCATTGAAAGCGCGTTGTCGCTGCTGTGCGGGCTTCTGAATGGCCCAGCAATGGTATGGGCGGGCCTTTCAACTGCTGGCCTGCGCGGGCTGCGCCTTCCGGCACAAGCGGGGCGGCTGACAATCGCAACCGATGGCGATGGGCCGGGCCGTGAAGCCGGGCACGCTCTTGCAGATCGGGCGCACGGTTTGGGCTGGCAAGTTTCAATTCTCGACCCCGGAACCGGGCGCGACTTTAACGACATTTTGCAGGAAAGGGCGGCGGCATGAACGCGCAACCCCATATGAAAGAAACCGCATATGCGCCCGAAGGGCCGGAGCCTCTGGTGCGCGAAATCGCCCCCGGTGCAGCCTATCCGGTGCAAGCGCTCGGGCCGCTGCGCCCGGCTGTGGAAGCGGTGCAAGGCGTGACACAAGCCCCCGTAGCAATCCCGGCGCAATCTGCGCTGGCGGTGGCTTCGCTGGCGGTGCAAGGCTTTGCCGATGTGGAAACACTTGGCGGGCCTCGCCCGACGTCACTTTATGCGCTGACCATAGCGCGAAGCGGCGAACGCAAAAGCGCTTGCGACGCGCCCCTTATGACTGCGCTGCGCGCCCATGAACGCGAACAAGCCAAAGCCCAGCGCGAAGCAATGGAAAGCTGGCGCAATGCACACGCGCTCTGGAAGGGGGCACGCGACAAGATACTTGCCGAAGCCAAATCCGGCAAAGGTGAAAAGCGCACGGCGGCGCAAGCTGACCTAGAAGCGCTCGGGTCGGAACCCGAAGCCCCGCCTTCCGCTGACCGAACCGTGACCGAACCGACCTTTGAAGGGCTGACAAAGCTTTTCGCGCACGGACAACCGAGCCTTGGGCTTTTCTCGGATGAAGGCGGGCAATTCCTGGGCGGGCACGCCATGAACTCGGAAAACCGGCAAAAGACGCTGGCCGCTTTCAATGACCTTTGGCAAGGCAACCCTATAAGGCGCACGCGCTCGGGCGATGGGCACGCGACGCTATTCGGGCGGCGGCTGGCGGTGCATCTGATGGTGCAACCGACTGTGGCGCGGGGCTTCATGGCTGACCCGCTGGCGGCGGATACAGGCTTTCTGCCCCGCTTTCTGATATGTGAACCGCCCAGCGCAATCGGAACCCGGATGCAGGCGAACGCGCGGTGCGATGAAATGGCGCTGGCAAGCTTCGCGGGGCGGCTGCGCAATATTCTCGACACTCCCCTGCCAATGGACCCGGAAACCCGCGAACTGGAACCGCGAACGCTGCAACTGGCACCGGAAGCCCGCGCGCTGCTGGTGGCGTTTTCCGACGCTATCGAGGCTGCGCAAGCCCCCGGTGGCGACTTGGTGCATATCACGGGCACGGCTTCCAAGGCGGCGGAACAGGCTGCGCGTATCTCTGGTGTGCTGACGCTCTGGCGCAACCTTGACGCTGTGAAGGTGCAGGCGGGCGACATGGCCGATGCAATCGACCTTGCGCAATACTACCTTTCCGAAGCTTCACGACTGGCAAGAGCTGCTAGTGTATCGGCTGAAATCGATCGGGCCGAAGCCTTGCGGCGGTGGCTGCTGGAAAGCTGGCCGGAAGCCGAAATCACGGTGCGCGATGTAGTGCGGTTAGGGCCAAACGCCTTACGCGAAAGCCCGAAGGCAAGGGCAGCGCTGGGCATGCTCGAAAAGCATGGGTGGCTTGTGTCGCTGGAAGCTGGAACCTTGGTGCGAGGTGCAGCGCGTGCCGAAGCCTGGCGCATCGTGAAAGGGGCGGGCGATGTGGTGTGATGCACGCGCCAAGTTGGCGGAAATTGAGGGGCAACCCCCTGCGACTTCTGCGACAACTGCGACACAAGCTCAGGCTGCGGCCCCCGTGTCGCAAATGTCGCAAGTGTCGCAAGCCTCTAACGCCCGGAAACCCACTTTTCGTGTCGCAAATGTCGCGGTTGTGGCGACGCCCTAGCCAAGCGCAAAGCCCGATAAACCCGCTCTGGCAACCTACGGCGAAAGCCTCGGCGGATAGGTAGGCGCTAACCCAGACGGGGCGGTTATATCGCTTGACGGATGGCGCGCACATTGGGAGTGTTAAACGTTGCTCGCGAATGGTGGCGGTGGTGCATGACGTCATTAGGTGTTTGGATATGAAAAATAACCAAAAAATTGTAATGTCGGTTGCTGTATTCATTACTATTAGTTTAGGGCTAAGCACTATGAGCCGGGCAAGTTCTGTATGCTTTCAAAACGAATATCTGAAACTTGTGGCGGACCGCATTAATTACACAGGTGATATCGATTTTGAGTTTTTAGATAATCTTGAGTTTTTAGATAATGAAAGAAAAAGAGCGCGTAGTGTGAAAGATGCAATAGTTAACATATACGACGACTTCATGGACTTGGCGCTAGAGGAAGAAAGCGTGGAAGTTGCATTTGAAAAGTTTTTTGATGTTCATTGGAATATTGAGGCATATCACGCTGGGATACCCGGTTATGACTTAGTGCCAGTGGCACTTCGCGAATGTCTTAAATGGATTTGGGAATAAGACACGCAAATTGCGTTTTCCTGTTCAGCGTCGTTATTCTTCAATAACTTTGCTATATTGTAGATCTATGACCATTAAAACACGCATCGCCAGATTGGAACAATCCCGCCCAGCGCGCGGGTCTTGCATGCCGGACCTCGATCTGCCCCCGGACATATGCACCCGCATCGCGGCTGCGCAAGCGGCGGGCACCTTTCCGCAAAGCCTGCCCGACGCTGACCTTCTGGCAATCCTTAACGCCCATGACGCAGCACGGGGGCAGCCATGACCAGCCGTAAATTCGGGCGAAATACGGATGGCACATTCGGCCCCGGCAACCCCGGAAAGCCAAAGGGCACCCGCCACAAGGCCACACAGGCGGCGCTGGCGCTGCTGGATGGCGAAGCTGAATCCCTGACCCGCAAGGCGGTGGAACTGGCGCTGGGTGGCGATGGCGCTGCGTTGCGCTTATGCCTTGAACGCATCGCGCCGTCCCGGCGTGACGCCCCGGTGCAATTCGACCTGCCCAAAATGCAATCGGCGGCCGATGCCGCCAAGGCGGCGGGAGCGGTGCTGGTGGCGGTGGCGGATGGCGACCTTACCCCGCAAGAGGGCGCGCACATTATGGCACTGGTGGAAACCTACCGGCGCACGCTGGAAACGACCGAACTGGAAGCCCGCTTGGCGGCGCTGGAAGGCGATGCTGCATGACCCTGCACAAGCGACTTGACCGACTGGAAGGCAAGCGGGGCGCGGCGGGCGCTGGACCTTCCGTCATTTTGATTTGCGACGCTGTGACGGGCGAACCCGGCGGGGCGCTGCTAATGGGCGGTGGCGGCTTGACCCGTGAAGCTGGCGAATGTGCCGAAGCCTTCATGGCGCGGGCAACGGCTGGGGCTTCACTGGCGTTTCATTTGCCCGAAACTGGGCGCTGACTTCGCGGCTCGAGTGTCAGGTTAAGCGCGGCACATAGGGTGTATAATTGGGGGGATACGGTCAACGTGCCAACCTAATTTCCCAATATAATTCAAACACTTACCATAAAAATATGGTGCCCAGGAGAGGACTCGAACCTCCACGGCCTTGCGGCCACTGGCACCTGAAGCCAGCGCGTCTACCATTCCGCCACCTGGGCAGGTGTCGTGAGGCAGGCGTTTATCGCCCGGCCCCGGCCATGTCAACGCCGATTTCAGCCAAAGTGATGCAACCACCATATCGTCTTGTCCCGACGGTCCCGGAGCGCTAGGAAAGGCGGCGAAGGCGCAGAGTCCGGAGAGCATCATGTCCAAGCTTGTCACCATTTACGGCGGATCGGGATTCGTGGGGCGCTACATCGCGCGGCGCCTGGCCAAGGCGGGCTGGCGGGTGCGCGTGGCGGTGCGTCGCCCGAACGAGGCGATGCATGTCAAACCCTATGGTGTCGTCGGTCAGGTCGAGCCGGTGTTCTGCAACATCCGTGACGACGCCAGCGTGCGCGCCGTGATGCAGGGGGCCGATGCAGTGGTCAATTGCGTCGGCACCTTCGACCGCAAGGGGCGCAACAATTTTCAGGCGGTGCAGAACCAGGGTGCCACCCGCATCGCGCGGATCGCGGCGGAGCAGGGTGTCGAACGGCTGGTGCATCTGTCGGCAATCGGCGCGGATGCCGATGCGGCCAGCGCCTATGCGCGTTCCAAGGCCGAGGGCGAAGCCGGTATCCTTGCCCATTTTCCCGATGCGATGATCCTGCGGCCTTCGGTGATCTTTGGGCCCGAGGATCAGTTCTTCAACCGCTTTGCCGGGATGTCGCGTCTGGGACCGATCCTGCCCGTGGTGGGCGGCGACACGCGGTTTCAGCCGGTCTATGTCGATGACGTGGCTCGGGCGGCGGCAATGGGTGTCATGGGGCAGGCTGTGCCGGGCATCTATGAATTGGGCGGCCCCGAGGTGGCAACGTTCCGCAATCTGATGCAGATGATGCTGCGGGTGATCCGCAGGCGGCGGCTGATCGTCAACATTCCCTTTGGCATGGCTACCGCCATGGGTTGGGGGATGGAACTGATCCAGACCATCAGCCTGGGCCTGATCCCGCCGCAGATCACCGTCGATCAGGTCCGTAGCCTGCGGGTGGACAATGTCGTGTCGGACGGGGCCAAGGGATTTGCCGATCTGGGCATCACGCCCGTCGCGCCCGAGGCGGTGCTGACTGACTATCTGTGGCGTTTCCGCCCTTCGGGCCAGTATGAGGCGATCAAGGAATCGGCGAGCAAACTGCGCCCGCACTGACCGTCAGCCATAGGCAATCGCCAGAAGGGTCACGCCGAGGATCATGCGGTAGATCACGTAAGGCGTGAAACTGACCCTTCGCAGCAGCCGCATCATCACGCTCAGTGTCAGGAGGGCGGAAATGAATGCAAAGACAGCCGCGATCGCACCGTCGCGCAGGAGCGCAAGATTGGCCTCCAGCGCGGCCTCGCCGCCAAGAAACACGGCGCTGGCGATGATCGTGGGCACTGACATCAGCATGGAAACCCGCGCCGCATCTTCGCGCGCATAGCCCAGGAATCGTGCGCCGGTGATCGTGATGCCGGAACGCGACGTGCCGGGAATGAGCGCGATCGCCTGCCAGACACCAATCACCATCGCGTCGGTCATGTTCCAGTCTGTGCTGGACTTGCTGTTTTCGCCGACCTGATCCGCCCAGTAGAGCAGAGCCCCGAAGATCAGCGTTGTCCAGCCGATCACGGTCATTGAACGCAGACTGACATCCAGTCCGGTGAGCTTCAGCAGAAGGCCAAAGGCAACGGCCGGAATCGACGCGACCAGCAAGAGCAGCGCCAGGCGTGAGCCAGGCGTATCGGCGCGTCCCGTCATCAGGCGGGGCAGGCCCATGATCGCGCTGCGCATGTCGCCCCAGAAATAGATCAACACCGCCAGCAGGGTGCCGACATGCACGGCCACGTCGATCAACTGTCCCTGATCCTGGAACCCGGCGACGTGTGGCAGGAGAATCAGGTGCCCGGACGAGGAGATCGGCAAAAACTCGGTGATCCCCTGTACGATAGCCACAAGGAAAATATGAAAAAGTGCCATAATATGAATCCTGCCTGCATTTTGCAGAAGCTATAAACCATTGTGTTTCAATGGCAAAGTTGAATATATATCCGAATCGGATCCATTATATTTCGATTTTATCAACGAGCCGGGCGATCTGGAGAGAATTATTTGACAATAGGTCATAATTTATGACTTTTAATGAGGGGGGGAATACGATAAACAGTTGCTGCGGAACTGACTCGGGAGGGAATGCCGTGGCGAAACAGCCCATGCTGAAATTCGTGACCGTGGGACGGGACATGCCCGAAAAGCGCAGTGCAGAGGCGCGGCGGCGGGATTTTCACGAGATCTATGCCGAGTATGCCGATACCAAGGCCAAGGAACAGGCGGCGCGGTGCAGTCAGTGCGGCGTGCCGTATTGCCAGAGCCATTGCCCGCTGCACAACAACATCCCTGACTGGTTGCGTCTGACGGCAGAGGGTCGGCTGAAGGAAGCGTATGAAATCAGTCAGATGACCAATACTTTCCCCGAGATCTGCGGGCGTATCTGTCCGCAGGACAGGCTGTGCGAGGGCAACTGCGTGATCGAGCAATCGGGTCACGGCACGGTGACGATTGGCGCGGTCGAGAAATACATTACCGACACGGCCTGGGACGAAGGCTGGGTCGAACCGATCAAGCCGGTCAGAGAACGTGTTGAATCTGTTGGGATAATCGGTGCCGGTCCCGGCGGTCTCGCGGCGGCGGATGTGTTGCGGCGGGCCGGGGTGCAGGTCACGGTCTATGACCGCTATGACCGGGGCGGCGGATTGCTGACCTATGGGATTCCCGGTTTCAAGCTGGAAAAGGACGTGGTGATGCGCCGGGTCGAGCAGCTGGAGCAGGGCGGGGTTGAATTCGTGCTGAACTGCGATGTCGGCACGGATATCAGCTTTGACGAAATTCGTAACAAACACAATGCAGTAGTGATCGCCACCGGGGTCTACAAGAGCCGTGATCTGGAGGGTCCGGGGGCCGGTGCGGACGGTATCGTGCGGGCCATCGACTATCTGACGGCGAGCAATCGAGTGGGATTTGGCGACCAAGTGCCGGAATTCGAGAGCGGCGCGCTGAGCGCCGAGGGCAAACAGGTTGTTGTGGTTGGCGGCGGCGACACCGCTATGGATTGTGTGCGCACGGCGATCCGGCAGGGAGCGAAATCCGTGACCTGCCTCTATCGCAGGGACCGGGACAACATGCCGGGCAGTCAGCGCGAAGTGGCCAATGCCGAGGAAGAAGGCGTTGTATTCGAATGGCTTAGCGCGCCAAAGGGGTTTCTTGGTGATCCGGTGAGCGCGGTCAGGGTACAAAGGATGCGCCTTGGCGCGCCGGATGCGACGGGCCGCCAGAGCCCGGAATCCATCGAAGGGTCCGAATATGACGCGCCCGCCGATCTGGTGATCAAGGCGCTGGGATTCGAGCCGGAGGATCTACCAACCCTCTGGAATCAAAAGGAATTGGAGGTCACCCGCTGGGGCACGATCAAGGCCGAGTTCACAACCGGGCAGACCGCGATGGAGGGGGTTTTCGCCGTGGGCGATATCGTGCGCGGGGCCTCGCTGGTGGTCTGGGCGATCCGTGACGGACGCGATTCCGCCGCGGCGATCCTCGATTATCTGAACGCCGCACAGGCGGTGGCCGCGGAGTAAAAAGTGGACAGCATGTTCAGTGTGTACGCGGGTTTGGTACGCAAGGGGACGTGCGAGGCGACAAGACGACAAGGTCCGGGTCATGCCGAGATAGGGCACCATGACTGACCTTCATCGTAACGAAAGGGTTAACACCGATGACGACATATGATGCCGACTGGGCCGCGCGGGAAGAGGCCAGGCGCAAGTGGCTGGCCGAGAACGGGATGTATGCCGAGGAAGAGGAACATTCCTCTTGCGGCGTGGGCCTTGTCGTGTCGGTCAACGGCAAGCCGAGCCGCAAGGTGGTGCAGGCGGGCATTGATGCGCTCAAGGCGATCTGGCATCGCGGCGCGGTCGATGCCGACGGCAAGACCGGCGATGGCGCAGGTATCCATGTGCAGATCCCGGTGCCGTTCTTTTACGATCAGATCCGCCGCACCGGGCATGAACCGTATGAGGATCGGCTGATCGCTGTCGGACAGGTGTTCCTGCCGCGCACCAATTTCGGGGCGCAGGAGGTCTGCCGCACCATCGTGGAAACCGAAGTGCTGCGTATGGGGCATACGATCTATGGTTGGCGGCATGTGCCGGTCGATGTGACCTGTCTGGGTGAAAAGGCCAATGCGACCCGGCCCGAGATCGAGCAGATCCTGATTTCCAACGCCAAGGACATCGACGAGGAAACATTCGAACGCGAACTGTATGTCATCCGCCGCCGCATCGAAAAAGCGGTCGCAGCGGCCGGGATCGCCGGGTTCTACATGGCGAGCCTCAGTTGTCGCAGCATCATCTACAAGGGGATGATGCTGGCCGAACAGGTGGCGGTGTTCTATCCCGATCTGATGGATCCGCGGTTCAAGAGCGCCTTTGCGATCTATCATCAGCGCTATTCGACCAACACATTCCCGCAATGGTGGCTGGCACAGCCGTTCCGCATGCTGGCGCATAACGGCGAGATCAACACGCTCAAGGGCAACACCAACTGGATGAAGAGTCATGAAATCCGCATGGCAAGCGGCGCGTTTGGCGATCTGGCCGAGGATATCAAACCGATCATCCCGCAGGGGTCATCCGACAGCGCGGCGCTTGACGCGGTGTTCGAGGTGCTGGTGCGCGCCGGGCGCAACGCGCCGATGGCGAAAACCATGCTGGTCCCCGAAAGCTGGTCGAAACAGGCAGAGGAACTGCCCGTCGCCTGGCGCGACATGTATTCCTATTGCAACTCGGTGATGGAGCCCTGGGACGGGCCTGCCGCATTGGCCATGACCGACGGGCGCTGGGTCTGTGCGGGGCTGGATCGCAACGGGCTCAGGCCCATGCGCTATGTGGTCACTGGCGATGGCCTGGTGATTGCCGGGTCCGAGGCCGGGATGGTGCCGATCGACGAAGCAAGGATCAAGGAAAAAGGCGCGCTTGGCCCCGGTCAGCTGCTGGCCGTGGACATGGCCGAGGGGCGGCTCTATCACGACGCCGAAATCAAGGACAAGCTGGCCAATGCCCAGCCGTTCGGCGAATGGGTCGGCAAGATCAACGAGCTGGACGAAAAGCTGGCGGTCGTCAGCGAGGCGCCGATCTTTACCGGCACGGAGCTGCGCCGACGGCAGATCGCCGCGGGCTACAGCATCGAGGAGCTGGAGCAGGTTCTGGCGCCGATGGCCGAGGATGGCAAGGAGGCGATTGCCAGCATGGGCGACGACACGCCAAGTGCGGTTCTGTCGCGTCAGTATCGCCCGCTCAGTCACTATTTCAGGCAGAATTTCAGCCAGGTGACCAATCCGCCGATCGACAGTTTGCGCGAATACCGGGTGATGAGCCTGAAAACCCGGTTCGGCAACCTCAAGAACGTGCTGGATGAATCGAGCGCGCAGACCGAGATCCTCGTGCTGGAAAGCCCCTTTGTGGGCAATGCGCAATGGCAGGAGATGATCCGCCAGTTCAACGTCGATGTGACCGAGATCGACTGTAGTTTTGTCCCCGGTCCCAACGCGCTGCACGAGGGGCTGGAGCGGATCCGGGCCGAGGCGGAGGATGCGGTGCGTTCGGGCACCGGGCATCTGGTCCTGACCGATCAGCATCAGGGCGAGAACCGTGTCGGAATGCCGATGATTCTGGCAACATCGGCGGTGCACAGCCACCTGACGCGCAAGGGGCTGCGCACGTTCTGCAGTCTCAACGTCCGTTCCGCCGAATGTATCGACGCGCATTATTTCGCGGTGCTGATCGGCGCAGGCGCCACGGTGGTCAACGCCTATCTGGCCGAGGACAGCATCGCCGACCGGATCGCGCGCGGGCTGATCGACGGCAGCCTGACCGAGGCGGTGGCGCGCTATCGCGCGGCGATTGATCAGGGCTTGCTCAAGATCATGTCCAAGATGGGGATCTCGGTGATTTCCAGCTATCGCGGCGGTCTGAATTTCGAGGCCGTGGGCCTGAGCCGCGCGATGTGTGCGGAATATTTCCCCGGCCTTACCAGCCGGATCAGCGGCATCGGCGTCAGCGGCATTCAGGCCAAGACCGAAGAGGTGCATGCCCGCGCCTGGCGCGGCGGGCAGGATATCCTGCCCATCGGCGGGTTCTACAAGGCGCGCAAATCCGGCGAGACCCATGCCTGGGGCGCGCAGACCATGCACATGATGCAGATGGCCTGCAACAAGGCAAGCTATGAGCTGTGGAAGCGGTATTCGGCGGCGATGCAAGCCAATCCGCCCATTCATCTGCGCGATCTGATGGCGATCAAGCCGCTGGGCAAGGCAATCCCCATCGAGGAGGTCGAGAGCGTGACGGCGATCCGCAAGCGGTTCGTCACACCCGGCATGAGCCTTGGCGCGCTCAGCCCCGAGGCGCACAAGACGCTGAATATCGCGATGAACCGGATCGGCGCGCGCTCTGACAGCGGCGAGGGCGGCGAGGATCCGGCGCATTTCTCGCCTGAACCGAATGGCGACAACCCGTCGGCAAAGATCAAGCAGGTGGCCTCTGGCCGGTTCGGGGTGACGGCGGAATATCTCAACAACTGCGAGGAACTGGAAATCAAGATCGCGCAGGGCGCCAAGCCCGGCGAGGGCGGTCAGTTGCCGGGGATGAAGGTGACCAAGCTGATCGCGCGGCTGCGGCATTCGACTGAAGGTGTCACGCTGATTTCCCCGCCGCCGCATCACGATATCTACAGTATCGAGGATCTGGCGCAGCTCATCTATGACCTCAAGCAGATCAACCCGACCGTCAAGGTCTGCGTCAAGCTGGTGGCGCAGTCGGGCGTGGGCACGATTGCCGCCGGGGTCGCCAAGGCCAGGGCGGATGTGATCCTGATCTCTGGCCATAATGGCGGAACGGGCGCGTCGCCCGCGACATCCATCAAGTATGCCGGTCTGCCGTGGGAGATGGGCCTGACCGAGGCGCATCAGGTGCTGAGCATGAACAACCTGCGCGAACGGATCACGCTGCGCACCGATGGCGGGCTGCGCACCGGGCGCGACATTGTCATGGCGGCGATGATGGGGGCCGAGGAATACGGTATCGGCACCGCCGCGCTGATTTCCATGGGCTGTATCATGGTGCGTCAGTGCCAGTCGAACACCTGCCCCGTGGGCGTCTGCACGCAGGACGAGGCGTTGCGCGCCAAGTTCACCGGCAGCGCCGAGAAGGTGGTGAACCTCATCACCTTCTACGCGCAGGAGGTGCGCGAGATTCTGGCCAGCATCGGGGCGCGGTCTCTGGATGACGTGATCGGACGCGCGGACCTGCTGACGCAGGTGTCGCGTGGTTCGGCGCATCTGGATGATCTCGATCTCAACCCGATGCTGATCACGGTCGATGGGGCCAAGGATCAGCGCTATGATCGGCTGAAACCGCGCAACGAGGTGCCCGATACGCTGGACGCGGAGATTGTGCGCGACGCGCAACGGTTCCTGAACGACGGCGAGAAGATGCAGTTGCATTACGCGGTGCAGAACACGCACCGGACCGTGGGCACGCGGGTGTCCTCTCACATCGTGCGCAAGTTCGGGATGCGCAACAGCCTGCAACCCGATCACCTGACGGTCAAGCTGACAGGGAGTGCGGGGCAATCGTTGGGCGCGTTCGCCGCGCCGGGCCTCAAGATCGAGGTTTCGGGTGATGCCAATGACTATGTGGGCAAGGGCCTGTCGGGCGGCATCGTCGTGGTGCGTCCGCCGATGGCCAGCCCGCTGGTGGCCGCCGAGAACACGATCATCGGCAACACGGTGCTCTATGGTGCGACCGACGGCTATCTCTTTGCCGCGGGGCGCGCAGGCGAGCGCTTTGCCGTGCGCAACTCGGGCGCCAAGGTGGTGATCGAGGGCTGCGGCAGCAACGGCTGCGAATACATGACCGGCGGGGTCGCCGTGATCCTGGGCGATATCGGGGCCAATTTCGGCGCGGGCATGACCGGCGGCATGGCCTATGTCCACGATCCCGAGGGTCGCGCGCCGACGCTTGTGAATGGCGAAACACTGGTGCGTTGCGCTGTAACAGAGCCGCATTGGGAGGCCGAGCTGAAAGGCCTGATCGAGCGGCACCTGGCCGAGACCGGCAGCCGCAAGGCGCAGGATATCCTGCAATACTGGGACCGGGAACTGCGCAACTTCATTCAGCTCTGCCCGAGGGAGATGCTGGACAAGCTGGAGCATCCGCTGGGTGCCGAGCCAAAGGCGATTCCGGCGGAATGACGGATGCGGGCCGGGCATCTGCCTGGCCTGCCCGCAATGCCGTGCGAAAGGCGGGTTTTGCCCGCCAATCGCAGGCGCTATAGCTGGGCCATGGCACGCGCGCGCAAATCCTCATCCGCTCGGGGCAGGGCCCGAATCAACCCGCTGGCGTGGCTGGCGCGGTGGGGGTTGCGGCTGTCGGTCATATCGGTTCTGGTGGTTCTGGGGGTGATCGCCGCGCATCGCGAGATCGATCCGCCGCGCACCTTCTACATGGGGCAGGAGGCGCGGCGTCTGGGCGGAATCAGGCACGACTGGGTGCCGACCGAGCGGATTGCGCCGGTGATGGCGCGGTCGCTGGTGGCGGCGGAGGATGCCAATTTCTGCCAGCATTGGGGCTTTGACATGGCCGCCATTCGCACCGCGATTTCCGAAGGATCGGGGCGCGGGGCCTCGACCCTGAGTCAGCAGGTGGTCAAGAACGTCTATCTCTGGCATGGCCGCAATTGGGCGCGCAAGGCGCTGGAGGCGGTGATGACGCCGGTGGTCGAGACGTTCTGGCCCAAGCGGCGCATCATCGAGGTCTATCTGAACGTGGCCGAATTCGACGAGGGGGTTTTCGGTGTAGAAGCCGCGGCAAGGCACTATTTCGGTGTCAGCGCACGAGATCTGAGCGATGTGCAGGCCGCGCGACTGGCGGCGGTCCTGCCGGGACCCAAGGACCGCTCGGCCGCCAACCCCACTGCCGCGCTGCGCAAGCGGGCGGCCGGTATCCTCGACGGCGCGGCCACGATTCGCCGCGACGGGCGCGCCGCCTGTTTCGAGGATTGAAAACCGCCCGCAAAGGGGGCATTGAGGGACAATTCACTGACGAAGGTAAATTGCCCGATGGCCAGGCTCTATCATGTTCCACTGTCACCCTTTTGCCGCAAGGTGAGGCTGAGCCTTGCCGAAAAGCGGATCGAGTGCGAACTGGTCGAGGAACGCTACTGGGAGCAGGATCCCGATTTCATGCGCCGCAATCCGGCGGGCAAGGTGCCGGTGCTCAAGATCGACGGCAAGACCATGGCCGAGAGCGCCGCAATCTGCGAATACCTTGAGGAGAAATATCCGGAACCTTCCCTGATGCCGAAAGCCGCCGATGCGCGCTACGAGGTGCGTCGGCTGGTGGCGTGGTTCGACGACAAGTTTCATCACGAGGTGACCGGCAAGCTGCTCTATGAGCGGGTCAACAAGAAGGTAATGAAACAGGGATTTCCCGACAGCCGCAACGTCAAGGACGGGGCAAAGGCGATCAAGTATCACCTTGATTACATGGCCTGGCTGCTGGATCATCGCCGCTGGCTGGCGGGGGATGTGATGACGCTGGCGGATTTCGCCGCCGCCGCGCATCTGAGCGCGCTGGATTACATCAGCGATGTGGACTGGACCCGCAGCGAGGCGGTCAAGGACTGGTATGCCAAGATCAAGTCGCGCCCTGCCTTTCGCGGCATTCTGGCCGATCAGGTGCCGGGATTCCCGCCGCCTGCGCATTATGCCGATCTGGATTTCTGAGACAGGCGGCACCCCCCGGAGCATGGGGAGAGATGGAAAACGGGCTGAAACAGAGACTGGTTGAACAGGCGCGGGCAGAGGGATTCGATGCCTGCCGGCTGTGCCGTCCCTGGGACGTGGGGCATGTGCCGGAGCGGCTGGCGGCGTTCCTGGGGCACGGCTATCACGGGCAGATGGGATGGCTGGCGGAGCGCAGCCATTGGCGCGGCGCGCCGCAGGTTCTGTGGCCCGAGGCGCGCACGGTGATCGTGCTGGGCGAGAGCTATACGCCCGAGGACGATCCGCTGGCCGTGCTGGGGCAGAAGGATCGCGGCAATATCTCTGTCTATGCGCGGGGGCGGGATTATCACGACACGGTCAAGAAGCGGCTGAAGCGGCTGGCGCGGTGGCTGATCGCGGAAGGCGGCGGCGAGGTGAAGGTGTTTGTCGATACAGCCCCCGTGCCCGAAAAACCGCTGGGTCAGGCGGCGGGGCTGGGTTGGCAGGGCAAGCACACCAATCTGGTCAGTCGCGATCTGGGCAGCTGGTTCTTTATCGGGTCGGTGTTCACGACGCTGGAACTGGAGACTGATCCGGCGGAAAGCGATCATTGCGGGTCATGCCGGGCCTGTCTGGACATCTGCCCGACCGATGCCTTTCCGGCGCCCTATCGACTGGATGCGCGGCGCTGCATTTCCTATCTGACGATCGAGCATGACGGGCCGGTGGACGAGGCATTGCGCCCCCTGCTGGGCAACCGGATCTATGGCTGCGACGATTGCCTGGCGGTCTGTCCCTGGAACAAGTTTGCTGTCGCGGCGCGCGAGGTGAAATATCACGCACGCGAGGATCTGATCGCGCCGCGGCTGGCGGAACTGGCGGCGCTGGATGATGCGGCATTCCGGGCGCGGTTTTCGGGATCGCCCATCAAGCGGATCGGTCGGAACCGATTTCTGCGAAATGTGCTCTATGCGATCGGCAATTCGGGCGATATGTCGTTGCGGGAGGTGGCGCAGCGGCATTGCGGCGACCCGGACGCGACCGTGGCGGATGCGGCGCGCTGGGCGGTTGGCCGACTGGCCTGAGGCGGTCAGAGAGAAAGGCGGGCGCATGGCGTTGTTGTTGGGCGTGGATACGGGCGGCACCTATACGGATGCGGTGCTGATCCGCGACGAGCGCGACGTGGTGGCAAGCGCCAAGGCGCTGACCACGCGGCACGATCTGGCGCTGGGTATTGGCGAGGCCGTGGCCGCGGTTCTGGCGAAAAGCGGGGCGGATGTGGCGGACATCGGACTTGCCTCGCTGTCGACCACGCTGGCCACGAATGCGCTGGTCGAGGGACAGGGTGGGCGCGCCGGTCTGGTCTATATCGGGTTTGGCCGGGCGGATTTGCAGGCGAATGGCCTGGCCGAGGCGCTGGGTGGCGATCCGGCGATCGTGCTGGGTGGCGGGCACAATCATGCGGGCGGTGAAGCGGCGGCGCTGGATAAAGAGGCGCTTCTGGCCTGGCTGGCGGCGGATACCGGGGCCTCGGCCTATGCGGTGGCGGCGCAGTTCGCAACGCGCAATCCGGGGCATGAACTGGCGGCCGCAGAGATGATTCGCGCGGTGACGGGCAAGCCGGTGAGCCTGTCGCATCATCTGTCGGCAAAACTGAACGGGCCGAAACGGGCGCTGACGGCGCTGCTCAATGCGCGGCTGATCGGGATGATCGCGCGGCTGATCGACAAGGCCGAGGGCAAGCTGCGCGATCTGGGCATTGACGCGCCGCTGATGGTGGTGCGCGGTGACGGCGCGCTGATTTCGGCGGATCAGGCGCGGGAGCGGCCGATCGAGACGATCCTGAGCGGTCCGGCGGCAAGCATCGTCGGCGCGCGCTGGCTGACCGGGGCGGATCATGCGCTGGTGTCGGATATCGGCGGGACGACCACCGATGTCGCTGTGCTGCGCGCAGGCAAGCCCGCGATCGACCCCGAGGGCGCACGGGTCGGGCCGTGGCGCACCATGGTCGAGGCGGTGGCGATGCGCACCTTTGGTCTGGGTGGTGACAGCGAGGTGAATGTGCGCGACGAGGGTCTGGAGGGCGGTATCAGCCTGGGTCCGCGCCGGGTGGTGCCGGTGAGCCTGATGGCAGCCGAGGCCGGCGAGGTGGTGCATGCGGCGCTGGAGGCGGCGTTGCGCGCAAGCGCGCCGGGGGAACATGACGCGCGGTTCGTGCGCGCGGTGCCGGGGATCGAGGCCGGGGGGCTGGCGGAGCGCGAGGCGGCGCTGCTGGAGCGGATCGGCGCGGCGGTCTGTCCGGTGGGGCAGGTGCTGCGCACCCGCATGGATGGCGCGGCGCTGACCCGGCTGGTGCGGCGCGGATTGGTGCAGGTGGCGGGGGTGACGCCCTCGGATGCCGCGCATGTTCTGGGGCGGCTCGATGCCTGGGACACCGAGGCGGCGCGCATGGCGCTGGAACTGGTGGCGCGCAAGCGCACCGGATCGGGCAACCGGGTGGCCGAAGGACCCGAGGCGCTGGCGCAGATGATCGTGGACCGGCTGACCTATCAGACGAGTCTGGCCTTGTCAGAGACTGCTTTTGCCGAGGAAGAGGTGGATTTCGGCCTGCCGCCCGCGGCATTGGCGGCGCATGTCCTGATGCAGAAGGGGCTGGACCGGCATCACGGTCTGGTGCGGATCGAAAGCGGACTGGCGGTGCCGGTGATCGGGCTGGGGGCCTCGGCGGCGAGCTATTATCCGGCGGTGGGCGCAAGGCTGGGCGCGCGGATGATCCTGCCGGAACACGCGGGCGTGGCCAATGCGATCGGTGCGGTGGTCGGGCGGGTGACGATCCGGCGGGGCGGCACGGTGACATCGCCGTCAGAAGGCAGATACCGCGTGCATCTTGAGACCGGACCAGAGGATTATGCGGCGTCCGAGGTGGCGATGGCGGCGCTGGAGGATGTCCTGAGCGCCGAGGCTCGCAGAGAAGCCGAGGCAGCAGGGGCGGTTGATATTCATGTGACCGCGCGGCGCGAGGTCAGGGAGGCGCAGGCCGAGGCAAGGCGGGTGTTTCTGGAGGCGGAAATCGTGGTAGAGGCGAGTGGACGGCCACGGATCGCTGTATAAGGGATTTGGGGGCGCTGCCCCCGTCGCCGCAAGCGGCGACTCCCCCGAGGTATTTTCGGCCAGATGAAAGGGAGGGTGGCATGACGGCAGCGGATCGGTTTGACGCGGACATGGCGGGGTGGCTTGAGGGTCTGCGCGAGGAGGGACTTTACAAGTCCGAGCGGGTGATCGCCTCGATGCAGGCGGGCGAGGTCCGGCTGGCGGACGGGCGCGAGGTGGTGAACCTCTGCGCCAACAACTATCTCGGGCTGGCGGATAACGCGCAGGTCATCGCGGCGGCACATGCGGCGCTGGATCGCTACGGGTTCGGCATGGCGAGCGTGCGATTCATCTGCGGCACGCAGGAAGAGCACAAGGCGCTGGAGGCGCGGATCGCCGGGTTTCTGGGCAAGCAGGATGCAATCCTTTATGCCGCCGCCTTTGATGCGAACACGGGCCTGTTCGAGACGATCCTGGGGCCGGAGGATGCGATCATCTCTGACGCGCTGAACCATGCCAGCATCATCGACGGCGTGCGTCTGTGCAAGGCGCAGCGGTATCGCTATGCCAACCGGGACATGGCCGATCTGGAGCGGTGCCTGAAGGAGGCGGCGGGCGCGCGGCACCGGCTGATCGCCACCGACGGCGTGTTCTCGATGGATGGGTATTACGCACCGCTCGACGAGATCTGCGATCTGGCAGAGCGCTACGATGCGCTGGTGATGGTGGATGACTGTCACGCCACCGGGTTTGTCGGGCCGACCGGGCGCGGCACGCCCGAGCGGTTCGGGGTGATGGATCGGGTCGATATCCTGACCGGCACGCTGGGCAAGGCGCTGGGCGGTGCCTCGGGCGGGTATACGGCGGCGAGCGCGCGGGTGGTGGACTGGCTGCGGCAGCGGTCGCGGCCCTATCTCTTTTCGAACACGCTGGCGCCGGTGATCGCGGGGGCATCGCTCAGGGTGTTCGACATGCTGGAGGATGGGGCGGAGCGGCGGGCGCGGCTGTGGGAGAATGCGGATTATTTCCGCGAGGGGATGGGCGCGCTGGGGTTCGAGCTGTTGCCCGGAGAGCACGCGATCATCCCGGTGATGCTGCGCGATCCAAAACTGGCGCAGGAGATGGCGGCAAGGTTGAATGACCGGGGTGTCTATGTAACGGCGTTCAGTTTTCCGGTGGTGCCCAAGGGGCAGGACCGGATCCGCACGCAGATGAGTGCCGCGCTGAGCCGCGACATGCTGGACCGGGCAATCGGGGCGTTTGGCGCGGTGGGGCGCGAGTTGGGGGTGATCTGATGCAGAACGAGATGAAGGCGCTGGTGAAACTGCGACCCGAGCCGGGGCTGTGGATGGATTATGTGCCGGTGCCCGAGGTGGGGCCGGGCGATGTGCTGATCAAGGTGAAGAAATCCGCGATCTGCGGCACCGATGTGCATATCTGGAAATGGGACGAATTCAGCGCGAAAACCGTGCCGGTGCCGATGGTCGTGGGGCATGAATTCGTGGGCGAGATCGTCGATTGCGGGCCTGCGGCGGTGAAATACCGCATCGGGCAGCGGGTCAGCGGCGAGGGGCATATCGTCTGCGGCACCTGCCGCAACTGCCGCGCCGGGCGCGGGCACCTGTGCCGCAACACCAGGGGCGTCGGGGTCAACCGCCCCGGCAGCTTTGCCGAGTATCTGTGCATCCCCGAGAGCAACGTGGTGCCGATACCGGCGGATATTCCCGACGAGATCGCGGCGATTTTCGATCCCTTGGGCAATGCCGTGCATACCGCGCTGAGTTTCGATCTGGTGGGCGAGGATGTGCTGGTCACCGGCGCCGGGCCGATCGGGATCATGGGGGCGCTGGTGGCGCAGAAGGCGGGCGCGCGCAAGGTGGTGATCACCGATATCAACCCTTACCGTCTGGATCTGGCGCGCCGGATGGGCGTGCAGCATGTGGTCGATGTGGGCACCGAGCAGTTGCGCGATGTGATGGCCGCGATCGGGATGACCGAGGGGTTCGACGTGGGGCTTGAAATGTCCGGGGCCGCGCCCGCGATGCAGCAGATGATCGCACGGATGAACAATGGCGGGAAACTCGCGCTGCTGGGGATTGCGCCGACGGAATTTGCGGTGGACTGGAACGCGGTCATTTTCAAGATGCTGCATATCAAGGGCATCTATGGTCGCGAGATGTACGAGACCTGGTACAAGATGATCGCGTTGGTGCAATCGGGGCTGGATGTATCGGGCCTTGTCACCCACCGGATCGGGATCGACGATTTCGAGAAAGGGTTTGCCGCGATGATCTCGGGGGATTCGGGCAAGGTGGTGATGGACTGGTAAGGCTCGGCGCGCGTATTTGATTTTCTGCGACTCGTCCCATCTGATAGCATGGATGACGCAACAGGAGACATGCAGCGTGACCGCATATCGCAAAGACCCCGACAGAATAGCAGCACTCTCGCCCGAGGAATACCGGGTGACGCAGAAGAACGGCACCGAACGCCCCGGCACCGGCAAGTATCTGCACAATCACGAGCCGGGGATTTACGTGGACGTGGTGAGCGGCGAGCCGCTGTTTGCCAGTTCCGACAAGTATGAATCGGGTTGCGGCTGGCCGAGTTTCACGAAGCCGATCGAGCCCGCGCATGTGAAAGAAATCAACGATTTCACCATGGGCATGATCCGCACCGAGGTGCGCAGCCGCGATGGTGACAGCCATCTGGGCCATGTCTTTCCCGACGGGCCGCGCGACCGGGGTGGCCTGCGCTATTGCATCAACTCGGCAAGCCTGCGATTCATTCATCGCGACGACATGGAAGCACAGGGATACGGCGCGTATCTCGATCAGGTGGAGGACGTGAGATGACCGAACGGGCGGTATTGGCGGGGGGCTGTTTCTGGGGCATGCAGGATCTGATCCGCAAGCTGCCGGGCGTGATCTCGACCCGTGTGGGCTATACGGGTGGCGACGTGCCGAATGCGACCTATCGCAACCACGGCACCCATGCCGAAGGCATCGAGATCATGTTCGATCCGGCCAGGATCAGCTATCGGCGGTTGCTGGAATTCTTCTTTCAGATCCACGACCCGACCACGGTGAACCGGCAGGGCAATGATATCGGCATCAGCTATCGCTCGGCGATCTATTACGTCGATGAGGCACAAAAGGCCGAGGCGCTGCGCACCATCGCCGATGTCGAGGCAAGCGGATTGTGGCCCGGCAAGGTGGTGACCGAGGTCGAGCCGGCGGGCGATTTCTGGGAGGCGGAGCCGGAGCATCAGGACTATCTGAAACGGTTTCCGCAGGGCTATACCTGTCATTTCCCGAGGGCCGACTGGGTATTGCCGCGCAAGGAGGCAGAAACCGACGCCTGAGCCGGAACAGAGACTGAATTGACAGCCAGAGGGGCAAAGGACCCGATAGAATGCGCCCCCTGACCGGCATCGCGCTCAAGCTCATCTCGGTGATGCTGTTCATCACCATGTCCTCGCTGATCAAGGCGGTGGCGGATCATGTGCCGCCGGGGGAATCGGTATTCTTCCGGTCGTTCTTTGCGATTCCGGTGATCCTGGTCTGGCTGGCGCTGCGCGGCGATCTGCGCACCGGGCTGAGGGTGCGCTCGCCGATGAGCCATTTCTGGCGCGGTTTCGTGGGCACGGCGGCGATGGGGATGGGGTTTGCCGCGCTGGGGCTCTTGCCGCTGCCCGAGGTAACGGCGCTGAGCTATGCCGCGCCGCTATTGGTGGTGATCTTTGCGGCGATGTTCCTGAACGAGCAGGTCGGCGCATTCCGCATCGGCGCGGTGGCGCTGGGTCTGATCGGGGTGCTGATCGTGCTGGCCCCGCGCCTGACGGCGCTGAGCGGGGCTGTGGTCGAGACCATGCAGGCGGTGGGCGCGATGCTGGCGCTGACCGGCGCGATCTGCGCGGCGCTGGCGCAGATCTATGTGCGCAAACTGGTGCAGTCCGAGGAGACGAGCGCCATCGTGTTCTATTTCTCGGTCACCGCGACGCTGTTGTCGTTGCTGACCATCCCGTTTGGCTGGGTCATGCCCTCGGGGCCGGAATTCGGGCTGCTGGTTCTGGCCGGGCTGCTGGGCGGGCTGGGGCAGATTTTCCTGACCTCATCCTATCGCTTTGCCGATGCCAGCGTGGTGGCGCCGTTCGATTATGCCTCGATCCTGTTTGCGCTGGGTATCGGCTATTTCATCTTTGACGAGGTGCCGACCGGCGCGATGCTGTCGGGGGCGGCGCTGGTGATCGTGGCGGGCATCATCATCATCCTGCGCGAGCGGCAGCTGGGCATCCGGCGCAACAAGGCGCGTGCGGCACGGACGCCGGAATAGGGCGGGGTATTCGCGTGCTGTGGAGGGTGAGGGCGCTACGCGCCTTGTTGCGCGCGTGTGGCAAACTCAACCTTCGCAGCAATTCTGCCGCACCTCTCGTCACCCCCCGGTCAGCGTTGCAATCGCGTAGGGTGGCCAGAGCATCGCGCGCCGCAACCGGCCCAGGGGCCAGCGGCGGGGCGGCTTGCGCAGGATTTCGGGATAGGGATGGCGCGGCGTGCGGTCCATCGCCAGATCGGCGAGAAGGGCACCGGCATAGGTGCCCATCGACACGCCGTTGCCGTGGTAGGACAGCCCCGTAAAGGCCCCCGGCATGTCGGGGATCGGCCCGGCATAGGGCGTGAGATCCGGGGCCAGCGACAAGAGGCCATTCCAGCTGTGCGGCGTCTCGACATGCGCCCATGCCGGGAACATTGCCTCGAAATGCCGCCGGATGGTGCGGTGCATCCGGGCATCGAACCGGGGCGAGCTGAACAGCCCGCCGCGCATGCCAAAGAGCAGCCGGTTGTCGGGCATCAGCCGGAAATAATGCAGGAAAAAGCGGTGGTCATAGCACATCTGGCGGCTGGTCCAGCCCTGCGCGGCAAGCTCGTCATCGGTCAGCGGGCGGGTGACGATCACGTTGGATTGGGTCGGGATATACCGTGCGCGCATCCAGTCGGGCAGATCGTCCGAGGAATAGCCGTTGGTGGCGACGATCAGGCGGCGGGCGATGATCCGCGCCTGTGGCGTGGTGAGGTGGAACCACCCGTCCTGCCGGATCGCGATGACAGGCGAATTGGCATGGATGCACGCGCCCGCACGGGTGGCGGCCTGTGCAAGGCCAAGGGTGTATTTCAGCGGGTTGAGGGCGATGCCGATGGGCGTGGTGAGGGCGGCGTGGAACGGGCCACGCATGCCCATCCGGGCCAGTTCAGAGCCTGAAATCAGGGTTGGTGTCACGCCGTAGTCGGATTTGATGCGCGCGGCGCGGTCCGGGAAACCCTCGGCCGCCCTTGACGTATGCGCCAGCACGGTTTCGCCCTCGGAATGGGTATCGGCGCTGATCGCGTGATCCGCGATCAGGGATTTCACCGTGGTGACCGCCTCGATCTCGGCGCGGCGGTAGGCGCGGCGGGCGTCTTCGCCATGCATCCTGCGCAGCATCGCGTCAGAGGCGGCAGAGCCGCCCAGGCAGCAAAAGCCGCCATTGCGCCCGGAGGCGCCCCAACCGGGTGTCTCGGCCTCGAATACGCGCACATCCTGACCTGCCTCGGCCAGATGCAGCGCGGCGGACAACCCGGTATAGCCCGCGCCGATCACCGCCACGTCGCAGGTTATCTGCCCCTCGGCGGCAGGGTGGTCGGGCAGCGGCGCGGTATCGTTCCAGTAACACCGCGCGCGTGGGCCGTTCCCGTAGGTATGGGCCGGAAAGACCCGCCTCATGCGTGCACGGCGGCGCGTTCGTCGGCCTGCTGGCGCAGGCTGGCGCGTTTGGTGATCAGCGAGGCGGTGATCACGCCCACCGCCACGATGCCGATCATGATGGTGGAGAGCGCGTTGATCTCGGGACTGACACCCAGCCGGATCGACGACCAGATCTTGATCGGCAGCGTGGTGGCCGAGGGCCCGGCGGTAAAGCTGGCGATCACCAGATCGTCCAGCGAGAGCGTGAAGGCCAGAAGCCAGCCCGAGATCACCGCAGGCGCGATGATCGGCAGGGTGACGAGGCGGAAGGCGTCGAAATGCGAACAGCCCAGATCAAGCGCCGCCTCTTCCAGCGAGCGGTCGAAGGTGACCAGACGCGAGGACACGACGACCGAGACGAAGCACATCGAGAATGTCGTATGCGCGAGGATGATGGTGAAAATTCCCCGGTCCAGCCCGATGCCGATGAACAAGAGCAGCAGCGAAAGGCCGGTGATCACCTCTGGCATCACCAGCGGCGCGTAGATCATGCCGGAAAACAGCGTCCGCCCGTAGAACCGCCCGGCGCGCACCAGCACGAGGGCAGCCATGGTGCCAAGGATCGTGGCGATGGTCGACGAGGCCAGCGCCACCTTGAGCGTGACCCAGGCCGCATCGAGAAAGGCCTGGTTCTGCACAAGCGTGCCATACCATTTTGTCGAGAATCCGGCCCAGACCGTCACCAGTTTCGATTCGTTGAAACTGTAGACGATGAGGATGATCATCGGCAGGTAGAGGAATGCGAATCCCAGCGTCAGCGAGGTGGTGTTGAACCATGTGAGACGTCTCATTGGTCGGCCTCCCGGCTTTTCTGCTCGTTCATCTGAAAGAGCACGATGGGCACGATCAGGATCAGCAGCAGCACCACGGCGACCGCAGAGGCGACGGGCCAGTCGCGGTTGTTGAAGAATTCCTCCCAAAGCACCTTGCCGATCATCAGCGTCTGCGAACCGCCCAGAAGTGAGGGGATGACGAATTCGCCGATCACCGGGATGAACACCAGGAAACACCCCGCGATGATGCCGGTTTTCGACAACGGCACGGTGATGAGCCAGAATGCCTTGACCCGCGAACAGCCCAGATCCTCGGCCGCCTCAAGCAGCGATCCGTCCATCCGTTCCAGCGCCGAATAGATCGGCAGGACCATGAAGGGCAGGTAGGTATAGACGATGCCGATATAGACCGCCGTTGGCGTGTTGAGGATGGTCAATGGTGTGGAAATCACCCCGAGCCAGAGCAGAAGCTGATTGAGATAGCCCTCGGTCGAGAGGATCCCCATCCACGAATAGACCCGGATCAGGAACGAGGTCCAGAACGGCAGGATCACCAGCATCATCAGGGTCGGGCGCCAGTGATCGGGCGCATTGGCCATGCCGTAAGCGATGGGATAGCCCACGAAAAGCGTCATCAACGTGGCAAGAAAGGCGATCTGAAGCGAGGAAATGTAGGATTTCCAATAGAGATCGTCGGTGGCGAGAAAGCGGAAATTGTCAAAGTCCAGTGCGCTGAAGAATGCCCTGATCCCCTGCCAGCCCGCTGAAAGATCAAGCGTCGGCGTATAGGGTGGAATCGCAAGTGCGATGTCACTGAGGCTGATTTTCAGGACGATCAGGAACGGCACCAGAAACAGCGCCAGAAGCCAGGCGCAGGGCAGGGCGATCAGGGCAAAGCGGCGCATCACGTCACCCTTTCAGCAGCACGGCGGCGGTGTCGGTCCACGACAGCCAGACCGTGTCTTCCCAGCTGAAGTCGCGGCGCGAGAGGCGGCGGGTATTGGCCGCCTGCGCCTTGATCATCTGGCCGTTGGGCAATTGCACATGATAGGTCGAGAGATTGCCCAGATAGGCGATGTCGATGATCCTGCCCTGCACGGTATTGGTGCGATCGGCGGGCTTTTCCGCTGAAATAGAGACTTTCTCGGGGCGCAGCGCCAGATAGCAGGTCTGACCGTTGTCAAGTGCCGCGTCGGTCTCGGAATGGAGGGTGGGCTGGCCCTCGGCAAAGGCGATGTCATAGCCATTGCCGCGCTTGTGTGCCTTGCCGGGGATGATCGTCACCTCGCCGATGAAATCGGCCACATAGACCGAATTGGGCATCTCGTAGATATTGGCAGGGGTGTCGGCCTGAATGATGCGGCCGTGATCCATCACCGCGACGCGGCTTGCCACGGTCATCGCCTCTTCCTGATCGTGGGTGACGATAACGAATGTGGTGCCGGTCTTTTCCTGTATGTCCATCAGCTCGAATTGCGTGGCCTGCCGCAGCTTGGCGTCGAGCGCGCCCATCGGTTCGTCCAGCAAGAGCAGCTTTGGCGCCTTGGCCAGACTGCGGGCGAGCGCGACGCGCTGACGCTGGCCGCCGGAAATCTGGTGCGGCTTGCGCCTGGCGAACTGTTGCAGGCGCGTCAGTTTGAGCATCTCGTCGACACGGGCGGCGATCACGTCCTTTGGCTTGCCGTCGCGCTTGAGACCAAAGGCGATGTTTTCCCAGACCGACAGGTGCGGAAACAGCGCGTAGGACTGGAACATCATGTTGACCGCGCGCTTGTTGGGCGGGATCGGGGCCATGTCCTGACCGCCCAGAAGGATCGTGCCCTCGGTCGGTTTCTCGAACCCGGCGAGCATGCGCATCATCGTGGTCTTGCCACAGCCCGAAGGACCGAGAAGGGCAAAGAATTCGCGTTCGTAAATGTCGAAGGTCTGGTTGTCGATTGCGGTAAAATCACCGAAACGCTTGGTTACACCCTTGAATTGAATGAGCGGCTTTGCCTCTGGATCGTTCCAGGGTTCAAAAACAGTCTGTGCCATACCAGTTCCCGGCCATATCTGAAAAAGCCCGCGCAGGCGATGTCCTGCGCGGGCGGGCGTCCTGTGCGGTCAGGTGCCAGACTTGATCTTGGTCCAGAGCCGGGTCACCACCCGCTGCACCTGGGCGTCGTAGGGCGTGGTGGTGAACAGGTTGTCGATCGCCTCTGCCGAGGGGTAGATCGCCGGATCGCCGATCACGTCCTCGGCCAGGTATTCCTGAGAGGCGAGGTTCCCGTTGGCGTAATAGACATAGTTCGACGCGGCGGCCATGTTTTCGGCATCCATGATGAAATTCAGGAATGCATGCGCGCCGTCGGGATTGGGCGCATCGACCGGAATCGCCATCTGGTCGAACCACATCTGCGCGCCTTCCTTGGGCGCGTTATAGGCGATTTCGACGTCATTGCCGGCCTCTGCCGCGCGATCACGCGCCTGCAGGATATCGCCCGACCAGCCAACCGCGACGCAGATGTCGCCATTGGCCAGCGCGTTGATATATTCCGAACTGTGGAATTTCTGGATATAGGGACGCACGGCCATCAACACCTCTTCGGTCCTGCCAATCACGTCCGGGTCGTGGCTGTTGGGATCCTCGTTGATGTATTTCAACGCCATCGGGATCATCTCGGCGGGCGCATCCAGGAAATGCACGCCACATTCGGCCAGCTTCGCCATGTTGGACGGGTTGAGCACCAGCTCCAGACTGTCGATCGGCGCATCCTCGCCAAGGATCTCGGTGACCTTGCCCACATTCACGCCGATGCCGGTGGTGCCCCACATGTAGTTGATCGAATAGGCGTTGTCCGGGTCGTACTGCGCGGTCCGGCTGCTGACCACGTCCCACATGTTCTCGTGATTGGGCAGCTTGGACATGTCGAGTTTCTGAAATGCCCCCGCCTGAATCTGACGTTGCAGGAAGGTGCCCGACGGCACAACCACGTCATAGCCAGAGCCGCCCGCCAGCATCTTGGTTTCCAGAACCTCGTTGCTGTCAAAGACGTCATAGACCAGCTTTAGCCCGGTTTCCTCTTCGAATTTGGTCAGCAGGTCCTCATCAATGTAATCGGACCAGTTGTAGACCCGCACCTCCTGCGCCTGCGCGGCAAATGCGCCGAGCGCCAGTGCGGCGGTGGTGGTCAGTATAAGATTTCGCATAATGATCTCCCGTTGGTCTGCTGTGGTCTGTTGTTTCTCGCCCCGTGCGGAATTTGATCAAAAAAATCCGCACAACGCAATATGGTAATGTTTTCATGCAGGCGCTAAACTCGCAAGACCAGACATTGAGAGCTACGGTTGAGGCGCCCCGCAGATGAACAAGGCCGCACAGAAATTGAGCACCCCAGGGGTGGATGCCGCCGGGTTGCCGGCGCATGAGGTGATCTATCGCCAGCTGCGGGATCAGGTGCTGTTCGGCGATCTGGCGCCGGGGCAGGCGGTGACCATCCAGGGCCTGTCAGAGCGGCTGGGTGCGGGCATGACCCCGGTGCGCGAGGCGATCCGGCGGCTGATCGCCGAGGGGGCGCTGGAATTCCAGGGCAACAGACGGGTTAGCGTGCCGCTGTTGACGGCGGATAACATAAGCGAATTAATATATGCACGCCAATGGCTTGACCCATACCTGACGCTGCGCGCGACAGAGCGTGCGAGCCTTGGGGATCTAGACTGCCTGGCGGCGCTGGATGACGATCTGGACCGGGCGATCACGCGCGGCGATCTGCGGGCCTATCTGGAACTCAACTATCGCTTTCACAAACGCCTCTACGAGATCGCCGATGCGCCGATTCTGGCGGATCTCGCCGATGGGCTGTGGTTGCGGTTCGGGCCATCGCTCCGGGTGGTCTGCGGACGGATGGGCACGCAGAGCCTGCCGGACAAGCACAAGGCGATGCTGGAGGCGATGCACGCCCGTGATGCAGAAGCCGCCGCGCGCGCCATTCGGGAGGATGTGATCCAGGGAATGGAGCAGGTGCGTCACTCTCTGGAACAATCGCGCGTCTTGCGCTGATTCGATTGACAGCATATGATTTGATCATATTCTGGGGGAAACACGGCGGCTGTGCCGCCCGGTCTGTCTGTCGAAAGGTATTCCCATGACCATGATCACCAACCACATGCCCACCGCGGAATTGCAGGCGCTCGATGCCGCGCATCACATGCACCCCTTTACCCACGGCAATCAGCTCGAGACCAAGGGCGCGCGGATCATCACCCGCGCGCAGGGCGTCACCCTGACCGACAGCGAGGGCAACGAGATCCTCGACGCCATGGGCGGGTTGTGGTGCGTGAATATCGGCTATGGCCGTGATGAGCTTGCCGAGGTCGCCGCGCGGCAGATGCGCGAACTGCCGTTCTACAACACGTTCTTCCAGACCAGCCATGTGCCCGCCATCGCGCTGGCCGCCAAACTGGCGGAACTGGCGCCGGGCGATCTGAACCATGTGTTCTATGCCGGGTCCGGGTCCGAGGCGAACGATACCAATATCCGAATGGTGCGCACCTACTGGGCGCAGATGGGTCAGCCCGAACGCAACATCATCATCAGCCGCAGGAATGCCTATCACGGGTCATCCGTGGGCAGCGGCAGCCTGGGCGGCATGTCGGGGATGCACGCGCAGGGCGGGATGCCTATTCCCGACATCCACCACATCGACCAGCCGCACTGGTATGCCGAGGGCGGCGACATGGACCCCGAGGCATTCGGTCTGGCGCGCGCCCGGCAGCTCGAGGAAAAGATCGAGGAACTGGGTCCGCACCGCGTGGCCGCCTTTATCGGCGAGCCGGTGCAGGGTGCGGGCGGCGTGATCATCCCGCCCGACAGCTACTGGCCGGAAATCCAGCGGATTTGTGACAAATACGGCATCCTGCTGATCGCCGACGAGGTGATCTGCGGCTTTGGCCGGACCGGCGAATGGTTCGGTTCCCAGACACTGAACATCCGCCCCGACATCATGACGGTGGCCAAGGGGCTGTCCTCGGGCTATGCGCCGATCGGCGGCTCTATCGTTTCGGATCGCGTGGCCGAGGTGATGAACGATTGCGAGTTCAACCACGGTTACACCTATTCGGGCCATCCGGTCAGTTGCGCCGTGGCGCTGGAAAACCTGCGCATCCTAGAAGAAGAGAAGATCGTCGAGCGCGTCGCGCAGGAAACCGCGCCCTATCTGAGGGAGAAATGGGAATCGCTGTTCGCGCATCCTCTGGTCGGCGAGACCCGGATCATCGGCATGATGGGATCGCTGGCGCTGACCCCGCACAAGGCCAGCCGCGCCAAATTCGCCGCCGATCCGGGCACGGCGGGCTATATCTGCCGCGAGCGGTGTTTTGCCAACAACCTGGTGATGCGGCATGTGGGCGATCGCATGATCATCTCGCCGCCGCTGGTCATCTCGAAATCCGAGATCGACACGCTGATCGAGCGGGCATGGCAATCGCTGGATCAGGCGGAAAAACAGATCCGCGACGAGGGGCTGATGAAGGCGGCGGCGTGAGGGGCGCTGCCCCTCACGCTCCACGGAGTATTTGCGGAACGATGAAGCAAGGTGTGGCGCCTGCCCTCTCGCGGGTCCGGTTCAGTCCTTGACGAACATCTTGCGTGGGCGGTTGCAGAAGGTTTCCGCCGGGCCGGTTTCCTTGATCAGGATCGATTCGGTGATTTCCAGCCCCCAGTCGGACATCCACAGGCCCGGCATGAAATGGAATGTCATGCCGGGTTCCAGCACGGTCTCATCCTCGGCGCGTAGTGAAATCGTGCGCTCGCCCCAGTCGGGCGGATAGCTGAGCCCGATGGGATAGCCGCAGCGCGCGCCGCGCTCGATCCCGGCGCGCTCCAGCGGGGCGGCCAGTGCGGCGGCGATATCGCAGGCGCGGTTGCCCGCCTGCGCGGCCTCCAGCCCCGCCTCCAACCCCTCGACCAGCGCCTTTTCGGCGTCGAGCAGGAATTGCGGCGGCTTGCCCAGGAACAGCGTCCGGCAGAACGGCGCGTGATAGCGGCGGTAGCAGCCGGAAATCTCGAAGAACGTGGCCTCGCCGGTGGCGAATTCGCGGCCGTTCCACGTCAGGTGCGGCGCGGCGGCGTCTGATCCTGACGGCAAGAGCGGCACGATGGCAGGGTAATCGCCCCAGGCGCCGTCAACGCCGCGGATCGCGTCGCGAAAGATCTCGGCCACGATCTCGTTCTTGGGGATGCCCGGCTCGACCCGTTCCATCAGCCCGTCGGTGATCTTTTCCGAGATCAGGGCGGCCTTGCGCATGAATCCGAGTTCCTCTTCGGATTTCACCGCGCGTTGCCAATTGACCAGTGCCGTGGCGTCGAGGAATGTCGCCTCGGGCAGTTCCTCTCGCAGCACCTGCATCGCCTTGGCGGAAAAGTAATAGTTGTCCATCTCCACGCCGATGCGCTTGTCGGCGAGGCCCATGCCGGTCAGGCGTTCGGCCAGATCCTGCATCGGGTGGCGTTCGGTGGATTGCACGTAGTTGTCGGCATAGCCGATCACCCGGTCATCGGTCATCCAGCAGGTGCGCACGCCGCCATTGGCGTCCTGATTGCGGCCCCACCAGATCGGATCGGCCTCTGGCAGCACGATCACGCCCTGGTGCACGTAGAACGACCAGCCGTCATAGCCGGTGATCCAGTGCTGGTTCGAGGGGTCGGTCACAAAGAGCGCGTCAAGGTCCAGTTTGGCCATCGCGGCGCGGGTCTTGTCCAGTCGGCGCTGGTATTCCTGTGCCGAAAAGGGCAGGTCTTTTTCGATCATGTCAGGGGTCCGTCGTTTGAAATTCCCGGCCATACTGGGGGTTTGTCGGGGGCCTGCCCCAAGAAATACGCCCCTTCATGTCGCTTTCAGACCATCCGGTGACGCGGAGTTGACGATAGGTTCACCGCGACGCAAGCTGCGCCCGACCTGAAAACGGAGAGAACGATGCGCCCTGTGCTGGCCGATGTCTACGCTGCTGCCAAGGTGATCGCGGGTGTGGCGGATCGCACGCCGCTGGTGCCCTCGCCCTATATGAGCGGGGTTTGCGGGCATGAATTCCTGCTCAAGCTGGAGAACATGCAACCCATCGGCGCGTTCAAGCTGAGGGGTGCGCTGAATGCGGTGGCAGGGGTGCAGGCGGCGGCGGGGGTGACCTGCTGTTCGACCGGCAATCACGGGCGCGGCGTGGCCTGGGCGGCGCGGGCGCGGGGTATCCGCGCCGTCATCTGCATGTCGGAACTGGTGCCGCAGGCCAAGGTCGATGGCATCCGCGCGCTGGGTGCCGAGGTGCGGATCGCGGGCCGCTCGCAAGACGCGGCACAGGCCGAGGCCGAGCGGTTGGTGGCCGAGGAGGGGCTGACCGAAATCTCGCCCTTCGACGATCCGCTGGTGATCGCCGGGCAGGGAACCATCGGGCTGGAGATCATGGCAAGTTGCCCCGAGTTAGAGACGATTCTGGTGCCCCTGTCGGGCGGCGGTCTGGCCGCTGGCGTGGCGATGGCCGCCAAGGCGATCAAGCCGTCGATCCGCGTCATCGGCATCAGCATGGACCGGGGGGCGGCGATGTATGAGAGCATTCGCGCCGGTCATCCCGTAGAAGTGGAAGAGGTGCCGAGCCTGGCCGATTCGCTGGGCGGCGGCATCGGCATGGCGAACCGGCTCAGCTATCCCATGTGCCGCGATCTGCTGGATGACGCGGTTCTGGTGAGTGAGGAAGAGATTTATCACGCGATGCAGGTGCTTTATTACGAGGATCGCATCGTGGCCGAGGGGGCCTGTGTCGTCGGCCTGGCGGCGGTGCTGAACGGCAAGGTGAACATAACCGGCCCGACCGCCACCATCGTCACCGGGCGCAACCTGGATATGGCGATGTTTACCCGTGTGGTGACCGGGCAGGATGTGGTTCTGGGCGACAAGGTGATCGAGGGCAAGCGATATGGCGCATGACATACGGATCGTGACAGAGGCGGAACTGCGCGCCGTGGTGGGGCTGGACCGCGACACGGTGGGTGTGATCGAACGGGCGTTCGGCGCGCTGTCGGATGGCGGCGTGGTGATGCCGCCGGTCCTGTCGATGGAACTGGCCGAGGCGCATGGCGAGGTGGATGTGAAAACCGCCTATATCCCCGGCTTTGACGGATTCGCGATCAAGGTCAGCCCCGGTTTCTTTGACAATCCCAAGCTGGGCCTGCCCAGTCTGAATGGCCTGATGATCCTGTTTTCGGCCAGAACCGGGCTGGTTCAGGCGGTGTTCCTCGACAATGGCTATCTGACCGATCTGCGGACCGCAGCCGCGGGGGCGGTCGCGGCGCAACATCTGGCGCCAGAAGTGATCCATACGGCGGGCATCATCGGCACCGGCGTGCAGGCGCGGTTGCAGGCGCGGGCGGCGCATCTGGTGCGGCCCTGTGAGCGGCTGCTGATCTGGGGCCGCGATGCCGACAAGGCGCAGGCCTGCGCACGCGACCTAGTGGATCTGGGCGGCGAGGTGCGGGTGACAGACGATGCCGCCGATCTGGTCCGCGACAGCCAGCTTGTCATCACCACGACGCCCGCGCGCCAGCCGGTGATCGAGGCCGCCTGGCTGCATCCCGGACTGCACATCACCGCCATGGGATCGGATCAGGCGGGCAAGAACGAAATTGATCCGCAGGCGCTGGTGCGTGCCGATCTTTATGTCGCCGACCGGGCGGCGCAGGTGGAAACGCTGGGCGAGTTGCGCAGCGCGATCGCGGCGGGGATCTGGGACAAGGGCACGCCAACCGAGTTGGGCGACGTGATCCGGGGCCGGGCGCAGGGGCGGCGTGACGATGCACAGATCACGATCTGCGACCTCACCGGGACGGGTTTGCAGGATACGGCGATTGCCACCCATGTGATGCAGCGTCTGGCGGGCGGCGACGTGGGCACGGTGATCACCGCATGAAACTCGACGCACGCGATCTGGATATCCTGCGGGTACTGGCCGATGAGGGGCGCATCACCAAGGCCGATCTGGCGGCGCGCGTCGGTCTGTCGGCCAGCCCCTGCTGGGAGCGGCTGCGGCGGCTGGAAGAGGCGGGGCTGATCGAGGGTTATCATGCGCGCATCAGCCTCAGGAAACTGGGGCCGCATGTGACGGTCTTTGTCGCCGTCGAACTGGCCGATCATACGCCCGCGAGTTTCCGCGCCTTCGAGGACAGCGTGCAGCGCTATGGTGAGGTCACGGCCTGTTGGGCGCTGGGCGGCGGGTTCGATTACCTGATGCAGATCGTGACCCGCGACATCGACGCCTATCAGCGGCTGATCGACGAGATGCTGGAGGCGCGGATCGGGTTGGCGCGCTATTTCACCTATATCGTCACCAAGCCTGTGAAATCCCCACGCCTGCCGCCGCTGGAGATGTTTTTCGGGTGAATCGTCTTTTGTATGATGCTTTTCAGACGAATAATCTGCAATCGATGACATCTTCAGCCTCGCTTTCTGGTCTGTGCAGTGCATTCTTCGGCGCGAAGGGAGCGCCACCATGTCTGACTCTGCAATCTGGACCCGCAACGGGATCACCGATGCGCGCCTCGTGCGCAGCTTTGCCTATGTGAACGGAAAATGGGTGGGCGGCGATGACAATGCGACGCTTGCCGTCACCGATCCGGCGGATGGCAGCGCGCTGGGCGATGTGGCAAGCCTCAGCGCCGGGCAGGCGCGCGCGGCGGTCGATGCGGCGCAGGCGGCGTTTGACGGCTGGTCGATGACCCTGCCGCAGGATCGCTCTGCCATCCTGCGCCGGTGGTTCGACCTGATGTTGGAGCACCGCGAGGATCTGGCGCGGATCATGGTGCTGGAACAGGGCAAGCCGCTGTCAGAGGCGCGCGGCGAGATCGACTATGCCGCGAGTTTCGTGGAATATTACGCCGAAGAGGCCAAGCGCCCCAATATCGAGGGCGTGACCAGTCATCTGCCCGATGCCGAGGTGGAATTATGGCTGGAACCGGTGGGCGTGGCCGCCCTCATCACACCGTGGAATTTCCCCTCGGCCATGCTCACGCGCAAGGCGGCGGCGGCGATGGCGGCGGGCTGCACCGTGGTCGCGCACCCCTCGGGCGAGACGCCTTATTCGGCGCTGGCGCTGGCGGAACTGGCCGAGCGCGCGGGCATTCCGGCGGGCGTGTTCAACGTGGTCACGGGCCGCGCGGCAACTGTGGTCGAACCCTGGACCGAGGATGCCCGCGTGCGTGTGCTGAGCTTTACCGGGTCCACGAAAATCGGGCAGCTTCTGTATCGTCAATGCGCCGGGACGGTCAAGAAACTGGTGATGGAACTGGGCGGGCACGCGCCGGTGATCGTGTTCCGCAATGCCGACATGGACACGGCGGTCGAAGAGTCTATCAAGGCCAAATTCGCCACCTCGGGGCAGGATTGCCTGGGTGCGAACCGGATTTACGTGGAGCGGCCGGTTTATGACGAATTCTGCCGCCGCTTTACCGAGGCGACGCAGAAGCTGAGCCTTGGACGTGGCATGGACGATCCCGACATCGGCCCGCTGATGAACGAGAGTGCGGTGCGCAAGCAGGAGGAACATGTGGCCGATGCGCTCAGACACGGCGCGAAACTTGCCTGCGGCGGCAAGCGCGACGCGCTCGGGCCGCTGTTCTATCAGCCCACGGTGCTGACCGATGTGCCGGATCAGGCGGCGATCATGTGCGACGAGACCTTTGGCCCGGTCGCCGCGATCACGCCGTTCGACACCGAGGAAGAGGTGGTGCGCCGCGCCAATGCCACCGAATATGGCCTTATCGCCTATCTGCACAGCCACGATCCGCGCCGCATCTACCGCATGACGCGGGCGCTGCAATTCGGCATGGTGGCCGTGAACCGCACCAAGGTCACGGGCGCGCCGATCCCCTTTGGCGGGGTCAAACAGTCGGGGCTGGGCCGCGAGGGGGCGCGCCGGGGCATGGAGGAATTCATGGAAATCAAATACGTCTGCCGCGACTGGGCGTGAACGTGGTGGGCGCGGATGCCTGCGGCGCGAGTATTTCAGGAACGATGAAACAGGGGGACGCACCCCGATGAGAGGATCAGACGATGCTGCGCAACGACCAACTTGATCAATGGGATCGCGAAAACTTTTTCCACCCTTCGACGCATCTGGCGCAGTTCGCGCGCGGCGAGGCGCCGAACCGGGTGATCACCGGCGGCAGCGGCAGCCATATCGAGGACCGCGACGGCAATCGCCTGCTCGACGCCTTCGCCGGGCTGTATTGCGTCAACGTGGGCTATGGCCGTCAGGACATCGCCGAGGCGATTGCCACGCAGGCGCGTGAACTGGCCTATTACCACGCCTATGTGGGGCATGGGACAGAGGCGTCCATCACCCTTGCCAAGATGATCATGGACCGCGCGCCCAAGGGCATGAGCAAGGTCTATTTCGGCCTGTCGGGTTCGGATGCCAACGAGACCAACATCAAGCTGATCTGGTATTACAACAACATCCTCGGGCGGCCCGAGAAGAAAAAGATCATCAGCCGGTGGCGCGGCTATCACGGATCGGGGCTGATGACCGGCTCGCTGACCGGGCTGGAGTTGTTTCACAAGAAATTCGACCTGCCGCTGGCGCAGGTGATCCATACCGAGGCGCCCTATTATTTCCGCCGCGCCAATCCGGACCAGACCGAGGCGCAGTTCGTCGCGCATTGCGTGGCAGAGCTTGAGGCGCTGATCGAACGCGAGGGCGCGGATACCATCGCCGCCTTCATCGGCGAGCCGGTGCTGGGCACAGGCGGCATCGTGCCGCCGCCTGCCGGATACTGGCCGGCGATCCAGGAAGTGCTGCAAAAGCATGACATCCTGCTCATTGCCGATGAGGTGGTCACCGGCTTTGGCCGTCTGGGCACGATGTTCGGCTCGGATCACTACGGGATGACGCCGGATCTGATCACCATCGCCAAGGGGCTGACCAGCGCCTATGCGCCGCTGTCGGGCAGCATCGTGAGCGACCGGATGTGGAAGGTGCTGGAGCAGGGGACGGACGAGAACGGCCCCATCGGCCACGGCTGGACCTATTCCGCGCATCCCATCGGGGCGGCGGCGGGCGTGGCCAATCTCAAGCTTCTGGACGAGCTGGATCTGATCGCCAACAACCGCAATGTCGGCGGCTATCTCAACCGGGGCATGGCCGAGGCGCTGGGCGATCATCCGCATGTCGGCGAGGTGCGCGGCGAGGGGATGCTTTGCGCCGTGGAATTCGTCAGGGATCGCGACAGCCGCACGTTCTTTGATGCCGCCGACAAGGTGGGGCCGCAGGTGGCGACCGCGCTGGGTGGGCTGGGTGTGATCGCGCGCGCCATGCCGCAGGGCGATATTCTGGGCTTTGCACCCCCGTTCTGTCTGACACAGGACGAGGCGGACGAGGTGATTCACAAGACTGCAAAGGCTGTGAAATCGGTGCTGGGATAGGATGGCGGACCGCAAGAATGCTGCCGATGCACACGTCATGAGTGCGCGTGCCCCGAGTTTTGGCAGGAAAATCGTCTTAAATCGCTTGACATGCAGGCGATTTGACCTGCGCGGGTCGGTTTCGGGAAAAAACTGCCGCAATCCGCTTGCATGATCGGGGGTTTGACGTTTTAGTTTTTACCGAACGCGGGGGACGCCGCGACAGAAATAAACAGGGAGCCGAACTTGGCCGATACCGGGAACAACGATGCGTTCGTTGCATTTGAGCGCGTGCAAAAGAGCTATGACGGCGAGACTCTGGTCGTCAAGGATCTGAACCTGACCATGCCCAAGGGCGAATTTCTGACCATGCTGGGGCCGTCCGGTTCGGGCAAGACAACCTGCCTGATGATGCTGGCCGGGTTCGAGACCGCGACACATGGCGAGATCAAGCTGGACGGTGTGAGCATCAACAACATTCCGCCGCACAAGCGCGGCATCGGCATGGTGTTCCAGAACTACGCGCTGTTTCCGCATATGACGATTGCCGAGAATCTCAGCTTTCCGCTGGAGGTGCGCAAGATCGGCAGATCGGACCGCGAGGCCAAGGTCAGGCGGGCGCTGGAGATGGTCGAGATGGGCGGCTTTGGCGGGCGGCGTCCGGCGCAGCTGTCGGGTGGCCAGCAGCAGCGCGTGGCGCTGGCCCGCGCGCTGGTGTTCGAGCCGGAGCTGGTTCTGATGGACGAGCCGCTGGGCGCGCTGGACAAGCAACTGCGCGAGAAGATGCAGTTCGAGATCACCCATCTGGCGCATGAGCTGGGCATCACCACGGTCTATGTGACCCATGACCAGACCGAGGCGCTGACCATGTCGGACCGCGTGGCGGTGTTCAATGATGGCAAGATCCAGCAGATCGCGCCGCCGGACGAGCTATACGAGAGCCCGCAGAACAGTTTTGTCGCGCAGTTCATCGGTGAGAACAACACGATGGAGGGCACGGTCAAGGAGATCAAGGACGGTCTCGCGGTGGTGCAGCTTGACGATGGCGGATTGATCGACGCCAAGCCGGTGAACGTGGAAAAGGCAGGCGACCGCACGCTGATCTCGATCCGTCCCGAGCGGGTGGAGTTCAACTGCGACCGGCTGAGACCGGGCGCGCATACGCTCAAGGCCGAGGTGGCCGAGTTCATCTACATGGGCGATATTTTCCGCACCCGGCTCAAGGTGGCGGGGCGCGACGATTTCATCATCAAGACCCGCAACGCGCCCGATCAGCGCCGCCTGCAACCGGGCGAACAGATCGAGATCGGCTGGCTGCCCGAAGATTGCCGTGCGCTGGACGCGCCATAGGTATAAGGTATTCGTGCGGCCCGGTGACGGGCAGCACGGGTTGAGCAAGGCCCCGGACGTTCTTCCCGTAGCGCGGGGCCCATCCACCCAAAACGGGACTAAACTGGGAGTACGCATATGAAACTCACGAAAACACTGTTCGCAACAACGGCGCTGACCGTGGTGGCGGGCACGGCTCTGACCGCTCAGGATATGGCCAACAGCATGACGCTGGTCAGCTGGGGTGGTGCCTATCAGGACAGTCAGGACAAGGCCTATGTCAAACCCTACCTGGCCGCGAATCCCGGCGTGACCGCGACATGGGACGAAAGCTCGGCCGAGGCTGTGGCCAAGCTGCGCGCCATGAACGAGGCAGGCAACGTGACCTGGGATCTGGTCGATGTGGTGGCGTCCGACGCGATGCGTCTGTGTGACGAAGGCCTGGCGATGGAGCTGGATCATGACGAGGTTCTGGCAGCGGCACCTGATGGCACCCCTGCCAGCGAAGACTTTGGCGATCTGATCGTCAGCGACTGCTTTGTGCCGCAGATCGTTTATTCCACCACCTTCGGCTATCGCACGGACATGGTGCCTGCCGGGGTCGAGCCGCCGACCAGTGTCTGCGACGTTTTCGACCTGGCCAAGTATCCCGGCAAGCGCTCGTTGCAGAAGCGCCCGATCGACAACATGGAATGGGCGCTCTATTGCGATGGCGTCGCCAAGGACGAGATCTATGACGTTCTGGGCACCGACGAGGGCGTCAATCGTGCGCTGGCCAAGCTGGACACGATCAAGGATCAGGTCGTCTGGTGGTCGGCTGGTGCGGAAACCCCGCAGCTTCTGGCGGATGGCGAGGTCTTTATGGGCTCGACCTACAACGGGCGTCTTTTCTCGGCGATCGCAGAGCAGAATCAGCCGATCGGCATGATGTGGGACATGCAGTCGTTCGATCTTGACGGCTGGATCGTTCCCGCCGGGCTTCCGGCGGACCGTCTGGCGCGGGTGATGGACTTCCTCAAGTTCGCCACCGATACGCAGCGTCTGGCCGATCAGGCGGCCTATATCTCCTACGGTCCGGCGCGCGCATCCTCGGCGCCGCTGGTGGGCAAACATGCCGATCTTGGCATCGAGATGGCGCCGCACATGCCGACCGATCCCGCCAACGCGTCCAACACGCATATCTATGACTATGAGTGGTGGGCCGACAACCGTGACGATCTGGACGCAAAATTCCAGGCATGGCTGGCGCAATAAGCGCGGCTGACGGAACCGGAGGGGGCCCGCATGGGCCCCCTCTGACCCAGACCGGGCGCAAGACCCGGCCATGATGAACAAAACTGTCCGACGGGGATGACATGAGCGATACCACCCAGACCGGCCCGGTTCTTGCGGCGGATGGCACGCCGCTGAAACGCAGCCTGCGCCGCGCGCTCAGGGCGCAGAAGATGCGCGCGCTGGCGCTGATCGCGCCGCTGCTGATTTTCGTCCTCGTGGCCTTTATCGCGCCGATCGCGGACATGCTGTTCAGGTCGGTCGAGAACCAGATCGTTGGCAACACCCTGCCGATGACGGTCGAGGAACTGCGCGACTGGGACGGGACCGAGGTGCCGGACGAACAGGTGTTCCGGGCGCTCTTTTTCGATCTCTTTCTGGCGGCGGAGGCCAAGGAACATACCAAGCTGGGCAGCCGCCTGAACTATGAGCAAAGCGGTATTTCCTCGTTGTTCCGCACCTCGGGGCGGGATGTGGGCGATATCGGCGAGGTGTTTCAGGACGCGCTGACAGAGATCGACCCGGCCTTCGACGAGGCGCGGTTCTGGTATGACATGATGTCGGGCGGCGCCGAAGCCGAAGGCAACGAGCGTCTGCTGTCCAATCAGATCGGCCGGCTGGAGGTGCTGGAAGCCACCAATTTCAGCGGCGACGTGGATTTTGTGCCCGGCGCCGCGATTTCCGACATCCTGCCCAACACCGCCCGCGCCTATGCCGTCTTTGCCGCTTTCACGCATTTCGTGGACGAGGATGTCGTTGCCGAGGAAGAGCCGTGGGAAGCGGTCTACGCGGCCCTTGCCATTGATCTGGAGGATCCAGCCACCAGGGCCGCGCTGGCCGGGTATGACGGTCCGGGCGCGGATGTTCTGCGCCGCGCCGCCGACGCGCCGCTGCCGCCGGTGGACATGAAGGCCGCTTTTATAGATTCGAACAAGGACTGGCAGCGCGTGGGCTTCTGGAAGGTGATCAAGACCTATTCGCCCCCCTACACCACCGGCTATTTCCTCAATGCCGTGGACATGGAGAAAACGGCCGAGGGCATCGCCCTGCGCAGCGCGGATCAGCGGATCTACGGTATTCTGTTTCAACGCACCATGTTCATGTCGCTGATGATCACGTTCAGCTGCATCCTGCTGGGCTATCCGGTGGCGTGGATCATGGCCAACCTGCCCGCACGCAAGGCGAACCTGTTGATGATCCTGGTGCTGCTGCCGTTCTGGACATCGCTGCTGGTGCGCACCAGCGCGTGGAAGGTGATGTTGCAGCAACAGGGCGTGATCAACGACACGCTGGTGTGGCTGGGCCTTGTGGCCAACGAGAGTCGTCTGGTGATGATCAACAACCAGTTCGGCACCATCGTGGCGATGACGCATATCCTGCTGCCCTTCATGATCCTGCCGATGTATTCGGTGATGCAGACCATTCCGCCCTCTTACCTGCGCGCCGCCAAGAGCCTTGGCGCGACCAACTGGACGGCATTCTGGCGGGTCTATTTCCCGCAATCGGTACCGGGTATCGGGGCGGGCTCGATCCTCGTCTTCATCCTCGCCATCGGCTATTACATCACGCCCGAGATCGTGGGTGGCACCACCGGCACGTTCATCTCGAACCGGATCGCCTATCACATCTCGACCTCGCTCAACTGGGGCCTGGCGGCGGCGCTTGGCTCGATCCTGCTGGCGGTGGTTCTGATCCTCTACTGGGCCTATGACAAGATCGTCGGCATCGACAATGTGAAGCTGGGGGGCTGACGTCTGATGAATGGATTCACTCTGACACCGGTTGAGAAAAAACCGCTCTCCTTCGCGCTTCCGGTGATCGGCGCGGCAGGGGGCGTGGCCGGGCTTTTCGTGGGCACGGCGCATGGTTCGGGCCTGATGGGCGTGATCGCCGGGGCGGTGCTGCTGATGGCGCTGGGATTTGTCGCGCTCAGGGTGCTGGGCCTCGGGATGGAAAAGGCCACCCGCTGGGGCATCATCGCACTGTTCGTGGCGGCGGGCGTTCTGCTTGCCGGTCTGCCCGGTTTCATTCTGGGCGGGCTTTTCGGCTGGTTCTTCTCGTGGTTCATCTTCTGGATCGGCGAGGGGCGCTATCGCGCCAGCCTGCCGCCCTATCTGACCGGCGGTCAGGTGCTGTGGCATTATGCGTTCTGGATCCTTTGTGGCGCGATCTTTGTCTTTCTGATCACGCCGATTCTGGTGGTGATACCGCTCAGCTTCAACGCGCAAAACTTCTTTACCTTCACGCCGGAAATGCTGCGGTTTGATCCCGCGGGCTACAGTCTCAAGCATTACCGGGATTTCTTCACCTCAAGCGGCTGGCAGCAGGCGCTGCGCAATTCGCTGGCCATCGCGCCGCTGGCGACGCTCTTGTCGGTCAGCTTTGGCACGCTGGCGGCGATCGGCCTGAGTTCGGAACATGTGCCGTTTCGCCGGGCGATCATGGCGATTCTGATTTCGCCGATGATCGTGCCGCTGATCATCTCGGCGGCGGGCATGTATTTCTTTTACAGCCGCATCGGCCTGCAGGGCACCTATTTCGGCGTCGTGCTCGCGCATGCGGCGCTGGGCATTCCGTTCGTCATCATCACGGTGACGGCGACGCTGGTGGGGTTCGACCGCTCGCTGACGCGCGCGGCGGCGAACATGGGGGCCGACCCGGTGACCACCTTCTTCCGCGTGCAGATGCCGCTCATCCTGCCGGGCGTGATCTCGGGCGGGCTTTTTGCCTTCATCACCTCGTTCGACGAGGTGGTCGTTGTGCTCTTTGTCGGCTCTGCCAATCAGCAGACCCTGCCCTGGCGGATGTTCACCGGCCTGCGCGAACAGATCAGCCCGACGATCCTGGCGGTGGCGACGATCCTGGTGGTGATCTCGATCGCCCTGCTGACAACGCTGGAACTGCTGCGGCGACGGTCCGAGCGGCTGCGGGGGATGAGTCCGGGTTGACATAAAATAAATCGCCATAAGTCCAATTGGGGATTCACGTGAGTCCAAAAATATGATTCACTGATGACCACCGGATTTGGAGAAGAGCCATGGAACGCGCAAAGACGTTGATCAGAACGCTTTTGGGCGAACATTTCGTGCGAGATGTCAAGATTGACGCCGATACAAACTTTGATGGCGAGCGAATTTTTCGTATTACCGTTGTTTATGACGAAGCGATGGGTTCACTGAGACCTCAGGACATCTCCGCGGTTACGGAGAAGCTCTGGGAACTGATGTCATCGGAGGAGGACAAGGCTTTTCCTGTCACGAGTTTCGTTTCTTCCGCAGATGCCGAGGAATACCGCGCTGCTTAGCACCGAGTTTCTTGAAACCGCAAAGAAACGTGTTTCCGCGATTCCGGGGCGGACGGAGTCGGATCTGCGACGCGCGACAAGTGATTTGTATTACGCGCTTTTCCACCGCGTCTGCGAGGCCCTGATCGAACCGATCGGCGTTGTATTTGATAGCAATCCTTTCAAGGAAATGTACAGGACCCTGTATCGTATCCCTGATCATGGGTTTCTGGAAAAGCGATGCAAAGAAGTTAAAGGTCACAGCTTTTCGGACGCGATAAGCGCCTTCGCAAACCAAATCGCCGTGATGAAGAACAAGCGGGAACTGGCGGATTATGATCCGCTGGCAACATTTGTGATCTCGGGGATTGAAAACGATGTTCAGGTTGTCACATCGGTTCTGGAGAACTTCAATCTTGCCGACCCGATTGAGCGTGTACGCTTCGCATACTTCGTTTCTCTGAAAGGAAGAAAGGCGGAATAGGTGCCCTGAACGGGCAAACCTACTCCGCCGCCATGTCCGCCGCCTCGACCCGCACCGCCGAGAACTTGAATTCGGGGATCTTGCCGTAGGGATCCAGCGCCGGGTTGGTCAGGATATTCGCCGCCGCCTCGACATAGGCGAAGGGCAGGAACACCATGTCAGGCGCAATCGCGCGATCCGCCCGCGCCATCACCCGGATCGAGCCGCGTTTGGTCGTCAATCGCACCATCCCGCCCGGTTCAACCCCCATCTTGCGCAGCGTCGAGGGATGCATGGAACAATTCGCCTCGGGTTCCACCGCGTCGAGCACGCGGCTGCGCCGTGTCATCGAGCCGGTATGCCAGTGCTCAAGCTGCCGACCCGTGGTCAGGATCATCGGATAATCGGCATCGGGCACATCGTCGGGCGGGACGATCGACGCAGGTGTGAACCGCGCGCGCCCCTCGGGGCGTGGGAATCCGTCGCCGAACACCACCGCCTCGCCCGGACCATCGGGCGTCTTGCAGGGATAGGTGACCGCATTCTCGCGCTCCAGCCGCTCCCAGGTGATATTGTCGAGCGAGCGCATGTTGATCTTCATCTCGGCAAAGACATCCGCCGGGCTGTCATAGCGCCATTGCAGGCCCATCCGGTTGGCCAGATCGACGGTGATGCGCCAGTCCTCGCGCGCCTCGCCCGGCGGGTTGACGGCGGGGCGGCCGATCTGCACCTGCCGGTTGGTGTTGGTGACGGTGCCGGACTTTTCATAGAACGCCGAGGCAGGCAGGATCACATCGGCATAGTTCGCCGTCTCGGTGATAAAGATGTCCTGCACCACCAGGTGCTCCAGCCTGGCCAGCGCGTCGCGCGCGTGTTCCACATCCGGGTCCGACATCGCCGGGTTCTCACCCAGGATATACATGCCCTTGATCTTGTCCTCATGCACCGCATCCATGATCTCGGTCACGGTCAGGCCCTTCTCGGCGGAGAAATCCCCCGACTGCCAGACCTCGGTAAAGGCGCGGCGCACGCCGTCGTCCGTCACCGTCTGGTAATCCGGCAGGAACATCGGGATGAGACCCGCATCGGACGCGCCTTGCACGTTGTTCTGCCCTCTGAGCGGATGCAGGCCCGTGCCCGGTCGCCCGACATGGCCGCACATCAGCGCAAGGGAAATCAGGCAGCGCGAGTTATCCGTGCCGTGGATATGCTGGGAAATCCCCATCCCCCAAAAGATCATGGCGGCCTTGGCGGTGGCAAACTCGCGTGCGACGGCGCGCAGCGTGTCGGCGGGGATGCCGCAGATTGCTTCCATCTTCTCGGGCGGGAATTGCGCCAGATGCTCCTTTTCCGCCTCCCAGTTTTCGGTGAAGGCCTCGATATACTGCCGGTCGTACAGCCCTTCCTCGACGATCACGTTCATGATCGCGTTCAGCATCGAGACATCCGCGCCGGGGCGGAACTGAAGCATGTGGGTGGCGAACCGCCGCATGCCCACGCCGCGCGGGTCCATGACGATCAGCTTGCCGCCGCGCTTGGTGAACTGCTTGAAATAGGTGGCCGCGACCGGGTGATTCTCGATCGGGTTGGCGCCGATAATGATCGCCACATCGGCATTCTCGATCTCGTTGAACGTGGCGGTCACCGCGCCAGAGCCGACATTCTCGATCAGCGCCGCCACGGACGAGGCATGGCAAAGCCGCGTGCAGTGATCGACATTGTTGTGGCCAAATCCCTGCCGGATGAATTTCTGAAACAGATAGGCCTCTTCATTGGTGCATTTGGCGCTGCCGAAACCCGCAACCGACGCGCCCCCATGCGTATCCTTGAGCCGCTTTAGCCCCCCGGCGGCGATATCCAGCGCCTCGTCCCAATCCGCCTCGCGGAAGAATTCGCGCCAGTTGCCGGGATCGACGTTCAGCCCCTTCTCTGGCGCATCCTCGCGCCGGACCAGCGGCTTGGTCAGGCGGTGCGGGTGGTGGATATAGTCAAAGCCAAAGCGCCCCTTGACGCATAGCCGCCCCTCATTGGCGGGGCCATTGATGCCCTCGACATACTTGACGCGGCCATCCTTGACCTTGAGGCTGACCTGACAGCCCACGCCGCAGAACGGGCAGATGCTCTTGACCTCATCGTCGTAATCGGCGCTGTCGCCGTGCTGCGCATCGTCCAGAACCGTGGCGGGCATCAGCGCGCCGGTGGGGCAGGCCTGCACGCATTCGCCGCAGGCGACGCAGGTGCTTGCCCCCATCGGATCATCGAAATCGAAAACCGGATAGGCATCATGCCCGCGTCCGGCCATGCCGATCACGTCATTGACCTGCACCTCACGGCAGGCGCGCACGCAAAGGCCGCAGGATATGCAGGCATCGAGATTGACCCGCATCGCCACATGGCTGTCATCCAGGAGCGGGATGCGCCCCTCTTCCAGCCCGGGAAAGCGGCTGCCGGTGACGCCCTGCATCTCGGCCATGTCCCACAGGTGGCTCGACTTGTCATGCGCGGCCTCGCGCTCGGGCTGATCGGCCAGCAGCATCTCGACCACCATCCTGCGCGCGGTTTCCGCACGGCTGGAATTGGTGGTGACGACCATGCCGTCCCTGGCCTCGCGGATGCAGGATGCCACCAGCGTGCGCTCGCCCTCGACCTCGACCATGCAGGCGCGGCAGTTGCCATCGGGGCGATATCCGGGCGCGGGCTTGTGGCACAGATGCGGGATCACCAGACCCCGGCCATTGGCCACCTCCCAGATGGTCTGCCCGGCCTCTGCCTCGACCTCGCGGCCATCGAGCGTGAACTTGATCGTATCAGACATGCGCGCGTCTCCTTGTCTCAGGCGATCTTAGACCATGCCCGCCAGAAGTGCAGTCCATCAATCCCGACACCTCACCGCATTTTTACGCCACGCAGACCCGCGCGTGTTTCGCATAGGCGTCGCGCAGCCGATCCGCAGAGTCACGCCCGCGGCTTCTTCTTGGCGGAAATACCCCCCGGGGGAGTCCCGGATTTCATCCGGGACGGGGGCAGCGCACCCTGTCGCGGCCCGCTGCCGGGCGTTGTCGCCAATATTTCTCGCGCGCCATCTTTAACCCCGTCGCAACCGGCGCTAACGTCGCGCCGCAAAGGGGGACACGCGATTTGGCAGAGCTCATTCTGGTGCGGCACGGGCAGGCCAACAGCCATGCCACGGACGAGGCGGGCTATGACCGCCTGTCGCCCCTTGGCGTGCAGCAGGCGCAATGGCTGGGCGCGCATCTGGCGCAGACCAATCCGCATTTCGACCATGTCATCACCGGCACGCTCAACCGTCAGACCGGCACCGCGCGGGCGATGGGATACGAAATAACCGAACAGGATGCGCGTCTGGACGAACTCAGCTATTTCGCCCTCGCCCAGGCGATCGAGGCGCAGCACGGCATCCCCGCACCCGCCGACGCCACCGAATTCGCCCGTTACCTGCCGCAGGTGATCGAACATTGGGCGCGCGGCGACCTCGCGGACGTGCCCGAGACGTTCGAGCATTTCACCACCCGGATCACCGGCCTGATCGACGACATCTGCCAGCAGCGCGGGCGCATCCTGATCGTCACCTCGGGCGGGGTGATCGGCATGGTGATGCGCCACGCGCTCGGGCTGGACATTCCGGGCATGTCGAGGGTCATGTTGCAGGTGATGAACTCTTCGCTGCACCGGCTTGAGCATGTCCATGACATGCTGATGGTGGGCACATTCAACGCCACGCCGCATCTCGACACACCCGACCGGGCGCATGCCCGCACCTTCATCTGACTGAAAGAGGACGCAGGAATGAAACTCTATTACGCCAAGGGCACGATCTCTATCGCGGTGGCCATCGCGCTGCACGAGGCAGGATTACAGTTCGAGCCGGTGCGCCTCGATTTCAGCGCGGGTGATCAGAACAGCCCCGACTATCAGGCGATCAACCCCAAGGGGCGGGTGCCCGCTCTGATCACCGATCAGGGCATCCTGACCGAGACCGGCGCATTGCTGGATTACATCGCCGATATCGCGCCGCAGGCCGGGCTGCGCCCATCCGATCCCTTTCAGGCGGCAAAGATGCGCGAGGCGATGTATTACCTCGCCTCCACCATGCATGTGAACCACGCCCACAAGATGCGCGGCCATCGCTGGGCGGATCAGGAAAGCTCTTTCGCCGACATGAAGGCCAAATCGGTGCAGACCATGACCGACAGCGCCGCCCATGTGGAAAACCATGTCCTGACAGGCCCCTACGTTCTGGGAGAGGCGTTTTCCCTGGCTGACGCCTATCTCTTTGTCGCCTGCAACTGGCTCAGGGGCGACGGGGTGCGGGTGAGCGAGTTTCCAAGGATCGCCGCCTTCCTCGAAACCATGCGCAACCGCGCCTCGGTGGCGCAGGTCATCGCCGACGACATGATCTGAAGGTAGAGCATGACACATCTCTGGGTCCGGGCCGAACAGCGGCCGAACGAGGAACGCACGGGGCTGACGCCCGAGGGGGCGGCGGCATTGATCGCCAGGGGTATTCGCGTCACGGTCGAGAAAAGCCGCAATCGCGCCATTCCGATTGACGGATACCGCGATGCGGGCTGCGCCATAGCGGCGGAAAATTCATGGCCCCAGGCCCCCGCCGATGCCATCATCTTTGGCCTCAAGGAACTGCCCGAGGACGGCACGCCGCTGCCGCATCGCCACATCATGTTCGGCCATGCCTTCAAGGGGCAGCACGCCGGGCGGCGGCTGCTCGCGCGGTTCGCGTCCGGGGGCGGCACGCTTTATGATCTCGAATATCTGGTGGACGAGGGCGGCCGCCGCGTCGCCGCCTTTGGCTATTGGGCGGGCTATGCGGGGGCGGCGGTGTCGCTGATGGCCTGGGCGGCGCAGCAACAGGGCAGGATCTGCCCGCCGGTGGGCACCTTCTCTGGCCGCGATGCGCTGCTGGCCGATCTGGGCGCACGCCTTGACGCCACCGGCGCGAACCGCCCCGACGCCATCGTCATCGGCGCGCTCGGGCGCGTGGGCACCGGCGCGGCGGATCTGTGCGAGGCGATGGGCGTGACCGTTACCCGCTGGGACATGGCCGAGACCGCATCGGGCGGGCCGTTCCCCGAAATCCTCGGGCATGACATTTTCCTCAACTGCATTTTCGCGCGTCCTGGCACGCCGGTTTTCGTGCCGCGCGCGGCGCTCGGCCAACCCCGCCGCCTGAGCGTGATCGGCGACGTGGCCTGCGACCCGGACAGCGATTACAACCCGGTCCCGGTCTATGACGCGGCAACGACATGGGCCGCGCCGGTCGTGCGGGTGCATGATGCGCCGCCACTCGATGTCATGGCCATCGACAACCTGCCCTCGCTGTTGCCGGTCGAATCCTCGCAGGATTACGCGGCGCAGCTCTTGCCGTCGCTGCTGACGCTGGGCGATCCGGACGCAGGCGTATGGGCGCGGGCGGCGGATACCTTTCGCAGCCATATGAAAGACATCTGAATGGCGCTCTACGTGGGGTATCTGGCGGCCTTTATCGGCACCGTCTGCTGGATTCCGCAGGCGTGGAAGGCCTGGGCCACGCGCGACACATCCGGCCTGTCACTGTCGTCGAACCTGATGTTCCTGACCACCGTTTCGCTGTGGCTGGCCTATGGGTTGATGATCGGCGACTGGCCTCTGATACTGGCCAATATCTGCGCCGTCGCCGCCATGCTCTGCATCGTCGCGGCAAAACTGCGCTATAAATGAAGGGAGACGACGACATGACAATCCACTGGTGCGGCACCGGCCTGTCGGCCATTCCGGGCCTGCGGCGGCTGATCGGGGCGGGGCATGACGTGACCGTCTGGAACCGCTCGACAGAGAAGGCGCAGGCGGCGGTCGGTGATTTGACCGACAAGATCAACGCCTTTGACAAGGACGCGCTTGGCGCGGTGCTCGCGCCCGGCGAAGTGGTGGTTTCCATGCTGCCCGGCGACTGGCATGTGCCGCTGGCGACGCTCTGCCTGGAGCGGGGCGCGCATTTCGTCTCTTCCTCCTATATCGCGCCCGAGATGCGTGCGCTGGACGGGGCGGCGCGCGACAAGGGCCTCTGTTTCGTCAACGAGATCGGCCTTGATCCCGGCATCGATCACCTGATGGCGCATCATCTGGTGGCGGATTACCGCGCCTCGGGGGCCTGCGACGCGGCCAATGACCTGTCGTTCCTGTCCTATTGCGGCGGCATCCCCAAACATCCCAACCCGTTCCGCTACAAGTTCAGCTGGTCGCCGCTGGGCGTGCTCAAGGCGCTGCGCTCGCCCTCGCGCTCGATCCGCGAATATTCGGAACTGAACGTCGCCCGGCCATGGGACGCGATTTCCAGCTACGCGGCCCCCCTGCCCACGCCCGAAACCTTCGAGGTCTATCCGAACCGAGACTCGATCCCCTTCATCGCCGATTACCGGTTCGACCCCGACTGGCGGGTGCGCGACTTCGTGCGCGGCACGCTGCGCCTCAATGGCTGGTCCGAGGCGTGGAAGGACGTGTTCGCCGAGATCGAGACGCTGACCGGACCTGCGGGCGAGGCACGACTCAAGGAAATGTCGGATCGGTTCTGGCAAGAGAACGCCTATGCCGAGGACGACCCGGACCGCGTCGTGCTCTGTGTCGATCTCAAGGCAGAGCGCGACGGCAAACCCGTCTGGCACAAGACCTGGGTGATGGACGCCTGGGGCGATGCGCGCGGCACGGCCATGGCGCGCCTCGTGTCGGTGCCGGTGTCACTGGCGGTTGAATCGGTGCTGAACCGCGAAATTCCCGCCGGCGTCACCGCAGCGCCCCACGACCCGAAACTGGTCGCGCGCTACCTGTCCGAGGTGGACCGGCTGGCGCAGCACATGCAGGTGGTGGATCGTTTGTGAGGGGGCGGCGGCAGGTGAATCCTCACCCCGCCTCCGCCACCAGCCTCGCCGCCTCGATGCCCTGCACGCCCAGCGCCTCGTCGTATTCCCCCGCCTCACCGGCAATGCCGCAGGCGCCCAGCAGCGCGCCGCCCGGCGCGCGGATGATCACGCCGCCAAGGCTGGCAATCAGCGGCAGGCCGGTGCGTGCGCTCGCCACGTCGCGCACGCCGTGAAACCAGTTGGGCGTGGCGTCGGCCCAGTCGCGCAGAACCCGTGTCGGTTTGCCATAGATCACGCAGGTCCGGGCCTTGGCCTCGGCGATATGGGCCAGAAGCGGCGCCGCCCCTTCCTCGCGCAGCATCGCCAGCGGATGCCCGCCCGCATCCACCACGCAGACCGCGATGAACCGTCCCGGTTCCGAGCGCGCCCCGGCCAGTGCCGCCGTGACGATCGCCTGCGCCTGCGCCAGTGTCAGCGCATCAGCCACCACGGATCAGTTCGTCCTCGTCATCCGCCGCCGAGAGGCCGAGCGCCTCAAGCCCGTTTTCCAGATGGTCCGACAGATGCGGCGTGCCCAGCAGGTAATCGGCGCAGGGCGTCGTCGCCTCTTCAAAGGCGGTGCGCGTCGCCTCTTCCAGCTCTTCGGGTTCGAAACTGCCGCGCCCGATCCACATCACGGCCACAAGGCTCGCCTGTTCATCCTCGCTCAGCCGGTCGATGAAGGCGCGCAGTTCGGCCTCGGCCCGATCCAGTTCGCGCGCCATCAGGACGACCTGCGCGATCTTGTGAACCGTGATGTCCAGCATGTTTTGCCCTCCTGCCAAACAAGTCTAGCATAGCAATGGGGGGCGCGTCCTCATAGGTCTTTGATCTTACGCAAACAACCGGTAATAGGCCCAGTCCGGCAAAAATCGGCTGAGCCGGAAGACATAGCTGAACAATCGCGGAAAATGCCGGGCGAATCTGCGCTCGTCGCACATCAGTTCGAACATCTCCTGCGCCGCCTGTTCCGGCGTCATGATGAACGGCATGTGAAAGCTGTTCTTGTCCGTGAGCCGCGTCCTGATGAAACCGGGATTGGCCAGTTGCACCCGCACCCCGGTGCGCCACAGATCGGCGCGCATCGATTCGGCAAGGCTCATCACCCCTGCCTTGGACGCGGCATAGCCGATGGCCCCCGGCAGCCCCCGAAACCCCGAGAGCGAGCCGGTCAGCACCACATGCCCCGCATCGCGCGCCACCATCTGCGGCAGCACCGCGCCGATGACCCGTACCGCGCCGGTGAAATTGATATCCGCCATGGCGGTGGCCTGCCCTGCATTCCATTCGGTTGCGGGCATCGGCCAGTAGACGCCCGCCAGCCAGATCATGCCGTCGATTTCGCCCACCGCCTCGGCCGCCTTGGTCACGCTGGCATCATTGCTCACATCCACCGGCACCGCGCGGGCGCGTCCCGGCAGGCCCGCTGCCACCTCGGCCAGCCGCGCCTCGTTGCGCGCCGATACGATCACCTCGGCCCCCGCCGCGCTGATCTTGTGCGCCAGCGCCGCGCCCAGCCCCTCGCTCGCGCCCACCAGCCAATAGCGTTTGCCGCGCCAGTCCATCATGCCCCCACCCGGTGCATGGTGGCGACCAACTCGGCCACCTTGATGCCGAACTTGCGGAACTGGCTGCGATTGACGATCACGCCGCCCGGGGTCAGATACATCCAGTCGGTCACGCTCAGGACATGCCCGCCCGCCTCTTTCGGCAGGCGGATGCGATAGCACAGCCGTGCCGCCGAGCCCATCTGCCGGCCATGACCCGGCCCAACCAGATCCGCCGCCTCGGCGCGGATGGACCCGTCATTGCCCAGCTCCAGCCGCCATTCGCGATCCTGGCTGTTGCCGCTGTCATAGTCGAAATGCTCGCTCATGACGCCCCGATTGCCGTGCCAGTGGGCCTCGAAATCGCCGGTAAAGCGCGAGACGACGCGCCCGAGCGGGCCGTAGATCACGCCCTCGCATCGAATCGGACCGTCGAGATGCTCGCGCAGGTCGAACTGCGGCGCGCCTGCGGCATAATCCTGCGGCCTCTGCGCGTCAAAGCCCGCCAGCCGTTGCCAGAGCCACGCCAGCGCCAGCATCGCCAGAGCGCCAGTCAGCATATATCCCAAGGCGTCCATCGGGTCAGATCCTTTCCTTGATCGGTGTCCGGGCCAGGAGCGCGATGGCGATGAGTTTCAGCGCGCAGGGCAGCCCGCCATAAAGCAGGCTCAGCAGGCGCAGCGCCTCTGCGTCATTGTCCTGCCCCGCCCTGAAACCACCCGCCTCAAGCAGCGGCAGGAGCGCCACCGCCGCCAGCGCCAGTGTCAGTTTCGACACAAAGGACCAGAGACCAAACCCCTCTGCCGCCCCCGGCGAGACCTGCGCCATGCGCCGCGCGAAAAGTGCGGGCAGCAGCGTCATGTCCGCCCCCAGCGCCGCGCCCGAGGCGACACAGATCACGCCAAAGGCCCAGAGATCGCCCGCGCCCAGCGTCACCGCCCCGGCAAAGGCCGCAATCGACAGCACCATGCCCGCCAGCAGCACCCGTTTGGCGCCATGGGTTTCGGCCAACTGCCCCCAGACCGGTGCCGCGACCGCCGCCGACAGGAAGAAGAGCAGCAGATAGGCCCCCTCCCATCCCGGCGCCTGCAGGCGGCTTTCGACAAAGAACAGGAACAGGGTCGAACTCACCGCAACCGGGGTCGCATTGAACAGCGCCACGATCAGCAGCCGTCGCGCCACCGCATCGCGCAGCACCGGGCCAAACCCGGTGCCCTCGGGCACATCCGCCGCCTGCCATTGCCCGGTCATGGCCAGCATCGCCGCCCCGGCCAGCAGAACGAAGGCCACCGCGAACCCGCCATGCCCGCCCAGAACGATAGGCGCCACCGCCGCCGCGCAGATCCCGATGAGCGCCCCGGTCTCGCGCCAGCGCGCCAGCCGCAGGTGGCCCTGTCCCGGCAGGCGACCGGCGCTTGCAACGCCCTGGGCATAGAAACAGATTGTCAGGTAGCTGAATGCCGAAAACACCAGCACCAGCATCACGGCGAACCACAGGAGCGGCGCAACCGGGGGCGTCACCGCAAAGAGGCCCAGCATCGCTGCCGCCATCACCGCCACGGCGACGCCGACGCTCGCCGCCCGATGCGCCTTTAGCCGCGCGCTCAGCCGCCCCAGCAGCGGATCCTGCACCACGTCGATCAGCCGCAGCGCAAAGAGCGCGCTGCCCAGCGCCGCCAGCGACACGCCGTATTCGTCCACGTAAAACTTGGGTGCGTGGATATAGAGCGGCAGCCCCGCCGCCGCCAGCAGCGCCGCAAAGAGCGCAAAGCCCGGCAGCCGCGGCGCGCTGTCCGCGCGCCCTATGGCCGGGGCCTCGCTCACCGGCTTACCTCCTCGGCGGGTGGCGCAGGGGGGCTGCGGAACTGCGCGCCCTTCCACCACAGTTTCAGCGCCTGCCAATGGATCAGCGCCAGCACCCGGCGCGATCCCAGCGGGCGGCGCAGCATGGCGGCGATCAGCCCCCCGGTGCGGAGCGGCCTGCGTGTGCCCACCAGCGTGGCGATCACGCCGCCATTGCCGCCGGTGAAATCAATCCATATCCCGATCCTGTCAGGGCGCAGGTCAAAGCGGAATTCATAGCCGCCCTCGATGCGCTGGAACGGTGAGACGTAGAATATCTTGGTCGCCCTGATCCGGTCTTCGGCCGTGATCGGCGCCAGGTCGTCGCGATGGCACAGATAGGAATGGCGTTCGCCATAGGTGTTGCTGACCTCGGCGATGATCACCCGCACCTCGCCGCCGTCGTCCCGGCAGATCCAGAACGCCACCGGGTTGAACACATGGCCCAACATGCGCGGCTGCGCCAGCAGTTCGATACGCGCCGGTGCGGGCAGGGCATTTGCCGCCAGCACCTCGCGCACCCATGCCGCGCCGCGCCCCTGACCCGGCGGTCCGCCGTGATCTCGGTCGCGGACCGAGGCGAGCCCCATCCGGTTACGACCAAAGATCCACGGGGCTTCGACCGCCGCCTCCGCGTCCAGCAGAACATAGTCGATGCCGTAGCGAAAGGCGTTCTCGACCGCGCCCTTGCGCCCGTGCCAGGTATGGCCCGCGATATGATCGACCGTTCTCATTCCGCCGCCACCGGCACCGCGTCGCGGGCAAGGATCGCCTCGGCCACCTCCAGCCCGCTGGCCAGCCCGTCCTCGTGAAACCCGTGCCGCATCCACGCCCCGCAAAACCATGTGTTGCGGCTGCCGTTCATCGCCCGCACCCTGTCCTGCGCCGCCAGCGCCGCCAGATCATAGACCGGATGGCGCAGGGTCACCTGATCATAGATCAATTCCTCGCGGATCGGGCGCGTGGTGTTGAGCGTGACGAAATGCGGGTCATCCTGCGGGATCGGTTGCAGGCTGTTCATCCAGTAGGTCAGGTCGATCTGCCCCGCCCGCCTGACCCGCGCCTCGGTATAGTTCCACGACGACCAGACCGCCCGCCGTTTGGGCATCAGGCTGGTATCGGCATGGAGCGTGATGTCGTTCGGCTGATAGCCTATCGCGCCCAGATTGCGGCGCTCGCCCGCATCCGCATCGCAGAGCAGCCGCAACGCATCGTCGGAATGGGTGGCGAATACCACCTCGTCAAAGAACTCCCATTCACCGCCAACGGCGCGAATCTCGACCCCGGCGGTCAGACGCCGCACCCCGGCCACCGGCGCGCCGGTCCTGACATCCACGCCCCGCGCCCGCATCGCGCGCTCAAGCCGGCTGACATAGGTGACCGAGCCGCCCTGAACCGTGAACCACTGATGCTGTTCGTCATAGGCCAGCAGGCCATGGTTCCTGAAGAACGTGACCAGCGCATGTGCCGGGAAATCGAGGATCCTTTCCACCGGCGTTGACCAGATCGCGCCGCAAAAGGGACGCAGGTAGTAATCGCGGAAATAGCGCCCCAGCCGCATCTTTTCCACCAGCCCGCCAATCGTCAGCCCCGGTTCGCCTGATGCCTCGACCGCGCCTGCGTTGAACCGGAAGATATCGCGCAGCATCCCCCAGAAGAACGGATTGACCACGTTGCGCCGCTGACCAAAGAATGCGCCCGCCCCCTGCAACCCGTATTCCAGCGCCCCGCCCCGGATCGACGCGCCGAAACTCATGGTGCTTCTGACCACCGGCACATCAAGCCGCGCGAACATCTCTGTGAGATGCGGATAGGTCGCATAATTGAACACGATGAACCCGGTATCGACCGGCTGATCGCCGCGCTTGCCCGCCATGACGGTGCGCGCATGTCCGCCCAGTCGCGGCTCTGCCTCGAACAGAACCACATCATGTGTGCCGGACAAACGCTCTGCCGCGCCCATGCCGGAAATTCCCGCGCCGATCACGGCTGTTCTCTTGCGCGCCGCGGCGCTTGTCTCGAAGGGCATGAATGTCCGGTCCCGCTTTCTTGTTGCCTTCAGGGCTTACGCACAGCGGGCATGAACGGATTACATTCACATCCTGCGACGCGAGGTGATCCAACCGCCTCCGGGATGCGTAACAGGTTCATGTATGACGATGCCACCCTGATTGACGCCCCCGCCCCCTCGCCGGTGCAGCGCACTCGTGGTATGAGGACGCAGATCGCGGGGAAATGGTCAGGACCGGCACAGGTGACGACGACGAAGGACAGGGAAAACAACGATTGGGTGGCCTGTATCGCGGCCATCCGCGACAGACAGGACGAGGCCGCCTTTGCCCGGTTGTTCGGGCATTTCGCCCCGCGGGTAAAGGCATTCCTGATACGCTCCGGCGCGGATGCCACGCTGGCCGAGGAATGTGCGCAGGAGGTGATGGCGACGCTCTGGCAAAAGGCGCATCTTTTTGACCCCTCCCGCGCCTCCGCCGCCACCTGGATATTTACCATCGCGCGCAACCGCCGGATCGACGCGCTGCGCAAACAGAAACGGCCCGAACCCGAGGACCTGACCTGGGGTATCGAGCCAGAGCCGGACCAGGCCGATGTGCTGGCCCTGCAACAGGAAAGTGACCAACTGGGCGCGGCCATCGCCGCCCTGCCCGAGAAACAGAGGGAACTGATCGAAAAGGCCTATTTCAGCGATCTCAGCCATTCCGAGATTGCAGAACAGACCGGCCTGCCGCTCGGCACGATCAAATCCCGCATCAGACTGGCGCTCGACCGCCTGCGCCACGCAATGAAGTGAATGCCATGACCCATACGATCAAACACCACCTGACCGATGCCCTGCTGATGGCCTATTCCGCAGGCTCTCTGCCCGAGGCGTTCAGCCTGACCGTGGCCGCCCATGTCTCGATGTGCGACGAGTGCCGGGCGCGGCTTGACGCCTTCGATACGGTCGGCGGCGCGCTGATCGAGCAATGCGAGGCCAGCCGGATGAGTGCCGGCAGTCTCGACGCTACCATGGCGCTGATCCGCGCGGCCCGTCCCGAGGTTAAAACGGTGCCGCGCCGGGGCGGCATCCTGCCCGCGCCCTTGCAGGATTACATTGGCGGCGATCTCGATGCCGTGCGCTGGCGGCCCGTGGGCATGGGCGTGAAACAGGCGATCCTGCCCACGTCGAAAGAGGCGACAGCCCGCCTGCTCTATATTCCCGCGGGCGCGGCGGTGCCCGATCACGGGCACCGGGGCACCGAGCTGACGCTTGTGCTGCAAGGCGCGTTTGTCGATGAGGTCGACCGTTTCGGACCCGGCGACATCGAGGTGGCGAACGAGGATCTCAACCATACGCCGGTGGCCGATATCGGGGCCGATTGCATCTGCCTTGCCGCCACCGACGCGCCGCTGCGGTTTCGTGCGCTCATGCCGCGCCTGGCCCAGCCGTTCCTGCGGATCTGAGGCGCGGGGATCACCCGGCGTTCAGTTCATCGAGCATGGGACACCGGGTGGACCCGCGTGCGCAATTCTCTGACAGTTCCGCCAGTTCCGCCTCCAGTGTTTGCAGTGCGGCAATCTTTTTGCGCACCTTGTCAAGATGCTCTTCGGTCAGGACGCGCACGCTGTCGCAGTTCCCCTCGTCCAGCCGCATCAGCGCCCGCGCTTCTGCCATGCTGAACCCCAGATCGCGGCACCGCCGCACGAACCGCAGCCGCGCGACATCCTCGGCGGCATAGGCTCGCCGACCGTTGGCGCCGCGCCGGGGCTTTGGCACGATGCCTGCGCGTTCGTAATAGCGGATCGTTTCGATCGACACCCCGCTTTGCCGCGCCGCCTCGCCAATCGCAATCATGTGATCGCCTTTCCGCTTGCTCCTGTAGTGGCTACAGGATGCATATTCCTGAGCAAAGCACCAGAGGGAGGCGCGAGATGAAGGACAGATTGCTGGGTCTGGGTGTGGGCGGCAGCGCCTTTGTCGCGCTCTGCTGTGTTACCCCGCTATTGCCCTGGCTGCTTGCGGGCGTGGGTCTCTCGGGCCTTATCGGTTATGTCTATACCGATGCGGTGCTCTTTCCGGTGCTGGCCGGATTTCTCTTGTTGACAGGATTTGCACTATGGCGACGCCGGACCCCAAAGTGACCCTGACCTCTGTGCTGACCTGCCCGGAATGCGGTCATGCCGAGGCGCTGAACATGCCCACCGACAGTTGCCAGTGGTTCCACACATGCAGCGGCTGCGCGGCGGTGCTCAAACCCGCACCCGGCGATTGCTGCGTGTTCTGCTCTTATGGCTCGGTCGCCTGTCCGCCGATACAGGCGGGACAGGGCTGCTGCGGTTAGCCGTCCGTCAGGATGCTGCTCACCTTGAGCGCGCGCTGCACATTGCCCTCGACCTTCAGCTTGCCGGACATATAGGCCATGATCGGGTTCTGCTCGCCCGACAGGATGGCGCGGAACACCGCATCGCTGGCGCTGAGCACCACATCGGCAGGCCCGTCCCCGGTCGCGGCACCCGCTTCGGTCAGCAGAACGCTGCCGTGCCCGGTGATATCGAGCCGGGCAACGCCCCTGATCTGCCCGCGCGCCCTGGGGCTGAGGGTGGTGACATATTCTGTGATGATCGCGCTCATGGGGATGTCTTCTGTCGCCTGTGATCGACCGTGATCATCGCCGCAACCGCGCCCGGTGCAAGCGAAACCCCGCGTCACTCCGTGGTGTGTACATAACCCGCGTGCATGCCGCACAGCCTGTGCACCTTTACCAGCGCGTCAGCGCGTCCTCGTCCTCGTCCCGCGCGGCAACCCAGCCGTCGCCCTTGCCGGTCAGTTCCTTTTTCCAGAAAGGGGCGCGGGATTTCAGGAAATCCATAAGGAATTCAGCGGCTTGAAATGCATCGGCGCGATGCCGCGCGGCGGTGGCCACCATCATGATCATCTCGTCGGGATGCAGGCGGCCAAACCGATGAATGATCAGAATATCACCAAGATTCCAACGGCTTGACGCTTCCTCAGCGATTTTGGAGAGGGCCTTTTCGGTCATTCCCGGATAATGTTCGATCTGCATCGCGGTCATGCGGGTATCGTCGAGATCGCGCACGATCCCGGTAAAGGTGACGACCGCCCCCATACCAGTTTGTCTACCGGCAAAGGCATTGGTCTCTGCCCCCAGATCGAACGGGGCCTCCTGGACCCGGATATCCACCGCTTAACCCCCTGTCATCGGGGGGAAAAATGCCACTTCGCGCGCATTTTTCAGGGGCGCGTCGAAATCGCTCAGTTCCTGATCCACGGCCACGCGCAGCGCGCCCAGATCGGCAAAGGCGGCCTCATATCGCGGTTCCCTTGCGCGCAATTGGTTAACAAGGTCCATCACGGTGGCGGGGTTGGATTCGATCCGCTCTTTCGGTTGTCCGATCCTTTCTCGCACCCAGGCGAAATACAGCACATCCATCAGCGTTCATCCTTCAGATATGGGATTGATTTATATAGATAATCAAACCCGGTGACCAGTGTCAGCGCCGCCGCGATCCACAACAGCCAGATACCGACATGCCCGGCCCAGACCATGCCGTTATATTTCCACCTGAGCCCGAGAACATCATCCTCGCGCCCCTCGAGAATGGCAATCCACAACTGGGTATCCATGCCAAAGATCGACATTCCGAAATAATGCTCGAACACGCCCTGGGCAAAAAGAACAGCTATTGCAATCATTTGCGTGGTGGTTTTCCACTTGGCCAGCCGGGTCACCTTCAGCGTGCCCGCCGTGTCGCCCAGAAATTCCCGCAGACCGGAAACAAAGACCTCGCGAAAGAGAATCATCGTCGCGGGCAGCACCAGCCAGGGCGACATGCTCGAATAACCCACGATCACCATCAACGCGATCACCACCATCGCCTTGTCGGCGATGGGATCGAGCATCGTGCCGATCTTGGTCACCTGCTTCCAGTTGCGGGCGATATAGCCGTCGAACCAGTCGGTGACGGCAGCGCCGACGAACAGGAGCAGAGCAAACCAGTCGGCATAAGGTCTTGTGAAATAAAGAAACATCACCGCAACAGCCGGGGCTGCCAGCAGGCGGAGCGTGGTCAGGATATTCGGCAGCGTCCACGTCATGCGAATGGTTCTACCCTGTCACGAAGCCGAGGGAAAGCGCCGTTCAAGCCGGAATTCACTCGGCCTGCCCGCGGAGCGCGGCGGCGGTCAGCCCCTTTCGTGAAAGAAATCGTAGAGTTTCTGTGCAAGCGCATCCGACACCCCCTCGACCGCCCTCAGATCGGCCAGATTGGCACGGCTCACCGCCTTGGCGCTGCCGAAATGCGCGAGCAGCGCCCGCTTGCGCGCTGCCCCCACGCCGGGCACTTCGTCCAGAGGCGTGGCCCCCACCGCCCGTGCGCGTTTTGTCCGGTGCGTCCCGATGGCGAAACGATGCGCCTCGTCACGCAGGCGCTGGATGAAATAGAGCACTGGATCGTTGTGGCGCAGCGCCATGGGGTGTTTTCCGACCCGGTGAAATTCCTCCTTGCCGGCGTCGCGGTCCACGCCCTTGGCGACACCCACCATCGGGATGTCCTCGATCCCCATCTCGCGCAGGATGCCTGCCACGGCGCTGACCTGCCCGGCCCCGCCGTCGATCAGCAGGAGATCGGGCCAATGTCCCTGTTCGCGGTCAGGATCCTCTTTCAGCAGTCGTTTGAATCGTCGCGTCAGCACCTCTTTCATCATGCCGAAATCGTCACCGGGGGTCAGGTCATCGCCCCTGATGTTGAACTTGCGGTAGCTGTTCTTCATCAGCCCTTCGGGGCCCGCCACGATCATCGCGCCGACAGCATCGGTGCCCTGGATATGGCTGTTGTCATAGACCTCGATCCGTTGCGGGGGCGCGGGCAGGCCGAAGGCCTCGGCCAGACCGCGCAGCAGCTTGGCCTGAGTTGCGGTCTCGGCCATCCTGCGCGCGAGGCCCTCGCGGGCGTTGCGCAGCGCGGCGTCGATCAGCTCTGCCTTTTCGCCGCGCATGGGCACCGTCAGGGTGACCTTGCGCCCCAGCTTGTCGGTCAACGCTTGCTGCATCAGGTCGGGATTTTCGATCGGGTGTGACAGAAGCAGGCTCCGAGGTGGCTCCTTGCCATCATAGAACTGGCCGACAAAGGCCTCGAGCACCTCGGCCTCTTCGACATCCGGCCCGACGCGGGGATAGAAATCCTGATTGCCCCAGTTCTGCCCGCCCCGGATAAAGAACACCTGCACGCAGGCCTGGCCCTGTTCCAGATGCAATGCGATCACATCCGCCTCGGGCACCGTGCGCGGATTGATCCCCTGTGCCGTCTGCACCTGCGTCAGCGCCTTGATCCGGTCGCGGAGCGCGGCGGCACGCTCGAACTCCATCGCCTCGGACGCCTCTGCCATCTGCGCCGCCAGTTTTTCCTGTATCTCGGTGGAGCGACCCGAGAGATACCGCTCGGCGTCGCCGACCTGCGCGGCATAATCCGACTTGCTGATCCTGCCCACGCAGGGCGCGGTGCAGCGCTTGATCTGATACTGCAGACAGGGGCGCGTGCGGCTCTCGAACATTGCGTCCGAACAGTTGCGCAACTGAAATACCCGTTGCAACTGCGCCAGCGTCCGGTTGACCGCCCCGGCACTGGCGAAGGGGCCGTAATAGGCCCCCTTTTCACGCTTGGCCCCGCGATGTTTCTTGATCATCGGAAAGTCATGCGCGGTGACGAGGATGTTGGGAAAGCTCTTGTCGTCGCGCAGGAGCACGTTGTAGCGCGGCTTGAGCTGCTTGATGAGGTTCTGTTCCAGCAGCAGCGCCTCGGTTTCCGTGGCGGTGGTCAGGAACATCATCGACGCGGTTTCCGAGATCATCCGCGCGATGCGACTCGTGTGGCCGGTGGGGCGGGTATAGCTTGACACTCTCGCCCGCAGGTTGCGCGCCTTGCCGACGTAGAGCACCCGCGCCTGTGCATCGAGCATGCGGTAGACACCCGGCGACGCATCCAGCATTCGCAGATAATTCCGTATCACCTTATGGCCGGTTTCCGGCGGCGGGGTCCGATCGGTGCCTGACATGGGTTCTCAGATATGATTCTTGCCGAGTGCTGCAACGATATCTGGCGAAGAGCAAGAGGGAAGGCTTCCACGATTCCTGTGGATAACTCTGAAGATAAGTTTCCGTGAACAGCAATTTCTTATTGAATCCTGCGGGCTTCATCGGGTTGCCTAAAATTTAGGCGCATTCTCAAGCATATGAAAAACAACAGAAAAATATATGGCTGTGGCAAAATATTGAAAACATTGGTGTTTTTGTAACGCTTGCGTGAAGAAAACATAAACGGTGCAAAACTCTTGTCGGCGCGCGCGCTATTCGGGCCCGAGCACGTCGGGGGTTTGCCATGCCAGATGCTGACCGCCATCCACGCAGAGCAATTGCCCGGTCACGGCAGGGGCGTCGAGAAAGTAGCGCAGCGCGCCCGTGATGTCGCCGGCATTGGCTCCGCGCCGCAGGATCGTCGCCTTGCGTTGTCTGTCGAAATGGGCGTCGCTCTGCCGGTGGCCCTGCAGGGTGGGACCGGGTCCGATGGCATTGACACGCACGCGCGGGGCGAGCGCCCGCGCTGCCGTCTGGGTAAAGGCCCATAGCCCCATCTTGGCAATCGTGTAGGTCATGAATTCCGGCGTCAGTTTGCGCACGCGCTGGTCGATCATGTTGATGACCAGCCCCTGCGCCAAGGGTTCGCCATTTTCATCTGTCAGCGGCGGCGGAACGTCGCGGGCCATCGCCTGTGTCAGCACGAAAGGCGCACGCAGATTGCTTTCGATGTGTCGGTCCCAGCTCTGTCGGGTGGCGCTGTCGATGGTGTCGTAGTCAAAGACCGAGGCGTTGTTGACCAGCGTTGTCACGGGGCCAAGCAGCCCCTCTGCCGCCCGTGTCACAAGCGATGTGACCTGTGTCTCGTCCAGCAGATCGGCGTGCAGGGTGATCGCCCGCCTGCCCATGGCACGGATTTCCTGCGCCACCTCTTCGGCGGCGTCGGCGGAGGTTGCGTAATGCACGGCCACGTCGTGACCCTGCCGCGCCAGTTCAAGCGCCATGGCGCGGCCCAGCCGTTTGCCCGCGCCCGTTATCAATGCCCGTTTCATCTGTCGGCTCTCCCGTTCAGCTCAGCACGAACCAGACATAGACCAGATAGGCGGCGGTCAAGGCAATTCCCCAGAGCCGCCCGATATCGAGCTTGAAGAACACGAAGGGAATCAGAAGCAACGAGGTGCCCAGCATGACCCAAAGATCGAAACGCAGGAATTGCGGATCGACAGGAAGCGGTCCGACAAAAGCCGCCACCCCGATGATGGCCAGCAGGTTGAACATGTTTGACCCGATGACATTGCCAAGCGCCACATCCGCCTGTTTGCGCAATGCAGCCATGACGGTTGTCGCCAGTTCCGGCAGGGAGGTGCCGACCGCCACAAGTGTCAGGCCGATCACCGCCTCGCTGACGCCATAGCGCATGGCGATAATCGACGCATTGTCGACAAGGATATCGGCACCCAGCGGCAGTCCCACGAGGCCCAGAACCAGAAAGGTGATGATCTGCCACCAGGGCATGTCGGGATCGGCGCCTTCGACATCCTCGATGAAATCCGTCTCTGACAGGGCCTTGATTGCGGTCGCGCGGCGATGCACCAGCGAGTCGTTGAAGGCATCGGCCAGCATCAGGCCAAGGGCACACAGCAGAATCGCGCCGGATATCCAGTCGAACGTGCCGCGAAAGGCGAGGGCGATGAACAGGACGCTGGCCGCGAGCATCTGGATGTAGGATTTGGAGCAGCGGCAGCCGCTGGTATGCATGACCGCCAGGATTGCCGGGATCCCCAGCACCAGAAGAACATTGGCGGTGTTGGACCCCACCACATTCCCGAGCGCGAGCCCCGGCTTGTTCACCAGCACGGCATTGACGGAGATCAGCAATTCCGGCGCCGACGTGCCAAAGGCCACGATCGTCAGGCTGACGATCAGCGCGGGTATGCCCACGCGCAGGCTGAGGTTCACGGCGCCTTTGACCAGTGCGTCGCCCGCCAGCAGCAGGATGACGAGTCCCAGGCCGGTCAGAATCCAAGGCATCATTTATGCTTGTCCTTTTCGCAGGAGCATGGCCCCTTGCCGATCCGGTAACGCCCGCAGCGCCTGCATTTGGAATCGCTCAGACGTTTTTGGCCCGGAAAACGGAGCCGCCCGAACATCGCCAGTACGCCCATCGCGACCAGAAACAGTATGACGATCTTTACAACCACGTCAGAGTCCGAACCGGGCATAGCCTGCCCGTTCCTCGATGGCCGTGATCGCATCCTGCGCCAGCGTCGCGCCGAACCGCTGGAAAAGGGTGCGCCGACGCCCGTAGCGGGCAAAGCGCACCTTTTCGCCATAGATTTCCTTCATCTTCGGGATCAGATGGCCGATTCCGTCGGCAAGGCCCAGTTCCGTTGCCCGCCCGCCCAACCAGAATTCGCCGGTGAAGAGGTCGGGATCATCCGCCAGCTTTGTGCCTCTCCTGGATTTTACATGGGCGATGAAAGCCTCGTGAATCTGCTCCAGTATACCCTTGAGCCGGGCCACATCCTCGGGCTTTTCCGGCAGGAACGGGTCAAGCGTGCTCTTGGATTTGCCGGCGGTGTAGACGCGCCGCTCGATCCCCTGTCGCGACAGCAGCACCTGTGCGCCAAAGCCCGCTGAAATCACCCCGATGGAGCCCAGGATCGAGGAGTTGTCCACCCAGATGTCATCCGCCGCCACCGCCAGCCAATAGCCGCCCGAGGCCGCCACATCCTCGACAAAGGCATGCACGGGGATTTCCTTCTCTTCCGCCAGCCGGCGGATACGGGCGGCGATCAGCGAGGATTGCACCGGCGAGCCGCCGGGCGAATTTACCACCAGCGCGACTGCCACGGGTTTGCCGCGGGCGAACGCCTTGTCGATCACCGGGCCGAGCGCCTCGTCATTCAGTTGCGCGCGACCGCCCGAACCGATCATTCCCGCAAGGCGAATGACCGCGACGGTCGGCCTGCGGTTGAGGAAGGGGATCAGGTGTTTCATGGTGCCCGATGTAGAGTGGCCGGGCGCGACAAACAAGGCGGGCCGTGCAACAGTTATCCGCGCTTTTGCAATTCGGGGGCGGGCGCGTGAAAAAGATCACGCCGCGCGTCAGGATTTGATCCGGTACCCGGTTCTGAATATCAGCCAGACCGCCGCCATGCAGAGGCCCAAAAACACCGTGACCGCCAGCAGGCTGTAGCCCACCGCCACATCCGCCGTGCCAAAGAACGACCAGCGAAAGCCCGAGATGAGATAGACCACCGGATTGAACAGCGTCACCACCTGCCAGGTCGGCGGCAGCATCGAGATCGAGTAGAACGACCCGCCCAGGAACACCAGAGGCGTGATGACCAGCAGCGGGATCAGTTGCAGTTGCTGGAAATTCTCGGCCCATATCCCGATGATGAACCCGAAGAGCGCGAAAGAGACGCAGATCATCACCAGAAACGTCACCATCGCCAGCGGGTGCTGAATGTCCAGATCGACAAAGAACATCGCCGTGATCAGGATCACCCCCCCGATCAGCAACGCCTTGGTCGCCGCCGCACCGACATAGCCCAGAACGATCTCGAAAAAGTTGACCGGAGCCGAGAGCAGCTCGAAGATCGTGCCGATGAATTTCGGGAAATAGATGCCGAACGAGGCGTTGCTGATCGCCTGCGTCATCACGCTGAGCATGATCAGTCCCGGCACGATGAACGCGCCATAGCTCACGCCCTCGACCTCTTCTATCCGGCCGCCGATGGCCGCGCCGAAGACCACGAAGTAGAGCGTGGTCGAGATCACCGGCGACAGCAGGCTTTCCATGATGGTTCGGAAAAACCGTTTCATTTCGTAGATATAGATGGCCCAGATCGCGTGCAGGTTCATGCCGTGTCCTCCCGCACCAGACCCACGAAAATCTCTTCGAGACTGCTTTGCCGGGTCTCGATATCGCGCAAGCCCAGCCCCTCTGCCGCGAGCGCCTGCAACAGGCGGGTGATGCCGGTGCCCTCGCCGCGCGTGTCATAGTGATAGATCAGCGCATGACCGTCCTCGATCCGTTCGAGGTTATAGTCAGACAGGGCGGCGGGCACCGCATCGACCGGCGCGGCCAGGTCGATGCGCAGTGTCTTGCGTCCCATCCGGCGCATCAGGTCGGCCTTGTTCTCGACCAGCAGGATCTCGCCCTTGTTGATCACGGCGATCCGGTCGGCGATCGCCTCGGCCTCTTCGATGTAATGCGTGGTCAGGATGATGGTGACGCCGCTTTGCTTGAGGTTTTCGACCACCTGCCACATGTCGCGGCGCAGTTCCACATCGACGCCTGCTGTCGGTTCGTCGAGAAACAGCACGCGCGGTTCGTGGCAGAGCGCCTTGGCGATCAGCACGCGGCGCTTCATCCCGCCCGAGAGTTCGCGGATACGGCTGTGGCGTTTGTCCCAGAGCGAGAGTTGCCGCAGGATGCGTTCGATCAGCGCGTCATCGCGTCCTTTGCCGAACAGACCGCGCGAGAAGCGCACCGTATTGATCACCTTCTCAAAGGGTTCCAGCGCGATTTCCTGCGGCACCAGCCCGATCATCTGCCGCGCCGGTCGGTAATCCCTGACGATGTCATGCCCGCCGACCGATGCGCGCCCCGCCGTGGGTGTGGTGATCCCGCAGAGCGCCGAGATCAGCGTCGTCTTGCCCGCGCCATTGGGGCCGAGCAGGGCCAGTATCTCGCCCTCCTCGATGGTCAGCGAGACACCCCGCAGGGCCTCGAACCCGTCCTTGTAGACCTTGCGCAGCCCCTCGACCGCTACGATCACCGCCATGTCGGCCCCCTTTGTTCTGCGCTGAACCTAAGGGTTTGGGGGGCGAGCGCAACTCTTGCCTGCGCAAGGGTATCTGTGCGCCCATGCGCATTGTCCCGGCAAGACAGGAACCGATGCCGCGCGCTAGCTGATCAGCCGCTTGAGCCAGCCTTTCTTGACCGCCTCGGGTTCCGGCTCGGGGTCATCCTCGGCCGGGGCGCCGACAACCTCTTCGAACCGGGTAAAGAACTGATCGGCCATCTTCTTGGCGAAGCCGTCCACGATCCGGCTGCCCAGTTGCGCCAGCTTGCCGCCGACATTGGCCTCGACGTCATAGATCAGCCGCGTGCCTGCCTCGCAATCCTCCAGTCGCACATCGGCACCGCCCTTGGCATAGCCTGCGGCACCCCCCTTGCCCTCGCCGGTCAGGGTCAGGCTCTGCATTTCGACGATGTTCGAGACTGTCACCATGCCCTTGAACGTGGCCTTTACCGGTCCGACCTTCTGCACCACGGTCGCCTCGAAGCCTTCTTCGGGGGTGCCGGTCACCTCTTGCGCGCCCGGCACGCATTCCTTCAGCACCTCGGGGCTGAGCAGGGCCGCCCAGACCGTCGCCCGATCCGCCCTTATCTCGCGCGCGTCGCTCATCTGCATCGGTGTGCTCCCTTTTCCCTCGCGTTACGCCAGAGCCTAGCGCAGCGCCGGGGTGCCGCCAAGAGCCCAGAGTGCGGGGGGCGATCAACAGTCTGGTATCGCGGCGCGGGGCCTCATAGTCTGGCGCCGACATCTTCGGGGGGGCGGCAATGCTGTCAGGATTGATCGTGGTCGAGATCGAGGGGCTGGGGCCTGCGCCCTTTGCCGGGATGATGCTGGCCGAACTGGGGGCCGAGGTGATCGTGATCCACCGTCCGGGCCGGGGCAATTCCGTGGCCGCGGAACGCAACCTGCTGGACCGGGGCAAGCGCTCGATCATCCTTGATCTGAAGGATGCCGGGGATCTGGCGGTGGCGCAGGCGCTCGTCGCCCGCGCCGATGCGCTGATCGAGGGGTTTCGCCCCGGCGTGATGGAGCGGCTGGGGCTGGGGCCGGAAGAGATGCGGCAGGCCAATCCGCGCCTTGTCTATGGCCGGATGACCGGCTGGGGCCAGGATGGCCCGCGCGCAATGACCGCCGGGCATGACCTGAATTACATCGCCACCTCTGGCGCGCTCTGGTATGCCGGTGCGCCGGGCACGCCGCCGGTGGCGCCGCCCACGCTGGTGGGCGACGTGGGGGGTGGGGCGCTCTATCTGGTGGCAGGGGTTCTTGCGGGCCTGATCCGGGCCGCGCGCGAGGGACGGGGCTGTGTCGTGGATGCCGCAATCGTCGATGGCTCGGCGCATATGATGGCGTTGCTGACGTCGATGATGCCCTCGGGCCACCTGTCGATGCAGCGCGGTCAGAGCCTGCTGGACGGGCCGCACTGGAGCCGGGTCTATCGCTGCCAATGCGGCGGCTATCTGAGCGTGCAATGCCTGGAGTCGCAATTTTACGCGGAATTCCTGCGCCGGATGGAACTGGCTGACGATCCACGCTTCGCGGACCAGCATGACCGCGAAGCGTGGGCGCAGCAATCTGCGGCGCTGGATGAGATTTTCGCACAGCATCCTGTCGTGCATTGGGCTGGGATATTTGCCGGTTCCGACGCCTGCGTCGCGCCTGTCTTGCGCCCCGATGAGGCCGCTGATGACCCGCATATGCAGGCGCGCGGGGTCTGGCGGACGAGTGACGGGCATCTGAACCCCGCTCCCGCCCCGCGCTTTGACGGGCGGGTCAGCGACATCGCCCTGCCGCCGGAGCGCGGAGCGCACTCTGCCCAGATCCGGGCCTGGCTACGGGATCAGTCCAGTCGCCGCACCAGAAGCTGATTGCCGGGGCCGGTCTTGGTCTCGAACACCTTCAACTCCTTGACCAGATCGCTGAGTTTCTTCTTGCCATAGCTGCGGGTGTCGAAATCGGGCTTGTCGGCCTGTATCTGCTGGCCCAGCCGCCCCAGAGGGAACCATTCATCGTCCTGGTCGATCTTTTCCATCGCGTCAAAGAACAGTCGCTGCGCGGCGGTGATGGTCTTGGTGTCCAGCTTGGCGGCGGGCGCATCGCGCGGCGCGTCATCCGAACCCTGATAGATGTTCTCGATCGCGACAAAGCGGTTGCAGGCGTTCTTCAGCGCCTCCGGCGCCTTGGCCTCGCCGATGCCGATCACCGTCAGGCCCTGTTCCCGGATGCGGCTGGCCAACCGGGTGAAATCGCTGTCCGAGGAGACCAGCACGAACCCGTTGAAATGCCCGGCATGCAGGATGTCCATTGCGTCGATCACCAGCCCGATGTCGCTGGCGTTCTTGCCCTTGGTGTTGGCGGTTTGCTGGTGCTGCACGAGGCCCAGTTCCTGCGCGGTTCTGGTCCAGCCCGAGAGTTGCTGGTTGGACCAGTCGCCATAGACCCGGCGCAGCCCAGGCTCGCCATAGCTGGTCACCTCGTTCAGGATCGCGCGGGCATATTTGGCCGGAACGTTGTCGGCGTCGATCAGGACGGCCAGTAGCGATGTGCGGGGATCGGGCATGGGATGGCTCCTTTTCGCCTTTCATGCCCGATCCCGATGCCGGGTGAAACCCTTTTGCGCGAATGTCAGACGGTCTCGCCGATCTTGTCCTGGGTTCGGGCCTCGAAATCCGAGGCGTCGTGCCGTTCGTGCAACTGCAACTCGGGTTCGCCCCAGGTCCGGTTGACCATCCGGCCACGCTGCACCGCCGGACGGGCGTCGATTTTCTTGGCCCATGCGACGAGATGCTTGTAGCTGTCCACGCTCAGGAAACGGCCCGCATCGCCATATTGCCGGTGCAGCACCAGATTGCCATACCACGGCCAGATCGCCATATCGGCAATCGAATAATCCGCGCCCGCGATATAGGGCCGTGTCGCGAGCTGACGATCAAGCACATCGAGCTGACGTTTGGTTTCCATCGCGAAACGGTCGATGGGGTATTGCCATTTCTCGGGCGCATAGGCGTAGAAATGGCCGAAACCACCGCCCAGATAGGGCGCGCTGCCCATCTGCCAGAACAGCCAGTTGAGGGTTTCGGTACGCGCCGGACCGGATGCGGGCAGGAAGGCCCCGAATTTCTCTGCCAGATGCAGCAGGATCGAGCCGCTCTCAAAGACCCGCACCGGCGTGGCGCCAGAGCGGTCCATCAGCGCGGGGATCTTGGAATTGGGGTTGATGTCGACAAAGCCAGAGCCGAACTGATCGCCCTCGCCGATATTGATCAGCCAGGCGTCATATTCCGCCGCATGGCCCGCCGCGAGCAGTTCCTCGAACATCACCGTGACCTTGACGCCATTGGGCGTGGCCAGCGAATAAAGCTGGAACGGGTGCTTGCCCACCGGCAGGTCGCGCTCGTGCGTGGCCCCCGCAACGGGCCGGTTGATCGAGGCGAACTGCCCGCCTGACGGTTGTTGCCATGTCCAGATCTCGGGCGGGGTATAGGTGCTGTCGCTCATCCAATTGATCCTCCTTGCGGTTTGACCTGCAATCTATGCGATGCCCGGCCCCCCGCAATGCGTAACGCCGCACAGGGGGCTGTGCGGCGCTGCAAGTTTCGTGTCAGGGATGTGTCAGTAGACGACGACGCTGCGGATGCTCTCGCCCGCGTGCATCATGTCGAAGCCCTTGTTGATCTCGTCGAGCGTGAGAGTGTGGGTGATCATCGGGTCGATCTCGATCTTGCCGTCCATGTACCAGTCGACGATTTTCGGCACATCCGTGCGTCCTCGCGCCCCGCCGAAAGCTGTGCCGCGCCAGCTGCGCCCGGTGACGAGCTGGAAGGGCCGCGTCGATATTTCCGCACCCGCCGGGGCCACGCCGATGATGATGCTCTCGCCCCAGCCCTTGTGCGCGGCCTCGAGTGCCGTGCGCATGACCTGCACATTGCCGGTGGCGTCAAAGGTGTAATCCGCGCCGCCGCCCGTCAACGCCACCAGATGCGCGACCAGATCGCCGCTGACCTCCTTGGGATTGACGAAATCGGTCATGCCGAAGCGGGTCGCCATCTCGACCTTGGCCGGGTTGAGATCGACGCCGACGATCTGATCCGCGCCCGCCAGACGCAGGCCCTGAATGACGTTCAATCCGATGCCGCCCAGACCAAAGACAATGGCGCGGCTGCCGATCTCGACCTTGGCGGTGTTGATCACCGCACCGATGCCGGTGGTCACGCCGCAGCCGATATAGCAGATCTTGTCGAACGGCGCATCCTTGCGCACCTTGGCCAGCGCGATCTCCGGCAGGACGGTGTGATTGCTGAAGGTGGAGCAGCCCATGTAATGCAGGATCGGCGTGCCGTCGAGCATCGAGAACCGGCTGGTGCCGTCGGGCATGACACCCTGTCCCTGGGTCGAGCGGATTGCCTGACAGAGATTGGTTTTCGGGTTGAGGCAGTATTCGCATTCGCGGCATTCCGGCGTGTAGAGCGGAATGACATGATCGCCGGGCTTTAGGCTGGTGACGCCAGGACCCACTTCGAGCACGACGCCGGCACCCTCATGGCCCAGAATGGCCGGAAACGCGCCTTCGGGATCGGCCCCCGACAGGGTAAAATCATCGGTGTGGCAGAGGCCTGTCGCCTTGATTTCTACCAGAACCTCGCCCGCCTTCGGGCCGTCCAGGTTCACCTCCATGATCTCCATCGGTTTGCCTGCCTCGACGGCGACTGCGGCTCTTGTGCGCATTGATCTGTCCTCTCGGTTGATTTGCGACAACTCTGCGTCAAAGCGGGCGGTGATTCAACATGGGGTGCGACATCTGCGTGATATCGGGCGACGCGCCGGATGGGTGATCCGGGCGCGACATTTTCCCGCAAAACGGCGCGCGTCCGGTCGACCATGAATGAAAGCGCTTGATTTGCGAAGGGTTTGGCGCGAGTCTCTGCGCATGACCTTCATGTCTTTGGGCCCATTGCCGGGCGCGCATCCCACTGAAACGCAGGTGGCCTTCCAGCGCCCCGAACTGGCAGTGATCCTGTCGCTGTACGGGCGCATGGTGGCTGCTGGCGAATGGCGCGATTACGGCATTTCCTGCCTGCGCGAGGTGGCGATCTTTTCGATTTTCCGCCGGACGGCAGAGCATCCGCTCTACCGGATCGAGAAACGGCCCAAACTGCATGGCAGGCAGGGGCAGTATGCGGTGATCGGCATGGATGGCCGCATACTGAAACGTGGTCATGACCTGCGCGCTGTGCTGCGGGTGCTGGAACGCAGGCTTATCCGGGCGGTGGAATAGCCCCCGCCATCACGCACAGAAGTTCGAACATGATCGAGGCCCCCAGAAACGCGGTGCCGCCCGAGGTGTCGAAGGGCGGCGAGATCTCGACCAGATCGGCGCCGACGATGTTCACGCCCTCCAGCCCTCGCACCACCTGCAACGCCTGATAGCTGTTTGGCCCGCCCACCTCTGGCGTGCCGGTGCCGGGCGCGAATGTGGGATCGACAAAGTCGATGTCGTAGCTGACATAGGTTTCGCCCTTGCCCGCGATCTCGCGCGCCTCGGCCATCACGTCCTCGGGCCCGCGGGCGTGAAATTCCTCGATCAGGATCAGTCGGATGCCGTTCGCGGCGGCAAAATCACGATCCTCAGTGTCATACATCGTGCCGCGCAGGCCGATCATCACGACACGTTTCGGATCAAGCAACCCCTCTTCGACCGCGCGGCGGAAGGGGGTGCCGTGGGTATACATCGTGCCCCCGAAATAGGAGTGGTAGAGATCCGTGTGGCTGTCGAAATGGATCATGCCCAGAGGCGCGCGGCGCGCCAGCGCGCGCAGCACCGGCAGCGTCGTCAGGTGATCGCCGCCAGCCGTCAGCGGGGTGATCCCCGCCCCCGTCACCCGGTCATAGAATTCCGTGATCCGCGTCATGCTGTCGACGATATCTGCCGGGTTGGGACCGACATCGCCAAGATCGGCGCAGTTCACCGTCTCGAACGGGCGCATGCCGCTGGTCGGGTGCTGTGCGCGGATCATGGTCGAGGCGTCGCGCAACTGCCGTGGCCCGTGCCGGGGACCGGGACGGTTGGTGGTGCCTGAATCCCACGGCACGCCGATGAGGCCGATCTGCACATCGTCATGGCGGGTGTGTCCGTGTGGCACATGGGGCAGGCGCATGAAGGTCGGTATCCCGGCAAAGCGTGGCAGATCGAACCCCGAGACGGGGTGAAAGAACGGATCGGAGGTCATGGCGTTCCTTTCAGGCGTCTGCGTGAGGTGACGGGGCCGTCGCCCTGTGCCGCGATGCGGGCGATGGCAGTGTCGATGGGTTCATAGGCCACGGCCATATGACAGGCGTTGGCGTGCAAGAGCCGGTCGGTATCCGCGACCCAGGCCACGTGGCCACGCCAGAACACAAGATCACCGCGCCGTAACGGCGCGCTCTCCGGCAGGGGATCGCCAAGGGCGGCCTCCTGTGGGCCGCTGTCGCCGGGGGAGGGGATGCCGCAGGCCAGGCACGCCACCTGCACCAGCCCTGAACAGTCGATGCCAAAGACCGAATTGCCGCCCCAGAGATAGGGCGTGCCAAGGTAGAGTTCCGCGACCGCGACAGGATCCTCTTCGAGGATATCGAGGGGATGGATATGGGCGCGCGGCACGAAACCCTGCGGTGTTTGGGCAAAGCGGGCGCTCTCGGACAGCACGTTCAGCCGCGCGCCATGGCTGAGACTGAGGCGTTCGGGCGTCTTGATGTCCGGTTGGGAATAAAGATGGGTGGCCCGCGCGCTGACCCGGTGGGTGACGTTGCCCCCGGTCAGCGCGGTTTCGGGAATGAAGCCGGGATAGCCGTCGCGCGTGGCCGTGACCCTGGCCCAGCCGTCGGTGACACTGTGAACCCGAACGCCCTCACCCATCAGAAGCTGCCGGTCGCGCGGACCATCCGGGCTGCGCAGCAGGTCGACGATGGGCAGGGCGATGAGGCGGGGCTCGCTCACAGGTTCAGCACCTCCGGCAATGCCGCCAGCAGCGCGCGTGCGCCCATGCCGACGCCCCCCTTGGGACGGGCGGGCGCCGCCATGGGGATCCATCCGTAGATGTCGAAATGCGCATAGGGCAATCCGGCGGTGAACCGGCGCAGAAAGAGCGCCGCGGTGATCGAGCCTGCCATGCCGCCGGAGGGCGCGTTATCGAGATCGGCGATGCCCGGCTCGATCATCGTCTCGTAGGGCGTGTGGAACGGCATCCTCCAGACCGGATCGGCCACGCGTGCGGCGGCGGCGTCGAGTGCTGTGGCAAATTGGGCATCCCCGGTGTAATACGGGGCGAGGTCCGGCCCAAGCGCCACCCGCGCCGCGCCGGTCAGCGTCGCCATGGAAATCATCAGGTCGGGCGCATCCTCTGCCGCGCAGGCCAGCGCATCGGCCAGCACCAGCCGCCCCTCGGCATCTGTATTGTTGATCTCGACCGTCAGCCCGTTGCGCGCGGTCAGGATGTCGCCGGGGCGAAAGGCATCGCTGCCGACGCTGTTTTCCACCGCCGGGATCAGCATGCGCAATTGCACCGGAAGCCCGAGCGCCATGATCATATGGGCAAGACCCAGAACTGTGGCCGCGCCGCCCATGTCCTTTTTCATCAGCCCCATACCGGATGCAGGTTTGAGGTTGAGACCGCCAGTGTCAAAGCATACGCCCTTGCCGACAAGGGTCAGTTTCGGCCCGTTGTCGCCCCAGCGCATGTCGATCAGGCGCGGTTCTTCGCTTGCGGCGCGCCCGACGGTGTGGATCAGCGGGAAATTCCTGTGCAACAGATCCGCACCCCTGATGAAGGAGATACCCGCGCCGTGTTGACTGGCAACGGCGGTGCAGGCGGCTTCGAGCGCGTCCGGTCCCAGATCGTTGGCAGGCGTATTGATCAGATCGCGGGTCAGCGCCTCGGCCGCCGCGATGATTTCCAGTCGGGGCGTATCCACGCCCTCGGGGGCGATCAGGCGCGCCTTGGCTGGGGATTGCGCACGATAGCGTTCATAGGCGTAATGCGACAGGAGCCAGCCAAGCGCCTCTGTCTCGGCATGCTCATGCGGCAGGCCATGCAGGCGATAGGTGCCCTCGGGCAATGTCGCGGCGCAGGCAGCCAGATGAAACCGCCCCCGGGCGCGGGTTGCTGGCGTGCCATAGCCTGCAAGCGCCAAGGCGACCACACCAGATGCGTCGGGCACAACCAGCGCGCGCGCCAGCGTGCCGGTAAACCCGGTGGCGCGCACCCATGCGGCGACACCGGCGGATTGCCCGGCGAGCCAATCGTCCAGCCCGTCCTCGGGCACCACATGCAGAGGGATGGCAGGGGAATCCGGGTCGGCAAATCTGAGGCTCATGGGCATAGACCTGTTGAGGGTAATTCGCGCCCAGCCTAGCCGCGATTGCGCCGTCTGCAACCCACCAAACGCCACCAGTCTCAGAATGGCAGGTCCTGCAAATCCCAGATCTCGCAGAGCGAACGTTCGCCGATCCGCAGGAGGCGGGCAAAGGTTGCGGCCAGCGCACCGTGGTCGCCACTGTCGATGCAGCCGGTCACATCGCCCGCCACCTGCGCCAGAAGTCGCATGCCGATCTGGTCCGCAATCGCGATCAGGCTGCGGCTGCTCTTGCGCATGTCCGCAAGCCGCCCCTCGCGATAGCAGCGTTCCGCATGGCTGAGCCGTGCCGCCAGTTCCTCTAGCGCACGGCACACGATATCCTCGGCGTCGGCTTCGCCCAACTGATGATAGAGCGCCGTCAGTTGGCTGGCGTCGAGCCGCACGTATTCATTCTGTTTCAGCAATGTCACCTGTTCCACATTCTCACCCGCAGCCCATGCATCGTCCGCCCCCACGGCCGCGCGCAGAATGGCAGCAACGCGGTTCCCAAAAGGTTTCCGGCGGAGGAATTAATCACTCGAATTCGAGGACAATTCAGACTATTGAGCATCCGATTGCCCGTCAGTCCCGGAGACACCATGGAACACGCCCGCCCCTTGCCGACCCATCTGGCGCGCCGCTACCTTGGCTGGAAAGCAACCAGCTTTGCCGAGAATGAATCCTGGTACCGTCACCTTGCGCAACAGGGGCAGCATCCGCGCGCCATGATGATTTCATGCTGCGACAGCCGGGTGCATACGGCCGCTCTGTTCAACGCCGAGGCGGGAGAGTTCTTTACCCATCGGAACATCGCCAATCTGATCCCGCCATATGAGCCTGACGGGGGCAAGCACGGTACATCTGCGGCAATTGAATTCGCGGTGACTTCGCTCAAGGTGGCACATCTGATCGTGACAGGGCATTCGGCCTGCGGCGGGGCGAGGGGGTGTCTTGACATGTGCACGGGCCACGCACCCGAACTGGAAGCGCCGCACAGCTTTCTCGGGCGCTGGCTCGACATTCTGCGGCCAGGCTATGAGCGCATCAAGGACATACCTGACGAGACCGCGAAGTTGCGCGCGATCGAGCGGCAGACGGTTATCGTCTCTCTGGACAACCTGATGACATTCCCGTTCATCGAGGCGGCCGTCAAGGATGGCAGGCTGACACTGCACGGGCTCTGGATCGACATCGGCTCTGGTCGGTTGGAACAGTTCGAGTCGGCGCGGAACGGGTTTGTGCCTATCTGACGACGCACCGGGTCAAGTCAGGTTCAGATGGATACTTTTGCCAGGAAGAAACAGGGCACCCCTGCGCTGACCCTTGTCGGCGCAGGGGTGATTTCCTGTCAGGCAGCGAGAGATTTCTGGCCGAAGTGGTCATAAAAACCCTGGGTCTTGTCGGCCATCTCGCGAAGCAGTTTGGGTGTGGTGAACCGCGGCCCGAACTTTTGGGTCAGCTGATCGCAGCGCTCGGCGGCATAGGGTGTGCCGATGATGTCGAGCCAGGTGAACGGTCCACCCGACCAGGGCGCAAAACCCCAGGCGAGAATGGCGCCCACATCGCCTTCGCGGATATCTTCCAGAACACCCTCTTCCAGCGCGCGCACGGCCTCGAGCACCTGCGCGAACATCAGGCGATGCTGCACCTCGTAGAGGTCGGGTTGTGCCTTGGCGCGCGGATATTTCTCTGCGAGGCCCGGCCAGTAGCCCTGACGCTTGCCCTTGTCGTCATAGTCGTAGAAACCGGCGTTTGACTTGCGGCCCAGACGCCCCTCGCCCTCCATCCAGAAGATCACCTCATCGACCGCCGCGTCGGGATAGTCATCGCCCATCGCGGCCCTGGTGGCGCGGGCGATTTTCGCGCCCAGATCAATCGAGGTCTCATCCACCAGTTGCAGCGGTCCGACCGGAAAGCCCAGCTGCCGTGCGGCGTTGTCGATCAGCGCAGGCGCGACACCCTCGGCCACCATGCGGATGCCTTCGTTGATATAGGGAATGATGCAGCGGTTGCAGTAGAAGAAGCGCGCGTCATTCACCACGATGGGCGTCTTGCGGATCTGGCGAACATAATCCAGCGCCTTGGCTACCGCGCGCGGGCCGGTCTGTCGGCCCTTGATGATCTCGACCAGCATCATCTTTTCGACGGGCGAAAAGAAATGGATGCCGATGAAATCCTCGGGACGGTCACTTGCCTGCGCCAGATCGGTGATCGGCAGGGTCGAGGTGTTGGTGGCAAAGATGCAATCCTTGTCCACCACCTTGAGGACGTTTCGGGTGACCTCGGCCTTGACCTTGGGGTCCTCGAAAACCGCCTCGATGATCAGATCACAGCCCTTGAGCGCGGCATAGTCGGTGGTGGCGGTAATGAGATCGAGCGTCGCCGCCTTCTTTTCCGGTGTGGCCTTGCCGCGCTTGATGCCCTGATCCATGAAATCCGCGGTGTAGGATTTGCCCTTGTCCGCCGCCTCCTGTTTCTGGTCGATCAGGACAACCTGTATCCCCGCCATCGCCGAGACGAGGGCGATGCCCGCGCCCATCATGCCGGCGCCTATGACACCCACCTTCTTCACCTTCTGATCCGGGATGTCGGGGCGGTTGGCCCCCTTTTCCAAAGCCTCCTTGTTGATGAAAAGCGAGCGGATCATGGCGCTGGAGCTTGGGTTCATCAGCACGTTGACGAACCAGCGCGCCTCGATTTTCAGCGCGGTATCAAACGGCACGAGCGCACCTTCGTAGACCGCGCTGAGCAACGCCTTTGCCGCCGGGAACGCGCCCTGCGTCTTGCCGTTGACCATCGCCGAGGCGCCGACAAAGGTCATGAATCCCGCCGGGTGATAGGGCGCGCCGCCGGGCATCTTGTAGCCCTTGTCATCCCAGGGCTTGACGATCTCGGGATTGCTCAGCACCCATTCGCGCGCCTTTTCGATCAGCTGATCGGCGGGCACCACCTCATCAACCACACCGGCGGCTTTGGCCTTTTTCGGGTCGTTCAGCTTGCCCTCGAGCAGGAGCGGTGAGGCCGCCATCGCGCCCAGCTTGCGCACCAGGCGCGTCGTGCCGCCCGCGCCGGGGAAGATGCCGACCATGATCTCGGGCAGGCCGATCTTGGCCGAGGGGTTGTCAGCGGCAAAGATGCGGTGACAGGCGAGCGGAATCTCGAGCCCGATGCCAAGCGCCGTGCCTGGCAGGGCCGCGGCAATCGGCTTGCCGCCCTTGTTGGTCTTGGGGTCCATGCCCGCGCGCTCGATCTTGCGCAGGATGGCGTGCATGCCCATCACGCCGTCAAAAAGCCCCTTGGCGGGATTGTCGCCCGCGTCATCGCGCATCTTGGCGATGATGTTGAGATCCATGCCTCCGGCAAACGACCCCTCCTTGCCCGAGGTCAGGATCACGCCCTTGACCGCATCATCGGCGAGCGCGTCGTCGATCAGTGCCTCGAGATCGTGAAAGCCCTGCTGGTTCATCACGTTCATCGACTTGCCCTGCGTGTCCCAGGTGATGATCGCGACGCCATCGGCCTGTTTTTCCATCGTGAAATCAGTCATTGCAGTCATCTCCTCTTACACGCGCTCGATGATGGTGGCGGCACCCATGCCGGAGGCGATGCAGAGCGTCGCAAGGCCCGTGCCCTTGCCGGTGCGCTCCATCTCGTCCAGAAGCGTGCCGATGATCATCGCGCCGGTGGCACCCAGCGGGTGTCCCATGGCAATCGCGCCGCCATTGACGTTGACCCGGTCGGCATCGACATCGAACGCCTGCATGAAGCGCAGCACGACCGAGGCAAAGGCCTCGTTTACCTCGAAGAGGTCGATGTCGGAAATCGCCATGCCGCTGTCGGCAAGGATCTTTTCGGTGGCGGGCACGGGACCGGTCAGCATGATCGTCGGGTCGGTGCCGATCTTGCAGGTCTTGCGGATACGCGCGCGGGGCCTGAGGCCCCATTTCTCGCCAAACTCCCGGCTGCCGACCAGCACGCCCGCCGCGCCATCGACGATGCCGGAGGAATTGCCTGCATGGTGGATATGGTTGATCCGCTCCAGATGGGGATATTTCAGCTTTGCCACGGCATCAAAGCCGGGCATCACCTCGCCCATCGCCTGAAAGGCCGGACTCAGCGCGCCAAGCGTCTGCATGTCGCTGCCGGGGCGCATGTATTCGTCATGATCAAGAATGGTCAGGCCGTTCTGATCCCTGACTTCGATGATGGATCCGGCAAAGCGGTTCTCTTCCCATGCCTTCGCGGCGCGGCGCTGGGATTCCATCGCCAGGGCATCGGCCTCGTCGCGCGAGAATCCGTATTCGGTGGCGATGATATCCGCCGAGATGCCTTGCGGCACGAAATAGGTCTCCATCGCGATCGAGGGATCCACGGCGATCGCCGCTCCGTCGCTGCCCATGGCGACGCGGCCCATCATCTCGACCCCGCCGGCGATATAGGCCTCGCCGGCACCGCCGTTGACCTGGTTGGCGGCAAGGTTCACCGCCTCCATGCCGCTTGCGCAAAATCGGTTGATCGCAAGGCCGGGGATCGATTCATCCAGATCCGAGGCCAGCACGGCTGTGCGCGCAAGGCAGCCACCCTGCTCCATCACCTGCGTGACATTGCCCCAGATCACATCCTCGACCGCATGGCCGTCCAGCCCGTTTCGTTCTTTCAGTGCGTTGAGCACCTGCGCAGAAAGCCGTGCGGCGGTCACCTCGTGCAGCGCGCCATCCTTGCGGCCCTTGCCGCGCGGCGTGCGCACCGTGTCGTAGATATAGGCGTTGGTCATGTCGGTCTCCTTCGTTCAGGCGCGGTCGGCGGGACTGCCGGGCATCAGGTCATAGGGATGTTTCCAGCCGGGGGTCTGGCTGACATTGGTCAGCCACCGGTCGATATTGGGCCAGTCGGCGCGGTCAAAGCCGAAGGGCTCGGGGTAGAACAGATAGCCGCAGCAGGAGAGATCGGCATTGGTGAGGCCATCGCCCACGATCCAGTCGCGCCCCGCAAGATGCGTATCGAGCGCGGTATAGGCAGCCCTGAGACGGCCCTGGGTAAAGGCGATGACCTCTGCCGGGCGCTTCTCGGCGGGCAGAAAGTTCATCAGGAACCGGGTCATGCCCGCCGGGCTGCTGAGCTTGTGATTGTCCCAGAACATCCAGCGCATCACCTCGCGCGCCTCCTGCGGTGTTTCGCCGCCGAATTTTCCCGTCTTTTCCGTAATATACATCTGCATGACGCCGGATTGCGTCAAGGTCACGCCGTCATCCACCAGCACGGGCGCCTCACCCATGACGTTGACCTGACGAAAGGCATCGCCCCGCGTCTCGCCGCCAAAGAAATCGACAAAGACCGGCTCCCATCCGAGGCCCGACAGTTCCAGCGCCAGGGCTGCCTTGTAGGAATTGCCCGATTCGCCGAAGCAGTGAAGTCTGATCGTCATGTGCGTCCTTTCTGCGTGCCGCCTGTGGCGGGCGTCGGATCTGGGTATTTGGACCAAGAAGAAGCAGCCGGATCCGCGCCATGCCGCCGCGCGTCCTTTACCGATCCGGCGTTTTCTTCTTGGGGAAAATACCTCACGGGGGTCCGGGGGTGTGAAACCCCCGGTCCGGCGGCAAGGGGCGGATGCGACGTTGCGGGCATCACAGCGCCCTCGCGATCAGTTCCTTCATGATCTCGTTGGTGCCGCCGTAGATGCGCTGCACGCGGGCATCGGCCCACATTTCGGCGATGTCATATTCGGCCATGTAGCCATAGCCGCCATGCAGTTGCAGGCATTCGTCCAGCACCTCGCCCTGTGCATCCGTCAGCCAGTATTTGACCATCGCCGCCTTTTCGACGCTGAGCTCGCCGCGCATATGTTCCATGATGCATGCATCCAGAAAGGCGCGGCAGACAGCGGTTTTGGTCTGGCATTCGGCCAGTTTGAACCGGGTGTTCTGGAATTGCAGGATCGGGCCGCCAAAGGCCTGCCGTTCCTTTGTGTAAGCGATGGTGCGTTCGACCGCGCCCTCCATCGCGCCCTGCGCGCCGCAGGCGATGATCAGGCGTTCCTGCGGCAGTTGCTGCATCATCTGGTAGAAACCGCGCCCCTCCTCGCCGCCCAGGATGTTCTCGGGCGGGATCTCGACATTGTCGAAGAAAAGCTCCGAGGTGTCGCCCGCGTGCAGCCCGACCTTTTCCAGGTTGCGCCCGCGCGCAAAGCCCTGCGCGCCGTCGGTTTCGACCACGACCAGAGAGATGCCCTTTGCCCCTTCCTTGGGGTCGGTCTTGGCCGCGACGATGATGAGGCCGGCGTGCTGCCCATTGGTGATGAATGTCTTTTGCCCCGAGAGCCGGTAGGCATTGCCGTCGCGTATCGCGCGCGTCCTGATGCCCTGCACGTCCGATCCGGCGGCGGGCTCAGACATGGCGAGCGCGCCGACCATCTCGCCCGAGACCATCCTGGGCAGCCAGCGGTGTTTCTGCTCTTCGGACCCGTAGGCGAGGATGTAATGCGCGACAATGCCGGAATGGATCGGGTTGCCCCAGCTTGCCAGATTGGCGCGGCTCTGTTCGATGCAGATCACCGCCTCGTGCCCGAAATCGCCGCCTGCGCCGCCATATTCCTCGGGGATCGAGGGGCACAGCAGGCCCAGTTCACCGGCCTGTTGCCAGATCTCGCGATCCATGATCCCGGCCTTGCGCCAGCGCTCGAAATGCGGGCGCCATTCATCGGCGATGAACTTGGCGGTCATTTCGGAGAGCATCTGATGCTCGTCTGTCATCCAGGCTGACATGAAACCCTCCCTCAGCGTTTGCGCGTCTCAAGCTCTGAATTGAAAATTCGCAGCCGGTGCGTGAACGTGTCCTCATTGATCACGCTGTCGAAGTTCTCGAAGAGAAAGGACAGCGCCTCGCCTTCATCAAGCCCTGCCTCGGCTGCGAATTTTCGCAGCCGGCGATAGCCGTCCTCGGTCATCGCGGCGTTGAAGCGGCGGGTCAGGCGAAATCGTTTCGGCATCTTGTCCTCCCTCCTGCGTGTCTTGCTCAGAACGCCTCGGCCTCCAGCGCCATTACCGGCTCTGCCCCGCTCTGGATGCGGGCGAGGTGCAGCGCGGTCGCGGGCAGGCGGCGTTTCATGTAGAAGCGTCCCGTCGCCAGCTTGGTCTTGTAGAAGGCCTCGTCAGACGTGCCGGCCGCCAGCGCCGCATGCGCCGCCCTGGCCATCCGGGCCCACATCAGCCCCAGACAGACATGGCCGAAAAGGTGCATGAAGTCATAAGAGCCCGCAAGCGCGGCGTTTGGGTTCTTCATGCCGTTCTGCATGAAGAACATGCCCGCAGCCTGAAGGTCTTTTGAAGCGGCCTTGAGCGGGTCCAGGAAATCGACCTTGAGCGCTTCGTTGCCCTCGTTCTCCTTGAGGAAGGTCTTGACCAGATCGAAGAAGGCCATGACATGCTTGCCGCCATCCTGCGCCAGCTTGCGGCCCACCAGATCGAGCGCCTGAACGCCGTTGGCACCTTCGTAGATCATCGCGATGCGGGCGTCGCGGGTGAATTGCGACATGCCCCATTCCTCGATATAGCCATGCCCGCCATAGACCTGCTGCGCGCGCACGGTCATGTCGTAACCCTCATCGGTGAGAAAGCCCTTGATGACGGGTGTCATCAGAGAAATCAGCCCCTCGGCGGCCTCGTCGCCGCCGCGGTGCGAACGGTCGATCAGTTCCGCGCCCCAGAGCATGAAGGCGCGCGCGCCCTCGATGAAGCTCTTTTGATCCATCAGCGAGCGGCGGATGTCGGGATGCACGATCAGCGGATCTGCGGGGCCATTGGGGTTTTTAGCGCCGGTCACGTCGCGGCCCTGAAGCCGGTCCTTGGCATAGGCGAGCGCGTTCTGATAGGCGACCTCGGCCTGTGCCAGACCCTGCATGCCGACGCCGATGCGCGCTTCGTTCATCATTGTGAACATGGCGCGCATGCCCTTGTGTTCCTCGCCCAAGAGCCAGCCGGTGGCGCCGTCATAGTTCATCACACAGGTCGAGTTGCCGTGAATCCCCATCTTTTCCTCGATCTTGCCGCAGGTCACGCCGTTTCGGTCGCCCAGACTGCCGTCGTCGTTGACAAGAAACTTCGGCACAATGAAGAGCGAGACGCCCTTGATGCCCTCAGGCCCGCCGGGGATCCTGGCCAATACAAGATGGATGATGTTCTCGGCCATGTCATGTTCGCCCGCCGAGATAAAGATCTTCTGCCCGGTGATCCTGTAGCTGCTGTCGCCCTGCGGTTCGGCCTTGGTGCGCATCAGCCCCAGATCGGTGCCGCAATGCGGCTCGGTCAGGTTCATCGTGCCGGTCCAGTCGCAATTGGCCATCTTCGGCAGATAGGTTTGCTTTTGCTCTTCGGTGCCGTGCACGAGGATCGCCGAGGCCGCGCCATGGGTCAGACCCTGATACATGGTGAACGCCTGATTGGCGCCCGAGAACATCTCGCCCACCGCCGTGCCGAGGATATAGGGCATGTTCTGCCCGCCGAATTCCTCGGGCAGGTCGAGCGCGGTCCAGCCGCCCATCCGCACCTGATCGAAGGCCGCCTTGAAACCCCTGGGCGTGCGCACCACACCGTTTTCCAGATGACAACCCTCGGAATCGCCCACCGGGTTGAGCGGCGACAGCACCTCTGACGCGAGCTTGCCCGCCTCTTCCAGAACGGCCCTGGTGAAATCGGACTCCAACTCGGCATAGCCAGGGGTGTCCGAGGCCGATACGTTCAGAACCTCATGCAGAATGAATTGCATGTCGCGGGTCGGGGCGGTGTAGACAGGCATATATCTCTCCCTGAAATCAATTGTCGCGCCGGATCATTCGGCTGCGTTCCGGCTGGTCCTGAGCGAGGCCAGCATGCGCTCGCCCCATATCATCTGTTCGCGCAACTCCTTGATTGCGGCATCGAGTTCGTCACGCTGCCTTTCCATGTCGGCCAGGCGTTCCTGCGCCACCTCGTAGGCACGGGACATCTGGGTGAATTGCTGGTCGCCCTTGTCGTAGAGGTCGAGCAGCTGGCGCAGTTCTTCAAGGCTGAAGCCAAAGCGCTTGCCCCGCAGGATGAGCTTGAGGCGGGCCCGGTCGCGCCGGGTAAAGAGCCGCCGCTGCCCGATTCGCCGGGGCGAGAGCAGTTCCTTGGCCTCGTAGAACCGCAAGGTGCGGGGGGTTACGTCGAATGCCTCGCACATCTGGCGGATTGTCATTGTATCGTCGGTCATCGGTTTGCCCTTTGTCGCAGGTTTTGCGGACAATCTGCGGATCATGACGTTTGGTTACAACAATCGGATTGCTTTACGTAACTGCTACGTCACGTCACTTTCAGGTTGACGTAAGATCAGGCAAGGTCAGTGGGGGCTGCGGACAACTTTGTTTCCCCGGCGGGCAGACGATCAGTCGAGACCGGCCTCGGTCTCGTCGCGCAGCTGTTTCAGTTCGGCCATTGCCTGATCCAGCTGCGCGCGCTGCTCTGCCAGTTCCTCAAGCTGCCGGTCGGCAAGTGCGATCCAGCTGCGCATCTGCGCGTCGGTGCCCTCGTTTTCATAGATCAGCAGCCACTGGCGGATTTCCTCGAGCGCGAAACCGAATTTCCGGCCGCGCAAAATCAGGGTCATGCGGGCACGCTCGCGCGGGCCATAGTAACGCGCGCGGCCCTCGCGCTCGGGCTGGAGCAGTTCGATGTATTCGTAATAGCGGAGCGTACGCGGCGTGACATCGTATGCCGCGCACATTTCCTTGAAGGACAGTCGTTTTTCCGTCATGGGCGCGCCCCCTTCGGTTCAGAGGTTAGGAGCAAGCCGGAAAGAGCGCAACTGCCGCTCTTGCAGGTCCGGTAAAATCCGGCTCATAAAGGGCAGGAGGTGACCTGCGGGGACAAGGATGAGCGACCAGAAGAGCAAGATCGCCAAGCAGTTCATGGAGGCGATTCCGCATTCCCGCGCGCTTGGCATGCGGCTTACGCATGTGAGCGAGGGCAGGGCGGATATCGAGATGGATTATGACGCCCGGTTCATTGGTGATCCCGAGACGGGGGTGATTCATGGCGGGGCGATCTCGGCCCTGATGGACACCTGCTGCGGGGCGGCGGCGATGAGCCATCCGGCCTCGCCCGGCGGGACGGCGACAATCGACCTGCGTATCGACTACATGCGCCCGGCGACGCCGGGGCAGATGATTCGCGCGCATGCGGAATGCTATCACATCACCCGGTCCGTGGCCTTTGTGCGGGCGCGGGCGACCGATGACGACGACACGCTGCCGGTGGCGACCGCGACCGGCACCTTCACCGTGGAGGGCAAGTGATGGCGCGGCCCCGTCCCGAACCCGTACAGGTGATCAAGCAGCGGCGCGACGCGGCGCTCAATGCGCTGGTGCAGGGTGTGCCCTATATCCGTTTTCTGGGGGTCGCGTTCGACCGGCGCGGCGATGAGCTGACCGCGATCATGCCTTATGACGACAAGCTGATTGGCAATCCACTGCTGCCTGCGCTGCATGGCGGCGCGACGGCGGCGTTTCTCGAGATCACGGCGATCATCGGCCTCAGTTGGGGGATGCTCTGGGAAGAGATCGAAAGCGGCGCGTTCGATCCCGAGGCGATTGTCGGCGGCGCCCTGCCGCGCCTGCCGAAAACCATTGATTTCACCGTGGATTACCTGCGTTCCGGCCTACCGCGCGATGCCTATGCGCGGGCGCAGGTCAACCGATCCGGCCGCCGCTACGCCAGCGTGCATGTCGAGGCCTGGCAGGACAATCGCGGGCGGCCCTTTGCACAGGCGACGGGGCATTTCCTGATGCCGCGCCGGGATGGCTGAGGCGGTCCGGTCGATCACGCATGGCAGGGTTCTGAAAATAGCGCTGCCCATCGTGATCTCGAACGCCACGGTGCCGATCCTGGGCGCTGTGGATACCGGGGTTGTCGGACAGCTGGGTCTTGCCGCGCCGATCGGTGCGGTGGGGATCGGTGCGGTGATCCTGACCGGAATCTACTGGATCTTCGGCTTTCTGCGGATGGGCACGACCGGGCTGACCAGTCAGGCGCATGGGGCCGGGCAGGTGGGCGAGGTGGCGGCCCTGCTCACGCGCGCGCTGATGATCGGGTTTGCCGGGGGGCTGGTCATCATCATCCTGCAGGCTCCGGTTTTCTGGGCCGCCTTTCAGCTTGCCCCGGCCAGCGACGAGGTCGAGACGCTTGCCCGGCAGTATATGGCCATCCGGGTGTGGAGCGCGCCGGCGATGATCGCGCTTTTCGGCATGACCGGCTGGCTGATCGCGCAGGAGCGCACGCGCGCGGTGCTGGCCATTCAGGTGTTGATGAACGGTATCAACATCCTGCTGGACCTGTGGTTCGTGCTGGGGCTGGACTGGGGCGTGGCGGGGGTTGCGCGGGCGACGGTTCTGGCGGAATGGGGCGGTCTGGCGCTGGGTTTCTGGTTCTGCCGGGATGCCTTTGGGGTTCCTGCATGGCGGGACTGGCCACGGGTGTTCGATCCGGAGCGGCTTAGAAACATGGCCTCGGTCAATACCGATATTCTGCTCAGATCATTGATGCTGGAGGGCATTGTCATCTCGTTCCTGTTTCTGGGCAGCGATTTCGGCGATGTGACCCTGGCGGCCAATCAGGTGCTGTTGCAGTTCCTGCACATCACTGCGCATGCGCTCGACGGTTTTGCCTTTGCCGCCGAGGCGCTGGTTGGGCAGGCGGTGGGGGCAAGGAACCGCGCGGCCCTGCGGCAGGGCGCGTTGCGGACGAGCCAGTGGGGACTTGGCATCATCGTGCTGCTGGCGGTGGCATTCGCGCTCTGGGGTGGGGCATTGATCGACCTCATGGCCAAAGCGCATGAGGTTCAACAAGAGGCGCGCGTCTATCTGATCTACATGGTTTTCGCGCCCATCCTTGGGCTGGCAGCATGGATGTTCGACGGCATCTTCATCGGCGCCACACGCACACGGGACATGCGCAACATGATGGCGGTCAGCCTTGTGATCTATGTGATTTCGGTGATCGCTCTGGTGCCGTTGATCGGCAATCACGGGCTGTGGGTGGCGCTGCTGATCAGCTATGTAGCGCGCGGCATGACGCTGGCCCTGCGCTATCCCGCGCTGGAGCGGGCGACGGTGCGATAGGCGTCCCGCAGGGATGCCGCGCAGGTCAGTCGCGGCTTCGGAGACGGGAATTCTGCACGGCGTAAACCGCAAGGAGCGGCAGGCCAACGGTGATCAGCGTCACCAGGATCAGCAGGATCCCGAGATCGGTGTAATCGGCGGGCGTGGTGATCTGACCGCTGGCGGGATCGGTCACCTCGCGGGTGATGACAAGGATCTCGTTGAGATACCTGGTAAAGAGCGAACTGGCCGACAGCGCCAGGTTTGTAAACGAAGCCATGACGGCAAAGAACGTGGCCTTGAGATTGCCGGGCGCATTGCGCGCGATCCAGGCCAGCATCGGGATCATCGCGATCTGCCCGAGAGGCGATTCGAGCGCCGTATCCATGATCGCGATGAAGCGTGCATCGACCACGCCCCCGGTCAGCGGCGCGGTTACATCCTGAATTCCGTAATACAGCCCGATATTCGGCAGCGACAGCACAGCCCCCGCCACCGTCAGGATCACGATGATAAAGACGATCGTGTGATTGGCGATGAGCGGGCGCAGGATCATCATGCCGACAAGCGTCAGCACCGAGGCGATGAGCGAGAGCACCGAGAGGAATTGCTGGTCAAACCCCAGAACGTCAATGGAAAACCAGGTATAGCCATCCCCTACCCGTGGCGTGGCGCGAAAGATGAAGATGATGATTGCGGTGCCGATCAGGGCGCGGGCCTGCGCCGGGTCAAGCACCGACAGCAATTGACGCATGAGCAGCAGCACGATCAGCATGGACCCGGCAAAGATCATCTCTTGCCCGAAGGCGATATTGCTGAGGCCGATGGTGAGCGAGAGCGCGACAAACCCCGCCCCGCCGATGAAATACCATGGGTTCGGTGTGGTCTTCTCGTCCGGGCGTTCAAACAGGGTGTTGGCCTCGGCCGCCGACAGGCCGCGCGTCAGCAGGCCAAGGCGCAGGCGGTATTTCTGCACGGCGGCAAGAACCACGCCCGAAACCGAAACGAGAGGGATCAGAAGCGCGGTGAGATAGATCGTGGCGTAGGTCGCGCGCTTGGCCTCTGCGTCGAGAGCCTCGATCCCCGAAAACATGTAGATGTTGAGCATCGCCACCGCTACGGTGCCGGAGATCAATGCAAAGCGGCCAAGGGTCTGCATGGTGGTGTGCATGGCGCGGGACTGTTCGGGCGGGATCGCTCGGCCCGCTTCGTCAAAGCGCGGGACCGCCTCGACTGACATTGCGTCGGCCACGGCATCCTGGATCACAAGGCCGGAGGGCGCGAGCAGGTAGGAGGTGATGTACCACGCGCTCATCGGCATGATCGCGGTCATCATTTCGGTCTGCGTCAGAAGCAGATACATGATAAACACCGACAGGCCGATCAGCCCCGCCCCAAGGTAGACCAACAGCCATTTCCAGCGCCAGACGATATCGACCAGGTGCCCCAGCGGCATCTTGAGCGCCCAGGGCAACCCGGCCCAGAAGGCGAGACCGGCGAGAAAGGCGGCGGAAAGATCGAGGTATTCCTTTACGAAGAACGTGCCGACGATCATCGTCAGGCCCGAGAAACCGGCGGCGAAATAGACCATCAGCGGCGGCAGGAAGGTCCAGCGCATTTGCCGCCCGAGATCGAACACAACCGCGTCGAACCAGGTGGCGAAGAGTTTTGCCGGGGTCATCGGGGTATGCATTCTAGGGCGTGGCGGTTCCCGGCCAGCGGGCCGGTGTGTCGATCAGGGCGCGGGCGGCCAGTTCGAGAGTGGTTTCAGGCAGGATCACCAGCATCTTGGGCGCGGTGAGCGACAGGGATATCGGCCCGAGCGCCGCGTTCGAGGTGCCGCTGCGCCCGTCGGGAGCAAAGTTCACCCCGCCTATCGGCCATCTCAGCCCATCCGAGATACCCTCGACCGCGCCCATGGGAAAGAGCGAGACGGGACAGCCGGACTCCAGCGGCAGGCTGAGCGAGGGCGGGCAGAGAAACACCAGTTCTTCGCGCCCCAGAAGGATGCAGCGCTGCCAGGGGTGGCGTATGAGGCTGTTGCAGGCCGCCAGCTGGTGATCGAGCCGGTCGCCCGAAAAGCCCACACCGATGATCAGGGGGGCCGAGACATTTGCAAGGCATTTGTCGAAGTCGGTCGTGTCCTGATCGGACATCGGATGCTGGGCCGAGTAGGGGATGCGCGCCCGCGCGTGATCTGATATGCTGTCGAAGTCACCGATCACCGCGCCGGGCATGGTATCATGCGCCAGCGCGGCATCGGCACCGCCATCTGCGGCGATAATCACGGGGGCGAGTCTGCGAGCGCGTTCGAGGGCCGCGGGGCAGACTGTGGCACCACCAATCAGGGTGACTGGTTCCGTTTCGCGAACAATCATGATCCCCCGCCTCTTATCGTTGCCTTAACCAAGTAGATGTCACATTCTAACCATGAAATGATACGGTAAAATTCCAAGAATCGGGCCTCTTTCGACGTGGGTGTCATGGTAAACCCAGTTGTTGCAGATTGGCAAAGCGAGCATTGAATATGGTTGGTTCAAGTAAGATCCTGACGGTCTCATACGGTACGTTTTCATGTACGCTGGAAGGGTTTGATGATTCTTTCGAGACGATGAAGGCAATTGCGGAATACTTCCGCGATCTGGCCGCGGATGACCGCTATTTCGGAGCCGAACCGCCAACCCCCGACGCCGACATGCTGGCCCGGATCGCCGAGCGAGAGATCTCCCGGCGCGTTCAGGCGCATGAAGAGCATGGCCGGATTGTCCTGCGCGCGGAAACAACACAGGCGCTGATGAACGCCGCGCAGGCCGCCACCGAGACCAGGCAGGCAGAGCAGTCCCCCGAGGCCGGACCCGATGAACCCGACGAGACGGAGCGGGAAGCGGCGGCGGAGGCTGCGGCCGCACCCGCCAAGCCCGCTGAGTCCCCGGCAGAACCCGAGTTGCATGAAACTGCTGCAGAAGCCGAGAATGAGCCGGTTGAGACGGCATCGGACGAGGGAGAGAGCGACGCGGAATCCGAGATGGAGGGCACGCCGGAGCCAATAGCGGTTGTGGCCGAGGATGAGGCCCCGGAACCGATCACGGAAGACGAAGCTGACACGGCGGAGGCTGATGCGCAGGACGCGGCAGAGGACCATCCGGACCTGGTCGACGACAGCGACAGCATCGCCGCCAAGCTGAGTCTTATCCGCTCGGTCGCGCCAGAAAGCGCGCAGGACGAGACCGAGGAATATTCCGAGGACGAACATGCGCAGGATTTCCTCGACAGTGCGGCCGACGATCTGGATGCGGCGCTGGCCGCGGATGATCTGGCCGAGCGGTTTCGTGCCGATGCGGATCTGGAGGATGAGGCGCAAGAGGCTGATATCTCTGAGGATTATACCTCCGCTGCCGCAGCGCCCCCAGAACGTGACGATTTCGAGGATTCGCTGGCCGAGCTGTTGGCGGACGCCATGCCCGACACCGGGGCGGACGAGGCTATGACCGCCGTCGAGGAAAACGAGTTTGAGGCCAGACTGGCGAGCGAGTTGTTCGATGAGGACGAGACCGAGACAACGAATGCGCTCCGCAATCTCTTCAGCACTGGTCAGGCCGGGCTTGAGCCCGAGGATGAAGATGCGCTGCAGCGCGAACTGGCCGAGATTGAGGCTGATCTGAAGTCGGAATTGGACGATCTTTCCGAAGATGATGCCGATTTCGAAGAAGAGACGGATGCGGACGAACTGGTCAAGGATATAGACAACACTGAGGCAGCGGAGGCTGAAATATCTTCTCCGGATCGGCAAAAGTTCGGGCAGTCCGAAGAGTCCGGGGATCTGATGCGGTTTTTTGATGAGGCTGACACGCAGCTGGAGGCACCTGCCTCGAGCTTGCGGCGCAACGCGATTCAGCATCTGCGGGCGGCAGTGGCGGCGACACGGGCCGAACACAAGGCCGGCTCCGAATTGCGCCGCGATGTGGACGACAAACCCTATCGCAGCGATCTTGCCAATGTGGTGCGTCCGCGCCGACCGCAGGTGTCGTCAGACGGCGAACGCAGCATGCGACCCGAAGAGGCACGCCCTGCGCCACTCAAGCTGGTTGCGGAACAGCGTATCGACACCCCCCGCGAGCCGATCCGGCCCCGGCGCGTCGCAGGATCGGGAATGCGCGGCGATGTAGAAAGCGTGCAGATCGACAGCGGCTTTTCGGCCTTTGCCGAGGAGGTGGGAGCCGCGCGCCTGCCCGACCTGCTGGAAGCGGCCGCCGCCTATCTCGCGGATGTGGAAGGACGCCCGCAATTTTCGCGTCCGATGCTGATGGGCAAACTCAGGGAAGTCGAGGCGGAATCGTATTCGCGCGAGGATGGGCTGCGTTCGTTCGGACAACTGTTGCGCGAAGGCAAGCTGCAAAAGCTATCGGGCGGGCGGTTTTCCGTGACCGAGCTGACCGAATTCCGCGGGCAGGGCAAGCGGCAGGCGGGCTGAGTGGATCCCTGGCAGTAAAAGAAAGCCCCCGGTCAGGGACCGGGGGGCGGAGTAAACACGCCGATAGAATCGCGCCCGATCCCCTATCGGACTCTGGAGCGTTCAGCGACGCCTCTCCGGTGATTCCCTGTCCCGACCCTTGGTGCCTGACCGCCATGACATGTCATGTATTACATGTCATCCGGAAGTGGTCATAATCCTCCATCGCCTTCGACATAGAAGCTGGCGCGCCAGAACTCCGCCGCCTGTTTCCTGCCTGGTACCCTCTCGGGTTCCGGAGCGTTCGGCGACTCCTGCCCGGAGTTTTTCGGCCTTGCCCTTTGTCGGCAGTCTGGCGCACGGTTCTTTCGTTGCGGGAGCGATGATTGCCTCCCGCCTGGCGAGGGCGGGTCAGGATCGGGCGGGCACTGGCGAGAGGGGCGGGCGCATGCGGGTGATCGCGCTGAGCGGGATATGTCTGGCGCTGATGGCGGGGACGCTCTGGGCGCATGCGTCCGAGCAGGGCTTTGTGCTGTTGTTGCCGACGGATGTATATATCGCTGCCGGGGGCGTCACGGTGGCGCTGACGGTGGTCTTGCTGGCGGTTCTGCCCGGCGGCTTGGCGGAGGCGCTGTTCCGCCCCGCGCCGGTGCCATGGATGCGCCCGAGGGTGCGGCATGCGGCAAGCGTTCTGGCGGCGCTGCTGCTGGGCTGGCTGGTCTGGCGCGGGCTGGCGGGCACGCGCGATCCGCTGGTCAACCCCTTGCCCCTGGTGATCTGGGTGGTGTTCTGGATCGGGCTGGTCAGCGCGCAGGGGCTCTGGGGCGATCTCTGGCGCGGGATCAACCCATGGACCGGGCCTGCCGCGATAATGCGTCGGATCACGGGATGGCGCGCACCGTTGCGGTATCCGCGCAGGGCAGGCCACTGGTCGGGGGTTTTGGGGCTGTTGGGATTCGCCGGGTTTTTGCTGGCCGATCCCGCCCCTGCCGATCCGGGGCGACTGGCAATGGCGGTCGGGCTTTACTGGTGTGCGATGCTGGTCGGGCTGCTGGCGTTCGGCCCCGCCTGGCTGTTGCGCGCCGAAGCTGTGACGGTGCTGATGCGCGCCTATGCCCGGATGGGCATCGCCGGGCGCGCGGGCGGCAGGCTGGCGCTGGGGCTGCCCGGTTGGCAGGTGCTGGCGGCGCCAAAGGCGGGTGCCGGGCTGGCGGTGTTCATTCTCGTGATGCTGGGCAGCGGCAGCTTTGACGGACTCAACGAGACCTTCTGGTGGCTGGGCGTGCTGGGGCTCAACCCGCTGGAATTTCCCGGACGCTCGGCGGTTGTGCTGCCCAATCTGCTGGGCCTCATGGCCGCTAATGCAGCCCTGGTCGCCGCCTTTGCTGCGTGCCTGTGGCTGGGCGAGCGGATCGCCGGTGGGCAGGCATCGCTGCGCGCGCTGTTCTGTTTTTATGCACCTACCATCCTGCCGATCGCGCTGGCCTATCACATCGCGCATTACCTAACGGCGTTTCTGGTGGACGGGCAATATGTGCTCGCGGCGCTGAGCAATGCGCTGGGACTGGGGCATGTGCATGTTACCACAGGGTTTCTCAACACGCCCGGCCCGGTGCGGCTGATCTGGCTGGGGCAGGCCGGTGTGGTGGTGGCGGGGCATGTCATCGCGATCCTTCTGGCGCATGCGCTGGCGATGCGCACGGGGCGTGGTGCCCGGCGGGCGGTGCTGGGACAGGCACCGCTTGCGGCTTTCATGATCGCCTATACGGTGTTCGGTCTGTGGCTTCTGGCCGCGCCGCGCGGGGCATGAGGCGCAAAATGCTGGACAAGGCATCGGGGCTTGCGCAGACTGCGCGCACCCGGCACGCTGAGACCGTGGTGCAACGATCTGTTGGAGGATGTCCCGATGATCACCCCGAAATCCGGCCTCAAGGGCACAACCCGGCGCGCTGCGCTGAAAACGCTGGCGGGCGCTGCCGCAGGGGCGAGCCTGCCGCTCTGGGCGCGCTATACCCATGCGCAGACCGCAGCACCGATCAAGGTTGGCTTTCAGGTGCATCGTACCGGTATCGGCGCGGCCTATGGGCGCTGGTATGATCGCACCACGCAGGCGGCGGTAAAGCTGATCAACGAGGGTGGCGGCATCAATGGCCGGATGGTCGAGATTGTGGCCGAGGATGACGGCACTGATCCCAAGCGCGGCGCCGAGGTGGTCGAGAAATTCGCCAACCAGCATGGCTGTGACATCGGGTTCGGTACACTTTTCAGCCATGTGGTAATCGGTTCTGCCCCGCGCGCGGGCGAACTGAAACTGCCCTATTTCGTGGTCTCCGAGGGACATCACGTGGCGAGCGGAAAGCTCAACCGCTACACTTTGCAGCCGGGCATCACCGACGTGAAGAGTCAGGTTCAGGCAATGGCCCCCTATGTAGCGCAGAACCTGGGCAGGAAGGTCACGATGGTGTTCCCGGATTTTGCATTCGGTCACGATCACCGGGATTTCTTTACCGCGGCGATCGAGGCGCAGGGCGGCGAGGTTCTGGAACATATCGCCATCCCGCCGGCGGAAACCTCATTCACCAAGTATTTCCCCAAGATCCCGCGCGACACAGAGGTGCTTTATCACGTGATGGTCGGACCCGCCGTTCTGACCTTTGTCAAGGAACTGGGAGAGTTCTTTGGCGGCCAGGGACCGGCGCTTTTTGGCTTTATCGATAGTCTGGAAGCGGTGGCGATCGACAGCCCTGGTCTTGAATTCCTGGAAAACAGCTATTTCTGGGAGGGCATGTGCCGCCACAGGCAACCCGACGAGAGCGCGGATGAGACCTTTTATCGCGAGGCGGTCGGCGTGGACGATCGCGGCGCATCGGTCAGCGACGCCAGGGATGTCTCGACCTACGCGCATATGTTCGGCTGTTGGGAAACGCTGCATGTGGTCAAGGCGGGGATGGAGGCTTCGGGCTATGCCGGTCCGCAGGACCGCGCCGCATTGATCGAGGCGGTGGAGGCGATGACCGACATGCCCGCGGGCCGCGACCATCCGCAGGGGGCCAAACGGTTCAACGGTAAAACGCATCAGGTCTTTGGACATCAATATATCAGTCAGGTGCAGGGCGGGCAGCTGGTGCGGGTGCACACGACCTCGATCGAGGACACGCTCTATCCCGACGAGGTGGATTACACGACGCAAGCCTTCTGAGATGCGGCGAAACGTTCTGCGGATTTTCTGGGCTCTGGCGCTTGCGGCTCTGGCGGGATGCGGTGCGCCCCCGCCAGAGCCCGAGGCCGAGGAGGTGACGCGGCTGGCGGCCGCAATCCGTGCTTTGGGGCCGGAGGTGGACCCCGAAGAGGCCAGCCGTGCGGCGCGTATCGCCTATGAGCATACGCACCGGCTGGCACTGGAGTATCAGATCACTGATCCGCCGATCATCCACAACACCAAGGTCAACATGGGTCTGAAACCGCGCGGCCTGTGCTGGCACTGGGCGCGGGACATGGAGGACCGGCTTAAGCAGGAAAGGTTCCAGACGCTCGATCTGCACCGCGCCGTGGCAAATGCCGAGAATATCTTTCGGCTGGAGCACAGCACGGCGATCGTCAGTCGCAAGGGCGATGATTTCGACGAGGGCATCGTGCTCGATCCCTGGCGCAAGGGCGGGCGCCTGACATGGGTGCCGGTGACCGACGATGCCATGTACAACTGGGAGCCGCGCAACGAGGTGGTGGCCCGCGCGCTGGAGCGCAGGCACGGGCAGATCGTGACCCTGACCGAGGATCATCGGATCCTGATGGGCGGGCTGGAGTTCGCCGCGCAATGAGAAGAGGCCGCTGAAATGGACCTCGGCCCCTACCTGGTGCTGGCGACGCTTGAGGGGGCGGTGACGGCGGCGGTGCTGGCGCTGACGGCTGTCGGCCTCAGCCTGGTGTTCGGCGTGATGCGGGTGGTCAATATCGCGCATGGCGAATTCTTCATGCTGGGCGCGGTGATCGCCTGGGCCATCGCGCAGGCGGTGGCGGGGTATCCGGCGGTGGGCTTTGCGCTGGCGCTGGTTGCCGCGCCGCTGATCGTGGGGGCGCTGGCGGTGGCCGCCGACATGACAATCCTCAAGCGGCTGGAATATGATCCCGAACGCACCATCGTGGCCACCATCGGCCTGCTCTATATCATCCAGCAACTGACGCTGATGGGATATGGCCCGGATGCGCGTCCGGTGACGCCGCCGTTCAACACCCGGCTGGCGATTCCGTGGTTCGAGAAGGGGGCCGATGGCTGGGCGCTGATCTGGCCCTGGGGGCTGGGCACGACATCCTACAAGCTGGCGGTGATCGGGGCGGCGGTGGTGATCCTCTGCGCGGTCTGGGCGCTGATGGCGCGCACCCGGATCGGGCTGGTGATGCGCGCGACACAGGCGGACCGCGAGATGGCGCTCGCGTTCGGCATTCCGGTCGAGCGGGTCTATGCGCTGGTCTTTGGCTTGGGCGCGGGGCTGGCGGCGCTGGCCGCGGTGCTGATCGTGCCGATTCAGCAGGCGCATTACCTGATGGGGGCGGATCCCCTGCTGCTCAGTTTCATCGTCGTCATCATCGGCGGGCTGGGCAGTTTGCCGGGCACGGTCGTGGCTGCCGTGCTGATCGGCCTCAGCGACGGCATCATCTCGGTCTTTTTCTCGCCGACGCTGGCCAAGATCCTGGCGACGCTGCTGGTCGGGCTGGTGCTGGTGTTCCGCCCGCAGGGCCTGTTCGGGGGGCGCGGGGCATGAGGGTCTACGGGCTGCATGCCGGGCTGATCGCCCTGCTGCTGGCGCTGCACTTCGTGCTGCCGGCCTATCACCACGGCAATCTGGCGCGGGTGATGGTGCTGGCCAGCTATGCGATGGGGTATAACCTGCTCTTCGGCTACACCGGGCTGCTGAGTCTTGGACATGCGCTGTTTTTTGCCGCCGGCATGTACGGGATGGGTCTGGGCGTCCAGCATCTGGGCCTTAGCCCCGCACCTGCACTGCTGGCGGGACTGGGGGCGGGGGCTGTGGTGTCGGCGGGGCTGGCGGCGCTGGCGCTGCGCACTGGCGGCGTGGCCTTCATGATCGTGACGTTGATGTTCGCGCAGGCGGGATATCTGACGGTTCTCTATTTCGGGGCCTACACGCGCGGCGACGAGGGATTCGTGATCCAGCAGGCGCAGCGCATGCTCTGGGGCATCGACCTGAGCGATCCGGGCAACCGCTATCTGGCCGCGCTGATCCTGTTTGGCTGCTGCCTCATGCTCAGCCTCTGGCTGGTGCGCGCGCCGTTTGGCCGGGTGCTGGTGGCGATCCGTGAGAACGAGGAGCGGGTACGCATGCTGGGCTATGACGTCTTTGCCCACAAGTTCGCGGCGATGGTGATTTCCGGCACGATGGCCGGTGCGGCGGGCGCGGCCTATGGCCTGTTGTTCGGCTATGCGGGGGCGACCTTCGCGAGCGTGCAGTATTCGATCTTTCCGCTTCTCTGGGTGCTTCTGGGCGGGGCGGGGACGGTTCTGGGGCCGTTCATCGGCACGCTGTTCATGTTCTACCTGATCGACCTCAGTTCCGGGATCACGACCGCCTACATGCTGATCGCGGGCGTGGCGCTGGTGCTGCTCACGCTCTTTGCGCCGCAGGGGCTAATGGGCGAGGTGCGGCGGCGCCTCTGGCGGGGGCTGCCGTGATGCTGTTGTCGACGCGGGGATTGTCCAAACAGTTTGCCGGGTTGCGCGCCGTCGAAGGGGTGGATTTCGACCTGCCCAAGGGGGAAATCCATGCGCTGATCGGCCCCAACGGGGCGGGCAAGACGACGCTTGTCGGCATGATCTCGGGCCGCATCGCACCCACGGCGGGGCGGGTTCTGTTCGACGGTCAGGACATCACCCGCCTGCCCGCGCACCGGCGGATGCGGCTTGGCATGGCCTATACGTTCCAGATCACCTCTGTCTTTGCCCGCCTCAGCGTTGCCGAAAACGTGGCACTCGCGGCGCGGCGGCGGGCGCATGGGGGGCAGGTGAATGCCGTGATCGACGAGGTGCTGGAGCGTGTCGGATTGCCGGACCGCAAGGATCAGGAGGCGGGTGATCTGGCCTATGGGCACCAGCGATTGCTGGAGATTGCAATGGGCATCGCGCAGCGTCCGCGCCTGCTCATTCTCGACGAGCCGACACAGGGCCTGGCCGAGGGCGAGATCGAGGGGTTCAAGATCCTTATCCGCGATCTGGCGCAGGAGGCGACGATCCTGCTGATCGAACACAACATGCACGTGGTCATGGAACTGGCGGGACGGATCACGGTGATGAATTTCGGTGCGGTTCTCGCCGAGGGAACGCCAGAGCAGATCCGCGCCAGCCGCGAGGTGCAGGCCGCCTATCTGGGGGGGACATCCGATGCTGCGGCTGGATAGGGTGAGCGCCGGATACGGGCGTGCGCAGGTGCTGCGCCATCTCTCGCTTGAGGTGGCGCCGGGCGAGATCCTCTGCCTCATGGGACGCAACGGCGCGGGCAAGACCACCTGCATGCAGGCGATCATGGGGCTCTTGCCGCTGATGTCGGGCAGGATCTGGCTGGATCAGACGGAATTGAGCGCGCTGCCCGCCCACCGGGTGCCGCGCGCGGGCGTGGGCTATATCCCGCAGGGGCGCAGGCTGTTTGCCGAGTTGACGGTGGCGCAGAATCTCGAAATCGGCCTGATGGCGCGGGACAGCGGCCCGGAGGTGCGCGAAGAGGTGCTGGACCTCTTTCCGCGCCTGCGCGAACGCTATCATCAGCGTGCGCAGACCCTGTCGGGCGGCGAGCAGCAGATGCTGGCTACGGCGCGGGCGCTGTGCCTGCGGCCCCGGGCGCTGTTGCTGGACGAGCCGGCAGAGGGGTTGCAGCCCTCGATGATCGCCGCGATCCGCGAGGTGATCGTCAGGATGCGCGACGATGGGGTCGCGGTCCTGCTGGTCGAGCAGCGGGTCGATTCGGTGCTCGAAGTGGCGGACCGCGTGGCGTTCATCGAGAACGGTCAGGGCGGCGCGGTGATGCCCGCCGAGGCCCTGCGCGCCAATCATGCGATCATCGACCGCTATGTGGGCGTGTAGGGTGTGAATCCTGCGGGCGGCAGAAGATTGGCCTGATGCGGAGGGTGAGGCAAATCCCCGCGCGAAACAGCGCCGAAGGGGTCGCGCAGCACTTTGGAGTGATACGGGGTTTGCGGCATAAAGCGGCAGTTCCCACCCGTCGGATCGCCAGTCCCCGGCCCGACGACCGCGCGGGTTATCACCGGGATGTCAGGTGTCTGCCTCAGGCCCCAGGCCATCTCAGCGCGTATACTTCACGAAAGGCGTGAGTTTGCCGATTCTGTCATAGAGCTGACGCGCGGTTGCGTTGAATTCCTGCGTCAGCCAGTAGACCGCGGGGCAGCCATCTGCATCGGCGTGGGCATAGACCGCCTCGATCAGCGCACGGCCTACGCCGCATCCACGCGCCTCGGGGGCTGCGTAAAGGTCTTGCAGATAGCCGACCTGCTCCACCCGCCAGTTGTGCGCATGGTAGATGTAATGCACAAGGCCCGCCGGGCGATCGTCCAACAGCGCAATCAACCCGTTCTGGTCCGGGTGATCGGGCGAGAGGAGCCGGGCAAAGGTGGTGTCGTAAATCGTCTCGGGCAGGGCGGTCTCATAGAACGCCAAGTAGGCGCGCCAGAGATCGCCCCATGCGGGGCGGTCGCCGGGCTGGATCGGGCGGATCGTGAGCGCTCCGGTCATTCGGCGGCGACTGCCTGTGGATCGGCGAGGGCGACGATGTCCATCATGATCGTGTTCAGCTCGAAATCCTTTGGCGTGTAGATCCGCGCAACACCCATTTCGCGCAGGCGGCGGGAGTCGTCCTCGGGGATGATGCCGCCGACGATCACCGGCACGTCACCCAGACCGGCGGCGCGCATGCGTTGCATCAGTTCCTCGACCAGCGGCATATGGCTGCCGGACAGGATCGAGAGCCCGACCACATGGGCGCCGTCCGCAACGGCGGCGCGCACGATCTCTTCGGGCGTCAGGCGGATGCCCGCATAGCCTATATCCATGCCGCAATCGCGGGCACGGAACGCGATCTGCTCGGCGCCGTTGGAATGACCGTCCAGCCCCGGCTTGCCCACAAGGAACTTGAGGCGGCGGCCAAGCCGGTCAGAGACCGCATCGACGGCGGCGCGGATATCGTCAAGACCCTCGGTCCTGTTCGAGGGGCTGACAGAGACACCCGTCGGCCCGCGATATTCCCCGAAGACAGCGCGCATCTGCGCGGCCCATTCGCCGGTGGTGACCCCGGCGCGGGCGCAGGCAATTGAGGGTTCCATTACATTGCGCCCCTCCGCGGCGGCGGCGCGCAGGGCAGCGAGGGCGGATCTGACGGCGGCATCGTCGCGGGCGTTGCGCCAGTCTTGCAGGCGTGCGATCTGATCGGCCTCGACCGCCGGATCGACGACCATGATGCCACCATCCTCGGTCTGCAGTGGCGACGGTTCGCCCTCCTGCCAGCGGTTGACGCCGACGACGATCGTTTCGTTGCGCTCGATCCGGTTCAGCCGTTCGGCGTTGCTCTCGACCAGACGGGATTTCATGTACTCGATGGCGGAAACCGCGCCTCCCATGCTGTCGAGATTGGCCAGCTCATGCCGCGCGCCGTTTTTCAGGGCCTCGACCTTGGCGTCCACGGCGGGGTTGCCGTCAAAGAGGTCATCGAATTCCAGAAGGTCGGTTTCATAGGCGAGGATCTGTTGCATGCGCATGGACCACTGCTGATCCCATGGGCGCGGCAGGCCAAGCGCCTCGTTCCATGCAGGCAGTTGCACGGCGCGGGCGCGAGCCTTTTTCGACAGGGTCACGGCCAGCATCTCGATCAGGATGCGGTAGACGTTGTTTTCCGGCTGCTGCTCGGTCAGGCCAAGGGAATTGACCTGCACACCATAACGGAAGCGGCGGTGTTTCGGATCGTCCACGCCGTAGCGGTCGCGCAGGATCTCGTCCCAGAGATCGACGAAGGCGCGCATCTTGCACATCTCGGTGACAAAGCGGATGCCCGCGTTGACGAAGAACGAAATCCGCCCCGCCAGCGCCGGGAAATCCTCTGCCGCGACGCGCGGTTTCAACTCGTCCAGAACGGCGGTGGCGGTGGCCAGTGCAAAGGCCAGTTCCTGTTCCGGCGTGGCGCCCGCCTCTTGCAGGTGGTAGGAACAGACGTTCATCGGGTTCCATTTCGGGACGTGCTTGTAGCAATATTCGGCCACGTCGCCGATCATCCTGAGGCTGGGTGCGGGTGGGCAGATATAGGTGCCCCGGCTGAGATATTCCTTGATCAGGTCGTTCTGGACCGTGCCTTGCAGGGCGGTCACATCCGCGCCCTGTTCCTCGGCCACGGCGATATAGAGCGCCAGAAGCCAGGGGGCGGTGGCGTTGATCGTCATCGAGGTGTTCATCTGATCCAGCGGGATCGCATCAAAGAGCGTGCGCATGTCGCCCAGATGGCAGACCGGCACGCCGACCTTGCCGACCTCGCCGCGCGCGAGCACATGATCGCTGTCGTATCCTGTCTGGGTAGGCAGGTCGAAGGCCACAGAGAGGCCGGTTTGCCCCTTGACGAGATTGGCGCGGTAGAGCGCGTTGGATTTCGCGGCGGTGGAATGGCCCGCATAGGTGCGGATCAACCAAGGCTTGTCTTTCTGCGGCTGCGACTGGGTGTCCGACATGAGCGGCCTCGTGAATCAGGGTGCGCAATTTTGTTACGTTTCACGGCAGGGTATAGGCAAGAAGGTTACGCTGTCAATTCGCTGCATTGCGGCATGGGGGCATTTACCACAGCCCAAAACCCTGATTTGGTGCAGCGATGGGTCAAACGGTTGAAATGCCCCTCTGGGCGCTGGTGTTGCTGGTGGGGTTTGCGGCCGTCACCTTTGCCAGTCATTTCCTGTTTCCCTCGGTGCGCTGGTTCCTGCGGCGGAGGCTGGAGCGGGCGGTGGCGAAGCTGAATACGCGCTTGCAGCGCCCGATCGAGCCATTCAAGCTGGCGCGACGCTATGACATGATCCAGCGGCTGATCTATGATCCCGAGGTGAGCCGGGCCATCGCCGCGCATGCGCAGGCCGAGGGGGTTCCGGAGAACGTGGCCTTTGAAAAGGCCCGGCGCTATGCGCGCGAGATCGTTCCCAGCTTCTCCGCCACCGCCTATTTCGGCATCGCGATCAAACTGGCGAAATGGCTGAGCCGGTCGCTCTATCGCGTTCGGCTGGGGCATTTCGACGAGGAGGCGCTGGCACGGGTGGACCGTGAGGCGACGGTGGTTTTCGTGATGAACCATCGCAGCAATATGGATTACGTGCTGGTGACATGGCTGGCGGCGGAGCGGTCGGCGCTGAGCTATGCGGTGGGGGAATGGGCGCGGGTCTGGCCGCTGAGCCACCTGATCAAGGCGATGGGGGCCTATTTCATCCGTCGCAAATCACGCAATGATCTCTATCGCCGGGTGCTGGCCCGCTATGTCGGCATGGCGACCGATGGCGGCGTGACGCAGGCTATGTTCCCCGAGGGCGGGCTGAGCCTTGACGGGGCATTGCAGCCGCCCAAGCTGGGTCTGCTGTCCTACATGGTGGAAGAGCGCAGCGTGCAGGGGCGTGACGTGGTCTTTGTGCCGGTGGCGATCAATTACGACCGGGTTTTCGAGGATCGCCTGCTGGTCGCGGCAGGACAGGCGGGCGGGCGCAGATTTCCGGCGCGGATCAGCGTCGTGGCCCGCTTCGTGCTGAATCAGATATGGCTGCGATTGAAGGGCAAGTATCACCGGCACGGTTATGCTGCGGTCAGCTTTGGCGCGCCGGTGTCCCTGGCGGAGTTCCAGAGGGATTATCCCGCAGCGGGCGTCCGCGGGCTGGCGCAACTGCTGATGCGGCGGATCGGCGAGCAGGTGCCGGTGCTGCCGGTGCCGCTGGTGGCGCGGGCGCTGATCATGGCCGAGGAGCCGCTCAGCCGCGAGGCGGTGGATAAGGCGGTGACGCGGATGCTGGATGCGGTGCCGCGGGCGCATGTGCATATGCCGCGCGACAATCAGGGTTATGCGGCGCGGTTCGGCATTCAGGTGCTGCGCAAGCGCGGGATGATCGTGGAGCGTCAGGGCGTATTCACCGTGGTCGAGAAAGAGCGCGCGGTTCTGGCCTATTACGCCGCCTCTATCGCACATCTGTTTCGCATACGCAGCGAGGAATGAGGGATTTTCTGCAAACGCTCGGTCATAAAATTACAAAAAACACGCCTTTGATATTGCAATATTACGTCACCGTCACTATTCCCAAGTCAGATGCCCGCGATTCTGCGTCGCGGCAATTGCTGACAGGAGGCTGGTCATGGCATTGGATACGGAAATGGGCATCGCGCCCTACGACGCTCCCGAAAAGGATCTGTACGAGATCGGTGAAATGCCGCCGCTCGGCTATGTGCCAAGGCAGATGTATGCTTGGGCGATCCGCCGAGAGCGGCATGGCGAACCCGACAAGAGTTTTCAGGTCGAGGTGGTCGAAACGCCCAGACCGGACAGCAACGAGGTGCTGGTTCTGGTGATGGCGGCGGGCGTCAATTACAACGGCGTCTGGGCCGGTCTTGGCATTCCGATCAGCCCGTTTGACGTTCACAAGGCCGAATATCACATCGCCGGATCGGATGCGGCAGGCGTAGTCTGGGCCGTGGGCGACAAGGTCAAGCGCTGGAAGGTGGGCGACGAGGTGGTGATCCACTGCAACCAGGACGACGGCGACGACGAGGAATGCAACGGCGGCGATCCGATGTTTTCGCCCAGCCAACGGATCTGGGGCTATGAGACTCCCGATGGCAGCTTTGCCCAGTTCACCAATGTGCAGGCGCAGCAGCTGTTGCCGCGCCCCAGGCACCTGACATGGGAGGAAAGCGCCTGCTACACACTGACGCTGGCCACGGCCTATCGGATGCTGTTCGGGCATCAGCCGCATGATCTCAAGCCCGGACAGAACGTGCTGGTCTGGGGCGCGTCGGGCGGGCTGGGATCCTATGCGATCCAGCTGATCAACACGGCAGGGGCGAATGCGATTGCCGTGATCTCCGAGGAGGACAAGCGCGATTTTGTCATGAGCCTGGGCGCCAAGGGGGCGATCAACCGCAAGGAATTCAACTGCTGGGGCCAGTTGCCTAAGGTGAACACGCCGGAATACAACGACTGGCTCAAGGAGGCGCGCCGCTTTGGCAAGGCGATCTGGGATATCACCGGCAAGGGGGTGAGCGTCGACATGGTCTTTGAACATCCCGGCGAGGCGACCTTTCCGGTTTCGGCGCTGGTGTGCAAGAAGGGTGGCATGGTCGTGATCTGCGCGGGCACCACAGGGTTCAACTGCACCTTCGACGTGCGCTATATGTGGATGCATCAGAAGCGTTTGCAGGGCAGTCATTTCGCGCATCTCAAGCAGGCGTCCGCAGCGAACAAGCTGATGGTCGAGCGACGGTTGGATCCCTGCATGTCCGAGGTGTTCCCATGGGACGAGATCCCGCGCGCGCATCTCAAGATGCTGCGCAACGAACACAAGCCGGGCAACATGGCGGTGCTTGTGCAGGCCCCGCGCACCGGGCTGCGCACGGTCGGGGACGTGGTCGAGGCCGGTCGCTGAACGCAGGGCTCCCGGATCAGGCGGAAAGACCCGCAGGCCAGAAGATTGGCTTGCGGGTTTTGCATTCCGCAAGGGATTTCCGCAAAGCGGCCGATCCCGACACCGTCCCGCCATTTCGGGGGAAGAGAAAATGGTGAGTAACAATCGAGTAACTCACATGTTATGGTTGTGTTAACACATTATTAACCAGTGTTAAGTGAGGCTCGCGATGCGAAACCAATGGATACTCGACGTTCTTGCCGATCTGCAGACCTTTGCCCGCGACAACGGGTTGAGCGTTCTGGCCGAACAGCTGGATGACACAAGGCTGGTGGCCGCGACCGAGCTGGCGTTGACTGGGGAAGGACCTGCCGGGAATGAACGCGGCCCCGCCCGTGCGGCTGGAGACATTGCTGGAGGCTGTCGAACGGGCCTCTGATCTGGAGGATCTGCAACGGCTCATCGGGCAGCTGCGCGATTTTCACCGCGTCGATCACATGGTCTATCACTGGGTCAGCGCGACCGGGGACCAATATGGTTGCGGCACCTATCCGGACATCTGGGTGCGCCGCTATCTTGAACAGGATTATCTGCGGGTCGATCCGGTCGTACAGGGCTGTTACCAGCGGTTTCACCCGGTGGACTGGAAGCAACTGGATTGGTCAGGCAAGGCGGCGCGCGCCTTTCAGCAAGAGGCGATTTCCTATGGTATCGGCCATCAGGGCTATTCGGTGCCGGTGCGCGGACCCAACGGGCAATTTGCCCTGTTCACGGTCAGCCATGATTGCGATGACGCCAGTTGGGAGGCCTTTATCGCGCGCCACCGGCGCGATCTGGTGCTGATTGCCCATACGTTCAATCAAAGGGCGCTGGAATTCGAGCCGGACCGGGCCGCCGACAAGGTTCAGCCGTTATCGCCGCGCGAGGTGGACGGGCTGACGCTGCTGGCGATGGGATACAGCCGGGCGCAGGTGGCGCAGACGCTTAGCATCTCGGAGCATACGCTGAGGGTCTATATCGAATCGGCGCGATTCAAGCTGGGGGCGGTGAACACGGTGCATGCGGTTGCGCGGGCCACGGCACGCGGGCTGATCGTGATCTGATGCAATGACCTTTACGCGCTGAAAAAGGGGGCGCGCGCCCCCTCTCCGAAAGGCTGGTTGCGGTGCCTCAGAGCTTGAGGTTGGGAATGATCTGCTTCTTGCGGCTCATGATGCCCGGCAGAACCACCGTATCGCCCGAGACGCGCGCGCCAAAGCTCTTTTCGGCCAGCGTCCTGACCAGATCGTTGGGAATCAGAAGCGTCGCCTCTTCGTTCAGGATATCGACCACAAAGAGCAGCACCTGATCGACCCCATCCTCGGCGGCCACGGTTTTCATCGTTTCCACCAGGCTTGCCTTGCGGTCCAGCACGATGGTCGGGGCGGTGGTTTCCAGAACGCTGACGCGGAATTTCGTGCCGGCAACCTCGTATTCCTTGGAGTCCATCCGCAGCAGTTCGGCATCGGAAAAGGCCGAAACGTCGGATTTCGCGGCGAACATCTCGGCGGCATAGTCGGGGATCGAGATGCCCAGATCGGCAGCGAGGCGCTCGGCGGTCGCCCGATCATGCGGGGTGGTGGTGGGCGAGCGGAATGCGAGCGTGTCGCTGAGAATGCAGGTCAGCGCCGCACCCTTGGCCCAATCGGGCATCTGCGCGGCGGCCTCGCCCATCAGATCGAGCATGATCGTTGCGGTGCAGGCCAACGGGCGGATGGTAATGTCGATCGGCCCTTTGGTTTCCAGTCCGCCGACCAGTTTGTGATGGTCGATGATGGCCTGAATATCAGCGGCGTTGATCCGACCGGGCAACTCGGCGGGGTTATTGGTGTCGACGATCACGCAGGGCTGATCCGGGTCGATATCGGTGATGATGCGCGGTTTGGGCAGATCCCATTTCCGCAACATGAAGGTGGCCTCGGTGTTGGGCTCGCCCAGAAGCACGGCCTCGGCCTTGATGCCCTTTACCTCGTTCAGATACCAGGCCCAGAGAACAGGCGAGCCGGTGGAATCGGTGTCGGGCGACTTGTGGCCGAAAACGAGCGTGGTCATGAAGGGAATCCTGTGGTTGATACGAGGTTTCGGGCCTTATAGGCGGGGGCGAGGCCATTGTCACGTCGGGATGCTGCGCTGCGGCATGAAATCCCGCCGATGCGCCTGGTCGAAGAGGCAATTTTTATCGGATTTCAGTGTTGACTCGGCTCTTCTAAAACCCTAGCTATGCGCCGTTAGCACTCTATGGACCTGAGTGCTAACGATCCCCTCGGAGGGATCATAGGGAGTAACTTTGAGCCAAGGAGCCTCAGAGATGGCATTTAAACCGCTGCATGACCGCGTGCTTGTCCGCCGCGTTGAAAGCGAAGAGAAAACCGCAGGCGGGCTGATCATCCCCGACAGCGCAAAAGAAAAACCCAGCGAAGGTCAGGTTGTTGCCTGCGGCGAAGGCGCCCGCAAGGACAATGGCGAACTGATCGCGATGGCCGTCAAGGCCGGCGACCGTATCCTGTTCGGCAAATGGTCGGGCACCGAGGTGACGGTCGAGGGCGAAGAGCTGTTGATCATGAAAGAGAGCGACATTCTGGGCATCATCACCAGCGACAAGGCCGCGAAAGCCGCCTGAACGCCGCGCTTCGTGACATGAACCCGGACAATCAAGACAACAGGAGCACCTGAAAATGGCTGCAAAAGACGTACGTTTTAACACCGACGCCCGCAATCGCATGCTCAAAGGCGTCAACACCCTGGCCGATGCGGTCAAGGTCACGCTGGGCCCCAAGGGCCGCAACGTGGTGATCGACAAATCCTTTGGCTCGCCGCGCATCACCAAGGACGGTGTCACGGTCGCCAAGGAAATAGAACTGGAAGACAAGTTCGAGAACATGGGCGCGCAGATGGTCAAGGAAGTGGCCTCGCGCACCAATGACGAGGCTGGTGACGGCACTACCACCGCGACGGTTCTGGCACAGGCCATCGTCAGGGAAGGCATGAAGGCGGTTGCCGCAGGAATGAACCCGATGGACCTCAAGCGCGGGATTGATCTGGCAACCAGCAAGGTTGTCGAAGCCATCAAGGCCGCGTCGCGCCCGGTGAGCGACAGCGCCGAAGTGGCGCAAGTCGGCACCATCTCTGCCAATGGCGAGACCGAGATCGGCCGTCAGATCGCCGATGCGATGCAGAAGGTCGGCAACGAGGGTGTCATCACCGTCGAGGAAAACAAGGGCCTGGAAACCGAGACCGACGTGGTCGAGGGGATGCAATTCGACCGTGGCTATCTGAGCCCCTATTTCGTGACCAACGCCGACAAGATGGTTGCGGAACTCGAAGACTGTCTGATCCTGCTGCACGAAAAGAAACTGTCCTCGCTGCAACCGATGGTGCCGCTGCTTGAGCAGGTGATCCAGTCGCAGAAACCGTTGCTGATCATTGCCGAGGATGTCGAAGGCGAAGCGCTGGCAACCCTCGTGGTCAACAAGCTGCGCGGCGGCCTCAAGATCGCTGCCGTCAAGGCCCCTGGCTTTGGCGATCGCCGTAAGGCGATGCTGCAGGATATCGCGATCCTGACCGGCGGTCAGGTGATCAGCGAAGATCTGGGCATGAAGCTGGAAAATGTCGGCATGGACATGCTGGGCACCGCCAAGAAAATCTCGATCACCAAGGACGAAACCACTATCGTGGACGGCCATGGCGCAAAAGCCGAGATCGAAGCGCGCGTTGCTCAGATCCGTCAGCAGATCGAGGACACCACCTCGGACTACGACCGTGAAAAGCTGCAGGAGCGTGTTGCGAAACTCGCCGGTGGCGTGGCCGTGATCCGCGTTGGCGGCATGACCGAAACCGAGGTGAAAGAGCGCAAGGACCGTGTGGACGACGCGCTGAACGCAACCCGCGCCGCAGTGCAGGAGGGGATTGTTGTCGGTGGTGGCGTGTCTCTGGTGCAGGCAGCCAAGAAGCTGCAGGGCCTCGAAGGCGCCAATGCCGACCAGAACGCCGGCATCGCCATCGTGCGCAAGGCGCTGGAGGCGCCGCTGCGTCAGATCGCCGAGAACGCCGGTGTTGACGGTTCGGTCGTCGCTGGCAAGGTCCGTGAGAGCAGCGATCTCAAGTTCGGCTACAACGCGCAGACCGATGAATATGGCGACATGTTCAAGTTCGGCGTGATCGACCCGGCCAAGGTCGTTCGCACCGCACTCGAGGATGCGTCCTCGATCGCCGGCCTGCTGATCACCACCGAAGCGATGGTCGCCGACAAGCCCGCCAAGGAAGGCGCAGGTGCCGGTGGCGGCATGCCCGACATGGGCGGCATGGGCGGCATGATGTAAGCTCCCGTTCCGGGAAATACGAATTGGGGTCGCCTTCGGGCGGCCCTTTTTTGTTGTGTGTTGCGCGGGGCCGCGTTGCAGCATGAGTATTTTGGAACGGTGAAACGCCGGGGTTTTGCAACAGCATGGCTGTTCTATCTGGACAAAGTTGGATAGCAAGAGTGGTATGCGCCTGTTTCTTCTGATCGCCCTGACCATGACCGCCTTTGCCGCCAATTCGGTGCTGAACCGGATGGCGGTTGCCGGGGGCACGATCGATGACGTGACATTCGGCTCGGTCCGGCTGTTGGCCGGGGCCGTGATGCTGGGGGCGCTGTGCGTTCTGTTGCGCGGGGGGATCCGGCTGCGGGGACCGGGGCGGCTGGCCGGGGTGCTCTCGCTGCTGGTTTATATCTATGGGTTCTCGGGTGCCTACAGGGGGCTTGATGCCGGGCTTGGCGCGCTCATTCTGTTTGGCGTGGTGCAGATCACCATGTTCGCAGGCGGCATCATCGCGCGTGAGGCGATGCCGGGGCGGCGCTGGCTTGGGGCGGGGTTGGCGATTGGCGGGCTTGCCTGGCTTTTGTGGCCGGGTGCCGGACCGAACGTTAGCGCGCTGCACGGGTTCCTGATGGCGGCGGCGGGCGTGGGATGGGGTATCTATTCGCTGACCGGACGCAAGACCGGGGATGCGCTGACGGCGACGGCGGCGAATTTCATATGGGCGGCGCCGCTGGGGGTGGCGCTGGGGCTTGTCCTGCCTGCCGGGTCACAGGGTATGATCGCGAGCGCTGACGGCGTGCTGCTGGCGATCCTGTCGGGGGCGGTGACCTCGGGGCTGGGTTATGCGCTGTGGTATACGGTATTGCCGCGCCTGCCCGCGTCGGTGGCGGCGGTGGCGCAACTGACGGTGCCGGTGATCGCCATGGGTGGCGGCATGATATTCCTGGCCGAGAGCCTGAGCCTGGAATTCATCGCGGCCAGCGCCGTGGTCCTGGGCGGTGTGGCGATTTCGATTCTGCCCCTGCACAGGATCAGGGCGGCACGATGATTTCGAGCGGATCATAGCCCATGCCGCGGTTGAAGGCCACGTCGGCAAGGCTGTCGGGTTTGAACCGCAATCCCGCCATGCCGTCGCGGGTGATCCAGCGGCGGCGGGTCACGATATCCTCGGGATCCTGCCATGTGTCGCTGAGCATGCCCGAGATCAGGGTGCAGCGAAAGAACACCTCGACCTGATGAAATCCGGTCTCGGGGGAATGGAATTCGTTGACCAGGCAGGGCGCGCCGACGCGGATCTGCAGGCCCGTTTCTTCATGCACCTCGCGCATCAGGTTCTCGGGCAGGGATTGCCCCGCCACTACCCCGCCGCCGGGCGCACACCAGAGCGTGCTGGCGGCATCGGCATAGGCGTTCACCAATAGCAGGCGGTGGTCATGGACGATCACGGCGCGGGTGGCTAGGCGGGGTGAGGGCATGGCGTTTCTCACAGTGTCGGCGGCGGTATGGCGCGACTATGCGCAGTCCGGCAGCGGGCGGCAAGTGGGCGAAATCGGGGCTTGTCTTTGCCCCGCCCGATGGGTCAGCTTGGCGCGGAGCAAGAGAAAGGATCGGGTGATGTCGGACAACAGGCGCAATGGCGGTCAGCTTCTGGTGGACTGTTTGCTGGCGCTTGGGGCGCGACACACATTCGGTGTGCCGGGCGAAAGCTATCTGGCGGTGCTCGATGCGCTGCACGATACGGCGGGGCGTCTTGATTTCACGCTGTGCCGACAGGAGGGGGGTGCCGCCTTCATGGCCGCCGCCTATGGCAAGCTGACCGGATCACCCGGCATCTGCTGGGTCACGCGCGGGCCGGGGGCAACCAATGCCTCTATCGGTGTGCATACCGCGATGCAGGACAGCGCGCCGATGATCCTGTTCGTCGGGCAGGTGGCGACCTCCATGAAAGGGCGCGAGGCGTTTCAGGAGGTCGATTACCGCGCCGTGTTCGGCACGATGGTCAAGTGGGCGGTCGAGATCGACGATGTGACGCGCATCCCCGAGATCACCGCGCGGGCATGGAAAACCGCCCTGACCGGTCGGCCCGGCCCGGTGGTGGTTGCGCTGCCCGAGGACATGCTGACCAGCCTTACGGACATCGCGCCCCTGACCGGGCCGGGGGAGTATCCCGAGGCCGCACCCGCCACGGAGGCACTGCAAAAGGCGCGCAGGCTGCTGCAAGACGCGCAGCGACCCCTAATCCTTTATGGCGGTTGCAACTGGTCGGAGGCGGGCCGCGCGGCATTGCAGGCATTTGCCGAAGGGTCGGACATCCCGGTGGTGTCGGTCTTTCGCTATCAGGATCAGTTCGACAATCATTCATCCGTCTTTTGCGGTGAGGCGGGGGTGGGCATGGTGCCAGCGGTAAGGCGGCTGATCGCCGAGGCGGATGTGATCCTCGCGCTCAACAACCGCTTTGGCGAGAATTCGACCGATGGCTACACGCTGCTTGATGTGCCTCAGCCGAAACAGCGGCTGATCCACGTGCATGCCTCCGATCTGGAACTGGGCAAGGTGTATCAGCCGGTTCTGGGCATTCAGGCGGGGCCGAATGCCTTTGTCGGCGCGCTGGCGGCGGCGGGGCCGGTGCGGGGCGATTGGGCGACATGGCGCACAGAGGGGCGCGCGGCCTGGGAGGCGGGGTTCGATCTGCCGGATCTGCCCTCGCCGGTCGATATGGGCAAGGTGACGGCGCATCTGCGCGCGGTGCTGTCCGAGGATGCGATCATCACTAATGGTGCCGGAAATTTCGCGATCTGGTCGGGGCGATTCCTGAAATATGGCGCGCGCGCGCGATTGCTGGGGCCGCAATCGGGGGCGATGGGCTATGGCGTGCCGGCGGCGATCGCGGCCAAACTGGTTCACCCGGAGAGAGAGGTAGTCTGCTTCGCGGGTGACGGTGATTTCCAGATGACCTGTCAGGAACTGGCGACGGCCCGGCAGGCGGGTGCGCAACCAATCATTCTGGTGCTCAACAACGGCATTTACGGCACGATCCGCGCGCATCAGGAACGTAATTATCCGACGCGCGTGTCGGGGACGACGATGGTCAATCCCGATTTCGTGGCGCTGGCGCGGGCCTACGGGTTTCATGCCGAGCGGGTCGAGGATACCGAGGCGTTTGCGGCGGCGTTTGACCGCGCGCGCGCCTCCGATACCGGCGCGCTGCTCGATCTGGCGATTTCGCCCGAGGCGCTGACCCCGCGCGCCAGCCTTAGCCAGATGCGCGAAGCGGCGCTTGCCGCGCGGACGAAGGGTTAGATCGGGTTCATAGCTCCGGTCCTTGGTCAGGTCGTGGAAGCGTTTGTGATCGTTGCGGAAATTGCTGCGATCTTTCGCCGTGAGTGGCGATCTTCGTAGCTCAGAATCCCTGCCGCTGCAACTCGTCTTGAAGCTGGACGCGCGCGTCGCCGTCCACCATCGGGAACGCCGCGAGGAAATGGGTGGCGCAGGCTTCGGGCTTGCGACGGCGTGCTTCCTGTCGCCAGCGGGCGGCTTGCTGGTGGCGGCCGTCAAGACCGTTGGCGATGGCTGCGATCATCGCGATCAGATAATGCGCCCCTGGCGTTGTCGCGGCGCGGTCTGCCCAGCGGGCGGCCGCCCGCGTGTCACCGACCCGGAGCAGTGACAGCGCGCGCACCCCGTGCATGCCATAAAGCAGCGGATCGAGCGGACTAAGGCTGAGCGCGATATCGAGTCCGGTTCCGACCGCTGCGGTATTGCCGGTCAGCATAGCAGTGAAGGCACCGGCGTAATGGCCCTGCGCATAGTTCGGGTTCAATTCGACGGCGCGGTGCAACCATCCTGCCGCGACCTCGGGTTCGCCAGTCAACCAAAAAGAGCGGCCCATCGTGTAATGCGTGAAGGGGTCGAGCGGATCGAGTTCCAGACCCCATTCGGCATGGCGCCGCGCTGCCATGGACGCTTCCCGATCATCCGTGCCGAGGTGAAGAAAGGCATCCAGAAAGCGTGTGAATGACAGTCCCGCGTGGGCCCGTGCAAAGCGTGGATCCAGAGCGATCGCGCGTTGAAAATGACCTTTGGCAGTTTCGTTTGCCGCCGGGGTAAAGCGATAGAGCTGGCTCAGACCCAGGTGAAAGACCTTCCAGGCGTCAAGTTGTTCGACACCGGCCAGACTGGCGAGTCGTGCTTCGTTTTGCGGCACACGAAGGTCGAGCGCGGTCACGACTTGCGCGACGATGCGCTGTCGAAGCTCCTCGATCTCGGTTTTGGGGGCGGTCAACCGATCGCCCCAGATCACTTCGCCGCGCCCGGCATCGGCCAGTTCAAGAATGACGACGATGCTGTTGCCAGCCAATTCAATCGTACCGGAGAGGACATATCCCGCACCCAGTGCGGTGCCAACCAGATCGAGGTTGTTCCCGGACCCGCCGAAGCGAAAGGACGATCCGCGCGCGATCACCGCCAACCAGCGCAGACGCGACAGGGCCTGGATGATCTCATGCGGGATCGCCTCGGCAAGGACTGAAAGGTCGGGTGTGGCTCCGAGCGGGCGAAAGGGCAGCACCGCAATCGACGGGCGCGAAAACTCGGCATTTTCCGAACCCGCCGGTTGTTCGGTGCTTGCAGGCCGGGCTGCGACGATTTCGGTTACTTCGGCAAGAAAACGGAAACCGCGCCGATGAACCGTCCGGATGACGGTCTGGTCCTTTCCACTGTCGCAAAGTGCCTTGCGCGCCGACCGGATACGACTGGAGATGCTGGCGTCCGAGACAGGTCTTCCGTTCCAGACAACCCTTGCGATCTCGTCTTTGCTGACCATCCGGTCACGATGTCGGATCAGATGGATGACGAGATCCAGCACCTGCGGCTCTGCCCGAACCGGCTGTCCGTTCCGGCAGAGATCGAACCCGTCCGGGTCCAGTGTGAATTCGCCGAACCGCCATGCCATAAAGTAGAATACCGCAGAAATTCGGCTCTCTACAGGAAAACTTCAGAAAGGCGTCAAGCTTCTCGGGGGAAAATCGGTCAAGATTCCTTTAGTCATACCGTAATCGCCTTGGCCGAGGTGTCGTTCAACATGTCGATCCTGTCGGCGACGCGCGGATCAACTGGCGCTGTCCGGGTGTGACGCAGCGCTGCGATGGTCAGGCAAGCATAATCCAGTCAACCAACAGGGAGCGGACTCAGATGTTAAAGCAAGCGGGTATTCGGACCACGACCGGGCGCGGGCGCCTTTTCGACTCGATCCTCGACACGGTCGGTGACACGCCGGTGATCCGTGTGAACAATATCGCACCGGCAGGCGTCAGGGTTTACGTCAAGGCCGAGTTCTTCAACCCGCTGGCCTCGGTCAAGGATCGGCTGGCGCTGAATATCATCGAGGCGGCAGAGAGGGCGGGGACCCTGCGGCCAGGCCAGACCGTTGTCGAGGCGACCAGCGGCAATACCGGCATCGGGCTTGCGATGGTATGTGCGCAGAAGGGTTATCCACTGGTGGTGACCATGGCCGACAGCTTCTCGGTCGAACGGCGGCGACTGATGCGGATGCTGGGCGCGAAGGTGGTGCTGACGCCACGCGCGCAGAAAGGCACCGGCATGTACATGAAGGCGGTCGAACTCGCCGAAAAACACGGCTGGTTCCTTGCCCGCCAGTTCGAGACATCGGCCAATGCCGACATTCACGAAGCGACCACCGCCCGGGAGATCCTTGGTGATTTCGCGGGTGACCGGCTGGACTATGTGGTGACCGGATATGGTACAGGTGGCACGGTCACGGGGCTGGCCCGCGTGCTGCGCAGGGAGCGGCCGGAGACAAGGATCATTCTGAGCGAACCCGCGAATGCCGCACTGATCGCAAGCGGCGTGGCGCAGGAACGCGGCACGGACGGCTCGCCCGCAGTCAGCCATCCCGCCTTCGAGCCGCATCCGATCCAGGGCTGGACGCCCGATTTCATCCCGCTGGTGTTGCAGGAGGCGCTGGATAACGGGGGATACGACGATCTGATCGCGGTTTCTGGCGCGGACGGCATTGTCTGGGCGAAGAGGTTGGCGGCGCGCGAAGGCATCCTGACCGGCGTCTCGGGCGGGGCAAGCTTCGCCGTCGCCATGCAGATCGCGGAACGGGCACCAAAAGGATCGGTGATCCTCGCCATGTTGCCCGACACCGGCGAGCGGTATCTGACCACGCCGCTTTTCGAGGGTATTCCCGAAGACATGGATGACGAGGAGCACGCACTGTCGCTTTCGACGCCGGGATACCGGATGGCGACCGGCTGACACACAATATCAACCCACTATCATAAGGAATTTACGCAATGTTTCAGATCAACCACCCCGCCGTGAAAGGCGCGTTCGTTGCGTCACTTGTTTCACTGATAGCGTCCGGTGCAAATGCGGAAACGACCGCCGACAAGATCAAACGGGCCAGAACGGCAGCGCCGCCGGATATTTCTGATAACGCTACGTTTCTGGATCTTGATGGGACGCTCCTGCAGCAAGGAACGAATGGCTGGGTGTGTTTTCCCGGCATCCCTCTGATTCCGGGCGATACCCACCCGATGTGCAATGATGCCGTCTGGATGAAGTGGATGGAGGCGATATCGTCTGGCGGGACATTCACGACTGACGTGATCGGGATATCCTACATGCTGGCCGGCGACGCGATGGTCAACAACGCGGATCCGATGGCAACGGATCATAACGACGGCGGGGTCTGGGTTCAGGAAGGTCCGCATCTCATGATCCTTTTTCCTGACAAGGATATGGTGGCAGGGTTGCCGAACGATCCCTACGCAGGCGGACCATATGTCATGTGGAGTGATACGCCACTCTGGCATGTGATGGTCCCGATCGAGGCGAAAGACGCGCCATGATGGCGCGCCACTGGTCAAACACTCTCAGAAAGGAGCAATCAGCATGCAACTCTACATGATCCGCCGACCCAGTGCCTGGGCAAATCAGGCCGAACTCGAGAAGACGGCCGGGATTTCGGCGCGCATCGGCAATGAGGACATGCCCGACAAGGTGCGCTGGATACGATCCTACGTGTTGAACGAACATGACGGGCGACTGGGAACCTGCTGCATCTATGAGGCGGTGGATGAGGAGGCGCTGCGCGAGCATGCGCGCAGCGTTGGCATGCCGGGGGACGACATCATACCCATCGGCGCCACCGTGGTCGTGCGGCCCGATCCGGGTTGAACGACATTCTTGGCAGATTGCCGGCAGGGTATCGCACAGGAGATGGCACGAAAGGCGGCGCGATGACTTGAGATGAGTTCCGGCTCTGCGAACTGCGGGGCTGGGCGTGCGGATGCCGCTGATCCTGCGGTATCGCACATGTCACGCTAGTTTCAGTATGCGTCTTGTATCGAGCGATCAGCCAGGCTCCGTTCTGCATTCTTCACTTGCCGCCTGGCTGCGACTTTGGCGTGTGGAAAAGTGCGTGTTGTGCTGGCGGCAGGGCGATATCGGCCAGCGTTGCACTGTCGAGTTCGCCGAGAAACGCAGCCTCGGCGCGGCGTAGTTTCGTTTTCAGGCGACATCGCCCGTCCAGCGTGCAGGCTCCACCATCTGTGCCCATACATTCGACGAGCGATTGACCGGCTTCCAGTTGACGCACGATATCGCCAAGGCGGATATCCTGCGGCGCGTAGGCCAGCGTGGCACCGCCACCGCCGCCGCGCCGCGTCTCGATCAGCCCCGAATGAGCGAGATGCTGCATGATCTTGGCCAGATGATTGCGCGACAGGCCGAATTCCCCGGCCAGTTCGGTGGTTGAAAAGGCGCGTTCCGGGGCGCTGGCCATGCGCATCAGCATACGCAGGCCGAAATCTGTAAAGGAGGTGAGGCGCATGGTCGCTGGCTCTTTGCATGAATTGGTATTTACAATGCGTATTAGCAGATCTAGTCCAATCTGCAAAGGCGCTGACGGATCATCTGCTGGTGTTCTTGCCAGGCCGTTTCAACAAGGCGCAAAAATGCGATTTCTCTTTGGTTGTCTTGCCGCGCCTCATGTCCGTCCCTTCTGCAACAGCGGCCTGCGATGAGAGTATCTGACTGACCGGAGAGGAACATGACCGAGACTGCGACCCATAGCCCGGCCCGTCGCTGGCCGCACGTGCCCCTTGCGCCGCTGCGCGCGCTCTTGCAGCCGGTTCTGGCCCGCGTGGTGCGACGGATTGCGCGGCGGCACCCGGAGATGTTCGCGCGGATCGCGCCTTATCAGACGGCGGATTTCATGATCGTGGCGCGCGAGATGCCCTTTGCCCTGCATCTGCGGCCCGACCCTGACGCGCCGGTTTTCCGCGCGGTACCGCGGGATCCGCTGCCGGGCCATGATGCGCGGATCGAGGGACCGTTCCTGTTGCTCCTGAGCCTTGTCGATGGCGAGGAGGACGGCGATGCGGCGTTCTTTTCGCGCGATCTGGTGATTGCGGGTAATACCGAGGCGGTGGTTTCCCTGCGCAACGCGCTGGATGATGTGGAGGGCTCCATCGCGCAGGAAACGGCGGATCTGTTCGGTCCGCCGGGGCGCGCGGTGCTGGCGGCGCTGCGCCGGAGGGTCCTGGCATGAAACAGTTTTCGGAGGCCGGGGAACTCGTTTGCCCCGCCGGCACGCCCGCGGCGCTCCGCACGGCGGTGGATTCAGGCGCCGACAGCGTTTACTGCGGGTTTCGCAACGCCACAAACGCGCGCAATTTTCCGGGACTGAATTTCACGACCGAGGAATTGGAAGCGGCGGTCGCCTATGCCCATGCGCGCGGATCAAAGGTTCTTCTGGCGCTCAACACCTATCCGCCTGCGGGCAAGGTCGATCTGTGGCGTGATGCGGCGGCGATTGCGGCGCGGGTTGGGGTTGATGCCTGTATCGTCGCGGATATGGGGGTGGCGCGGCATGTTGCCGAAACCTACCCCCGATTGCGCCTGCATCTGTCCGTGCAGGCGGCGGCCTCGTCCCCCGAGGCGATCCGCTATTACTGCGCGCATTTCGGGGTGCGGCGCGTTGTACTGCCACGCATCCTGACGATCCCCGAAATCCGCGAGATCAGGCGCGAGATCCCCTGCGAGATCGAGACCTTCGTATTTGGCAATCACGGGCTGATGGTCGAGGGGCGGTGCAGCCTCACGAACTGGATGACGGGCGAGTCGACAAATATGGACGGTGTCTGCTCGCCCGCCGGGCAGGTGACCTATGAGGAGGACGCCGATGGCGCGCTGCGATCCTGCCTTGGGGGCTTTACCATCGACCGTTTCGCGCGGGGCGAGACGGCGGGCTATCCCACGATCTGCAAGGGGCGCTATACCGCGCCACACCGGCCCGAAGGCTATTATGCCTTCGAGGAACCGGTGAGCCTCAATCTCGCGCGGCTTTTGCCCGAGTTGATGGCGGCGGGGGTGCATGCCTTCAAGATCGAGGGGCGGCAGCGATCGAAATCCTACGTGCGCAAGGTGGTAGGAGCCTTCCGCGCCGCGGTGGATGCGATCCGCGCAGGCGCTGCGCCGGATCTGGCCGATCTGGTCGTCCTGACCGAAGGGCAAAAGGAAACGCAAGGCGCGTTTCAGACCAAGAAATGGAGGTAGGGCCGTGCACCTGACACTGGGGCCGCTGGCCTATCATTGGAGCGCCGAACGTCGCCGTGATTTCTACGCGCGCATCGCCGACGAGGCCCCGGTGGCAGAGGTCTGCCTGGGCGAGGTGATCTGTTCGAAACGCGCGCCTTTTCACGAACGGGAGTTGCCCGAGGTGATCGCCCGGCTGGAGCGGGGCGGCAAGCGGGTGATCCTGAGTTCTCTGGCCGAGGTGATGCTGAAACGCGAGCGGCAGGCGACGGCGGATCTGATGGAGATCGAGGCCCATGAGGTAGAGATCAACAATGCCGCCGGATTGCTGGCGCGCGGGTGCAGGGCGCATCGGGTGGGGCCGTTCCTGAACGCCTATAACGAGGACACGATTGCCTGGATGGCCGGGCGGGGCGCGACGCATGTCTGCCTGCCCACGGAAATGCCGGGCCATGCTGTCGCCGTGGCTGCGCGGGCGGCGACCGCGTTGGGGTTAGGGGTGGAGGTCCAGGTCTTTGGCCGCGCCCCGCTTGCGGTCTCGGCGCGCTGTTATCACGCGCGGGCGCACGGGCGTACCAGGGACAATTGCCGGTTCGTCTGTGAAGACGATGCCGATGGTATGCCTCTTGCCACCCGCGACGGGCAGGCCATTCTGCGGGTAAACGGAATTCAGACTCAATCCGAGAGCTATATCGAGTTGTTGGCGGAGTTGGCGGAGATGCCGGGCATGGGCGTCAGCCATGCGCGGATTCTGCCGCAGGACGTGGACATGGTGGCGGTGGCGCGGGTGTTCGACGCGGCGCTGCGCGGGACCGAAGAGGTTGCGGCTGCCCGTGCGCGGCTTGCGATCATTTGCGGCGGTACCGGTTTCAGCAACGGTTTCTGGCATGGCGAGGCGGGCTATCGCCACATCGCGCGGCGGTCGGACCCGACCTGAGATCGGGGCTGGCCCGCGTCCGTCAGGTCAGATCGCCGTCGATCAGCGGATCGGGTTTGGCAAAGCCTTCCAGATCTGTCTGATCGGTGATCGTTATTCGGTTGCCTTCTACCGCCACACCGTAGGGGCCAAGCCCCCTGAAGGCGCGGCTGAGATTCTCGGGGGTCATCCCGAGATAGGATGCGAGGCGGCGCTTGTCGGTTTCCAGTTCGAATGCCGCGTCACCGCCATTGCGCGCCTGATGCCGCAAAAGGTAATTGGCGAGCCGCTCCAGAGAGCTGCGCAGCTTGAGATCCTTTTGCATCTTGATGGTGGAGCGATAGCGCTGCGCCAGTTCGGCCACGATGGCGCGGGCGAATTGCACGTCCTCCTCAAAGGCGCTGCGCACATCCTGGCTGGGGATGAGGACGATGCGGCTCTTCTCCATCGTGCGGGCCGACATGAGATAGGGCTGGTCGCGGATCGTGGCGGCGAGGATGAAGGTGGAGACGGGGCGCACCGTCGCGAGGCTGGATTCGCGCCCGTTCCAGCGGGCGAACAGATCGACCGCGCCAGAGATCAGCACATGCAGGAAATCGCTGCTGTCGCCTTCGGTGATCAGCTCGATCTGGGGCGGAAAATTCTGCACATAGGCTCCGCGCATGAGGGCTGCAAAGCGGTCCTCCGCCATATCGGAAAAGAGATGTAACCGGCGGATTTCGGGGTGGAGCGAATCAGGCATGGTCTTGGGGAGCCTTCAATGTGATTGCGTTACCTGGGCCATATAATTGATAAATATCAAGCATAAGATTGCGAAGATCGCGTTCCGCTATTGCAATACTATTTCGGTCGGCATGACCGATTTGAAAGCGGCGTTTATTTCGCCTGCCCCATACTCTCTACATGATCCAGATCAAGTTTTCACTCCTCGACCTGTTCCAGATCGTTGGCATAGCCTCGAAAGAGGTGCCTTTGCGATGAAACGAACGGAGGCCCTGCCATGCAGTCGCACGCCAAAGTCCCCGCCGCGGATCAGACCCGCGCCCTGGGGCTGAGCACCGTCGCCTTTACCGCCTGTTTCGCGGTCTGGACGATCTTTTCCATTATCGGCGTGGCCATCAAGGCCGAATTGGGGCTGTCGGAGTCGCAATTCGGGATTCTGGTGGCGACGCCCATCCTGACCGGTTCGGTGACGCGACTGTTCCTTGGCGTCTGGACCGAAAAATATGGCGGGCGGCTGGTCTTTACCGCGCAGATGCTGCTCACGGCGGGGGCGGTGCTTCTGCTGACGCTGGCTGAGACCTATGTCATGTATCTCGTTGCCGCGCTGGGCGTGGGTCTGGCGGGCGGGTCGTTCATCATCGGTGTGGCTTATGTCAGCCGGTGGTATGACGCCGGCCATCAGGGCACGGCGCTGGGTATTTTCGGCGCGGGCAACGTAGGCGCGGCGGTGACCAAGTTCGTGGCCCCCTTCGTCATGGTGGCCTACGGCTGGCACGGGGTGGCCTATGTCTGGGCGGCGGGGCTGGCGATTGTCGGCGTGCTGTTCTTCCTGCTGGCCAAGGACGACCCGGAACTGGTGGAACGTCGCAAGTCGGGCGTGCGCGCCCCGACGCTGGCCGAGCAGTTCGCGCCCCTGAGAAACCTGCAGGTCTGGCGTTTCTCGCTCTATTATTTCTTTGTCTTCGGGGCTTTCGTCGCGCTGGCGTTGTGGATGCCGCACTACCTGATCGACGTCTATGGCGTGGATGTGAAGACCGCGGGCATGGCCGCAGCCTCGTTCAGCCTGTCGGCGTCGCTCTTTCGGGCCTACGGCGGACATCTGAGTGACAAGTTCGGTGCGCGGTCGGTCATGTACTGGACCTTCGGCTTTTCGCTGATCTTTCTCTTCATGCTGTCCTACCCGCCCACCGATTACATCATTCAGGGCAAGGACGGGCCGATCGCCTTTTCCACCTCGATGGGACTTTGGCCCTTCGTGATCATCCTGTTTGCGCTTGGTTTCTTCATGTCCCTCGGCAAGGCGGCGGTGTTCAAGCATATCCCGGTCTATTACCCGAACCATGTCGGCGCGGTCGGCGGGCTTGTCGGCATGATCGGCGGGCTTGGCGGTTTCGTGCTGCCGATCATCTTTGGCGCGACGCTGGATCTTACCGGGATCTACACGTCCTGCTTCGCCATCCTGTTCGCGCTGGTCGCCATCGCGCTGGCCTGGATGCACCTTTCGGTCCGCGCGATGGAGCGCAGAGCGCATGGTGTGGCACTCGACGCGCTGCCGCAACTGCCCGAGATGCAGGAGATCCACGACCCCGAGCGCACCGTCATGCCCCGCGTGCTGGAAGACTGGCGACCCGAGGATGGACAGTTCTGGAACGAAAAAGGCCGGGCGGTCGCACGGCGTAACCTCTGGATTTCGATCCCGGCGCTGCTTCTGGCCTTCTCGGTCTGGATGGTGTGGTCGATGGTGGTGGCCAAGTTGCCCGCCATCGGGTTTGATTTCACCACCTCTCAGCTGTTCTGGCTGGCGGCCCTGCCGGGGCTGTCTGGGGCATCGCTGAGGATATTCTACAGCTTCATGGTGCCAATCTTTGGCGGGCGGCTCTGGACGACGCTGTCCACCGCCTCGCTGCTCCTGCCGGCGCTCGGTATCGGCTATGCGGTGCAGAACCCGCAGACGCCTTACCTTATCTTCCTCACGCTGGCCCTCCTGTGCGGTTTGGGCGGGGGCAATTTTGCCTCGTCGATGGCCAATATCGCGTTCTTCTTTCCCAAGGCGGAAAAGGGCAATGCGCTGGCGCTTAACGCGGGTCTGGGCAATCTGGGTGTGTCGGTCATGCAGTTCCTGGTTCCCATCGTGATCACTCTCGGTGTGTTCGGGGCCATGGGCGGCGCGCCTGTTGTACTGACCGATGGCGGTGAGCTCTGGTTGCAGAACGCGGGCTTTGTCTGGGTGCCGTTCATCCTGATCGCCACCGTTGCTGCCTGGCTGGGCATGAATGACATCGCCGATGCGCGGGCCAGTTTCCGCGAGCAGGCGATCATCTTCAGCCGCAGACATAACTGGCTGATGTGCGTGCTCTACACCGGCACCTTCGGCAGCTTCATCGGTTATTCCGCCGGGTTCCCTCTCCTGACCAGGATCGCCTTTCCCGAGGTGAACGCGCTCAACTTCGTGTTCCTCGGCCCGCTTGTGGGCGCGCTGAGTCGCGCGGGCACCGGATGGGTTGCGGACAGGTTTGGCGGCGGGCGCGTTACCTTCTGGGTGTTCGCGGGCATGATGCTGGCGGTTCTGGGCGTCATCGCCTCGCTGGGGATGGGCAGCTTCCTGGGCTTCTTTGCCTGCTTCATGGTGCTTTTCTTCCTCACCGGCGTGGGCAATGCGTCCACCTTCCAGATGATCCCGATCATCATGGGTCGCGAAGTTCCGCGCCTGATGCCGGAACTGGACGCCGCCGCAAGTCGCAGGCAGGGCGAGCGTGAAAGCGCCGCGATCATCGCCTTCACTTCGGCCATCGCCGCCTATGGGGCCTTCTTCATCCCCAAGGCGTACGGCACGTCGATTGCGATGACCGGCTCGCCGGTGGGCGCGCTCTGGGGCTTTGTGATCTTCTACGGGATCTGCCTGGCGCTGACCTGGGCGGTCTACACGCGGCCCGGTGGCCTCTTGCATGACATCGAACACGGGCGCGCGCCGGTCAATCCCAAGGCGCAACCGGCCCACTGACGCCTCACATCCGGGCGGCGACATCCGCCACCCGGACCCGAAACACGACGAAAGGAAAGCGATCATGAGCCATCTGCTCGACAGGTTGAACTTTCTCCAGCCCAAGACGCTGGAGACGTTCTCGGACGGACACGGACAGGTCACGCGGGAAAACCGCGACTGGGAGGACACCTACAGAAACCGCTGGCGACACGACAAGATCGTGCGCTCTACCCATGGGGTGAACTGCACCGGATCGTGCTCGTGGAAGATTTATGTCAAATCCGGCATCGTGACATGGGAGACGCAGCAGACGGATTACCCGCGCACGCGCCCCGATCTGCCCAATCACGAGCCGCGCGGCTGTGCGAGGGGGGCGTCCTACAGCTGGTATCTTTATTCTGCCAATCGGGTGAAGAATCCGCTGGTGCGGGGCCGCCTGATGAAGGTCTGGCGCAAGATGCGCGAGACGATGACCCCCATTGAGGCCTGGGAGAAGCTGCAAGCCGATCCGATCCTGCGCGCCTCTTATGTCGAGACGCGCGGCAAGGGCGGGTTCGTGCGCGCAAGCTGGGATGAGGCGACAGAGATCGTGGCGGCGGCCAATGCCTATACCGCCAGGACCTATGGCCCCGACCGCGTATTCGGCTTCTCGCCGATCCCGGCAATGTCGATGGTCTCTTATGCCGCGGGCTCGCGTTATCTGTCGCTTCTGGGCGGGGTCTGCATGTCTTTCTACGACTGGTATTGCGACCTGCCGCCCGCCTCGCCGATGACATGGGGCGAGCAGACCGACGTGCCGGAATCGGCGGATTGGTATAACGCGGGCTACCTGCTGCTCTGGGGTTCCAACGTGCCGCAGACGCGGACGCCGGATGCGCATTTTTATACCGAGGTGCGCTACAAGGGCACCAAATCCGCCGTCATCTGCCCGGATTATTCCGAGGCCGCCAAGTTCGGCGATGTGTGGCTGAATGCCAAGCAGGGCACCGATGCGGCGCTGGCGATGGCCTTTGGCCATGTGATCCTGCGCGAATATCATCTCGATCGTCAGGCGGAGTATTTCGAGGAGTACTGCCGGAAATACTCGGATTTTCCGATGCTGGTGGCGCTGGAGGAAAAAGGCGACCGGTTGATACCGGGCCGGTTCCTGCGTGCTGACGATCTCGACGGCAAGCTTGGCGAGCAGAACAACCCGGAATGGAAAACCGTCGCCATCGACGAAAAGACCGGCGGCCTTGTCGCGCCCAATGGCTCGATCGGTTATCGCTGGGGTGAGGGCGGAGAGTGGAACCTGGAGGAGAAGGCGGCGGGCAAGGAGACGCGCCTCAAGATGACGCTGGTGCTGGACGGCGATCATGACGAAGTCGTGGGCGTCGATTTCCCCTATTTCGGCGGGCAGACCTATGGGCAGTTCAACACCGATGCCGACCACCCCGAGGTGCTGACGCGCAGCATCCCCGTGCGCCGGATCAAGACGGCGCAGGGTGAGGTGACGGTTGCCACGGTGTTTGACCTCTTTTGCGCCAACTATGGCCTGGACCGGGGTCTTGGCGGCGATTGGGTGACCGACAGCTACGACGACGAGATGCCCGGCACGCCCGCCTGGGCGGAAAGGATCACCGGCGTACCGCGTGACAAGATCATCCATGTTGCCCGCGAGTTCGCCGACAATGCGGAAAAGACCACCGGCAGGTCGATGATCATAATCGGCGCCGCGATGAACCATTGGTTCCACATGGACATGAACTATCGTGGTGTCATCAACATGCTGGTTATGTGCGGCTGCGTGGGTCAGTCGGGCGGCGGCTGGGCGCATTATGTGGGGCAGGAGAAACTGCGCCCGCAGACCGGCTGGGCACCGCTGGCCTTTGCGCTGGACTGGCTGCGTCCGCCACGGCACATGAATTCGACCTCGGCCTGGTATGCCCATACAGATCAATGGCGGTACGAAACGCTGGCGGCGTCCGAGATCCTGTCGCCCACGGCGCCCGAGGGCGATTGGGATGCAAGCCTGATCGACTACAACATCCGCGCCGAGCGGATGGGCTGGCTGCCCTCCGCGCCGCAACTCAGGACCAACCCACTGGAGGTGGCCAAGGCGGCCAAGGCAGCGGGGCAGGAACCGCGTGACTATGTGGCCGAGGCGCTCAAGGCCGGACGGCTGGAGATGTCCTGCGAAGACCCGGATGCGCCGGAAAACTGGCCACGCAACCTGTTTGTGTGGCGCTCGAACCTGCTGGGTTCCTCCGGCAAGGGGCATGAATATTTCCTCAGGCACCTTCTGGGCACCGATAATGGCGTGATGGGCCGCGATCTGGGCGAGGAAGGTCGGCAACTGCCCAAAGAGGCCAGGTGGCATGACCAAGGGCCACGCGGCAAGCTGGACCTGCTGGTGACGATTGATTTCCGCATGTCCACCACCTGCGTCTATTCCGACATCGTTCTGCCGACGGCCAGTTGGTACGAGAAGGACGACATGAACACGTCCGATATGCACCCGTTCATCCACCCGCTGCAGGCGGCGGTGGACCCGGCCTATGAGAGCAAATCGGACTGGGAAATCTTCAAGGCGATTGCGAAGAAGTTTTCCGAGATCGTGCCCGGCTATCTGGGGCAGGAGACCGATATCGTCGCCCTGCCGATCCTGCACGACACCCCCGCCGAAATCGCGCAGGATCAGGTGAAGGACTGGAAGAAGGGCGAATGCGACCTCATCCCCGGCAAGACCGCGCCGAATTTCATCGCCGTGGAGCGGGACTATCCGGCGCTCTATGAGCGGTTCACATCACTTGGCCCGCTCATGGACAAGCTTGGCAATGGCGGCAAGGGCATCACCTGGAACACGCAGGTCGAGGTCGACGATCTGGCTGCGCTCAATGGCGTGAAACTGGATGGTCCGGCCAAGGGGCGACCCGTCATTGAGACTGCCATCGACGCCTGCGAGGTGATCCTTATGCTTGCCCCCGAGACCAACGGTCACGTTGCGGTCAAGGCCTGGGAGGCTCTGGAAAAGGCCACCGGACGACATCACGCGCATCTGGCCGAGGGCGAGCATCACAACAAGATCCGTTTCCGCGATATAGCCGCGCAACCGCGCAAGATCATCTCGTCGCCCACATGGTCAGGCATCGAGAGCGAAAAGGTCAGCTATAACGCGGGCTATACCAATGTCCACGAACTGATCCCCTGGCGCACGCTCACGGGACGTCAACAACTCTATCAGGATCATTTGTGGATGCGGGCCTTTGGCGAGGGGTTCATGTCCTATCGCCCGCCGGTCGATCTCAAGACGGTGACGGCCGAGATCAACCAGGAGGCACGCGAAAATGCCCCCCATGTCGTGTTGAATTTCATCACGCCCCACCAGAAATGGGGGATTCACTCGACCTATTCCGACAACCTCTTGATGCTGACGCTCAATCGCGGCGGCCCGGTGATCTGGATTTCTGAGCATGACGCCAAAACGGCGGGGATCGTCGATAACGACTGGGTCGAGCTTTACAACGTGAACGGCGCGCTGACGGCGCGGGCGGTGGTCAGCCAGCGGATCAAGGATGGCACCACCTTCATGTATCACGCGCAGGAAAAGATCGTGAACACTCCCGGATCGGAAAAGACCGGGCTGCGCGGCGGCATCCACAATTCGGTCACGCGGGCGGTGCTGAAACCCACCCACATGATCGGCGGTTACGCCCAGCAATCCTACGGCTTCAACTATTACGGCACCGTTGGATCAAACCGGGACGAGTTCGTGATCGTCAGAAAGATGCAAAAGGTTGACTGGCTCGACCAACCCGCGACCGAGAAGGAGGCTTAGGACATGAGAATTCGAGCACAAATCGGCATGGTGCTGAACCTCGACAAATGTATCGGGTGCCACACCTGTTCCGTCACCTGCAAGAACGTCTGGACCAGCCGCGAGGGCGTGGAATACGCGTGGTTCAACAACGTCGAAACCAAGCCCGGCACCGGCTATCCGACCGACTGGGAAAACCAGAAACGCTGGAACGGCGGTTGGGAGCGGACAAAATCGGGAAAATTGCAGCCCAGACAAGGCAGCAAGTGGCGGATCCTGGCGAATATATTTGCCAACCCGGACCTGCCAGAGATCGATGATTACTACGAGCCGTTCGATTTCGACCATGACCACCTGAAATCCGCCCCCGAAATGCAGGCATTCCCGACCGCCCGCCCCTATTCCGTGATCACCGGCGAGCGGATCGAAAAGATCGAAAAAGGCCCGAACTGGGAGGAAATTCTGGGCGGCGAGTTTTCAAAGCGCTCCGAGGACTACAACTTTGAGGGTGTGCAGAAGCAGATTTACGGAGAGTATGAAAACACCTTCATGATGTATCTTCCGCGGCTCTGCGAGCATTGCCTGAACCCCACCTGCGTGGCGTCCTGCCCTTCGGGCGCGATCTACAAGCGCGAGGAGGACGGGATTGTCCTGATTGATCAGGAGAAATGCCGGGGCTGGCGGATGTGCGTCTCGGGGTGCCCCTACAAGAAGGTCTATTACAACTGGTCCACCGGAAAGTCGGAGAAATGCACGCTCTGCTACCCGCGCATCGAATCGGGCAACCCGACGGTATGCTCCGAAACCTGCGTCGGGCGCATCCGCTATCTGGGCGTGATGCTCTATGATGCCGACAAGATCGAGGAAGCGGCCAATACGGCGGCGGAAATGGATCTTTATGATGCGCAGCTTGGCGTGTTTCTCGATCCGAACGATCCGGTGATCATCGAGACTGCACGCGCCGATGGAATCCCCGAGGACTGGATCAGGGCCGCACAGCAAAGCCCGATCTGGAAGATGGCGATGGAGTGGAAAGTGGCCTTTCCGCTGCACCCCGAATACCGGACGCTGCCGATGGTGTGGTATATCCCACCGCTTTCGCCAATCCAAAATGCCGCGGAGGCGGGCAAGATCGGCGTCAACGGGGCCATGCCGGACGTCAAGAACCTGCGCATCCCGCTACGCTATCTCGCCAACATGCTGACGGCGGGGGATGAGGCGCCGGTGGCGCAGGCGCTGGAACGGATGCTGGCGATGCGCGCCTACATGCGCGCCAAATCCGTCGAGGGTGTGCGCGACGAGGCGATCGCGGCGCGCGTTGGCCTGAGCGGTCGGGTGATCGAGGACATGTACAAGATCATGGCGCTGGCCGATTACGAGGACCGTTTCGTGATCCCGACGACGCATCGCGAACAGGTCGAAGAGGCCTATGACCTCAAGGGCGGCTGCGGGTTCACCGATGGTAACGGTTGCTCCACCGGTGTCTCCAAGGGGTCACTTTTCGGCGGCTCCAAACGGCCGCTCAAGATGCCGCAAGAGGTGCAGTGATGGACCGCGCCGTGAAATCGCTTTCGCTCGTTCTCAGCTATCCGACGCGTGAATTGCAGGCGGCGATGCCGGAAATCGGCGGTGTTCTGGCGGCAGACAGCCGTCTCACCGCTGCCGCGCGGCGCGACCTGCGCCCGCTTGTGGCGCATCTGCAGGCGGGCGATATCTATGATCTCGAAGAGCAGTATGTGATGATCTTCGACCGCTCGCGCACCCTGAGCCTCAACCTCTTCGAGCATGTCCACGGCGAAAGCCGGGACCGGGGGGGCGCGATGGTGTCGCTGCTCGAAACCTATCGCGCTGGCGGGTTCGAGCCAGCCACGGCCGAATTGCCCGATCACCTGCCGGTGCTTCTGGAATTCCTGTCGTCCCGACCCCTGGCCGAGGCGCAAGAGATCCTCGCCGATGCCGCGCATATCCTCGTGGCGCTTGAGGAGCGGTTGACGCGGCGCGAAAGCCCCTATGCGGCGGTCTTTGCCGCGCTTGTGCAGCTTTCGGGCGCGCAGGCGGACGGCGCCGCGGTGGCCGAACTGTTGCAGCAGCCCGATACCGACCCCACCGATCTTGAGGCGCTGGATGAGGTCTGGGAGGAAACGGAGGTCCGGTTCGGTCCGGATCCTAATGCGGGCTGCCCCGCCGGTCGCGAGATGCTGGCGCGCATGGACCTGCCCAACACTGCCCCACCCTCTCATGCCGCCGAATAGGAGACTGACCCATGTTCGGAAATTTCGACATCAACTTCATCATCTTCGGGATCATGCCCTATGTGGCGCTGACGGTGCTTCTGGTGGGCTGCATCGCCCGCTACGAGCGCGATCCCTTCACCTGGAAATCCTCTTCCAGCCAGCTTTTGCGGCGCAGGCAACTGGTCTGGGGCTCGATCCTGTTTCATGTGGGCATCCTAACGGTGTTCTTCGGGCATCTCGTCGGCCTTTTCACGCCGGTCTGGGTGCTCGACATGCTGGGCGTGCCTTACTGGCTCAAGCAATGGATGGCCGTCCTGATCGGCGGCCCGGCGGGCATTGCTGCGCTCATCGGTGCGACCATGCTCTTGCACCGGCGGCTCGTTGATCCACGCATCCGCGTCACCTCGAGCCCCGCCGATATCGGCATCATGGGCCTGATCTGGCTGCAGCTGGTAATTGGCCTGCTGACCATCACGCAAACCTTGCAGCATATGGACGGCTCCGAAATGGTGCGCTTCATGACCTGGTCGCAGAGCGTGGTCACATGGAACCTCAACGCCTGGGTCACGGTTGTGGATGTGCATTGGCTCTACAAGCTGCACATCTTCCTCGGCCTCCTGATCACCATGCTGTTTCCGTTCACGCGGCTGGTGCATATGGTTTCGGGCTTTGCGGCCCCGATGCGCTATCTGTTGCGCTCGGGTTATCAGGTGGTGCGTTCGCGTCGGCAGCAGCCGCTGCAACCGGCCGACAAGGTGGTCGCGGCGGCACGCGCCCGCGCGCGTCATCACGCCCCGGCGGGCGCGTCCCGCGCCAAACCTGCGGAGTGAGCGCCATGACCACCGCCCTTTTCCCCGAACTGGTCGTCAATGGCGAGATCGTGCCGCAGGCGGTGATCGCCAGCGAGGCGCAGAACCACCATGCCCCAAAGGGCAAGCCGGGCCTGGCCTGGCGCAAGGCGGCGCGCGCTGTGGCCATGCGCACCCTGCTGTTGCAGGAGGCGCGGCGGCGCGGCCTTGCGCCCGATCCCGCCGAGGTTGGCCCGGGCCGCTTTGAAACCGGGGAGGAGGCTCTGATCCGGGGCCTTCTCGAAGAGGCGGTGGTGGCCGAACCGCTCGACGAGGACGCAATCCGCGCCGAGTGGGCACGCGATCCCGCCCGGTTTCGCGCGCCGCCGCTATGGGAGGTGTCTCATATCCTTGTCGCCTGTGATCCGCGCGACGCGGTCGCGACGGCGGCGGCAAGGACGCGCGCGCAGACCCTCGGCAAGGAGGCGTCGGGCAATCCGCAAGGCTTTGCCCGGCTGGCCGGGGCCGAGAGCGATTGCGGTTCGAAATCCTCGGGCGGCGCGTTGGGACAGCTCGGGCCGGGCGATACGGTGCCGGAATTCGAGGCAGCGCTGCACCGCCTGAAGGAAGGCGAAATCACGCCCGAGCCGGTGCTGACGCGCCACGGCTGGCACATCATCCGCATGGATGCCTGCGCGCCGGGCGCGGTGCTGCCCTATGAGAGCGTGCGCCACCGGATCGCTGCGGCGATGGAAAAGGCCGCATGGGCGCGTGCCGCGCGGGACTTCACGCAAACGCTGGTGGACCGGGCCGATATTCGCGGCGCGCAGATGCAGGTCGGGCCGGAACAACCAGAGGCGGAGACAGGTGAATGACGCTCGCCAACAGGCTCTCCGAACCGGGCTGTGGCTGCGATGCGCCGGAAAATGGCGGTTCGTTGCTGAGTATTGATGCGGCACTTGGACTGATTTCAGGGCATGCAAATGCCGTCGCGGGCACCGAGACGCTTGCGCCCGGTGCAGCGCGCGGGCGCATCCTCGCCCTGCCGGTTCTGGCAGAGACGATGCTGCCGCCGTTCGATAATGCGGCGATGGACGGCTATGCGCTGGATTGCGTCGCGCTGAAGGGGGACGGCCCGTGGCGGTTGACGATCACGCACCGTATCGCGGCGGGGCAGGCGGCGATGGACCCGGTCGGCGCCACGCAGGCCGCACGCATCTTTACCGGCGCGCCGATCCCGCCGGGGACGTCCGCCGTCGTGATGCAGGAAGAGGCCGACCGGACCGGCGATCAGATCCTGTTACGACGTCGACCCTCAGCGGGGCAGAACATCCGCCGTGCGGGCGAGGACATGATCGCCGGCACACAGATACTGGCGACCGGAGAGCGTCTTGACCTGCGTGAAATCGCGGCGTGCGCGGCGGCAGGATGCGCGCGGGTGACCGTGCGCCGACCGCTGCGCGTGGCGCTGCTGGTCACGGGGGATGAGGTGCGCGATGCGGGCGCAACGCTTGGTCCGGCGCAAATCCGGGATATCAACACACCGATGCTGCGCGCGGCTTTGTCCGGGGCCGGAGTGCACCTTGCGCATGTCGAACGGACCGCCGACCGTCGGTACGCCTTGCAGGCATGCCTCACGGCGCTGGCGGATGAGGTTGATCTCATCGTGACCACGGGGGGGGTCTCGGTCGGCGAAGAGGACCATGTGAAACCGGCGGTGACCGATGCGGGCGGCCGGATATTTTTTGCCGGCGTGGCGTTGAAGCCGGGCAAGCCGGTATCGTTTGGCCGGCTGGGCAGGGCCTTCTGGCTGGGTCTGCCGGGTAATCCGTTTTCCGCCATCGTTACATGGCAGCTTTTCGGTCTGGCCCTGCTGCGGCGGCTCTGCGGGCAGACCGGGGGCGCGGTCTTGCGCCGCCATGTGGTGACCGGAGCGCCGATCCGTCACCGACCGGGCCGGTGCGAGTTGCGCCCCGCGCGCCTTGCCGGGTTCGACGGGATGGGCCGCGAGGTGGCGCATTTCGAGACAGCCACTCATTCCGCGCGGGTTGCGGGCCTGTCGCAGGCTGACGGCCTGATCTTCATTCCGTCCGACGCCGATTATCTGCCCGAGGGGTCACTGGTCGAGTTTCAGCCATTCTGCGACCGCTGAGCATCACGAAATACGCATCGCCAATGACGGCCTGCGGCAACAGGGCTGTTCAGCGCACGCGTTTGATCCTATGTCAGCGCCATGAAACGACTGGCGATCATCATGGCCCTGGCCCTTGGCCTGAACGCAGCCCCGGCGCGCGCGGATTGCGTGGTGCTGCTGCACGGGCTGGCGCGGTCGGACACATCCTTTCTGGTGATGCAGGAGGTGCTGGAGGCGCAGGGCTATGACGTGTTCAGCCCCAGTTACCCTTCGACCAGAGCGGAAATCGCGCCGCTGGCCGAACGCACGTTGCCTCATGCACTGCGGGATTGTGGCGAGACGACCGTTCATTTCGTCACCCATTCGATGGGCGGCATCCTGCTGCGCGCCTGGCTCAGGGATAACCGCCCGGAACGGATGGGCCGGGTGGTGATGCTCGCGCCGCCGAATCATGGCAGCGAACTGGTGGATGAACTGGGTGGGCTCGAACTGTTCCGGTGGCTGCACGGGCCTGCGGGCGCGCAGCTTGTGACCGGCGCGGACGGGGTGCCCGAGAACCTGCCGCCGGTGGATTTCGAGCTGGGTGTGATCGCGGGCAACCGGTCGCTCAACCCGTATTTCTCCAGCCTCATCGAGGGGCCGGATGACGGCAAGGTGTCGGTTGCCTCGACCCGGGTCGAGGGCATGGCCGATCACATCATCCTGCCGGTCACGCATACGTTCCTGATGAACAACCCGCTGGTGATCGCGCAGGTGCAGGAATTCCTGACCCATGGCCGGTTCGATCACGATCTCACGCTGGGCGATATCCTGCTGGGGCGGCGCCGGGAATGAGCCCGGTCGAGATGACATTGCGCGGCGCCGAAGTGCTGTGGCCCGAAGGCCCGGGTCCGGGCGATCTGAGCCTGAGCGGCGGGGTGATCGCGGATGCGCCGGTAGGTCGGGTCGTCGATCTGAGCGGATTTTTGATACTGCCGGGAATCGTCGATTTGCATGGCGATGGGTTCGAGCGGCATCTGGCACCACGCCGCGGCGCAATGAAGGATCTGGATCAGGGGCTGATCGCCACCGAGGCGGAGCTGGCCGCCAATGGCGTCACTACCGCCATGCTGGCGCAGTTCTACAGCTGGGAGGGTGGCATGCGCGGGCCCGAGTTCGCCGAGCGCGTGTTCGCGGCGCTGACGCAGGTCCGGGCGCAGGTTGCCACCGATCTGCGGGCGCAATTGCGCCTCGAGGTGGCGATGACCGGGGATTACGCCGCCGCCGAACAGATGGTGGCGCGGCATGGCATCGGCTATGTGGTCTATAACGATCATCTGCCGCATGACGCGCTTGCGGCAGGCAAGCGACCGCAGGGGCTGACGGGGCAGGCGCTCAGGATCGGGCGAAATCCCGAGAAGCATCTCGAATTCATGCAGGATCTGCATGTGCGCATGGATCGGGTGGGACCTGCACTCGATGCCCTGAGCGCGCGTCTCATCGCGCAGGGCGTGCGGCTGGGCAGCCATGACGACCATACGGCGGAGGACCGTCAGAGGGCGCGCGCGCGCGGCATCGCGATTGCCGAATTCCCCGAAACGCTGGAGGCGGCGGAAGAGGCCCGGCGCGGCGGCGACGCGGTGATCATGGGCGCCCCCAATCTGGTGCGGGGCGCCTCGCACAAGGGCAACGTCAGCGCGCTTGAGATGGTGGCGATGGGGCTGGTGGATGCGCTGGCCTCGGACTATCACTATCCGTCGCTCAGGCGGGCGGCATTCCTGCTTGCGGATGGCGGGATTTGCGATCTGGCGGCGGCCTGGGCGCTGATTTCCAGCGGCCCGGCGCGGATCCTGGGACTGGCGGACCGTGGCGGGCTGCGGCCCGGCGCGCGCGCCGATCTGGTGGTGTTGGACGCGGGCAGCAAACGGGTGGCGGCGACCATCGCGGGCGGACGCGTGAGCTATCTGGCGGGCGACGCCGCAACGCGATTTCTGGGCAGCAAGTGCGGCGCAGTGAGTATTTGAAGAACGATGAAAGCGGGCCGTGCGCTGCGGGTCTCAGGTCTTTGCAGATCTGGTGATGCGGTTCACATGGCCCATCTTGCGGCCCGGTTTGACCTCGGCCTTGCCATAGAGATGCAGCGCGGTGTTGGGTGCCTTTGCAAGGTCGGGCACGCGGTCCATGTCAGCGCCGATCAGGTTCTCCATGGTCACATCCGCATAGCGCGTGCCGTCGCCCAGAGGCCAGCCGGTGATGGCGCGTATATGCTGTTCGAACTGGTCGATGGCACAGCCGGCCTGTGTCCAGTGCCCGGAATTGTGGACGCGCGGTGCGATCTCGTTGACGACAAGTCCCCCCGGCGTGACGAAAAGCTCGACCCCCATGACGCCGACATATTTGAGAGCATCCAGGATTCTAGCGGCAAGCAGAACGGCATCGGTGCGCTGCGAGGCGCTCAGCCGCGCGGGTACCGTGGTGGTGCGCAGGATACCGCCCACATGCACATTCTCGCCGGGGTCGTAACAGGCCACATCGCCCGCCTCGTTGCGCGCGGCGATGACCGATACCTCATGGCTGAAGTCGATGAATCCCTCGTAGATCGCCGGTTGCCCTGCCATATCCGCAAGCGCCCGCTCGGCGTCGGCAGGTGTCATGAGCCGCGCCTGCCCCTTGCCGTCATAGCCGAAACGGCGGGTTTTCAGGATCGCGGGCAGGCCGATCTCGATGATTGCCTCATCCATGTCCTCGGCATCGTCGACGGCGGCAAAGGGCGCGGTCGCGAGGCCGATATCTGACAGAAACGCCTTTTCGATCAGGCGGTCCTGGCTGACCTTCAGCGCTCTGCGCCCAGGTCGGACGGGCTTGAGCGGCTCGAGGATGTCAAGCGCCGAGGTCGGGATGTTCTCGAACTCATAGGTGATCACATCGACGCTGGCGGCAAAGCGGCGCAGCGCCGTCTCGTCCGTATAGTCGGCCTTGAAATGGTAATTGGCGACATGGCTGGCAGGGCAGTCGGAGCCGGGTTCGAAAATGCAGGTCTTGAACCCGAGCCGCGCGGCGGCGACAGACAGCATGCGGCCCAGTTGCCCGCCGCCCAGAATGCCGATGGTCGCGCCGGGGAAAAGGATCTCAGTCATCAACGGGCTCGTCGGGGATAGAGGCGGAGAGGGCGGTGCGCCAGTCCTCCAGGCGCTGCGCGAGGTCCGGGTCGGAATTGGCAAGGATCGCGGCGGCCATGAGACCGGCATTGGCCGCGCCTGCCGCACCGATCGCCATGGTGGCCACCGGAAAGCCACGCGGCATCTGGACGATGGAATAGAGGCTGTCGACACCCGCCAGCGCCCGGGTCTGCACTGGAACGCCGATCACCGGCAACCGCGTCTTGGACGCCATCATGCCGGGCAGATGCGCCGCCCCTCCCGCGCCCGCGATGATCACCTCGAGGCCGCGCGCGACCGCGGTTTTGCCATAGTCCCAGAGCCGGTCGGGGGTGCGGTGCGCCGAGACGATGCGCGTCTCGTAGGCGACGCCCAACTCGTCAAGAATCTGGGCGGCCTCGCGCATGGTGGTCCAGTCAGACTGGCTGCCCATGATGATGCCGATTTTCACGCCTGTCATATCACGCCCCCTTCAATGGAGCGCGCACTATACTGATCGACATGCGTTAGGCAATGATGTCCGGGTAAATCCGGTCCTCGATCCGGGCGATCATGTCGCGCAGCCAGAGTTTCTTCTTCTTGAGCCGTTGCAGGGTCAACTGATCGGCCGTCGCCTTTTCCTGAAGCGCGCGAATCGCCTCGTCCAGATCGCGGTGCTCGCGGCGGAATTCCTCCAGTTCGACGCGCAGCACATCCTCGGATTTCATCGAAAGGTCGCTGAAAGCGTTCATGACAAGCGATTCCCTTGGGGATTTGAAGGGATAAGATACTGAATTTGCGCCGCTCCGCATAGCCCTTGCGCGTATCGGGGCCAATCCCCATATTCATGCGGCAGGTTGCCGGAACGGGATCTGCGCCAATGGACGGTCGCTTACGATCAAGGACGTGTCGATGACAAAGCTTACTCTGGGGACGCACCCCTATATGCTGGGTTTCGAGCAGCTGGAACGTATGCTGGAACGCAGCGCGAAATCCGGGAACGAGGGCTATCCGCCCTTCAATATCGAACAGACTTCGCAGAATTCCTATCGGATCACGCTGGCGGTTGCCGGATTTGCCGAGGACGATCTGTCGATCACGGTCGAGGATCGACAGTTGGTGATCCGTGGCCGTCAGAGCGATGACGGGGAACACCGGCTCTATCTGCATCGCGGCATAGCCGCCCGGCAGTTCCAGCGCTCTTTCGTTCTGGCCGATGGTGTCGAGGTGGGCGAGGCAATCATGGAAAACGGGTTGCTGCATGTGGATCTGACCCGCGCGCAGCCCGAACCGGTGGTTCAGCGGATCAGGATCAACAAGGGGTAAGCGGCATGGACACAAAATACGATATCGGAGCTGACGAGAGCCGGGCTATCGTCTATGTGCGGCCCGTGAAGGTGGACGATCTGCCTGAGGACATGCGCGATCAGGTGCGCGGCGCGACCACGATCTATGCCGTGCACAGCGTGGACGGCGAGCGTCTGGCGCTGGTGCGCGATCGCAGGCTCGCCTTTCTGCTGGCCCGCCAGAACAATATGGAGCCGGTGACGGTTCACTGACGGCTGATCCTGACGCAAAAGGCCACCCCGATAACAGGGTGGCCTCTGTACCAGTCAGGGATTCGGCGATCAGCCCGCGATCAGGCCCATCTGCTCCAGCTTCAGGATCACCTGATGGGCGCAGTTGTCGACATCCACGTTTTCGGTATCGACGCGCAGTTCGGGATTTTCCGGCACGTCATAGGGATCGGAAATGCCGGTGAATTCCTTGATCTTGCCCTCGCGCGCCAGCTTGTAGAGCCCCTTGCGGTCGCGCCTTTCGCATTCCTCGATGCTGGTCGAGACATGCACTTCGACAAAGGCGCCGAACTGCTCGATCTCTTCGCGCACGGCGCGGCGGGTGGTGGCATAGGGCGCGATCGGCGCGCAAATGGCGATGCCACCGTTCTTGGTGATCTCGCTCGCGACATAGCCGATGCGGCGAATGTTGAGATCCCTGTGTTCCTTGGAGAATCCCAGCTCTGACGACAGGTTCTTGCGCACGATATCGCCATCCAGAAGAGTGACGGGACGCCCGCCCATTTCCATCAGCTTGACCATCAGCGCGTTGGCGATGGTCGACTTGCCCGAGCCGGAAAAGCCGGTGAAGAACACCGTGAAACCCTGCTGCGAGCGTGGTGGGCGGGTGCGGCGCAATTCGCTGACCACCTCGGGGAATGAGAACCAGTCGGGAATCTCCAGCCCCTCGGCCAGACGGCGGCGCAGCTCTGTGCCTGAAATATCCAGGATCGTGGCCCCCTCCGGCACTTCGGAAATGGGGAAATACTGCGCCTTTTCCTGAACATAGACCATGTGCTTGAAATCGACCATCTCGATGCCGATTTCACCCTGATACTGTTTGAACAGTTCCTGCGCGTCATAAGGGCCATAAAAATCCTTGCCCTGGCTGTTCTTGCCGGGGCCAGCGTGATCGCGTCCGACGATGAAATGGGTGCAGCCATGATTGGCGCGGATCAGGCCGTGCCAGACCGCCTCGCGCGGGCCGGCCATGCGCATCGCCAGATTGAGCAGGCTCATCGTCGTCGTCGCCTGCGGGTACTTGTCCAGCACCGCCTCATAACAGCGCACGCGGGTAAAATGATCGACATCGCCCGGCTTGGTCATGCCCACGACGGGATGGATGAGCAGGTTGGCCTGCGCCTCGCGCGCGGCGCGAAAGGTCAGTTCCTGATGCGCGCGATGCAGCGGGTTGCGGGTCTGGAACGCCACGACGCGGCGCTAGCCCAGCTTGCGGAAGAGCGCGCGCAATTCGTTGGGCGTGTCCCGCCTGCCGCGGAAATCGTAATGCACCGGCTGCTGGATGCCGGTCACAGGACCGCCGAGATAGACCTTGCCCGCGGTGTGGTGCAGGTAATTCACCGCCGGATGAGCGATGTCGTCGGCGCCGAACACCTTGGCCGCCTCATGGCTCTTGTCGGGGGTCCAGCGATCCGTCACCGTCATTGTCGCCAGGATCACGCCCTCCTGGTCGCGCAGGGCGATATCCTGTCCCAACTCCAGACTTTCGGCGAATTTTTCGGACACATCGAGGGTAATCGGCATTGGCCAGAGTGTGCCGTCAGCAAGGCGCATCGTGTCCACGACGCTTGTGTAATCGGCCTCGTTCAGGAACCCCTTGAGCGGGTTGAAGCCGCCATTCATCAACAGTTCGAGATCGCAAATCTGGCGCGGGGTCAGATCCCAACTGATCAGATCGGCGGCTTCGACCTTGAGTTTCTGGGCGCTCTCGTAGGATACGTAAAGCTCGGGAACGGGGGCAAGGTTCGGCTGTTGCATGGGATCCTCGGGCAAACTGCGATGTTGAATGTTGTTGCGGCAGGCAACGTGTTTATGCGCGGCTTAGCCCCGGTTCGAGACGGGATTCAAGGCAAACCCGCGTCGGGCGAATGAAAGAGGCGGAAATGCCGCGAAAAAGCTGCGCAAACGGAAGAATGTCACGCAGTTCTGGCCAAATTCAACCGTCTCGTTCCGCCAGCCAGTGTTCTGCGTCGAGCGCCGCCATACAGCCCATGCCCGCCGAGGTGACCGCCTGGCGATAGATATGGTCGGTCAGGTCTCCGGCGGCAAAGACGCCTGGTATGCTGGTGCGGGTGCTGCCTGGTTCGACCTTGACATAACCGCCGTTGTGCAGTTCCAGCGCATCCCTGACCAGTTCGCTTGCGGGTGCGTGGCCGATGGCAATGAACACGCCCTTGCAGGGAATTTCCGTGATCGCTCCGGTCTCGACATGTTTCACGCGCACGCCCTCGACGCCCTTGGGATCGTCGGTGCCGATGACCTCAGCCAGCGTGTGAAACCACAGCGTTTCGATCTTGGGGTGTTTGAACAGCCGCTCCTGCAGGATCTTTTCGGCGCGCAATTCGTCGCGGCGGTGGATCAGCGTCACCTTGGAGGCGAAATTGGTCAAGAACAGCGCCTCTTCGACGGCCGTGTTGCCACCGCCGATCACGACGATCTCCTGTCCGCGATAAAAGAACCCGTCGCAGGTGGCGCAGGCCGAAACGCCAAAACCCTTGAAGGCATCCTCGGACGGCAGGCCCAGCCATTTGGCGCGTGCCCCCGTGGCAAGAATCACGGCGTCGGCGGTATAGGTGGCGCCGCTGTCGCCACGGGCGACGAACGGACGGTTCTCCAGATCGAGCGAGGTGATGATATCGCCGACGACCTCGCAGCCCATCGCGCTGGCATGCGCCTCCATCCGCACCATCAGGTCCGGTCCCTGAACTTCGGTGTCGCCGGGCCAGTTCTCTACCTCGGTGGTGGTGGTCAGCTGCCCGCCCGGCTCGATCCCCTGCACGAGAACGGGTGAGAGCATCGCGCGCGCTGCATAGACGCCGGCGGTATACCCCGCAGGGCCGGAGCCGATGATCAGGCATTTGGTATGGCGGGTGTCGGGCATGTGGGTCTCTCTTGGTGAAGTGCTGAGTTCCGGCGAGATATAGCGGGGCGACACGGGGCTTGAAACCCCTTGCAAGACAGATATGCGTTACCGGCATACGGGCGTGCGGGAAATGATCTTGCGTAATGGTGAAAGATAATTGCGTGCGACGGTGGGCATGATATAACAATCGCGAAATTCAGGGAGAAAAGACCATGCCCGCCACCCGCCTTGACGATATCGACCGCAAGATTCTGGCCGAGCTTCAGGCCGATGGCCGTATGACCAATGTGGAACTGGCCCGGCGTGTCGGCATTTCCGCCCCGCCCTGTTTGCGGCGGGTGCGCACACTGGAAGAACAGGGTTATATCCGCGGCTATCACGCCGATATCGACCCTCGCGAACTGGGGTTCGAGGTGCAGGTTTTCGCCATGGTCGGCCTGCAAAGCCAGGCCGAGGCCGATCTCAGCGCCTTTGAGGCGCGTTGCCGGGCCTGGTCGCTGGTGCGCGAATGTCACATGCTCAACGGCGAGGTGGATTTCATCCTCAAATGCGTGGCCCCCGATCTGAGTACGTTCCAGCGATTTCTGACCGAGGAACTGACCGCGGCGGACAATGTGGCCAGCGTCAAGACCTCGCTGGTCATTCGCGGCGCCAAGGACGAGCCGGGCGTGCCCTTCGATGTACTTGAGGCGCGGCTGGTCCGTTCGGCCTGAACCCCGCGCCGATCCGTCAGGCAACCTCCAGCGTGTCGGGCGCGTCGAGCGGCAGGCGCATGTGACAGACCGGGCCGAACTGATGCGGCTCGTGGATATGCGGAAAGAACGACAGGAACCGGATCAGCATGTTCGGCCCCACTTGGCGCTCGAAATTCGCGCCGGGGTGAAAACTCTCGACCTCTAGGCCGTTGGCGGTGATCACCGCATGCCGACGCAGGCAGAGATGGTATAGTGTGACCGCTCTGGTTGGCGCGATGGTAAAGGCATGCTGCCCGTCGGCGAGGGCATGCGCGGGGGTCAGCACCTGATCGGTGCCGGTGCTGGCGCGCAGGTTGCGTGGCCGGGTCAGGATGCGCGCGCCGGGACCGACCATGAAATCCGCCATCGGGCGGCTGATGCCAAAGGCGTCTGCCATGATCCGGGTCAGCCTGGCGGCGTTGTGCCCGTCCCCGCCGGGCATCAGCGTCATTGACCCGATCCACAGGAGCGGCAGCGCACTGTGCGCGGTGGTGGTCAGGCAATCCCCGGGCAGCAGATCCTCGACCGCGACAGGGCCGCGCGTGGTGGCGATCAGCGTGCCGTGGGCAAACGCGGAATGCGCCGCGTCAAACAGCGGCAGGGCCGGTGCGACCTGCTCGGCCTCCTGAATCTGGCCATCGCTCGTCTGCCACAGGCTACGGTATCTGCGCTGTTGCAGACTGATGTCGCGGGACGGGGCAGAGACGGCTTGCGCCGTGACATCGCGCGAAGGATGCGCGGTAAAACGGGGGATACTCATGTTGTGTCACCTCGAACTTAAGGTTGTCACAACCGCGTCGGCCCCCACCGACAACGACAGATGGACAAGATCTGTTATCTGGACGTCGACTATGCCGAGGGCTGTAGATTTCCGTCAAGAAATGCATGTAATTGTCTCTGTATGAGCGCCAATGTCGCGATGTTGCTGCCTTTGTTGATCTGTCTCTGTCTGACCTGCCATAATTGCGCGGCACCCTGCGAATCACGGCGACCGTCCACAAAGCTCGCCCGGACTGCACCGGCGAAAGCCTCAGGCACTCTTGACGCGCCAGTGCAGGGGGACGGGGCGGTTGCGCATGACAGCCTGCCGCTTGCTGCGGTGATAGGGCAGGATCAACGCCTGTTTACCAGAGTGTTTGACGATCGAGGCCAGCCAGCGTCGTTTCATATTCGTTACCTTCTCCACGCCAGAGAAACAGCGTGGCCCATTGTGTTTCGTTGATCATAATCATGCCCGGTGTTTGAGGCCAAGTTTGGGCCGAACTGGTAAAGATAATGTCAAAATGCGGGATTTCGCGGATATGCCGGGGGGATCCGCCCCCGCGCCAGGCCACCCTCAGAGACGGATGACAGAGATCAACCGCCCGTAATCCGCCTCGCCCGCGTGCGCGCTGCGGCGGTAGGAATAGAACCGGTCGGGATCGTCATAGGTGCAATGTCGCGTCCACTCGGCGTGCCCTACGCCCGCGTTGCGCAGGCGATGCAGGCCATAGGCGGGCAGGTCGAACTGATAGCGGTCGCCCTGGCCATTGGTGAAAAAGCGGCCGTTGCCGGCATCTTCGGCGAGAAAGGCGTCGAGAAATTCGGGACCGACCTCATAGGCGGCCTGACTGATCGTGGGGCCGATGACGGCAGTGATCGCCTCGCGCTGCGCGCCAAGCGATTCCATCGCATCAATCGTGGCCTCAAGCACGCCGTCGAGAGTGCCGCGCCAGCCGGCATGGGCCGCGCCAATGACCTGTGCGTTGCTGTCGGCAAACAGCACCGGCTGGCAATCCGCGGTCAGCACGGCCAGCGCCATGCCCGGTGTGGCGGTAACCATCGCGTCGGCGCGTGGGCGCGCCGACAATGGGCCGGTGACGGGCACCACATCGGCGGAATGCACCTGATGCACGGTGATCAGGCGATCGGGCGCGACCTGCATCGCCTCGGCGACGCGGGCGCGGTTGATGCTGACGATCTCGGACTGATCCGACGATCCGGCACCGCAATTGAGCCCCGAGAACACGCCTGAAGAGGCCCCGCCGCGTCGGGTGAAGAATCCGTGGCGCAGCGGTAACAGACTTTCGGCGGTGAGAATCTCGAGCGTCATGGGTCCAGTCCGGGTGGCGGCGCGGCGCTTGCGGGATAGAGCGCCAGCACCTTGAAGAGCCTCCCCATTTCGGCAGGGGCGGTCAAGCGGTGATATGCGGCCATGTGACTGTCGCGTGCAGTATCGGCAAGCGTGCGCCCGAGGATCTCTGCCCGCTGTGCAATCCCGAGCCGTTGAAGGAATGTGCCCTGTGGTGTGAGCCGGGAGTGGGCGCAGGGGGCGGCCTGCGCCAATGCCTCGAAATCCACATGCGCGGTCAGGTCGGCCTGACCGGGATCGGCCAGCGGATCGGCGGGAGCGTGGCCGCGCAGCGCCTGAAACGTATCCCCCAGCGAACGCCAGTCGCCATAGTCGATGATCAGCGCTGCGCCACCATGTTCTGCGATGCGCGCGCCGATGCCGGCGGCGATGGCCTGACCCGGTGCGCAGGTCTCGACGATGTCGCCTTCCTGTGTGTCGGCAAGCCGATGGGCAAGGCCGGGTGGCGAGATCGGCCCGCCAAGGCCAAGGGCAAGCGCGCCATCGCGCAGGCCGACGAGGCGCTCGCACCAGCCTTTGCCCCTGCGCTGAAACTGGCGGATGGGCAGCGCGTCGAAGAATTCGTTGGCGACCAGAAAAAGCGGCGCGTCGGGCAGGGTCTCGACATGATCATGCCATGTAATGTCCGCGCGCGCGATGGTCAGTGCCTGCCGGCTGCGCAGGGTCGGCGATGTCTCGATCAGATGCAGGCGCAGCGCGTTGTGGAACCCCGGCACGGCGCGCGTGGCGCGCAGCATGTCCGCCATAAGCGTGCCGCGCCCCGGCCCCGCCTCGGCAAGGGTGAAGGGGGTGGGTGCGCCCTGATCTAGCCAAGTCTGCGCCAGACAAAGGCCGATCACCTCGCCGAACATCTGGCTGATCTCCGGTGCGGTGGTGAAATCCCCCGCCTTCCCGAACGGATCGCGGGTGGAATAATAGCCGTGCAGGGGATGCATCAGGCAGGTGGTCATGTAGTCGGCCAGCGTCATCGGCCCGCTGGCCCGGATGCGGGCAATCAGGTGATCGCCAAGCGCATTCATGTCGGGCGCGGACGCCGTGCCCAGGCGATCATGCCCAAGCCAAAGGCGATCATCGGCAGCGACAGGATCTGCCCCATGCTCAGCCCCATGCTGCCCGCGTGGATCACATGTCCGATCGGGTTGTCCGGGGTGATGAACTGCGGATCAGCCTGCCGTACGAATTCGACAACAAACCGTGACAGGCCGTAGCCCGCGAAAAACACTCCCGTCAGCGTCCCCGGCAGGCGCAGTGCGCCGCGCCGCCACCCCAGCCACAGAAGAACCGCACCAAGGATCAGCCCCTCAAGCGCCGCCTCGTAGAGTTGCGAGGGATGCCGCGCACAAAGTCCGATCACTCCGGGGCAATCCTGTGCCGCGGCTCCGGGAAACACCACGCCCCAGGGCAGATCCGTGGGCCGCCCCCATAGTTCTGCGTTGATGAAATTGGCGATCCGGCCCAGCAACAGGCCCACGGGCGTCACCATGCAGAGCACATCCGCCACTGAAATCCAGGGGATACCGTTTCGTTTCGAATACAGAATGCAGGCCAGCACTACACCCAGAAGGCCGCCGTGAAAGGCCATGCCACCCTCCCACAGCACCAGGATCTGACCGGGATTCGAAAGGTAATAGCCGGGCTGATAGAACAGCACATAGCCCAGCCTGCCACCAAGGATCACGCCCAGGATAACCCATGTCAGCAAATCCTCGACATTGCGCGGGGTCATCACGGCAGTGGCGCCAAGCCAGAGCGCGGGGCGTCTGACGGTAGCCACCACAAGCCGCCAGCCGATTAGAATTCCGACGATATAGGCGAGCGCATACCAGCGCAGCGCGAATTCCATCCCGAAGAGCGGGATCGTGAAAATCTCGGGCGAGATGTCGGGAAAGGGGATCATCATCTGCATATGCGTGCCTGTGCCTGTTGTGATCGGTCAAAGTCAACCTTGTGATGTGCCTACGTGCGCCCATATAAAACGACAAGTCACATAACGGAGAACCTGATGCAGACCCGCAACAAGGTGCTGGACGATCTGAGCCAGCTAATGACCAACGCCATGGGCGTGGCCCAAGGTGCCCGACAGGAGGCCGAGACGGCGATGAAATCGCTCATCGACCGCTGGCTGGCCGACCGTGATTTCGTCACGCGCGAAGAATTCGATGCGGTCCGCGCCATGGCGCAGAAGGCGCGCGAAGAGAACGAGGCCCTCAGGGCGCGGATCGAAGCGCTGGAAAAAGGTGCCGCTGGCGACTGAGGCGTTTCATGTCGGTGGCGATCATCCGGCTTTTGATGGGACTATAAGTTCCTGAAAAAGAAAGACCCTGCGAAGCAGCAACTTCGCAGGGTCACGTTTTCGGTGCTCAGACTGAAAACAACTTTCGGATGTCTTTGATATTGCCGATTCCTCGCCAAAAAGTAAAGCGTTGGTCGGGAAAAATCAAAAACGCCGCCCCGAGGGACGGCGTTTCCGGTGATTGTCGCGACCGCGTCTTCAGAACCCGAGGCCGGCGTATTTGTTCTTGAACTTCGACACACGGCCGCCGGCATCCATCAGGCGCGAACTGCCGCCGGTCCAGGCGGGATGCACCGAAGGGTCGATGTCGAGCGAGAGCGTGTCGCCCTCCTTGCCCCAGGTCGAGCGCATCTGCACGATCGTGCCGTCGGTCATCTTGACGTCGATGACGTGGTAATCGGGGTGAATGTCTTTTTTCATCTTGCCAATCCTTAAGCGGACGCGCCCGAGACGGGCTTGTAGGTGGAATCCTCGGCGATCCGCGCCGATTTGCCGCGGCGCGAGCGCAGGTAGTAGAGCTTGGCGCGGCGAACGCGGCCACGACGCACCACTTCGATGCTGTCGATATTGGTCGAATAGAGCGGGAACATCCGTTCCACACCTTCACCAAAGGAAATCTTGCGGACGGTGAACGCCCCGGCGATGCCATGCCCGCCCTTGCGGCTGATGCACACGCCCTCGAAATTCTGCACACGGGTGCGGGTGCCTTCGGTCACCTTATAGCCGACGCGGATCGTGTCGCCGGCCTTGAAATCGGGAATTTCCTTCCCGAGCGAGGCGATCTGTTCCGCCTCCAACTGAGCGATAATATCCATCGCTTTTCTCCTGAACTGCTTGCGGTTCGATCCGCAAAGGTGTCTCGCGTCCTTGAGAGCTCTTGGTCTTCTTCCGGGTCCGCAGATGCGCCCGCCAGAGATCAGGTCGTCATTGTCTGTGAAGTGTCCGCCGCAGCGTCCGCAGGCGACCGAAGAAGGTCAGGCGGAAAAGGATGCAAATAGCAAACACGCCCGGAAACGCAAAACGATTCCAGACGAGGCGGTTTATAAGAGGAATTGGGGGGCGGATCAAGCCTTGTCTGCTTGGGATTTCCGATGTCTGTCCCACAAATCCGGGCGGCGTTCGGCGGTCAGGCGCTCGGACATCTCGCGCCGCCATCTCTCGACCTTCGAATGATCGCCTGAGGTCAGCACCTCGGGAATGGTCCGGCCCATCCATTCGGCGGGGCGGGTGTACTGCGGATGCTCCAGCAGGCCGTTGGAATGGCTTTCGTCCTGCGCGCTCTCGGCATTGCCCAGAACGCCGGGCAGCAGGCGCACGCAGGCGTCGATCACGGCCTGCGCGGCGATTTCGCCGCCGGTCATCACGAAATCGCCAAGGCTAACTTCTTTGATGCCGTAATGTTCGATCACACGCTCGTCCAGCCCCTCGAACCGGCCACAGATGAGGGTCACGCCGGGTCCCTGCGACAAATGCCGCGCCATCTGCTGATCGAACCGCCGCCCGCGCGGGCTGAGATAGATCAGCGGCCAGCCGAGCGATGTGCCAGCCATTGCCTCGTCAATCGCGCGGCCCATCACATCGGCGCGCAGCACCATTCCGGCACCGCCCCCGGCGGGGGTGTCATCAACGTTGCGATGCCTGCCCTCGCCAAAGGGGCGCAGGTCGATGGTATCCAGCGCCCACAGCCCCTCTTGCAGCGCGCGGCCCGTCAGGCTCTCGCCCAGCACGCCGGGAAAGGCTTGCGGCAGCAAGGTGATCACCCGCGCCGTCCATGCGCCCGCAAGCTCGGGCGTGGACGTTATCAGCTCGCGGGGCCGCAGGCTGGCGCGGATGGATTTGCGTCCGTGGGATCTGGCGGGGTCTGTCATGGCTCTGCGGCATAACCTGCGGATCGGGGCGCGGGCAAGGGGTTTCGAAACGGTGGCTCAGTCCTCGGGTACGGATGTGCGGCGGTATTTGCGCAATACCGCGCGCTTGGCCTCTGCCAGCGCATTATCCGCCAGCGCAGAGCGGTTGAGCGCCAGCAGTTCGCTCGCGGCATCCTCTGGTTGCAGGTTGTGGCGTGGCAGCGGCGCCAGGTGATCTCCGGACAGCCCCAGCAAATCCAGCGCCGCCCCAAGCGGGCCAAGCGGTGTGGCGCCACAGGTCTCGATGTCGCAGGATTGCACCTCGGCCTCGGACCCCACCATGTCGCGGGTTTCGCCGACGATACGGGCGTGATCGGCGGCGGGCGCAAGACACGCGCGAAAGGTCTCGAAATCGTCGGTCAGCCGCTGCGCCCGCAGGTTCTGCCAGTAAAGGCTTTGCAGCCATGGCGCGGCTGCGCGCGTGGTGAACCAGACGGTAATTTCCGCCCGCGCCCCGAAACGCGCGCGCAGCACGGCGACGGCAGCATGCACAAGCGCCGGTGCGGCAAGGTAGGTGGTCACGTCACGCAGACCGGGCAGGTGGCCGCCCAGATCCTCGGAACTGATCATCAGGGCGCGCGGGTCATGGGCATCAAGTTGCCGGATCGCCGCCGCGAATTCGTCGGAGAACCGGGCCATGGTCCGGGCGGATCTCTGTGCCGAATAGCGCCGGGCGGCGCGGGCGGCACCGGGGATGCCGGGTGTCAGCAGCACCCGCAGGTGCGGGTCAAGGTCATGCGCACGCGCCAGCGCGCCGCGTTGCAGACTCGAGGTTCCGGTCTTGTGAAATCCCGGATGCAACAGGATGCGCATTGCCTAGAACAGCCCTTCGGGCGGATCGGCGATGATGCGGCCCGCTGTCAGATCGACGGTCGGCACAGCCTGCCGGGTGAAGGGCAGCAGAACCGTCGCGGACTGACCGGGCATTTCGATCTCCAGCAGGTCCGAGGCCCCGTGATTGAGCACCGCCCGGACCCGGCCCAGAGCCGTGCCGCCGGTGTCGAAAACCTCGAGACCGATCAGATCGGCATGATAGAATTCATCGTCCGGCAGCCCCGGCAGCCGGTCGCGCGGCACATAGAGGCGCGCACCGCGCAGGGCGTCGGCCTGTTCCTTGGTCGCCACACCGGACAGCCGGGCGGTAAACCCGTTCTTGGTCTGCCCGGTAAGCGTGATTTCGAATGCGCGCGTGCCGTCCTCGGTCGTCAGCGGCGCATAGCTGGCAATGTCCTCGGGGGTTGCGGTGAAACTCTTGAGGCGCACCTCGCCATGAACGCCAAAGGCACCGGCGATGGCTCCTATGCAGATCATTTCAGCCATGTGCCGCGCCCTCGCAAATCGAGCCTTTCAGATTACCGCCGGCGGCAAGACATTTATCGGCCTGCGCCTGACGTTCGAAAAACACACCGGCGATAAAGGCAATCAGACACAGGATGACGAGGCGGGCAAGGCGGAACATCTCAGCGCTCCTCGACCGGCAGGGCACCGCGGCGCGTCTCCCATCCGGCCTGTTCCAGTTCGGGTGTATCGCTCGCCTCTTCGGGCCAACCGACGCACAGATAGGCAACCAGCGCCCAATCGCGCGGAATATCAAGATCCCTGACCAGCCGCGCAGGATCCATGATCGACACCCAGCCCACGCCCAGACCACGCGCGCGGGCGGTCAGCCAGAAATGGGTGATGGCCCCCACCACGGAATAACGCCGGGTTTCCGGCATGGTCGCGGCACCAAGACCCGCGCCCTTGTCGGTGGTCTCGTCGCAAAAGATGGCCAGTTGCACCGGGGCCTCTTGCATCCCCGAGAGTTTCAGCTTGCTGTAGAGCATGGCTTTTTCGCCGTCATACCCGGCAAGAGCCTCTGCGTTGGCAAGGCTGAAATTGGCCAGCGCCGCGGCGCGGGCGGCGGCGGACCGCACCCGGATCACGCGCCAGGGCTCGCTCAGCCCCACCGAGGGCGAGAGCAGGAATGTGTCGAGACAATCCTGCAGGATTGTCTCGTTCACAGGATCCGTGCGGAAGCGGCGCACATCGCGCCGCCACCGCATGAGATCGTGCAGTTTGGACTGGAAGTCTTTTGAAAACTCTGACATTCCAGCGCCTTGCCTGTCTTATTCTTCGGCCGTTGCCGCCTCGGCGGGCGCTTCGGCAGGGGCGTTCGCGGCCTCGGCCGCAGCTTCTGCCTTGGCGGCTTTCTCCGCGGCGCGCTCCTGCGCTTTCTTGCCGGGGACCGCCTTTTTCAGGTTGGCGCGCTCTTTCTTCGCGATCACACCGGCGGCTTCGAGCATGCGGCTGATACGGTCGGTGGGTTGTGCGCCCTGACCCAGCCAATGCTGGATGCGCTCGACGTCCATCTTGACGCGATCCTCGCTGTCCTTGGGCAGCAGCGGGTTATAGGTGCCCAGCTTCTCGATGAAGCGGCCATCGCGCGGCATGCGGCTGTCGGCGGCGACGATACGGTAGAAGGGGCGTTTCTTGCTGCCACCACGGGCGAGACGGATTTTCATGGCCATTTGATTTCTCCTTTGAATGGCGTGGGATTGGCGGGGTGAAACCCCGCCCTACGATTGCTGTTGCTGGTGATGCCGGATCACCTCGGCGATGATGAAGTTGAGGAACTTCTTGGCGAATTCGGGGTCCAGGTCGGCCTCTTTCGCCAGGGCTTCGAGCCGTGCGATCTGTTGCGCCTCGCGCGCCGGATCGGACGGGGGAAGGTCGTGTTCGGCCTTGAGACGCCCAACGGCCTGGGTATGCTTGAAGCGTTCGCCAAGCGTATAGACGAGGATCGCATCGAGCCGGTCGATGCTCTCGCGATGCTCTTTCAGCAATTGGGCGGCAAGGCTGGTCGGGTCAGACATCAAGGCCTCCTGCGAATGAGACAAGCCGTATGGTTCGCGCGCTGAATCGTACAGTTCGGGCAAAGCCGGTCGCGGCGGTTGCCGGGATATACAAGCTGTGCGTGGTCATGCGTAGGCCTCGACCGAGCCGTCATCGTCGCGCCCCTCGCCGGCCTCGGGGCCGGGATGGCGATAGAGCAGATCGTGGCCCATGTGGATATTGTCATACTCGCGCTCGAACCACGCGCCCAGCCGTTCGGCGAGGGCAATCGAGCGGGTGTTGCCCGGCACGATGTTCGAGGTCAGCGTGTCAAAACCCAGATCCTCATAGGCATAACGGCGGGCGCGATGTGCCGCCTCATAGGCGATGCCCCGCCCCTCGAAACCCTCGAAAAGCGCCCAACCCAGTTCCGGTTCGGGCCAGCCCTCGGGGTTCCAGATGCCGGCGATGCCTGCGGTCTCGCCGGTGTCCTTCATCTCAATCGTGAAATAGCCGTAACCGTGAATATGCCAGTGGCCCACGTTGAGCGCGAACCAGCGCCAGGCCTCGCCTCGGTTGGGAGAGGAGCCAAAGCCCTCGGACCGTTCCCGGTCGAGCAGAAAGGCGATGGTGGGGTCAATGTCGCGCGGCTCCGGCCCGCGCAGGATCAGGCGCGGGGTTTCCAGAACGGGGGCCTGGGTCAGGTTCATCGCTGCGCCCTCCCCCGGCGAGGTGCCGGTTGCGGGGATGTTGCGGGGTATTTTCGCCAAGAAGAAACCATGGTCATTTCTTCTTGCCAAAGCCTGAGAGGCCGGGTGGCAGGCCCATGCCGCCGCCAAGGCCCGGCAGGCCGCCGCCCAGACCGCCCGGCAGTTTGCCGCCCATGGCGCGCGCCGCCTCTTCCATCGCCTTGGGGTCGTTCATGTCGGGCATGGCGCCCTTGCCGAACATGCCCTTCATGGCTTGTCTGAGCATCCCGCCCTTTCCCATCTTGCCCATTTTCTTCATCATGTCCGCCATCTGGCGGTGCATTTTCAGCAGTTTGTTGAGATCCGACACATCCTGCCCCGCCCCCGCCGCGATGCGTTTCTTGCGGCTGGCCTGCAACAGGGCGGGGTTGGCGCGTTCCTTCTTGGTCATCGACTGGATGAGGGCGATCTGGTGCAAAAGCATCCGGTCGTCAAAACCCGCCTCCTGCGCCTGCTTGGCCATCTTGCCCATGCCGGGCATCATGCCCATCAGCCCTTCCATGCCGCCCATCTTCTGCATCTGCTCAAGCTGGCTGCGCAGGTCGTTCATGTTGAACTGACCTTTGGCCATGCGGCGCATCATCTTTTCGGCTTCGGCGGCCTCGATGGTTTCCTGCGCCTTTTCCACGAGAGCGACGATATCGCCCATGCCAAGGATGCGGCCGGCGATGCGCTCGGGATCGAAAGTCTCGAGCGCGTCCATCTTTTCGCCAAGGCCGACGAAGCGGATCGGCCTGCCTGTCACCGCGCGCATCGAGAGTGCCGCGCCACCGCGCCCGTCGCCGTCCATCCGGGTGAGCACCACGCCGGTCACGCCGATCTTGTCGTCGAATTCGGTGGCGACATTGACCGCGTCCTGGCCTGTCAGGCCATCGACCACCAGCAGCGTCTCGCGCGGTTTGGCGACATCGCGCACGGCGGCCGCCTGTGCAATCAGTTCTGCGTCGATATGCAGGCGGCCCGCGGTATCCAGCATGTAGACGTCGTAGCCACCGAGCGCAGCCTGCGTCTTGGCGCGCCTGGCGATGGCGACGGGGTCTTCGCCCTTGACTATGGGCAGGGTATCGACGCCGATCTGCTTGCCCAGAATGGCGAGCTGTTCCATCGCCGCCGGGCGATTGGTGTCGAGCGAGGCCATGAGAACACGCTTGCCTTCGCGGTCCTTGAGACGCTTGGCGAGCTTGGCTGTAGTGGTGGTCTTGCCCGAGCCTTGCAGGCCCACCATGAGGATCGGCGCGGGTGGGTTGTCGATCTTGAGCGCGCCCGGATCACCCTCGCCGCGCAGAGTGTCGATCAGGGCGTCATGCACGATCTTGACGACCTGCTGGCCGGGCGTGATGGATCGGGTGACCGCCTGGCCGGTGGCGCGTTCCTGCACGCGCGCCACGAAATCGCGGGCGACGGGCAGCGAGACATCGGCCTCGAGCAGCGCGACGCGCACCTCGCGCAGGGCGGTCTGCACGTCCTCTTCGGAAAGCGCGCCCTGTTTGGTGAGCCGGTCGAAGACGCCGGAGAGGCGTTCGGAAAGATTTTCAAACATCGCTCGGGCTCCTTGCGCCGGTTTCGGTCTGCCGCCCCGACTATAGGGGCAACGGTTCAAACGATAAACGCCCCCGTGGGCGCGACGCGCTGACGGGGGGCGATCCCGACGCAAGGCCGGGACCGGAAGCACTGGCCTCCGGGGTTGGAGGGCGTTTACGTGCGGGGCGAGGTGGAGTCAAGCCGCTGTGCGATTGCAACTGCTGCGGCACCACAGCATAGTGGCGCGGGATGAGCGGATAGCGGACGGGGTGGCCGGGATGATGGAAAACTGGGACGAGGTGCGCACCGCCTATAACGTGGCGCGGATCGGCACCGTAAGCGGGGCGGCGGAGGTGCTGGGCGTGCATCATGCCACGGTGATCCGCCATATCGACGCTCTGGAGGAGCGGCTGGGCGTCAAGCTTTTCCAGCGGCATGCGCGGGGCTATACACCCACCGAGGCGGGCGACGATCTGTTGCGGGTGGCGCAGGCCACCGATGAACAGTTCAGCCAGTTGGCGGGGCGCATCAAGGGGCGCGGCAATGCGGTGTCGGGTGAGCTGGTCGTCACCTCGATCGGCGGTCTGAGCCATCTGCTGGCGCCGGTGCTGGCGGATTTCCAGCAGGAATTTCCGACGCTGTCGGTGCGCTATCTGACGGGCGATCGCCTGTTCCGGCTGGAATATGGCGAGGCGCATGTGGCGGTGCGGGCGGGCGCCGCGCCGGATCAGCCGGACAACGTGGTGCAGCCGTTTTTCCGGAATGAGTTTGCGCTTTATGCGAGCGAGGTCTATGCGGCGCGGCACGGTCTGCCCAAGGGGTGTGAGGAGTTCGGCCAGCACCGGTTTGTCGGACCGGCAGATCCGAAGACGCGCGCGCCGTTTCACCGTTGGTTGCAGGACAATGTCGCACCGGAGAATATCATGTTTCGCAGCGGCGATGTGCATGCGCAGCGCAACGCGATCCTGGCCGGGGCGGGGATCGGTTTTGCCTCTGTCCTGCAGGCGGCCGAGATGCCGGATCTGATTCAGGTAATGCCGCCGCGCCCCGAGTGGGCAGCACCTCTGTGGCTGGTCACGCATATGGATCTGCACCGCACCACCAAGGTGCAGGCATTTCTGAGCTATCTCAAGGAACGCGCCCGCGCGTGGCAGGCGGAATGACCCCAGCCTTGCGGGGGCATCTGGCGATGCTGTGTTTCTCCGGCCTCGTGGCGGGGTCGTTCGCGCTGGGATCCATGGCGGCGCAGCATATCGAACCTGCCGCGCTCAATGCACCGCGCTTTTTGCTGGCGGCGGTGATCGTTGGGGCGGGCGCGATGCTGAGCAGTGGCATCCCGCGCGAGACCTGGCGCGCGCCGTGGCGCTATCTGGCGCTGGGCGGGGCGATGGGGCTGTATTTCGTGCTGATGTTCGAGGGACTCAAGACCGCGCCGCCGGTGTCAGCCGCGGCGGTTTTCACCCTTACACCGATCCTGTCGGGGATCGCAGGTTATCTGATGCTGCGCCAGATAACCACGCCGCGCATGGCGCTGGCGCTGACAGTGGGGGCGATGGGGGCGCTCTGGGTGATCTTTCGTGCCGATCCTGCGGCGCTGATGACGTTCGAGGTGGGGCGCGGCGAGATGATCTATTTCTGGGGCTGCGCCGCGCATGCGATCTATACGCCGCTGGTGCGGCGGCTCAATCGCGGCGAGCGACCGGTGGTGTTCTCGTTCGGCACGGTGCTGGGCGCGGCGGTGCTGGTGACGGCGGCAGGCTGGAGCGATATCCGGGCGACGGACTGGGCAGACCTGCCCGCGATCGTCTGGATTACCATTCTCTACACCGCGGTCTTTGCCACGGCGGCGACGTTCATCCTGTTGCAATACGCCAGCCTCAACCTGCCCAGCGCCAAGGTCATGGCCTATACCTATCTGGTGCCCACATGGGTGGCGGTCTGGCAGGTGGCGCTGGGCCATGCGCTGCCGCCGGTGATGGTGCTGACGGGCGTGGCGCTGACGGTGGCGGCGCTGGTGCTTCTGCTCAAGGATGAACACCCGCCGGTCAGATGAATCCACCCTCGGTCAGATCGGTGCGCAACTGGCATAATTCGGGCGGCAGGCTCGCAATATCATCCGTCGCTTGCGGATCATCGTGAAACCGGGCGAGGGCGGCGCTGGTCCACAGATTGGCCTGTCCGAAGCTGGTGATCTGCCGGGCGATGGCGTCAAACACCGGCTGGCGAGTGCGGCGCTGAATGAGGCCCACCCGCGTGCCGGGCTGCATCACCATGGCCGCGAGGTGAAAGGCCGATCCGTCGGGGCCGACGATTACACGCGCGGCGCGGTAGCGGGCGATCTGTTCGGGGATCGGGTGACGCTCCGGGTGAAAGACGGTGAATCCCGCATCGGACATCCAGTGTTCGATCTGTTGCTCATGCGGCACCTGCCTGGCGCGGCTCTTGAGGCGGCGGCGCGAGATATAAATTCGCTCTGGCCCGTCGGGGGACACGGCGGCGCAGAGGTGGCGGCGCATGTAGGTGCGGAATTCGGGCGTACCCGCGCTCCAGTGCAGGTGGCCAAACCCTTGTGAGGGCAGGATCAACTCGTCCACTTGTGTCGGCCTGTCGATCAGATGCACAGGCAATCCCTGGCAAAGTATGTCGAGAAGTGGGCCAAGCCTGCGACGGATGACGGCGGCGATGTCGCGGCCCGCCATCGGGATGAGGGCGATGCCGTCCACCGGCCGTGCCACATGGTCGAACGCCCAGAGGCGAGGCGTCGCCTCTAGCAGGAAGTGCCCGAAATGGTGCCGCCCCACCCCGGCAAAGAGCCAGCGACCGGGCAGATGCGCGAGGGTCGCGGCGGGCGGCGCGGGATCCGGGGTGAAGCGCCCCCCCGACAGCAGCGTGCGGCCCGCAGGCAAGGGCTGGCCCGTGGCCGAGAGCACACCGCAGGCGTGGCCCGCCGCGCCGGTCATCGGGACAAGGGTGGCGTTCGGCTCGTAACCGATCCATGCCTTGGGCAATCGTGCCGCATCAGGTATCATCGGGCAACTCGACGCGCAGGAAACGCTCGAACGCATCGAGGTTCACCGCCTCGAACTGGCCAAAGCCCTGCATCCAGATCGAAGCGTCGCGCAGCGCGTCGGGTTCCAGCCTGCACCATGTCACCCGCCCGCGCCGGTCCTGACTGATCAGCCCGGCACGGCTGAGAATGCCGAGGTGTTTGGAAATCGCGGCGAGGCTCATCTCGAAGGGTTCGGCCACATCCGTGACCGCCATATCATCCTCCAGCAGCATCGACAGGATCGCGCGGCGGGTGGGATCGGCGAGCGCCGCAAAGACTGTATCGAGGGATGGGGCGTTATCCATACCTTTCATAAGCCCAAGGGCGCGGCCTGCGTCAACGGGTTTTGCCCCTGACGTGGCTATGTCAGGCCGGACCATCCGGGGCGATGGTCTCGTGTCGTGCAGACGCTCAACCATCCGGTTGAATATGGTCAATCCGCGCCTATCGGCGGTCAGGGCGGTTGCGGCAGGTCCGTTCCTGATTTCGCCTTTCTGAAAATCCTTGAAATATCAAAATACTAAAGAGAGATAGCCGATGCGGATCGCGTGCTTGACTCATGCGCCCCGCCGCCGTAGCACATGCGCAACCTTTCTGGGGGGCGATGGCGTGGCGGATCCGGACCAAAGCGAGCGGCTGGCGCAGCTTGAGGCACGGATCAAAAAGCTGAAGGCCAAGGGTGCGCCCAAGCCCCATCAGGAGGAACATTATTCGCAGGCGCAACTTGCCTGGAGAATGGTGATCGAACTGGTGGCCGGTCTGTTGATCGGCTTTGGCATTGGATACGGGCTTGATACCCTTTTGGGCACGATCCCGGTTTTCCTTGTCATATTCACATTGCTGGGGCTGGCTGCGGGCGTCAAGACGATGATGCGCAGCGCTGCCGAGATCCAGCGGGACATTGACAGGCCCGGCAAGGGCGGGGACGAGAGGGCAAAAGATGGCGACTGAGGCGCAAGGTGCCGCTGAGGGCGGTCTGGTGTTTCACCCGATGGATCAGTTCATGGTCAAGCCGCTCTTTGGTGATGGCGCGGTGGGCATCTTCACGCTGACCAATGTCACATTCTGGATGGCGCTGACCGTGCTGGCGATCTTTGGCCTGCTGGTGCTGGGTACCTCGGGGCGCGCCACGATCCCGACCCGAACACAGTCGATTGCCGAACTGGCCTATGATTTCATCCGCAAGATGGTCGAGGATGTGGCGGGCAAGGACGGGCTGGTTTTCTTTCCCTATATCATGACGCTGTTTCTGTTCATCCTCTTCGCCAACATTCTCGGGCTGTTGCCGATGGCCTTTACCACCACTTCGCATATTGCGGTGACGGCGGTTCTGGCGATGCTGGTTTTCCTGACGGTGACGATCGTGGGCTTTGTCAAGAATGGCGCCGGGTTTCTGGGACTGTTCTGGGTCAGTTCCGCACCACTGCCGCTGCGCCCCATTCTGGCGCTGATCGAGGTGATTTCCTACTTCGTGCGCCCTGTCAGCCACTCTATCCGTCTTGCCGGCAACATGATGGCCGGGCACGCGGTGATCAAGGTATTCGCGGCCTTTGCGCCGATGATCGTGATCTCGACCGGCATCGGTCTGGTGGTCACGCCGCTGTCGATCTTGGCGATTTCGACGATCTATGCGCTCGAGGTGCTGGTGGCCTGCATTCAGGCCTACGTCTTTACCATTCTGACCTGTGTGTATCTCAAGGATGCGCTGCATCCGCACCACTAGGGACATCCAAATCACGGTGCGCCAGGGCGCACCCTGCGATCCACGAACCAACGCAAATTCCAACGTAAGGAGACATCTCATGGAAGGCGATATCGTACAAATGGGCGCATATATCGGTGCTGGCCTCGCATGCACGGGCATGGGCGGCGCGGCACTGGGTGTGGGCCATGTGGCCGGCAACTTTCTCGCGGGCGCGCTGCGCAACCCGTCGGCGGCAGGTGGTCAGACCGCGACCTTGTTCATCGGCATCGCATTCGCCGAAGCGCTGGGGATCTTCTCGTTCCTCGTTGCCCTTCTGCTGATGTTCGCTGTCTGAGCCTTTCGGGTAGCTGATCCTTACGGCCGGGGGGTGGCGTGCTGCCGCCGCCCGGTGTGATCGGACAAATTTCCCAGGAGGACGTCATGGCAACCGCACCGCAAGAGGCCGCATCCGGGCCGGGCCTGCCCCAACTGGATTTCACGACATTCGGCAACCAGATTTTCTGGCTGGCGATCGCGCTGGTCGCGACCTATTTCATCCTGTCGCGCATCGCGCTGCCGCGCATCGCGGCGGTGCTGGCCGAGCGTCAGGGTTCCATCACCAATGATCTGGCTGCGGCAGAGGATCTGAAGGCCAAGGCGGTGGAGGCCGAAGCGGCCTATAACAAGGCGCTGGCCGATGCCCGCGCCGAGGCGCAGACGATCATTGCGCAGGCCAAGGCCGAGATCAAAGCCGACCTGGACAAGGCCATGGCCAAGGCGGATGCCGAGATTTCCGCCCGCGCCGCCGAGGGCGAAAAGAAGATCGCCGAGATTCGCGCCAATGCCATGGAAAGCGTCAAGGCCGTGGCCAAGGACACAGCTGCCGAGATCGTGGCCGCCATGGGTGGCAAGGCCGATGGCCGCACGGTCACCGCAGCCGTCAACGCCCGGATGAAAGGATGACCGCCATGCGCAAGCTGATCCTGATCATGGCCACGGGCCTCAGCGCCGGGCCGGCGCTGGCCGCATCCGGCCCGTTCATTTCACTGGGCAACACGGATTTCGTGGTGCTCGTCGCGTTTCTCATCTTTGTGGGTTTCCTGGTCTATGTGAAGGTTCCGGGCCTGCTGGGCCGGAAACTTGATGAGCGCGCTGCGGGCATCAAGGCGGAACTCGACGAGGCGCGCGCGCTGCGTGAAGAGGCGCAAACCCTGCTGGCCAGCTATGAGCGAAAGCAAAAGGACGTGCAGGCGCAGGCAGAACGGATCATCGCCCACGCCAAGGAAGAGGCCAATCTGGCCGCTGCCGAGGCCAAGGAAGAGATCAAGGCCTCGATCGCGCGCCGTTTGCAGGCCGCCGAGGAACAGATCGCCAACGCCGAGGCGCGCGCCATTCGTGACGTGCGCGATCAGGCCGTGACGGTGGCGGTGGCCGCCGCCCGCGATGTGATCGCCAGGCAGATGACCGCCGCCGATGGCAATGCGCTGATCGACGCGGCGATTGCCGAGATGGATGCCAAGCTGCATTGAGGCATGGTGCCTGACAGGATCGACCCGGGTTGGAAACAGCTCGGGTCTTTGCATGTGGCGATGGACGACCTGTTTTGTGATCACAAGGCAACATCACGCTGTTCCTGCGCTTATTGCCGTCCTGGCCTGTCCCGGAGAGACTCAACCATGGTCCGGGGATGTGGATGCGCCAATCGTAGCAAGTATGTGATCACACGATTATTTTCGTGATCACAAAGCGATATTTTTTGCAGTGAATTTGCTCTAATCGCCGGGATTTGCACGCTGGGCAGGTGACAAAGCCGGAAAATAGTCTCAAAACAGGTGCAGCCCGAGCAGGCCGATGCGCCGCCCGCCAATCGCAAAGGAGGTTCTCCATGGCCGAGACCAAACAGGTTGACCGCCCGCTTTCGCCGCACTTGCAGATCTATCGCCCGCAACTGACCTCGATCACGTCGATTCTGACGCGGCTCACCGGCAATGCCCTTGTTGTGGCGGCGGTCCTGATCGTGTGGTGGCTATTTGCTGCCTCGACCTCGGACACCTATTTCGCCATCGCCGATGCCGTTGTGACCTCGTGGTTCGGCAATCTGGTGTTGACGCTCTCTCTCTGGGCCGTGTGGTATCACTATCTGGCCGGGTTGCGGCATTTCTATTTCGATGCCGGCAAGGGCATGGACATCCCCACGGCGGAGAAACTGGGCTGGGCTGTCATCATCGGCTCGGTCGTGCTGACCGTCATTACGCTGTTGCTGGTCTGAGGAGGCGGACATGCGGTATCTGACAGATCGTAAACGTGCCGAAGGCAAAGGGGCCGCGGGCACCGGGACCGAACATTTCTGGCACATGAAGATGAGCGGCGTGGGCCTTGCTCTGATCATGCCGGTGTTTCTGGTGGCCATTGGCCGCGCTCTGGGTGGCAGCCGCGCCGAGGTGCTGGAGGCCTTTGCCCACCCCGGTATGGCGATCCTGACCGGGCTGGTGATCTTTTTCGGACTGCGGCATTTCGCGAATGGCGCACAGACGATGATCGAAGATTACAGTCATGGCACGACGCGCCGGATCCTGATTATCGCCGTGAGGATTCTAAGTTACGGGCTGATCGCCACCGGGCTCTTTGCCCTTGCCAAGATCGCGCTGTGAGGAACTGAATAAATGGCTGCTTATGAATACGAGACGCATGATTATGACGTCGTGGTTGTGGGCGCGGGCGGCGCCGGGCTGCGGGCGACGCTGGGCATGGCCGAACAGGGCCTGCGCACGGCCTGTGTGACCAAGGTGTTCCCGACACGCTCGCACACCGTCGCCGCGCAGGGTGGCATCGCCGCATCGCTTGGTAACATGGGCCCCGATAGCTGGCAGTGGCATATGTATGACACGGTCAAGGGTTCGGATTGGCTGGGCGATACCGACGCGATGGAATATCTGGCGCGTGAGGCCCCCAAGGCGGTCTATGAGCTGGAACATTACGGCGTACCGTTCAGCCGCACCGAAGAGGGCAAGATCTATCAGCGCCCGTTCGGTGGGCATACGACCGAGTTTGGCGATGGTCCGCCGGTGCAACGCACATGCGCCGCCGCCGACCGCACCGGCCATGCGATCCTGCACACGCTTTATGGGCAGAGTCTGAAGCAGAGGGCGGAATTCTATATCGAATATTTCGCCATCGACCTGATCATGACCGATGGGGCCTGCACCGGCGTCGTCTGCTGGAAACTGGACGATGGCACGATCCATGTGTTCAACGCCAAGATGGTGGTGCTGGCCACCGGTGGCTATGGCCGGGCCTATTTCTCGGCCACCTCGGCGCATACCTGCACCGGCGACGGCAACGGTATGGTCGCGCGCGCGGGCCTGCCGCTTCAGGACATGGAATTCGTGCAGTTCCATCCGACCGGCATTTTCGGCGCCGGATGCCTCATCACAGAGGGCGCGCGTGGCGAGGGCGGGTATCTGACCAACTCCGAGGGCGAGCGGTTCATGGAACGCTATGCTCCCAATTACAAGGATCTGGCCCCCCGCGACTATGTCAGCCGTTGCATGACAATGGAAATCCGCGAGGGGCGCGGTGTTGGTGCTGATGGCGATCACATCCATCTCAACCTCAGCCACCTGCCGCCCGAGGCGTTGAAACTGCGGCTGCCGGGGATTTCAGAATCCGCGCGTATCTTTGCCGGCGTCGATGTCACCAAGGAACCGATCCCGGTGCTGCCCACCGTGCATTACAACATGGGCGGTATCCCGACGAACTATTGGGGCGAGGTGATCAACCCCACCAAGGACGATCCGCACGCGGTCGTGCCGGGCCTTATGGCCGTGGGTGAGGCCGCCTGCGCCTCGGTGCATGGCGCGAATCGTCTCGGATCGAATTCGCTCATTGACCTTGTGGTGTTTGGCCGCGCGGCGGCCATTCGCGCAGGCAAGGTGGTGGATGCCGAAAGCGCAGTGCCGGGAACCAACACAGCGCAGGTGGACAAGGCGCTGGACCGTTTCGACGGGCTGCGCCATGCCGACGGCGCGGTGCCGACCGCCGATCTGCGGCTGGAGATGCAACGCACCATGCAGGCAGACGCCGCCGTGTTCCGGACCTCGAAAACGCTGGCCGAAGGGGTCGAAAAGATGGATGCCGTGGCGGCCAAGATGGATGACCTCAAGGTCACCGACCGCTCGCTCATCTGGAATTCGGATCTGATGGAGACGCTGGAACTGACCAACCTGATGCCCAACGCGCTGACCACCATCGTCAGCGCCGAGGCGCGCAAGGAAAGCCGTGGCGCCCACGCGCACGAGGATTTCCCCAAGCGCGATGACAAGAAGTGGCGGATGCACACCATCGCGCGGATCGAGGGATGCAAGGTCGATCTCAGCTATCGCCCGGTGATCACGGACCCGCTGACCGCTGAGGATGCGGGGGGGATCAGTCTCAAGAAGATCGCGCCGAAAGCGCGGACGTTCTGATGCGGCTGGTGCTGGCATGTCTGGCGCTGGCCGGATTGGCCGCCTGCGAGGCGGGAAATCAGGTCGCCGACGCGCTGGCCCGGGAACGTGCCAAGGCCGTGGTCAATACGGTCGTGGCACAGCGCCTTCCCGGCGTGAATGCGGCGCCGATTACGGATTGCATCATTGATGCAGCCTCGGCCCGCGAGATTGTCCAGATCGCCAGTGCGAGCGTCACCGGGGTGACGCCGGAGGTGGCGCAACAGGTCATCGGCATCGCACAGCGCCCCGAGGCCGTGCAATGTATTGCCCAGAATAGCCTGATCCTGCTGGGCGGCTGACAAGGAGTAACAAGATGGTTCAATTCACCCTGCCCAAAAATTCGAAGATCACCACGGGCAAGACATGGCCCAGGCCCGAAGGAGCCACGAATGTCCGCAAGTTCCAGATCTACCGCTGGAACCCGGATGACGGGCAGAACCCGCGTGTCGATACCTATTTCGTGGATATGGACACCTGCGGGCCGATGATTCTGGATGCGTTGATCAAGATCAAGAACGAGATCGACCCGACACTGACCTTCCGCCGCTCCTGCCGCGAGGGGATCTGCGGTTCCTGTGCGATGAATATCGACGGGATCAACACGCTGGCCTGCATTTACGGGATGGATGAGATCAAGGGCGATGTGAAGATCTATCCGCTGCCGCATATGCCGGTGGTCAAGGATCTGATCCCCGACCTCACGCATTTCTATGCGCAGCATGCGTCGATCATGCCTTGGCTGGAAACCAAGACCAATCGCCCGGCGAAAGAGTGGAAGCAATCCATCGAGGATCGTGAAAAGCTGGATGGTCTTTATGAATGCGTGATGTGCGCGTCCTGTTCGACCGCCTGCCCGTCCTATTGGTGGAACGGTGACAAATACCTTGGGCCGGCAGCCTTGCTGCATGCCTATCGCTGGATCATCGATTCACGCGATGAGGCGACCGGCGAGCGGCTGGATGATCTGGAAGATCCGTTCAAACTGTATCGCTGCCACACGATCATGAACTGCACCAAGACCTGCCCCAAGGGCCTGAACCCCGCCAAGGCGATTGCCGAGATCAAGAAGATGATGGTCGATCGGCATCTGTGATCGGGCGGAGAACAGCGCAGGCTGCAACGACTCTTTGAACGCGGTCACGCGGTCGTGATACCCTGCCCGAAAAGGGAGGGACACCGGCATGACCACGACAATCATGGTCGGTACGACCAAAGGCGCATTCCTGCTCCGGTCCGGTGACGGGCGGCAAAGCTGGACTGTCACGGCTCCGCTGTGCGACGGCTGGCCGATCAATCATGTGGTCGGTGATCCCCGGACCGGGCGTCTCTGGGCCGCAGGCGGTGGAGACTGGCATGGCGCGGGCGTCTGGCGCTCGGAGGATGACGGGGCAAGCTGGACCCTGTCCAAGCTGTCCAACGGACAGTTTGACGAATGGGCCGCCAATGATCCGCAGATGGCCGAGATGTTCGGGTGGAAGCCTGTGGAGGCACCGTTTTCCGGTGAGGTGGCCGCGATCTGGTCGCTGCATCATGCGCACGGCACCATCTATGCCGGGGCCAAGCCCGCGACGCTGTTTGCCAGCCGGGACGGCGGGGCAAGCTGGGAGCGGGTGGAGGGGCTGAGCAACCATCCCTCGCGCGACAGCTGGAACCCCGGCGCGGCGGGGCTGGTGCTGCACACGATCATCAGCGACCCGGAAGACCCCGGCAAGCTGTGGCTGGGCATCTCGGCGGCGGGGGTGTTCGCGACCGAGGACGGTGGCGCGACATGGGAACGACGCAACAGATTGTCCAACGAGGAGCCCTGCACGCATCATCCCCATCCAGCCGCGCCTCGCGATGGTGAGACCGGGCATTGTGTGCATAACCTTGTACGCGCACCGGGCCATGACCTGCTCTATCAGCAAAATCATCATGGCGTGTATCGCAGCCCGGACGGCGGGCGGAACTGGCACGATATCACCACGGGCCTGCCGTCGACATTCGGGTTTCCAATTGCCGTGCATCCGCGCGACCCCCGCACGATCTGGGTATTGCCGCTGAACAGCGATATTGCCGGGCGGTATCCGCCGGATGCCTCGGCCGCAGTCTGGAAATCGGTCGATGGTGGGGACAGCTGGGTCGACAAGCGTGCGGGGCTGCCTGCGGAGAATTGCTATTTCACCGTGCTGCGGCAGGCGATGGCAACCGATACCGCCACCCCCGCCGGTGTCTATTTCGGCACCAACACCGGCTCGGTCTTTGCCAGCCGGGACGAGGGCGAAAGCTGGGACGAGATCGCCCGCCACCTGCCGACCGTCCTGTCGGTCGAGGTGATGCAGCGCGGCGGCTGAGCGTACCGGGTCAGATTCACGCCTGTGATACCGCCTGAGCACCGCTCACGGAAATGTGCCATCCTGCCGGAGACGGCGGGGGGTTTCCTTTTGGCCCCGGTTGCAGGATGGTCGCGCGAAAACAGGAGATACCCCCATGCTGTTACTGCCCAGCCTGCCAAACCCCGCGCATCTGAAGGACCTGTATGTTCGGTTTCCGCAGAATGTGCGCCCGTTGATGGACTACACCGACGGCCTCTTGCGCAGTGAAGGAGAACTGAGCGTGGGAGAACGCGAGCTCATCGCCACCTATGTTTCGGCTCTAAACGCCTGCACGTTCTGCGCGGGCGCGCATCGGATCTATGCCGAGGTGTTCGGTATCGACGTAGCACTCATCGACGCGCTGATCGACAATCCCGACAGTGCCCCGGTGGACGAGAGGTTGCGCCCGGTGCTGGCCTATGTGGCCAAGCTCAATACCCTGCCCAGCAGGTTGGTGCAGGCGGATGCGCAGGCCGTCTATGACGCGGGTTGGTCCGAGGCGGCGCTCTACGAGGCGGTGCAGGTCTGTGCGCTCTTCAACATGATGAACCGGATCATCGAAGGGACGGGCGTGAATTTCGATTATGCCGAGGCCCCCGGAGGGCATCCGGCGGCGGGGTCCACACCCGAAGAGCAGGCGCGCAGCTACGGTGCCTTTGGTGAAATGGTCGAGGCGATGGCGAGGGGGTGAACCGTTGCTGATCGTTGTCGGGTTGATCATCGCCTTTGTGCTGGTGCTGATCCTGTCCAACCGGCGCACACGGAATTGCCGGTGGCGGGCGGACCGGCGACAGGATAGGGACGGGCAGTCTTGCTATCTCTGCATGGCTTGTGGCGCGCGGGTCTTTACATCGACGGGCAAACCGCCTTTGGATTGTGTGGTGAACGGACGCGATGCCAAAGAGGACTGACATGACCCAACCCCCCGCCGATGCCGGGGTCCGCCGCGCGGTGGCCCCCGTGATCTGCTATCCCAACGACACGCTGCCACGGCCTGATCTTGCGCTCTTTGCCGCTGCGCGCGAGGGGGCGCACAAGGTGGCGGAGGTCGTGGTGCCGCCGCGCGAAGCGGCGTGTTTTCACGCCTCTGCGGGGCAGTTTTTCCGGATCACCAGCGTCGAGGGGCCACAGGTGGGCGATCTCAATCTATGGAATGCGAACGATCTTTCCGAACGATTCTATTCCGGAAAAACGCGGGCGCTGCATGGCACGCATGTTACCACCGGCGAACAGCTCTGGTCCTCTTTCCCGCATCTGCGGCCGATGGCGACGATCGTTCAGGATACTTTGGACTGGTATGGGATCGACGAATTCGGCGGTTCGGTGCATGACGTGATCGGCACGCGCTGCGATCCTTATACGGGCAACCTGCTTGGGGGCGTGCAGTATCACCATTGCTGTCATTCCAACCTGACGCGGGCGCTCGCGGATGAATTGGGGATGCCGCTGGCAGAGGCAGAGGGCCATGTGCACGACGTGCTTAACGTCTTCATGTGCACCGGCTTTACCCGCGACACGGGCCAGTATTTCATGAAGGCAAGCCCCGTGCGCCCCGGCGACTATCTGGAGTTTTTCGCGGAGATTGATCTGCTTGGCGCACTCAGCGCCTGCCCCGGTGGAGATTGTTCGGCAGAGCACACGAGCGATGCCGCGGTCTGTCATCCGCTGCTGGTCGAGCTGTTTCAGCCCAAAAGCGGCGTTCTTGAGGATTGGCAGAGTCCGGCGCGCAACGGGTATGACGGGAGCCATGGGCGATGAGGGCGATATGGATGCCCAGCGCCGCCCCGAAGGGGGGCGCTTTTACGAGGTTGCAATCCATCGAGAAGGCGAAAGCGTGTGGCAGGCACGAACTGCCTGGTCCTCCTGCCGGAACAACCCTTACCGCCGCCCCTCGCGCAGCCAGCCCGCAAGGATCAGCCCCGAGACCAGAAGCAGCACCAGCCAAGGCGGCAGCAATGCCATCTGGCTCACGCTCTGCGTTTCATAGGCGCCGCGCGGGGTGATCCCGATCCAGCCGCGTCCGGCGGCGGGACGACCGGCGCGCACCTCGCGGATAGCGGGCAGACCATCCTCGAGCGCCCGAACCCCGCCGTCGGTGGCGTCGATCACCGGCTGGAGCGCCTCGGCGCTGGCGATTGTGCGCTCGAATTCCACCGGAGCCGCCGGGCCAAGCCCGATCACGGCGCTCTGGTCGTCGTTTTCCAGCCGGTAGAGCCCGATGTCCGGACCGTCGTAGACAGTCTCGAACCGGCCCGGCGAGACCTCTTCGAGATCACGCTCGACCACGTCGCCCGAGGGCGTGGTGATCGTGACCGGCCCCACGTCATCGCCAAGCGAGCGACGGATCACACGCATCTGCTGGCCGGTGGCCTCGGCCCAGAGCGCCTCTTCCTCCAGTTCCGGTTCCTTCATCATCCAGTGCGCCAGGCGGCGCAGCAGTTCGAGTTGCGGCCCGCCGCCCTCGAACCCGCGCCCCCAGAGCCAGGCGTGATCCGACGCGAGCAGCGCCACACGCCCCTCGCCGACCCGGTCCAGAAGCAGAAGCGGTCGTTCGTCCACACCGGACATCACCACATCGCCGCTGTTCTGCGTTACCTCGATCTGCCGCAGCCAGCGGCCCCAGTCGCCGCCGAACGCCTGTTCCAACCCCGCCGTTACCGGGTGGCGCTGGCCAAGGTTCGTGATCCTGGGAAGATATCCCTCTTCGACCACCCGCGCGGTGGGGCGCGCGGGCACGATGGCCTCGAACGGCCCGCGATAGATGCTCTCGGCCCCGGCGAAATCAGGTCCGGCGGCAAACAGCACCGCGCCGCCGTTCTCGACATACTGGCGGATATTCTCGAGATAGATCGTCGGCAGGATGCCCCGCCGCCGGTAGCGGTCAAAGATGATAAGGTCGAAATCGTCGATCTTTTCCAGGAACAGCTCGCGCGTTGGAAAGGCGATCAGGGACAGTTCGCGCACCGGCACGCCGTCTTGTTTCTCCGGCGGGCGCAGAATCGTGAAATGCACCAAGTCGACCGAGCTGTCGGATTTCAGCAGGTTTCGCCATGTCCGCGTGCCGGGATGGGGCTGGCCGGAAACCAGCAGGACGCTGAGCCGGTCGCGCACGCCGTTGATCTGGACCAGCGCGGTGTTGTTGCGGTCGGTCAGCTCTCCCGGAGCGGTCGGGGTGGTGAATTGCAGCACGTTGCGCCCGCCATGCGGCAGGGTGACGGGCAGGGTGATCTCCTCGCCCAGTGGCACGTCGAAACGGCGCGGTTCCGCGCCGTCGACCGAGATGTCGAGCGGCACGGTGGTCACGCCCTCGGGGGCGGCGCCGTCATCGGTGATGATCAGCGTCATCTGCACCTCTTCACCCAGAATGGCGAAGGCGGGCGCGTTGTCGATCCGCAGGCGCCGGTCCCAGTCGTCGCTGCGCCCGCTGTGCAGAAGGTGCAGGGGGGCAGGCAGATCGGGGGTGCGGTCCGCGTCATGCACGCGCCCGTCCGAGAGCACGATCACCCCGGCGATACGGCCCAGTGGCTCTTCGGCCATGGCCTGCGCCAGCGCTGTCATCGCCAGTGTTCCACCGTTCTCGGGCGCATCCGGCACGGTGATGCGGCGCACCTCGGTATTCTCGCGCGCCTCGAGTCGGGCGGCGAGCGCATCGGCGGCCTCTGCCGTTATTGCGGCGCGATCTGCGAGGTCCTGGCTGGCGCTCTTGTCCTCGACCAGAAGCACGATGTCGCTGAGCGGTATGCGGTCCTCCTGCTGATAGGCGGGGCCCATCAGTGCGGCCAGAATGGCCAGACCCGCCAGCGCGCGAAACGCCCAGCCCGACAGGCCCCGCCAGAGCGCGAGGATCAGCCCCGTCGTCGCCAGCATTGCCAGCCCGGCAATCAGCCATTCAGGCAGAAGAGGGTCGAAGATCACGCTGCCGGTCATTGGCCCAGCCTGTCGAGCAGGGCGGGCACATGGACCTGATCGGATTTGTAATTGCCGGTCAGCACATGCATCACCAGATTGACGCCGAAGCGGTAGGCCAGTTCGCGCTGGCGTTCGCCCGCATAGCCGCGCCCCACGGGAAACAGGGCATCGCCGCGTTCGTTCACCGCCCAGGCGGCGGCCCAGTCATTGCCACCGATCACCACCGGCGTCACCCCGTCGTTGAGGTTGCGGAACGGCATGCCCTCGATCTGTTCGGCGTCCGCAGGGGCCGCCTCGACCCAGACCGCGCGGCCCATGTAGCGGCCCGGAAAATCGCTGAGCAGGTAGAATGCGCGGGTCAGCACGTGATCCTCTGGCACTGGTTCCAACGGCGGGATATCGAGCGGTGCCGCCAGTCGTTGCAGCCGTGCGCCATTGGGCGAGGCCGCGCCAAAGCCGGCTACATCGGCATCGCGCGTGTCAAAGAGGATCAGCCCGCCGTTGCGCAGATAGTCGTTGAGCCTGACATAGGCCTCTGCCGAAGGCGTCGGCTGATCCGGGGTGACCGGCCAGTAGAGGATCGGGTAAAAGGCTAGTTCGTCGGTTTCCAGATCGACACTGATCGGTTCCGCCGGTTCGACCGAGGTGCGGAAACTGAGCACCCGGCCAAGGCCGCGCAACCCGGCGCGCGCCGCGTCGTCGAGCGCGGCATCGCCGGTGATCACATGCGCCAGAACCACCTCGGACGTTGCCTCTATGGCGCGAAGATCGTCCTGCGCCATGGCCTGTTCCGGCGCGCCGAGGCTGAGCGCCAACAACAGCCCCGCCGCGGCCCGCGCGGGCCAGAGCCGCCCCGACAGCGCGAGGGACGCCAGAATATCAGCGCTGAGCAGCAGCAAGGCAGCCGCCAGAAGCCAACCGCCAAGCGGCGTTTCGGGCTGACGTTCCAGCCCCTCGACGGGTACCCGCGCGGGCCATTCCATCGGCGCAAGCGTGGCATCGGGCGCGATCACATTGCGCGCCACGCGCCGTTCGGGCCCGTCATACAACCCCGGCAGGAGGTCAGGGCCAAGTGCGGCGTCAAGCAGACGTTCGCCCGGCACGCCCGGCATCGTGCCGGCATCCCTGAGCCTGCCGAATCCGTCCAGCACCTCGACCGGCTGCCAGATCGTGTCTGCCAGTTCCGCAGTATCGGGCGGCGTTATGGCAGAGGCGACGGCCAGCCGCTCCAGCATCTGCACGAAGAGGCCCGAGAGCGGCAGGCTGGACCATTCGGCATTCGCGGTGACGTGAAAGAGCACCACCTGCCCTGCGCCGATCCGCTTGCGCGTGACCAGCGGGGTGCCGTCGGTGAGTTGCGCGATCACCCGTTCGGCGAGGGTCGGATCGGGCTGGGCCATCACCTGTGCGCTGACCGTCACGTCATCGGGGATCGCGAGGCCCTGGAACGGGCTGCCTTCGGGGAAGGGGGCGAGAGCCTTGGGTTCGCCCCAGCTCATCGCGCCGCCCACTGTACGCCCGCCCGCTCGCAGCCGCACCGGCATCAGCGGGGCCTCTTCCGAGCGCGACACGTCGCTTGCCGCAACCCGCGGACCGGCAAATCGCAGGAGCATCCCGCCCGCCTCGGTCCAGTCGAGCAAGGCTGTCTGTTCGGCCCCCGAGAGCGTGGCCACATCCGCCAGCACGATGACATCCGGGTTGGCGGGCAACACGTCCGTCAGCGCGCCGTCGAGCAGATCGGCGGTGGGGATCAGCGCCTGTTCGAGGTAATGCAGCGGCGAGAGCAGTTCCAGCCCCTCGCGATCCTCGCGGCCGGCGATCAGGGCCACCTCGCGCCGTTTGAGTCCATCATCGGTAAGGGTTACGGCCCCGGCTGTCGCCTCGCCCGCGATCTCGAAGCGGGTGAGCCGGGCGCGCAGTTCGGGCGGCAGAGATAGAGCGCCGCTGGCTTCTGTCGCGCCTTCGTCAAATCTGAGCGGCAGGCTGGCCAGCACCCGCGGCACGCCCGCAGGGTCAAGCCCGTGCGCCTGCACGGTGATCTCGCGCATCCCGTCCGCGCGAGCGCGCAGGGCGCGCAGGGTGATCTGTCCGCCGTCCAGCACTGCCGGGCGCAGCGCCAGCACCGGGCGCGGGCTTTCATGCACGGTAACGGGGCCTTGTGCCTCGAGCGCGGCAAGCAGCGCCGCACGCCCCGGATGCGCGAGCCCGTCCGAGAGCCAGCGGGTTTCGAACCCGTCTTCGCCCAGCAGGCCGGCGGTGCGTTCCATCGCCTCTGGTGTTGCCGCCCATGGCGCGGGGGTCAGTCCCGGAAGCTGGTTGCGCCAGCTTTCCGCGGCCCGGAACACGGGGGCTGCGGGGGCGTTCAGTTGCATCAGCGCCACCGGGCGTCCGGCGCGACCCGCTTCGGCCAGCAATCCGTCGAGCACGGCGATCTGCGCGGCCCAGTCGCGGGCGCTGGCCCAACTGTTGTCGGTTACGATCAGCAGCGGGCCGGTGGCGCGCGCCTCGCCCTCGTCGCGCGGGTTCAGCACCGGTCCCGCAAGCCCGACGATCACCGCCGCCATCGCCAGCATCCGCAACAGCAAGAGCCACCACGGCGTGCGGTCGGTGACGCTGTCCTCGTCCTTGAGACCCAGAAGCAGCGCCACGCCCGGAAACCGCCGCCGGATCGGCGCGGGCGGTACGGCGCGCAGGATGATCCAGAGGATTGGCAGCGCGACCAGCGCCAGAAGCAGCCATGGCGCGGCAAATCCGATTGGCCCGAGGATCATGTTGCCGTCCCCCCGTCCATCGCGCGGTAGAGCCAGAGTAGTGCTGATTGCGCGCTCTCGCTCGTGTGGTGCAGGCCCAGTCGCCAGCCGGTGGCATGGCAGAGGCGGGAAAGTTCCGACTTGCGTTCGGCCAGTCGCGCAAGGTAACGCTCGCGCAATTCGTTGGCCTTGAGGGTCTCATGCGCCAGCGTGCCACCGACGCTTTCGAATATGGTGCGCCCGCGATAGGGGAACACCTCTTCGGCCGGGTCGAGCACCTGATAGAGCAGTCCACGCACGCCGCGATCCGCCGCCGCCGTCAGCGCCGCGCGCAGGCCCGCGAGATCGCCCATGAAATCGGAAATCAGCAACGCCCGCCCATGCGGCAGCAGTCCCGCCATATCGGGGCTGGCGTAATCCGCGTCGCTGTCCTGCATCAGCGCCAGCGCAAGGCGCGCCAGCTGTGCCTGTCCACGCCGCGGCGGCAGGGTGGTGCCGGTCAGCCCCACCCTTTCACCGCCGCGCAGCAGCAGCACCGCCATGGCCAGCGCCAGCAGTCGTGCCCGATCCGCCTTTTCCGGCAGGTTGCGGTCGGAGGTGAAACGCATCGACGCGGCGGGATCGGCCCAGAGCATAACGCTCTGCGCGATCTGCCATTCGCGCTGTTTGACGTATTGCATGTCCGATCGCGCCGAGCGCCGCCAGTCGATCATCTGGCGGCTGTCGCCGGGCTGTGCCGGGCGGTATTGCCAGAAATCATCGCCCTGTCCCGCCCTGCGGCGGCCATGTTCGCCCAGCAGGACCGTGCCGGCCAGATGCTCGGCCTGCGCCAGCAGCGGCGGCAGGCGGGCGGCCTCGGCCTCGGCGCGGGCGCGCAGGGGTGGGGGGGCGATGCCCATCTCAGGCGGCGGCTTGCACTTGGGTGATATCCTCGACCATGCTTGCGATCAGTCCGCTCAGGCTGTCGCCGCGTGCGCGGGCCGCGAAATTCAGCGCCATGCGGTGCGCCAGCACCGGCTGCGCCATCGCCGCCACGTCGCTTGCGTCGGGCGCCAGGCGGCCCTGCAGCATCGCCCGCGCGCGCACCGTCAGCATCAGCGCCTGCGCTGCGCGCGGCCCCGGACCCCAGGCGACGCTCTCGCGCACTGTGGAGCTGGCGGTCGCATCTTCGGGACGGCAGGCGCGCACGAGGTCGAGGATAACCTCCATCACCTTTTCGCCCACCGGCATGCGCCGCAGCATCCGTTGCGCGGCGATCAGTTCGGTGGGGTCAAAGACAGCATGCGCCTCATCTTCTTCTGCGCCGGTCGTGGCGAGCAGGATCGCGCGTTCCGTGTCGCGGTCGGGATAGGGCACCTCGATCTGCACCAGAAAGCGGTCAAGCTGTGCCTCGGGCAGGGGATAGGTGCCCTCCTGTTCGATCGGGTTCTGGGTGGCGAGCACATGAAACGGTGGGGCGAGCGGCCGGTTCATCCCGGCCACCGTCACCTGCCGCTCCTGCATCGCCTGCAAAAGCGCCGATTGTGTGCGCGGGCTGGCGCGGTTGATCTCGTCGGCCATCAGAAGCTGGCAGAAAATCGGCCCGTCGATGAACTTGAAGGCGCGCTTGCCATCCTCGGAGGTTTCCAGCACCTCACTGCCCAGGATGTCGGCGGGCATCAGGTCGGGCGTGAACTGCACCCGGTTGGTGTGCAGGCCCATCACCGTGCCCAGCGTTTCGACCAGCCGGGTCTTGCCCAGACCAGGCAGACCGATCAACAGGCCATGTCCGCCGCACAGAAGCGCGGACAATGACAGATCGACCACCCGCTCCTGCCCGATGAACCGCCGCGTGATCGAGGCGCGCGCGAGGGCGAGTTTGCCTTCCAGCGCATCGAGATCGGCCAGAAGATCGGTGTCGTCGGTCATGGCAATACTCCCTTTCGGACTGTATCCTAAGGGTAGAGTGTATAGCGCGATAGAGAAATGGCAAAAGCAATGAGCAAGGACTCTCTCACAACCCCGTCAGCCGAGGGAATTGCCGCCTCTGCCCGCGTTGCCGCAAAGAAGAACAGGGGCCTGCCGCCCGTGCATCTGTGGAATCCGCCGTTCTGTGGCGATCTGGATATCAGGATTGCCCGCGATGGCACATGGTTCTATCTCGGTTCGCCGATCCGCCGACCCGAACTGGTGCGGCTGTTCTCCGGCATCCTGCGGCGCGAGGGGGATGCCTATTTTCTGGTCACCCCGGTGGAAAAGGTGGGCATAACCGTCGATGACGCGCCGTTCGTGGCGGTGGATTTCGAGGCGACGGGCCGTGGCGCAGCGCAGTCCCTGCGATTCGAGACCAATGTCGGCGATCATGTCACCGCCGGCCCTGAGCACCCGATTCGCGTGGTGCGGGATGCGGCAAGCGGAGAACCCGCGCCCTATGTGATGGTGCGCGCGGGGCTTGAGGCGCTGATCGACCGCAAGAGTTTCTATCGGCTGGTCGAGATCGGCCAGCACCATGAGGGATGGTTCGGCCTCTGGTCGGGGGGCGAATTTTATCGCATCATCCCAGAGAATGAGTTGCCGGAGGGCTGAGACATGACCAAACCTGTTGCCGTGATCGTCGGGGTGGGCGACGGCCTGTCGGCCTCTCTCGCGCGGCTATTGGCGGCGGAGGGCCATGCGCTGACGCTTGCCGCGCGCGACGCGGCCAAGCTGGATGCGCTGGCGCGGGAGACTGGCGCGCGGGCGGTGGCGCTGGATGCGCGCGATCCGGCGGCGATGGCGCGGCTGTTCGACGATCTGCCCGATACGCCACGCGTGGCCGTCTACAACCCGTCGCAGCGTGTGCGTGGCCCGGTGACGGATCTGGATCCGGAGGAAGTGCGCGCGGCGGTCGAGGTGACGGCGCTTGGGGCGTTTTACATGGCGCAGGCGGCGGCGCGGCGGATGCTGGCGGCGGGGCCGGTCAACGGCGTGTGCGGCACGATCCTGTTCACCGGGGCCTCGGCGGGGGTCAAGGGATTTGCCAAGTCGGCCACCTTCGCCATGGGGAAATTCGCGCAGCGCGGTCTGGCGCAGAGCATGGCGCGTGAATTGCACCCGCAGGGCATTCATGTGGCCTGGATCAATATCGATGGGGCGATCCGCAATCCGGGACGGACAGAGCCGCCGGACAACCCCGATTCGATGCTGGATCCGGACGCCATCGCACGGGCCTATCTGGATCTGATCCGTCAGGACCGATCAGCATGGAGCGACGAGATCACCCTGCGCCCCTGGGTCGAACGGTTCTGATCACGCGCGGGCAAAGAGCGCGCGCAGCCGGGGCCAGTACAGCTCTACCAGCACGCAACCGGTGACCAGCACGATCGCCAGCATCTGCAATATGGTTGGAAATGAGCCGAGGATCAGGATCGCCAACGCCGCGGCGATGATCGGCTTGAGGAAAAAGAGATACGAGGCGCGGGTGATGTCCGGTGCCGCCGACAGCCCGCCGAACCACATCAACTGCGTGATCGTGGTGTTCCACAACGCCAGTATCACCAGCGACCAGGCGGCCAGCGCCGGTTTCTCGGCGATGCTGACCGGGTTGACCCAGGTGCCCCAGGCCACGCCTACAAGCAGCCACAGACCGATGCCGCCGATCATCATGGTCAGCGCGATGATCCTGAGACCCCCGTGCCGCCCCATTACCGGCTTGATCAGCACCGCGTAGAACGACCCGAACGCGGCACAGCCAATCGCCAGCAGCACGCCCGGCAGCGTGCCCGCCTCGCCCGCCAGTGTCGTCAGAGCGCCGTCGGTCAGCAGCACCGCGATGCCCAGCACCGCCAGGACGCCGGTCACCATCTTGACCGTGCCCGGATGCACGCCGTTCAACAGCCAGTTGGCGATGCCGACAAAGATCGGGATCGTCGTGGTGACGGTGGCCACCTGAATGACGGTCGCGTAATCCAACGCCCAGTGGAAGAAAAGATAGGTCACGGTGACGCCCATCACTGACAGCCAGACGATATTCAGCCCCTCCTTGCGCAGCGGGGTTATGAGATCCCGGCTGTCGCGGTCCCAGAGCGCCCAGAGGATAAGGCCGAAACCGCCCAGAAGGTAGCGCCAGACAGAGGTTTCTGGCCCGGCGACGCCGCTCAGCTTGGCGAAGAATTCAGAACTTGCGTGCCCGCAGACGCCGATCATCACCGCCGGATAGGCCCATTTTTCGGGGATGTTCATGCGACGGTCTCCGTTGCGAAACGTGCAAGGCTGGCCGCCAGCCGGTCCGGCGCCTCCTGTGGCAGAAGATGCCCTGCCTCGGCCCAGTCCTCGCGCCGGGCGTCGGGCAGGGTGGCATAGAGCCGATTGACGATGTCGCGGTCTAGGAATACCCGGTCCTGAAGTCCGGTGATGACCAGAACCGGCAGTGTCAGCGCGCTGTAGTCAAGGTTCCAGTCGGTCGCGGCGGCATTGCGCATGAGGTTCATGTGCCCGTGTTCCGGCGGCAGGGGCGTGTAATCGCCTCTGAGGAAATTGGCTCGCGCCTTAGCGGCAAAATCGCCATTGACCAGCAGCGGAAAGAGTGCGTCGAGAAACAGCCCGACGCCACCATGCGCGACGATCCGCGCCATCGCGGTGTTGACCCAGTCGATGCGCGGTCCGATCTCGCGCAGCGTGTTGAGCAGCACCAGCCCCGCGGCCCCGGCCCCGTTCAGGACGGCGCGGGCGGCGTAAAGTCCGCCGATGGACAGGCCCACCAGAATGGGCCGCGCGGGCTTCAATTCGGCCAGTAACCGTTCCAGGTCCGCCACGATCACCTGGTCGGTCAGTTCCAGCGCCGGACCGAAGGGCGAATCCGCTTGCCCGCGAAAATTGTAACTGAGCGTGCCGAAGCCTTGGGCGCGCAGGGCGGGGGCGACAGATGCCTCCCACGCATCGGTCGATCCGGTCAGCGCGTTCACGAACACAAAGGTCGGCGCGCCGGGCTGTGTGGGGGGGTGGTGCAGGTAGAACAGGGCGTCATTTTCACTCAGGGCAAGGTGCATCCGACTCTCCTGCGTGGTTTATGTTCGATCACGCTAGGCGGCGGCGCGGGCGGGATCAAGACGCAAGGGTGTGATGGCGGGGAGGATCGCCGGGTTTCTCCGCGTCTGCGCGCTGAATTTCGACGCCATGTTCATTGCAAAATATGGTAAATGCCGTCGCGCGTGACGCAAAGCGCCAATATTCAGTGAGAAAGGGACAAAAATGATTCAGGAGTTCAAGGAATTCATCGCCAGGGGCAATGTCATGGATATGGCTGTCGGTATCATCATCGGCGCGGCCTTTACGGCGATTGTCAGTTCTCTGGTTGCCGATCTGATCAATCCGATCATCAGCCTGTTCCTGGGCGGAATTGATTTCTCGGGCCTTTATGTGCTGCTCGGTTCGGGCGACTACCCCTCGATTGCCGCCGCCGAAGAGGCCGGGGCCGCCGTGTTCGCCTATGGCCGGTTCATCATGGCGGTGATCAATTTCCTGATCATCGCATGGGTGGTCTTTCTGCTGGTCAAGGCGGTCAACCGCGCCCGGCCCGCCAAGGCAGAGGCGCCGGTCGAGGATCCGGGTCCCACAGAACTGGACATCCTGATGGAAATCCGCGATTCTCTGAAGAAATAAGTTAGCTGCACGGCTGAGGGTCCGCTACCCGGCGGACCCTTTTGCATGCCCTGCGGCTGGCGCTCAGAGTTCAGGAAAGGAGAATGCGATGCAAGAGCTGACATCCGAAATCGGCGCCTATGGCCCGCTGGTGCTGAACGCCGCGAAGGCGTTTGCCGTTCTGGTTGCGGGCTGGATGGTAGCCGGGATCCTGAGCGGCATTGTCCGTCGCCGGGTGAACGCCAGCAAGCGGATCGACCAGACGATCGGAAGCTTTGCGGCCTCTATCGTCAAGTGGGCGATCCTCGCCATGGTGCTGGTTGCGGTTCTGGGGATATTCGGCATCGAGGCGACAAGCATCGTCGCGGTTCTGGGCGCGGCGACGCTGGCCGTTGGTCTGGCATTGCAGGGGACGCTCAGCAATCTGGCGGCGGGACTCATGCTGGTGCTGTTCCGCCCCTACAAGCTGGGTCAATACGTGGATATCGGGGGCACTTCGGGCACGGTTGTCGATCTGAACCTGTTTTTCACCGAACTGGCCACGCCGGACAATGTGCAGATCATCATGCCCAATGGTCTGGCATGGGGCGCGGTGATCAACAACTATTCGCATCATCCGACGCGGCGCTGCGATCTGAGTTTCGGGATTGATTACGCCGATGACGCGGATCAGGCGATCGCGATCATTCTGGATCTGGCGCGCGCCGATGGCCGGGTGCATGCCGACCCCGAGCCCTGGGCGCGGGTGGTCAGTCTGGGCGACAGCAGCGTCAACATCGGTGTGCGGCTCTGGTGCGATGCGGCGGATTACTGGAATCTGAAATTCGCCATGACCAGGGCGGTGAAAGAGGCGTTCGACAAGGGCGGGGTCACGATCCCCTATCCGCATTCGGTCGAGATACAGAAACCGGCCTGAGCCCGTACCCTCTCAGGCCCTGTGATAGGGGCTACCCGCGAGAATGGACGCCGCGCGATAGAGCTGTTCGGCCAGCATCACGCGGGCCAGCATATGCGGCCAGACCATGCGGCCGAAGGACAGGCAGAAATCGGCGCGGGCGCGCAGATCGGGTGCAATCCCGTCCGCCCCGCCGATGACAAGGGCCAGATCGCCACAACCGGCATCGCGCCAGCCCGCGAGATGTTCGGAGAACTCCGGCGAGGTCAGCAGCGTGCCCCGCTCATCCAGCGCCACGATCACCGATCCGTTCGGTATCGCACGCGCGAGCAGCGCCGCCTCCGCGGCGATACCGCCGCCCTTTTTATCCTCGACCTCGTGCAGGCGCAGCGGGCCAAGTCCGAGTGCGCGCCCCGTTCGGTCGAACCGGGTGAGATAGTCGTCGATCAATGCGCGTTCCGGGCCGGTCCGCAACCGGCCCACGGCGCAGATGTGAACCCGCATTCAGACCTGAGACGCTGCCGTCTGCCCGGTGGGCAGCCACATCTTCTCAAGCTGATAGAATTCGCGCACCTCGGGGCGAAAGACGTGGACGATCACATCGCCGGTGTCGATCAGCACCCAGTCGCCGGTTTCCTTGCCCTCGGTGCGGGCGAGAACACCGTGCTCCTGCTTGAGCCGGTCCACCAGTTTTTCCGCAATCGCCGAGACCTGGCGCGAGGATCGGCCCGAGCAGACCACCATGTAATCGCCAATTGCAGTCTTGCCGCGCAGGTCGATCTGCACGACATCTTCGGCCTTGTCATCGTCAAGTGAGGTCAGGATCGCCGCAAGCTGCGCTTCGCTGTCTGCGGTCATCACGGGCACCATCGCAAGTGCCCCATGGTCAGCGGCTCCGGCCGCGTGGGTCGTAAAAGACAGGACATTGTCCTCCTTGGCTGCGCACCGCACAACCCCGGTGCCGGGTATGAGATCAACTTAGCAAGAGCAATGTGACTTTTCAATGAACCGTAACGCCAAGGTGAAAGATCGCGCGCCAATGTGCTGCAAATTTGCCCAGATGCTGGATTGACATGCGGTCGGCCCCCTCACAAGGCCGCACTGAACAAGCGACGAAAATCAGGTTCTTTTCTGCGGCGCAGACGGAGGAGACCATGACCACAGCCCTGATTACCCATCCCGATTGCCTGGGTCACGAAACACCCCCCGGTCATCCCGAACAGGTGGCCCGGCTGGAGCGCATCCTGACCGCGCTCGAGGACAGGGATCTGGTCCGGGTCAGCGCGCCGCTGGTGGCCGAGGACGATCTGCTGCGCGTTCATCCCCGGCGCCACGTCGAGGCGGTCCGTGCCGCGGCGCCCATCTCTGGAATCGCGCAGCTTGATCCAGACACATGGATGTCATCGGGCACCCTTGCCGCAGCGCATCGTGCCGCCGGGGGGGCGGTGCGCGCCGTCGATCTGGTCCTGTCGGGCGAGGTGCGCAATGCCTTTGTCGCCGTGCGCCCGCCGGGGCATCATGCCGAGCGCGAGACGGCCATGGGCTTTTGCCTGTTCGGGAATGTTGCGGTGGCGGCAAAACACGCGCTGGTGCATCACGGGCTGGCGCGCGTCGCGGTTGTGGATTTCGATGTGCATCACGGCAATGGCACGCAGGACCTGCTGGAGGACGAGCCACGCGCACTATTCGTTTCGTCGCACCAGTTTCCGCTCTGGCCTGGCACGGGAACAGCGGACGAGACGGGACCGCATGACACGATCCTCAACCTGCCGCTCGCGCCTGGCACCGGCGGCGCGGAGTTTCGCCGCGCCTACGAGGAAAAGGTATTCCCCCGCGTGCAGGCGTTCAAACCCGATCTGATCCTTGTCTCTGCCGGGTTCGACGCGCATCGCGATGACCCGCTGGCCGAACTGATGCTGGATACCGGGGATTTCGCCTGGGTCACCGAGCGGCTCTGCGATCTGGCGGATACGCTGAGCGGCGGTAGGCTGGTGAGTTGTCTTGAGGGTGGCTACAACCTCCATGCCCTGGCCGAGAGCGTGGCGGCGCATGTCGATGTGCTGATCGCGCGTGGTGCAGCATAACCCCGTCCTACAAGGAAAAACAATAGATGCGTGCCGGTCTTGCCCTTCTGTGCCTTGCCTATGTGCTCAGCCAGTTCTTTCGCGCCTTTCTGGCGGTGCTCAGCGGACCGCTGGCGCGTGACATCGGCGCCACGTCTGACGATCTTGCCTTTGCCTCGGGGCTGTGGTTCCTAGTCTTTGCGGCGATGCAATTGCCGGTGGGCTGGGCGCTCGACCGGGTGGGGCCGCGCCGCAGCACGGCGGCACTGCTGTTGGTCGGCGGTGGCGGAGGGGCTGCGCTGTTTGCGCTGGCCACGACACCGCTGCACATAAACATCGCCATGGCGCTCATCGGCGTCGGCTGTTCGCCGGTGCTGATGGCGTCCTATTACATCTTCGCCAGACAGTTCCCGCCCGCAAAATTCGCCACGCTGGCGGCGCTGATGCTGGGGGTTGGTTCGGTCGGCAATCTGGTCGCCTCTTATCCGATGGCCTGGGCGGCCGAGACGATGGGCTGGCGCGCGGCGCTCTGGGGGCTGGCGGGGATTTCGGGCGCGGTGGCGCTGGGCATTCATCTGCTGGTGCGCGACCCCGACGCGGTGACCGGCGAGGCGCGCGGTTCGGTTCTGGATCTGATGAAAATGCCTGCGCTCTGGGCGATCCTGCCCCTTATGTTCGTGGCCTATGCCCCGGCGGCAGCGCTGCGCGGCCTCTGGGCCGGACCCTATCTGCATGACATATTCGGGCTTGATATCGGTCAGGTCGGGCAGGCGACGCTGGTGATGGGCCTTGCCATGATCGCCGGAACGCTGGTCTATGGTCCGCTGGACCGGGTGTTCAACAGCCGAAAATGGGTGATCTTCACGGGCAACCTGATCTGCGCCCTGGCCACGCTGACGCTGATGGTGCTGCCCGACAAGAGTCTTGCGCTGTCGGTCGCGCTGCTGGCTGTCATCGGGTTTTCCGGGGCATCGTTCCCGGTCATCGTTGCGCATGGCCGCAGCTTTATCCCCGCTCATCTGGCGGGGCGCGGTGTGACGCTGCTCAATCTCTTTGGCATCGGCGGGGTGGGTGTGGCGCAGTTCGCATCGGGGCCGCTATATGCTTCTGCCGCCGCTACCGGGGCGCTTGCGGGCTACATCGCGCTGTTCGCGCTGTTTGGTCTCGCCCTCGTTATTGGTCTTGTGATCTATCTCTTCAGCCGCGACAGTATGGGGTGACCCCCCTTTCACCTTGACCGCAATCCCTGTATGACGCGCCTCGCAACCCCCGGTTCAGGAGGCATGAAACACATGGGTTACAGAATCGCCGTCGTCGGCGCCACGGGCAACGTGGGGCGCGAAATGCTGAACATTCTGGCCGAGCGCCAGTTTCCGGCCGATGAGATCGTGGCGCTGGCCAGCCGCCGCTCTCTGGGCACCGAGGTCAGTTTTGGCGAGCGCACTCTCAAGACCAAGGATCTGGATACGTTCGACTTCACCGGCTGGGATATTGCGCTATTCGCCATCGGCTCGGACGCAACCAAGACCTATGCGCCCAAGGCGGCCAAGGCGGGCTGTATCGTGATCGACAACTCCTCGTTTTACCGCTACGACCCGGATGTGCCGCTGGTGGTTCCGGAAGTGAATGCCGAGGCGGTCGAGGGCTATGCGAAGAAGAATATCATCGCCAATCCCAACTGTTCCACCGCGCAGATGGTGGTGGCGCTCAAGCCGCTGCATGACCGCGCGCGTATCAAGCGCGTCGTCGTCTCGACCTATCAGTCGGTCTCGGGTGCGGGCAAGGAGGGTATGGACGAACTCTGGGATCAGACCAAGGCGGTCTACAACCCGACCGATGACAAGCCCGCCAAGAAATTCACCAAGCAGATCGCGTTCAACGTGATCCCGCATATCGATGTGTTCCTCGAGGACGGCCAGACCAAGGAAGAATGGAAGATGGTCGCCGAGACCAAGAAGATCCTCGATTCCGCAATCAAGGTCACCGCGACCTGCGTGCGCGTGCCGGTGTTTGTGGGCCATTCCGAGGCGATCAACATCGAGTTCGAGGATCACCTTGACGAGGCGGAGGCGCGCGACATCCTGCGCGAGGCCCCCGGCATCATGGTGATCGACAAGCGCGAGGATGGCGGATACGTGACGCCCATCGAGTGCGTGGGCGATTACGCCACCTTCATCAGCCGCATCCGTCAGGACCCGACGATCGACAACGGTATCAACCTGTGGTGCGTCAGCGACAACCTGCGCAAGGGTGCGGCCTTGAATGCGGTGCAGATCGCTGAAACGCTGGGGCAGCGGGTGCTGAAAAAGGGCTGATTTTCGCCTATGCTCAATGTTTTCAAAGGGGTGCCCAACGGCACCCCTTGTCTTTTTGTCCCTGTCCTGAGCAGTTTCGTGCAGATGGCTACCGAACGGAGTGTTCCATGCGTGCCCTGACCCTGATGCTTGCTCTTGCCCCCGTCCCGCTCTGGGCGGGGGATATCCCGCTGACCAGCCGCGTGAGCGCCGTCACGCTCTATCCGCAGGGTGCGACGGTGACCCGCGAGGCACCGTTTGCCGCCCCTGCCGGTCAGCACGACCTGATCCTGGCCGATCTGCCGCGCGATACACCGCTGGCCTCTGTCCGGGTGACGGCGGATGGCGCGCGCCTTGGGGGCGTGACCACCCGCAGCGATTACGTGCCACCTCGCGACGCGGCGGACAGCCCCGCGCTGGTCGCGGCCCGCGCCGAGGTGGAGCGACTGGAGGATGCCCTGCGGGAGGCGCGGGCGGGCATCGAGGATATCGCGCTCGAGGCCGAGGCGGCGCGCGCGCGCATCGCCTTTCTCGACCGGATCGGGCAGGCAGAGGGCGCGGCGGCGCTTGGCACTGACCGCCTGCGCGAACTGGCGGAAATGATCGGTGCGGAAACGCTGGCCGCCTGGCAGGCCGAGGCCGAGGCCACGCGCCGCGCAGAGGCGGCGGAACGCGCGCTCAAGGATCAGAAAGAGGCGCTCGACAAGGCGCGCCAAGCGCTGAACGCCCTTGTGCCCGAGCAGGAGGCGCGCGCCATGCTGGCGGTGACGGTCAGCACTGAGGCTGCGGCGACAGGCACGCTGAGCGTGACCTATACCATTGCCGACGCGGGCTGGCAGCCGCTCTATGATCTGCATCTGGCGCGCGACACGGGCGCGCTCAGGATCGAGCGGGGGGCATTCGTGCAGCAAGCCACCGGCGAGAACTGGCAGGATGTGGCGCTAACGCTTTCCACCCTGCGCCCGTCGGAACAGACCGAGCCGGGCCGGATCTGGCCGTGGATTCCGCGCATCGAGGATCCCGACACGATCCGCCCCCTGGCCCGCAAGGAGGCCGATGGCGGGCTGATGTCGATGGCAGCGCCGATGGCCGAAGCCGCAGCCCCCGAGGTGGCAAGCGCCAGCTTTGACGGGCTGTCGGTGACCTACAGCTATCCCGTGCCGGTAAGTGTCGCTACCGGCGCGGATCGCGTGCGGCTGATGCTGGGACCGCTGGAAACCAGCGCCGATCTGGTTGCGCAGGCGGTGCCGATGCTGGATCAGACCGCCTATCTGGTGGCGCGGTTCACCAATGACACCGGCGAGTTGCTGTTGCCGACGCCCGAGGCTCGATTCTACATGGATGGCCGTTATGTCGGGCAGCGCTGGGTGGACATGATGGCGGCGGGCGCGGAGGCCGATCTGTCGTTCGGCCCGATCGAGGGGCTGCGCCTGTCACGGCTGGTGACGGACCGTAACGAAGGCGACCGGGGGTTGATCACCAGATCGAACGAGGTGACCGAAAGCGTCGAGGTCGAGGTGGAGAACCTGACCGATCAGGCATGGCCTCTGCGGGTGCTGGATCGGGTGCCCGTCTCTGAACAGGAGGATCTGAAGATCACATGGCAGGCCAGCCCCGTCCCCACTGTTCAGGATGTGGAGGGACAGCGCGGCATCCTCGCATGGGAGTTTGACCTGCCCTCGGGCGACACCCGGACAATCGGTCTGCAAACACGCATGGCATGGCCCGAGGACAAGGTTCTGCGCTGAGAGGACATGAAAAAGGCGGCAGCGTCATATCGAAGCTGCCGCCTGTCATGTGATGCCCCTGCGTCTTACCCGCAGCGCTTTTCGGCCTCTTCCACCGCGGCGGTGTAGCCCAGCAGGGAAAACGTGTCCTTGGTCTGGGTGCCGCGCGCCGAACGCGCCGTCAGCACCGCGTCGGTGCCGCGTTTCATCGCGGCAAGAACCCTTGCGTCATCCTCGGTGCTGGCGGGCCAGGCCCATTCACCTTCGGTGAACATCTCGAATTCAGAGTCTCCGATTTTGAGGTTCACCGTCGAGCCGCCCGCAAACGGGTAGCCGCCGGTAAAGGTGATCTGTCCCTGCACCCCCGCGCCGGGGCGAAAGAACGTCATCAGCAGGATATCCCCGCGCCGCACCGCAACCACGCGCCCATCCTTGGTGTTGACGGTTTCGGTCGGGGCGGATACTGCCCAGCATTCGCGCGGATCGTTATCCTCGAACACGCTCCATGCGGTATTCGTCGCGACCTGATTCGTGCTGGTTTCCTGTGCTGCTGCACCAGTTGTCATAACCCCGGCCAGCGCCAGGGCGATTGCACCCGCAAATCGTGATACCATATGTCCAGCCTCCAAGCTGTCCTGAGCCTCAATTCTTATCAGGTTGCCAGCGTCCCTTTACGGGATTCTTTTTTTGTGCAACCAGTCCGTTCTCGACACTGCAACATTAGACAGAAACAGGCGAGATGTGAAAGGCGCAATTGGCGGAATTTCGCACAATCCGCCGTGATCCTGCCTTTGCCGGAGACAACCCATGACACAGCCCGTTCCCCTGACCGAAATCTGGCGCGGCCCACGGCCCGAGAGCGTGCATCTGGGACATGCGGTGATCTGCGACGCCGGAGGTGGGATTGTCGAAGCATGGGGCAACCCGTCCGAGGTGATTTTGCCGCGCTCTTCGGCCAAGATGATTCAGGCGCTGCCGCTGGTGACCAGTGGCGCTGCGGATGCGCATGGGCTGACACCTGCGCAACTGGCGCTTGCCTGCGCCTCGCATAGCGGGGCGGCGATTCACACCGAGCGGGTGCAGGGCTGGCTTGCAGCGCTCGGCCTTGATGACGACGACCTGCGGTGTGGCGCACATTACCCGCAGGACAGGGAGGCGAACAAGGCGCTGGTCTGTTCAGACAGCGCGCCCTGTCAGGTCCATAACAACTGTTCCGGCAAGCATTCCGGTTTCCTGACCCTCAACCGTCATCTGGGCGGCGGACCCGAATATATCGACCCGGCCCATCCGGTCCAAAAGGCGGTGTTTGAGGCGTTCGAGACGGTGACGCGGGAAACCTCGCCGTTTTACGGCATCGACGGCTGTTCCGCCCCCAACCCGGCCTGCACGCTGCACGGCATGGCGCGTGCAATGGCGTGGTTTGCCGGGGCCTCGGACAGTGGCACTGTGGTCGAGCGTGCGGCGGTGCGGCTCTGGCAGGCGATGGTCGCGCATCCCGATCTGGTGGCGGGCGAGGGGCGTGCCTGCACAGACCTCATGCGCGCCTGCTCCGAGCCGGTGGCGCTCAAGACCGGGGCCGAGGCGTTTTTCATTGCCATCCTGCCGCAGCGGGGCCTTGGCGTGGCGCTCAAGGTGATCGACGGCGGCACGCGCGGCGCGGAATGCGCCATTGCCTCGATCCTCGTGCGGCTTGGCGTTCTGGACTCCGAGCATCCGGCGGCGCTCAAATACCGCAACGCGCCCGTCGTCAACTGGCGCGGGATCGAGACCGGAATGATCAGACCGGCGGCGGCAATTGCCTGAGTTGCGATGTCTGTGCGCGGCTCGGCGACGATCCTCTCATGCTTTGCGCCACCCGTTCCGGCGGGGGTCTGCCCAAACTCTGCCGCGTCGCAGGCAGACTGCCGCCTGCCGGATTTTCGCGGCAAGTGTCCGCGCATGAAACCCATTGATTCTGGCGTCTTTTTGCGGATTTTCCCACCCTTTCGAAAGGCTGCGGGACAAACCCGCCCGTGGCACCCATCTTCGGCTCAGGCGGCGCAACCGCGCCTCCTTAACCGAAACGAAAGGAAGACCGAACATGACCAAGGAATTCATTGCAGCCAGCCTTGCCATCGCCATGACCCTGCCTGCGGTGGCCCTCGCGGCAGATTACGCGGCAATGGACGCGGATGGCGACGGCACCATCTCGATGGCTGAGTTCCAGGAGGCGATGCCCGACGCGCCCGCTGATACGTTCATGGCGGCGGATACGGATGGCGACGGCCTGCTGAGCGAGGAAGAGATCACGGCCGCACAGGACGCGGGCATCCTGCCCGCAAGCGACGGCTGATCCGCGATCTTCGTTCCGAACGGGGCGGGTTTTGACCCGCCCCGTTTGCGTGCGCACGCGGTTCTCAATCCTGACGGGCAGGTGTGACAAACTCATCCTTGGCATAGCCCTGAAGATAGAGCAGCGCGGTCAGATCGCCGTGGTTGATGCGGATATCGCATTGCGCGGCCACGGATGGTTTGGCATGCAGCGCCACGCCCGAGCCTGCGCGCGCCAGCATGCCCAGATCGTTCGCGCCGTCGCCCACGGCGATGACATCCGCGCAAGATATCCCCAGCCTTGCGCTGATTTCCTCCAGGGTTTGCACTTTTGCCGCACGACTCAGAATGGGTCGCGCCACGTCGCCCAGCAATCTTCCGCCTTTGGTCAGAAGCGTGTTGGCGCGGTTCTCGTCAAACCCCAGCGTCGCAGCTACCGCCTGCGTGAACACCGTGAACCCGCCCGAGACAAGCGCGGCATAGGCCCCGTTCGCGCGCATCGTCGCCACCAGCTCGGCGCCGCCGGGCATATAGGTGATCCGGCTTGCCAGCACCTCGCCGATCACGCTCTGGGGCAGATCCCGGAGCAGCGCGACCCGTTCCAGAAGTGCGCCCTCGAAATCGAGTTCGCCATTCATCGCCCGCGCGGTGATCTCGCGCACATGCGCGCCCACGCCCGCCACCTCGGCCAGTTCGTCGATACATTCCTGTTCGATCATCGTGCTGTCCATGTCAGCCAGCAGCATCTTCTTGCGACGCCCCTCTGAGGGCTGCACCACCAGATCCACGCCTTGCTCCTGCACCTCGGTCCAGATGTCCCATCGGTTGCCCGGCACTTCGGGCATGGTGAATTCCGCGGCCTCGTCGGGGGCGAGCCACAGGGCCGCGCCGCCCCCCCAGGCATTGCGCAGCGCCTCGACAAGCGCAGGCTCCAGCGCACCCGGCGTGGCGATCAATGTGACTGTGAACATGGGGCAGGTTTCCGATCGTAGGCGCGCGGTGTCGCATTTTCTCACTCAAGCGGCGTTCTAGCGTCATTTCTGCACTTGCGAAAGGCCCCGCGTGGCCGTAATCCCGCAGGTGGGACACCCCTCCCCAACGAGGGGCGCTTATCTGAAAGGGTAGCTGCATGGCTATTGAAGCACCGGCAACGCGGCCGGGAAATCCGCGTTTTTCCTCTGGCCCCTGTGCCAAGATCCCCACATTCACCCTGGACAAACTATCTGACGCCCCGCTGGGCCGGAGCCATCGCGCGGCTGTAGGCAAGGCGCGTCTCAAGACCGCTATCGAGCAGACCCGCGCCATTCTCGGCGTGCCCGCCGATTACCGGATCGGCATCGTGCCCGCCTCCGACACAGGCGCCGTGGAAATGGCGATGTGGAACCTGCTGGGCGCGCGCCCGGTGGAAATGCTGGCATGGGAGAGCTTTGGCGCGGGCTGGGTCACCGATGTGGTCAAGCAGCTGAAACTCGACGCGGTGGTCAAGACCGCCGATTACGGCCAGATCGTTGACCTTGCCACGGTCGATACGGACAAGGATGTCGTCTTTACCTGGAATGGCACCACCTCTGGCGTGCGCGTGCCGAATGGCGACTGGATCAAGGCGGATCGGGAGGGGCTGACGATCTGTGATGCGACCTCTGCCGCCTTTGCGCAGGATCTGCCCTGGGACAAGCTCGACGCGACCACGTTCTCCTGGCAGAAGGTGCTGGGCGGCGAAGCGGCGCATGGCATGCTGATCCTCAGCCCCCGCGCGGTGGAGCGGCTGGAAAGCTACACGCCGCCCTGGCCGATGCCCAAGATTTTCCGCCTGACCAAGAGTGGCAAGCTGATCGAGGGCATCTTTGTGGGCGAGACGATCAACACGCCGTCGATGCTGGCGGTCGAGGATTATCTCCTGGCGCTCGACTGGGCCGCCTCTGTCGGGGGACTCAAGGGGCTGCGCGCCCGCGCCGACGCCAATCTGGCGGTGGTGGACGCATTCGTGGGGCGGCATGATTGGCTGTCCTTTCTGGCCAGTGATCCGGCCATCCGCTCGAATACCTCGGTCTGTCTCACGTTCGGGGATGCGCGGATCACCGACGGCGCTGCCTTTGCCAAGGCGGTTGCCAAGCGGCTGGAAACTGCAGGTGTGGCCTATGACATCGGCGCCTATCGCGACGCGCCCGCCGGTTTGCGGATCTGGTGTGGCGGAACGGTCGAGACGCCGGATGTGAGCGCGCTCATGCCCTGGATCGAATGGGCGTTCTACGCTGAGATCGCGGCGCTGTCCGTCAACGCATGATGGTGGGTTTCATCCACCCTACAGACCAAATGTAGGGTGGGCGCCACCAACCGCCTTCCGATATTCTCAAAAGGACCAATGAAAATGGCCCCCAAGGTACTCGTATCCGACAAACTCTCTGAAACCGCCGTCCAGATATTTCGGGATCGCGGCATCGAGGTGGATTTCCGCCCCGACCTGGGCAAGGACAAGGACAAGCTGGCCGAGGTGATCGGCGAGTATGACGGCCTCGCCATCCGCTCTGCCACCAAGGTGACGGCAAAGATTCTCGCCAATGCCCACAGGCTCAAGGTGATCGCCCGCGCCGGTATCGGCACCGACAATATCGACAAGGAAGCGGCGAGCAAGAAAGGCGTGATCGTGATGAACACGCCCTTTGGCAACATGATAACCACTGCCGAACATGCGATCGCGATGATGTTCGCGGTGGCGCGTCAGCTGCCCGAGGCCTCGGCCTCGACCCATGCGGGCAAATGGGAGAAGTCCCGGTTCATGGGCGTGGAACTGACCGGCAAGACGCTGGGTGTGATCGGCGCGGGCAATATCGGCGGCATCGTCTGCGACCGTGCCCGCGGTCTGCGGATGAAGGTGGTGGCCTACGACCCGTTCCTGAGCCACGAAAAGGCCGACAAGATGGGTGTGGAAAAGCTCGATCATCTCGACGATCTGCTTAAACGCGCCGATTTCATCACGCTGCACGTGCCGCTGACAGATCATACCCGCAACATCCTGAGCCGCGAGAACCTTGAAAAAACCAAAAAGGGCGTGCGCATCATCAACTGCGCGCGTGGCGGTCTGGTGGATGAGCAGGCGCTGGCGGACCTTTTGAAATCCGGCCATGTGGCGGGCGCGGGCTTTGACGTCTTCGCCGAGGAACCGGCAACGGAAAACCCGCTGTTCAACCTGCCCAACGTGGTCTGCACGCCGCATCTGGGGGCCGCCACCACCGAGGCGCAGGAAAACGTCGCCCTGCAGGTGGCCGAGCAGATGTCCGATTACCTGCTTACCGGGGCCGTGACCAACGCCCTCAACATGCCCTCGGTCACCGCCGAAGAGGCGCGGGTGATGGGGCCGTGGATCAAACTGGCGGAGCATCTGGGCAATTTCGTCGGTCAGATGACCGACGAGCCGCTCAAGGCGATCAATATCCTCTATGACGGGGTCGTCTCGGAGATGAACCTTGGCGCGCTCACATCGGCCGCCGTGGCCGGCATCATGAAATCGGTCAACCCCGAGGTCAACATGGTCTCGGCTCCCGTCGTGGCCAAGGAGCGGGGCGTCAAGATCTCGACCACGAAACAGGACAAATCCGGCGCTTTCGAGGGCTATATCAAGCTGACGGTGGTCACCGACAAGCGCGAGCGTTCTATCGGCGGCACGGTGTTTTCCGACGGCAAGCCGCGGTTCATCCAGATCAAGGGCATCAATATCGACGCCGAGATCGGCCGCCACATGCTCTATACCACCAACGAGGATGTGCCCGGCATCATCGGTACGCTGGGGCAGACGATGGGCGAGAACGGTGTCAACATCGCCAACTTTACCCTTGGCCGGGCCGATGCGGGGGGCGAGGCGATTGCCCTGCTCTATGTGGACGAGCCGGTACCGGCCAAGGCCATCGCGGCACTGCACGCCACCGGCAAGTTCCGGCAGATTCGCCCGCTGCAATTCGATATCGGCTGAATGGCGCGATGGGACCGGACGGCGCGACCGCTCCCCTGACAGGCGGCGGCGGTCGCGCCGCGAACCTGCTGGACATTCCCCGCCCGATTGCGATTTACATGCGCCCATGACCCGACCGATCTATGCCATTCCCGATATTCACGGGCAGGACGACCTGCTTGAGGCCGCACTCGATCGTGTCGAGCGGGATGGCGGTGCGGGGGCGTGTATCGTCTTTCTCGGCGATCTGGTGGATCGCGGGGCGGGCAGCCGGACGGTGATCGAGCGGCTGATGACCGCGCAGGCCGAGGGGCGCGACTGGACCGTGCTGCGCGGCAATCACGACCAGTTGTTCGTGGATTTTCTCGATCATGGCGGGACCGGATCACCGCGGATGCGTGCCGGGCTGACATGGCTGAACGAGCGGCTTGGCGGGGCGCAAACGCTGGCCTCTTACGGGGTGTCCGCCTCTGAGGCGCTGCATGATCCGGCCGTGGCGCGCGCCGCCGTGCCGCGCGGGCATCGCGACTGGCTGGCGGGTCTGCCGCTCTGGCAGGAGGTGGGCGATCTGCTGTTCGTGCATGCGGGCATCCGCCCCGGATTGCCGATGAGAATGCAGGATCCCTCTGACCTGATGTGGATCCGCGAGGGGTTTCTCGAACACGAGGCGCCGCATCCCTGGCTGGTGGTGCATGGTCACACCGCGCTTGATGTGCCGCAGCATTTCGGCAACCGCATCGACCTGGACGGCGGCGCGGGTTATGGTCGCCCGCTGTGGCCCGCGGTGTTCGAGGGGCAGGACTGCTGGCTGCTGACCGACAGGGGACGGGTGCCGCTGCGTCCGTGACCGCAGGTCGCCATTGCCACCCGGCGCGCATAGACGCTAGGGTCCGGCCAACTGACATCTGGAGGATACCCATGACCGATATCGTGATTCTGGACGGCTGCCGTACGGCGATCGGCACCTTTGGCGGTGCCCTGGCGGGGACGCCGCCCACCACGCTCGGGACCATCGTCGCCAAAGAGGCGCTGGCGCGGTCGGGGGTCGAGGGCGGGCAGATCGGCACCGTGGTCTTTGGCCATGTGATCAACACCGAACCGCGCGACATGTATGTCAGCCGCGTCGCGGCGATGGATGCGAGTATCCCGGAAACCACGCCCGCGATGAACGTCAACCGGCTTTGCGGTTCCGGGGCGCAGGCCATTGTTTCGGTGGTGCAATCCCTGATGCTGGGGGATGCCGATTTCGGTCTTGCGGGTGGTGCCGAAAACATGAGCCGCTCACCCTTCGTCATCCCCGATCAGCGCTGGGGGGCGAAGATGGGCGATGTCAGATCGCTCGACATGATGCTGGGCGCGCTCAACTGCCCCTTTGGTACCGGGCATATGGGGGTTACGGCGGAAAACGTGGCGGCAGAGCATGACATCAGCCGCATTGATCAGGATGCCTTTGCGCTGGAAAGCCAGCGGCGCGCGGCAGAGGCGATTGCCGAAGGGCGGTTCAGGTCGCAGATCGTGCCGGTCGAGGTGCGCATCAAGCGCGACATGGTGGCATTTGACACGGATGAGCACCCCAAGGCCACGAGCGCCGAGGCGCTCGCTGGTCTGAGGCCGGTGTTCCAGAAGGAGGGCAGCGTCACGGCGGGCAATGCCAGCGGGATCAACGACGGCGCGGCGGCATTGGTGCTGGCGCGCGCCGGGGCGGCGGAGGCCGCTGGTCTGAAACCCCGCGCGCGGGTGCTGGGCTATGCCCATGCCGGGGTGCGCCCCGAGGTGATGGGAATAGGTCCGGTGCCTGCGGTGAAGAAGCTGCTGGCAAGGACCGGGCTGGGCGTTGCGGATTTCGACGTGATCGAATCGAACGAGGCCTTTGCCGCGCAGGCCCTTGCGGTCAACAAGGCGCTCGGTCTGGATGCCGGGCGGGTCAATCCCAATGGCGGCGCCATTGCACTTGGCCATCCGGTCGGCGCGACCGGCGCGATCCTGACCGTCAAGGCGCTTTATGAGCTGGAGCGCACGGGTGGCAGGCGGGCGCTGATCACCATGTGCATCGGCGGCGGACAGGGCATCGCGCTCGCCATCGAGCGGCTCTGAATCCTGACATAAAAGGGATCGACCTTAAGCAGTTCTTCACGACGATACCGGATTGTGGCCCGATCACATCCGGCATGTCGGAGGACTGGCATGAGCCTTGTCAACAAGCTGGCACAGGAACGGCGCGCCCGGTTGGCCGCTGAACGGTTGCTGGAACAGAAACAGGCCGAATTGCAGGCCGCCAACCGCAAGCTGGGCAAGCACGCGCGCGCCCTGTCCGACGAGATTGTCGAGACGCGCGCCGAGGTGCGATCCGTGCGCGACGAGAACCTGCGCGTCAGATCCGACCTCGATTCGGCCAATCACCGGGCCGAGGTTATCCAACGTCGTCTCGGGCATGTGATTGAGACTATTCAGGGTGGATTCGCCGTCTTCGACGCCGACAGCCGACTGATCGCAGCCAACCGCGCCTGGCTTGCGGTGTTTGATGGGCTCGAGGCCGTGCGACCGGGGATCAGCTATGCCGAAATCCTGCAGTGCATCACCGAAGAGGGGATTTTCGACATCGGCGATCTCAGGCCGCAGGACTGGCATGAGCGGATGCTGGACCGCTGGCAGAGGCCGACCCCCGGACCGGAAGTCGTCAGGCTGTGGAACGGGCAATACATCAGGCTGACCGACCGGCGCGGACAGGACGGCGATGTCGTGGGCCTTGCGCTGAACATCACCAGAACCATCCGCCATCAGAAGAAACCGGAGGCGGCACGCCACAAGGCCGAGGCGGATTCGGCTCAGGCGGCGGGATGGTCGCGCAAAAAGACCCAGCTGTCGCCGCCGGACATATCCGCGCTGTAGCGGTAACCGCCGGTATCGAAATCCTTGAGCGCCTCGGGGGCGGTCAGGCGGTGCTGGATCACGAAACGCGCCATCGCGCCGCGCGCCCGCTTGGCGTAAAAGCTGACGATGCACGGCGTGCCCGCCTTGTCCTCCATGAACACGGGCGTGATCACCCGCGGTTTGAGCGCCGCGCGATCCACCGCGCCGAAATATTCCTGACTGGCGCAGTTGATCAGCGTGGCGGTGCCCAGCGTTTCGGCCTGGGCATTGAGTGCCTCGGAGATGCGCGCGCCCCAGTAGTCATAAAGCGTTCTGCCGCGCGCGGTCCGCAGGCGGCTGCCCATTTCCAGCCGATAGGGTTGGATCGCGTCGAGCGGGCGCAGGATCCCGTAAAGGCCCGACAGGATGCGCAGGTGGTCCTGCGCCCATGTCATCTCTTCTGGATCGAGCGAGCCTGCCTCAAGCCCCAGATAGGTGTCACCGGCAAAGGCGATCGCGGCCGGCTTTTCCTCCATCCGACCGAAATCGGCAAAGCGCCCGGCGTTGAGCCGCGCCAGATTCTCGCTGATTCCCATCAGTTTTTGCAGGTCGCCCACGTCGAGGTCGCGCGCTGTCTCGGCCAGTTCATGAGCCTCGGTCTGAAAGACGGGGTGCGTGGCTTTGATCCCTTCCACGGGGGTCATGTCGAGTTTCTTGGCGGGTGATAGGGTGACCAACATTCCTGTATCCTTCTTGTCGGCAATGCGCCTGATCTAGGACGCTGCGCGCAGAACGTCCAGAAATGCCGGGCCGAAACGTTCAGCGTATTTCTCGCCCAGCAGGCGGGTCATGTCCTGTGCGGTGTGCGGGCGCTGACTGGCCACCTTGGCCAGAAGTGATGCCGAACAGCTGAGCGGGCGGTCGATGCCATCCGGGCCATGCACCAGCTCTGCCTGCACCTGCACAAGCTGATCGTACAGATCGCCCGCCGCGCGCCCGGCCAGTTTGCGGCGCGCGGGATGCACCGGCTCTGCCGCACCATTGATCACCTCTAGAAATGCCGCGCCATAGCGTTCCAGCTTGGTCGCGCCGACGCCGCCGATGCGCGCCATCTGATCCAAGGTGGCGGGCCGTGTCTCGGCCATCTCGATCAGCGTGCGGTCGTTGAAGACGATATAGGCGGGCACGCCCGCCGCCTCGGCCAGGGCTCGGCGTCTGGCCTTGAGCGCCGACAGAAGCGGCGCATCCTCGTCCGAGACGAGCGCGCGCACGGCGGGGCGGGGGGCGCTGGCCACCGTGTCGCGGCGCAGCGTGATGTCTTCTTCACCGCGCAGGATCGGGCGCGCCGCTTCTGTCATGACCAGTGCGCCGTGGCGTTCGGGATCGGGGCGGATCAGGTCGCGGCCCATGATCTGACGGAATATCCCCTGCCAGCCGCGCCGGTCTATATCGCGCCCGACGCCGAACGTGGGCAGGCTGTCGTGGCCGCGCGCGCGCAGCTTGTCAGTGGCATTTCCAGTCAGGATGTCGATGAGATGCCCCGCGCCGAACCGCTCGCCGGTGCGCAGGATCGCCGACAACGCCTTGCGCACGGCCTGGGTGGCGTCAAACGTCTCTGGCGGGGTGTCGCAGAGGTCGCAGTTGCCGCAAGGGGATGCCTGCTCGCCGAAATAGCGCAACAGTGTGGCGCGGCGGCAGGTCATCGCCTCTGCCAGACCGAGAAGCGCGTTGAGCCGCCCGTGATCGGCCATGCGCCGTTCGGGCGGGGCAAGCCCCTCGTCGATCTGTGCGCGGCGCAGGCGGATATCGTCGGGGCCAAAGAGGGTGAGGGTTTCGGCGGACGCGCCGTCCCGGCCTGCGCGGCCGATTTCCTGATAATAGCTTTCGATGGATTTGGGCAGGTCGGCATGTGCGACCCAACGGATATCCGGCTTGTCCACGCCCATGCCAAAGGCGACGGTGGCGACGACGATCAGACCGTCCTCGGAATTGAAGCGGTGTTCCACGTTGCGCCGCGCCTCTGCCTCCATGCCGCCGTGGTAGGCGCAGGCACTGTGTCCGGCGTTGCCAAGCGCCTGCGCGAGGCTCTCTGTCTTGGCGCGAGTGCCGCAATAGACTATACCCGACTGTCCCTTGCGCACGGCGGCGAATTCCATGATCTGACGGCGGGGCTGGTCCTTGGCGGCAAAGGCGAGGTGAATGTTGGGCCGGTCGAACCCGTGCAGAAAGACCTGCGGCTGCTGCCCGTCAAACAGCTTTTCTATGATCTCGGCCTGCGTTTCGGTGTCGGCGGTGGCGGTAAAGGCCGCAAGCGGCACGTTGAGCGCACGTCTGAGTTCCCCGATCCGCAGGTAATCAGGCCTGAAGTCATGGCCCCATTGACTGACGCAATGCGCTTCGTCCACGGCGATGAGACTGACGCCGATGCGCCGCAGCATGCCCAGAGAGGCCCCTGCCGCCAGCCGTTCGGGCGCTACATAGAGCAGTTTCAGTCGCCCCTCGTCGAGCGCCCGCCAGACCTCTGCCGTCTCTTCCTCGGTGTTGCCGGAGGTCAGTGCGCCCGCCTCGACGCCTGCCGCGCGCAGGGCGCGGACCTGATCGCGCATCAGCGCGATCAGGGGCGAGATGACCACCGTCACCCCGTCACGCATCAGCGCGGGAAGCTGGAAACACAGGGATTTGCCGCCGCCCGTGGGCATGATCGCCAGCGTGTTGCAGCCCGCGCTTACAGTGTGAATGATCTCTTCCTGACCGGGACGAAAGGCATCGAATCCGAATACATCGCGCAAAAGCGTGGCAGCACCGGGCATGGGAATTTCCTGTAGGATTTTATCTGTCTGCTCTTACAGGAAGTTTTCCATACTAAGATTCGGTGAACAAGCCCTCAATCAGAAAAACGCCGCCGCGTTGTTGATCAGCACGATCCGCAGCGCATAGACCGCGACCAGCACCACCAGCGGCGCCAGGTCGATCCCCGACATCGGCGGCAGGAAGCGGCGCACGCGGCCATAGATCGGCTCAAGCAGGCGGTTCAGCCCATGCCAGACCTGCGCCACGAACTGCTGGCGCAGGTTGAGAACCTGGAAATTGATCAACCAGGACATGATGACATGCGCGATGATCAGAAACCACAGGACATCGAGCAGCAGCATCAGGATCTGGAACAGCGATTGCATGGGCAGGGGATCCTCCGGTCCGAAACGCCTATGACCTATTCAAGCACGCGGCAAAGCGCAAGCCTTACGCGCGGTCGCGGTTGACGCGGTTGTTGGCCGGTATAAACGCGGCGCGCAAAGGAGACGCCGATGTATCCCGTTTTGCGCCTGATGTGGCAACTGTTCCTCTATCGCAGGTCCGCGCGCCTGCCTGTGACCGGCATCCATGTGTCGCATCATTACTGCCTGCCCTGGGATATTGATCTGTGGCGCGAGCTGAACAATGGCCGGACCCTGACACTCTATGATATGGGTCGCATTCCGCTTGCTGGGCGCGTCGGGCTGATCGAGGTGCTCAGGCGCAAAGGCTGGGGGCTGGCGATCGCCGGGGCAAGCGTGCGCTATCGCCGCCGGATCACCATGTTCGAGCGGATCGAGATGCGTTCAAGGGTGCTGACCTGGGACGCGCGTTTCGTCTATGTCGAGCAGTCCATGTGGAAATCGTCGGGCGAATGCGCCAACCATGTGTTGTATCGCACGGCGCTGACCGGGCGTGAGGGGATCATAACGCCGGACCGGATACTGGCGGAACTGGGTCATTTCGAGCCTGCACCCCCCGCGCCCGCCTGGGCGCGCGCCTGGATAGAGGCCGATGCGCAGCGCACCTGGCCGCCGATGCAGGAATAGCTTGCCTCTGGCCTGACGAGCCTGTCATATCGCCCTTGAGGCGAAGGGACAGGCATGGCGGAAATATCGCAGCGCAAGCGCATCTGGGGCTGGTTCTTCTTCGACTGGGCAAGCCAGCCGTATCACACGCTGCTGGTGACTTTCATTTTCGGGCCGTATTTCGCGTCTGTCGCCTCTGACCATTTCATGACCACGGGGCTGAGCGAAGAGATCGCCGATGCGCGCGCGCAGACGATTTGGTCCTGGTGCCTGACGGTAACGGGGCTGATCATCGGATTCGGCGCGCCAGTCATGGGCGCCTTCGCCGATACGACGGGGCGGCGGCTGCCTTGGATCGTCGTGTTTTCCATGATGTATGTTGTCGGCGCCACCGCGATCTGGTGGACAATGCCCGATGGGTCGACCCTGTGGTGGGGGTTGCTGGCCTTTGGTTTTGGTTTCATCGGCGCGGAATATGCGCTGATTTTCATCAACTCGCAACTGCCCTCTCTTGGCACGGCGGAAGAGGTTGGTAATCTCTCGGGGTCCGGGTTCGCCTTTGGCTATATCGGCGGGGTGCTGTCGCTGGCCGTCATGCTGCTACTTTTTGTCGAACAGCCAAGCGGCAAGACACTGGTCGGACTGGACCCGGCATTCGGGTTGGATGCCGGCGCGCGCGAGGGGACACGGTTTGTCGGACCATTCTCGGCGCTGTGGTTTGCGGTGTTCATGATCCCCTATTTCCTGTGGGTGCGCGATACCGGACCAGTGGGGCACGGTCGCGGTGTCAGGGTTGCCCTGGGCACATTGCTCAGGACGATCAAGGGGCTGCGCCACAGGCTGAGTCTGAGCACCTATCTGGGATCGTCGATGTTCTATCGCGATGCGCTGAACGGGCTCTACGGCTTTGGCGGCACCTATGCCATTCTGGTGCTCAACTGGTCGATCGTGTCGGTGGGCATTTTCGGCATCATCGGCGCGATCTCGGCGGCGCTGTTCAGCTGGGTGGGGGGCAAGGCGGACCGGCGGTTCGGACCGAAACCGGTGATCATCGCCGCGATCTGGGGCCTGATCGCGGTCTGTGTCACGGTGGTGGGCATGGATCGCAGCCAGATTTTCGGCATGCCGCTCGCGCCCGGCTCGACCCTGCCGGACGCGGTGTTTTTCGGCTGTGGCGTGCTGATTGGCGGCCTGGGCGGTACGCTTCAGGCGGCCAGCCGTTCACTGATGGTGCGTCATACGGATCCGGCGCTGCCTACTGAAAACTTTGGTCTTTACGGCTTGTCGGGACGTGCGACGGCGTTTCTTGCCCCGGCGCTGATCGGGCTAGTGACGGCATTGAGCGGCTCTGCGCGCATCGGCGTGTCGCCGGTGATTTTCCTTTTCCTGATCGGTCTTGTCCTGTTACGCTGGGTCAACGCGGAAGGGGACAGGGACAGATGGGCCGGAGCGTCGTAGCAATCGCGCTTGTGCTGGGGTTGACGAGCTGTAACCAGACCACACCCGAGCCGGAAAAGACCGGCATCCTGTCGAGCCAGAGCATCCCCGCCGCGATGCAAGGTGTTCACGCAAAACAGCTATTCGGGGTGCAAGGGCGCGGGTCGGAACATTCACCGGCGGTCTATGGCGGCTATGCCCGGGGGTGTCTGGCGGGTGGCGTTGCCCTGCCCGAGACGGGGCCGACATGGCAGGCAATGCGGCTGAGCCGCAACCGCAACTGGGGACACCCGCAAACCATTGATTTTGTGCAGAAGCTGTCGCACGTGGCGGCGCAACAACCGGGCTGGAACGGGCTTTATGTGGGCGATATCAGTCAACCGCGAGGCGGGCCGATGCTGACCGGCCATGCCAGCCATCAGTTGGGTCTGGATGTTGATATCTGGCTGAACCCGGCGGACAATCTGAAACTCAGCCGGGTAGAGCGGGAAAATATCTCTGCAATATCAATGCAGCGCGCGAATGGTGCCTATACCAACAGCCAATGGACGCGCGCCCATCATGAGATCGTCAAGGCCGCCGCAAAGGACCCGCGAACGGCGCGGATTTTCATCTTTGCCGGGGCCAAGGCGCAGATGTGCCGGGACGAAACCGGCGACCGGGCGTGGCTGCGCAAGGTTCGGCCATGGTGGGGGCATCATTACCATTTCCATGTCAGGCTGAATTGCCCTGATAATGCAACTGGTTGCGAACCGCAGGCCGCGCCGCCGCCGGGTGATGGCTGTGCCGAGGCAGAGCAATGGGTGCGCAACATCCTGAACCCGCCACCGCCCGATCCGACCGCACCCAAACCCAAGCCAAAGCGCGAGCTGACCATGGCCGACCTGCCGCGCCAATGCGTAGCGGTGTTGCAAGGCAACTGAATCATCATCCTGCGGGAAAATTTATCTGCACCACATCATTTTGTTTTGACAACGGCAGAATTTGTGGCAACCTGTGGATAAGTTCAACAAGCGAAAGGAGGTGGTCCAGTGTCTGCAGAGGTATTGGAGCGAGGTGTCGGAACAGTTCGGGAGGTCATCGCCTAGGGCAGCCCCGAGGCGGAAGCGAAACCCGAATTGGTGCGCCTAACCGGCCCACCTCCGTAACTTCCAGAGGGCCGTTCCGGGATCGGGGCGGCCCTTCTGATCTGTTATAATCCGTACGGTTCGGGCCGTGAACCGTACGGATCACCCCACCTGGCGCGCGACGCCCTAACCAAACCGGACAGATGCTGAGGATCAACGATCAGATCGCCATCGAGGACTGGGAACTGACGGAACAGTTCATCCGCGCCTCGGGTCCCGGCGGACAAAATGTGAACAAGGTGTCGAGCGCGGTCGAATTGCGGTTCGAGGCCGAACGCTCGCCCAACCTGCCCGCTCCGGTCAAGGTGCGGTTGCGCCGCCTGGCCGGGCGGCGCTGGACCAAGGAGGGGGCGGTCGTCCTGCAGTGTGACGAGACCCGCAGCCAGACCCGCAACCGCGAGATCGTGCGCGAACGGCTGGCCGATCTGATCCGGCAGGCCAGCGTTGCGCCCAAGCGGCGGGTGGCGACGAAACCGACGCTGGGATCGAAGAAGCGGCGGCTCAAGGCCAAGACGCTGCGCGGCGAGGTCAAGGCGCTGCGGGGAAAAGTGGAGGGGGAGGAGTAGGACGGCTGCGTGGCGGGGCGCACCCCGTGACGGCGCATAACGCAGCGTTGTGGGGTGACAATGGCACCCGCCTGCGGCATCAAAGCGGAAGCCAAGGGAGGTCCGTCAGCTATGTCCAACTATCCGCATCTTCTTGCGCCCCTCGATCTGGGTCATGTCACGCTGAAGAACCGCGTGCTGATGGGGTCGATGCATACGGGGCTGGAGGAGACGCGCGACTGGAACAGGGTGGCGGAGTTCTACGCGGCGCGGGCGCGGGGCGATGTGGCGCTGATGGTCACGGGCGGCATGGCGCCCAATCCCGAAGGCGGGGTGTTTCCGGGGGCGGCAGGGCTGTATACGCCCGAGGACATCGCAAATCACCGGGTGGTGACGGACCGTGTGCATGCGGCGGGCGGCCTCATCGCGATGCAGATCCTGCATGCGGGGCGCTATGCCTATGGCAAGGACTGTGTCAGCGCCTCGGCGATCAAGTCGCCGATTTCACCCTTTGCGCCCCGCGAGCTGGACGAGGAGGGGATCGAAAAGCAGATCGGAGATATCGTGACGGCGGCGGTGCGGGCGCGCGAGGCGGGTTATGACGGCGTCGAGATCATGGGCTCCGAGGGCTATTTCCTCAATCAGTTTCTTGTGACGCACACCAACAAGAGAACCGATCGCTGGGGCGGCTCCTATGAGAACCGGATGCGTCTGCCGATCGAGGTGGTGCGGCGCACGCGCGCGGCGGTGGGCAGCGATTTCATCATCATATACCGGCTGAGCATGATCGACCTCATCCCCGAGGGCAGCACGCATGACGAAGTGGTGCAACTGGCGCAGGAGATCGAGCGCGCGGGGGCGTCGATCCTGAACACCGGCATCGGCTGGCACGAGGCGCGGATCCCGACGATCGCGACCAGCGTGCCGCGTGCCGGATTCGCCTGGGTCACGCAAAAGCTGATGGGCAAGGTGGGGGTTCCCGTCATCACCTCGAACCGGATCAATACGCCCGAGGTGGCCGAAGAGGTGCTGGCCGGGGGCTGTGCCGATATGGTCAGCATGGCGCGGCCGTTTCTGGCGGATGCGGAGTTCGTCCGCAAGGCGGCGGAAGGGCGCGCGCGGACGATCGCGCCCTGCATCGCCTGCAATCAGGCCTGTCTGGATCACACCTTCAGCGGAAGGCTGACATCCTGTCTGGTCAATCCGCGGGCCTGCCATGAGACGGAACTGGTGATTGCGCCTGCGACAGGAATCAAGCGCGTGGCGGTGGTGGGCGCCGGACCTGCGGGTCTCTCGGCGGCGATCACGGCGGCGGGGCGGGGGCATCGGGTGACGCTGTTTGACCGTGCTTCAGAGATCGGCGGGCAGTTGAACATGGCGCGCGTGATCCCCGGTAAGGAGGAATTCCACGGGTTGGTGGAGTGGTTCGGCGTGATGGTGGCCGAGGCGGGAGTGTCGCTGCGGCTGGGGCAGGATGTGAGTGCCGCCGATCTGGAGGGTTTTGACGAGGTGATCGTCGCCACCGGCGTCATCCCGCGCGATCCGGGCATTCCGGGGCAGGACGGACCCAATGTGCTGAGCTATGTCGACGTGCTCCGCGGGGGGGCCGCGGTGGGCAAGCGGGTCGCTGTCGTGGGTGCGGGCGGTATCGGGTTCGATGTATCCGAATTTCTTGTGCATCAGGGAGTTAGCCCGACTGAGGATGTGGCGCTGTGGCGGGCCGAATGGGGCGTGGGTGATCCCGCCGAGGCGCGCGGCGGGCTGGCCCCGCAGGGACCGCGGCCCGAGCCGCCCGCGCGATCCGTCACGCTGTTGCAGCGCAAGGCCGAGCGGCCCGGCAAGCGGCTGGGCAAGACGACAGGCTGGATCCACCGTGCGGCACTGCGCATGAAGGGGGTCGAGATGATCGGTGGCGTGAATTACGAGCGGATTGATGCAGAGGGCCTGCACGTCAGTTTTGGCGAGGCGCGCGAGCGGCCGACGCTGATTGCGGCGGATACGGTCGTGCTCTGCGCCGGGCAATTGAGCGAGCGCGGGCTGGCCGATGCGTTGCGGGCGCAGGGCGTCAGCGCGCATGTGATCGGCGGGGCAGATGTGGCGGCCGAACTGGACGCCAAGCGCGCGATAGATCAGGGTACGCGGCTGGCGGCGGCGCTCTGATGTCGCCGCAAAAGTGGTGACGACCCGGGCAAAGATGGATTTTCATGATGCGTCCGCTCTGGGCGTTTTCGGGAAAAATGGCGCGTGCAGACGGCTTTGATCGCTCGTATTGTGGTTGTCCGCGCGTTTCCCCTTGGGGAACGATCCAGACAAAACCCAGATATTGTCGGGCATGTGCCCCAGTTGTGCCTGAATTTGCGGCCAGAAAGGCCCTCAAGACGTAATTCAGAGGTATCGCGTATGGATCGCCTGACGGAAATGGAGGCCTTTGCCACGGTGGTAGACCAGGGCGGGTTCACCGATGCGGCACGCAAGATGGGCATTTCGAAATCGGCCGTTTCAAAACATGTTTCCTCGCTGGAGGCACGTCTGGGAGCGCGGCTGTTGAACCGCACCACGCGGCGTGTGAGCCCGACCGAGATCGGTCTGGCCTATTACGACCGTGCGCTCAAGGTGCTCAATGACGCGGGCGAGGCGGATGCGCTGGTGAGCTCGATGCAGTCCGATCCCTCGGGGCTGTTGCGCATCTCGGTGGCGACCGATTTCGGGGTCAATCACCTGAGTCCGGTGCTGGGCCAGTTCCTCGAGGAATTCCCCGACATCACTGTGAACATGGTACTCAACAACCGCTATGTAGAGCTGATTTCCGAAGGCTTTGACATGGCGGTCCGGATTGGCGATCTGGAAGACAGCACGCTGCGCGCCCGCAAGCTGACCGAAACTACAAGGCGGATCATCGCCAGTCCGGCCTATCTGAAGAAATACGGGCGGCCGCAGAAGATCGACGATCTGAACGCGCACAAGCTCTTGCATTATTCCAGCCAGGCGGGCGGCGCGGTCTGGAAGCTGACCGCGCCCTCGGGCGAGAAACGGCAGGTGCGCACGGCGGGGGGGCTGAGCGTGAATGACGGGCAATCGCTGCTCAATGCCGCGATTTCGGGGCTGGGGATCGCCTATCTGCCATCGTTCCTCTATGCTCGCGCGATGGCGGAAGGGCTGGTCGAGGATGCGATGCCCGATTTGCCGATGGAGACGCAGGGCATCTTTGCGGTCTATCCGCCGGGCCGGTTCACCCAGCCCAAGGTGCGGGCATTCATTGATTTTCTGGTGCATCAGTTTGCCGACAAGGGACCGTTGGCCTGGTAGCGGAACCGCGTCGCCGGTCATGGTGGCCCTCGCCCCGGTCGCAGCAGTGCGAGCCGGGGTTTTCTGTTCAGCAACGTCGCCGCACAGCCGCTGTGCAGCCAGCCGCAGTTGCCAAGCGGGCAGGTCCGCCCCAGTTTGCAGCCCAACAACGATTTGCACTGGAGAGGATGACACATGGTAAACCCCAAGCTGCTGACGATTTCGGGATCACTCCGCAAGGGATCGTATAACCGGATGCTGCTGCGCGAGGCGGTCGAGGCATTCGGCCCGGCCGAGGTGAGCGAGGCCGACCTGCATCTGCCGCTCTACGATGGCGATCTGGAAGAGGCCGAGGGCGTGCCTGAGAAGGTGCAGCATCTGGCCCGGCAGATCAGCGAGGCGGATGCGGTGGTGATCGCCGCTCCGGAATACAACAAGGGGATCACCGGCGTTCTGAAGAACGCGCTCGACTGGGTGAGCCGGGTGCCGGGCGCGGCGTTCCGCAACAAGCCGGTCGTGGTGATCTCGGCCTCTGCCGGGCGCACCGGGGGAGAGACGGCGCAGTTCATGACGCTGTCGTGCCTGACGCAGTTGCAGGCGCGTCTGCTGCCCGGCACGGCGGTGCTGATCGCCGGGGCGGGGGATGCGTTCGACGAGGCGGGGCGGCTGAAGGACGCGACCTCGCGCAAGTTCCTGGCCGCGCGTATGGAGGCACTGCGGGCCGAAGTGGTCTGAGACGGGGGGAGCCGTCAGCGGTCGGGTCAGGCCGGCCGGGCGTTTGTCGTGATCCGGCCTGAAGGGGGCGTTGCATTCGCCACCCGTGCGGAACAAGGCGCGACCCCCCGCCGGGATGCCGGATGGCCGCTCTAGATCAATAGGCGAGCCACTTGTTCAACAGCACTGACGTTCCCTCTTTCCGCAGGCTCACGAACAAAAAAGTCATTTTACCGTGTGGTCTCAGGTATGGTTAATCTTGAACGGGCGAACCCCGATTTTCAGGAGGTATAATATCATGCGAATGAGATTACTTATGGCGGCAATCCTGCTGCCATTGCCTGGGGCCGTGCAGGCGGCAGAGGGCGAACGTGTCCAGATCAGGGGCGAGATCATCGACACCTGGTGCTATTATTCCGGTGTTATGGGCGGCCCCGACGCTGTTACTGGCACGGCACATCACACCTGTGCGCTATGGTGTTCGGCAGGGGGGATACCAGTGGGTCTTCTGGGCGAGGATGGCCAGGTTTACATGGTGCTCAGGATCGAGGGGGACGACGGTTCTGCCGGGGGCGACATGCAACTGCGCCTTGCCAGTCACGAGATCACGGCGGATGGCCTGCTCTATCATCGCGACGGGCTGAATTATCTGGTGGTCGAAAAGGTTGTGACCGATCACGGGATCACCAAGCTCAACCACGAGGATTACGGACCTGTTCCGCCCTTCGCCATTCCAGAGCCGAAAGAGTGAGGGGGCGTGAGATGAGACATTTTCTGATGACGCTTGTATCTGCCGGAATGGCGCTGCCTGCCATGGCGCAGGATTTCTCGGAGGGGTCGGAGGCGAAGCCGTGGAACCTCTATGCAGAGCAACCGGCGCGGTTTGAGGCCAGGGTGGTGGATATCCTGTGCGAGTTGACCGGCGATTGTCCGGCAGATTGCGGTGGCGGGGTGCGTCAGCTGGGCCTGCTGCGCGGCGTTGACGACGTGCTGGTCTATCCCAACAAGAACGCGCAGGCCGCGTTCACCGGGGCGGTGGTTGAACTGTTGCCGTTCTGCGGCAGGCAGGTCGAGGTCGATGGTCTGCTGATCGAGGATCCTGATCTGGGGGCGGTGAATATCTATCTGGTGCAGAAGGTCCGCGCCGTGGGTGATGCCGAATGGACCGCCGCGAACCGCTGGACAAAGGAATGGGCCAAGACCAATCCCGAGGCGGATGGCAAGGGGCCGTGGTTCCGGCGCGATCCGCGCGTCAATGCCGAAATCGCCGCGCATGGCTATACCGGCATCGGCGTGGAAGAGGAGAAGCCGTTTCTCAAGGAGTTGTTCGAATGAACTGGCGGAGTCTGGTCCTGAGTGCCGCGATCTGTGGCCTGGCAAGCGGAGGCCTGGCGCATGGCGCCGAGCGGCACACCGATCCAACCACGCCGCCCCTGACAGATGCGGTGACGCCCCTGCCGTGGAAGATTGGCGGCGCATTCGAACTGATCGACCATACCGGCGCGGCGCGCAGTCAGGTCGAGCCGGACGGGCGCATGCAGCTGGTTTTTTTCGGCTATGCCAATTGCCCCGGCATTTGCAGTGCTGCCCTGCCGATGATGGCGGATGCGGCGGACATCCTTGAGACCCGGGGAATCGCGGTTACCCCGGTCATGATCACGATTGACCCGGTGCTGGACACGGTCGGAACGATGGGGCCGGCGCTGGCGAAAATTTCGCCGGATCTGGTCGGGCTGACGGGCAGCCCCGAAGCACTGGCAGAGGTCCATGCTGCGTTTCAGATCAGTTTCGAAAAGATCATGAATGACCCGCAGCACGGCCCGATCTATGCGCATGGCAGCCATATCTATCTGCTCGACGCCACCGGCAGGGTGCTGACCCTGATGCCGCCGGTCCTGCCGGCGGACCATGTCGCTGATATCGTGACAAAATACGCCAAAATCTGAGATCAGCCCGGCGCTGCAAATGCAAAGGCGGCACATGACGTGCCGCCTTTCAGGTTCAGATGTCCGCGACAGGGATCAGGCGTCGAGCCAGACCTTTTCATAGTGCATTTCGCGGAACTGGTGCGCCTGCACGTTCTTGACCCTGTCGGTATGGTGCAGCGCCTGGTTGCGCCAGAACGGCTGGATGATCACACCGCTGTCCTGAAGCATCGTCTGGAGCTTGGCCGAATATTCACGGCGCCGGTCGGCGTCGAAAATGCCGAGCGCCTCGTCGAGCAGGGCGTCGAACTCAGGGTTCGCGTGCCCGGATTCGTTCCACGCCTCGCCGGATTTATAGGCCAGCGCCAGCACCTGAACCCCGAGCGGACGCGGACCCCAGTTGGTGGTGGAGAATGGGTATTTGGTCCAGTCGTTCCAGAACGAGGAACCGGGGATCACCGTGCGCTTGACCTTGAAGCCCGCGTCGCGCAACTGTGCGCCGATGGCATCGGTGGTGGTGGTGCGCCAGTCGCCGTCAATCGAGATGATCTCGATCTCGGTGTCGCCGTGGCCCGCCGCGCGCGCCATTTCGATGGCCTTGGCCGGATCGGGCGCGATGGCGGGCAATTCGGCATATTCCGGATGGAACGGGGCGACATGGTGGTTTTCTGCCGGAATGCCCTCGCCGTTGATCGAGATGGCAAGCAGCACCGCATTGTCACAGGCCAACTGGATCGCGTTGCGCAGTTCCTTGCTGTCATAGGGGGCGGTGTCGGCGCGCATCCGGGCGACGATGGTGTTGGCAGTGGGCTTGGATTGCTTGATCAGGCCGAGCGCGTCGTAGGATTCGATGAAATCGGCGGTGGATTCGTCATTGATGTCGATTTCGTCCCCGTCAAAGGCTGCAACGATCGAGGCGTTGTCCTCGCCAAAGTCGATGAAGCGGATACCGTCAAGATAGACATCGCCACCCCACCAATTGCCATTCTCGCGGCGCTTGTACTCTGCCGCGACACCAATTTCGATCGAGACAAGCTCGAACGGACCGGTGCCGATGGGCGCCTGCGCCAGATTGCCATCCTCGCCAAAACTGCGGTGAACGCAAAGCGCGGGATAATCCGACATGCCGGCGATGATGGTGATATCCGGGCGCGGCAGGTTGAGGCGCACGGTATAGTCGTCGACGCGCTCGATGGCACCCTCGATGGCCTTGTTGGTGTCGGGATCAATCAGCGTACCCATGCGAGAGGCCATGGAATTTCCCTCAACGGCCTTGTCGCACCAGCGGTTGAGGTTGTGGATCACGTCATCGGCGTTGAACGTATCACCATTGTTCCAGGTGGCGCCTTGGCGAACCCTGAGCGTGTAGGTTCTGGCGTCGTCGCTCACCTCCCAGCCTTCCAGCAGCATCGGCTGAAAGGTGAAATCGGGGGCCCAGCGGACCAGTGGTTCGCAGAACTGGCGGGCAAGGTTGCCTGGCTCTGTCCAAGAATACTTGCGCGGATCGGTGATGTCCATCACGCGCGAGGCCACGCGCAGCACGCCACCTTTCTTGCCCTCTTGCGCCTGCGCTGCGGTGGGCGCGGCAAGGCCGAGAAGGCCGTAGGCGGCTGCCGACGAGGCGCCGAAGGTTGAGGCGAGGGCCATGAATTCGCGGCGGCTCATCTTGCCGGCGCGCGTGTCTTCGGCCAGTTTCCGGACGATCGGGCGCACGCTATCTTGCGATCGGTCATGTGTCATGTCTTCCTCCGTGTTGGTTGTTCGTTGTTCCGGGGGCTTGTCGTTTTCCGGCAAGTCTGTCGCTAGTGTTATCATGGCGCAGTCGTCGCGCCAGTATTTTCTGAGTGTGCCGGTCATTGCGGTTTTACTTCGCCTCCGGATCCGGCCCGGTCTGGAGAGTATCGCGATTCCAGCGCCGGGATAGCCTGTTTGCGACAAATGCCCGCCAAAATGGCTTGAGGTGGCGGCAAGGCGGGGCTAGAGCAGCGGCAAAGGAGTGTTGCGCCATGAGCCTCAATACATTCGGTCATCTCTTTCGGTTCACGACCTGGGGCGAGAGTCATGGGCCGGCTCTGGGGGCCACGGTGGATGGCTGTCCGCCCGGCGTGACGATCGACGAGGCGATGCTGCAGCAGTGGCTGGACAAGCGCAGGCCGGGACAGAACCGGAATACCACGCAGCGGCAGGAGCCGGACGCGGTGCGGATCCTGTCGGGCGTCTACGAGGGTCAGACCACCGGTACGCCCATTCAGTTGATGATCGAGAATACCGATCAGCGCTCACGCGATTACGGCGAGATTGCTCGGACGTTTCGCCCCGGCCATGCGGATATCACCTATCACCTCAAATACGGTCTGCGCGATCCGCGCGGCGGCGGGCGGTCCTCGGCGCGCGAGACGGCGGCGCGGGTGGCGGCGGGCGGCGTGGCGCGGGCCGTGCTGGGCGCTCTGGTGCCGGGGCTTGAGATCAAGGGCTACATGGTCGCGATGGGCGAGATGGAACTGGACCGCGCGCGGTTCGACTGGGACGCGATCGACCGTAACGATTTCTGGCTGCCGGATGCCGCCGCCGCGCCCGCCTGGGAGGATTATCTGCAATCCCTGCGCAAGGCGCACGATTCGGTCGGCGCGGTGGTCGAGGTGGTGGCGCGTGGCGTGCCCGCGGGACTGGGCGCGCCGGTCTATGGCAAGCTCGACACCGATCTGGCCGCCGCGATGATGTCGATCAACGCCGTCAAGGGCGTCGAGATCGGCGAGGGGATGGCGGCGGCGCGGCTGACCGGCAGTGCCAATGCCGACGAGATCTTCATGGGCGAAAACGGTCCGGAATACGGTTCCAACCACGCGGGCGGCATCCTGGGCGGGATTTCCACCGGGCAGGATGTCGTGGTGCGGTTCGCGGTCAAGCCCACCTCGTCGATCCTGACCCCGCGCCGGTCGATCACCATCGACGGCCAGCCCATCGAGGTGGTGACCAAGGGGCGACATGACCCCTGCGTCGGCATTCGCGCCGTGCCGGTGGCCGAGGCGATGATGGCCTGCGTTATCCTGGATCACCTGCTGTTGCATCGTGGGCAGGTGGGGGATGGCCCGCGCGGGCGGATTGGCTGACCGGCCCTCGTTCACCTGGCCGGAAATACCTCGGGGGTTCGGGGGCTGGCCCCCGATCCGCGCCTACGGCAGGGGCGACTGTCGCGGCTGCCGCGACAGCTGCACCGCCAGGATGCCCCCCATGATCACCAGCACGCCGATCAGATCGCCAAGGCGCAGCGCCTCGCTGAGCAGGATCGCGGCGATGGCGACGCCGAAGAACGGGTTGAGGAAGTGGAACGTGGCGGCGCGGGTGGCGCCGATGCGCTCGACCAACAGGAACCAGACCAGCGTGGCGGCGAGGCCGGGGATGAGCGTGGTATAGGCAAAGGCGGCGATGAGCAGCCAGCTCCAGTCGACAAGCAGCGGTTCGGTGGCAATACCGATGGTCCCCGTAAGCACCGCGCCAACCATCATCTGCAACCCCACCACCATCAGGAAGTTTCCGCCCGATGCCGCGCCGCGCACCGCGAGCGTGGCGAAGGCCAGCGCAAAGACCGCGATGATGCAGAGCGCGACACCGTATAGGTCCATGCCGCCCTGCAATCGGGCTCCCATGATGATGGTGACGCCGATCAGGCCCGCAAACAGCCCCGCGATGCCAATCCGACCCAGCTGTTCGCCCAGGAACATCCAGCTGAAGAACCCCACCAGCAATGGCATGGTCGAGGCGATGATCGCGGCCAGCGAGGCCTCGATGGTCTGCATGGCGACGAAGTTGAGCCCGAGATAGAGCGCGTTCTGGCAGATCCCGAAGACGATCGTGGCGCGCCATTGCAGGCGGGTCAGGCGCCAGCTCTGGCCAAGCATCAGGGCGATGGCGATGCCGATCACGCCGGAGATCAGAAACCGCAGCCCAAGCGCGGTGAGCGGGGGTGCGGCGGCGACGATGATGCGCGCCGAGGTAAAGGCCGAGGACCACATGAGGGCAAAGGCGAGGCCCATGACGATCGCCCGAATGTCCATTCTCTGTCTCCGCAACTGGAAAGGGTCGCCTCTCGCGGGCGACCCTTTCCGAAACGTGTGGGAATTGCAAGGTCAGCCGTTGACGCTGTCCTTGAGCGCCTTGGCAATGGTCATCTTGACCACCTTGTCGGCCTCTTTCTTCATCTGCTCGCCGGTGGCGGGGTTGCGCACCATGCGCTCGGGGCGCTCGCGGCAGTAGATCTTGCCGATGCCGGGCAAGGTTACTGCACCGCCGGCGGATACTTCTCTGGTGATGATTGCGATCACCGCATCAAGCGCGCCGTTCGCGGTCTTCTTGTCACTGCCCATTTCATCGGCCAAGGCAGCGACGAGTTGGGTTTTGGTCATGGGTTTTGCCATTTTTGGTCTCCTTCAACTGCCCGTGTCTTGGGCCTCATGCGCGTGATTAAACGCTATGATGTGGCTAAACACAACGTCTGGTGGGCAAAAGCAAGCAATTTTGGCGGATTTTGTGCAGATTTTCGTGAAGTCAGAGGAAGGCTGTCTCTTCAAAGCTGCGCAATTTGCGGCTGTGGATGCGTTCGAGCGGCATTTTGCGCAGTGATTCCATCGCGCGAATCCCGATCATCAGGTGCCGGGAAACCTGTGATTTGTAGAAATCAGAGGCCATTCCGGGCAGTTTCAGCTCGCCCTGGAGCGGCTTGTCGGAGACGCACAGCAGCGTGCCATAGGGCACCCGGAAGCGGAATCCGTTGGCGGCGATGGTGGCGCTTTCCATGTCCAGTGCCACGGCGCGGGACTGGCTGAGGCGTTGCACCGGACCGGACTGGTCGCGCAGTTCCCAGTTGCGGTTGTCGACGCTGGCCACGGTGCCGGTGCGCATCACCCGCTTGAGGTCGAAGCCGTCGAGTTGGGTTTCGGCGGCGACCGCCTCTTGCAAGGCGATCTGGATCTCAGCCAGCGCCGGGATCGGCACCCAGGCGGGCAGGTCGGCGTCGAGCACGCGGTCCTCGCGCAGATAGGCGTGCGCCAGCACGAAATCGCCGAGCGATTGCGAATTGCGCAGGCCCGCGCAGTGGCCGACCATGATCCATGCATGCGGACGCAGGACGGCGATATGGTCGGTGGCTGTTTTGGCGTTCGACGGACCGACACCGATATTGACCAGGCTGATGCCCGAGCCGTTGGCGCGTTCGAGGTGATAGGCGGGCATCTGCGGCAGGCGGTCGGGGATCGGCAGCGGCGTATCGGGTGCGATGATCCGGGCATTGCCGGTGCTGACAAAGGCGGTATAGCCGCTGGCCGGGTCCGCGAGCATCCGGCGGGCGAAGGTCTCGAATTCCGAGACGTAGAACTGATAGTTGGTGAAGAGCACGTAATTCTGGAAATGGCAGGGATCGGTGGCGGTGTAATGCGCAAGGCGCGCCAGCGAATAATCCACGCGCTGCGCGGTGAACGGCGCGAGGGGGGCCGCGCCCTGGGCATCCTGCGCCCATGTGCCGTTGACGATGTGGTCGTTGGTGGTCGAGAGATCCGGCACGTCGAACACATCGCGCAGGGTGAAATCGGCAGCGCCTTCCTGCGGAACGGTGAGACCCTCGTCGCCCGCGACCGCGAAATGCACCGGTATCGGCGTGTCGGAGGCGCGGATCGAGACCGGCACGCCGTGGTTTTCCAGCAGCAGGCCGATCTGCTGTTCGAGGTAGTTGCGAAAGAGGTCGGGCCTGGTGATCGTGGTGGCATAGGTGCCCGGTCCCGAGACATGGCCAAAACTGAGGCGGCTGTCGACCTTGGAGTAGGTTGTCGTGGTCAGGCGGATCTCGGGGTAGAAAGCGCGCACGCGGGTGGACGGGACATCGCCGGCAAGCGCGCGGGTGAATTCGGCGCAGAGAAACCGGGTCGCCGCATCATGCAGCAGGCAGAGACGGTCCACGGCGGCGCGGGCCTCGGTAAAGTCCTGCGGGCCGGGTATGTCGGGTGTGGTGGTCGTCCCTGTCTGATCTCGCAATTGCATCTGGCCCTGGCTGTGTGGTTGATGGTGCAGGTTGACACGGGCCGGGGCCGACATCAAGCTGCGACCGAAAGGGGCAGGCGGCATGGATTACGAGACAGTCAGCCCGACGGATTTCGGCGCGTCGCTGCGCGGGCTGGGCTTGAACCTGCTGGTGCGGGATGTGTTGGGAGAGGCGGCGTTTCTAACAGAGGTCTTTGGCATGTCCGCCCACCGGCTGAGCGCGGATTTCGCGATCATGGTCTATCACGGGCAGGTCATGCAACTGCATGCGGATCACACCTATGGCAGTCATCCGCTGCTGGGGCTGGTGCCGGAAAGCCCGCCACGGGGCGCCGGCGCATCGATCCATCTGTTTCAGAGCGATCCCGACCAGGCGGCGGCAAGGGCCGGGGTGGCGGGAGGTATGATCCTGCAGCCACCCGTGAACAAGCCGCACGGGTTGCGCGAATGCTGCATCCTGTGTGCGGATGGTTATGCCTGGATCGCCTCGCGCCCGCTCACGCTCGAAGAAAGGAAAGCATTATGACCGTGACCAATCTCAAGCCAAACATGGAGCACTGGCAGGAGCGGGTCGATCTCGCCGCGGCCTTCCGCTGGACCGTGCGGCTGGACATGCACGAGGCGGTGGCCAATCATTTCAGCCTTGCGATCAACGAGGATGGCACGCGGTTCTTGATGAATCCCAACCAGATGCATTTCACCCGCATTCGGGCGAGCGATCTGATCGAGGTCGATGCCAATGATCCGGCGACGCTGGAGGGACCGGACGCGCCGGACCCAACCGCCTGGGGCCTGCATGGCGGGCTGCACCGGCATTGCCGCCATGCCCGCTGCGCGATGCATGTGCATTCGATTCACGCCACTGTTCTGGCCTCTCTGGCCGACAGTCGCCTGCCGCCCATCGACCAGAACTGTGCCACCTTCTATAACCGTCATGTGGTTGACGAGGGGTATGGCGGGCTGGCGTTCGAGGATGAGGGGGAGCGCTGTGCGCGACTGCTGAGCGATCCGAAGCACAAGGTTCTGATCATGGGCAATCATGGCGTGATGGTGATCGGCGACACGGTGGCGGACACGTTCAACCGGCTCTATTATTTCGAGCGCGCCGCTGAGACCTATATCCGGGCGCTGCAGACCGGGCGGCCGCTGCGGGTGCTGTCGGACGCGGTGGCGGAAAAGACCGCGCGGGAGCTGGAGGATTATCCTGACCAGGCCGAGCGGCATATGGCGGAGTTGAAGGCAATTCTGGACAGCGAAGGGTCAGACTACGCCTGTTAGGCAGAGCGCAGACCCGTTTCCACCAGCAAACCTTTGCGCTTGGCCTCGTAGTAGTATCCGCGCGCGTACCACATGATCGCGGCATCCGGGTCGCCATCCGCCACGATATAGGCACCGCGCAGGTATTTGACCGCGTATTTCAGGTTGGTTTCGGCATCGAGCAGATCGTTTGGCTGTCCGCGGAACCCCATGCTGCGGGCCGTTTGCGGCAGGATTTGCAGCAGGCCGTAATAGGGGCCGTTGCGTGCGCCGGGGCGGTGCCTGCTTTCGCGTATGGCGAGGCGGTGGACGAGCGAACGGGGCACCTCGTAGTGATCGGCGTATTGGTTGATCAGGCGGCGCAGTTCCGGTGTCTCGTTGGGATAGAACTGCGGCTCGAACGGCGCGTTGCGGCTCGAGAGATCGGGATCAGGTTTGGCACAGGCGGCGAGGGGTGCGACGGCGATCAGCGCGATAGCGTGACGACGGGACAGATAGGGCATGGCGGCTCCGGGCACGGTTTCGCGTGCACACTGCCCGCAGATTGCGATTTGCGCCAGAGGCTTTGCCGCGCACCGGCGAAAGACCGCCACCTTGCCAAAGCGCGCGGGCCGGGTCATGTAGGGGGTCATGGGCAAAACTCTGCTTTCCTTTGGTCACGGCTACAGCGCACGCGCGCTGGCGGCGAAGTTCTTGCCGCAGGGCTGGCGGATCTATGGCACGACGCGCAGCGCGCAGAAGGCGGCGATGTTGGCGCGCGAGGGTGTGACGCCGGTGCTGTGGCCGGAGGGCGATCTGACGGAGTCCCTTGAGAACGCCACGCATATCCTGGTTTCGGTTGCGCCGGAGGCCGGGGGCGATCCGGTTCTGGCGCTGCACCGGGATGCAATCGCGCGGATTGCGTCCCGGCTGGATTGGGTCGGCTATCTGTCGACGACCGGGGTTTATGGCGATCATCAGGGCGGTTGGGTGGATGAGTCGACACCGCTCACCCCCTCGACCCGGCGCGGGCAGATGCGGGTGGCAGCAGAGGCCGAGTGGCGGGCCATCCCCGGCCTGCCACTGCATGTCTTCCGCCTGGCGGGCATTTATGGCCCGGGGCGCGGCCCGTTCGAGAAGGTGCGTCAGGGCACGGCGCGGCGGATCGTCAAACCGGGACAGGTATTCAGCCGCATCCATGTGGAGGACATCGCGCAGGTGCTGGAGGCGTCGATCCGCCGGCCCGATCCGGGGGCGGTCTACAACCTGTGCGATGACGATCCGGCCCCGCCGCAGGACGTGATCGGATATGCCGCGGAACTTCTGGGCCTGCCGCTGCCCGAGGAGGTGGCCCATGACGACGCCGAGATGACACCGATGGCCCGCTCGTTCTATGCCGAGTCAAAGCGGGTTTGTAACCGGCGAATCAAGGAAGAGTTGGGTGTGAGACTTATCTATCCCGATTACCGCGTCGGGTTGCGGGCGCTGCTGGAGGGGGAAAAGTAGGGGGCGCTGCCCCCGTCTCGGATTTCATCCGGGACTCCCCCGGGGTATTGAGACCAAGAAGAAATCGGGAGATCGGGGTTTCTTCTTGGTCCAAATACCCATCTGCAGGCGCGGCATGCGGACCGTTCAGCTGGGCGTACCGATACCGGTGGTGATGCTGTAGCCGGGGGCGTAGTTGAGCCGCACGGTGGTGATGGCGCGGGTATGATCCCATGTCGTGCGTTCGACCACAAAGATCGGCGCACCGGGGCTGGTGCCAAGCAGTTCGGCGATGGACTCGGGGGCCACCTCGGCGGAAAAGCGGATATCGCCATGGGTGTAGGGAATGGTCGAGATGAGCCATTCATTCGCGCTCAGCGTCTCGAAGCCCTGCGCGGCGGCGGCGGGGGCGGTGGTGAGGCTGATCCAGCGGTCCTCAAAGACAAAGGGCGCGTCCGAGGCGAGGTGCAGCGCGGTGACATGCAGGCCCTCGCAGGGCGTCCCGGCACAGAGCGTTGCGGCCACGTCGCGTGGCGGGCTGGCGATACGGCGACTGAGGTGGCGATAGGCATAGACCAGGCCGCGCGCGGTGATTTCCTGGCGGATCAGGGGAATATCCACGGTGGCGCGGCTGACCGGGTGGAGCGCCACGCGCGTGCCCGCCTTGCGGCGGCGTTCGAGGATGCCCGCATCGGCCAGCGCGCGCAGGGCGCGGTTGACGGTGGCGCGCGCGCAGCCGAAGTCCTGCGCGAGATCGGCTTCGTTCGGGATCACGGTGCCGGGGGGCCATTCGCGCGCATGGATGCGGCGCAGCACCTCGTCCTGGATTGATTGCCAACTGTTGAATTGCGGGGGTGTCATAGCGCGTCCCGGAGTGGTTTCATGGCCGCAGCATAGCGGTGAGTGATCGCGTCTCGGGCGATGTGGCGGCCACCCTGCACCATATGGCGACCCGCCGCCCAGACATCGCGGACCATACGGTCGTCGCCCGCGAAGATCCAGATATCGAGGGCGGTGTCGCCGGGTCGGTCCGCAAGGTCGATATGGCTGTCGTCGAGCGCCATGAGATCGGCAAGGAATCCCCGCGCGATCTGCCCGGTGTTGCGCCCGGCGGCCTGTGCGCCGCCTGCGGTGGCGGCATCCATCAGGCGGCGGCCGGTGGAGTGCGCGGGCGTGGCCAGCGCGGCGCGGGAATGATCGCGCAGGCGCTGCGAGTAGTCGAGCGTGCGGATTTCCTCCGACAGGGCGATGCGGATATTGGAATCCGATCCGATGGCGATGCGCCCACCAGCCTCCATCCAGCGCAGCCCTTCGAAAATGCCGTCGCCGAGGCTTGATTCGGTGATCGGGCAGAGGCCCGCGACGGCACCCGTGCGGGCGAGCGCCTTGGTCTCATGCGGCTGCATCTGGGTGCAGTGGATGAGGCACCATTGCGGTGTGATTTCCGTATGACCCAAGAGCCAGTCCACGGGGCGCGCGCCATAGGCGGCCTCGACTTCGGTGACTTCGGCCAGTTGTTCGGCGAGGTGCATGTGGATGGGGCTGCCTTGGGCGAGGGCCGCAGCGTTGCGGATCGCTTCTGGCGTCACGGCGCGGAGGCTATGGGGGGCCACGCCGATACGTGCATCGGGCGGCAGGGGGGTGAGGGCCGCGCGGCTGGCGTCCATCAGTCGGGCAAACTGATCCGGGGTGTTTCCGAAACGGATCTGGCCGGGGCCAAGCGGGCGGCGGTCGACGCCGCCGAATTCGTATTGCACCGGCAGCAGCGTCAGGCCGATGCCAGTTTCCTGTGCCGCGGCGACGATGCGATGCACAATTTCCGCGCTGTCGTCATAAGGCAGGCCGCCCGGCTGATGGTGCAGGTAGTGGAATTCGACATTGGTGGCATAGCCGGATTCGAGCATTTCCATCTGCACCAGCGCCGCGATGGCCTGCACCTGATCCGGGGTCAGCCGGTCGAGAAAGCGATACATCAACTGCCGCCATGTCCAGAACGTGTCGCGCGGATCGGGGCCGCGCGTTTCGGTCAGGCCCGCCATGGCGCGCTGGAATGCGTGGGAATGGGCGTTGGCGGGCGCGGGCAGCAGGAGGCCGGTGCGGTGACCCGCAGGTGGCGCGCCGGGTGTCACGCGGACGATATGGCCGGTCTCGTCGATCTCTACCGATACGTCGGGCGCCCAGCCGGAGGGCAGGAGCGCCTGAGAGGCCCAGATTTGTGTCATTGCGTGATCCTGTCTTGACAGATTAATATGTATAGACATAATTGCATCAAACGACTCGGAAATCAAGAAGGTCTTGGCCATGTTGTTCAGGAATGCGCGGATTGCGACGATGGCGGGGGATGAAGCCTATGGGTTGATCGCGCGCGGCGCGCTGCTGGTCGAGGGCGGGCGGATTGCATGGGTCGGGCAGGAGACGGATCTGCCGGGCGGATATGATGGGCCGCAAGAGGATCTGGGCGGGCGACTTGTGACCCCGGCGTTGATCGATTGCCACACCCATATCGTGCATGGCGGCAACCGCGCGGGCGAGTTCGAGATGCGCCTGAACGGGGCAAGCTATGAAGAGGTGGCGCGCGCGGGTGGCGGGATCGTTTCGACCGTCAGGGCGACGCGCGAGGCGTCGGAAGAGGCGTTGCTGGCGGGAGCCTTGCGGTTCGCCGATGCGTTGATCGCCGAGGGGGTTGCGGTCATCGAGGTGAAATCCGGCTATGGGCTGGATATCGCTACCGAGTTGAAAATGCTGCGTGTGGCGCGCGCGATCGAGGGCGCGCGCCCGGTGCGGGTGAAAACCTCTTTCCTTGGGGCGCATGCGGTGCCGGTGGAGTACAAGAACCGTTCGAAGGCGTATGTTTCCGAGATCTGCCTGCCCGCGCTGGAGGCGGCGCATGACGCGGGGCTGGTGGATGCGGTGGACGGGTTCTGCGAGGGTATCGCCTTTTCGCCCGAGGAAATCGCGGTGGTGTTCGACCGGGCGCGGGAACTGGGCCTGCCGGTCAAGCTGCATGCTGAGCAACTGAGTCATCTGGGCGGCACGCAGCTGGCGGCGCGCTATGGCGCGCTGTCGGCGGATCATGTGGAATATGCCGACGATGCGGATGCGCGGGCGCTGGCGCGGGCGAGCAGCGTGGCGGTGATCCTGCCCGGCGCGTTTTATACCCTGCGCGAGACGCAGGCGCCGCCGATCGACATCTTTCGCAGGCATGGCGTGCCGATGGCGCTGGCCACGGACTGCAATCCGGGATCGTCGCCGATGGCGTCATTGCTACTGGCGATGAACATGGGTTGCACGCTGTTTCGCATGACTCCCGAAGAAGCGCTGGCCGGGGTGACGCGGTATGCGGCGCGGGCGCTGGGATTGGGCGACTGCGGCGTGATCGCGGCGGGCCGACGCGCCGATCTGGCGCTCTGGGACGTGGAGCAGCCCGCGGAACTGGCATATCGCATTGGATACAACCCGCTCTGGCGGCGGATTTTTGGGGGTGAGGGATGACGGAAGTCTTGATGCCGGGACAGGTGCGGCTGGCGGTGCTGGAGGCGATCTGGCGCGGCGGGCTGACGGCGGAACTGGACCGCAACGTAAGACCCTCAGTCGAGGCCGCCTTTGCGCTGGTGGCGCGGGCGGCGGCTGGACGTACGGCTGTGTATGGTGTCAATACCGGCTTTGGCAAGCTGGCGAGCGTCAAGATCGCGCCGGAGAAGACCGCGGATCTGCAGCGCAATCTCATCCTGTCGCATTGCTGTGGTGTGGGCGAGACGCTGGACGTAGCCACCACGCGGCTGATGATGGTGCTCAAGCTGATGAGCCTGGGGCGCGGTGCCTCGGGCGTGGCGTGGGCTACGATCGAACTGATCGAGGGGATGCTGGCGCGGGATGTGACGCCGGTGGTGCCCGATCAGGGATCGGTCGGTGCGTCGGGCGATCTGGCTCCGCTGGCGCATATGGCGGCGGTGATGATCGGTGCGGGCGAGGCGTGGCATGATGGGACGCGGCTGCCCGGCTCAGAGGCGCTGTCGCGTGCGGGTCTTGCCCCTATCGTGCTGGGCCCCAAGGAAGGTCTGGCGCTGATCAACGGCACGCAGTTTTCCACCGCCTGTGCGCTGACCGGGCTGTGGGGGGCCTGGCGCAACGCGCAGAATTGCGTGGTGACGGCGGCGCTGTCCACGGATGCAATCATGGGATCGACGGCGCCGCTGGTGGCGGCGATCCACAGCCTGCGCGGCCATGCCGGGCAGATCGAGGTGGCCCGGGCGCAGGCGGCGCTGATGGAGGGCAGCGAGATCCGCGAGAGCCACCGCGAGGGCGACACTCGCGTTCAGGATCCCTATTGCATCCGCTGTCAGGCACAGGTTTCGGGGGCGGCGGTCGATCTGTTGCGGCGGGCGGGCGCGGTGCTGGAGATCGAGGCCAACGCGGTGACCGACAACCCGCTCGTGCTGGTGGACGACAACCACCCCGAGGGAGGCATGATCGTCTCGGGCGGGAATTTTCATGCCGAGCCGGTGGGCTTCGCCGCCGATCAGATCGCCATGGCCATCTCGGAAATCGGGGCGATTGCACAACGGCGCGTCGCGCTGATGGTGGATCCGACGCTGAGTTTCGATCTGCCGCCGTTCCTGACGCCCGAACCGGGGCTGAATTCGGGGATGATGATCGCCGAGGTCACCACCGCTGCGCTGATGAGCGAGAACAAGCATATGGCCAATCCCTGCACGACGGATTCCACACCCACCTCTGCCAATCAGGAGGATCACGTCAGCATGGCGGCGCATGCGGCACGGCGGCTGAAGCGGATGAATGACAACCTGTCGGTCATTCTGGGGGTCGAGGCGATCTGCGGCGCGCAGGGCATCGGGTTCCGTGCGCGCCTGCAGACGAGCACGCCGCTAAGGTCGGTCATCGCGCGGCTGCGCGAGGTGGTGCCGGTTCTGGCAGCCGACCGTTATCTGGCGCCCGATCTGGCGGCCGCGTCGGAAATGGTGCGCGCGGGCGATCTGGTCAACGCATCCGGGCTGGAGTTGGTTCTGTGAGGCGGGGCCCGAGATTTGAGTATTTCCGGAACAGTGAAAGGGGTGCGGCATGATCCCGGTCGAGGTGGTGCGGGGGGATGGCCCGGTCATTCTGGGACTGCCGCATACTGGTACGTATGTTCCGGCGGACGTCCGGGCACGGCTGAATGATCTGGGACGCGGGCTGGCCGATACAGACTGGAACATTCACAAGCTCTACGAGGGGTTGCTGCCCGGCGTGACCACGGTGCGCGCGACATTCCATCGCTATGTCATCGACGCCAATCGCGATCCTTCGGGGGCGAGCCTCTATCCGGGGCAAAATACCACCGGACTGGTGCCGCTGACGGATTTCGACGGTCACGACATCTGGCAGGTGCCGCCCTCGGGCGGCGAGGTGGAGTATCGGCGCGAGACGTTCCATGTGCCCTATCATGCGGCGCTGGAGGCAGAGATGGCGCGGGTGCGCGCGCAGCACGGGGTGGCGGTGCTTTACGATTGCCATTCCATACGGTCACGTATTCCATTTCTTTTCGACGGCGTGCTGCCGGATTTCAACATCGGCACCAATGATGGCGCGACCTGCGCGCCGGCGATCGTCGGGGCGGTCGAGTCAGTCTGCCGGGCGGCAGAGGGCTATAGCTGTGTCACCAACGGCCGGTTCCGGGGCGGCTGGACCACCCGCCATTACGGGCGGCCCGAAGAGGGCTGGCACGCGATCCAGATGGAGCTGGCCCAGTCGACCTATATGGAAGAGGCGGCGCCCTGGCCCTATCTGCACGACCGCGCTGAGCGGCTGCGCCCGCATCTGGCGGAGATACTAAAACAACTGGAAACGCTTGCGCGCACAGGAGATCTGACATGACCGATCCGCGTCACAACACCCGCGACATCTATCCCGACACCGGCGCTGAGATCAGCGCCAAGAGCTGGCTGACCGAGGCGCCGATGCGGATGCTGATGAACAACCTGCATCCCGACGTGGCCGAGAACCCGCATGAACTGGTCGTCTATGGCGGCATCGGGCGTGCGGCCCGCACATGGGAGGATTTCGACCGGATCGTGGGAGCCCTGAAGGGACTGGAGGCGGATGAAACCCTGCTGGTGCAGTCGGGCAAGCCGGTGGGCGTGTTCCGCACCCACAAGGACGCGCCGCGGGTGCTGATCGCCAACAGCAACCTCGTGCCGCATTGGGCGACCTGGGATCACTTCAGCGAACTGGATCGCAAGGGCCTGATGATGTATGGCCAGATGACCGCCGGTTCGTGGATCTATATCGGCTCTCAGGGCATCGTTCAGGGCACCTATGAGACTTTTGTCGAGGCCGGGCGGCAGCATTACGGTGGCAACCTCGGGGGTCGGTGGATCCTGACCGGGGGTCTGGGCGGCATGGGCGGCGCGCAGCCGCTGGCGGCGGTGATGGCGGGGGCCTGCTGTCTGGCCGTGGAATGCGACGAGACGCGCGCAGAATTCCGCAAGCGGACCCGCTATGTCGATGAGATCACGCATTCGCTTGACGAGGCGCTGACGATGATCGACCGCTGGACAGCGGCGGGCGAGGCGAAGAGCGTGGCGCTGATCGGCAATGCGGCGGATGTGTTCCCGGAACTGGTCCGCCGGGGTGTCAGGCCCGATATCGTGACCGATCAGACCAGCGCGCATGATCCGGTGCATGGCTATCTGCCGCAGGGCTGGACGGTTGCCGAGTGGCGCGCGAAACAGGAGAGCGATCCCAAGGCGGTCGAACGCGCGGCGCGCGCCAGCATGCGCGTGCATGTGCAGGCAATGGTGGATTTCTGGAATGCGGGCGTGCCGACGCTAGACTATGGCAACAACATCCGGCAGGTGGCGCTGGATGAGGGGCTGAAGGACGCATTTGCCTTTCCAGGCTTTGTGCCCGCCTATATCCGGCCGCTGTTCTGCCGCGGGATCGGGCCGTTTCGCTGGTGCGCGCTGTCGGGCGATCCCGAGGATATCTACAAGACCGATGCCAAGGTCAGGGAACTGGTGGATGATCCGCATCTGCACAACTGGCTGGACATGGCGCGCGAGCGGATCGCGTTTCAGGGCCTGCCCGCGCGCATCTGCTGGGTTGGACTGGGCGTGCGGCACAAGCTGGGGCTGGCGTTCAACGAGATGGTGCGCACTGGAGAGTTGAGCGCGCCGGTGGTGATTGGCCGCGATCATCTGGATTCGGGGTCTGTTGCCAGCCCGAACCGGGAAACCGAGGGGATGAAGGACGGCTCCGACGCGGTCAGCGACTGGCCGCTGCTGAATGCGCTGCTGAATTGTGCATCGGGGGCCACATGGGTCAGCCTGCATCACGGCGGTGGTGTCGGCATGGGGTTCAGCCAGCATTCAGGCATGGTGATCTGCTGTGACGGCACCGAGGATGCGGATCGGCGCATTGCCAATGTCCTGTGGAACGATCCCGCGACCGGCGTGATGCGCCATGCCGATGCGGGATATGAGATCGCGCTGGACTGCGCGCGCGAACACGGGCTCAATCTGCCGGGTATATTGAAGTGATGCCGGATCTCTTCCGGCCAGGGAACTGATACATAACCGATTGAATTTGCAACAAGGAGGACCAAAGATGAAAAGACGTGAATTTATCCGCGCCGGGGCCATCGGCGGCGCGGCGGCGCTGGCCGCTCCGGCCGTCGCGCAGGACCGGCGGCAGTGGACGCTTGTGTCGGCCTGGCCCAAGAACCTTCCGGGGCCGGGCGTGGCGGCGCAGACGCTGGCCGACCGGATCACCACGCTGTCGGGCGGGCGGCTGGAGGTAAACCTGTTTGCCGCCGGCGAGATCGTGCCGGGGCCGGGGGTGTTCGACGCGGTGTCCGAGGGCACGGCGCAGATCTATCACGCGGTGCCCGCCTATTGGGGGTCGAAATCCAAGGGCATCCTGCTGTTTGGCTCACAGCCCTTTGGCCTGCGCGCTGACGAGCAGGTGGGCTGGATGGTGCATGGCGGCGGTCAGGCGCTCTATGACGAGATGTATGGCCGTTTCGGGATCAAGCCGTTCCTGTGTGGCAATTCCGGCCCGCAATGGTTTGGCTGGTTCCGCAACGAGATCAATTCGACCGACGATCTCAGGGGGATGAAATACCGCTCGACCGGGCTTGCCTCGGAGATGTGCGCCGAGATCGGCATGGCGGTGCAGGCGATGTCCGGTCCGGCGATGTTCCAGGCGCTGCAATCGGGCGCGCTGGACGCGGGCGAATTCATCGGACCCTGGACCGACAGCGCGCTGGGCTATCATCAGGTGGCCAAGAATTACTATTGGCCCGGCGTGGGCGAGCCCTCATCTGCCGAGGAATGCGGTGTCAACATGGCGGCCTGGAACGATCTGCCCGACGACCTGAAGGCCGTGGTGCAACTGGCGGCGTCGAGCCTCTACAACGATGTCTGGACCGAGTACGAGACAAAGCATGCACTGGCGCTCAGGCAGCTTGTCGAGAGCGAGGGCGTGATCCTGCGGCAATTGCCAGATGCCATTGTCGACGACATGGGCAAGGCCGCCGGGACGGTGATCACCCGCCTGCGTGAGGACAGCGACGAGCTGGTGCGGCGGATCGCCGAGAGCTTTGTCGACTATCGCGATTCGGTGGGGGCCTATATGACCTATGCCGATAACGGTCAGATGAACGCGCGGGCGCGGGTTCTGGGATACTGACTGACATGGCGGCCCGGCGCGGACCTGCGCCGGGCCCCTTGCCAAGGATCGGAGGGGGCATGGAACGGATCGCGAGCGGGCTGGATCAGGTCAACCGTCAGGTGGGTCGTGTCGTGCGCTGGCTGGCGATCCTCATGGTGCTGGTGCAATTCGGCGTGGTGCTGCTGCGCTATGTCTTTGGCATCAGTTCCATCGCGGTGAACGAAAGCGTGCTTTACATGCATGCCTCGCTGTTCATGCTGGGCGCGGGGTATACGCTGTTGGTCGATGATCACGTCCGCGTCGATATCTTTCAGGCGAAGGCAAGTGCGCGCGGCAAGGCGCTGATTGATGTGGCGGGGCATCTGGTGCTGCTTCTCCCGTCGATGCTGGCGCTCTTGTGGTGGTCATGGCCGTCGGTGCGCAATGCCTGGGCGATCCGAGAGGGGGCGATTTCGGTGGGTGGAATTCCGGCCGTCTTTCTGCTCAAGTCGCTGATCCCGGCCTTCTGCGTGCTGCTGATCGTTCAGTCGCTGGCCTGTCTTCTGCGCAATCTGATGCGGCTGGGCGGGGGGCGCGCGTGATGCTGGAATACCTTGATCTTCTGATGTTCGCGGCCCTCATGGTGGCGATCATGTCCGGCTTTCCGGTCAGTTTCGCCATCGCGGGCACGGCAATCGGTTTTGCCTACCTGGGATGGGTGGCGGGAGTGATGCCGCTTGGTCTGCTGGGCGCGCTCGGGCAGCGGGTGTTCGGCGTGCTGACCAACGAGGTGCTGATCGCCATTCCGCTTTTCGTCACCATGGGCGTGGTGCTGGAGCGGGCGCGCATCGCCGAGGATCTGCTGGATACGATGGGCCGTCTCTTTGGCCAACTGCGCGGGGGTCTTGGCGTGTCGGTGATCCTGGTGGGGGCGTTGCTGGCGGCTTCGACCGGGATCGTGGGTGCGACAGTCATCGCCATGGGGATGATCGCCCTGCCCACGATGCTGCGCACCGGGTATGATCCGCGGCTTGCCTCGGGGCTGGTCTGCACCGCCGGAACGCTTGGGCAGATCATCCCGCCCTCGACGCTGCTGATCATTCTCAGCGATGTGATGTCGAGCGCCTATCAGCAGGCACAGTATGAGCAGGGCAGGTTTTCGGTCGAGACGATTTCGGTGGGCCAGATTTTCGCCGGTGCGCTGGTGCCGGGGCTGACTCTGGTGGGGATCTATATCGCCTATGTGCTGTTGCGCGGTTTGATCCGGCCGCAGGATGTGCCGCCCGCGCCCACGCCCGGGGGACGCCCCGGCGCGACGGAGGTGGCGCGCGCGATCGCGCCGCCGGTGATGCTGATCGTGGCGGTGCTGGGCGCGATCCTGAGCGGCATCGCCACGCCGACCGAGGCGGCCTCGGTCGGGGCGGTCGGTGCGATCCTGATGGCGGGCGCGCGGCAGGGGGTGAGCCCACGCCTGATCGGGGCCGGGGTTGCGGCGTTGCTGATCCTTGCGGTGGCGGCGGGGCTGGCCCCGGTGCGGCTGCAGCGCAGCGATACGGGGCTGGCGACATGGGCGCTGGGGGCGGTCTACGGCATGCTGGCACTGATCGGGGTGGCGGCGGTGCTGGCCTCTTTGCGCCGCCTTTACGCGCGTGATGTGCTGGGCGGGGTGGTGACCACCACGATGACGGTCAGCGCGATGATCTTTGCCACGATCCTGATGGCGAGCGTTTTCTCTCTGGTTTTCGTAGGGCTGGGCGGCGAGGACCGCGTGGCGCATATCCTGCAATCCATGCCGGGAGGGGCGACCGGGGCGCTGATCTTTGCCATGGTGCTGATCTTCGTGCTGGGTTTCTTTCTCGATTTCGTCGAGATCACGGTGATCCTGTTGCCGCTGCTGGCCCCGGTTCTGATCCTGATGGGGCATGATCCGGTCTGGCTGGCGATCCTGATCGCGATCAATCTGCAGACCTCGTTCCTGACGCCGCCTTTTGGCTTTTCGCTGTTCTACCTGCGTGGGGCGGCCCCGCCCGAGATCACCACGGGGCAGATCTATGCCGGTGTCGCACCGTTCATCCTGTTGCAGATCGTCGGTGTGGCGGTCATCTGGGCGCTGCCGCAGCTGGCGACATGGCTGCCGGGTCTGGTGTTCTGAGCGCGATTGCCGTGTTGACACGGGCGTGAGGGCTGCCGCACCATCCGATCGGGCCATGTCGGCCCAATGGATGCGCGGATGCAGGCCTATCACCGTCCCAGGACATTGCAGGACGCACTGGGCGCACTGGCGGGTGGGGCCGCGCGCGTGGCCGCAGGCTGTACCGATCTCTTTCCGGCGACGGGTGCGCGGGAACTGACCGGACCGGTGGTGGATATCACGCGCGTCGAGGAACTGCGCGGGGTGACGCAGGGGCCGGATGGCTGGCGGTTCGGGGCGGCGACCACATGGGCGGATGTGATCCGTGCCGATCTGCCGCCCGCTTTCGACATGCTGAAAGAGGCGGCGCGCGAGGTGGGATCGGTGCAGATTCAGACCGCCGGAACGCTGGCCGGGAATATCTGCAACGCTTCGCCCGCCGCCGATGGGGTGCCTTGCCTGCTGGCGCTGGAGGCGGAGGTCGAGATCGGTTCCGTCGCGGGCACGCGGCGGGTGCCGCTGGCCGGGTTCATTACCGGGGTCCGGCGGACGGTCCTGCGCCCCGGCGAAATGGTGCTGGCGCTGCATGTGCCCGATGCGGCGGCACACGGGCGCTCGCGGTTCCTGAAGCTGGGGGCGCGGCGCTATCTGGTGATTTCGATTGCCATGGTGGCGGTGCGGCTGCTGGTTGAGGAGGGGCGCGTGTCGCAGGCGGCGGTGGCGGTGGGTGCGTGCAGCGCCGTCGCTCGGCGGCTGGCGCGGCTGGAGGGGGCGCTGGTCGGCGCGCGGGCAGATGAAACGGTGGGCCGGGTTGAAGCGGGGCTGGTTCTGCAGGACCTTGCGCCCATCGACGATATCCGCGCCGATGCCGCCTATCGCGGCACGGCGGCGGTGGAACTGATCCGTCGAGCGATTGGCGATCTGGTGCGCGCATGAACAGGATGTTCGAAAGTCTGAGATTCAAGGTCAATGGCGCGGCGGTCGATCTGCCGGTCAGCCCCGGACGAAGGCTGTCCGAGGTGCTGCGCGAGGATCTGGGGTTGCGCGGCACCAAGGTGGGCTGTGACGCGGGCGATTGCGGGGCCTGCACGGTGCTGATCGACGGCGCACCGGTCTGTGCCTGCCTGACGCCCGTAGCGCAGGTGGCGGGGCGCGCGGTCACCACGGTCGAAGGGCTGGACATGGGGCCGCTGCAGCAGGCGTTTCTGCGCCATGGCGCTGCGCAATGCGGGATTTGCACGCCGGGGATGCTGATGGCGGCGCGGGCGCTTCTGGACCGGGTGGCGCAACCCACCCGCGCCGAGGTGGAGGAGGCGCTGGGCGGTGTGCTGTGCCGTTGCACCGGCTATGCGCGGATCATCGCGGCGGTCATGGATACCGTGCCGGAGGGCGGGGCGGACTGTCCGCCCGCCGGGGCGGCGGTCGGCGCGGCGGTCGAGCGGCTGGACGGTCTGGCCAAGGTGGCAGGGACAGAGGTTTACGGCGCGGATCACCTGCCCGAGGGCGCGCTCTTGGTGCGGGCGGTGCGCGCGCCGGATGCACCGATGGGGTTTGCGTTTGGCGATATCGCGGCATGGCGCGCGGCGCAGGTGGGCGAGGTGCATGTGTTCACCGCCGCCGATGTGCCGGGGGTCAATGTGTTTGGCGTGCTGCCTGCCTTTGCCGATCAGCCGGTTCTGGCCGAGCGCCACGTACGGATGCGCGGCGAGGCGGTGGCGCTGGTGGCGGGCGAGGCATCGGTGATCGAGGCGTTGGATCTGGAGCGGTTCCCGGTCGTGTGGGAGCCGCGGGGACCGGGCCTTGTGCATGAGGGGCGCGAGGGCGATCTGTTGATTCTCGGGTTGGTGCAGCGTGGCGATCTGGCGGAAGGGTTCGCGCAGGCGGCGCATCTGGCGGAACTGGAGGTGACGACGCCCTATATCGAACATGCCTATATCGAGCCCGAGGCCGGTGTGGCCTGGATGGAGGGCGGACGGCTGGTGATTCAGGCCTGCACTCAGACACCGGTGATGGATCGGGACGAGACGGCGAAGGTGCTTGGCCTCGCCCCCGATCAGGTGCGGGTCATTCCGGCGGTGGCGGGCGGCGGGTTCGGGGCCAAGCTCGATCTCAGTGTGCAGCCGTTGATCGGGTTGGTGACGCTGAAGACCGGGCGGGCGGCGCGGATGGTCTGGGGGCGGGCCGAATCAATGGCCGCCTCGACCAAACGGCACCCGTCTTCCATGCGAGGGCGTATGGGGTGCGGTGCGGATGGTCGGATCACCGCGATGGAATTTGACGGCGAGTTCAACACCGGGGCCTATGCAAGCTGGGGGCCCACGGTGGCGGGGCGCGTGCCGGTGCATGCTTCAGGCCCCTATTTCACCCCCGCCTATCGCGCCGAGGCGCGGGCGCGGCACACGTTCAGCGCAATATCGGGGGCGTTTCGCGGCTTTGGCGTGCCGCAGGCGACGATCCTGCAGGAAATGCTGTATGATGATCTGGCGGCTCGGGCGGGGATCGACCGGCTGGAGTTCCGCCGGGTGAATGCGTTGCGCGACGGGCAGGCGACAGTTTGCGGACAGGTCTTGCAGGGCGTGGGCATCGGCGCCTGCCTGGAGGCGCTGGTAGAACCGTGGCAGGCGGCGCTGGCGCGGGCGGCGGGGGCCAATGCGGGCGGCGGGCATATCCGGCAAGGCGTGGGCATCGCGGCGTGCTGGTATGGTTGCGGCAACACGGGTCTTGCCAATCCCTCGACCATCCGGTTGGGGATCAGCGCCGGGGGCCGGCTGGTGCTGCATCAGGGGGCGACGGATATAGGACAGGGGGCCAACACCGTCATCGCGCAGATCTGCGCCGACGCGGTGGGGCTGTCACTGAATGATCTTGATCTGATCGGTGCCGATACCGATCTCACGCCCGACTGCGGCAAGACATCGGCCTCGCGCCAGACCTTTGTCACCGGCAAGGCGGCGATGCTCGCGGGGCAGGCGTTGCGGGAGAAGGTGCTGGCGCTGAGCAACATGGGGCCGGAGGCGGCGCTGCGGCTGTCGGGTGCCGTTCTGATCGTGAGTGACGGGCAGGCAGAGCGGCGCATTGATCTGCACGCGCTGGAACGGGATGCGCGGGGTTATGTGCTGAGCGCCGAGGAAACCTATGATCCGCCGACCACGCCGCTGGATGCCAACGGGCAGGGCGCACCCTATGCGGTTTACGGCTATGGCGCGCAGGTGGCGGAGGTGGCGGTGGATACCTGTCTTGGCACGGTCAGGGTCACGCGGATCACCGCCGCGCATGACCTGGGACGGGTCATAAACCCGCTTCTGGCGCGGGGGCAGGTCGAGGGCGGCATCGCGCAGGGGCTGGGTATGGCGCTGATGGAGGAGTTCATTCCGGGGCGGACAGAGAACCTGCATGACTACCTGATCCCCACCACGGGTGACATGCCGCAGATCGAGACGATTTTTGTCGAGGTGCCCGATCCCGAGGGGCCGATGGGGGCAAAGGGGTTGGGCGAGCATGTGCTGATCCCGACCGCACCTGCGATTATCAATGCGATCCGGGATGCGACGGGCGCGCGTGTCACGCGCCTGCCCGCGCTGCCGCACCGGGTACTTGCGGCGATCCGGGAGGCAGGGACATGAGCCGCCCGCGCGAAGAAAAGATCCGCTGCGATGCCTGCCCGGTCATGTGCTATATCGCGCCGGGCAAGGTGGGGGCCTGCGACCGTTATGCCAATGAGGATGGGCGCATCGTGCGCTGCGATCCGATTACCATACTGGACCGCAGGGTTCAGGTGGGCGGCGAGATACGGCCCTTTCTGAAAACCCATTGGGAGGGTGATGTGATCGGCTCGGGCGATCTGACGGTCAGCGGCGTGGGCGCGGGCACCACCTATCCCGATTACAAACCCGCCCCCTTCATCGTCAGCCGCGAGGTGGAGGGCGCGGATTTCGTCACCGTCGTGACCGAGGCGATCTATTCCTATTGCGGCGTCAAGGTAAAGATCGACACCGATCGGCATCTGGGCGAGGAGCGCGCCATCGTCCGCGCGGGTGGCGAGGTGGTGGGGCATGTGACCACGTCGGAATATGGCAGCCGGATGCTGTCACTGGGCGGGGTTGAGCATCTGACCGGCGGCAGCAAGGCCGAGGGGCGGGTGACCTGCGATACGCTGCTGCGCCTGTGTAGCCGCGAGGCGGTGGAACTCGAGATTGAGGGCGGCGCATCCGTCGTGGTGCAGGCGGGGCAGGCGCCGGTGGTGGATGGCGTGCGCGAAGAGCGGATGCGCGTGGGCTGTGGATCGGCCACCATCGGGATGTTTGCAAGTCAATGGCAGGGACTGGTGGATGAGGTGGTTGTGGTCGACGACCATATCACCGGGGTCGTCAGCGAGCATCAGGCGGGCAAGGTGCTGGGCTGGCCCGATACCGGAATCCGGATCAAGGGGCACAGATCCACGCCGGGACGGTATTTCAAGGTGGCCCGGCCCGGCAAGGGCTGGGGCGGGACCAATATCGACGATCCGCTGACCATTCTCAACCCGTGGTGGGAAAAGAAGGGCGCGCGGCCCGGTCTGAGCCTGCTGATGGTATCCACGACCGGAGAGCATTCGGGGTATTACGTGCTGGATGAGGCGTTGCAGCCGCAGCCTGCCGGGATGCCGGAGGCGTTGCGCGCCTCGGTCGATCTGATCGCCGAGAATTGCGAACCTGCACTCTGCACGGTGATGTTTCAGGCGGGTGCGGGCGGATCGTTGCGTTCCGGCGTGACGCGCAATCCGGTGCGGCTGACGCGGGCGGTACAGGCGGGGCGGGCGCGGGTGACGTGCGGCGGTGCACCGGCGTGGGTCTGGCCCGGCGGCGGGATCACGATCATGGTGCATGTGCTGGCAATGCCCGAGGGCAGTTTCGGCTATGTGCCGACGCCTGCGCTGGTGGCGCCGCTGGAATTCACCCTGCCGCGCGCGGATTACGTGGAACTGGGCGGGCATGAGGCGGCAATCCGTACGGTAGCGGACGTTCTGGAGCGCGGCGGCGACTATGGCGCGGCGTTCCGTGCGGTGGGGCCAAGGGAATGAGCGGGGTGCAGGCGGCATGGCTGTCCGGCGGGCGGTTGCATCTGCATCACGGGCCGATCGACATGATCGTGGGCGCAGAGGGGCCGGGGCGCGAGGCCGGGCTGGCGCGCGCGGCGGGTGCGTTCGGGGGGGTGTTGCAGGGATTGGTGGAAGAATTGCCGCGATTGCGCGCGGATGCCGGGCCGATGCCGCGGGGCGCAGTGGCGCGGCGGATGGTGGCGGCGGTTGCACCGTTTGCGCCCGAGTTCATCACGCCAATGGCGGCGGTTGCGGGCGCGGGGGCCGAGGCAGTACTGGCGGCGCTCTGCAACGGGCCGGGTATCGGGCGGGCCTATGTCAACAACGGCGGCGATGTGGCGTTTCATCTGGGCACGGGGCAGGAGATGCGCGCGGCGGGGGTGGCAGGGCTGGTACGGATCGGGACAGACGATCCGTGGCGCGGTGTGGCAACCTCTGGTCAGGGCGGGCGCAGCCTGTCGCTGGGCATCGCCGAAAGCGTGACGGTGCTGGCGCGCGGCGCGGCGCTGGCGGATGCGGCGGCGACGATGATCGCCAACCGCGTCGATCTGCCGGGGCATGCAGCGATCCTGCGCGTGCCGGCCTGCGAGGTCGCGCCCGACAGCGATCTGGGGGCACGATTGGTGGTGCGGCATGTCGGGCCGCTGACGCCGGACGAGGTGGCGCAGGCGCTGGACCGGGGCACGGATTATGCGCAGGGTTTGCGGATGCGAGGGCTAATTGGCGGCGCGATGCTTGCCCTGCGCGGTCAGATGCGGATCGTGGGCGACCTGCCGCTTGTCACGAGTCAAGAAAAGGAGGCAGTGAATGCCTGAATTCATCCTGCGCAAGACGGCGATTTTCATCGAGGATATTCACCATGACGGGGGTTCTGCCCCGGCCTTGCCGCGCAGGCGGGCGGCGATTGCGGCGCTGGTCGGCAACCCCTTTGCCGGGGGATATGTGGAGGAACTGCAATCCGCGATGGAGGATCTCAAGCCGCTGGGCCTGATGATGACCGACCGGCTGATCGAGGCGATGGATGGCCCCGAGGGGATCGACGGCTATGGCAAGGCGGCGATGGCGGGTGAGCGGGGCGAACTCGAGCATACCGCGCTCTGGCATGTGCCGGGCGGTTATGCGATGCGCGCGCGGTTGGGCCAGGCGCGGGCGATCGTGCCCTCGGCGATGAAACAGGGCGGACCGGGCAGCCGGATCGACGTGCCGCTGGGCCACATCAACGCCGCCTATGTGCGCAGCCATTTCGATGCGATGGAGGTGGGGCTGGCCGATGGGCCAAGGGCCGATGAAATCCTGTTCATTCTCGCCATGGCGCGCGGCGGACGTGTGCATGACCGGATGGGCGGGCTGAGCGTGGCCGAGGTCCGGGGCGAGGACGGGTTGCGTTAACCATCGGAGTCGCCCTGTTTCTGCGCCTGATAAAGCTGAGCGTAATAGCCGCTTTTCGCCAGAAGTTCGGCATGTCCGCCCTGTTCGACCAGTTGCCCCGCTTCGAGCACAAAGATGGTATCGGCGTCGGCGATAGAGGACAGGCGGTGCGCCACGACAATTGTCGTGCGCCCCTTTGTCAGGCGCGTCAGCGCGGATTTGATCCGCGCCTCGGTGCCCTGATCGAGTGCGCTCGTCGCCTCGTCAAGCAGCAGAATCGGCGCATTGACCAGGAAGGCGCGGGCGATGGCGATGCGCTGTTTCTGCCCGCCCGAGAGTTGCGCACCCTTGGGGCCCACGGGGGTGTCGCCACGGGCGCGGATCAGTTCCGCGATCTCGGCGTTTTCGGCGGCGGTCCATATCTGTGCGTCGGTCGCGTCGGGGTTCACATAGCGGATATTGTCCCAGATCGAGCTGTTGAAGATCACGATGTCCTGCGCCACCACCGAAAAAGCGCTGCGCAGGGTGCGCACGCGCAGCCGGTCGATGGGTGTGCCGCCGATGGTGATCTGTCCGTCCTGTACATCATAAAGTCGCGACAGAAGCGACAGGATCGTCGTCTTGCCCGAGCCGGTGGCCCCGACGATGGCCGAGACCTGGCCACCACGAAAGGTCATTGTGAGGCCGTCAAAGAGCGGCTGATCGGGGCTATAGGAGAAACGCACACGGTCGAGAACGATATCGCCGCCGGTGTCGAATTCAGTCAGCGCTTCGGGGGCATCGACGATCGTGGGGGTTTCGAAATAGAGGCCACGCACCCGGTCGAGAAGGACGAGATGAGTTTGCACGATGCCCAGATACTGCGCGAGCATACGCGCCGGATCCGAGACCAGCACCATGCCCAAAAGAAAGGTGATGATGCCGGCCCCGTCGATGTCGAAATGGGGATTGAGCACCATGTAGCCGCCGCCGCCGATGACCAGCACATAGACAAAGGCCGACGAAAGATCGACCGATGGCACGACCAGTGCCTGCGTGCGCTGGACCCTGAGCGAGAGATCGCGCAGCCTGGCGGTCTCCTTTTCCAGGCGCGCGATTTCCATATCCTCCTGGCTTGCGATCTTGACGGTTCGCATGCCCGTCACGGTCTCTTCGATCCCGCTCATATACTGTCCGAGCGCGGTTTCCGCCTCGCCCTGTACGCGCTTGACCTTGGCAGCGACAAAATTCATTACCCAGATGATAAAGGGCAGCACCAGAATTGCGGCGGTGAAGAGCAGCGGGTTCTTCCAGATCAGATAGCCCGAGATGATCACGAGCGTTACGAGGTCGCGCACCGCGTTGGCTGTGGCAAGGCCGATGAAATGACCAAGCGCCTGGGTCTGGCTGACAAGGCGCTGGATGATCTCGCCGGATTTGGTGCGTTCGAAATAGGCCAGGTCGAGACCCATCATATGCGTGGTCAGGTCGCGCCGAATCTCGAAGATCGCGCTGTTGGAGACCCACACCGAAACACGCGGTACGAGATAGGCCATCAGCCCGCGCACCGTGAAGAGAAAGAACACCACCACGCAGATCAGCAGCAGTTCGCGCATCATGCCCTTTTCAAAGATCACCCGCAGGCCGTTTTCGGTGATCGACAGGAATTGCTGATAGACCACGCCCTGCACCAGGATCATGCCCAGCACCAGTCCCAGCCAGGGCGCGCGCCGTTTCATGTAGTGCCGCCAGAACCAGCGCAGGTTGTCGCGATCCCGTGCAGAGAAAAGCGGGGTTTTGGCAGAGCGGGCGGGTTTGGGCATGCGGTTGGGACCGATTGATCAGGATATGTTGTCCCGCCTCATAAAGGGTTCCGCGCCCGAGGTCATCCCATTAAGCGCCCTATGGTTCAGAGGGTGGCAGGCCAAGCAGGTCGTCGAGTTGCCGGGCGATCCAGCCGCGCGGAATGAAATGCCCGCGTCCGTGCACGTCCAGCGTGACCTGCCCCGCCTCGCAATCGGACCAGGTGGTTCGGGTGAAGGTGTCATGCTGCGTGACGCTCCAGTCGCCCATGTCCTCGCCCGGCCCGGCACAGCCCAGCCGGTCGCGCCACAGCCGCACCGGAAAGGTGGTGTCGCCCCCCGGACCGAAGGGGAATGCCATCACGGTGTCCCTTGTGCCATGCACATGGCGGACCTCTTGCGGGGCCTGCGGGCAGTTGGTGAACTGATCCAGCGTACCCGAGACCGCGAGCAGCGCCGCGACGTCGTCGCCGTTTTCGCAGACATAGCGCCAGGCCATGGCGGAACCGTAGGAATAGCCGGAAACAAAGATGCGGTTGCGGTCGATGGGATAGCGTCTGGCGGCGTCCTCGATCACGGCGGCGGCAAAATCGACATCATCGGTGTGCCGCGTCCAGAAATCCCAGGTGCGCCCCGTGCCGTTCGGGGCCAGCAGAAGCACCCCGCGCGTGCGGGTCGCGCCGGAGATGCGGCCATGTTTGACGATCAGCGTGCCCTGCCGCATCCAGCCGTGAAAATGCAGAAGAACGGGTAGCGGGCTGATGCCGTCCCAGCCGTCGGGTTCCTTGACGTGATAGGAGCGCTCGTCGAGCGGGCAGGGCACCGCGTCGTGGCAGGGGGCGATCTCAGCACCTGTTGCAAATGCGGTAACGGGCCAGATAAGGGCAAGGGCAAGCAAAAAGGGACGCATAAGGATTCCGTCGTTGGGCATATTGCCCCAAGGTAGCCAGCACCGGCGAAATGTCATGTCACAAGCCTGTCAGGCAGGCGTGGCCGAAAAATTCGTCGAATCCTCCGGCGCTTTTCTCGGGTCAGGGCAACCGGTCTCAGATCAGCGCAAGGATACGCGCCGGTCCGCCGGTGCCGCCGCGATGCTTGGGCGCGCCGATGACGATGGTCGCTCCCGCTGCTGGGACCTTGTCGAGATTGGCCAGACATTCGATGCCAAAGCGCCCTGCGGGCAGCCAGGCATAGTGGGTGGCGAAATCGGCCGAAGGTCCATGATCGAGGGAGAGCGTGTCAGAGGCGATCGAGCGCGCGCCGGTTTCCAGCAGCATCTGTGCCGCTTCGACGTGAAAGCCGGGGTAGTGCTGTTTCTCGCCGTCAAATCCGCGAAAATCGTCCGTACCGGTCTTGGCCCCCCAGCCGGAATAGAGCGCGACGCAGGCGCCGTCGGGAATCGGACCATTGGTGGCGATCCAGGCGTTCAGGTCATCGGGGGTGAGCAGGGCATCGGCATCCCCGGCGGCGCGGGCGGCGATATCGACCACGCAGAGCGGCGCCACGAGATCGCCCACCGGGATCGCATCCACCGACGCGCCATCGGCAGAGAAATGCAGCGGCGCGTCGATATGGGTGCCGGTATGCTCGTTGACCGTCAGCGTCATCAGGTTGAAGCCGTGTTCGGCAAAGTTGAAATTCTGTTCGGTCGAGATGCCAGGCGTGCCGAAATAGGTTGGAAAATCCGTGTCATAGGCATGGGTCAGATCTTCGACCGCGCCATGCCCCATCGCCAGCGCGGGTGGTGCGCCCAGAGGGGCAAGTGTGGCTGCTCCGGCGGTGGCGGCAAGGAACGCGCGGCGCGACAGCATCCTGTCCCTGACCGCGTTGATGATACAGGCGTCACACATGGTTGTCTCTCCTCTGCTGGTTGGCGAGTAGGCGGTGTCCTTGACAAAACCCTACGCCGGTGCGGGGTTTTTTCAAGGATTGATCCCCGGATACTGGACATCTGCGGGTTCCGGGCGGCACAATGACCCCCGCCGGTCGTGGACCGTGACGGCCCGGCGGTGTCAAAGAGGAGGCGCGATGATTGCCCTGATGCGATTGCTGATCTTCGGCTTTATCCTGCTGACGGGGATCTATCTGGGCCTGTCGTGGTATTCACGCTCTGTGCGGCGACGCAAGATGACGGCGGATTGGGAAGACGCGGGCAGGCCCGGCGACCGCGACGCCTATATAGAGACGGGGATGGCGCAATATGAGCGCTCCCTGCGGCGTCGACTGATCTGGCTGGTCTATGTGGTGCCGGTGACGGCGGTGGCAGTCATCATTTATGTGACGAATTTCAGATGAGGGGGCCGGGAATGGTCTATGTCAAATGGGTGTTGCGGGGGCTGTTCTGGATCGCGCTGATTGTGTTCCTGCATTACACGCTGCCGCAGCATGACGTGGTGCGGATCACCGATACCTACGAAAAGCGGGTCAATCCGGGAGACAACGCGCTGTTCTGGTCGAATGCCGATACCGGCGAACGGACCGATGTGGTCGAGCGGGATGTATTCTTCATCCAGACGTTCCGCTCCAATGACAAGCCGATGATCTACCGCAACGAGGATACCGGATGGGGCTGGCCACCCTATTTCAAGTTCAATACGTCGAATTTGCAGGCGCAGGCATCTGATCTGATCTCGAAGAAGAGCGCGGAAACCGCGCAATGGGTTGTCGTGCGCCATTATGGCTGGCGCAACGAGTTTTTCTCGATCTACCCCAATGCGGTCAGCATACGGGCGGCTGAGGGGCCCGATGCGCGGGTCATTCCGTGGTTCAACATCGTGCTGCTGACGCTGCTGGCGGCGATATTCTGGGCCATTCGTGTGCGCTGGAACCGGTTTTGGCAGGCGCGGGGAGAGCAGGCGGACGATGAGTGGAGCGAGGGCATGGGCTGAAAAGCCCGATCTATCGCCTGCCGTAATAGAGGCCGACGACATGTTCGGCCTCGGCAAAAAAGAGCCAGCGCGAGGCAAGGATGCCTGCGACATGGCTGATCACGGCCACAAGCGCGAGGGCATGCGAAAACGGCGCCAGCAGCAGCGCCACCGGCAGCGCATAGCCGAGCGCAAGGGCGATGACGCGCAGTTTGCGCGCGTGTTTGCGTCCTACCTGATAGGCCATCTCGCGCAGCAGGTAGTTGGTGCCGGTATGCGGCGGCTCGAACGCGCGGACCGTGCCGATATCGCCCAGCCCGGTTGCCGTGGCGAGGGTCGTTCCGCTGACCGCAAAGGCACTGTCGCCACGCGCCCACCACAGGACCTGAAGCACGGCGGCGATGGGAATGAGGATCAGCACGGCGCTGATCTGTCCCGCGAGCAGCGCGCCACCGGCGAGGGAAATCGCGATCAGCAGCGCGGGCGTCAGCGGCGTTTTCCAGCGCGGCACGGTGTTCATCTGCGCATAGATCATCGAGGTGGTGAACACCGTGGCCAGCGACAGCGCCGCGCCGATCCATCCAAGCATCGCGATTCGGGCGTCGAAGAACACCAGCCCCGCGCCATAGGCCGCCATGACGACCAGCGCCGCGACCGCGCAGATGCCCTCGCGCGACAGCCAGCTTGAGCGCCACTGGCTGAACGCCTTGATCGCGCGCTCGGGGTGGCCAAGGTGAAAGGTCGAGGCCATGAGCCCGCCCACGGCAAGGGCGTAGGCAATTGCGAAAAAGGTGAAGGCCACCCAGCCGGTCACGGCAGGCAGGCCGATCCCGAGCCAGAACAGCAGCCCGAAGCCCAACCCCGAAAGCGTTGTGAAGGTGATGACGGAAGGGGCGGGATGCATGTCAGATCCTTTCCAATGCGCGGTCGAGCCAGCCGAGGAAGCCTGCGGGTTCTTCCATCACCGGGGTGAGGAAGGGGGCGAGGATGTCGATCTCTCCGTCAGGTTTCGGTTGATCGAGCCGATCCTTGGGCCGGGGCGGGAGGTATTTGTTGACTGGCCCTGTCCCTTGTTCGGGCATGAGATCCATACCGCCGCGCTCGGCGGTGAGACGGCTTACAGTGCTGTCGGGATCGGCAAAATCGCCGAAATGCCGCGCGCCGGCCGGGCAGGTGCGTACGCAGGCGGGCACACGGTCGATCTCGGGGAGGTTCTCGTTATAGATGCGATCGACGCAGAGGGTACATTTCTTCATCACGCCCTCGGCCTGATCCATCTCGCGCGCGCCGTAGGGGCAGGCCCAGGCGCAGAGACCGCAGCCGATGCAGTCGCTCTCGTTGACCAGAACGATGCCGTCCTCGACCCGCTTGTAGCTGGCGCCGGTGGGGCAGACGGTGACGCAGGGCGCATCCTGGCAGTGCAGGCAGGATTTGGGGAAGTGGATCAGCTGCGCTGCCGGGTGAGGCATGGCGGAGGTCGCCAGCGGTTGTACCTCGTAGCTGTGAACCCGGTTGAGGAAGGTGCCGGAGGGGTCCGCGCCATAGGGGTTCTGATCCGACAAAGGCGCGCCGTAATTTTCGGTGTTCCAGCCCTTGCAGGACACGACGCAGGCATGACAGCCGACGCAGGTATCCAGGTCGATGACGAGGCCAAGTTTGCGGGTGGTGGATTTGGGCAGTGTGGTCATCTTGTCAGCCCTCGTTCGGGTGGACTGGGCAGGACTGGGGCGCTGCCCCAGACCCCGGGGTATTGCAGCCAAGAAGAAACAGGGTCATTTGCCCACCTTCCATTCCAGATGATCCGGGCCCTGACCCACGGGAGACTTGAACGGCGCAAAGGTCGGTTGCGACTCTTTCGGCGCCGGGGCCTTTTCGATCCTGACACGCAGGTCGAACCATGCGGCCTGCCCGGTGACCGGGTCGGAATTGGACCAGCGTAGGCCGTCGCCCCTGGGCGGCAGCAGTTCGTGGATGAGGTGATTGAGCAGGAAACCGCGTGTCACCTCGGGGGCGTCGTTGCTGAGCGCCCAGGCGCCCTTGCGCTTGCCGATGGCGTTCCATGTCCAGACGGTGTTCTCGTTCAGCGCCGCCATATGGGCCACGGGCACCGTGATCTCGCCATGCGCCGAGGTCACGCGCGCCCAATCTCCTTCGGCAAAGCCGTGCTGCCGCCAGAGTTTCGTGGGCAGATAGAGTGGGTTCTGCCCGTGGATCTGCCGCAGCCAGGCGTTTTGCGTGCCCCAGGAGTGATACATCGCCATGGGCCGCTGGGTGAGGGCATGAACCGGGAATTCATCGGTGTCGATGCTGTCGTCCTCGAACGGCGGATACCAGATCGGCAGGGGATCAAGCGTGCGCCTGATCCGGTCGCGCAGGTGATCGGGCGGCTGGCGTTCGCCATGACCCTCGGCTGCAAGCTGAAAGCGGCGCATCGGTTCGACATAGAGATCGAAGACATAGGGCTGCGGCGCGTCATAGATGCCCATGCCCACGGCCCAGTCCTGATAGGCCGTGTTCCAGGGTTTGTAATATTGCGCGGCATCGGGAATATGGCTGACGAAAAAGCCGCCGTTCTCAATGTAGCGGTCGAGTTGTCCGGGGTTGGGTTCGCCGCGCCCCACCTCGCTGCCGTCGCCGCGAAAGCCCGCGAGCGGGCCGATGCCGGGTTTGCGCTCGTGGTTGACGATGTAATCGGCGTAATCGATGTATTTCGCGCCGCCGTCCGCATCGGTAAAGCCGGGCAGTTTCAGCTTGTTGGCAAGCTGGATCAGCACGGTCTGAAATCCGCGCACGTCGCGGTCGGGTTCGATCACCGGCCAGCGGATCGCATCCGCCGCCGCCTCGGCCTCGCAGATCGGCCGGTCGAGCAGCGAGATGCAGTCATGTCGTTCGAGATAGGTGGTGTCAGGAAGGATGAGATCGGCATAGGCGACCATTTCCGAGCTGTAGGCATCCGAATAGATGATGCGCGGGATAACATAGTCGCCGTTCTGATCGGTGTCGGTCAGCATCTCGATCACGCCGCGCGTGTTCATCGAAGAGTTCCACGACATGTTGGCCATATAGAGAAACAGCGTGTCGATCCTGTAGGGATCGCCCGCATGGGCGTTGGAGATCACCATGTGCATAAGCCCATGCGACGACATCGGGTTTTCCCAGGTAAATGCCTTGTCGATGCGCGCCGGGCTGCCATCCTCGCGCAGGGCCAGATCCTCGGGACCACGCACAAAGCCCAGGTGCGGGCCGTCGAGCGGGCTGTCGGGTCTGGAGTGGCAATGCGGGGTGGGATGGGCATGTGCGGGTTTCGGATAGGGTGGCTTGAACCGAAAGCCGCCGGGAACCTCGACCGTGCCCAGAAGGATTTGCAGCACATGTAGCGCGCGGCAGGTCTGAAAGCCGTTGGAATGGGCCGAAATGCCGCGCATGGCGTGAAAGCTGACGGGGCGGCCCGTCATGGTCTTGTGCGTCTCGCCGCGGAAATCGGTCCATTCGCGATCGAGCGTGATCGCCTCGTCAAAGGCGACGCGGGCGATCTCGGCGGCGATGCGGCGGATCTTGTCAGGCGTGATGCCGCAGCGCCCGGCCACCGCCTCGGGAGCGTATTGCGGGTCAAGATAGCGCTCTGCCATCAGGTGCATGACCGGGCGGTGCGTGATGCCATCGGCCTCGTGCGTGGCGTTCAGATCGGGGCGCACGCCGGGTTTGTCAAAGGCGGTTGGTCGGCCCGTGTTGCGGTCGATGACCAGCGGCTTGCCCTCTGTATCACGCAGGAAGAGGCCGTGTTCGGACGAGGCAGAATCGGCATTCACCAGCACCGGCGCGTTGGTGTAGCGGGCGAGGTAATCGAGGTCGATCTTGCCCGCGCGCATCAGTTCGTGGATGAGCGACAGGATGAACAGCCCGTCGGTACCGGGCGTGATGCCGACCCAATCGTCAGCCACGGCGTTATAGCCGGAGCGGATCGGGTTGACGCCGATCACCCGCGCGCCGCGCGCCTTGATCCGGCCAATGCCCATCTTGATCGGGTTGCTGTCATGATCCTCGGCCACGCCGAAGAGCATGAAGAGCTTGGTATGCTCCCAATCCGGCTGGCCGAATTCCCAGAACGCACCGCCCATCGTGTAGATGCCCGCCGCCGCCATGTTGACCGAACAGAATCCGCCGTGCGCGGCATAGTTGGGCGTGCCGAAATTCTGCGCCCAGAAGCTGGTGAAGGACTGCGACTGATCACGCCCGGTGAAGAAGGCGAGTTTCGACGGATCGTTCCTGCGGATCGGGGCCAGCCAGTCGGTCGCGATCTGCAGTGCCTCGTCCCACGAGATTTCCTCGAACTCGCCCGAGCCACGGGGGCCGACACGTTTCAGGGGCGCGCGCAGGCGCGAGGGGGCGTTGACCTGCATGATGCCCGCCGAACCCTTGGCGCAGAGCACGCCCCTGTTCACCGGATGGTCGCGGTTGCCCTCGATGTAGGCGACCTTGCCGTCCTTGATATGGACGTTGATGCCGCAGCGGCAGGCACACATGTAACAGGTGGTCTTGCGCACCTCGTCCGAAACATGCGGTGAGGTGTCGATGCGTGGTTGATGTGTCATGTCAGGCCCTTGTCCTCTGTCGGCGTCACGTTAGGGCAGACTGGGCGTGCCTGCGACCGTTTTCTCATTTGTTTGGATTTTCCGAACATATGTCTTGGGTATTCCGAAAATGCAGATGAATTTCCCGATCTGCCGGATCATGGCGAACCGAGGAGGCAGAGCGCGTCGGCGGCGATCCTGCGTTCTTCCTGCGCGGGAATGGTCCAGCAGGCGACGGTGGATGCGCCGGAATGCAGGCGGGGTCTTCCGGCCTCGTTGGCTGCCGCATCAAGCCGCGCCCCGAGCCAGCCGAGGCCCTCGACGATGCGGCTGCGGATGAGGGCGGCGTTTTCTCCGATACCGCCGGTAAAGGCAATGGCATCCAGCCCCTCCATCGCCGCGATGAGCGATCCGGCATGGCGGATCGCCCAGTAGCAGAAATGGTCGATGGCAAAGCGCGCCTCGGGGGTGTCCGCCTGCATCAGTGCGCGCATGTCCGAAAGACCGCCCGACAGGCCCCTGAGGCCGCTTTCATGGTTCAGCAGGTGATGGGTGGCCGTGATCCCGTCTTCCTCCGCCAGCCGCAGCACGGCATTGCCGTCAATCTCGCCGGTGCGGGTGCCCATGGTCAGGCCGTCGAGTGGAGAATAGCCCATTGTGCTGGCGACCGATTGCCCGTCACGGATGGCACAGATCGACGCACCGTTGCCGAGATGAAAGGCCAGCAGTCGCGCGGGAAGAGGGTGCCCGGTCCTGTCGGGGAACCCGTCAACCAGCGACGCATAGGAAATGCCGTGAAAGCCATAGCGCCGGATGCCGCGCGCCGCGATGGCGGGCGGGACCGCGTAGCGGGTGGCGACCTCGGGGTTGGTGGCGTGAAACGCGGTGTCGAAACAGGCGCATTGCGGCAGGTCGGGGGCGAGGTGCGCAAGCGTCTCGATTGCGGCGAGGTTGTGCGGGTTGTGCAGAGGGGCCAGCGGGACGCAAGCCTTGATCGCCGCCAGAACATCGGGAGTGATCCGCACGGGCCGGGTCAGACCTGCACCGCCATGCACGACACGATGCCCGGCGGCCCGAAACCGCGTGATCGGAAAGCCTTGATCCTCAAGCGCTTTCAGCAGGGCGTGCAGGGCAGTTGCGTGATCCGGCACATCCTGGGCGGATTTCATGCCGTCCAGTCTGAGCGTGCCGGGGCCGCCAATGCCATCGGCGATCCCGCTGAGGATTTGGTTTAGGGCGCTGTCAAAGATCGCGAGTTTGATCGAGGACGACCCGGCATTCAGAACCAGAACAAGATCTCCGTCGCCGGGTCCGGTCATGGATCAGACCACCTGTTCCCGCATGTCGGCGGGGTCGATGCCGGCGACGGCGACGGGTTTCTTCATCGCGTCGCGACGGAAGGGTTCGCCGAGTTCCTGGTTTATCATCGCTTCGATCAGGGTGGTCTTGTTGTTTTCCATCTGGTCCCGGATTGCCTGATCAAGGGCGGCGGTCAGTTCCTGCATGGTGCGGGCCACAACGCCCTTGAGGCCGCAGGCCTTGGCGATGCCGGCATAGCTGACCTGCTGATCCAGTTCGGTGCCGACGAAATTGTCGTCGAACCACAGGGTCGAGTTGCGTTTTTCCGCGCCCCACTGGTAGTTGCGGAACACGATCTGCGTCACGGCGGGCCATTCGGAGCGGCCGATGGCAGTCAGTTCGTTGACCGCGATACCAAAGGCGCCGTCGCCTGCAAAGCCGACCACGGGCGCGTCGGGACAGCCGATCTTGGCGCCCACGATGGAGGGCAGGCCATAGCCGCAGGGGCCAAAGAGGCCGGGGGCGAGGTATTTGCGGCCCTCTTCAAAGGCAGGGTAGGCGTTGCCGATGGCGCAGTTGTTGCCGATGTCCGAGGAAATAATCGCCTCGCGCGGCAGCGCGCTCTGGATCGCACGCCATGCCATGCGAGGGCTCATCCAGTCGGGTTTGTCGGCGCGGGCGCGTTCGTTCCAGGTGGTGCCGGGGTCGTCCTCTTCGTGATCCATCGAGGAAAGCTGCTGCGCCCAGGTGGATTTGGTCTTGGCGATCAGTTGCTTGCGCTCTGTACGGCCTGCATCGCCTGCGCTGTCGCCGAGTTTCGTTAGAATCGAGGTGGCGACCTTTCCGGCATCGCCCACGATGCCCACGGCCACCTTCTTGGTCAGGCCGATGCGGTCGGGGTTGATGTCGACCTGAATGATTTTCGCGTCGCGGGGCCAGTAGTCGATGCCATATCCCGGCAGGGTCGAGAACGGGTTGAGGCGGGTACCGAGGCAGAGCACGACATCCGCGCGGGAAATCAGCTCCATCCCCGCCTTGGAGCCGTTATAGCCCAGAGGCCCGGCAAAGAGCGGGTGCGAACCGGGAAAGGCATCATTGTGCTGATAGCCCACACAGACCGGCGCATCCAGCCGCTCGGCCAGTTGCCGCGAGGCATCTATGGCCCCCGCGAGCACCACACCCGCGCCGTTGAGGATCACCGGGAATTTTGCCTCCGTCAGCAGCCGTGCGGCTTGGGAGATGGCGTTTTCGCCGCCTGAAGGGCGTTCGAACTCGACGATGGCGGGCAGGTCGATGTCGATCACCTGTGTCCAGAAATCGCGCGGGATGTTGATCTGGGCAGGTCCCGATGCGCGCCTGGCCTGAAGGATAACGCGATTGAGGGTTTCGGCGATCCGGGTGGGATCGCGGACCTCTTCCTGGTAAGCGACGCAATCGGCAAAGAGGTTCATCTGCTCCATTTCCTGAAAACCGCCCTGACCGATGGTCTTGTTGGCGGCCTGCGGGGTGACGAGCAGGAGTGGCGTGTGGTTCCAGTAGGCGGTTTTCACGGCAGTCACGAAATTGGTGATGCCTGGGCCGTTCTGGGCGATCATCATCGACATCTTGCCGGTGGCGCGGGTATAGCCATCCGCCATCATTCCGGCGCTGCCCTCATGGGCGCAGTCCCAGAAGGTGATTCCCGCCTTGGGAAATATATCCGAGATCGGCATCATGGCCGAGCCGATGATGCCGAAAGCATGTTGAATTCCATGCATTTGCAGGGTTTTGACAAAGGCTTCTTCGGTGGTCATTTTCATCGGTTCAATCCTTTGGAATCGGAGGCGCGAATGGTCTGCGCGAGGCAATCTGGGGTGAACCTACCCCCGGCGAACCAGAGCTTCTAGGGCCAGACTTGGATGGTGGATATGTCCAGAAATCATTATTATTGAGAATTACAGTATCAATAATAGAAATAAAGTCAATGGTTGTGCTCTGAGGTCGCCGGAGCGTTTTCAGCGCAACCATTTGGAATAAATGGTAAACAATCCAACTGAACGATCAGGCGGTGTTTTCCGCGCTCAGGGCCAATTCGCCGGCCAGCCGCTCGATGCCGGCGGCGATCCGGGCCGAGGAAATCGAGGAGTAGGCCAGGCGATAGAAATTGCGGGGCCGGTTTTCGCCGTGAAAGAACGGGTGACCCGGTTCGACCAGCACGCCCTTTGCGCGCAGCCGCGCATCCATACGACCCATGTCCACATGTTCCGGCGCCTGCATCCAGATCGACGAGCCGCCGAACACGCCGCGTCCGGCGACGTCCAGCCCGTGCTCGGCCAGCGCCGCCTCCATCGCGCTGCGGCGGCGGGCAAAGACCTGACCCATCCGGCGCACGAGGCTGTCGTAGTGACCAAGGCTGAGAAAATAAGCCGCCGTGCGCTGGATATGGCCCGGCGGATGGCGCAGGACAGAGGCGCGCAGCGCGCGGCATTCGCGGATGAACGATCTGGATCCCACCAGATAGCCAAGCCGCAAACCGGGGAAGATCGACTTGGAGAAGGAGCCGACATAGATCACCCGTCCTTCGGTATCGAGGGACTTGAGCGCAGGCAGGGGCGGACGCAGAAAGGAGATTTCGAATTCGTAATCGTCTTCGACGATCAATGCCTCCATCTCGGCGGCCCGCGCCAGCAACGCCCGACGGCGGGCGAGCGGCATGGTGGCATTGGTTGGCGCCTGATGGCTGGGCGTGGTAAAGATCACGTCGGCGGCATCGGGCAGCGCCTCGGGGGGCAGGCCGTCGCGGTCCACATTCACCGGGGCCAGATGGCAGCGCGATTGCATCAGGATGTCGCGCAATGCGTGGTAGCAGGGGTTCTCGATCACCGCCGTGCGGCGCTGTGTGAGCAACACCTGCGCGGTCAGCCAGAGCGCGTTCTGTGCGCCCATTGTGACAAGGATTTCAACGGGTTGCGCGATTATGCCACGGCGGGGCAGGGTATGGCGGGCGATGAATTCGATCAGCTTGGGATCGTCCCGATCGTAGTAATCGGCGGTCAGCGACTGAAAGTCCTTTTGCCCCAGCGCCTGCAACGCGCAATGCCGCCAGTTGGCGTGGTCGAACAGCGCCGGATCGGTCTGGCCATAGATGAAGGGATAGGGATAGCGCGCCCAGTCCTGCGGTTTCTCGGGCGTGTCGCCGCCGGTAAAGCGGCGACCGAGCGCGCGCGCCCAGTCGATCGTGTCGCTGCGCGGCGAGGGCGCGGCAAAAGCCGGGGGTTCCGGTGCGTTTTCAGATACATAATAGCCGGATCGGTCACGGCTTTCGAGATAGTCATTAGCCTGCAACTCGGTCAATGCAAGAGTGACGGTGATCCGGCTCACACCCAAGTGCGCGGCCAGTTTGCGGGAAGAGGGCAGTTTCTCGCCCTTGCGGAAACGCCCCGACAGGATGCCCTGCGCGATCATCTGCTGGATCTGCGCCTGAAGCGTGCCCTCCGCCTCGGGGGCGAGAAAGAATGTCTCTACCGGAATCGCCATGAGGTCCAGATTAGTCTGGACTTATGAGTTTCGCAATCTGGCATGGTCGTGGGGATGGAGGCTGTGTGCATCGGGTACATCGCGTGCGCGGGTTGTGTACGCGCGATCAGGCGGCGGGAAAGAACCGGTCAAAGGCGGCCTCTCCAGCCGCGGTAAAACGGACGATCCGGGTGTCGGAGACGCGGCGGACCCAACCCAGCCCCTCGATATGAGAGAGCAGTCCGCGACCCAGGCGACCGGCGAGATGCGCCCGGCGTTCGGACCAGTCGAGACAGTCGCGGCACATCGCGGTGCGGGGCGAGGGGAGGGAGGCCAGATCGAGCCCGAGGCCGGTGACAAAATCGCGCCCGGCGTCGGAGAGCAGGAGCGCCGCGCCGTCGCGCCGCAGAAAGCCGCGCGCCAGCAGGCTGTCATACATGCGGGTGCCCATGTCGCCGGCGAGGTGGTTGTAGCAGACCCTTGCGCGGCGCAGGTCCGGGTCGCGGGGGCCGGGGCGGCTGCGCAGGTGGCCGGAACCCGCGGCAAGCCCCATCAGGGTTTCGAGCAGATGCGCGACATCCTCGGAGGCGAGGCGGAAGTATTTGTGCCGCCCGGCGCGCCGGAGGGTGATGAGCCCCCCTGTTTCAAGCCTGGCGAGGTGCGTGGAGGCGGTTTGCAGGGTCACGCCCGCCTCGCCCGCCAGTTCGGTGGCGGTCAGGGCCTTGCCGCTCATCAGGGCGGTCAGGATGTTGGCGCGGGCCGGGTCACCGATGAGGGCGGCGATGCGCGAGATGTCGGGGCCTGTTTTCATGGTTCGATGTTAACCGAAGCATTAACGTGGGGCAATCGGTTAGATCGCAGACCGCAACCATTTGGAAAGGAGTCCCGTGCCATGCTGACTTGTGTGATTCGCTATCGTATCGACCCGACGAAAAAGGAGGAGTTTGTTCATTATGCCCGCAACTGGGGTGAGGCGATCCCGCGCTGTGGGGCGGAGTTGATCGGGTATTACGCCCCGCATGAGGGCAGCAGCACGCTGGCCTATGGCATTTATAACATTCCCTCCCTGGCGGAATATGAGGCCTATCGTGCCCGCTTGGCCGCTGATCCTCTGGGGCGTGAGAACTATGAGTTTGCGCAGCGCGAGCGGTTCCTGTTGCGGGAGGACCGGGTTTTCCTGCAACGTGTCGGCGGGGCTGAAACGGGCCGGCGGATGCAGGAGGGTGTGTGATGATTGCGGTGATATTCGAGGTGATCCCCGGCGAAGGGCAGAAAGCGCCCTATCTGGACATGGCCGCGAAGATGCGGCCCCTGGCCGAGGCGATCCCCGGTTTCATCAGCGTCGAGCGGTTCGAGAGTCTGACACAGCCCGGCAAGCTGTTGTCGCTGTCGTTCTGGGAGGATGAGGCGGCGGTCATCCGCTGGCGGCAACTGGCCGAGCATCGCGGCGCGCAGCGGGCAGGGCGCGAGGTGATGTTCGACGATTACCGCCTGCGCGTCGTCAGCGTGATCCGGGACTATGGCAAGTTCGAGCGCGACGAGGCCCCCGAGGACAGCCGCGCGGCGCATGGCGGCTGACATGGCACTCGCCAAGCTGTGATTTGATCGGGGGATATTCCGGCGCTAGCCAAGAGGCATCTCGAACAGAGGCCTTTTGGCATGGTATTGAACGAAAAAATCATTCTCTCGCCGCAGGATCGGCTGGACGGGTTGGCGCTGCTCATCCTGCGGCTGGGGCTGGCGTGGTTCATATTCCTGTGGGCGGCGCACAAGATCATCACGCCCGCGCAATACCAGAGCCTTGCGCGCGCGGTCGACGGGGTAGAGGTGAGCCTGGCGCAGGTCTATCTGGCGGGGGGCGTGCAGATCGCGCTGTGTCTGCTGGTGGTGTTGGGGGTGTTTCGCTATTTCTCTTACGCCAGCCTGCTGGCGATGCATTTTTTCACCGTGCTGCGGCGGCTTGACGGGTTTCTCGATCCATTCGCGGTGAATGCGCGGGGTTTTCCGGTCAACCGCAATCAGGTTATCGACCTGGCGGTTCTGGCGGCGTTTATCGCGCTGGTGCTGCTGATCCGGCGGGATCATTTCAGCGTCGGCGGCTGGCTGGCGCGGCACGACCGACCGAAGTGGTGGATGTAGCGATTGGGTCTGGTGCGGCGGCGGCACGCTGCCTAGAAAGGAGGACAATCGAAAACGAAAGGATCCCGAACAATGCCGAGCATCACCCGTCATCACACCGGCCCCCGGATGAGCCAGATCGTCATCCATAACGGCACTGTCTATCTGGCGGGGCAGGTGGGCAATCCCGGCGACAACGTGACCGAGCAGACGAAAACCTGTCTGGCGCAGGTCGACGCCCTGCTGGCAGAGGCGGGCAGCGACAAGACCCGCATCCTGCAAACCATCGTCTGGCTGGCCGACATGAAGGATTTTGCCGAGATGAACGCGGTCTGGGATGCCTGGGTGCCGCAGGGTCATACCCCCGCCCGTGCCGCGGGAGAGGCGAAGCTGGCGACGCCCGACTACCTGGTCGAATTCATCGTGACCGCCGCGCAGGGCTGAGCGTCTGCGCCTTATTCCCGGTGCAGATACCCCCGCCGCAGGCGTCCCCGCGGCGGGGCGGAGTGTGGGCCTTTCATGGGTCATGGACGGCCCCGACCGCTTGCGCTATCAGGCGGCGAGACGCAATTTCCATGAGGCGCTGACATGTCTGCCCACGGCACTCCGATTCCGATGACCTCGCATAAATGCAGCCCGCTGACGGGCCGCGCGGATGTGCCCGGCGACAAGTCGATCTCGCATCGCTCGCTCATTCTGGGCGCGCTTTGTGTGGGCGAGACGGTGATTACCGGGTTGCTTGAGGGCGAGGATGTGCTGGATACGGCCAGGGCGATGCGCGCCTTTGGCGCCGAGGTGACGCGCGACGACGACGGCACATGGCATGTGCATGGCGTGGGCGTGGGCGGCTTTGCCGAGCCTGCCAATGTGATCGACTGCGGCAATTCGGGAACGGGCGTGCGGCTGATCATGGGGGCGATGGCGACCTCGCCCGTCACGGCGACGTTTACCGGCGATGCCAGTCTCAACAAGCGGCCGATGGCGCGGGTGACCGATCCGCTGGCGCTGTTCGGCGCGCAGGCGGTGGGGCGGTCCGGCGGGCGTCTGCCGATGACCATCGTGGGGGCCACCGATCCGATGCCGGTGCGCTACGAGGTGCCGGTGCCCTCGGCGCAGGTGAAATCCGCGGTGCTGCTGGCCGGGCTGAACGCGCCGGGGCAGACCGTGGTGATCGAGCGCGAGGCGACGCGCGATCATACCGAGCGGATGCTGGCCGGGTTCGGCGCCGAGATCGTGACGGAGGTGACCGAAGAGGGCCGGGTCATCACCCTGACCGGGCGACCCGAGCTGAAGCCGCAGAGCATCGTGGTGCCGCGCGATCCGTCGAGTGCCGCGTTTCCGGTCTGTGCGGCGCTGATCGTGCCGGGATCGGATGTGCTGGTGCCGAATATCGGTCTCAATCCGACGCGCGCGGGCCTGTTCACCACGCTGCGCGAGATGGGGGCCGATCTGGAGTATGAGAACCTGCGCGAAGAGGGGGGCGAGCCGGTGGCCGATCTGCGTGCGCGGTTCTCGCCCGATCTGAGGGGCATCGAGGTACCGCCCGAGCGCGCAGCGAGCATGATCGACGAATACCCGGTTCTGTCGGTGGTGGCCGGGTTTGCCAAGGGCGCGACCGTGATGCGCGGGGTCAAAGAGCTGCGGGTCAAGGAAAGCGACCGGATCGCCGCCATGGCGGCGGGGCTGCGCGCGGGTGGGGTCGAGGTCGAGGACGGCCCCGACTGGTGGATCGTGCATGGTCGCGGGCATGGCAATGTGCCGGGCGGGCAGGTCTGCGCCAGCCATCTCGATCACCGGATCGCCATGTCGTTCATGGTGATGGGCATGGCCGCCGAGGCCCCGGTCGGGGTCGATGACGGCAGCCCGATCGCCACCTCCTTTCCGATCTTCGAGGGGCTGATGGCGGGTCTCGGGGCCGATATCCGGCGCGGACAGGCACCTGCCTGACGCTTTGCCCGGGGGGCGCAAAAGACTGTGATCGCTGTGTGAGCCCCATTGTTAACCGGCGGAAATACGCCATAGATTCGCGCCATGGATGAACGCACTCCCAGACATGCAACACTCACGCCCCCGCCCGTTCGGGTGGGCCTGTTGCGCACGCTCCTGCGTCTTGGGGCGGCCGTCGTTCTGGTGATTGCGTTGCATCATCTCTTTATCCGGGCCGAAGCCTGGATTGCCCAGAGCGCGTACAGCTGGGCGATGCCGGGGCTGATGCTGGCGGTGCTGGTGATCTATGCGCTGCTCATCGCCATTCCGTTCGTGCCGGGGGTCGAGATCGGTCTCGGCGTTCTGGCGGTGAGCGGGCCGGAAATGGCGCCGCTGGTCTGGCTGGCGACGGCCAGCGGTCTGACGCTGGCCTATATGGTTGGGTGCAAGGTGCCCTATCGCTGGCTGCACAGGTTTCTGCTGGATATGCACCTGACCGGGGCTTGCCGCTTGCTCGAACGGTTCGAGGGGATGCGCCCCGAAGAGCGGGCTGCGCTGATGCAGTCCCTGCTGCCCGCGCGGTATTTTGGCTGGGTCATCAGGTATCGCTACGTGAACATGGCGGTTCTGATCAACATTCCCGGCAACTCGCTGATTGGCGGGGGCGGGGGAATCGCGCTGCTCTCGGGTCTGTCTGGCATGTTCCGACCGGCCTGGACGATGCTGACCATCGCGGTTGCCACGGCACCCGTGCCGCTGGCGATCTGGCTGTTTGGCTGGGAAATTCCCTGGGGCTGAGGTCTGCGGCGCGCGCGATGCCGCGCGCGGGCGATTTTCTGACGGTTGCGGGCTGTCCCCTGTGCGCCTATGGCTTATGTTCCGCGCAGGCGCGTCAGAAGCAGGATACCCCGGATGTCGAACGATCCTCTTGTAGTTTTCACCCCTTCGGGCAAGCGCGGGCGCTTTCCCGTCGGCACGCCGGTCCTGACCGCCGCGCGGCAGCTGGGGGTCGATCTTGATTCGGTCTGCGGCGGACGCGGGATTTGCAGCAAGTGCCAGATCACGCCGGGCTATGGCGAGTTTTCCAAGCATGGCGTCACGGTGCGCGAGGATGCGCTGTCGGAATGGAACGCGGTCGAGGCGCGCTATGACGAGAAACGCGGGCTCAAGCCGGGCCGCCGTCTGGGCTGTCAGGCGCAGATCATGGGCGATGTGCTGATCGACGTGCCGCCCGAATCGCAGGTTCACAAGCAGGTGGTGCGTAAGGCGGCCTCGGCGCGGGTGATCGAGATGGACCCGGCGACGCGGCTGTATTTCGTCGAGGTGGACGAGCCCGACATGCACGAGCCGACGGGCGATTTCGAGCGGCTGGCGCGGGCGTTGCGCGAGCAGTGGGAAATCCCCGAGATCGCCGTCGATCTGAGCCTGCTGGCCAAGTTGCAGCCGGTGCTGCGCAAGGGCAAGTTTCAGGTCACGGTGGCGCTGCACAAGGGCCACCGCGACACCGTTGCGCGGGTGCTGGAGATATGGCCGGGGCTGCATGAGAGCGGGCTGTTCGGGCTGGCGATCGACCTTGGCAGCACGACCATTGCCGCGCATCTCACCGATCTGGAAACCGGCGAGGTCAAGGCATCATCGGGGATCATGAACCCGCAGATCCGCTTTGGCGAGGATCTGATGAGCCGGGTGAGCTATGCGATGATGAATCCCGGCGGCGACCGGGAAATGACCGCCGCCGTGCGCGATGCGATCAACACGCTGGCGGGCGAGATCGCCGGGGAGGCGGGGATCGACGCGGGCCTGATCGTCGAGACGGTGTTTGTCTGCAACCCGGTCATGCATCATCTGCTGTTGGGGATCGACCCGGTGGAACTGGGGCAGGCGCCGTTTGCGCTGGCCACGTCGGGCAGTCTGACGCTGGAGGCGCGGCAGCTGGATCTGGCCGCGATCAATCCGCGCGCGCGGGTCTATATCCTGCCGTGCATCGCGGGCCATGTGGGGGCGGATTGCGCCGCCGTCGCGCTGAGCGAGGAGCCGGGCAAATCCGAGGATCTGGCGCTGATCGTCGATGTGGGCACCAATGCCGAGATCCTGCTGGGTGACAAGACCCGCGTGCTGGCCTGTTCCTCGCCCACCGGCCCGGCCTTTGAGGGGGCGCAGATCAGTTCGGGGCAGCGTGCAGCGCCGGGTGCTATCGAGGCGATTCGCATCGATCCCGTGACCAAGGAGCCGCGATTCCGCGTGATCGGCTGTGACAAGTGGTCGGACGAGGACGGATTTGACGAAGAGGTTGGCGCGGGCGGCATCACCGGCATCTGCGGATCGGGGATCATCGAGGCGGTGGCGGAGCTGCGCATGGCGGGGCTGCTGGATGAGGGCGGGCTGATCGGATCGGCCGAGGCCACCGGCACCGCGCGGATGCAGGCCGAGGGGCGCACGCATGCCTATCTGGTCCATGACGGGACAGAGCATGGCGGCCCGCGCATCACCGTCACGCAGGGCGATATCCGGGCGATTCAGCTTGCCAAATCGGCGCTTTACGCGGGCGCGCGTCTGCTGATGGACGAGCGCGGGGTGGACAAGGTGGACCGGGTGGTTCTGGCGGGGGCGTTCGGCGCGCATATCTCGCCGCTGCATGCGATGGTGCTGGGGATGATCCCCGACGTGCCGCTGGACAAGGTCACATCGGCGGGCAATGCGGCGGGCACCGGCGCGCGCATCGCGCTGTGCAATGTCGCGGCGCGCGCCGAGATCGAGCGGGTGGTCGGGCAGATCACCAAGGTGGAAACCGCGATCGAGCCGAAATTCCAGGAGCATTTCGTCGCCGCCAACGCGATCCCGCACAAGACGGATCCGTTTCCGGAGTTGCGCAAGATCGTCAGCCTGCCAAGTCCGAGTTTCAACACCCACGGCGAGGGTGACGGCGAAGGCGGTCGGCGCAGGCGGCGGAGGGGGTGAGCGGGGCCTGACCGCGAGCGGTCCCTTGCGCGGAATCAGAGCGCGCCTTGGCGCGCTCCCGCGCAGCGCCCGTCCGCCCCCCGGGCGGGCGCTTCTGCAACGCTGCACACCCGTGCAATCGTTCAAATACTTGGCGCCATAAACTGCCACCCACAGCCGTTGCAGCGCCCACCCGCGGACGGGCACTGCGCGGGGCTTGCCCTTGCCCCGCCTGCGCGCGACACTCGGGGCGCAATCGGAGGGCGAGACATGGCGGATATGGAGCGGCGGATCGCGCAGGGGCGGGGCGATGTGCCGGCCGATCTGGTGTTGCGTGGCGGGCAGGTGTTCGACCTGATCACCGGGGCGATGATCGCGGGCGATGTGGCGATCTGTGGCGACACCATCGTCGGCATAGGCGCGGAGTATGAGGGGCGCGCGGTGAGTGATGTCGCGGGCCTGACTCTGGTGCCCGGATTCATCGATACGCATCTGCATATCGAAAGTTCACTGGTCACGCCGTTCGAGTTTGACCGTTGCGTGACGCCGCACGGCGTCACCACGGCGATCTGCGATCCGCATGAGATTGCCAATGTTCTGGGGCCGGAGGGCATCCGGTATTTTCAGGCCGCATCCGAGCATACGGTGATGGATATCAAGGTGCAGCTATCGTCTTGTGTGCCCTCGACGGACATGGAGACGTCGGGGGCCGAGATCGGGGCCGATGATCTGCGCGCGGTGATGGGGCACCCGTCCGGCATCGGGCTGGCCGAGGTGATGAACTATCCCGGTGTGATCCACCGCGATCCCGGCATGATGGCCAAGCTGGCGCTCTTTGAGGGCGGGCATATGGACGGGCATTGCCCGCAGCTTACGGGGCGTGACCTGAACGCCTATTGCGCGGCGGGCATCCGCACCGAGCATGAGGCGACCACGCCCGAGGAGGCGCTGGAAAAGCTGCAAAAGGGTATGCGGGTGCTGATCCGCGAGGGATCGGTCAGCAAGGATCTGCACGCGCTCGCGCCGCTGCTGACGGATGTGACCGCGCCCTATATGTGCCTGTGCACCGATGACCGCAACCCGCTGGATATCGCCGAAGAGGGGCATCTGGATCACATGATCCGGGAGTTGATCGCGATGGGCTGTCCGGTGCTGGCTGCCTATCGCGCGGCGTCGCTGTCGGGGGCCGAGGCGTTCGGGCTGAAGGATCGCGGGCTGATCGCGCCGGGGCGGCGGGCGGATATCGTGGCGGTGGGATCGCTGGCGGCCTGCGATGTGCGGCTGGTGTTCTGCGGCGGGGTGGTAGCGGATGACGCCGCCTTTGCCGCGCGGTGCGAGGTGGCGCCGGTGGGGCGGCATTCGGTCAGGGCGCCGAAGGTCACGCCGCAGGATTTCCGGCATGGCGGCAACCGGGCGGAGACCGATGTGATCGGGATCATCGAGGGCAAGATCCTGACCGAACATCTGCACGAGGATATCGTGCCGGTGGATGGCGACAAGCGGCCCGATGCGACCCGCGATCTGGCGCGCATCGCGGTGATCGAGCGGCACGGGCGAAACGGCAATATCGCCACCGGTTTCGTGCGCGGGTTCGGGATGCGGGCGGGGGCCATTGCCTCGACCGTGTGTCACGATCACCACAATATCGCCTGTGTCGGGGTGGATTACGCCGATATGGCGCTGGCCGCCAATCGGCTTGGTGAAATCGAGGGCGGTTTCGCGGTGGTGCGCGACGGCGCGGTGCTGGCCGAACTGCCGCTGCCGGTGGCGGGGCTGATGAGCCTTGAGCGGTTTGAGGTGGTGCGTGACCGGCTGGTCGATCTGCACGCGGCGGCGGTGTCGCTGGGCGTGGGGCTGCGCGAGCCGTTTTTGCAACTGGCGTTTCTGGCGCTGCCGGTCATTCCGGCGCTCAAGATCACCGACCGGGGGCTGGTCGATGTGACGCGGTTCGAGATCATCGGGTAGGGGGTGGGGTGATGCAAGCGGAGCGGGCTGGATTGATGCGGTCATTTGATCTGACACCCGCGCGAACAGCACCGAAGGTGCCGCGCGATCGCCAGACCGCCCCCCGGTCTGGCGATTTTGAGGTGTAGTGCAACGCTTGGGGGTTACACGGTCTTGGCCGACATAAAGCGGCAGTTCCCATCGTTGCGTCGCCAGCCCGCGGTCTGGCGATCGCGCGGCACTTCGACCAGAAGTCCGATGGCAGCATCATGCCCGGTTGGCCCGGTTCAGAACGCCTTGAAAGTCAGCGTCGTCTCGGTCCGCTCGATGCCGTCGATGTCGAGCAGGTTGTCGTTGATGTATTTGCCGATATCCTCGGTTTCGGGGATGTAGAGCTTGAGCAGCAGGTCGAAGGGGCCGGAGGTCGAATATAGCTCTGAATGGATCTCGCGCAGGGCGATGGCCTCGGCCACGCGATAGGAGTGGCCCGGCTTGCAGCGGATATTGATGAAGACGCAGCGCATGTGGGGCTCCTGTTGTCGTGGATCTTGGCAGAACGGGTGCTATTCCCCGTCCTGGATCGTCATGTGACGCGCGCGCGCGCCGCGTTCGATGGCGGCGGCGTGCAGGCGGTCGATATTCAGCTCATAGCGGATTTCCTCGAGCAGGCGCAATTCGCGGTCATTGAGTGAGCCGTCGGCGGCGGCCACGTCGCAGGCCATCGCATAGGCGGTCTCGTAGAGACGTTCGGGCAGGTTGGCGCGGATCAGGCCAAAGAGCGCATCGAGCCCGTCCTCGACGCTGAACAGATCAAAGACGGTCTCCGACATGACACGCAGTCGGTCGAGATCGTAATCGGCAAAGATCGGCAGGTTGTTGACCGTGCTCTCGATCTTGACCAGTTCGGCGGTGCGCATGTTCTCGTCCGACGCGGAGACGGCGATCATCACCGCCACAAGGCAATCCTGCGGGGTGAGCGGATGGGGGATCGGTTCGATCATCGGGGGCCTTTCGCGCCGGGCGGTGTTGCGGTGCAGAATATTGACTGTTCCGCCCCCCGGCAATAGGTAGCGGCGGTGCCTTGCCGGTGTTTCGGCATGGGAAAACCTGGAGACGGTGCGATGTCTGATCTGCGCGACGCTGCGATGCAGTCGAAAGCCTGGCCTTTTGAAGAGGCCCGGCGCGTGCTCAAGCGCTATGAAAAGGCACCACCCGCCAAGGGTCATGTGCTGTTCGAGACGGGTTACGGGCCGTCCGGCCTGCCGCATATCGGCACGTTCGGCGAGGTGGCGCGCACCACGATGATCAAGCGGGCGTTCGAGCTGATCAGCGATATCCCGACGCGGCTGATCTGTTTTTCGGACGATCTGGACGGGATGCGCAAGGTGCCGGGCAATGTGCCTAATCCCGACGCGCTGCGCGAGCATCTGCAAAAGCCGCTGACCTCGGTGCCCGACCCGTTCGGCAAGTTCGAGAGTTTCGGAGCGCATAACAACGCCATGCTGCGGCGTTTCCTCGATACCTTCGGGTTCGAGTATGAATTCATCAGCGCGACCGAGTTCTACCGCTCGGGGCAGTTCGACGAGGTGCTGCTGCGCGCCGCGCGCGAGTATGACAAGGTGATGGCGATCATGCTCAAGTCCCTGCGCGAGGAGCGGCAGCAGACCTATTCGATCTTTCTGCCGATCCATCCCGAAACGGGCCGGGTGCTTTACGTGCCGATGAAGGAGGTGAACGCCGAGGCGGGCACGATCACCTTTGACGACGAGGACGGGCGCGAATGGACCCTGCCGGTCACGGGTGGCAACGTCAAACTGCAATGGAAGCCCGATTTCGGCGCGCGCTGGGCGGCGCTGGGCGTGGATTTCGAGATGTATGGCAAGGATCACTCGACCAATACGCCGATTTATGACGGCATCTGCCGGGTGCTGGGAGCGCAGCCGCCAGAGCATTTCACCTATGAGCTGTTTCTTGATGAGAACGGGCAGAAGATTTCCAAAAGCTCCGGCAATGGTGTGTCGATCGACGAATGGCTGACCTATGCGGCGACCGAGAGCCTGTCCTATTTCATGTATCTCAAGCCCAAGACCGCCAAGCGGATGCATTTCGACGTGATCCCCAAGGCGGTGGACGAATATCACCAGCAGTTGCGCGCCTATCCCGGACAGACGCCGGAACAGCAGCTTGCCAATCCGGTCTGGCATATCCACGGCGGTGCGGTGCCCGAGAGCCGCATGGTGGTGCCGTTCTCGATGCTGCTCAATCTGGCGTCGGTCTCTGCGGCGCAGGACAAGGAGACGCTCTGGGGGTTCATCCGCCGCTACGCGCCCGAGGCCAGCGCCGGGACGCATCCCGATCTGGATGCGGCGGCGGGTTATGCGGTCCGGTATTACGAGGATTTCGTCGCCCCGGCCCGTGTTTACCGCGCGCCGACCGATCTGGAGCGTGAGGCGCTGACCGACCTGCGCGATCAACTGGCGGCTTATGACGGCCCGGTCGAGGACGAGGCGTTGCAGGCCATCGTCTATGCGGTGGGGCGTGACCGGTTCGATCCGCTGCGCGACTGGTTCAAGGCGCTTTACGAGGTGCTGCTGGGGGCCAGCCAGGGGCCGCGTTTCGGCGGGTTCATCGCGCTCTACGGTGTCACGGAAACCGTGGCGCTGATCGACAAGGGGCTTGCGGGCGAGCTGGGCTGAACCCCGCCGTCAGACCGACATCGCCAGAACCCGGCTGATCTCGGTCAGGGAGCGGCCGGATTGGGCGCGCCATGTGTTGAACGCGTCCTGCACGGCGCGCAGGGCGGATTTCGAGGTGGCGGGTTTGTCGATCACGCCCTCGACGATCAGCCGCGCGGTGACATCCCGCGACAGGATGAAACCGTCGCGCCGCATGAAGCGCATGGCGTAGGTGCCGGTATTGCCACCCAGGCGCGCGCCCTGCGTTTTCAGCAGGTCGAGCAGGCCGATGTAATCCGCGGAGGGCCAGCCGCCCAGCACCGCCCCCGCGCCGCCCCGGTCGCGCAGCGACAGCAGGAAGGCGGCATTGTCGCGCACGCTGGCGATCTTGGTCCCGTGGCGCACGATGCGGGTGTCGGTCAGCAGCGCATCGAATTTCGCATCGTCCATCATGGCGCAGCGTCCGACGTCGAACCCGTCAAAGGCCGCCTCGAAGCCGGGCCATTTGTTCTCGATGACCTTCCAGTTGAAGCCGGACTGGAAGATGCATTTCGCAATCGTGCTGAGCCACCTGTGATCGGGGATCCGCGCCAGATCGGTTGCGGGCAAGGGCGGTTCCAGCATCGCCTCCAATGCGGTCTCGCCGCCCTTGCGGTCGGCTGCGATCCGGAAGATTTCGTTGAAATGGCGCATGATTGTCTCCGTTCGGTCGGGCGGATTTTGACCGGACGTGAAGGGGATGGCAATGGCGAAACATTTGTGCCAGATCAAGGTCAGGGCAGCGGCGTGCCGTTAAGATCAGGGCAGGAGGACGTGATGAAATATCTGGGTGGAGTGATCCTGATGGCGGTCGTGGCGGCCTGTGTGCAGGCGGTGTCGATGCCCGATGCGGATGAGGGCGCGGCGATCTTTGCCGAAAACTGCGTGCAGTGTCATGGGGTTGGCGGGCGGGGCGACGGGCCCTGGGCCGCGGGACTGACGCCTGCGCCCAGCGATCTTGCGCAACTGTCGGTGGATGGCGCGTTTCCGCGGGCGCGGGTGTTGTCGGTGATCGACGGCTATGACCGCACCGGCCTGCCGGGGCACGAGATGCCGGAGTTTGGCGCGTTGCTCCGGGGTGAGACCGTGCCGATAGATGTGGGCGACGGGGTGCTGACGCCGACGCCGCGTCCGCTGGCGGCGCTGATGGCCTATCTGGAGAGTATCCAGGAAGGGTGAGGGCGCTATTTGCGCTGGAACGCGATCATCACCAGCGCCAGCAGCGACGAGCCCAGCATCAGGAGCAGCGAGACCGCGTTGAGCAGCGGGGTCGAGCCCTCTTTCAGCCGGTCGAACATGGCGATGGTCAGCGGCGCGTCCGAGCCGACCAGCATCAGCGTGGTGTTGAAATTCTCGAAGCTCATGAGAAACGCCACCACGAAGGCGCCGATCATCGCCGGCATGAGGTAGGGAATGGTGATCGTGCGGATCGCCGTCAGCCGGTCCGCCCCGAGATTCAGCGCCGCCTCTTCCAGCGTGCGGTCGAATTTCTGCAACCGGGCGGAAATCACCAGCGTGGCGATGGTGGTGATGAACGAGAACTGCCCGAGGATCACCAGCATCAGGCCGGGGCGCAGGGCGGTCACATCCCATTGCGCCGCGTCCCAGGCGATATTGGCCACGCGGCTGGAGAACACCAGGATCGAGATGCCCAGCACGATGCCCGGAATGACCAGCGGCAGCAGCATCAGCACATAGAGCAGGCCGCGCCCGCGAAACTGATAGCGGTTGAAGAGAAAGGCGTTGGTCGTGCCCACGGCAAGCGACAGCGCCGAAACCGCGATCCCGACAAAGGCAGAGGTGCCGATGGCGCGCAGGATGGGACGTTCGTGAAACACGCCGATCTGCGGGCGGGTATCGCCGAAAAACCAGTTCCAGGTGAAACCCTGCCACGGCAGCGAGGGAAACTGGCTGTCGTTGAAGGCAAAGACCGCCACCACCGTCAGCGGCAACGCCAGATAGACGAAGAAGGCGACGATATAGCCCGTGTAGATCAGGCGATAGGCGCGCGGCTGGGGCATCGAGGGGATCATTGGCGGCGCTCCCTCATCCCATGGTCTTTTCGAGCGTCTGGCCGGTGAGGCGCAGCATCGCCCAGACGATGACCGACGACAGGATCAGCAGCATGAAGCCGAAGGCCGCCCCCAGTTCCCAGTTGAAGCGCACGATGAACTGCGAATAGATCAGCTGGGTGAACCACAGGCTGTCCTTGCCTCCCAGCATGGTGGGGGTCAGGTAATTGCCGAGGCTCAGCATGAACACCACGATAGAGCCGGCGACGATGCCGGGCGTGGCGTGCGGGATGATGATCTCGCGCAGCACGCTCGGCCCTGATCCGCCCAGATCGTAGCCTGCCTCGATCACCGCGTCATCAAGGCTCTGCAATGTGGTCACAAGCGGCACCACCATGAACAGCATCGAGGTATAGACCAGCCCCACCATCATCGCCGCGTCGTTATACAGCATCTCGACCGGCCCCGAGGCGATGCCGAGATATTGCAGCAGCGACGAGATCACGCCGGTTTCGCGCAACAGGATCATCCAGCCGAATGTGCGCACCAGTTCCGACACCCAGAACGGCACGAGGCAGAGCAGAAAGAGTGCGGATTGCACGCGCCCGCGGGCGATCTTGGCGATGTAGAAGGACACCGGAAAGGCGATCAGCAGCGTGATCGCGGTGGCGAGGATCGACATGACGGCGGTGCGCATGAAGGTGCGCAAGTAAAGCGGTTCGCCAAAGAAGGTCAGGTAGTTGGCCGGGCTGGTTTCATACTGTGCCACGCCCACCCGCTCGCGTAGCGACAGCAGCGCCATGTCGATATGCGGGATGATGATCAGCAGGCTGAGCCACAGCAGGAGCGGCGTCAGCAGCAGGATGAAGCCGAGCCTTGCATGCGCCTGCATCACGCCGCCCCCGTCCGGGCAAAGCAGTTGCTTTGCGCGCCGGACCAGCCGATATGCACCGCGTCGCCGCGTCCCAGATCGGCGAATTCGCCGGATTGCGGCAGTGTGACCTCGATCTCCGGGCCGCCCTGATCCGATTGCACAAGGATGCGGCTGGCGGCACCGTTGAACAGCAGGCTGGTCACCCGCCCCGACAGCCGGTTGTCGAACTGCGCCAGATCGGCATCCTGCCGCGCCAGCCGGATCGCCTCGGGGCGGACATAGATTTCGGCGCGGTCGCCGGTGGCGAGCGGGCGGCCATGCGCGGTGGCCTGCATCAGAAGCCCCCCCTCGGTGCGCAGGCCCAGCGTGCCGCCCGATGCGGTCTCGACCCGGCCGGACCAGCGGTTGCTGTCGCCCACGAACCCGGCGACAAAGGCGGTTTCGGGCCGGTAATACAATTCCTGCGCGGTGCCCACCTGTTCGAAGCGCCCGGCGTTCATCACCGCGATCTGGTCGGACATCACCAGCGCCTCGGACTGGTCGTGGGTGATGTAGACAAAGGTCGTGTCGAACGCGGCCTGCAACGCCTTGAGCTCGATTTTCATATGTTCGCGCAGTTTCAGGTCGAGCGCGCCCAGCGGTTCGTCGAGCAGCAGCACATCGGGCTCCAGCACCATGCAGCGGGCGATCGCCACGCGCTGTTTCTGCCCACCGGACAGTTCCTCGACCTTGCGGGTGGCGATATCGGGCAGGCCGATGCGTTCCAGCACCTCGCCCACCTTGCGGGTGATCTCGGCCCTTGGCAGGCCCTTGCGGCGTAGGCCGTAGCCGATGTTGTCGGCGATGTTCATCATCGGGAAAAGCGCGAGATGCTGGAACACCATGTTCACCGGCCGCTTGTTGGGCGGCACGTCCAGCACCGAACGGCCCTTGATGCGGATATCGCCGCCCGAGGGGGCGAGAAAGCCCGCGATCATCCGCATGATCGTGGTCTTGCCACAGCCCGACGGTCCGAGGATCGAAAAGAACGACCCGGGCGGCACCGAAAATGACACATCGTCAACGGCCAGAGCCGCGCCGAACCGTTTGGTCAGGGCATCGCATTCCAGGTCGGGGGTCATGGGCTATCCGATTGATCCGTCAAAGAAAACGGCGCCCGCAGGGGGCGGGCGCCGGTTGGTGTCATTCAGGCTTCAATGCGCCTGAACGCGGTCGAGCACGCCGCCCTCGATGGCCTCAAGGCCAGCGGGCACGGGCGGATACCACTTGATGTTGTCAACCGCCTCTGGCGGGAAGCTGGCCTGATACTGCGCCTTGAGTTCGGCGGAGGCGTATTCATCCGCGCCCTTCGATGCGGTGAAGTTGCCGGCGGATTCCGTGATCTTGGCCGCGACGTCGGGGCGCATCACGTAGTTGATCCAGTCATAGGCGGCCTGATCGGCCTGTCCCTTGGCGGGCAGCACGAATGTGTCGATCCAGCCCAGCGCACCCGAGGCGGGCGCGACAAAGGTGATGTCGGGGTTGTCCGAGTTCAGTTTCCAGCCGCCGGTATCCCATGCCATCGAGGCCACCACCTCGCCCGAGCGGACGAGGTTCATCAGCTCGTCGCCGCCGCTCCAGTAGGTCTTGACGTTGGGTTTGCACTCTTTCAGCTTGGCCTCGACCTTGGCCATGATCTCGGAATAGGCGGCCTCGTCGCCATAGGCGGCGAAGGGGTCCATGCCCATGGCAAAGGCGAAACCGATCAGCGTCGGGCGTTTCAGGCGGTAGGATACCTTGCCCGCGACATCGGCGCTGCACAGATCGGTGTAATCCTTGACCGATCCGGCCTTGGCGGTATCGACCACAAGGCCGCTGGTGCCCCAGACATGCGGCACGCCGTAGACCTCGCCGCCGACGGTCGTGTTGGCCTTGGTCGCGGCCAGCATCGAGGCGATGAACTGGCTTTCGTCGATCTTGGACAGGTCCATCGGCTTGTAGATGCCGAATTCCTCTTGCGGGCCGGTGATGCGGTCCTGGCTGGGCTGGGCAAGGTCAAAGCCGCCGCCGCCGGTGGCGCGCAGCTTGGCGATCATTTCCTCGTTGTTGGAAAGCGTCACCTCGACCTTGTGGCCGGTTTCGGCCTCGAAGGCGGCGATCACATCTTCGGGGGCGTAACCGCCCCAGGTGAGCAGGCGCAGGGTCTCGGCGCTGGCCGACTGTGCAAGGCCCGCGACGCAGAGCGCGAGGGCCGAAGCGGTTAGTTTCAAGGTGTTGAGCGGTTTCATGGTCTTCCCTTCCGGACAGGTTGATTCTGGTGTTTTGCCGTTTTTTGCAGCAGCTTGCGGTTTTTTTCCCGTTTGGTCAATTTCAATGTTCGCGGGGCGCGCGCCGATGTTCGTTTCTGCGCGCATATGGGCGTATAGGGCAGGGATGTGAGGGTTTTGTGACGCGAGACGAAGCGTTTGGCGCAGGGGGGGGCCGGGCCGCGCGGTCGACGGGCCGCGGTCTGGCGATGGGGCGGTGGTAGTTGCCGCTTTATCCCGCCAAATCCGTAAGGCCCTGAAGCGTTGTGCTGCGCCTCAAAATCGCCAGGCCGGGGGGCGGCCCGGCGATCCGCGCGGCGGCGAAGCAAGCTGCGCCTTGGTTCCGCGCGGGGCAAAGTCCACACCGCGTCGTTAAGGCTCGTCATCCCCGCGAAGGCGGGGATCTCTTGCAACCTGTCGCGCGCTGTTATCCAGAGATTCCCGCCTTCGCGGGAATGACTTTGTTCATGGTGGGTTGGCATCCACCCTACGCTTGCTCAGTCCTACAGCCGGTCAAATTCAGATGGATCAGACAATGGCCATTTTGCAAAAAAGTCTTTTGGAAGAGCAGAGTTGCTGAGTCCAATATCTTTTCTCATAGCCCGATAAAGGCCTTCGACTGACCGCAACACATTTTTAGGGTCATTTTTTGTCTTTGAGATTGTTTGAAAATTTGAGACGGCCATAAGCACTTCTTCAGACCCCCAAAGCAAGCATTTTGATTTGAAGTCAATCATGCTTCTTGCCATGTCATCGTTGGCTGTCGCTTGATCCGCGAATTCTGGTTTTTGAGCCATCATTGCATTCTGAACAAGCTTGACGAAGTCGAAATAAATATCTGCTTTTGTTTGTCTATGGGCGTCTTCTATCGACACTAGTTTTAGCCTAGCTTGAGTAATAATAACGCCGGTTAAACCAATGAACGCCGATAAAACAGCGATCAGGAGCGGTATGTATTCACGCGGTTCAAGTTCAACGAAGGCGTGCCAGACCAAAGCAGTCACAAGCGAAAAAGCTAAAATCAAAAGAAACAAAATTCCACGCGTCATACCACTAAACATCCAACTCCTCCACGAACCGCGCGTTCTCGGAGATATACTGGAACCGCAGTTCCGGCTTTTTCCCCATCAGCCGCTCCACCAGGTCGCCGGTCTCGCCGGGTTCGTCCTCGTCGATGGTGACGCGGATGAGTTTGCGCGATGCCGGGTCCATCGTGGTTTCCTTGAGATCCTTGGCGTCCATCTCGCCCAGGCCCTTGAAGCGGCTGACGTCGATCTTGCCCTTGCCGCCGAGGCCCTTTTCCAGCCAGGCGTCACGTTCTGCCTCGTCCAGGCAGTAGACCCGTTTCGACCCCTGGGTCAGCCGGTAGAGCGGCGGGCAGGCCAGATAGAGGTGCCCCGCGTCGATCATCGGGCGCATCTGGGTGAAGAAGAACGTCATCAGCAGCGCCGCGATATGCGCGCCGTCCACGTCGGCGTCGGTCATGATGATGATCTTGTCATAGCGCAGGTCGTCGAGATTGAACCGCGACCCAAGGCTCACGCCAAGCGCCTGCGTGAGGTCATTGATTTCCTGATTGCTGCCCAGCTTGGACGAGGCGGCGCCCAGCACGTTGAGGATCTTGCCGCGCAGCGGCAAGAGCGCCTGCGTGCGCCGGTCGCGGCCCATCTTGGCGGAGCCGCCCGCGGAATCCCCCTCGACGATGAAGAGTTCCGTGCCCTCGCGGGTATTCGACGAACAATCCACCAGCTTGCCGGGCAGGCGCAGTTTCTTGGTGGCGGTCTTGCGCTGCGTCTCTTTTTCCTGCCGCCGCCGCAGCCGTTCCTCGGCCCGCAGCACCAGGAAATCGAGGATTGCGCCCGCCGATTTGGTATCCGCCGCCAGCCAGTTGTCGAAATGGTCGCGCACCGCCCCCTCGACCATGCGGGCGGCGTCGGTGGTGGCAAGGCGATCCTTGGTCTGGCCGACAAACTCGGGCTCGCGGATGAAACACGACACCAGCGCGCAGCCGCCTGCCAGCAGATCCTCGCGGGTGATCTGCGCGGCCTTGCGGTTGTTTGACAACTCGCCATAGGCCTTGATCCCCTTGAGGATCGCCGCCCAGAACCCGGCCTCATGGGTGCCGCCCTCGGGGGTGGGCACGGTGTTGCAATAGGACTGGATGAATCCGTCGCGCGCGGGCGTCCAGTTGATCGCCCATTCCACCTTGCCCGGCACGTTGTACTTGTCGCGAAAATCGACCGTGCCCGCAAAGGGGCGCTCGGCATAGGTGGTGGCGCCGCCCAGGGTCTCGCCCAGGTAATCCGCGAGGCCACCGGGGAATTTGAACGTGGCCTCCATCGGCGTGTCGCCCTCGGCGATCTCGGTCTTCCAGCGGATTTCGACGCCCGAGAACAGATAGGCCTTGGACCTTGCCATCCTGAACAACCGCGCGGGTTTCAGATGCAGCGAGCCGAATATCTCTGGGTCCGGGTGAAAGGTGACGGAGGTGCCACGGCGGTTGGGGGCGGCGCCGATCCTTTGCAGGGGACCGCGCGGCAGACCGCGCGAAAACTCCATCATGTAGAGTTCGCGGTTGCGCGCCACCTCGACCCGCAGGTGATCCGACAGCGCGTTGACCACCGAGGAGCCGACGCCGTGCAACCCGCCCGAGGTCTGGTAGCTGTCGCCAGAGAATTTCCCGCCCGCATTGAGCGTGCAGAAGATGATTTCAAGCGCGGTCTTGCTGGGGTTCTTGGGGTGCGGATCGACCGGGATGCCGCGCCCGTTGTCGCGGATGCTGACATGGCCGTTGGCGTGCAGTTCCACCTCGATCCATGTGGCGTGGCCCGCCACCGCCTCGTCCATCGAGTTGTCGATGATCTCGGCCACCATGTGATGCAGGGCGCGGTCGTCCTTGCCGCCGATATACATGCCGGGGCGCAGGCGGACATGTTCCATATCCTCGAGCACCTGAATGGACGAGGCGTCATAATCGGATTTCGGGGTGGGCGAGAGAAGATCGTTCATGCCGCTGCTCTTTGTTTTATGGGTTGGGCGGCAGTATGGCAGAGCGGGCCGGGCGGGGGAAGTGGCTGTGCGGTCGGGACGGGCGGGAAACCGGCGCGGCGCATGGGTTTCGTCATAATCCGGCCATTTTGCCGGGGAATAATAGCCTTTGGCTAAATCGAGAAACCGGAAACATCCAATGCAGGACATGATGAATACGGGCCGGGGCGACGACAACTGGATCGAGGTTCCCAAAGGTTACCGGACGGGCAAGGTCTGGTCGCCTCAGATCGGGGACATCTTTCCGAATTTCAGCGCCATGAGCACCAAGGGCGAGATGGCCTTTCACAATTGGGCGGAGGGGCGGTGGATCTATCTGTTCAGCCATCCGGCGGCCTTCACGCCGATCTGCACGACGGAACTGGCCTCGCTCGCGGAAATGCAGCCGGATTTCGAGCGCGCGGGCGTCGCGGTCGTGGGGCTGTCGGTCGGCATGCCGGACGATACCGCACGATGGGTCGAGGATGTGGAGCGAATCTTTGGGCTGAAGATCGTGTTTCCGGTCGTGTCCGACCCGGATGGGCGGCTGTCGCGCGCCATGGGGTTGATCCATCCCAAGAACGACAAGGACTGCACGATCCGCAAGAGTTTCATCATCGACCCGGCGCTGCGAGTGCGGATGATGCTGGATTATCCGGCCTTCGTCGGGCGGTCGAGCGAAGAGGTGCTGCGCGCGATCGAGGCGTTGCAGATGGCGGACCGGACCGGCCTTGCAGTGCCCGCGGACTGGCAGCCGGGGGATGATCTGCTGGCGCGACCGGGCGAGAATGACGATGCGGATCTGGATGCCCGCTATGGCGAGGGCTGGACGCGGTTGAGCCGTTATCTCAAGGTTGTTCACACCGATGCGGCGGAGCGATCCCGCGATTGATCGGGGTCAGCCCGCGCGGGCGCGCAGCCACTCGGCCACATCGCCCGCGTCGATCAGCCCTTGCGCAAGACGGATGATCTGCTGGCCGATTTCCTCGGTGCCATGAGAGACAGACACGCCATTCAGCTTCAGGCAGACAATCATTGCCCGATAGGCCGTGCGCTTGTTGGCATCGTTGAAACAATGGCCCTGTGCGATCGCCTCGGCATAGGCGGCGGCAAGGTCGAACACATCCTCGATCATCCCGTAGACCAGCCGGTTATCGACCCGCGCCAAGGCACCATCAAGAGACTTGTCACGCGCCTTGCCCGACAATTCCCCGGGGTTCAGGACAAGATCGTGAAGGGTCTCGACCTGTTCGGAATCCAGAAGCAGAAAGCTCATTTGTCTTTGAGATACTCAAGCACGGGCTGTGTCTGTGCGCGCGTCGCCTCGAATGCGGCCATCACCTCTTCCATCGTTGCATAGCGCGGCTCTTGCTGCAGCGTGGCCTCTTCGGGCACCAGGTAGCCGATACATTTCGAATTTTTCATGATCGCCACCGGCTTGCCGCCCGCCGCGTCGAGCACCTTTTGCGGTTCGCGCAGTTCGGTCATGGTGCAGATCTGGTTGGTGAGGAGGCGTTTCATGGGGTCTCTCCTTGAATGTGATTTTTAATATGCACTCTGATGCGTATTATTTCAAGTGCTGCCGCAGATAGCGCGCACAGCCCGAGAGGGCGGCGTGATCGTCTGTGATCAGGGTGAGCGGCATGGCCCGAAGGATCGGGGTGTAGGGGCCTTTTGCGGTGAAATGCTCTGCAAATCCAAGGGACAGAAGGTGTGAGGCGACCATGCGCGCCGCGCCGCCGATCAGAAAGACGCCGCCGGTGGTCATATGGGTGAGCGCCATATTGCCCGTTACAGTGCCCATTATTTTCGCGAACACCTCAAGCGTCGCGGTCGCATCGGCGTCGCCCGCCGCGTGGGCGGCGACGATCTGTGGCGGCGGCAGGCTGTGGCCGGTCCGCAGGCGGTACAGGCGGCTGAGACCGGGGCCGGAGAGCAGCGCCTCGTAGGGTTTGTGGGGGATTTCGGCGGCCAGCGCCGTAATGAGGGCGTTGGTGGTCTCGTCCAGATGCGGCAGGCTCGAATGCCCGGCCTCGGCGGGCGGCACGAAAAGGCGGGCGCCCATGCGATGCGCCACCGCGATGTTGCTGCCGGTGCCCAGTCCCATGACCATGCGCGGGCCGTCCGGTGCCGGGATGCCGGGAATGAGCGGGGTGAGGGTCTCCGCCGCGAGATCGTCGAGCGCCCAGGCCTGCGCCTGAAGGTCGTTGATCAGGTGGACCTCTGACGCGCCGGTGGCGCGGGCCAGCGTGGCGCTGTCGATGAACCAGTCGAGATTGGTCAGTTGCGCGGTGCCGTTCCTGACGGGTCCGGCGACCCCGGCGCAGAGGGCAGTGGGCCGCGCGCCCCACGTGTCGAGATAGGCGGCAAGCAGCGGGGCAAGGTCCGCAAAGCCGTCGTTGCGGAGGGTCTGCGCCGTTTCACGCAGCACACCGGCGGGTGTGGCAAGGGCAACCCGCGTGTTGGAGGCCCCGACATCGGCCAGAAGCCACTCAGCCATCGCGCCAGCGGGCGATGGTGGCGCGGGCGGTCTGGGCCAGCATCACCACGTCGATGCCGACCGCCAGAAACTGCGCGCCCCAGTCGCGGTAGGTCTGCGCGGTGTCGGGATCGAGCGCGAGGATGCCCGCCGCCTTGTCCGAGGCGGCGATGCGGTTGAGGGCAGACTTGATCGCCGCCTGCACAGGGGCGGCGCTGCTGTCGCCGAGATACCCCATGTCCGCCGCGAGGTCCGAGGGGCCGATGAATACCCCGTCTACGCCCTCGACCGTCAGGATATCGTCCAGCGCGTCAAGGCCGGCCCGCGTTTCGACCTGCACCAGCAGGCACATCTGCGCATTGGCGGTGGGGATGTAATCGGCAATGCCCGAGAACCGCGAGGCACGGGCCAGAGCCGCGCCCGAACCGCGCACGCCCTGGGGCGGATAGCGCATGGCGCGCACCAGATCGCGGGCCTGCCCGGCGCTCTCGACCATCGGGATGAGCAGCGTCTGCGCGCCCGCGTCGAGCACCTGCTTGATCGCCCAGACCTCGCCCATCGGCAGGCGCACCACGGGCTGGCTGTGTTTGCCGGTCAGCACCGCCAGTTGCGCCGAGATCGTGCGCAGATCGTTGGGCGCGTGTTCGGCGTCAATCACCAGCCAGTCGAAACCGGCGCTGGCCAGAACCTCTGTGGCGTAGGCGTCGGCAAAGCCCGCCCAGCAGCCATATTGCATGTCACCGCGCGCGAGGGCGGATTTGAACAGGTTTTCGGGGGCGGGCATGGCAGGTGTCCTTTGCTTGATCCGGGCGCAGCATAACCCGCGCCGGGGGCGGTTGGCGAGAGGCGGATGGGGTTTACTTCCCGGTGCTTTACCCGCAGAGATCGGGCCATGAGCGAGCATCTCAAAGGTCTGATCATAACCGCGCTTGGCGTGCTGTTCGTGGTGCCGGATTCGCTGTTTGTGCGGCTGATCGAGGGCGATCCGGCGTCGATCAGTTTCTGGCGCGGGATCACGGCAGGCAGCGTGATCCTGCTGGGCGTGCTGGCCATGCAGGGGCCGCGCGGGTTTTCAGAGGTGGTGCGCACGGGCAGGCCGGGGCTGATCTACACCGTCCTGATCGCGGCCACCGCCCCCGGCTTCGTGCTGGCGGTCAGTTGGACAAGCGTGGCGAACGTGGTCTTTATCCTGGCGTCGATGCCGGTCTTTGCCGCGATCTTCAGCCGGGTGTTTCTGGGCGAGGCGATCAGCCGGCGGATGGTGTGGACCATGCTGGGGGTGTTCGCGGGTCTGGGCATCATCGCCTGGGGGTCGGGCGAGACGCAGGGTGCGCACTGGAGCGGTGATCTGGTTGCCCTGGGCGTATCGGCCAGCTTTGCGGCCGCGATGACGGCGGCGCGGCAGTTGCGCGCGGTGTCGATGATCCCGGCGATTCCGGTGGCGTTCCTGGGGGCGTCGCTGGTGATCTGGCCGCTGGCGCAGCCGATGGCGGTCTGGGCGCAGAACTGGCCGCTCATCCTGGCGCATGGGGCGTTCATCAGCGTCTCGACTTGTCTGTTGACGCTGGGGCCGCGCTATATCTCTTCGGCGGAGGTGGCGCTGCTGATCCTGCTGGAATCGGTGCTGGCGCCGATTCTGGTCTGGGCCGTGATCGGCGAAGATCCCGGGTCATGGACGATTGTGGGCGGCGCCGTGGTGCTGGGTGCGCTCTTTGTGTCGAACATGGTGCTGATCCTGCGCCGCCGCGCCCCGCGCAACCCGCCGCAGCCGCGTGTGGGGCCGGCTGCGTAGGTTCGGCGGCGGTCAGAAACTGACCGTCACGCCGGGCAGGTTCAGGGATTTCATCAGGTCGCGCAGTTCCTGGCGGGCGGCGATGTTGGAGATGTTGAGCCCCTTGACCCCGATATCCTTGAGATCCAGCAGCGTCAGGCCGCGTGGAAACAGCTCGCGAAAGATCACCCGCTCGTTGAAGCCGGGCGCGATGCGAAAGCCGATGCGCTTGGACAGCGCCTCGATCGCGTCGCCCATTTTCTGTTTGTTGACCATCTGCTGCGCGCCCATGCGGTTGCGCACCACGACCCAGTCGATCGCGCGCAGACCGGCCTGCGCGCGCAACTGCCGGGCGTTCCAGACCATTTCGGAATAGACCGAGGGGCCAAGGATCTTGCGCCCGTCGCTGTCGATATGGGCCAGCAGGTCAAAGTCGATGAAACTGTCGTTGAGCGGGGTGATCAGCGTGTCGGCAAGGCTGTGCGCCACCTGGCTGAGGCGGGTATGCGAGCCGGGGCAGTCGATGACGATGAAATCGCTGTCGGGTTCCAGCGTGGCGACGGCGGCCGAGAGGCGGCGGTCATAGACGTTCTCGCCGGGGCGCAGTTGGTCGTTGGCAACCTCGGGCAGGTCGTGAAACCGCGGGCTGGGCAGGTCGAGGCCCGATTTCTGCATGAATTTGGCGCGGTTGTCGGCGTAGCGGCCAAAGGTGCGCTGGCGCAGGTCGAGATCGAGCGCGCTGGTCTTGTGGCCCATGCGGGCAAGGGCGGTGGCCACATGCATCGACACGGTGGATTTGCCTGCACCGCCCTTTTCATTGCCGACGACGATGATATGCGCCATGGTCACTTCCCCTCGGGTCGCGGAATGCCGCGTTGTTTTTGCGAGACACTATCGTTTGGCGCTGCAATAGGGAAGGACGGGACGGCTGGTCAAGCCACTTTGCTGTCAGGGTGTTGCAACGCACGCTGGTGCAAGCCCGGATTAACCGCGCTGTCCTAGCCCTGTGCCCCGGTTCATCAGGGGGCAGGCATGCTGCATTATGTTTTCGGAGAGGATTTGCACAGGTATCCGCGTCTGCGCGACACGATGTTTCGGGATCGCGAGGATCAGTTCAAGGCGCGGCTGGGCTGGGAAGTGCAAGTGACTGCTGCGGGCGAGGAGCGTGACGAATATGACGCGCTCAACCCGCTTTATGTCATCTGGCAGGGACCGGACGGGGCGCATGGCGGGTCGATGCGGCTGATGCCGACGACGGGCCGGGTGATGGTCAACGAGCATTTCGCGCATCTTCTGGCGGGTGCGCCGATCCGCGACCCCGGCATCTGGGAATGCACGCGGTTCTGTCTGGCGCGGGGGGCTGCACCCAATGTGGCGGGGGTGCTGATGCTGGGCGGTGGCGAGGTGATGCGGGGGCTGGCTATCCGGCAGTATGTGGGCGTCTTTGACGCGCGGATGGTGCGGATCTACCGGATGATCGGGGCCTCGCCCGAAATTCTGGGCGGCATGGGTCAGGGGCGCGACCGGATCAGCGTGGGGCTCTGGGGGTTCACCGATGCGGCGCGGGCGCGGGTGGCGCAGCGCGCGGGCATATCGGCGGACCTGTCGGAGTGGTGGTTCCGGCGGTCGCTCGGGGGCAGGGCCGTGCGCGCGGCGTGAGATTTCGGCGGCTTTCGCTGGCGCCTGCCGGGGCGCGGCGCTAGGGTCGCGCCCATGTCGGAAGCAGCACTCACATATTCCCCCGATCAGGCCGAGGCGCATGACCGTATCGCCGGGATGCTGCGCGAGGTGGGCGTCGATCTGGACGAGGGTTTGCTGATCCCGCCGCGCGAGGGCAAGTCGGCGGTGATGGCCGTGGTGGGCAAGGCCGGATCGGGCAAGACGCTGCTCCTGGCCGCGCTCTGTCGCGCGCTGGAGGAGGCGGGCGTCGATGTCGTCTCGGGCGATTACGAGGGGCGCAGGCGGCGCGACCGGCGCACGCTGGCGATCCTTGCGCCGACCAACAAGGCGGCGAGCGTGCTGCGGATGCGCGGGGTGCCCGCGACGACGATTCATCGCATCCTCTATACCCCGGTCTATCACCCGGAATACGAGAAGATCGCGGAGTGGCTGGCCGGGCAGGGCGAGCGGCCGGTGATCGAGGGGCTGACCGATCTGGCGCTGGACCGGGCGCTGGCGTTCTATCAGTCCAACAAGTCCATTCCCGGCGCGCTGGCGGCGGCGGGGCTGCGCGGATCGGATTTCATCACCGGCTGGCGGCGGCGCGAGGAACCGCTGGATATCGGGCTGATCGACGAGGCGAGCATGCTCGACGAGCAGCAGTTCGAGGATCTGCAGGAGATTTTCCCAACGCTGCTGCTGTTTGGCGATCCGGCGCAACTGCCGCCGGTGAAATCCACCGGCGGCATGGTATTCGACAGCCTGCCCGCGCCTGCGCGGCTGGAACTGAGCCGCATTCACCGGCAGGATGCGGACAATCCGATCCTTGATCTGGCGCATGCGCTGGCCGATCCGGCGCTGGAGTTCCAGCATTTCGAGGCGATGGTCGAGGATGCCGCCCGGCGCGACGAACGGGTCAGATGGGCCGAACGGGTCGAGGTGGATCTGATGGCGCGCTCGCCCGTCCTCGTCTGGCGCAACGCCACGCGCATCCGGCTGATCCATGCGTTTCGCGCGGTGCATGGCGCGCCCGAGACCGAATTGCTGCCCGGCGAGCCGCTGATCTGCGACGGGATCGAATTGCCACTCAAGCACCGCAAGAAGCGGCTTGATCTTGAGGCGCGCGGGCTGATCAAGGGGGCGCAGGTGGTCTATCTGGGACCGGGGCGCAGGCCCGGATTCTCCCGCTTGCATGTGATCGGGGCCGAGGATCCGCAGGTCAGCGCCGCCAGCATCGTCAAGATCGAAAAGCCGGATGAGGCAGAGCCGTTCATCCCGTTTGCCGCCAACATGGGGGCGACATTCCTGCACGGGGCGGCGGTGACGATCCACAAGGCGCAGGGCAGCCAGTGGCGCGATGTGCAGGTCTTTGCGCCCGACATCTATGCCGCCGCCCGCATGGGGCGCACCGAAGCGGGCCAGCCGCTGTGGAAGCGGCTGGCCTATGTGGCGATCACGCGGGCCGAAGAGCGGCTGCACTGGGTGGTGCGCAACCGGCTGTCCAAGCCGACCGCGCCGCTGACGGTCGAGGATTTGCGCGGCGCGCCCGTGCCGCTGGAACTGGAGGGAGAGGAATGAAAACGGTTCTGATCACCGGCGCGAGTGCCGGGATAGGTGCGGCCTGCGCGCGGGCGTTTCTGGATGCGGGCTGGCAGGTGGGGCTGATGGCGCGGCGGCGCGAGGCGCTGGAGGCGGTGGCCGGTGGCCATGACAATGCGGTGATCCTGCCGGGAGATGTCACCGATCCCGGCGATGTGGTGCGGGTTTTCGAGGATTTCATCGCCCGTGCCGGGCGGCTTGACGTGCTGTTCAACAACGCCGGCAGCTTTGGCCGCGCGGGGCTGATCGACGAGTTGTCGTTCGACGAATGGCGCAGGGTGGTGGATGTGAACCTGCACGGCATGTTCCTCTGCGCCCGCGCGGCATTCGCGCAGATGCGCAACCAGACACCGATGGGCGGGCGGATCATCAACAACGGCTCGATCTCTGCCCATGCGCCGCGCGAGGGGTCGGTCGCCTATACCACGACCAAACATGCCATAACCGGCCTGACCAGAACGCTCAGCCTCGATGGCAGGCCCTATGACATCGCCTGCGGGCAGATCGACATCGGCAATGCGCGCACCGAGTTGCTGCAGGGGATCATTGCCGCGAACCCCGAGAATCCGCCGCCCACGATGGATGTTGCGCATGTGGGGCGGGCGGTGCTGCACATGGCCGGGCTGCCGCCCGAGGCCAATGTGCAGTTCATGACGCTGATGGCGACCAAGATGCCCTATATCGGGCGGGGATGAGGTTGCCACCCGCCCAATTGCGAGTCCCCGGCATGGCGACCGCGCGGCCTCTCACCCTCGCCGCAGCACCTGGAACGCTGCCGAGGCAAGCCAGCCCGCAGCGATGGCGATGGCGAGCGACATCAGCCCGTACAGCATCGGTTGTTCGCGCGAGAGGCTGAACAGCCAGCGTTCCAGCCCGACCTTGCGCACGTCAATGGTGGTCTGGAACTGCGAGACGACGCGGCCTTCGCGGGTGAGAAAGATGCGCGTGGCATAGGTGCCTTCGGTCAGGTTGGCGGGCAGGCGGATCGCGGTGCGAAAGAGTGTCTGCTGATCCAGAACGACCGCGCCCTCGCGCATCTGGTAGGCACCCTGATCGCGGCGGATGCGGATGAGGGCGTCGGTAAAGCGCTCGGCGTCCTCGGCCATGGTGGCGGCGCCCACCGAGCGGATCGCGCGCGGGATCGAGACGCGGTGGCGCAGATCCTCGGTATTTGACAGCACGGTGTCGAGCGGGCCGGTGGTGGCCACGGCGTAAAAGCTGGGCGCGGCGTCGAGCGCGACCATTTCGGTGTTCACCCAGATGCCAAGGCGGCGGTCCTTGCGGCGCACCGTTACCGGCAGCGAGGGGCCGGATACGGTGATCACCACGTCGAGCGGGATCTCGGGGATCGTCGTCTCGCGTTTGACAGCGCCGAAGATCAGGATGTCCGAGCCCTCGAACGTGGCGGTGATCGCCACCTTGTCGCTGGAGAGGCCCAGCACCACCTCTTCGGCGCGCAGGGGCAGTGCCGCGAGGCAGAAGAGGAGGGCGAGGCGCAGCATCAGTGTCCCCCCGCCGTGCCGATCGAGTAAAGTTCCGACGGCATCAGCAGCAGGTCGAGCGCCAGCTTGCCGCAGACCACAAGCACCATCAGCGCCAGCAGGATGCGCAGTTGTTCGGCCTTCATTCTGGTGCCGATCTGCGCGCCGATCTGCGCGCCGATCACGCCGCCCACGAGCAGCAGCACGGCGAGCGCCACATCCACCGTGAAGTTGGTGGTGGCGTGCAGCATGGTGGTAAAGCCGGTGACAAAGATGATCTGAAACAGCGAGGTTCCGACCACCACCTTGGTTGGCATGCCCAGAAGATAGATCATCGCCGGAACCATGATGAAACCGCCGCCCACCCCCATGATCGCGGCGAGAATACCAACGCTGATGCCCACCAGGACGGGCGGGATCACCGAGATATAGAGCCCCGAGGTGCGAAAGCGCATCTTGAACGGCAGGCCGTGGACCCAGCCGTGTTTCTTGCGCTGCGGCGGCGCGCCGCGCCGGGTTCTGCGGATGGCGCGCAGGCTTTCAAAGAACATCATGCCGCCGATGATGCCGAGAAAGACCACATAGCAGAGCTTGACCAGCAGGTCGACCTGGCCCAGCGCCTTGAGATAGTTGAAGATCACCACGCCCACCGCCGCGCCGATCAGCCCGCCGATGAGCAGCACGGTGCCCATCCTGAGATCGACGGTCTTGCGCCTGAGATGCGCCAGCACGCCGGAAAAGGATGAGGCGACGATCTGGTTGGCCTCGGTAGCGACGGCAACGGCGGGGGGAATGCCGATGAAGAACAGCAGCGGCGTCATCAGAAAGCCGCCGCCCACGCCGAACATGCCCGAGAGGATTCCGACAATCCCGCCCAGCCCGAGCAGCAGGAAGGCGTTGACCGAAACCTCGGCTATGGGGAGGTAAATCTGCATGGCAATTCCTAGCCCCATGTCAGGTGGCAATGCAAGGGCGTGGAGCCGGGGAACGGCGCAGGTCTGATGAAATTTCCCGATCTGGCCTTATGCGTTGCGCGTTCGCGTCAGGTGAGGGGCTTGTGCAGGATCAAGGCATCGGTCGCGGAACCGCAGGTGCGGGTGTAATAGGCGGCGCGGCGGGCGGTCTGCGCATAGCCCGCGGCGTGGTAGAGCGCGAGGGCTGGCGCATTGTCGGCGGCGACCTCTAGAAAGGCGGATCTGGCGCCGCGTTGGCGCGCCTCGGTCTCGAAGGCGGCAAGGCAGGCGCGCGCGAGGCCGCGGCGCCGATGCGCGGGATCGGTTGCGAGCGTCAACAGCTCCGCCTCGTCCGCGATGGCGCGGCCAAGGGCAAAGGCGCGACGGTCGCCGGTGGCAAAGCTGAGGGGGCTGTCGAGCAGGGACTTGAATTCTGCGGTGGACCATGCGCGCGCCTGACCCTCAAAGGCGCGGGCATGGGTGCGGGCCATGTCCTCAGGCGTCATCGAGGATCACGGGCGGCAGATCGCGCGCGGGTGCTGCATCGGCGGGCCGGATGTAGAGCGGCGCAGGCGGCGGGCTGTCCGCCGGGGCGGTGACGGCGAGGCGGGCGATGGTTTCGGCCAGGGTGGCGGGCACGGGCGGCAGGCTGTGGCCGGTGATCCCGGCCAACGGCACGAGATCCGGCGCGGCGCCGGGGCGCTGGACATATACCTGATCGCGCGGGGCGGGCACGGCAGGCAGGCAGGCGGGACCGTTGAGGGCGCGGATGGCATCGAGCGTGCTGATGCCGATGGCCGGGATGCCCAGCGCCAGCGCCAGCCCGCGCGCCGCCGCCACCGAGATGCGGATGCCGGTGAAGTTGCCCGGCCCGATGCCGACGCCGATGCGCGTCAGGTCGGACCATGTGGCCCCGCCTGCCGCAAGCACCTCCTCCAGCAGTGGCATCAGCCGCTCGGCCTGACCGCGCCCCATATCTTCGGCGTGCGAGACCAGAACCCGGTCGCCCGACAGCAAAGCGGCCGCGCAATGCGCGGCCGATGTGTCAAAGCCGAGGGTCAGCCGGTCAGAGGCCAACCGGGCGCACCTCTGTCACCTCGGGGATGTAGTGGCGCAGCAGGTTCTCGATCCCCATCTTGAGCGTGATGGTGGATGACGGACAGCCCGCGCAGGCACCCTGCATGTGCAGATAGACCACGCCCCGGTCAAAGCCGTGGAACGTGATGTCGCCGCCGTCCTGCGCCACGGCGGGGCGCACGCGAGTGTCGAGCAGTTCCTTGATCTGGCCGACGATCTCGGAATCCTCGCCGCTGTGGTCAGCATGTCCCGATGCGGTCTGTGCCTCGCCCAGCATCACCGGCTGACCGGATTGGTAATGCTCCATGATGGCGCCCAGAATGGCGGGTTTGATGTGGTCCCATTCGATCGCTTCGGCCTTGGTCACGGTGACGAAATCATTGCCGAAGAACACGCCGGAGACGCCCGGAACCTTGAAAATCCGCTCGGCCAGCGGCGATTTCTCGGCGCCGTCGGAGGTCGGGAAATCGGCGGTGCCCATTTCCAGCACGGTCTGGCCCGGCAGGAATTTAAGCGTGGCGGGGTTGGGGGTGGATTCGGTTTGGATGAACATGGCGGGACCTTTCGTGTCTGGCCAAGATATGCGCCCGGCTGCGGCCCGAGTCAAGGTTTGGAACGATTCTAAGGTTGCGGGTCGGTCGGGTCAGGTGATCGCCTCAAGCCGTTCCTTGCTGAGATCGCCGGGCACGATGGTGATCGGGATTGGCAGGCTGCCGGCGGTCCTGGACAGTTGCGTGACCAGCGGGCCGGGTCCCTTCTTGCCGGTGGCGGCGCCCAGCACCAGCACGCCGATGGCCGGATCGTCGCGCACCTGCGCGATGATCTCGTCCGCCGGTTCGCCTTCGCGGATCACCAGTTCGGGGTCGATGCCCTGCTTGTCGCGCATCCATTTGGCAAAAACCTCGAAATGGGCCTGGATACGCTCGCGCTGTTCCTCGCGCATCAGGTCGCCGACGCCGATCCAGTGGTTGAATTCCTCGGGCGGGATCACCGCGAGGATTTCCACGCCCGCCCCGGTATGAGCGGCGCGCATGGCGGCAAAGCGCATCGCATTGAGACATTCGCGGCTGTCATCCAGCACGACGAGAAACTTACGCATGATCAGGTCTCCTCAGGCGCGCATCATGGCGTGGAATTCGGTGGGGGGCAACAGAAGTGATCGCGGCCCTCAGTCGAAGGTGCCCGCGACCCGGCCCAGCAGCATGAAGGCGCGGGCGGTGCGGGTTTCCGACAGTTCGGAGATTTCGGCGTCGCTCGCGGTTTCGGCGAACTGGGTGAACATCCGGTCGAAAAGCCGCAGGAAATGATGCGCGGCGTCGCGGAAAATCCCGTCCTGTTTCATCCGCGCCGCGGTCAGCGCCAGGCAGGCGCGGTCATGGATGCCGCCGAGCGCGGCCACGGCGCGCCCGCGTTCGCCCGCGGCAAAGCGCCGCCAGAGTTCGGGGCGGGCCATGTCGGGGCGCAGATCGTCCATGTAGATGCCGTCATGCGACAAGAGCGTCAGCACATCCTGCGCCGCGCGGATGAGTTGCGCGGTGGGCCGGTCCCTGAGCGCGCGGCGCAGCGCGGCGAACCCGGCCTTGTCCTCGGGGTTCTCGGGAAAATTCACCGCGCGGATGAAATCGGCGCGTTCCAGCGGGGGCTGGATGTCCTCGACGGTGGTGCCAAGCGGCAGGGCGACCTGATCGTTTGCGTCGTCCGGCGCAGGCGCGGGGGGCAGCACCGGGCGCGGTTCGGGCTGGCCGACGCGCACCGACGAGAATATGGCGAGCGCGGTTTCCGTCTTGCGCTGGGCGGCGGCGATTTCGTCGAGTTTCTGGCTGACGGTCTTGTCCGAGGCGGGCGCGAGCATCTGGCTCTGGGCGAGATAGGCCTGGCGGACAGCGTTGATCGCGGAGTGAAGGCGCTGGCTTTCTTCGCGCATGACGCGGCTGGCGCGGGCGGCGATGGCGCCGACCCAGATCAGCGCCACCGGCATGAAGACGGCCAGAAGCATGATCACGAGGTTCAGCGCACCACCCTCTCCGTTGCCGGGGGTGGCGAACAGAAGAAACAGCGCGGCGCCGATCAGCCACAGAATCGAAAGCACCAGGGCGATCATTTCGATCACGGTGATCCCGGTCCCGTCCCGGGCCGTCGGGACAACAGGGGCAAAGCGTTTGCGAGGGGACATGGTCAGGCGCCTGTCAGATATACGCAACCTTTACCACTTCGTAGGATCGTTCGCCACCGGGCGTGCGCACCTCGACACTGTCGCCCGCCTCCTTGCCGATCAGGGCGCGCGCGATGGGTGATTTTATATTCAACAGGCCCTTTTCGATACTGGCCTCGTGTTCGCCGACGATCTGATAGGTTTTTTCCTCGTCTGTATCCTCATCCACCAGCGTGACGGTCGCGCCGAACTTGATCGGACCCGAGAGTTTGCGCGGGTCGATCACCTCGGCCAGGCTGAGGATGCCTTCGATTTCCTTGATGCGGCCCTCGATGAAGGACTGCTTTTCCTTGGCGGAATGGTATTCTGCGTTCTCGCTGAGATCGCCGTGCTCGCGTGCTTCGGCGATGGCGCGGATGATCGCAGGCCGTTCGACCGATTTGAGGTGTTTCAATTCCACCTCGAGCGCGGCGTGGCCGCCGGCGGTCATCGGGATTTTTTCCATTCCAGTCGTCCATTGTCAGAAGCGGGGCCGCATGATGCAGGCCCCGTCGTTGTGGTTGCTCAATTTGCGTCAGATTGCCCGAAGGCCGCGCACGATTGCAATAGGTGATCCGACCGGGCGGCGGATTTGGGCGCGCAAGCGTGGTAGATTGCCGGTTTCCGGCGGTTTTAACGTCGTGTTTCAATTGACGCCTGACGCGCGGGCGCGATAGTCACACTCGCAACCTTGATTATGCGGCGGTGCAGGTCCGCGGCGCCAGGAAAAAGGATGAGGCCGATGACGGATGTGACGCGCGAAACGATGGAATACGATGTCGTGATCGTCGGGGCTGGCCCGGCGGGGCTGTCGGCGGCGATCCGGCTCAAGCAGCTGGATCCCGATTGTGCGGTCGTGGTGCTGGAGAAGGGCTCCGAGGTCGGCGCGCATATCCTGTCGGGCGCGGTGCTGGATCCCTGCGGTCTTGACGCGCTGATCCCGGACTGGAAGGAAAAGGGCGCGCCGCTCAACACGCCGGTGACCGAGGACAATTTCTACATGCTGGGCGAGGCGGGAAAGGTCCGCGTGCCCAACTGGCCGATGCCGCCGCTGATGAACAACCACGGCAATTACATCGTCAGCATGGGCAATGTCTGTCGCTGGATGGCCGAACAGGCCGAGGCGCTGGGGGTCGAGATTTTTCCCGGCATGTCCTGTTCCGAGATCGTCTATGGCGAGAATGGCGAGGTCAGGGGTGTCGTCGCCGGTGAGTTCGGCAAGAATGAGGATGGCACGCCAGGGCCGAACTATGAGCCGGGGATGGAACTGCACGGCAAGTATGTATTTCTTGGCGAGGGCGTGCGCGGGTCGCTCGCCAAGGAGGTGATCGCCAGATACGACCTGAGCGCCGGGAAAGAGCCGCAGAAATTCGGCCTTGGCATGAAGGAAATATGGGAGATCGACCCCGCCCAGCACCGTGAGGGCACCGTCACGCATACGATGGGCTGGCCGCTGGGCAGGAACGCGGGCGGCGGATCGTTCATCTATCATCTTGAGAACAATCAGGTTTACGTGGGATTCGTGGTTCACCTGAATTACAAGAATCCACATCTCTTTCCCTACATGGAATTCCAGCGGTTCAAGCATCACCCGATGGTGGCCGACCTGCTGAAGGGCGGCAAGCGTGTGGCTTACGGCGCGCGGGCGATTTCCGAGGGTGGCTATCAGTCGATGCCCAAGATGGTGGCGCCGGGCGTGGCGCTGCTGGGCTGTTCGGTGGGCATGGTCAACGTGCCGCGCATCAAGGGCAACCACAATGCGATGCTGTCGGGCAAGGCGGCGGCAGAGGCGGCCCATGCGGCATTGGCGGCAGGGCGCGCCAGCGACGAGTTGAGCGATTACGAGACAGAGGTGCGAACCGGCGCGATCGGCAAGGATCTGAAAAAGGTGCGCAACGTCAAGCCGCTCTGGTCGAAATACGGGCTACTGGCTTCGTTGGGGCTGGGCGGGTTCGACATGTGGACCAATACGTTCGGCTTCAGCCTGCTGGGCACCCTGCGTCATGGCAAGACCGATGCCGAGGCCACGGAACCGGCCAGCCAACACAAGCCCATCGACTATCCCAAGCCTGACGGCAAGCTGAGTTTCGACCGGCTGACCAATGTCAGTTTCTCGATGACCAATCACGAGGAAAGCCAGCCCGCGCATCTGCATCTCAAGGATGCCAGCGTGCCGATTGGCGTGAATCTGCCGAAATATGACGAGCCTGCGCAGCGCTATTGCCCGGCGGGCGTCTACGAGGTGGTGCGCGAAGAGGGCAAGGAACCGCGGTTTGTCATCAATTTCCAGAACTGCGTGCATTGCAAGACCTGCGATATCAAGGATCCCAGCCAGAATATCAACTGGGTGACGCCGCAGGGCGGTGACGGGCCGAACTATCCGAACATGTAACCATCGCGTGATATTTGTGGTGCGGCGCGGCGAATACGTCGCGCCGCATTGCCTTGGCGGGGCGGGCATATTACCTTTGCCTGAATCTCCGGCGACAAGAGGCAGATCATCGTGAACACCAGAATCCTCTCGGCCCTTGCATTGGCGACCCTGTTGCAGGGCGTGCCCCTGACGGTGATGGCGCAAGAGCCGTCAGGCGCCTATCTTGCGGCCCGGCAGGCGCGGTATGCCGGCGATTTTGCCGCCGCCGCGCAATATTACGCGCAGGCGCTGGCCGAGGATCCGTCAAACCCCGCCATTCTGGAAGATGCGACGATTGCCTATCTGGCGCTCGGGCAACTGGATCGCGCGGTGAGCGTGGCCCGCAAGATCGAGGCGGATGGCCTCGAGTCTCAGGTGGCGCGCATGGCGCTGGTGGCGCAGGAGGCGCGCGACGCAGAGTGGGACGCGCTGATGGCGCGGGTACAGGACGGGCGCGGCGCGGGGGCTCTGGCCGATGGGCTGTTGGCCGCCTGGGCCTCGCTTGGCAAGGGCGACATGACTGCGGCGCTGGAGCACTTTGACGCGGTTGCCGAAGAGCGTGGCCTGCGCAGTTTCGCGATCTACCACAAGGCGCTGGCGCTGGCATCGGTCGGCGATTTCGAGGGCGCCGACAAGGTGTTCAGCGGCGAGGCGGACGGCCCGTTGCAGCGCACCCGGCGTGGGGTGATCGCCTGGGCGCAGGTTCTCAGCCAGATTGACGCGCAGGAACGCGCGGTCACGGTGATAGATGATACGTTCGGTGGCAATCCGGATCCGGAAATCGTGGCATTGCGCGCGGCGCTCGCCGCCGGGGAACGCGCGCCTTTTGACCTGGTGACAGGTGCTGCGGATGGTGTGGCCGAGGTGTTCTATTCGCTCGGTCAGGCGCTGAGGCAGGAGGCCAATGACGATCTGATCCTGCTCTACACCCGGCTTGCCGAAATGATAAAGCCCGATCACATCGACGCCGTGCTGATGAGCGCCGAACTGTTGGAGCGGATGGAGCGCCATGACCTGGCGACCGAAGCCTACAAGAAGGTTCCGCGCGAACATCCCTCTTATTACCTTGCCGAACTGGGCCGCAGCGATGTTCTGCGCCGTCAGAACAAGCCCGATGCCGCCGCCGAGGTGCTGGAGCAACTGGCGCAGACCCATCCCGATCTGCCGCAGGTGCATGTTGCCCTGGGCGATCTCTACCGGGGAACCGAGGAGTTTGCAGCGGCGGTGACCGCCTATGACCGGGCCGTGGTGCTTTATGATGCCAAGGGCGATGAGCAGTGGTTCGTGCTCTATGCCCGCGCGATCAGCCATGAGCGGCTGGACAACTGGGAAAAGGCCGAGGCCGATTTCCGCCGTGCGCTGGAGCTGAACCCGGATCATCCGCAGGTGCTCAATTACCTCGGCTACACGATGGTGGAAAAGCGGATAAACCTTGACGAGGCGCTGGAGATGATCGAGCGCGCGGTCGCAGCCGAACCCACGAGCGGCTATATCGTGGACAGCCTGGGATGGGTTCTCTACCGGCTGGGACGCTATGACGAGGCGATCGGGCATATGGAGCGTGCCGCCGAACTGATGCCCACCGATCCGGTGGTCAACGATCATCTCGGCGATGTGCTCTGGGCTGTGGGTCGTCGTGTCGAGGCGCGGTTCCAGTGGAAACGCGCGCTCTCGCTGAACGAAAGCGAGCCCTCGTCCGATCTGGAGCCAGAACGCATCCGCCGCAAGCTGGTTGTGGGGCTGGATCAGGTGCTCGACGAGGAGGGTGCCGCGCCGCTTCAGGTCGTCAATGACGGTGGTTGAGGCGTTCGCGCCGGCCAAGATAAACCTGACACTGCATGTCACTGGACGGCGGGCGGATGGCTATCATCTGCTCGATTCGCTGGTGGTGTTCGCGGATGTCGGCGACCGGGTGTCGGTCCGCCTCGCCGGGGTGAGCCGACTGCGGGTCACCGGACCAATGGCGGCGGGCGTTCCGGTCGGGCCGGACAACCTGGTGCTGCGGGCGGTGGCGCTGACCGGGACCACGGCCGAGATCAGCCTTGAGAAACATCTGCCTGCGGCCGCCGGTATCGGCGGCGGGTCGAGCGACGCGGCCGCCACGCTGCGGGCGCTGGCGCGGATGCGCGGGCAGCCGGTGCCGGAGGGGGTGCTGACCCTCGGGGCGGATGTGCCGGTCTGCATGCTGGCGCGCGCGGCGCGGATGTGCGGCATCGGCGAAGAGGTGAGCGCGGTGGCGGGCCTGCCGCTGCTGCATGCGGTGCTGATCAACCCGCGCGTGCCGGTGCCGACCCCGGCGGTGTTCCGGCGGCTGACCTGTCGGGACAATCCGCCGATGCCGGACGAGTTGCCGGCATGGGCGGGCGCCGGTGATCTGGTGCGATGGCTGGCGGAGCAGCGCAACGATCTGCAAGACCCCGCTATCGCCGAGCAGCCGGTGATTGCGCAGGTGATCGAGCGGTTGGGCGTCACGCCCGGCTGTCAGCTGGCGCGGATGTCGGGATCGGGGGCGACCTGTTTCGGGCTCTATGATGACGCCGAAACGGCAAGCTCTGCGGCCAGCCGTCTTGCCGCGGAATTTCCCGGTTGGTGGATTCGGTCGGCGCGGCTCAGCTGATCCGTGCCACCACGTAATCGGCCAGATCGAACAGCATGCGCCGCACCGGGTGATCGGGCAGGTGGTCGAGCGCCGTCTTGGCGCGGGTGGTCCAGCCGAGCGCCTCTGCCCGCGTCCGATCGAGCGCGCCATGCGCGTGCAGCAGTTGCAGCGCGTGTTCCAGATCGCCCGACTGCTGATCGCCCTTTTCAATCGTGCGCGACCAGAATGCGCGCTCGGTGGCGTTCGCTGCCGCCACCGCCTTGATCACGGGCAGGGTGAGTTTGCGTTCGCGGAAATCGTCGCCCACGTTCTTGCCGGTGGCGCGGGCGTCGCCCTGGTAGTCCAGCAGATCGTCGACGATCTGAAAGGCGATGCCCAGCGCGTCGCCGTACTCAAAGAGCGCCCCGACCTGATCCTCGGGGGCGCCCGCGATCACGCCGCCCACCTCGGTTGCGGCGGAAAACAGCGCCGCCGTCTTGCCGCGCACCACTTGCAGATAGATATCCTCGGTCGTGGCCAGATCGCGCGCGGCGGTCAGTTGCAGCACCTCGCCCTCGGCAATCGTGGCCGAGGCGTTGGCGAGGATATCGAGCACCCTGAGCGAGCCGGTTTCGACCATGAGTTGAAAGGCGCGGGCAAAGAGATAGTCGCCCACCAGCACGCTGGACTTGTTGTCCCACAGCAGGTTGGCGGTGGGCCGTCCGCGGCGCTGCGCGCTCTCGTCCACCACGTCGTCATGCAGGAGTGTGGCGGTGTGGATGAATTCCACCGTCGCCGCGAGATGCACGTCAAAATCGCCGGTGTAGCCGCACAGATCCGCGGTCGCGAGCGTCAGCATCGGGCGCAGGCGTTTGCCGCCCGCCTCGACCAGATGCGCCGTGACCTGGGGGATGCGGGGGGCGTGGCGCGAGGCCATGCGCGCCCGGATGAGGATGTTCACCGCCTCCAGTTTCGCCGCGAGATGCGCGGCCAACTGTTCATGCGGTTTGATAACAGCCTCGTGCAATCCCATCACATCCCCACCCCGGCACTCGACAAATCGCGTCCGGTGCCCTTATGTCATCCCCATGAAACAGCTTTTGCGCACCAATGATCCCGCGTCCATCGCATTTGCCCAGGCCCTGCTTCAGGGCGAGGGTATAGACTGCTTTGAATTGGACGTAAACATGAGCATCCTCGAAGGGTCCATCGGCATATTCCCGCGTCGCCTGATGGTCGCGGATGACGATTATTACGATGCCCGAGAGACGCTGCGCGACAATGGATTCTCGCTTGAGGACTGACCCGTTCGGACAGGACGAGCTGAGCCGGGATGCGTTCCTGGGTGGGCGTCTGGTGGTCGCGCAACCCAGAGCGGGCTATCGCGCCGGGATTGATCCGGTGCTGCTGGCCGCGAGCGTGCCGGCAGGGCCGGGCGACAGCCTGCTCGATCTGGGCTGCGGTGCGGGTGTTGCGGGGCTGTGCGTCGCGGCGCGGGTGTCGGGGCTGCGCCTGACCGGGCTGGAGGTGCAGCCGGCCTATGCCGATCTTGCGCGGCAGAACGGCGCGCAGAACGGTGTCGCGTTCGAGGTGGTGACCGGCGACCTGACCGCGATGCCCGAGGTTCTGCGCCAGAGACAGTTCGATCATGTGATCGCCAACCCGCCCTATTTCGACCGCCGCGCCAGCACCGCCGCGCAGGATCCGGGGCGTGAGCGGGCGATGGGCGAGGCGGCGCCGCTCTCGGATTGGGTGGCGGCGGCGGCGCGGCGCGCATCGCCCAAGGGCACGGTGACATTCATCCAGCGGGCCGAGCGGTTGCCTGATCTGCTGGCGGCCATGGCGGCGCATCTGGGATCGCTGGAGGTGCTGCCGCTGATTCCCCGGCGCGGCCGCGCGGCGCGGCTGGTGTTGATCCGGGGGCGCAAGGGAGGGCGCGCCGCCTTGCGCCTGCTGGACGGCTGGTTGCTGCATGCGGGTGCCGCGCATGAGCGCGATGGCGAAAATTACACCGTTGCGACCGCTCTGGTGCTCAGAGAGGCGGCAGCTCTGCCCCTGGCGCGCTGATTTCCTAAAATCCGATCGGAAAACTCCCGCTTATCTCGCATCTGCAGCGTGACAGGATTGTAAAAATATGCTGCACTTCCCATGTTGATTAGAGACATCCAGACAGAGAGGAGACTGCTAATGAGCTTGAGTTCGCATATCGAGGAACTGAAGAGGAAACATCACGCGCTCTCGGAAAAGGTGGAAGAGGCGCAGCGCGCACCGGGAAGCAGCACGCTGGAAATCGCGGAACTCAAGAAGCAGAAATTGAAGATCAAGGAAGAGATCGAGCGCCTGTCGGTCAACGCCTGACAGCAGCGCCAGACGGACCAGGGGCCGGTCGATTGACCGGCCCATTTTCGTGGTGCGTCAGACAAAGAATTGCGCGCCGTTGGCCGAGATCGTGGAGCCGTTGATAAAGCTGGCGTCGTCGGACACGAGAAAGGTCACGCAGCGCGCGATTTCCTCGGGCTCGCCCAGACGACCGGCGGGGATCATGCCGATGATCGATTCGCGCACCTTTTCCGGCACGGCCATGACCATTTCGGTGGCGATATAGCCGGGGCAGACCGCGTTGGCGGTGATGCCTTTGGCGGCCCCTTCCTGGGCCAGCGATTTGACGATGCCCAGATCACCGGCCTTGGTGGCGGCATAGTTGACCTGCGCGAATTGCCCCTTTTGCCCGTTGATCGAGGAGATCACGACGATCCGGCCGAAGCCGCGCTCGCGCATGCCGGGCCAGACCGGGTGAACGGTGTTGAACACGCCGGTGAGGTTGGTGTCGATCACCTCTTTCCACTGCTGCGGTGTCATCTTGTGGAACGGTGCGTCGCGGGTGATGCCGGCATTGGCGACAACGATGTCGATGGGGCCAAGATCGGCCTCGACCTGCGCGATACCCTCCTTGGAACTGTCGTAATCGGCCACGTTCCATTTATAGGTCTTGATGCCGGTTTCCCTGGTGAATTTGGCGGCGGCCTCATCATTGCCGGCATAGGTGGCGGCGACGGTATATCCCTTGGCCTTGAGCGCCTTGGAAATGGCGGCCCCGATTCCGCGTGATCCTCCGGTGACGAGTGCAGTTCGTGCCATGGTATCCTCCAATCTGGCTAATGTCTTGATAACTTGGTTACTGTTTTGTGTGATGATGCGCAATAATATTACGTGAGAAGGTTTCCGCGCTGCCGACATGTCGTAGGGACGTCAGAAAAAGGGGTGCCGTTGCGGGCACCCCTGATGATCGTCTACCCGGTCATCACGCCGCCGCTCAGGGGCGCTCGACGCACATGGCAACGCCCATGCCGCCGCCGATGCAGAGCGTGGCAAGGCCGCGTTTCGCGCCCCGGCGTTTCATTTCGAAGAGCAGCGTGTTGAGCACCCGTGCGCCGCTTGCGCCGATCGGATGACCGATGGCGATGGCGCCGCCGTTCACGTTGACGATGGCCGGATCCCAGCCCATGTCCTTGTTGACCGCGCAGGCCTGCGCGGCAAAGGCCTCGTTCGCCTCGACCAGATCGAGATCCTCGACGCGCCAGCCCGCCTTTGCCAGCGCCTTGCGGCTGGCATGGATCGGACCCACGCCCATGATCGACGGGTCAAGCCCGGCGGTGGCATAAGAGGCGATGCGCGCCAGCGGCTCGATGCCGCGTTTCTCGGCCTCGTCGGCGCTCATCAGGAGCGTGCCCGCGGCGCCGTCATTCAGGCCAGAGGCGTTTGCCGCAGTGACCGACCCGTCCCTGGTAAAGGCGGGGCGCAGTTTCTGCATCGCCTCGATGGTGGCGCCGTGGCGGATATATTCGTCCTTGTCGACGATGATGTCGCCCTTGCGGGTCTTGACGGTAAAGGCGATCACCTCGTCGTCGAACTTGCCCGCCTTCTGCGCGGCTTCGGCCTTGTTCTGGCTGGCGACGGCGAATTCGTCCTGCTGCTCGCGGCTGATCTGCCATTTCTCGGCCACGTTCTCGGCGGTCTGGCCCATGTGATAGCCGTTGAACGCATCCCACAGACCGTCGCGGATCATCGTGTCGATATACATCATATCGCCCATCTTGTGCCCGGCGCGTAGATGCGCGGCATGGGGGGCGAGGGTCATGTTTTCCTGCCCGCCGGCGCAGACGATGGCGGCATCCCCGAGCTGGATGTGCTGGGCGCCGAGCGCCACGGCGCGCAGGCCCGAGCCGCAGACCTGGTTGATGCTCCACGCCGCCGATTCGATGGGCAGGCCCGCATTGACATGCGCCTGACGGGCGGGGTTCTGGCCCTGGGCCGCGGTCAGCACCTGGCCAAGGATGGTTTCGGACACTTCGGATTTGTCGATCCCGGCGCGGGCGACGACCGCCTCAAGCACCGCCGCGCCCAGATCATGCGCGGGCGTATTGGAAAACGCCCCGCCGAAAGAGCCGACCGCGGTGCGCGCCGCGGATGCAATTACTACATTGGTCATGTGTATCCTCCACCAGGGTGTTTCATGGCGCGGGATGGATGAGGTGCGCATGTTCCATGCGAATCCCGTCATGTTCCCCGCCGTTCCATCGTGTCTTATCGTATGTGTCGCGGTGCGACAACGGGCGGAGTGTCACATTCATGCGCTGGCGTGCGCCAGCGTGTTGTCGAGCCAGGGCGGCCGCACGGTCGGCGCGCCAAAGTAATAGCCCTGCAGGCAGTCGATCCCGAGCGCGGCGAGATAGGCGGCATCCTCGGGTTTCTCGACGCTTTCGGCGACGGTGATCATGTCGAACTGGCGTCCGATCGCGAGAAGTGCGGCGGTCAGCACCTGGTTGTCGGCGTCGGTGGCCACGCCGCGAATGAACTGTCCGTCGATCTTGACGATGTCAAAGAAGAAATCCCTGAGAAACCGGAAGGACGTGTAGCCCGCCCCGAAATCATCGAGGGCAAAGCTGATGCCCTGACGCTGCAATTCCTTCATGAAGCCGGTGACGATTTCGGGCACCAGCATGGCCGAGTTTTCGGTGATTTCGAGGATCAGCCGTTCGGCGATGGTCGGATCCTGCGCGAGGCCGCGTTTGAGGATGCGCAGCCAGCGCGCATAGCCGATGGAGCGGGCCGACATGTTGATCGCAAGGCGCAGGTCGGGATAGTCCGACAGGGTTTTCAGCCCCTTTTCCAGCGCCAGGCAGTCGATGATGCGCCCGGTTTCGGTCACCTCGACGATATTGATGAAGTCGCGCGCCGGGATCACCCGCCCGGTTTCGTCCAGAACGCGGATCAGCCCCTCGTAAAAGGCGGGCCTGTCCTGCTGACCGGCGGGCACGACCGCCTGATAGGCGAGCATGACCTGTTTGTGTTCCACCGCCTGCCTGACCATGTCGACCACCGACCGGTCGCGTGCCGAGACGGCGAAGGACAGCGGGTTGTCCTGTCCGGCCGGGATATCGGCCCATTTGCGGTTCTGCCCCATGCACACCTCCAGACTGGCGAGTTTTCAGGTTCCGTCAAATCCGTTAAGCATTGCTTAAAGCGCTGATTTGAAACATATTTGCGGAAACGGTCGGAGCCGGGGGAAACGTCGATGGACAGATGCGGTTGGGTCGGGTCGGATCCGCTCTACGAGGCCTATCACGATCACGAATGGGGGGTGCCGGAACATGACAGCCGCGCGCTGTGGGAAAAGCTGGTTCTCGACGGGTTTCAGGCCGGGCTGAGCTGGATCACCATCCTGCGCAAGCGCGACAGTTTTCGCGCGGCTTTCCAAGGGTTTGATCCGCATGTGATCGCAGGCTGGGGGGCGGATGACGTGACCCGCCTGCTGGCCGATCCCGGCATCATCCGCCACCGTGGCAAGATCGAGGCCACCATCGGCAATGCCCGTGCCTGGCAGGCGGTCGAGGCCGAGGGGGGCTTTGACCGCTACCTGTGGAATTTCGTGGATGGCAGGCCGATCCTGAACCGTTGGAAGAGCCTGGCGGAGGTGCCCGCGCAGACCGATCTTTCCCTAAAAATTTCAAAGGATTTGAAGAAAAGGGGGTTCAAGTTCTGTGGGCCTACCATCGTCTATGCCTTCATGCAGGCGGTGGGCATGGTCAACGATCATCTGGTGACCTGCCCCTGTCATGCGAAGGTTGCGAAAATGGGACAGGCTGCGCGCCCCGGCGCATAGATGTTTTGGATTCGCCGCGCGAATCCTATATGGGGATGCATTCCATACCCGAACCGCGACAGGCCCATGACCAACACCGCCCCGATCACACAGGATGTGCTGACCATCCCCCGCAAGCTGCCCGAGGGGCCCGTGAACCTTGTCGGGCTGACGCGCGAGCGGCTGCGCGAGGTGCTGATCGCGCACGGCACGCCGGAAAAGCAGGCAAAGATGCGCGTGAACCAGATCTGGCAATGGATCTACCAATGGGGCGTGCGCGATTTCCACGCCATGACCAATCTGGCGAAATCCTATCGCGCGGAACTGGCTGATAAATTCGTGATCGAGATCCCCGAGGTGGTGAGCAAGCAGGTCAGCGCCGACGGTACGCGCAAGTATCTGGTGCGTATCGCGGGCGGGCATGAGGTCGAGGTGGTCTATATCCCCGAGACGGATCGCGGCACGCTGTGCATTTCCTCTCAGGTCGGCTGCACGCTGACCTGTTCGTTCTGCCATACCGGGACGCAGAAACTGGTGCGCAACCTGACGGCGGGCGAGATCATCGGTCAGGTGATGCTGGCGCGCGACGATCTGAACGAGTGGCCCAAACCGGGCGAGGCGGCGGGCGAGCGCCCGCGCCTGATCAGCAATATCGTGCTGATGGGGATGGGCGAGCCGCTTTACAATTTCGAGAACGTGCGGGATGCGATGAAGATCGCGATGGATGGCGAGGGGATTTCGCTGAGCCGTCGGCGGATCACGCTCAGCACTTCTGGCGTGGTGCCCGAGATCGCGCGGACGGCAGAGGAAATCGGCTGTCTGCTGGCGGTGTCGTTTCATGCCACCACCGACGAGGTGCGCGACAAGCTGGTGCCGATCAACAAGCGCTGGAACATCGAGACGCTGCTGGGCGCGCTGCGCGATTATCCGCGCCTGTCGAATTCCGAGCGGATCACCTTTGAATACGTGATGCTCAAGGATGTGAATGACAGCGATGCCGATGCCCGTCGTCTGGTGCAGCTGATCCGGGGTATTCCGGCCAAGATCAACCTTATCCCGTTCAACGAATGGCCCGGCGCGCCGCATCAGCGCAGCGACTGGGACCGGATCGAGCGCTTTGCCGACATCATCTACAAGGCCGGTTACGCCAGCCCGATCCGCACCCCGCGCGGCGAGGATATCATGGCGGCCTGCGGACAGCTGAAATCCGCCACCGAACGCGCCCGCAAGTCACGTGCCGAGATCGAGGCCGAGACAAGGCTTGGCTGAGCCGATGACGGAATTCGTATCCCTGCCGCAGCCGTTCAACGCCGCTGGCGAACCGCGCCGTGTGGGGGTCGAGATCGAACTGGGCGGCTTGTCCGAGGCCGAGGTCGCGCGTCAGTGCGTCGACGTGCTGGGCGGGCGGGCGGAACAGGTGGACAGCCATGTCTGGAGCGTCGAAGGCAGCCGGATCGGCAAGCTCGAAGTCTATCTCGACATCTTCCTGCGCAACGCGCAAAAGACCAAGCTGCGCGATCTGGCGCTCGATCTGGGGCGCGAGGTGATCCCGGTCGAGATCGTGACCGAGCCTTTGGACATGGCCGGGCTTGCGCGGCTCGACGGTCTGCGCGCCGCCCTGCGCGATGCGGGCGCGCTGGGCAGCGGGGCGGGCTGGTTCTTTGGCTTTGGCCTGCATCTGAACATAGAGATCGCGAGCGACGGGGACGCCGATATCCTGCGTCCGCTGCTGGCCTATGCGCTGATCGAGGACTGGTTGCGCAGCGCCCATCCAATCGACGAGGCGCGCCGCCTTCTGCCGTTCACCGATCCCTATCCCACCGAATTCGTGCGCGCGCTGATTCGGGTGGGGCAGGGGGTCAGCCTCGACCGGGTGATTGACCTCTATCTGGAGCATACGCCAAGCCGCAACCGGGGGCTGGACATGCTGCCGGTCTTTGCGCATTTCCGGCCCGGACGCATCGCGGCGGCGATTTCCGACAAGACCTCGGCGCGGCCCACCTTTCATTTCCGACTGCCCGATTGCCGCATCGACGAGGACGGCTGGTCCATCGCCGACGAGTGGCGGCGCTGGCTGGTGGTGGAGCGGGTGGCTGGAGACAAGACTCTTCTGACCCGGCTGGCGCAGGCGTGGGAGGACGATCACGGGCTGGTCACGCTGTCGCGGCAGGGCTGGGCATCGCGCTGTGGCCGTATCCTGCGAAGCGCGGGGATGGGGATCTGATGCAGTCCCCAAGACCGCTCATCGGGGTTACCGTCTCGCGGCGGTCGGGCTGGCGGATATTTCCGCTGGTGGCGTTCAATGTCTGGATGGCGGGCGGGCGGGCGCTGCGTTGGCAGGCGGGGCGCGAGGCCGATATCGACAGCGTTGACGGAATCATCATCGGCGGCGGCGACGATATCTCGCCCGATCTCTATGGCGGGCGGATCGTCACCTCGGCGCGGCTCGATCCTGGCCGTGATGCGCTGGAACGCGGGCTGGTGCTGGCGGCGTTCGAGCGGTCCAAGCCGGTGCTGGGCATCTGCCGGGGCAGCCAGATGCTGAACATCGCGCTTGGCGGGACGCTGCATCAGGACGCCTATGCCACCTATGCGGCCAGCAACCACATGCGCACCGTGCTGCCGCGCAAGACGGTCTGTATCGAGCCGGGCACGCGGCTGGCCGGGCTGGCCGGTGCGGGGCCGATGAAGGTGAACGCGCTGCACACGCAGGCGGTGGACCGGCTGGGCGCCGGGCTGCGCGCGGCGGCGCATGACACCGGCGGCATGGTGCAGGCCATCGAGCGGGTCGAGGAGCCGTTTGCCCTGGGCGTGCAATGGCACCCCGAACACCTGTTCTATGCGCGTCGGCAGATGGGGATATTCCGGGCGCTGATCGCCGCCGCAAAGGCTCGGCGCGAGCATGTCGCGCAATTGCCGGGCATCGACGCACTACGCTGAGGTCTTCGCAGAATTCCCCGATACCGCCACAATCCGGCACGATTGACGCCATATCGTTCAACTAACCGTGATTGAATGGTTAACTGTAACAGGGTTGGAAACGATGAACCTGCACCACACAGAGAACACGACCGCGATTCGCGATTTCGTTCTGCGCGAGCGCGTGCTGGCGGTTTCAGAGCGCGAATGGCTGCACCGGCTGCGTGGCTATGGCTATGGGATCCGCGACACGGCGGAGGGACGGTTCGTCACCTCGCTGTCGCAGGGCGCGCCGATCTGTCGGCTGGGCTGACTCAGGCTTCGGCCCCGACCGGATCTTCGTGATGCTGAGCGGCGCGGACAGTCTTGAGCCGGTGGCCGACATCGACGATCGCCTCAAGCGCCGGGATCAGTTCGGACCCGAGCGGGGTGAGCTGATATTCGACCGAGGGCGGCGAGGTGGGCATGACCCGGCGCAGGATCACGCCGCGCGCCTCCAACTCGCTGAGGCGGGTCGAGAGCACCTTGGCGGTGATCGGCGGAATATCGACGCGCAATTCGCTGAACCGGCGCGGACCGGCGCGCAGGGACCAGATGACATTCGCGGCCCATGCCCCGGCGATCACCGCCATGCATTCGGTCAGCATGCAGGGCTCCGGCGGTTTCGGGCTGTCGTTGCGGCGCATTTTCAGAGGCATCTCGGGTTACCTGGTTTCTTCCGGGAAATCTGAAAATCAGGTATCTTTCGGATACTACATTGTCAAAGGAAATCATTTCACACAGATACCGGGCACCCAATCAAAGGAGTCTGTAAATGCATCTCTATTACAAACCCGGGGCCTGCTCGATGGCCGCTCATATCATCCTGAACGAAGTTGGCGCAGAGCACACCCGCGAGAGCGTCGATACCGAAAAGGGTCTGACCGAATCCGGCCATGATTATTCCAAGGTCAATCCGCGCGGTTATGTGCCCGCGCTGCGTCTGGCAAGCGGCGATGTGATCACCGAAAACGCCGCCGTGCTGCAATATCTTGGCGATCAGTTCCCCGAACATGCGCTGGTGCCCGCTGTCGGCACGATGGAGCGCGTGCGGTTGCAGGAGGTTCTCAGCTTTCTGTCTTCCGAGCTGCACCGGGCATTCAGCCCGTTCTTTTCGGGGCGCGAGATGTCGGACGAGCAAAAGACAGCCGCGACAGCGCATCTCGATCGCAGGATCGGCCAGTTCGAGGCGATGCTGTCGGAAACCGGCCCCTATATTTTCGGGGATCGTCTGTCGGTGGTGGATATCTATGCTTTCGTGATCCTGAACTGGACGAACTTTATCGGGGTGTCGCTGGCTGACCGGCCGGTTCTGGTGGCTTTCATGGACCGGATCGCGGCGCGCAAGGCCGTTGTGCAGACGCTGCAAGAAGAGGGTCTGGCGGCATGAGCGACAAGTTCGCAGAAGTGCGCGAGGTTCTGCACACTTATTTTGATGCGCTCTACACCTGTGATCTCGCTCTTTTCGAGGCGGTGTTTCATCCGCGTGCGCTCTATGCCACGGCGGATGAGGCCCCGGCGCTGTTCCGGTCGATGGAGGAATACTTTCCCGTCATCGCCAAGCGCGTGTCGCCACAGTCCCGGGGCGAGCCGCGCCGGGATGTGATCGACAGTATCGAGTTTGCCGGGGACAATACCGCCCTCGCCAAGGTCCGCTGTTCGATCGGCGAGCGCGATTTCCTCGATTTCCTGACGCTGGTGCGGGAAAACGGGCGCTGGCAGATCGCCGCCAAGATCTTTCACATCAAACCGAAGAGCGAGGGCTGAGACATGCCGTATGTCAATATCCAGGTCACCCGCGAAGGCGTGACACCCGCGCAGAAGGCCGAACTGATCAAACGGTCCACCGACATGCTGGTCGAGGTGCTGGGCAAGAACCCGGCCACCACCTTTGTCGTGATCGAAGAGGTCGAGATGGAGAACTGGGGTGTCGGCGGCCTGCCGGTCGCGGACTATCGAAAGTCTCTGAAAGGCTAGCGCAACAAGGTCGGGGCCCGCATGGTGCGGGCCCTGAGATTGGTGACAAACCCGCCGCTGTTTCCGACAGGGGACCGGCGCGTCAGACGTCAGCAGCGCTGATCCTGCCTGCGCGCTCCCGGACCTGGAGCGTTCGGTGCCCCCGGCCCTGACCTTTTGGCCCCGATCTTTGGCACCTGCCCGCCATGACATGTCATATATGACATGTCATCCGGGAGAGGTCACACCCCCCGACCGTTCCCGGCAGCGCATCAGGCGTGCGCCACCCGAGTCCTGTCTAGCCCCATCCGGGGTTCGGGATCGGTCAGTGTATCCCGCCCCGGCCTTTGTCAGCAGTCCGGGGGCCCGCATGGTGCGGGCCCTGACGGTTCTGCCTCGGGCATCGTGCGTGTCGGCGTGGCGTCAGATCACAAGATCGACTTCCGTGCGCAGGCCCTCATCAGTCTCCCTGAACCGCATTTCCACGGCCTGCCGTTCCGCTGCGGACAGCCGCCGGAAAATACCGTCCCTGAGGTTTCGTGGGTCGCCCGCGATATAGAGCTGGGTTGTAAGTTCCCGGCGGTTCGTCAGGATCTTGACGTGAACATGCGGCGTCCGGCCCGGATAGGGCACCGGGGCAATCGTGCGAAAGCGATAGCGCCCCTCGTCGTCGGTGATGTCATGCCCAAAGCCCTGGAAGGCCATGTCGCGCGGGCGACCGCCCCGGTCGGCCGTATGCATGTAGCGGCCGTTCACGTCGCATTGCCAGATTTCGACCCTTGCCCCCGGCACGGGTTTGCCGTTCCGGTCAAGCACCCGGCCGGTCAGCCGGAGGATCTGTCCGCCGGCCTCGCGGACCGCCCCGGCGACCCGGACGAGATCATTGTCCACATCGTCGAACCGCATCGGGCGGGTGGGGTAGAACGGGCCTTCGGTCTGCGGCGGTGTCGGGGTCACGGCATGGGCGGGCCGCGCCATCAGGCCGATGCCGACAAGGCCGGAAAGGTAACCCAGAAACCGGCGGCGGGGTGTCTGCTGCGGATCGTTCGCCATTGGTCCGAGCCTCCTCTTGCCACGCCCCGAGGGTAGCATCCCGGCCCGGCATGGCATTGCAAACTTTCGTGAGCCATGGCCCGAAAACGACAAACCCCCGAAGCATCCGCCCGGGGGTCGTCAATCGTGCCGCAAAAAACTGCGCGGAGCGCTCTCAGAGCATGCCTTCGCGCTGCGCTTTCTTGCGTGCCAGTTTCCGGGCACGGCGAATCGCCTCGGCCTTCTCGCGCGCTTTCTTCTCGGAGGGTTTTTCGAAATGCTGCTTGAGCTTCATTTCACGAAAAACGCCTTCGCGCTGCAGTTTTTTCTTCAGGGCGCGGAGCGCCTGATCGACATTGTTGTCGCGAACACTAACCTGCATGTGGTGTCACCACCTTCCTAAGTTAAAGTTGCAAGAGATTGCAGGAAGTGGCCGTATAGCAAAGCGCCCCGGATTTGTCTAGGCTGCGCGGCAGAGAGGAAATGCCGATGTCCGATCCCGATCTGATGACCCGTTTGCTGGCGGCGGCCAAGCCGCATGTGCCGTTCGACGGCTGGAGCGAGGCGACGTTGCGCGCCGCCGCGGACGACGCCGGTATAGCGCCCGGGCTGGTGGCGGCGGTCTGTCCGCGGGGGGCTGTCGATCTGGCGCTGGCCTATCACGAAGAGGGTGATCGGACGATGCTTGCGCGGTTGCAGGAGACCGATCTGGGCGCCCTGCGCTTTCGCGACCGGGTGGCCTTTGCCGTGCGCGCGCGGCTGGAGGCGGTCGAGGATCGCGAACTGGTGCGGCGCGGGATGACGTTGTTTTCGCTGCCGCCCTATGCCGCCGACGGGGCGCGGGCGGTCTGGCGCACATGTGATTGTATCTGGACCGCATTGGGGGATACATCGGACGATGTGAACTGGTACACCAAGCGCGCGACGCTGTCGGCGGTTTACGGCGCGACCGTGCTTTACTGGCTGGGCGACGGCAGTGAGGGCCATGCGCGCACATGGGCCTTTCTGGATCGCCGGATCGAGGATGTGATGCAGATCGAAAAGCTCAAGGCGCAGGCGCGCGACAACCGGATGCTGGCGGGGTTGATGGCGGGGCCGTTCAGCGGCGTGCTGAGCCGTATCCGCGCGCCGCAGGGCGCGCAGCACACAGGCATGCCGGGGCGCTGGAACGGGCCGAAATAGGGTAGGAAACGATATGAACGAAACGATGCGGGCGGTCGAGATCACAAAGGCCGGTGGCCCCGAGGTGTTGCAACCCGCGACGCGGCCCGTGCCCGCGCCGCGCACGGGCGAGGTGGTGATCCGGCTGGCCTGGGCCGGGGTGAACCGGCCTGACGCGCTGCAGCGGGCCGGACTCTATGCGCCGCCGCCGACCGCCTCGGATCTGCCGGGGCTGGAGGGCGCGGGCGAGATCGTGGCCTGCGGGGCGGGAGTCAGCGAATGGCAGGTGGGCGACCGGGTCTGCGCCCTGCTGCCCGGTGGCGGTTACGCGGAATACGTGGCCACCCCTGCCGCGCACTGCCTGCCCGTGCCCGCTGGCATGGGGCTGAAAGAGGCGGCCTGCCTGCCCGAGACCTTCTTTACCGTCTGGTCGAACGTGTTTCAGCGCGGCGCGCTGAAGGCCGGCGAGCGGTTTCTGGTGCATGGCGGATCGAGCGGCATCGGCACCACGGCCATTCAACTGGCGCATGTCTTTGGCGCGCGGGTCTTTGCCACCGCCGGGTCGGACGCGAAATGCAGGGTTTGCGAGCGGCTGGGGGCTGAGCGCGCCATCAATTACCGTGAGGCGGATTTCGTCGAGGCGATCCTTGCCGAAGGCGGCGCCGATCTGATTCTCGACATGGTTGGCGGCGATTACCTGCCGCGCAACGTCAGGGCGCTGGCGGACGACGGGCGGCTGGTGCAGATCGCGTTCCTGCAAGGGCCCAAGGTCGAGCTGAATTTCGCGCAGGTGATGGTGCGGCGGCTGACGATCACCGGCAGCACCCTACGCCCGCAGAGCGATCTGGCCAAGGCGCGGATTGCGGACGCCCTGCGCGCGCATGTCTGGCCGTTGCTCGACGCGGGCCGGATCGCGCCGGTGATGGATTCCGAATTTCCCCTGACCGAGGCCGCCGCCGCCCATGCGCGGCTGGAATCGAGCGGACATATCGGCAAGATCGTTCTGAAGGTGGGCTGATTTGGGCGCGGTGTCTCTGGCGATCCTCGCATTGGCGGCGCTCAGCCTTGGTCTGAGCGTGGTGGCGATCCGGCGCGACGTGCCGCCGGACTGGCGATTCGCGATGCCCGCGCCGCTGGCGGCGGACGGCGTGCCACGCTTTGAGACATTGCTGGATCATCGCGTGACCGAGGGACAGGCGCATTCGCCAGCCATTGTCACGCGGGACGGCGGGTTTGACGTGATCTGGTTTCAGGGATCGGCCGAGGCGCAGCCGGACGTGGATATTCACGGCGCCCGGATGCGGTGGCGGGACGAGGGCTGGCAGGTATCGCAGCCTGGCAGGATTCTGACGCGCGACGCGCTGTCAGAAGCGTTCGCGCCGGGGCAACTGGTGGTGACGCTGGGCAATACCATCGAGAACGAGGCCGCGCCGGGGCATCTGTTCACCACGCCGGTTTCGCTGGGCGGCTGGGCGATGGCGGCGGTCGCGGATGTCGAGATGGGCGCGCAGGGTCCGGTCAGCGCGCGCAAGCTCAACCTCTCGCCGCTGCTCAACCGTTCCTTTCTGGTGAAATCGCCGATGCTGGCCTATGCGGATGGCAGCCACGCCCTGCCCGCCTATTTCGAGATGGGGCCGACCTATGGCGCGCTGGTGCGGTTCGATGCGGCGGGCAGGGTGCGCGATCAGCGGCGCATCGGCGCGCGCGGCGCCAAGGTCATTCAGCCGATGATCGTGCCGCTCGACGTGCGGCGCGCGGTGGCCTTCCTGCGCGATTTCGACCGCAGCAATGTCTTGTGGATCAGCCGGACAACAGATGGCGGCCAGAGCTGGTCCGAGGCGGAGCGCAGTGCCATCGCCAACCCGAGCGCGTCGGTGGCGGTTCTCAACCTGGGCGACGGGCAGCTTCTGATGGCGGGCAATGACGATCCCGAGGCCCCGGCGGCGCTGATCCTGTCGGTCAGCGCGGATGAGGGTGCGACATGGCGCGCGGTGCATCGCTTCGAGGGCGAGGGCGAGGGCGCGCTGCGCTATCCGATGCTGCGGCGCGCGGGCGAGGATATCGTGCTGGTCTATTCCACCGGCAACAAGCGGGGGATCGTGGCGCATCTGTTCACCGCGGCATGGGTGGCGGCGCGATGACCGGGGTTCTGGACTGGCTGGCGCTGGCGATCGTGCTGGGCTGGGCGGGGTTTGCGCTGGGCGGGTCCGTGACCGCGCCGCCGGTGGCGACCGCGGTGGCGCTTGGGATGGTGGGGCTGGTGCTTCTCGCGCGCGGCTGGCTGCCGGTAGCGGGGGCGATGGCGCTGCTCTCGCCCCTGGGTGTCATGCTGCCCGCGCTGGCGCTGCGGCATTTGGCGGCGGGGTGGGGCGTGCCGGTGCTGCCCTTTGGCACGGCGGAACTGGTGCTGTTTCTGCTAGCCTATCTGGTATTTCTCGCCTCGGCGATGGGGGTGGTGCCGGCCGATCTCTACCGGCTGGGCTATGCGCCTGTGCCGGTGGCGGCGATGGTGCTGGCAGTCTGCGCCTACGGGTTCTGGTCGGGCAGTCTGTTTCTGCCGCTGGTGGCGGTGCTGGGTCAGGCGCTCTGGGTCATGGGCTGGGGCAGCAGCAACTGGTTCGATCACGTGTTGCACGCGGTTCTGGTGCCGGTGGTGATCGTGGTGCTGGTGCTGCGGGCGCTGTGACGCGCGGCGCGGGCGGGATTCGGGTATTTTTGCCAAGAAGAAACAAGGGCTGTGCGTGAACCCGAGAGCGGGCCTGCATTCTTTGCACTTTCATTTTGCCGTGCAGGCGATTATATGACACCCAAGTTCCCCGACAATGGAAACCCGTTCCGGCCCGCCCGGAACCGCCCTTTCAGGCGACGGGGAAGTTTTGGGTAAAGGAGACCTGAGAGATGTCAAAGCCGATCATGGCCAAGGCCACCGCCGTCTGGCTGGTGGATAACACGACACTGAGTTTCAAGCAGATCGCCGATTTCTGCGGCATGCATGAGCTGGAGGTGCAGGGTATTGCCGATGGCGATGTGGCCGCCGGCGTCAAGGGATTCGACCCGATCGCCAACAACCAGCTGAGCGCGGAAGAGATCGAGAAGGCACAGGCCGATCCGCTGCACAAGCTGCAGCTCAAGCATTATGCCGCGGCCCAGGGCGAGGAAAAGCGGCGCGGGCCGCGCTACACCCCGCTCAGCAAGCGTCAGGACCGGCCCAATGCGATCCTGTGGCTGGTGAAATTCCATCCTGAACTGGCCGACAGCCAGATCGCCAGGCTGGTCGGAACGACCAAGCCCACCATCCAGTCGATTCGCGAGCGCACGCATTGGAACATTTCCAGCATGCAGCCCATCGACCCGGTCGCGTTGGGCCTGTGCAAGCAGTCCGAACTGGATGCCGCCGTGCAGGTCGCGGCGGTCAAGAAGGCCAAGGAAGGTGCGGCGCTGAGCGATGACGAGCGGCGCAAGCTGCTCAGCACCGAGCAGAGTCTGGGCGCTGGGGCGGAGCCGCGCATTCCCACCGCGATCGAGGGGCTGCAGAGTTTCACTCTGGGGCAGGATTACCACCCGCAGGAGCGTGAGAAGGAATACGACGCCGACAGTTTCTTCAACCTGCCGGATGCCGATGACGACGAGGATGACGACGACGACGCCAGCCGCTGAGCACCGCCACGCGGTGGCCATGGAACAAGGGCCCGGAAGCGATTTCCGGGCCTATTTCGTGGCCGGTGTGACGCGGGCGCAAAATATTTCCGCGCGACATGAAAAAATTGTTGCGCGGTGCCGGGTGCGGTTTTAAATGCGCGATCATAGACGCCAACGCACGCGCCTCTGGCCGGCAGTCAAATGCCTAGTGTTTACGTAGCGACGGTAACGTCTCCTGTTATGAACTGGTCGGGTGAAAGCCCGGGTCTGATCGGAGATGACCATGAACGCCTACGTGAACCCCCTTGCGGGCGGTGATGCCGTTTTCGCACCTTCGCCCATCGTCGATTTCATCCGCAGCCGCGATTTTGATCGACCGACGCTGGTGTTGCACCGCGACACCGTGGCGCGGCAGTATCGCGCGCTGAAATCCGGCCTTGGCCGGGCCGATATCCATTACGCGGTCAAGGCCAATCCGGCGCGCGAGATCATCGAGGTTCTGGTGGCCGAAGGCAGCCGGTTCGACGCCGCATCGCGCGGGGAAATCGAGCTGTGTCTCAGCCTTGGCGCGCATCCCGAGCATATCTCGTTCGGCAATACCGTGAAGCGCGCCAGCGACATCGCCTTTGCGCATCAGGCGGGGATCACGCTCTTTGCCGCCGACAGCGAGATGGAACTGGAAAAGATCGCGCTGCATGCGCCGGGCGCTCAGGTCTATATTCGCCTTCTGGTGGGGGCGACCGGGGCCGACTGGCCGCTGAGCCGCAAATTCGGCTGCGCGCCGGAGCGTGCGGTGGGGCTGATGGATCACGCCGTGGCGCTGGGTCTCGATCCCGTGGGCCTGTCGTTCCACGTCGGCAGCCAGACGCGCCGCGCCGAAATGTGGCGCGAGACGCTGGATCAGGTGTCCGCTGTCTGGGCGGGCGCGTGCGCTGCGGGTCATGCGCTGACGCTCATCAATATAGGTGGCGGGTTTCCCGCCTTTTACGGCGAAGAGATCGAGGCGCCGCAGGTCTATGCCGCGCAGGTCATGGCGATGGTCGAGCCGCGCTTTCCGGGCGCCTTGCGGATCATGGCCGAGCCGGGCCGTGGCATGGTTGCCGAGGCGGGCATGATCGCTGCCGAGGTGCTGCTGGTCAGCCGCAAATCCGATGAGGATCTGTGCCGCTGGGTCTATCTCGACATCGGGCGGTTCTCCGGGCTGGCCGAGACGGAGGGCGAGGCGATCCGCTATCAGTTCCTGACCGAGCGCGCGCATGAAGGCACCGGCCCCTGCATTCTGGCGGGTCCGTCGTGCGACAGCGCAGATGTCCTCTACGAAAAGCGCCCGGTGGCGCTGCCCGTCGGGTTGCAGGCGGGCGACCGGATCATCATCCGCAACTGCGGGGCCTATACGTCGAGCTATTCCTCGGTAGGTTTCAACGGCTTTCCGCCGCTCGATGTCGTGGTGATCTGACATCGCGCGGGTGGATTGACGCAGGGCCCGGAAAACACTCCGGGCCCTGCGCGTTTGCGCATGAAGCGGGTCGCGGGCGGGCGGGATGCGGGCAAGACTGGCGCAAAAAGGAAAGCCCCGCGCCATGACCGAGACAACGATTGCCCTGCTGATCTTTCTGATGCCGCTTGCCTATAGTCCGGGGCCGGGAAACATGATCTTTGCCGCGATGGGCGCGCGGGCGGGGCTGGCCGCGACATGGCCTGCGAGTGCGGGCTATCATCTGGCGACATGGGCGGTGACGCTGGCGATCGGGCTGGGGTTCAGCGCGGCGCTGACGGCGCTGCCGGGGATCGCGCGGGCGATGCAGCTGATCGGGGCCGCCTATGTGCTGTGGCTGGCGGCGGGCCTGTGGCGTGCGGGCGCGATCCGGTCCGGGACGGAAACGACGCCGTTGATGGGGTTCGGCGGCGGTGCCGTGCTGCTGCTGTTCAACCCCAAGGCCTATGTCATCATCGCGCTGATGTTCACGCAGTTTGCCGAGGCGCCGGGGCTGGGCGTGATTGGCGTGGCGACGGTGTTCACGCTCAACAACATGCTGGCCTTTGTTCTCTGGGCGGCATTGGGCGCCCAACTGGCGCGGCTCTGGTCCAGCCCGGCGCAGGCGCGGTGGATGGGGCGCGGGCTGGCGGCGATGCTGGGGGCGGTGGCGATCTGGATGGCGGTGATCTAAAGCGGTTTGCATTTAATCTGAGGCATATCCTGCAGCTTTAAGGAAGTTCCAGCATTCGAGCGGGTCGAATAGCTCGCAGATGTCGCCGAGCG
>NZ_FOAG01000017.1 GCF_900109455.1 Roseovarius azorensis | reverse complement strand
CAACAGATGCAACAAAGTCTGCACAGTGGATCGCCTATTCCGAGGCGACCGACATCGAAGGCATGAGCCTCGCGCAGGTCGTCGATGACATCTGGACAACGCTTGAACCGATCTGCTCGCGCGCCGACACCGCCAAGTAGCGGAAGCCGACCTCAGTTTGTGTTCTGGGAGCTGGCTTAGGTCCCCACCGCCGACAATACGCCGGCATCCTCGAGCTGTTCCCGATCCGGCAGGTCATGCAGCGACTTGAGATCAAAGGCGACAAGGAACTGCTCGGTCGTCACGTAGGTATAGGGTGCCCCGCGCCGCGGGGATCGTGGGCCGGTTCCAATCAGATCACGCGCGTGTAACCGCCCGATCAGGTCACGGCTGATGTCCTTGCCAAAGATGTCCTTCAGCCCGTCGCGCGTGATTGGTTGGTGATAGGCAATGGCGGCCAACACGGCGATGTCGTATTCACGCAGATCGAGGTCCTGCTCGCCCACATCCGCGGCTGCCCGGATGGCCGCCGCATAGACGGGTCGCGTGCGCAACATCCAGGCGTCAGCGACGCAGGCAATTTCATAGGGCCGCTCAGCCAGTTCGGCCTTCAGGTCCTCGACCAAAATGTCGACCGATGCCCCCTGCCCCACAACGCGCGCCAGATCCTCGCGCGGGACCGGGGACGCAGAGGCGAACAGCACCGCCTCGATCCGGCGCATCCATTCCCGCCACCGCAGCTCGGCCGGCAGGTCTTCGAGCTCGCGGTCAAGCTCGGATTCAGTATGATCCTTCGCCATCGCTTAGATCCCGTAGAGCCGGAATGTGTCGCGCCCGGTCAGCTCGCGCACGGCGCCAAGCGCGACCAGCCGGTCGCAAAACCGCCGCGCTGCTCGATCGGATCGCAGCGAGGTCAGCGCTGTCGGAGCCACGGCATCGTGTGTCAGGAACACAGCCACCGCCTCCTCTGCGCCTTTGGCCCGCAACTTCGGCGCTATCGCCCGAAGCCGAGCGGCCCGGCGTGACAAATCGTTAGTCTCTCGCGTCGCCTCGACCGCTGCCGTACCGATCGCCAGATGACAGGCAAATCGCAGCTCCGCGCCGGTCTTCCGCAAATCGCCACGCTTCAGTCCCATCGACAGCAGCGGCAGGACATATGACCAACCGAGCGCCTGCGCCAGCGCCGCTTCGGTCAGGAGCAGCGCAGCCGTTTGATCGCGGGGTCGATCTTCCAGGACTGCCTCCAAGACAGTCGACGCCCGCGCGACCGGTGCCCCCTGCCCCATATCAAGCCAAGTAGCGATCGCCTCAGGATCCAAAGCAGGCAATGCTCGATTAAGTGTACTGACCGAGACTGGCCGCTCCACCGCCCGTTGCCAGGATAGGGTGATCTCACCGGCAGGCCCGGGACTGTCACCTGGCTGCAGAAACCCGACGGCATCGCGTAACTCTGCTGCCCGTTCGGATCGACCCGTATTCGCCACACAGCGCTCTGCGGCGCGCAAAGCCAACCGCGCGCGGAGCAAAACCTGGGGGACCGCGTCGTGACCCAACACAAGATGCTGATGGCTCAGTGCAGCGCCGGACATAAAGGCCACATCTTCAGGGGTTTTCGCCCGTTCGGAGGTGACCCAGCCGGGCAGCTTTGGTAGGGTAACTGGGTCGTCGGAGATCGCTGTGGACTGATAGGTCATGCCACCACACTATCCCGTCGCGGCGCTTTTGCCTACCATATTGTGTAGAAACCGCCCCACCTTACAGCTCTCCACTATGTCCAATAAGTTTGCATTATCGGACATAAAACGATATGCTCAGCGGCATGGCAGAAAACATCGAGAAATCGAGCTCAGAAGCGGCAAACGTGTCTTCTTCCAACGATGACAACGAGCGAGATCGCCAGGACGGAGAGGCCTTGAGCCTCCCTTCGTCTGTGGCCGGATCCGGCGCGCTCGACCGGTTGGTCGAAACCGCTCGCGACTACGCCCGTGCCGCGGCCTCGGAGAACACGCTGAAAGCCTATGCCAAGGACTGGACGCATTTTGCGCGATGGTGCCGGATGAAGGGCGCTGAGCCGCTGCCGCCGTCGCCGGAGATGATCGGCCTGTACCTCGCGGATCTTGCGTCCGGGTCAGGCCCCTCCTCTACCCTTTCGGTCAGCACCATAGACCGCCGCCTCTCGGGTCTCGCCTGGAACTACGCGCAGCGGGGATTCACCCTCGATCGCAAGAACCGGCACATCGCCACGGTGCTGGCGGGGATCAAGCGAAAACACGCGCGACCGCCGGCGCAGAAAGAAGCCATTCTGGCCGAGGACATCCTGGCGATGGTGGCCACCCTGCCCTATGACCTGCGCGGGCTGCGAGATCGGGCGATCCTTTTGATTGGCTACGCTGGCGGCCTCAGACGCTCCGAGATCGTCAGCCTGGATGTCGGCAAGGATAACACGCCCAACAGTGGTGGTTGGATCGAAATCCTCGAGAATGGTGTGATACTGACATTGAATGCCAAAACCGGCTGGCGCGAGGTCGAGATTGGGCGCGGGTCATCCGAGCAAACCTGCCCGGTCCATGCGCTTGAACAATGGCTGCATTTCGCGAAGATCGACTTCGGGCCGGTGTTCGTGCGCACCTCCCGCGACGGCAAGAAAGCGCTCGAAGCCCGCCTTTCCGACAAACATGTGGCCCGCCTGATCAAACGCACGGTCCTGGATGCCGGCATCCGATCCGACCTGCCCGAGAAGGACCGCCTAGCGCTGTTCTCCGGTCACTCGTTGCGCGCCGGCCTCGCCAGTTCAGCGGAAGTTGATGAGCGCTACGTCCAGAAGCAGCTAGGTCACGCATCTGCCGAGATGACCCGTCGCTACCAGCGCCGTCGAGACAGGTTCAGGGTGAACCTAACCAAAGCCGCGGGATTGTGACGATCAGTCGTCAAGCAGATAGGCCGTGAGGTTCTGGTGAGCATGCAATATGCGAATGATCTCGATCCCCTGCCCCTCCGCTCGGTAGATCACCAGGTGCACGCCACTGGGATGAATGCGAACCGGGGGTGAGAACTCGTCGCGTTCCCGGGCCATTTCTGGAAAGTCGGAAAGCAGGTCGAATAACGAAAACAGGCCATCAGCATAGCGATCTGCCTGTTCGATGCCCCAGGTGTCTGCGCCGTAGTGCCAGATGTCGGACAAGTCGGTTTCAGCCGCGGGTCGAATGACCCAACCGTTATTCTCCGGCATATTTGGCGTGCATCCGAGACTTGAACGTGCTGCGATCAAGCGAGGTCGCGGGACCACCGGAGAGGCCTGCGTCGACAGCAGCCTGAATTTCAGCAATGGCCTCGCGACGGGCACGGTCGCGCCGGATCAGATCGCGAACGTAGTCGCTGGAATTCGCATATCGTCCGGTTTTTGCCTGTTCTTCGACCCAGTTTTTCATTTGGTCCGGCAACGAAATATTCATGGTGCCCATGGTGATCTCCTTATTAGTAGCATGTATGACAAAGTTTGCCAAAGTGCAAGAACGGCTCATACAAAACGGAACCAAACGGTCGTTTATTGGCGATATCTTAAATTGCAAACGGCCGAATTTCATGCCCCTGATAGGCTATGCGCGCGTATCGACAGAGGATCAGACCCCCCTGCCCCAGTCTGAGGCCCTGCAAACCGTGGGATGCGTCGAGATATTCGAAGAGCACGCCTCAGGCGGTGATCGCGCTCGGCCGGTACTTGCGCGTGTGCTGGAGCGTATCGGAAGGGGCGATACGCTGGTCGTCGTGCGCATCGACCGTCTGGCGCGATCCTTGTCGCACCTTCTGGAAGTAATCGAGCGACTGGAGGCCAAGGGTGCCTTCTTCCGCTCGCTGACCGATCCGATCGACACCTCCTCGCCACAGGGCAAGTTCACCCTGCAGGTCCTGGGTGCCGCGGCCGAGTTCGAGCGCGCGCTGATCCGAGAGCGCACCAAGGCCGGTCTTGCCAGCGCGCGTCAAGCGGGCCGAGTCGGCGGCAACCCCGGCCTTCGCGCCAAAGACCCGACCGCGTTGCGTAAGGTCCGACTGGCGCGACAGGACGGCTATATGGAGCGTCTGAACGAGACGGCGCAGGATTGGGTTCCACATGTCCGTCGGTTGCGTCCCGATATGGCCTGGGAGGACATGTTGCGGATCATCAATGGCCCCCTGCCCCATGACCGGCGCTGGACCCAAAGCCGCCTGCTCCGTGCCGTGAAAGCCTATGTGCGCGACGGCTTCCTGCCGGAGACCGTCCTTGACCGTGCAGGGCGGCGCGATACCGACGACCGCTTGCCCGCCATCGTGGCAGGTATCAAGGGCGCCGATCCTGACATCACGCTCCAGGCGATCTGCGACAGGCTGGAGGCCATGCGCGAACGGACCCCGCGCGGCCGGACAAGCTGGCAGCCTTCTTCCGTGAGGATGCTGCTGGAACGCGCCGAGCGACTTGGATTGTTGGAACACAGCCCCGCCATGACGTGTCAGGAGAATGGATTGACGACGCGCAACTGATCTTCCACCAGCAGTCCGTCGTGCATGTCCTCGCTCCACAATGTTGTGCACTTCGCGATCAGTGCGGCAGACACGATCATCGCGTCATAGACCGAAAAGTCGTAGCGTTCCGCCAGGGCGCGCCCGACCTCGTGCGTCTGCAGGGTCAGATCCTCGACGGGACAGAGTGCCTGAATGCCGGCCAGGAAAGCGCCCGTCTCGTCCCAGCTCAGGCCCGCCTTCCTCCGACAATTGACCAGCGCTTCGTTCAGGACCTGAACACTGATCCGGGGCCCCTGTCCCAGGATTTCCTCGGCTCGATCAGACTTAGGACCGTCATCAAGCAAGTAGAGAATGACATTCGTGTCTGCGAACTCAGCGCTCATGCGCGGCATCGCGTGTCAACCGCTCGGCAGCGGGCAGTTTGCCACGAAAACGACGCAGCCCATCGAGAACTTCATCGGCGCGAGGCTGGCGCTGGACCTTGAACCTGCCGCCGTCCTTCACGAGGTCGATCTGGTCACCTTCCTTGAGGCCGAGCTTACGCACCAGCTCCGCAGGCAAGCGGACTGCCAGCGAGTTGCCCCATTTTGCTATTTGCATCTCGGCCTCCCTAGTTTGGATATACTGAGTAACATGTATATCCACCCGCCTCTGAAATCAAGCTGGCCTTCCAGGCCTCTTGTGGTGACGGGTAAGTCGCCTACCAAATCTAGAAAGTGCTTGCACGAATCTGGTGGCTCGGGCAATAGTCTCGAAAAATAACGCGCGGTCACATAAAAAACGCGCCCACGGATCGGGGCAGACATGAGCGAAGCCGAGCAGGACTTAGACATCGCCATCGGGCATTACGCGGAACTTCTCGCGTCGAATCTGCATGCTCAGCGTGCGGCTCACTTTCCCCCGGACGCGAAGAAGGTCATGCGCACTTTGACCAGCGGCGAGGCGGCCGAGTTGCTCGGCGTCGATCATACCTACCTTCGCAAGCTGCATCGAGAAGGAAAAATCGCAGATGTCGAGACGACAGCCGGCAGTCACCGCCGCTACACGCTTGATGATATCTGGGATATCCGTACGACGCTGGAAACAAATACAAAAAAGCCAGGAACCTACCTGCCGGGGCGACGCGAAGGGGACGAGCTTCAGGTCGTATCCGTTGTGAACTTCAAGGGCGGGTCGGGCAAAACCACCACCTCGGCACATCTGGCACAACGACTTGCCCTTAAGGGGTATCGGGTCCTCGCGATCGACTTGGACCCGCAGGCGTCCCTCTCCGCGCTCCACGGCATCCAGCCGGAGCTTGACCTCATGGAAGGCGGGACGCTCTACGATGCGGTCCGCTACGACGATCCGGTTCCGATCTCGGACGTGATCCGCAAGACTTACATTCGCGGCCTCGACCTGATTCCTGGAAACCTCGAACTCATGGAGTTCGAGCACGAGACCCCTGCCGCGATCCAGCGTAGCGGTGCGCGGGCTTTTTTCGCCCGGGTTCGCGATGCGTTGGATCGCGTGGAAGCGAGCTACGACGTCGTCGTGATAGACTGCCCGCCGCAGCTCGGCTTCCTGACCATGTCGGCTCTCTCCGCCTCATCGGGGGTGCTAGTGACCGTTCACCCACAAATGCTCGATCTTATGTCAATGTCACAGTTCCTGCGGATGACGGCTGATTTGCTAGGGGTCATCCGGGATGCGGGCGCAAACCTGCGCTTTGACTGGCTGCGCTTCCTGCCAACTCGCTACAAGGTAGGTGATGCTCCACAAACCGAAGTGATTGCCTTCATCCGCGGCCTGTTTGGCCGATCGGTCCTCACCAACCATATGGTGGAGTCCACGGCGATATCGGATGCCGGGCTGACCAAGCAGACACTTTATGAAGCCGATCGGCGGGAGTTCACGCGGCAAACCTTTGATCGGGCTATCGACTCGATGAACGCCGTAAACGACGAGATCTCTGCGATCATCCAAAGCACGTGGGGGCGCAATGGCACGAAAGCCTAAACTCGGTCTGCCATTGCAGACCCTTCGCAATGCGCCCGACGCCTTGGAGGGACGTCGTCTTCGCGGTGGAGTGTTCGAGATCGACACCGGGCAAATCGAGACGGCGGGACGGCTTGATGACCGTCTCCAGATCGAGATTGAAAGTTTGAAGGCGTCGATCTCCAAGAACGGTCAGCGCGTGCCCGTCCTGGCGCGGCCATTGGAAGGTGATCGCTATAGCCTGATCTATGGCCGTCGGCGTCTCGAAGCCTGCCGCGAGCTTGGAATTAAGGTCCGCGCCATTGTCACCGAGGTTGAAGGAGATCAGGCTCTCCGCGATCAGCTTCTCGAGAACCAGGAACGCCGCGATCTGAGTTTTATAGAGCGGGCGCTTGTCGCCGCTGCTCTGCTGGACGGTGATCACCTGAACGAGACGGAACGCACGAACAAGGGCGTCGCCGAGGTTTTGAATCTGACTGAGGCTGGTGTCTCACAGCTGTTGAGTGTTGTCAGAACTGTGGGCGAAGATCTGGTCCTCTCAATTGGCGCCGCCCCCGGCATCGGCCGTCCGCGATGGGAAGAACTCAAGAAGTCCTTGGGAACTGTCGAGTCGGATCGGGATCAGCTGGCAACTGTAGCCAACGAGGCCAAAGCGAGCCATCCCGGTGGAATTGATGAGAAGTCTGACAAGGCGTTTCTTGCGGTCCTCTCAGCAGCGCAAAAAGCAGTGCGCCCAGGCCCATCGGCCGACGCACGAGTTCCCGCTGTTCTGATCCGGGGGGTCGGATCGGCGACCATTACGACCGGACGTCGAGGCAAGCAACTGAAAATCGATCTGATAGCTGAAGAGACAGGATTCGTCAGCTGGCTGAATGGCAATGCACCACAGCTGATAACCGAGCTTCATGAACGCTGGACGCGTTCAGAAGACTGAGGAAGAGCAACCAACAAGAAGGAGGCACGATACAGGCAAAAAAGAAAAAGGCCCCGAGAAGCTAGCTTCACGAGACCTTTGTAGGGTTTCGCAACGGGCTTGACCCGCTACAAATCTCAGTTTTCGCACCTCTGAATGTAGCGATCTGGCCCCTATCCCGCAAGCGCAAAGCGATTCGCGGGCCGTAGAATTTTTGCCTTCGTGAGCGTTTTCATGGAGTACACACCACTTTCGCCGTTTATGCGGCCGATCTCGCACGCCCATCTGCGCGTGATCGAGAAGCCGGAGGCATCCGTTCCGGGTAAGCCGATCAACAAATGGGAGCTGCTCCGGGAACTTTCAAAAGCGCAGGCCACCTTCGGCGTTACTGAGCGCGATCTGACGGTTCTTCAGGGGCTTCTCAGCTTCTTTCCCGACGATGCGCTTGGCGGGAACGCCGAGATGGTCGTCTTCCCGTCCAACAAGGCCATCTGCGAGCGGCTCAATGGCATGCCTTGCTCGACGATGCGGCGTCATCTCGCCCGACTGGTCGACGCGGGCCTACTTGTGCGGCGCGACAGTCCGAATGGCAAGCGCTACGTCCGCAAGCATGGCGATGAACGCGTGGCCTTCGGCTTCGATTTGTCTCCGCTCTACTGCCGATCGGAGGAGATTGGGCGTGCAGCAGAGGCCGTGCGTGAGGCAGAGGACCGGGTTCGGCGGCTTAGAGAGATCGTGAGCCTTATGCGGCGCGACCTCGCGGCCCTGGCGGAGTTTGGCGAAGAGATGAAGCCAGGCCTCGGCCTGTGGGACCAGTCACGCGACGCCGCTGTCCTGACGGCCCGGGCACTTCGCCGCAAGCTGTCACTCGAAGACCTTAACCAGTATCGGGTAGAACTTGAAGCCTTGCTCGATCGCGCGCGCAACGTAATTGATGGCCCCGAAACAGAAGAAATGGTCACCAATGATGCCTGTATTGAGCGTCACCATCATAATTCAAATAAAGAATCTATAGATTCTGAACCTGGCTTAGAAAAAGCCGGGGCGGCGGCCGTAGCGCCAGGAGACCAACCCGACGTGCCGGAGGGCGGGACTGAAGAGCCTGACAAGAGACAAGTGCCGAAGATTCCGCTTCATCTCGTTATTGCGGGCTGTCCGTCGCTCAAGACCTTTTACCAGAGTGAGATCCGACACTGGCACCAACTCTTCGACGCGGCATCTCACGTGCGTCCAGCGATGGGCATCAGTCCCTCGGCTTGGGAGGAGGCTCAGCGTTGCATGGGGCCAGAGCAGGCATCAACTGTCGTCGTGGCGATGCTGGAACGTTTTGCGGAGATCAGGTCCCCGGGTGGCTACTTGCGGGCGCTGACAGCCAAGGCAGCGGCAGGCGAGTTCTCCTGCGGGCCGATGGTGATGGCGCTGATCGGCAGGCGGAGCGCGGCTTAACAGCTGTTAATTTTGGTACGCTAACCCGCGATTGGAATCCGATCCCACCCAGACTTAACAGCTGTTAAGTCTGACTGTGCCGCGGCTCTGAACGGTGAGAGTAAAAGGATTGTTGATTTGAGGGTTTCGGGAAGTGAGATCGGGAGAGTGGCTTCCCGCGCCTGTCCTGGAGCCGACCTGATGGTGAAATCTACCCAGAAAATCACCCTGTCCCTCTCGCGGGATATCCCGTTCAACAAGCTGGTGTTGAGCCAATTTAATGTGCGGCGCATCAAGGCTGGCGTATCGGTCGAGGACCTTGCCGAGGATATCGCTCGCCGCGGCTTGCTACGGAGCCTGAGCGTACGTGCGGTGCTGGATCATGTCGGTCTCGAGACCGACACGTTCGAAATCCCGGCCGGTGGCCGGCGCTTCCAGGTCTTGTCGCTGCTGGTGAAGCAGAAGCGCCTGAACAAAACGACGCCGATCCCCTGCATCGTGCGGGAAGCGGATTCCGCGATCCTCACCGAGGATGACTTGCTGGCCGAGAACATGCTGTGGGTTGCTCTGCACCCGCTCGACCAGTTCCGCGCCTTCGTAGCGTTGCGGAAAAAGGGTCAGGGCGATGAGGAGATCGCCGCTGCGTTCTTCGTCACGCAGCAGGTGGTGAAACAGCGCCCTAAACTCGCGTCGGTGACCCCTGCCCTGCTCGAGTTCTACGCCGACGGTGACATGATGCTGGAGCAGCTCATGGCGTTCACGGCGAACCCGGACCACTGGCGCCAGTTGCAGGTCTGGGAAGCCATCGAGCCGTCTTGGAACAAGGAGCCGAACCGGATCCAGCGGATGCTGACGGAGACCTCGCTCCGGGCCTCGGGCCGCCGCGAGCCGAGGCCGAGACAATCGCCACCGAATGCTGGAAGTGGATCAAGGTGTCGCCCTACCTGCCCTAACGCTTCAGCCTCGGCTCGCGGCGTCTGGCGGGTGATCCGGCGCCGATGACGGATGACGAAGCTGCACCCATACCGAGTTCTTTGCCGAGTATCAGGCGCTGGAAGAGGAATATTCCGGTCAGGACAATATTCGCGAATAGATCGACGCCCTTCTTGGGCAGCTAGAAAGCGAGACGGAAGATCTCTAAGCGCGTGCAATGATTTTCGATCAGGGCCAGATCGCACGGGCAGGCGCTTTCGGAACGCGCGATCGTGATGGACGGCTTGCCATCTATCGCGTCAAAGTGCGCCGGGAGGTTTGGGCGGCAGTTGATTGTGGCGGCGTCCTGGCCGTCAGAAGCCAGGGGATAGCGTCGGCGGTCATTCGACTCCCTGGCGGGGCGGGTTCACCGGTTAGAATGGCAGCTGCTTCTGGTCCGATTGCTCCATGAAGCCGACGACGGCGCTGAACCGTCGCCTCGGCGCCTCATGACGGAGATAATTGCGCATCGAGCCCCGGCTTCAAGCGGGGCCATCGGGTGTCTGCAGGAGTTCGCGCTGACTCTGTCCTCCGAAAGGAAGCCCTGGGCGCGCCCGGCGGGCAAGAGCGTCGAGATCAAATTTGCCCGCTAGAGCCCCGCGGCTTTCGTCAGGTTCATCCGGAACCGGTCTCGGCGGCGCTGGTAGCGGCGGGTCATCTCCGACGAGGCATGCCCCAACTGTTTCTGGACGTAGCGCTCATCGACTTCGGCGGAACTGGCCAACCCGGCGCGCAGCGAGTGACCGGAAAACAGCGCGACCCGGTCCTTTTCGGACAGGTCGGGGCGCAGCCCGGCATCGAGGACGGTTTGCTTGATCAGGCGGGCGACATGCTTGTCCGAGAGGCGGTGGGGCAGGGCGGTCTTGCCATCGCGGGAGGTGCGCACAAAGATCGGCCCGAAGTCGATCCTGGCGAAGTGCAACCATTGCTCGAGGGTGTGCACGGGACAAGTCTGGTCCGTCGATCCCCGACCGATCTCGACCTCGCGCCACCCGGTCTTGGCGTTCAGCGTCAGCAGCGCGCCCTTGTCGAAGAGCTCGATCCAGCCGCCGCTGTCGGGGGTATCGTCCTTGCCGTGGTCGAGGCTGACGATCTCGGAGCGACGGAGGCCACCGGCGTACCCGATCAGTAGGATGGCGCGGTCCCTGAGCCCGCGCAGGTCGTAGGGCAGGGTGGCCACCATGGCCAAAATATCCTCGGGTAAGATCGCCTCTTTCTGCACCGGCGGGCGCGCGTGTTTGCGCTTGATCCCGGCCAGCACCGTCGCGATGTGGCGGTTCTTGCGGTCGATGGCGAAGCCCCGCTGCACATAGTTCCAGGCGAGGCCTGACAGGCGGCGCTCGATCGTCGAGACCGACAGGGGTCGGGACGCCGACTGCGAAGGGGGTCCGCCTGTTGGTGCGGCCAGATCTGTCAGATAAAGGCCGATCATCTCGGGAGAGGGGGGCAGGGGGTCCGTGCCTTTCAGCCTGCACCAGCGTGCGAAGTGCTTCCAGTCGGCGGCATAGGCCTTGTTGGTGTTCTCGGCCGTCGACGCCTTCGCATAGTCGCGGGCGGTGTCGACCAGGCGATCCAGCGTGCCGGAGCCCGCGACATGGGAGGGCAGGGCGATCCCATCGCCACTTGCAGGCTCTCTCTCGTCGCGCTCGTCACCGTGCGGCGTTTCATGGGGTGCGGAGCTCGATATCTCAGCCTCGGAGGCTGATTTGGTACCGCTTGTCGGACTGCCGGAATTTCTGAGATTTCGATGCATTTGTTTTCAAGGGTTTCCCGGTTCTTCATTTTTCAGATTGAGTCGGAGTTCATGAGACTGTACATGGATATGAGTCACTATTCGTGAGACTACACAGCATCCGTGCACCGTTCAAGTCATGTCCGATAATCCCGTAGCCGACAAAGATTGGGAAGAAGCCGAGTTTCGCGCAAGAGTGCTTGCCGAGCTGCCGGAACAGCTCACGGATTGTGACGTTGCTTGGGCGATGCGGCAGTTGGATGTGAGCCGGGCGACGGTCTATCGTTTGGCGAAGCAGTTTCGCGAAGATGCGCGGACCAGTGCACTTCTGCCGAACACGTCCGGCCCAAAGCCGGGCATGCAGCCGCTGGACCCGGCAGTAGAAGCGATTGTGGCCCACCATTTCAAAGACTTCTATGCCACACGGCGCAAACCGACCAAGACGCGGTTCTGGCGCGAGGTCGCGGCCGATTGCCAGGCGCGGGGGCTGGCACCACCCTCGATCCGCCGCCTGGGGCGTTGGCTGGGCCTGAGGGACCAGGCACGGCTCATGGCCAGACGCGAGGGCAAGGACAAAGCCGAACGCATTCACCTGGCCACGCCTGGTACGCTCACGGCGAAACACCCGCTCGACATCGTCCAGATCGACCACACCAGGTGTCACTGTACCCTAATTAATCAGAATCGGGCCTGAATTTGTCCCATAAAATCAATGGCGGTTTGTACCCTTAATTTTCATATTGTACCGTTAATTACCATACTGTATCCTTAATTGCCGTACGGTCGGAACTGTGGATAAGTGTCGGCCTGTTGGGGTGGGGGATTTACGTGGCCAGCGAGCGTATTGCGAAACATCGTGCAGCGGTTCTTCGGCCGATCCTGGAGCTTGAGAAGAGGGGCGAGCCGATCAGCGCTGCTATCGGGGACGCCGCTTGGGAACTCGGCTTGGCGAAAAGCCACACATGGTCGCTCTACCGGCGTCTGAGAGAGAACGATGCACGTGCCACGGCGTTGGAGTTGGACCGTCGCGGGCCGAAACCGGGGTCGAAACGGATCGCACAAGACGTCGAAATCATCATCGATGAGAGTCTGGAGCGCTACTATCTGGTTCGTGAGCGCTCGAGCTTTCTTCGCATCTGGCGCGAGATCCGTGCCGAGTGCGAAGCGAAGGGGTTTCAGCCCCCGACCCGGAAAACGGTCAAAGCCCGTCTCGACGCGATGGATCAGCGAGAGGTCTTCCGGAAACGGCGCGGGGCAGAGGAGGCTGACAAGGTTTTTGCCGCGCGTCCTGGCCGCCTTGAAGTTTCGGCCCCGCTGGAAGTCGTTCAGATCGATCATACAACTTCGGACATCACGTTGGTCGATCACGTCAATCGACGGCCGCTTGCGCGCCCCTATCTGACGGTGGCCATCGATGTCGCGAGCCGGATCGTTCTTGGGGTCTATGTCACTTTCGATGAGCCATCTGTCTTGTCGATCGCCCTATGTCTCGATCACTGCGTGCGCCGGAAATCGGTGCACGTCCCTGGAACTATGGAAGAGTTGGTTTGGCCGACGGCGGGCATTCCGAAGGCGATCCACGTCGACAATGCGCAGGAGTTCCACAGCGATGCCTTCAAAGTGGCCTGCGAAGATTGGGGCATTTCTGTCGAGTATCGTCCGCTTGGCGGCAAACACTATGGCGGCCATGTAGAACGGCTGATCGGAACGACCATGGGTGCCGTTCATGTACTGCCCGGGACGACGCATTCCTCAATCGTCGAGAAGGGCGACTATGACAGCGAGAAGCATGCGGCCCTGACACTGACCGAGTTCGAGGACTGGCTTCATCTCGAAATCTGCCGCTACCACAATACGGTTCACGAAGCCCTCGGCCGAACGCCGTTGGCTGCCTGGGCTGACCTCGGCGGGGATACTGCGGGGCGGCAGGTCGTTGACGTCGAAGCCTTTCGGACGAGCTTCTTGCCCTTCGAGTGGCGCCAGCTCGGGCGTACCGGGATCACGCTCTTCGGGGTCCATTACTGGAGTGATGTCTTCGCGTCGTTGGTCGGACGCGGGCAGGGCAAGGTGCAGGTGAAATACGATCCGCGAGACTTGTCGCAGGTCTGGGTCATCACCGGTGATGGCCGTGTGACCCCGGCGCGCTACCGGGATCTCTGCCACCCGCGGATCTCGCTTTGGGAAAGTCGGCGGGCGCGGAAAGATTGGCAGGAAAAACACGGTGGCCGGATCAACGAGCGGGTCCTATTCCAATTGATTGACGCGCAACGGCGGCTGGCCGAAGCGGCGCGCCAAAAGACAAGGACTGCCCGGTTGGAAAACGAAAGAGGTGCTCGGCTTCCCCGGCACCAACCACGTCGCGATCCGTCACGCGAAATGTTCGCGATCGACACGGGCAATCCTGATCTGCCAACCTATGAGATTGATGAGTTTAATGACCCCAGACGAAAGAATTGACCGTATCCGCGGCGATCATTGGATCGCGTTCGACCGTGCCACCATCGTTCTCAACCGATTGACATCCCTGATGGAAATGCCACAGCAAAGCCGGATGCCAGGGTTGATGGTTTATGGCAGCTCTGGCATCGGAAAGACGATGATCGCCAAGCGCATGGCGAGCAAATATCCAACGCAGTACAACGCCCAACTGGGCGCCACGAAGACACCCATACTGCTGGTTCAGGCCCCGCCCGCACCGGACGAAAGACGCTTCTATCAGCACATCCTGGCGACGATTGGGGCGCCGATGTGGGGCCGGCATACCGTGTCCGAGCTCGAGGTGCGCGCGCTCAGTCACCTTCGGGACATGGACCTTAGGATGTTGATGATCGACGAGGTGCACAATCTGCTTGCTGGCAGCTACCGGGAGCAACGCCGTTTCCTGAACATGCTCCGGTTCCTCGCCAACGATCTCTGCGCCTCACTCGTTGTCTTCGGTGTGAACGAAGCCCTGGAGACGGTTCGAGGAGACGATCAATTGGCCCGACGTCTAGACGAACACTACCTGCCGCTCTGGGAAGACGATGTGGAGTTCTCTCGCCTGATCCAGACACTGATCGCGGCGATGGCGCTTGAGCAACGCTCAGGCCTGACGGTGGCGTCGCTTCGGACGATCCTGAAGGTTACCGGGGGTGTGACCTCCCGCGTGTTTATCATGATCAAGTCCCTGGCTATCGATGCGATTGAGACCGGAGAAGAGCGGATCACGGACGAAGCAGTTCAGGCCTGGCAACCGGTTTGGACGAAGCATGCCTGGAGCATTCCTCGCCAGCCCGTTGCTACATTCGGGTGAACGTCAAACCGCTACCGTTTCGGCCACCGCCAGCGCGCGATGAGCTTCTGTCCAGTTGGATCGGGCGATTGGCAAAAGCCAATCACTGTTCTGTCGAAGAGCTTTGCGGCTATCTCGGCTTGGGGCAGGGCAGGGTGCCGGAGCGTATCAACGATCCCGGAGAGATGGACTGGGCCCGCCTCTGCTCGGCAGTTCAACGGACCCGGAATGAAATCGCCGCCATGACCCTTCCGGATACGGTGCATCATGCCGTACGATACGTGTCACGGCATGACTTCCAGTATTGTCCGGGGTGCACGGAGCAAACACCCGGTCTCGCTCTTCGTCATTGGCGCTTCGCGTGGTCGATGACCTGCGAAACCTGCGGTCAATCCCTCGCGGCGAAACATCCAGCCGAAGCCGTATCAGACCGGCTACTTGCGCGCGCTGCACGTGGCGCGCAGGTCTGGGAAACGGCTGTGGCGAGCAACGATCTCAGGCGTTTGCGCCGAATGGATTTGACCCTGTCTATTGTATCGATTCTGGGCGTCGGCAACTCAGCGTCCGTCATCTCCATGAACGAACTCGAAAGATTGATGGCACTTGCTGCGGTTGGTGTCGGCATGACCCGTCCCTTGTTGGGTGCCGCCATCATGCTGAGAGGAAACGGCCAGGTGGTTCGGGAGTTGCGCCGCGTCTTTCCTCAGCATCGCAGGGTGATCGAGCGGGTCCGTGGGTTGTCGCGTGACCTCGATCAACAGTTGACGGGACTGCGCGAAACGGGGCATCCGACCGGCCAGGAAACACACGGAATGAGCCGCCCAAATGCATCCGAGAGCGCTTTGCGAGCAGCACGTCAGGCCATCTCAGAGCTCGGACACGATGCAAATCGTCAAGCGTTACTGGCGCGCGCCGATGCAATCTGGACGCGCTCAAGTGGGGTTAAATCCTGAAGCGAGCAGCCTGTGGATATATTGTAATTAAGGGTACAAAAGTGCCCCAAAATGCCCTGAACCCGCAGAATCTGATTAATTAGGGTACAGTGACAGTTAAGGACAAAACTCGACGCTCAAAGCGCCATGTCTCAGATTTAAAGGTTCTGCCTCAATCTGTGTGGCGCAGTGGCAGCATTCGGGCTCTGAGGAGTTCTGGTCCGGCGCGACCGTACATGGCGCGCTTGAGGGTCTTCAGGCGATTGACTTGGCCCTCAGCCTGACCGTTGCTCCACGGAAGTTCGATGGCATTGCGCACGGCCTCGATGTCGCGGTGCAGCGTGCGGGCAAAGCGCATGATTGGTGGGATGCCAGTCTCAATGGCCAGGTCGATCCATGCGTCCAGCGGGGCGGACTGGTCGCCGCGCAAAATGCCCTGAAACCGCATGGCAAGGCTCCGCATCGTGGCAAAGCTTGGCGATCCGGCCTTCAATGCATCTACCTTTTGGGCCTGGTCTGCGGTCAATTTGCGTCGCGGCTTGATACAGAGCGCCGCTGCGACAACCGGCGAAATGGCGTGACCGGTTTGCGGGTCCCGCACAGGCGCCAGGGGCAGCGGCGTGTCGGTCGGGCCTGCTAGAACGGTTTGTTCATCCCTTCGCCATCCGGCCAGCAGACGTTGCAAATGAGACAAGCTGCCCTCATAGCCATGGCGTTGAATTTCGACCAATAATTCCTGGCCGGACCGGATACCCTGTTTCCAGAGATCGGCCAGTATGCTCTCAAAATACCACGGCGACGTGGGCTTCAATGCAGCTCGGCGGCGGTCTGGTGGCGAGTCGGAGCTCAACCACTTCGCCACACTACGACGCGGGAAGCCGGTCCGACGTCCAATTTCGCTACAAGACAGCCCTTGATCACGAAGCGCATGGATGTTTCGGAAAATTTCCTCACGTGATTTCCGATGAGCAAGACGCGATCGCAGTAGATGATTGGCCGTGCTGATGTTTTCGGCATCTGACAATAGCGCCCGCCCGGTGGCGCGGCCATGCATATTCATCTGCTCTTCAATGGCCTGGCGCAGGTTCTGGACGAGATGGAAACGGTCTGCGACCTGCAGGGCTTGCGGTGCACCCTGACGTGCGGCCTTCGCATATCCGCCACAACGATCCCGACTGATGACTTCAATCTCAGGGTGCTGCCGCAGCCAGCTCGCACAGCTTTCAACGCTCCGATCCGGAAGAATATCAATTACGGTCTGCCGCTCGAGATCGACGATGATGGTTCCGTAAGTCTGCGACTTGCGCCAGCTCCAATCGTCGATGCCAATGACCGTTGGCGGCGGGGCGACGCTTTCCGCACACTTCTTGAGGTGTCGCAGCACCGTGTCATTGCTGACACCGACGCCTAAACGGCGCAAGAGCCGCTCGGCAGGCCGTCCACCCGTGGCGTGCCCCAGATGAACTACAATCTCATCAGCACGCGAAGTTCGACGTGCAAATGGACGCGCAATTGACGAGGTGTAGTCCGAAAAAGTCCGCCGCGGGCACGTGGAAGCGCGACATCGCCACCTGCAGACCCAGAGTGCGATTGTTACCTTGTCGCCAAGTGCAGGTAAATCCTGTAGCCGCCTTTGCCGCCACCCGTGACGACGCCGAGAATGCAAACCACAATCTGGGCAGATGCCTCTCGGTGCCAAAACACCGGATACAAGCCACCGGCCGGAATCACGTCGCTTAACGCCTTGAACCGAAACGTCGCTCCCGGGCGACCAGTGCTTTTTTGAAATCACGACTATCCCTCCCGAATGTTCCAAGCTCAGGATAGTTGCGCCACACAAATTGAGGCAGAACCGTTGGCGCGGACGTGTGCTCGCGATCTATTCCATCGTGATGTACGCGGCCTGGGCCGCGAGCCAGCCGATGGTCGGACTGGCACCGACATCGGGCTTCGTTCTTTTCGCCGTCGTGTCGATCTGCCTGTCGCTGGCACTGGTGCCGATCACGCTGAGCCGCGCGGGCGAGCCGGGTGTCGTGCTTGCAACGCGTCTGGGGCTGAGGCGACTGTTCGCGATCTCGCCGACGGCCCTTGCCGGGGCGTTCGTGATGGGGGCGTCGATCGCGGCCTTCTTCGGGATGGGGCCGGTGGCCAGCCAGCAGGTCGGCTTTCAGGATACCCAGACCGGCACGATCCTCTCGGCGGCCCTGATCGGAGCTTTGGTCCTTCAATGGCCCTTGGGCTGGCTGTCGGACAAGGCCGATCGACGCCTCATCATCCTCGGCAGCAGCCTCACCGGTCTAGTCGCCGCGCTTTCGCTCGGCCTGGTCCTGCCGAGTGCTGCGCAGTTCACTGTCGTGGCCCTGTCCTTCATTCTGGGCGGCGCTCTTCTGCCGCTTTATTCGGTCTGTCTGGCCGAGGTGAACGACCGGATCGACGAGGGCGAGTTGATCGCCGCGGCGAGCGGCTTCGTGCTGGTCTATGGCGTCGGGTCCGCCGCCGGACCGTTTGCGGCAAGCGTGGCGATGGGATGGGTGGGACCGTCCGGCCTGTTCTACTTCATCGTTGCGGTCCTGAGCCTGTTCGCGGCCTACGGCGCCTTACGTATCCGACTTCGGGAGAAGACGATCGTTTCGGACAAGCAGTCCTACATCGCCACGCCCAGCACCAGCCATGCGGCGTTGCCGTTGCATCGGGACGCACCGGATCGGGCGGAAGGGGATCCCGCGCCGCGGTGAGCTGTATCAGGCCGCTTCGGCCGGATGTTTGACGTCTTCGGCGATCTGCTTCAGATCGGCGTCTTCCAGTGTCTCGCGCTCTAGCAGCTGGGCCGAAGAGCTTTCCAGCAACGCGCGGTTCTCGTCCAGAAGCGCGAGCGTGCGCTCGAATATTCTGGCGATCACGTCCTTTACCGCCTGATCCATGCGTTCGGCAGTGGCATCGCTGTAGCGACGATTGACCCATGAGTCCTGGTTGCCCTGGCCGAGGAAATTGCCGCGATCGGTGTCGTAGGCCACATGGCCCAGCCCGTCGTCCATGCCGTAGCGCGCCACCATCGAGCGGGCGATGTCGGTGGCGCGGGCCAGATCGTCTGACGCGCCGGTGGACAGGTGGCCGTAGATGATCTTCTCGGCTGCGCGACCGCCCAGAAGCACGGCGATCTTGTTTTCCAGCTCCTCGCGCGTCATCAGGTAACGATCCTCGGTCGGGCGCTGGATGGTGTAGCCGAGCGCGCCGATGCCGCGCGGGATGATCGACACCTTGTGAACCTCGTCCACGCCCGGCAGGGCCATGCCGACGATGGCGTGCCCCATCTCGTGATGCGCGACGATCTCGCGCTCCTTCTCGTTCAGACGGCGGTTCTTCTTTTCCAGCCCGGCGACGATTCGCTCTACCGCTTGCGTGAAGTCCTCCATCTCGACCCTGTTCGCGCGGCGCCGCGTCGCCATCAGGGCCGCTTCGTTGACCAGGTTGGCAAGGTCCGCGCCGGAAAACCCGGTGGTCAGCGCCGCGATCTGGTCGGGATCGACGCCATCGGCCACCTTGATCTTCTTCATGTGGACCTTGAGGACCTGCACGCGACCGGCCCGGTCGGGCCGGTCCACCAGCACCTGCCGGTCGAAGCGCCCGGCGCGCAACAGGGCAGGGTCGAGGATTTCGGGCCGGTTGGTTGCGGCCAGCAGCACCACGCCCTCGGTCGGGTCGAACCCGTCAAGTTCGGTCAGAAGCTGGTTCAGCGTCTGCTCCCGCTCGTCATGGCCGCCGCCGGGATGCTGACCCGCCGCACGAGAGCGGCCGAGCGCGTCCAGTTCATCGACGAAGATGATCGCCGGCGCGGCCTTGCGCGCCTGCTCGAACAGGTCGCGCACCCGCGCCGCGCCGACGCCCACGAACATCTCGACGAATTCCGAGCCGGAAATTGAGTAGAAGGGCACGCCCGCCTCGCCCGCCACCGCCTTGGCCAGCAGCGTCTTGCCGGTGCCGGGCGGGCCGACCAGCAGAACGCCCTTAGGCATCCGTGCGCCCAACCCGCCGTAGTGCTCGGGGTCCTTCAGGAACTCGACGATCTCTTGAAGTTCCTGCTTGGCCTCGTCCACGCCGGCCACGTCGTCGAAACTGACCTTGGTGTCGCTTTCGACATAGATCTTGGCCTTGCTCTTGCCGATCGACATGAACCCGCCCATCCCCTGCCGCTCGGCGAACTTGCGGATAAAGAAAATCCAGATGCCGACGAAGACAAGCGCCGGCAGCACCCAGGATAGCAGCGTTGTGAGCCAGGTATTCTCGACAGCCCCGGTATAGGTGATATCCGCCTCTTCAAGACGCTCGATCATGTCAGCGGGCACGGTGGTGGCGACAAAACCGGTCTTGCCGTCCTGCGGTTCGATGAATGTCCCGCGGATCGTGTCGCTGCCGATCACAACCTCCTCGATGACACCCTCACCGAGATAATCCTCGAACTGGCTGTAGGGGATCGCGGCAATGGTTTGGGACTGGACCCAGAAATCGCGCAGCAGGACGACCCCGAAGATCGCCAGCAGGATATACCAGAAATTGATCTGTGTTTTCTTGTCCATCGGCGGCAATTCTCCCGGCTCGCTGCCGCCGAGCATAAATTCCGTCACGGCATCTTGACAAGTTTTTAGATCATTCCCAGATGCTTGGATGCGGGATGCCGCTGAATGGGTCCCGGAGATGTTGGTGAGATACGAGGCGTGTGCATGATGCAACGCTTCGGTCCCGTCATCGGCCGCGAGGTGCAGTGAACTGGCCTTGCGTATCGAAACACGTGGTCGCCATGCGTCTTCGTGCAGGCTCTCTTTCCGAGCTCCTCCCTTCGCGACAGTCCCGCAACGTGAAAACGTGGTCCGCTCCGCCGCGGACCCCCGATGTTGTGACCAGGAAGAGGAGGATACGATGCTGAACTACGGACTGTCCCAGGCGCAATGGGATCCCTTCGCGGAACTGCGCCAGCTTCAATCGCAGATGAACCGCATGTTCGAAGGTGGCGGGCGCAGCCAGCGCGCGGGCGATGGCAACTGGCCCCCCGTCAACATGTGGCTGGGCGACGACAGCGTCGTCGTCACCGCCGAGATGCCCGGTGTGGGCAAGGACGATATCGACCTGACGGTGCGCGAGAACACCCTGATCATTTCGGGCAAGCGCAATCCGTCCACCGATGACGACGATGCCGCCTGGCACCGCCGCGAGCGCCCCTCGGGCGAATTCTCGCGCTCCATCCGCCTGCCGCTGCGTGTCGATCCCGACAAGGTCGAGGCACGCGCGAAGAACGGCGTGCTGGAGATCGAGATGGGCCGCCCCGATGCGGAACGGCCGCGCAAGATCAAGGTCAAGGCAAGCTGACGGCCGAAACGAGAGGAGGAAAGAACCATGGCAAACGAAGTGCAGAAAACCGGCGGTGAAGTGGCCCGCAACGAGGAAACCCGCGACATGGGCCCGACTTTCCGTCCCGCCACGGACATCTTCGAGAAGGACGATGTGGTGACGCTGACCATCGACATGCCGGGCGTTGTCCCGGACAGCGTCGATGTCTCGGTCGAGAACCGCTCGCTCACGGTGCGCGGCACGATCGAGGCACCCGTGCCCGAGGGCTACCGTCGCATCTATGCGGAATACGCGCCCGGCACCTTCGAGCGGGCCTTCAGCCTGCCCGACACCATCGACGCGGACAAGATCGACGCCACCCATCGCGACGGCGTCCTCACGCTCACCCTGAAGAAGAGCGAGGCCGCCAAGCCGAAGCAGATCAAGGTCAAGGCCGCGTGACGCGGCCCGGGCCAGCCAGAGAAAGGAGGAAATGAAAATGGCATTCAGCGATCTCATTCCCTGGGGTCGGGACCGCAACAACATGCCCGACCGAAGAGGTGACGACGACAACCCGATGATGTCCCTTCAACGCGACCTGAACCGCGTCTTCGAGGATTTCTGGGGCCGGTTCGACAGCCCTTTCGGCGGCATGGCCGCTGGCGGGCCGCGCACCGACATCTCGGAAACTGACGAGGCAATGCTCGTTTCGGTCGATCTGCCGGGCCTCGATGACAAGGACGTCGAGGTGAACGTCACCGACGACATGTTGACGATCCGCGGCGAGCACGAGGAAAAGTCCGAGAAGGAGGGCTTCACCTCGCAGTCCCGGCGCAGCTTCCACCGCATGATCCCGGTGCCGCCGGGCGTGGACGCCGAAAAGGCCGAGGCCGAGTTCAAGCGCGGCGTGCTGACCGTGACGCTGCCCAAGACCGAGGAAGCCAGGGCGAAGGTGAAGCGGATCGACGTCAAGTCCGGGTGAAACCTGCACGGGCCGTCCGCGGCTCGCGCCCTCGGGGGCGGGAACAACCGCCCCCATTCATTAGTAAATTCATAGAACGCCCGAAGGAGGAAACGAATATGGCAAACGGAATCTGTGATATCTGCAAGCGCCGCCCGGCCTCGTTTAGGGCGCAGGTCTCGGTCAATGGCGAACGCCAGATGATGGAGCTTTGTGACCAGGATTACCGCAAGCTCGCGCGTCAGCAGCGGCGGTCGTCTTCTCCACTGGAATCGCTGTTCGGCGGCGGCTCGCTCTTCGACGAATTCTTCGGTGACAGCCCGCTTGGCGGGATGGGTCGGCGTATCGGCGACGAAAGCGAGGGCCAGCGCATCCCCGTCAACCGCGGCAGCCGGCGCGGACAAGGTGGGGCGAGCATCGCGGACCGTCTGAGCGAACAGGGCAACAAGCTGTTGCAGGAGGCCGCGCAGAAGGCCGGTGAGCTTGGCCGCGCCGAGGTGGATACCGAACATCTGCTTTTCGCGCTGAGCCACAGCGACGTGGTCAGGACGCTGCTGGAACAATTCAAGATCGACGTGGACGATCTGCGCCGCCAGATCGACAAGGAGGCCCCTCGCGGCGAAGCCAGGGAAGGCGACGAAATCGGCGTCAGCCCACGTCTGAAGGATGCGCTGAACCGCGCCTTCGTCGCCTCGAACGAGCTGGGCCATTCCTATGTCGGCCCGGAACACCTGCTGATCGGACTCGCCGAAGAAGGCGAAGGCCTGGCCGCCGACATCCTTCGCAAGCTCGGCCTGACACCGCAGTCGCTGCGCCAGCAGGTCACGAAGGTTGTGGGTCAGGGGGCCGAGGAAGGCCGGGTCGAGACGCCCTCGAACACGCCCGACCTCGATGAATTTTCTCGCGACCTCACGAAACTGGCTCGCGACGGTAAGCTCGACCCTGTCATCGGTCGCGCCCGCGAGATCGAGACCACGATCGAGGTTCTGGCGCGGCGCAAGAAGAACAACCCCGTCCTGATCGGCGAACCGGGCGTCGGCAAGACCGCGATTATCGAAGGCCTCGCGCAGCGGATCGTCGCGGGCGAGGTGCCCGAGGCCCTGCGCGACAAGCGGCTGGTTGAGCTGAACATCAACTCGATGGTGGCCGGGTCGAAATATCGCGGCGAATTCGAGGAGCGCATCCAGAAGGTGCTGAAGGAGATCGAGGCCAACAAGGACGATCTCGTGCTCTTCATCGACGAATTGCACACGATCATGGGCGCGGGCCAGGGCGGCGGTGAAGGCGGGCTCGACGTGGCCAACACCTTCAAGCCGGCGCTGGCACGGGGCGAATTGAACCTGATCGGTGCCACCACGCTCAATGAATACCAGAAGCATATCGAAAAGGACGCGGCGCTGGAGCGGCGTTTCCAGCCGGTCTATGTCGAGGAACCCACGGTGGCGCAGACCATCATGATCCTGCGGGGCCTGCGCGACACGCTGGAATCGCACCACAAGGTGACGATCACCGACGAGGCCATCGTCGCCGCGGCCGAATTGTCCGACCGCTATGTCACCGGCCGCTTCATGCCGGACAAGGCCATCGACCTGATCGACCAGGCCGCTGCGCGCGTGAAGATTTCCGCAACCGCCCGGCCGGTGGATGTGCAGGAGCTGGAAGCGGAGACGAAGCAAATCCAGCGCGAACAGGATTACGCCGCCGCGCGCAAGCAATTCGACCGCGCAGGCGAGCTGAAGAAGGAGCTGGAGGAAAAGCAGACCGAACTGGATGCCCTGCTGGAAACCTGGAAACGCGACCGCGCGTCGGCCAGCGCCGAGGTGCGCACCGATCACATCGCGCAGATCGTCTCGAAACTGACGGGCATCCCGGTGACAGACCTGACCACCGAAGAACGCGAGAAGCTGCTGAAGCTGGAGGACCAGCTGCACGAACGTGTCATCGGCCAGGATCAGGCGATCGGTGCCGTGGCCGACGCGGTGCGGCTGGCGCGCGCGGGGTTGCGCGAAGGGTCCGCCCCCACGGCGACGTTCATGTTCCTCGGGCCCACGGGCGTCGGCAAGACCGAGCTTGCCAAGGCGCTGGCCGAGACCGTCTATGGCGACGAGGACGCGATGATCCGCATCGACATGTCGGAATACGGCGAACGCCACGCCGTCGCGCGGCTGGTGGGCGCGCCGCCGGGCTATGTGGGCTATGACGAGGGCGGCCAGCTGACCGAGCGCGTGCGCCGGCGCCCCTATTCGGTGGTTCTGCTGGACGAGATCGAAAAGGCCCACGCGGATGTCTACAACATCCTGTTGCAGGTCTTCGACGACGGGCGGCTGACCGACGGCAAGGGGCGGGTGGTGGATTTCACCAACACCATCATCATCGCCACCTCGAACCTCGGCTCGGGGATCATCCAGCGCAACCTCAAGAAGCGCGGCACGAAGGAGTTCGACGAGGGCAAGCAACGCAGTGAGTTGATGGAGGTGCTGCGGCAGCATTTCCGCCCCGAGTTCATCAACCGGATCGACGAGATCATCGTCTTCCATTCGCTCAACCGCCCGGAAATCCGCCGGATCGTGGAGTTGCAGCTCGACCGCGTGGCGCGCACCGCGCTTGGCCAGGGCGTCGAGATGGCGTTCGACGAAAGCGTGACCGATCATTTCGCCGCCGTGGGCTTCCAGCCCGAATTCGGTGCCCGCGAATTGCGCCGCCTGATCCGGTCGGAACTGGAAACCGAACTGGCCCGCGCGATGCTCTCCGGCTCGGTCGAGGATGGCGACAAGGTGCGTGCGGTCTGGTCGGCGGAGGAGCAGAAGATCACCTTCGAGAAACAGGAGGTGGCGGAGGAGGACAGCGCCGAACCGGAAGACAAACCGGCTGACACGTCCGGCACCGCCGATGGCGATGAAGACAGTGAAACCACGGACACAAGAGGGGAGTCCGATGCGTCCGAGGAGGCACCGGCGAAATGAGAAAGGAGGACCAAGCAATGACCGATGTCACGAATAAGATCGAGGGCTTTTGCTCGCTCTCGAAGAACTGGTGGGCCTTTGTCCTGCGTGGCGTTCTGGCTGTGATAATCGCCGGACTTGCCTGGTTCATGCCCGTCGAAGCCGTGCTTGCGCTCGCATTGGTATTCGGCGCCTTCACCTTTGCTGATGGCGTCTTCGGCCTCATCGCGGCCGTGCGCCAGATGCGCGAGGGCGAACGCTGGGGCTGGCTCGCTTTCAGCGGTGTCCTTGGCATCCTGACCGGTCTTGTCGTGCTGATCACACCCTTCGTGGCGACGATTGTGCTGACCTTCTTCCTTTGGGCCAGCATCGCGGTCTGGTCGATCTTTTCCGGCGCGTTCGAGATCGCTACGGCGATCCGGCTGCGCAAGGAAATCGAAGGCGAGATATGGATGGGCCTCAGCGGGTTGTTGTCAATCCTGCTGGGTGCGGTCGTCATCTTCTTCCTGACGTTCAGCCCGGCAAGCAGCCTTTTCGCGCTCGGTTGGGTGCTGGCCATCTACGCCGCCGTCTTCGGCGTGACGATGATCCTGCTGGGACTGAAGCTGCGCAAAACCGACGGCGGATCGGGGGGCAGCGCGTCGGCGAAGACAGCCTGAAACCCTGGCAAAGTAACCTGTTCTGAAAGGAGGTCACGATGTTCAGCATGAGAGGACACAACCGGCCACCCTTCCGGCCAAAAATCCCCGGCACCGACCTGCCGTCGCCGGACGTGCCGACGGCGATCATTTACCGCCCGTCCCGCAATGCGATGCAATCGGGCTCGCGGCCCCGTCACTGGATACTGGAGTTCGAACCCGCGGCATCCCCGCAGATCGAGCCCCTGATGGGCTGGACCGCCACGCGCGATCCCTATCGCCCGATCCGGCTCAGCTTCCCGGACCGCGAAAGCGCCATCGACTATGCCGAGCGCCACGATTGGGATTACATCGTGCGCGACGAATGCCGGCGCAGCTCCAAACCTCGACGGGAGCCGATCTTACGGCCCCTCGATCAGCTGGACGAACCGCAGCCGCGCGGTCAGGACGCGACAAAGGTAACCCCGACAGAAGAAATCGGCACCGATCCGGTGGATCTAGCATTGCTGGAGAGCTTTCCCGCTTCCGATCCTCCGGCCTGGACCGGCACGACCCTGGGGGGACGCTGAATGTTACGGGCGCGGGATAGCGGCCCGATTCCGTGCCCGCCCTGCACCTGGGCCGCAATTGCAACGGTATCGCGAACTGAAAGGAGGAGAAACCCATGCCATATCGTAACCTGTTCACCTCGACGGTCAGTGTCCTCGCGCTGACAAGCATGCTGGCCTTGCCGCCTGCCTTTGCCCAGGAGACATCGCAACCCCCGACCGCCCAGACAAACGAGGCCGTGAGCGAGGGCGTCCGGGATGAAGCCACAGCGCAGATCGACGAAAGACGCCAAAAGCTGCTCGACGATGCGACCCGGGCGCTGGAGGAAACCGAGACGGCATCGACCACGCTTGACGAAGACGACACCGAAGCCGCGCTGGAGGCTCTGGCGGTGGCGACCGGCAAGTTGCAAAGCGTCGTGGCCCGCGATCCGAGCCTCGCTTTGGCACCTGTCGATGTGCGGTTGCTCCAGCGTGACCTGCTCGGTGATGTGGAAACGATTGAGGCCTCCCGCGAGGTCATCGAGGATCTGGTGGCCGATGGCAGGCTCCAGGAGGCCCGTCCGCTGATGCGCGAGTTCGCCAGCGAGATCGTCATCGAGACCACCAACCTGCCGTTGGCGACCTATCCAGACGCGCTCTTGCGCGCGACGGCCCAGATCGACGCCGGCGAGATCGAAACCGCGAAACAGACCCTCGAAACGGCGCTCGGCACCCTGGTTATCACCGAAGAGGTGATCGCTCTGCCGGTTCTGCGCGCGCAATTATTGATCGACGCGGCAGAGGAGGCGCTTGCTGAAATGGAGGAGAGCACCGGGGATGCGGACGCGTCAGCGGTCGAAGACGCCGTCGAGAGCGCCGAGCCGGAACCAATTTCCCCTGGCGAGTATGTCGCGGCCGCGCGTAGCCAGCTGAAGATCGCCGAGGCGCTTGGCTATGGCGAAGAAGGTGATTTCGAGGAGCTTCACGACAACCTCGACGAACTCGACGAGAAGATCGACCTTGCCGACAACACCGGCGGCATCTTCGACCGGATCGGAGACAGCTTCATCCGGCTGAAGCAGCGCCTGTTCGATTAAGAGGGGCAGGGAGAGAAACCGAAGATGCTGCGGATCGGTCTATATCTTGCTGCCAACTTCGCCATCCTAGCGGTGCTATCGGTCGCTTTCCGGCTCTTCGGGATCGACAGCTTGCTTGCGGCGAACGGCGTCGATCTGAACCTGACCGCCCTGCTGGTCTTCGCCGCGGTGCTGGGCTTCGCCGGATCGCTGATCTCGCTCTTCATGTCGAAGAGCATGGCGAAGGCGGCTATGCGCGTCCATGTCATCGCCACGCCGCGCAGCGCCACCGAGCGCTGGTTGGTCGAGACGGTTCATGCGCAGGCCGATCGCGCCGGGATCGGGCGGCCGGAGGTCGGAATCTTCGATCACCCCTCCCCGAACGCCTTCGCCACCGGCTGGAACAGCGACGACGCACTGATCGCGGTCAGCACCGGGCTCTTGCACCACATGAACCGCGGCGAGGTCGAGGCCGTGCTCGCGCATGAGGTCAGTCATGCCGCCAATGGCGACATGGTGACGCTGGCGCTGATCCAGGGTGTGGTGAACACCTTTGTGATCTTCCTGTCACGCATCGCGGGGCTTCTTTTCGACCGGCTGATCCTGCGGATCGAGCGCGGCTATGGTCCCGGCTTCTGGTTTGTTTCCCTGATCATGGAGATGATCCTGGGCGTGCTGGCCATGATGATCGTGATGTGGTTCTCACGCTGGCGCGAGTTCCGCGCCGATGCCGGGGGTGCCACACTAGCCGGACGCCACAAGATGATCGCGGCGCTGGAGCGTCTGAAACGGGCGCAGAACGCGCCGCCCCTGCCGGAGGAAATGCGCGCCTTCGCCATCAGCGCTGGCCGGGTGCAGGCGCTCTTTGCCAGCCACCCGCCGCTTGAGAAGCGCATCGCCGCGCTGAAACAGGTCGGCCGGACCTGATGATCGCGATCTTCTCGCTTCTTTTGGTCATCGCCCTGTCGTTGCTGATCGTGCGTATCGGCGCCATCGCCCTCACGATGACGGGCCTGACCGAGGAGGTGGCCAAGTTCCAGGCACTGTCGGCCTTTTCCGGCGCGGGGTTCACCACCGACGAGGCCGAAAAGGTGGTCGCTGGGCCGGCAAGACGACGAATCATCGGAATGCTGATACGGCTCGGATCGGTCGGGATCGTGACGGCGATTTCCACCCTGATGCTGTCGATGATCGGCGCCGACAGGGCGGCGACGATCGACCGGCTGCTCGTGCTTGGCGTGGGTGTCTTTGGGATATTCCTGGTCGCGCGGTCTCGACGCCTCGAACGTGTGGCGACTCCCGTGATCCGCCGCCTGCTTCAGAGAAGCACGGACCTCGATCTGCGGGATTATGCCAACCTCCTGCATCTCAGGGACAACTATGGCGTCGCTAGGGTGGAGGTGGCCGCCGTTGACAGTTGGTCCGGCAAGACGCTGAAGGAGCTGAGGTTGCCGGCAGCCGGTCTCAATGTTCTCGGGGTCGAACATTCCGATGGAAGCTATGAAGGTGCGCCAGATGGGGACACGCGGCTCAATCCCAGAGACCATGTTCTGATCTACGGAGATCGGGAGCGATTGGCGGAGTTGGAGAATGAGGGTCAGGTAAGCCGGCAAGCCTGAAGGACACGAAGAACCGTTTGCTCCGTTGGCCGTAAGCGGTCATTAGGGCCACGGCAGTGAACGGCAGCAAAAGTCCCGCATGTTGCCAGTTCGTGACAAACGCAGCGAAAGTCCGCAACACCCATGGGCTTGTAGGCTTAGGCAACGATAGGGGCGGGCCATTATCATTACCGGAGAAGGGGCCGATTTCGACCCATTCAGACCCTGTGATGGACTGCCAGGACACCGCAACAGGAGTCCTCCATGCCCCATCTCGATCACACGGCCTTCGTCACTGCCTGCCGCGATGAACGCGGCGTCGGCCATCACACGCGCAGGGCCTATGCCCAGGATCTGCGAACTTTCGCCCGCTATACCAATCTTCACCAGATCAATGAACCGATCTCGCGCGACGACATCCTTGGCTATCCGCATCAGGTATTTCTGTTGAGAGTGTCTTCGATCTCACCGATGGAAGAAAGGATATACTCGAAATCGGGTGCATCGCCAAAGATCATCGCCCTTGTGTTGTGGTAGTCCCGTTCCAGTCGATCAATCATGTCACCTACGGGCCGAAGGGCGAACGTACCGGGTTCAGCGGCCGCGAGGTCGTAGTCCGGTCTACTGAAGAACGTTCGGGCATGCTCAATGCAATCCGCACCGAGAGCCAGATCGGCGACGGCCGAGGCGCCAATATCCGAGTGCAGGAGCGAATGCAGATCGTAGTAATGTCGCGAAATCCGCTGGCCGTCCTGGCGAAGCTCACCGCGCCGCTCGAACCAGCTGCGCAAACCGTGAACAATCACTATCTTGTCCCAGAAGGTTCGCTCGGCATGGATCGTCGTGACATCCGGCACCCTAAGATCCAGTGCTTCGAGATCAGCATCGATATAGGGCCCAATGGTAACGGGACGGTTCGGATCGAGTGCGGACTTTGCGCCTGACTCGATCTTGACTGCGGCCTGCACATATCCGGTCTCAGATGCATCCACCCGCGGATACCAGACCAGCAAGGTCTGAGAAGTTGGATCGCTATCGTCGATCTCGACGCGACCCGTCCCACCCGTGTCGGCTGCCAGATTTTCGGCGACGGCCTCCAGAAGCTCTGTGGTGATATAGCGGCTACAATCCGCTGCAATCGCGTCAAGAGCAGCCTTCCGCTTCTTGTTGGAAAGTGCCGCGATCTCAGCAGTGCTCCCAGGGTGACCGAGGTCATCTCTGAAGACGGTGACGTCAATGTCTTCCGAGAACCGGTTGATTAGGCCATATGCCTTTGAAAGCGACGTGCCGCCTTTGAAGAGAAGACGCGGGCCGCCCTTCGGCAGCCGATGGTAGAGGGTGTTGAGTGTCCAGCACACCCAGAAGTCTTTCTCGATGTTGATCAGGGGTGCACCCAGCCGCCGGGCCGTCGTGAGGAAGAGGTCGGCGCGGTCAGCGGGCTCGGCGCGCATGACCTCCAAGAATGCCTCTGTCGTCATGTGTTTCTCTCCGCACCTGCCGACATGATCGGTTTGCGCAGGATGTCCTGCATCCATATCGGCATCGCCGAGAGGCCGATGCGAAGGTCCTCGGTGAGTTTTGGCCCCCCATCACTATCGGCAAGGAGCTTTCGAATGGTCCGATCGACTTTCGAGCGCTCGGTCTCAGCCCGCATGGTATCGTGGACCCAGTGCAGTGCCTGAACAAGATACATTCCAGGACGTCCCGCCCAATACAGACGACTGGGCGCAGCATGCTTGAAGACGATCTTTTGGTTGCCCAGTTCGATGGGTTTCAGGCGGGCATCGACCAGAACCTCGATCCTGGCTGGAACGGCGTTGGTCAGACCGAGAGTGTTGGCCGCGGTCATTCCGTCCACAACAAAGCGCGCCTTGTCCCGCCGCGCGACAGCTTCGATGACGGCGCGGTAGTCCGGTGCCGACGGTTTCCCGGTCAGCTTGTTGAGTCGCGGCTTGTCGTAGAGGCCGCGTTCGATACGACGGAGTTCTCCGGACTTGGCAAGCCGTTGGAGGGCCTTGTCGACGGCGTCACGCGAACCGGCATCCGCAAAATCTCCCGGCGTCCAAACCTTGGCAGGTTCGGCATTGATCCGATCAAGGATCTGAGTTGGCAAGGTCGCAGGTGATCTAGTCTCCGTCATGTCCGAAGATTACCGCATATTTCGGACATACGCGAGTCCGAAGTTTGCTACATATTTCGGACAAGCAGACCGTGAGCTCGCTCGTCAAAGATGGCTTCCGACGAAGTGAGGTTCAGACGACGCCAAGATTGAGTGAAGGGACAAAAAAATGTGCCTCAGGATCTCTCCTGACACTCGCGCATTTCACATTCAGAAGCGGGCGATCCGAGATCCTTGGCGGACGGCTCCAGCGCTGCAGGGCGGAACCAAAGCAGAATGTCATCGTAAATATATGTTATCGTGAGAATAAACTTCCCATATGGCGCTGGACATAGCTAAGATAAAAGGACTTTGTTGACGAATTTGGGGAGGCGGGCACCGGAACGATCTGCTAGACCCGATGAAAAGACGAGGGAGCAGCAAAATTGTCCGACGATGTGCATTCGATTGTTAGCGTTGCCTCGCGCGAAGCGAACCTAAAGCGCAAGCTGCGCAGGCATCTCCATAGCATCGGCTTCACGAAATCCGAGAGCGGCGAACTCGCTATAGAAGGCGAAGGGAAGGATATCGTTCGTGCGCTTCACCGCGTGCAGCGTGAGGACCGGCTGAAGGAAAACAGCAAGTTCATTGCAACGAAGGCAGAAGGACTTCTTCCTTACTTTGCATCGGGTCAGGACGTCGATCCGGACCGCATCTCACCTGTCATTGAACGCGTTTCTTCCGGAACCAGAAACGGCGACCTCTTCCGGCTAGCATCTCTTACCTGGTCGGTACCGGTATCCAACGGATTTGGGCGTCGACTTCGGTATGTCGTCTGGGACGAGAACAACGGCAAGCTCATGGGGCTCATAGCCATTGGTGATCCCGTGTTCAACCTTGCCGTCAGGGACAAACTGATCGGTTGGACTTCCAAAGATCGCAGTGCGCGCCTCGTCAACATCATGGATGCCTACGTTCTCGGTGCGATCCCCCCCTACAATGCCTTGCTGGGCGGCAAATTGATGGCATGTCTCCTGCGGAGCCGCGATCTTTATGATGACTTCGCGGCGGCCTATGGCGACACGACGGGGATTATCTCTGGGAAAGACAAGAAGGCTCGCTTGCTGGCTGTGACGACATCGTCATCGATGGGGCGCTCATCGGTCTACAACCGTCTGAAGCTTGATGGCACCCAGTACCTACAGTCGATTGGTTACACCGGAGGCTGGGGCCATTTTCACATTCCCGACCGTCTTTTTGTCGAACTTCGGGACTACCTTCGCGACAATGACCACACATACGCTGATCAACATCGCTATGGACAGGGTCCGAATTGGCGCTTGCGAACAACGCGCGCAGCCTTGTCGGCACTCGGATTCAAGGAGGACATGCTGAGACACGGTGTGAAACGTGAAGTGTTTATTGCGCGGCTGGCGGAGAACGCCACTTCGCTCTTGCGCACCGGACAGGGCGAACCGGATACGAGTACGCTCCTTTCAGCCAAAGAGATTGCTGAGCGTGGCATCGAACGCTGGATGAAACCCCGCGCGAAAAGACGGCCGGAATTCAGCACGTGGACCACCGACGATCTCGTTTCTCTCTTTGGCAGTCAGAGCCGCGCTCTTCGTTTAAACGCCGCTTCCTCCGCGTCCGCCCGGATGACCGCAACGAAAGCGTAGTTGTCGATGGCCGTTCCTCTCGATCAATGGCAGGAGCGTATGGAGCGCCATTTCGAGGCGCTTGCGGAACGTCGTGCATCTTCCGGGTTGCCGCTCTTCGCGCTTGAACATGGCCTGAGTGATGATGAAATCGACGATGTGTCACGGCAGTTGCGCGCGCGACTCGTCAGCGGCGCGCGCCTCGCACCGCACTGGCTTCTCTGGACGATCTACGCGGCCGAACGCGGTTACACATACGAGGGCGGCGAGTACTGGCAATCCTTCGAGCAAGTAACGCCGGGGTGGGACAGCCGTGACCGGTATCGTGTGTCCGCATGGTTTTCGCGCTTCCGAAAAGACTACAGCGGCTTCAAACCATCCGGGCCATGGGCATCGCACTTCAGTATTATCGCCTGGCCGATTACCCATGCCGTCCTGCCGCGATACCTTCAACGACAGTTCGCGCGGACGCTCTATGTGCTTCGCTTCCAGATTGCACGTCTCGACGACATCGAGCCTGCTGCCATCGGCCGGATGATCGCAGCCAACGCCTATGATGCGTCCACGCGCTTCGAGCAGTTTCTTCAACAGGAGGAACTTGTCGGGCGAATGGTCTTGGCTCTTCTGCAGCAGAAAGACGACGCCCCGCGTGAAGAGCCCTTATTGCCGGCTACACTTGAACGGATCGTTCATGATCTTGAATCCATCCGCAACGCCCGGGGCTGGCTGAAAGAGACTAGCCGCGTGGTGTCTGATCGTTTTTCCGGGCTCGGTAAAGGCTCGGGACCACGGTCGGCTAGGGATACAGCAGATGTTGGCCACGCAAGCGCGAAGCAGCAGCGCCCCGATATTCGCCCTGACCTGCGGCTACATTATAAGGGAGAGGATCAGTGGGATTTGCAGATCGACATTCCGAGTTTCAAGGATATTGCCGCATTTAGCCAGGACGTAAGACAGTTTCTCAGAAATACGCGATGCACACTTAATGGTACATCGGCAAAGAAGCCACCGGGCTGGCTTCTGTCAGGCCGCAGACAGGCCTTGCTCAAGCAATGGCCGGACCCGGACAAGCCCCTTGTCGGTTTCGAAAAGCAAAACGGCACGCTCACGCATCTTCTTGAGAGCGAGTGCCGCATGAGCGAAGGGCCATATTGGCTATTTCGGATTGGTCGTGACGGTGTTGCGCGGGAAATCGGGGGACGCATCGTGCGCCCCGGTTACGAATACATTGTCGTAACAAAAGAGCCACTTGAGCAACTGCTGGAGGGGATGAAGCCCTGTCAGATAAACAGTCCCGGCGTCAATGCAATACGGATGGCCGTACCGACTGCGCTCACCGAATCCTACGCGCAATGGCTAGCAGCGAGGGGTCTCGAACTCGCGCGTACTATTCGTGTCTGGCCCGCAGGCTTCCCGGGGCGTCAATGGGACGGGGAAGGCCGAAGTGAATGGCTGACGACTGAAAAGCCGTGTTTCGGGATCATGCCGGACCACGAAGTCGAGACATATGAAATCGGGCTCAACGGCAAAGAGTCGATGACATTCGAAGCCGGCAGCCCCGGCTCGCCAACCTTTGTGCAATTGTCAGAATTGCCACCGGGCCGGCACGTTCTCACAGTCCGTGCGCGACGTACGAGCCCGAGTGCAGAGCGTCAGCCACCTCATGAAGGCTTCCTGGAACTGCGCGTGCGTGCGCCAGAGCCCTGGATGCCTGGCACTGCCTCACATGCCGGACTTATTGCGTCCGGCGACCCCCATGACGCCGCATTGAACGCGCTCTGGGAGAACGAACTTGATTTGTCGGTCTACGGTCCGCCAAGTCGGCAAGTCACACCGCGCGTTATTCTTCAGGACGCCAAAGAAGAAACGATCTTCGAGAGGCAGGTCAGTGGCCCCCTCGAACTTCCGGTTACGCCTGATACCTGGAAGAAACGGTTCTCTGATTTTCTGAAGCGGGAAAAGTGCGATTGGCGATATCTTGAAGCAACAACGGGACTTCTCGAACTTGATGGAGGCGATCTCGGGCGCTTTGTTATGCGTTTCGAGCATAATGTTCGGCCGCTTAGATGGGTTCTGCGGCAAAGTGGCGAGGGCGTATCAGTCCGGCTCGTAGACGAAACCAGCGACGAAGGTGCCGAGAGGCAGTGTTACTTCAGCGAGATGGAGCGCCCGCGTTCTTTCCGGAGCTTGGACGTGGCAAAAGTCCTCGACGGCGTCCCGGTTGAATCACCCGGCGGCCTGTTCATCGCCAGTGCAGGAAAGAACAGGGACGCGGTCGTCGTCAGCACCGGCCTGACCGGACAAGGATTGGAAGGACTGGGTGTCCAGCCAAACCACGGCCATATTGGCGGGTCTCCGCAAGCAATTATCAAACTGCTGCGCGTTTTGAGGTATTGGCACAAGGCAAGAGTAGAGGGGAACCTTGCCGGTGCGCGGCGCCGCCAGGTGACTGATACCCTAATGCATGGTCTCGTCGGTATCATGGCGGGTTGGGACTGGGCGCGTGTCGAGGCAAAGCTTTCCACCGCTCCGGATGCCACAGTACATCTGGACCGGCTCCAGTCGCTCGTGGCCCCGAAGAGCGGTTTCGCGAGTGCAATCCGTCTGAACGCTCCGTCCGTTTCCGGCGGCCACGGCGCGCTATCGTCCTGGTATACGGAAACGGCGGCCCGCTACCGTATGTCATCAGACAAGCAGCTATGCCGTTTCGCAATCGATCTGGCCGTCCGTCCCTACGCTTTGCAGCAACGTTATTTGGAAGGCCTACCGGAACTGATACGGCGCGCTGGCGCGCATCAAGTTCTAGTCAGGGGCGCGCGACTGGCCGTGCTTAGCCGAATGGAAGTTGAGGAGAGCGCTCCGTCCCTGATTCCTGAGGTGAACGCATGATAGCCGAAATCTCTCGTCAGGACGTTATCACGCAATGCCGGTCGGCTCTCGGCATTGAGCCACATAATGCGGCCGTCGATGATGCCTTTCTCGCTGCTTTGCTCAGACGAACAGCAGGCATGCTATGCCCTTGCTCAAGAACAGCGCTTCGTGCTGCCATCGTCGAATCTCTCTCGTCTCTTCACGATCTTGACGACCTTCCTTCGCGGATCGAGGAGCTAACTGACGAACTTATTGTCGTCGGTGATCTCCTGGAACTAACAGACGTCACGACAGCAGAGACCGATGCTAAAGGGACATGGGTTTTTGCTGCGCCACCTGCGTTTGTTGAACGAAAGAGCGGCAGCGTGTTTCTGACCGGCATCGTTCCAGACCACGATTCCGTCTTGCCTGAATCCCTCGGTAGTCGTGTCGTGTATAGCAGGAACACCCGTTATATCGAGCCGCAATCCGAAGAGGACCTTGCCGAACTTCTGGCATCCGAGGGCCTTGCGCGTCTCCCGGAAAATGCGTGGCTAAAAGCACCGAAGACGCAAACCGCAAGCGCGAACCTCGAAAAAGCGATGCAGCGATTGGTATCAGAGCCAACATGCGCACAGATCACAGGCCTTGAAATCATCGATCCAGAAACCCGACCGACATACTATCGAGGGCGCTGGACGGCACCAAAAAGCCAAAGCGGCACTTACGTTTCGCGGCGACCACAGGAATTTGGTGCGCCGATCTGGTGCTTTGCCGAACTCCAGGCGGGTCTACTTGTCCGTATTATTGATCTTCCCCTAGGAACCTATCGCTGGCGGGCATGCGATGCGGCATGGCACCTACAGATGGCGATTGATCAGGAAAACGGCCGACCGCAGCGATACCGTATTACCGATCTCGGGAATATTTGCCGACTCGACTTTTTCTCTCCGCTGCCGCTCTGGGCCGAGAGGCGTCTCTTGGTTCTTGGCGAGAAACGTCCAGGCGAAAAAAGCCTGTTTGCCTTCGAAATACCTACGGCCGAAATACGCGAGGAAGAAGATTTTCTACAAACAAACTTGTGGCTCGTGCGCGAAGACGACACGGGTGAAGGGAGGAGCGCCTGATGCAAACGATCAAGCAAACAATCGAAAATCTGCATGCGTCGCTGAAGGACTATATCGAAGCCACTTACCACATTAGCGCGCCTTCGCTCATTGCCCAGCGGCAACGGCTTCTCGACCGTGACGGTGTGATACATCGCGTTCCTTATCTTGAATCTACGCCGAAGTATGAGTCCGGCGATGCCTTCGGCTCCATGGCTGGTCTTCCGGAGGCGGCCTTGGAGCTCTTCAATAGGCTCAGTGCGCAGGAAGGTGAGTTACCCAAGCTTATCTACGACCCGCCTTATCGCCATCAGGGAGAGTCGCTGAAGGGGAGCCTCGTCGACGGAAAAAACCTCGTCATCATGACCGGAACGGGTTCCGGCAAGACGGAGTCCTTCTTGTTGCCGATCCTTGGCAAGTTCGCAAGGGAAGCCAAAGAAAGACCGACAGCTTTCGCGGAAGAGCCCGCAATGCGGGCTTTGATCATGTATCCGATGAACGCGCTCGTGAACGACCAATTGGGTCGGCTTCGTGCCCTGCTTGGTGACCCGCGCCTTGTCGATACATTCAAGTCCTGGTGCGGGCGGCCGCCCCGGTTTGCCCGATACACAAGCCGGACGCCGTATGCCGGTGTTCGTACGTCAAAAAAAGACTCACAAAGGCTCCAGTCATTCGACGATTTTTATGTCGACGTCCTCCGGCGGGCGGAAAGTGACGATGCAGATGAGAAGGCGGAAGCCGAGACCCTTCTCAAGGCCTTGAAGGAAAGAGGGAAGTGGCCGGCAAAACCTGATCTGGCTGCGTGGTTCGGACAGAAGGGTTCGGGCTGGCAGGACAGGCGCACAGGGGAATTTGTGCGCGCTGTGACGCTTCCGAACGACTCGGAACTCCTGACACGTCACGAAGTGCAGATTGCTCCTCCGGACCTTCTGGTCACCAACTACTCGATGCTGGAATACATGCTGATGCGGCCCATCGAGCGACCGATCTTCGACAGAACGCGCGAGTGGCTCGAAAAGAACCCTGAAGAGACATTCCTTGTGGTCCTTGACGAAGCCCATCTGTATCGCGGCGCAGCTGGTGCCGAGGTCGGCCTCTTGCTTCGCAGGCTTCGGGATCGTCTCGGTATTCCGGACGAGCGACTTCAGGTCATTTGCGCCACGGCCAGCTTCAGTGACCACGAATACGCACCAGAATTTGGTGCGCAACTTACGGGTGTCCCCGCAGAGACGTTCGTGCCGGTGAAAGGGTCTCTTGACCTCAAGCCCAACGATGAGTCCGGTTCAGAGAAAGACGCCGAGATGCTTGCCGCGGTGCAATTGCAAGCATTCTACGACGCAGATTCAGAGGAGGGCCGGATCGAGGCGGTGCGGACCCTGCTCGACTATCGCGGTATGTCGGCGGCAGACTCCGTAGAACGTGCACTCTATGAGGCTCTGAAGGATTTCGCGCCTATGGGTCGTCTTGTCAACGCAACGATGGAAGAGGCGAAACCTATCGCCGAACTCGGCTCCTTTCTGTTCAGTGATGGCGTGTCGGAGCGACTGGCTGACGAGGCCGTAACCGTCCTAGTGGCACTCGGTAGCGTTGCCCGGCCTGCGCCCGGATTGCCGGGGCTCCTGCCATGTCGCGTCCATAACTTTTTTCGCGGCCTACCGGGGCTATGGGTCTGTATGGACCCGGAATGCACCGAAATCTCTGGCGATGAACTTGGGGGCATCTGCGGAAAGATGTACTCGCAACCGATGGACCAATGTGGATGCGGCGCCCGCGTGCTAGAACTGTTCACATGCCGGAACTGCGGTACAGCCTATGCCCGCGCCTACACGGACGACGTCGACGAGCCGCGCGACCTTTGGGCGGAGCCAGGAGAAGCGCTTAGGATGGCCGGCGGCGAGTCTGCTCCTCTCGAACCGCTTGATCTTCTTCTCGAAGACCCGGCGCACGAGGATGCAGCAGAGCCGGCAGGCTATGACCTGGAAACCGGTCAACTGAACCCCCATACACTCGGTCCCCGCATGCGGACCGTTTATCTGCGCCAAGGCCGCCTCGCGGACAGCAATGATGATGATGACGAAGGCGGCGGAAACCCGGAGCCCCCCGGCAAATTTGTGCCATGTGCTGTATGCGGCAAGACGGCGCGCTTCGGCCGCAGCTATGTTCAAGATCACCAGACGAAAGGTGACCAGCCTTTTCAGGCCTTGCTGACCCGTCAAATCCAGATTCAGCCGCCAGGACCGCAGGAAGCGACGGCTTTCGCTCCGTTAAGGGGAAGAAAGGTTCTTGCGTTTTCGGACTCGCGGCAGGTCGCGGCGCGCCTGGCACCAAACGTACAAATGTTCTCCGAACGGGATTCCCTTCGGCCACTGATTATCGCCGGCTTCAAATGGCTTCAGGATCAAGCGGCACTCGGCCCGTTTCTAAATCTGGACGACCTGTTCCTCGGGGTGTTGATTGCCTCGCAAGAACTCAATGTGCGCCTACGTCCGGAACTTCATTTCAACGAGAACTTCATCGAAGCCGAGCAAATGGTCGAGAAGGCAATCGACGCCAAAGACCACGAAGATCCGATGAAACTCCTTCAACTCTTGATGGGTTTGCGAGCCAAAAGGCCGCCCGAGGCGCTCCTTAGCAGCATGCTTACGACGCTCTCTGACAGGTTCTACGGCATGGAAGCATTGGCGCTTGCCTCGTTGCGGGAGCGCGATGGCAATCGTGGCGACGTCACAGGGCTGCCTTCAATTGCCGACATTGCCGAGGACGATGAGTCCAAGCTCGCCCTGGCGCGCTTCTGGATGCGTTGCTGGACAGGATTCGGTCTGACGCACTCGCCCGGAACCTGGATCGATGGGAGTGCGTCCGAAGGCTACAGAATCCGTTCTCGCAAGCCAAAGTCGAAGATCGACGCCATCAACAAGGTCATCACCGACAAAAATGCGAGAAAGACCTTCTGGGATCACTGGCATCCCGTGCTGTTGTCGAAGTTTACAAGCTCGAACGCGGGCGGCAATCGCTACCTCAACGGAAGCGAGCTATCGCTCCAGTTCGACGGTGAATGGGTCCACTGCAACAGTTGCAAGTCCGTCCACCGGCCAATTCCCGGCTATGCAGCCTGCCTCGATTGCGGTAGCGCAAGTGTAAACGCACTCGATCCGGATACCGATGCCGTTTTCCAGGCACGTAAGGGCTTCTACCGCAAGCCTGTAACTGAAGCGCTCGCTGACCCGCCCCGTCAACCGATGGCACTCATTGCTGCCGAACACACGGCGCAACTCAACGCGCCCCAGAATGAGGACGTCTTCTCGAAAGCGGAAGAAAACGAACTCCTCTTTCAGGACATCGCAATCGCGGGCACCGGATCAGGTACGCGGTCCGCTGCTATCGATATTCTTTCGAGTACAACGACGATGGAAGTCGGGATCGATCTCGGCGCACTTTCCGGCGTAGCGCTCCGAAACATGCCGCCCGGCCGCGCCAACTATCAGCAGCGCGCCGGCCGCGCCGGTCGCCGTGGCAATGCCGTCGCAACCGTCTTGGCTTTTGGAAGCGCGGACAGTCACGACGAACACTATTTTTCCCGACCGGACGAAATGATCCGCGGCAGCGTCATCGATCCAAAACTAACGCTCGATAATCCGGAGATTGCCCGCCGCCATATCCGTGCGTTCCTGCTACAAAATTACCACCAAGAACGCCTTCCTGTCGTTGATGCCACCCAACCTCATGACCTGTTCTCGGTTCTTGGGAGCGTATCGGCTTTCCGCCGCCCGGATTCCGTCTTGAATCGTGACGACTTCGCATCTTGGCTCGCCAAGAGTGAAACCCGTTTGAAAGACCGGATCGCCTCTTGGCTGCCCTCCGACCTCTCTGATGACGATAAGGCCGAGTTGCTGGACGGCTTCGTTGATGATTGCCTGAAGGCCGTTGATGACGCGATCGCGTCGGACGCTTCTGACGATAGCGACAATGATGACGGTGGAGACGAAGAGGCCGCAGAAGAAGGTGAGGAGCGACCACAGCAGGGCTCGCAGCCAAACAAGCTCCTCGACCGGCTTTTATACTGCGGGAAACTTCCGCGCTACGCGTTCCCGACAGATGTCGCGACATTCCATGTTTTTGATAGAGATCGCTCGTCTCCCTACCGCCACATCATGAAGTTCGCACCGTCCCAAGGCCTTCCCGTGGCCCTCTCGCAATACGCCCCCGGCAAACAGGTCTGGATTTCCGGGAAATGTTATACATCTGGGGCGATCTACTCTGTCATGAAAGATGATCGCTATGAAGCTTGGCAATCCCGGCGCCTATACATGGAGTGTTCGGAATGCGGCTATGCACGAACCTACGAACAGGGCGAGGTGATCCGGAAAGATACAGCAGACTGCGAGGCCTGCGGCGAAAGCGGGACCTTCGGTCCCGCACGCTACTGGTTGCGCCCGCCCGGTTTTGCCCATCCCGTCTTTGAAGATGAAGTAACATCCCCCGACGAAATTCCGGAGACAAGCTATGCCACGCGCGCCAAACTCACGATGGGTACCCCTGGTGACAGTGCAGACTGGTTTCCGGCCAACGACCGCATCCGGAGCCTAAGCACGCGCGAGCATCTTCTCGTCTCCAACACCGGTCCGCAAGACGACGGATATACGTACTGCGTGAAGTGCGGCCGCATCGAGGCGAGTTCTACGCCCACGCCAAGCCTCGCGGGACCCCATCGAAAGCCTTATCCCGACGCCGACGACAAGCAAATGTGCGACGGGATGAATCCCTCCCGCCACCTTGTGCTGGGCACCGACTTCATCACCGACATTGCCCTGTTTTCGATGCGCGTTGAAAAGCCCATCGAATTGCGGCCTGTCCACTATTCAACTCAGGTAGCGCTGCGGACTGCCAGTGAGGCGCTTGCCAAGGCCGCATGTCAAATCCTTGAGGTTGAGCCGGGAGAATTGATGGCTGAGTTTCGGCCGGCCCTGACAATCGGCGGAAAATCGGGCAAGGAGGTCGAAATATTTCTCTACGACACGCTGCCGGGAGGCGCGGGGTTTGCGACCCAGATTGCAGGGCGCGGCCTCGAACTATTCCAGCGCGCACTTTATCTCCTGAAGAATTGCCCGGAGGGTTGCGACGGCTCGTGCTATCGATGCTTGAGGAGCTTCAAGAACAAACTTGAGCACCGCCTTCTTGACCGGCATGTCGGCGTCGAACTCCTGGAGTATCTTTTGTCCGGCCAGCGTCCGGGCTTCGACGAGCAACGGCTGCGAAACTCAACAGAACTGCTCCTGAATGATCTCCGTCGACGTTGCGAAGACGATGTGAGTTTTTCGGCAGGGAGTACAGTCTCCTATGGTTCCGGCAAGACCCTGGAAGCCCCTATCCTCGTTGAGACGGGTGGCAAGAAGTATGTCATTGCCCTCTCGGGGCCTTTGACGACCGGCCATCCGGCGGATGCACGTATCGCGGATTTGCGAGATAGCGGCACAGAGTATCGGGTCATCGTCGAGAATGAACTTGAAGTGCGCGGGAACCTACCGGCTGTCAGCCGGAGGGTTTTGCAGCAATTGGGATTGTGAGTGAAAGTTGATCGAACTGGCAGGCGCAAATGAAGGACAGGAATACGAAGCGGCGCTGCATCTTCGTAAGCAAATCCTCGCTGTGTGGCCCGATCTCAGCCAAAGTCCGGATGACCATGTCAAAATCTTCGTCAGTCTCAAACTCTATGGTCAGCAATATGAAGACATCGATGTCTTCGTCGTTGGACATTTTTCTGAGCCACGCTCGTTTGACGTCGAGAACCGGTTCTATCCCAAGAACGGCGATCCCATTGTTCCACGCGCCGCTTCGGTACGGAGCTTTGCGCTCGCGATAGAGGTCAAATCCCATGATGCGACCGGCGTCAAATTCAATGACAAGGTCGCTTCCGTGAAATACCCGAGAGGGTGGGAATGCGTTACGGAGAAAGCGTTCAAACAGGTTTTTGAACTCAAAACCTATCTTGAGCGGGGCGGTTTTTCTCCTCCATACATTCAGGATATGATCTTCTTTTCGGGTTTGCGCGAGGCCGACCTTCCAGATCGTCCACACAATTCATTCGGTATCGATGCGAGTTTCGAGAAGATACTGAATATCCTCGGTCAAATTTCACAACCCCTCGCGAGAGACCGTTTTGTGACCATCAGTTTCGGGCCGGGCGAGAAGTTCGAGGCGATCCTGGCGCCAGATGCCCATGTTCTAAAGACACTTGAACCAACGCCCATTGATCGCCGGCGAATGGACCGCATTGTGAAAGCGGCGCTTCCAGAAACGTGGCTTGACGATCTTGGCACACGACAGATCGTTATTCGAGGCAGGGGCGGTGTCGGCAAGACCGTTATCCTGCTTCAGATGGCATACCGCGCCTATGACAATAGCGGTATGCGCTCGCTCATACTCACCTATAACAAGGCACTGGTCGCAGATATGCGGCGTACAATGGCGCTTCTCGGTGTGCCGCGACAGCTTGAGAAGGGCGGCATCAGCATCGATACCGTGCATGCTTTCATCGGACGCCTGATGCGTGAATTGGGGATCATCGGAAGCGATGACTCTTTTCTGGAGAACTACGAGAAGCACAAGGAGGCGCTTCTCGACTACGTCCGGAGCGGCGCAGTTTCACCTGAAGACCTCGCTGAAATCGTCGAAGCACAAGCCGAGGCGTTCGCATGGGATGTCGTGTTTGTCGATGAAGGGCAGGACTGGCCGTCCAACGAGATCGACATTCTGCGTGCAGTTTATCCACCAGAGCGGATTGTCGTTGCGGACGGCGTGGACCAGTATGTGCGCGCCTCGGTTGCGGACTGGGACGCGGGCCTTGCCCGTGAAAAATTACGCCCCAGGCGGTTGCGGCGCTGCCTCCGCATGAAGGCCAATCTTGCACACTTTGTTGCTGATACTGCGCGGGGGCTCAATCTTCAGAACTGGGACCTTGAGCCCAATCCGGACGCGAACGGCGGCCGCGTTCTGATTGTTGAAGGCGACATGGCACATGACACCGCAAACTACGAGCGCCTGAGAGCCGAGGCGGCAGAACTCGGGAATTATCCTGTCGACCTGCTCGCCTGCGTACCGCCGTCACTCGTCATTCGCGACGAAGACAGCACCTATTCTGTACCTGGACGCACCATAAATGCTGAAGGAGGCCTCATTTGGGATGCTACGGCCGTAGACGTTCGCGCACAGTATCCGACTGATCGCGATGCGCTACGGATCGTGCAGTACGACTCTTGCCGCGGACTCGAAGGCTGGACAGTCATCAACTACGCATTCGATGATTTCTATGACTACAAATACCGCCAATGGATGAACGCTCCGCAGGACCTGGGCGGGCTGTTTGAAACACAGGAAGACCTGGCCGCTGCATTCGCCGCACAATGGACGATGATCCCTTTAACCCGTGGGATGGACACACTGGTCATCAATCTTTCAAAGCGCACGTCGCCAATAAAGGATGCTTTTCGAGCCGTTTTCGAGCAGCGGCAGGACTTTATCGAATGGCTGAGTCTCGACGAATGAAGAGGATTTGCAAGCGCTCCGCTGGACCGTCGGGAATAGGATTTGTGCGTGAAGTGTGGGGCATTTGCCCTGAGGTCTCCGACAGATGTCCCTGAGCAGTGTCAAGGTGCCGGCCGGAAAGCCGATCAGTGACGCCGAGACTTATCTCGGCCGCAAGCATAATGAGCTCAGCGGGTTCGACACGCTAGAGCACCTTATTCTCGAAGGAGAGGACATTCTCGAATCAGGTACTTACGGCGGCCTTGCACATCATCTCATGGCTATCAGGTCCGCGTTAGCGCGCGCACTCTGGAAAGCCGAAGTCTATGTAGGCGTCTCGATCATCGACGAACTTGTTTTTCACGCCGCAAAGAACAACCCCGGGAATATCGTTCAGGAGGTGCTTTCCTTCCTGACCACATCGCGCGCGGGCAATCCGGGTTTTGTGCTCTATCCGTTGCACGGGTTCGGCATAGGGACAGAAACTCCGTTTCAGTCGGGGCGCGATTCACAAACGTATCTTCACTTCCGAAGCATGGCCATGTGTCTCGCGGCACAAACCAACGATTTCGATTCAACACGCCGGCTTGTGTCAAGCATGGCCTCAAGGCTTGGTGTGGCAGGCAAAATCGACGCCTCCGATCTTGGACATCATACCCGTGCCGGAAACATGGACTGGATGACCAGTAATCCGCTGATGATGGTGCGCGTCGCTTCCCATACCGGCGCTTATTTCGAGAACCAGTTTATCTATACCCTGAAGATCAGGGTGTCTGCGGCGTTCGCCGCCATGCTCTATGCGCTTGCCGCGGACCGCGGGAAGAAGGTCGGCACTTTTCACACAACGGCAAGGGTCAACAACTGGGAAACCCTCGATATCCATCACTATCTGGTCGGCGAGGCGCGCAAGAAAAAATCCGATGCCGTGGAGTTGCGACGCGTACCGATGAATGTTGCCGCGCTCGAACTGGCGCGCCTCTCGGACCTAACGCTTTCCCTGGGTGCCGAGACACAGCGGCTATCTTTCGTGCGCAATGCACAGCGGCGCCTGACGCAAGCCCTCAAGCTTGTCGAGGCCGGACATCTTGAGCACGTCAACACCGCGAGCAATGATCGCGTCAGGCGTAAGGTATTTGCCCGTGTCGTGACGGCGCTCAATTGGTACCGGCAGTCTTTCAGCGCCCGTGTAACGGACGACGAGGCCGTCGTCGCACTTGCCGTCGCCTTTGAAACACTCCTGACCGATGCGTATGCCCGCGGCGTGGCGGAGCGCGTCAAACGGCGGCTCCGCATCTGTTTGAAAGGCAGACGCGGGATCGACGAGTATATCGATGCCGTGAACTCGGTCATGGAAGCGCGAGGGGAGATCGTTCACAACGGCTCGACCGTCAAGGAGGCCGAGATCATCAAGGCGCAGGCCGCGTTCGCGCTTTGCTTCGAGGATGTCGCGGGGCGTCTGCCAAATCTCGGCAACAACCTTGACCGGCCTGTTGGTAGGGTACTGGGCGACGTCTGAACGCTTCCGAAAACCGAGCGGCAATCTTCGATTGCTTCACTCGAACGCGGCGCGATTTTCCACAAGAATGTGTGTTTGTCGCGTTCACCTATACAAAATGTTGCCGGTATGTTCTATTCTTAGACATGACCGAGATTCCCAAGATAGACCAGATGGCCGCACCGGCGGCCGGACACGTCGGCCCACCCGATGCGCAGACGCGCCGCGTGCTGTTTCTCAGCCACGCGACACCCGAGGACAATACCTTCGCCAAGTGGCTCGCAAGCCAGCTCTCCATCGCCGGTTACGAAGTTTGGTGCGATGTGACGGCGCTGCTCGGCGGCGAACGCTTCTGGAACAATATCGAGGAAGCCATTGATCAGGCGACCTTCCGCTTTCTGTTCGTCTCGACTCTCGATGCCAACAAGAAGCCCGGTACGCTGCGCGAACTCAAGCTGGCACAGGCGGCGCAAGAGAAGCACGGGCTGGGTGATTTCATTGTGCCGCTCAAGATCGATGCGTTTCCGTTCGACAGCATGCAGGAGAGCATCCAGGACCTGAATATCATGCGGTTCGATCTCGGCTGGGCCGAGGGATTGCGGCGCTTGCTGGCTCTGCTTGAGCGTGAAGGCGCCCCGAAATCCGAGGCGGCGGGCGCGAATACCGTCATGGACTGGTACACCCGTTCCATCGAGGCCGACCGCAAGCCTGTCCGGACCACTGACAGCTATCTCTCGAACTGGTTCCGGCTGACCTTGCCGAAGCGGCTCTTTGCGCATCGCTATCGGGGGCCATCCGGCACGCTCGGAAAGCTCGCGAAAGCGTTCCCGCACCCTTACCGTGTTGTCGGGGACCGGCTTCTCACTTTCGCGCCCGCCCATGAAGTCGTGATGGCGCTCGGTGTTGATTTTGATGAGGCCGAGCTGGCCGTGCTGGAAACCCGCGAGTTTTCTTCCGACGGCGATGAAACGCTCGCCATTGCCCCCTTCGATGCGTCGAACATGGTGAGCGATCTCGTGCGGCAGGCCTGGGAAGCCGAAATGACGCGGCGCGGCCTGTGTGCCTTTCCGCTTTCGAGCGGGCTTGTCGCGCGGTTCTTCCCCCATGGCCAACTTGAGAAGAACAAGGCACATTTCACGCCCGCGCACGGCAAGCCGACCTGGCGGCAACTGGTCGGACGCAAGAGCCGGACGGTTGCGGGCGGCGGCAAGGTCCCCGACGGCTACTGGCATTACGGGGTTTCGGCCTCGCCGCAGTTCGGCGCGTTTCCTCGTATCGTGCTGCGCCATCACGTGATCTTCACCGATGACGGACAAACGCCGTGGGACAAGTCGGACCGCATGCACAAGGCACGACGGAGCGTTTGCAAGCAGTGGTGGAACGCCGCCTGGCGCGACCGTTTGCTCGCTTTCTGCGGGCAATTCCATGACGAGGAGGGGGTCTTGGGCGTCGCTACCGGCGGCGATCCTCTCCTCGTCACCATGAAGCCCGAGCGGATCATAAGCCCGGTCAGCTATTTCGAGGATGGGGCGGCCGGTCTCGATGAAACCGCCGAAATCGAACTGGTCGAAGACGCCGCTATCGACGACGGGGAGGAGCCGGATGGCGACCCGGCGGAATAGACAACGGAAAGCGACGCGCAAGCTGCTGCCGCTGGCCGAGCCGCGGCTGCTATTCGCGCACGAGCAAAAGCTCGAAGACCCGAAGGACGGGCTGCTCCTGTTCGGCCCGCCGAAATCCCATCCGGCCATCGAATACGGTGTCATCGGCACCGAAGAAGGTATCGCCCAGTTCAAGGCCTGGGCGGCAAAGCTCGCGGGTGCCATCGATGCCGATCCGAAAGTCGGCAGTTCGGTGATGTTCCCCGGCTTCGAGACCGCCTTCCGGACGGGCTGGAACGCTGACCCGCGCGTGTCGATCACAGTCGATGCGGACGATCTTGACCGCACCATCCGCAACCGGGACGCCCATCAGCGCGTCTATGATGCCGTCGATCTTTTTGCCGGACCGATCAGGCAGTGGGTCACCGAGGAGGACGCGAAAGTCGCGCTCTGGTTCGTTGTCGTGCCGGAACAGCTCTGGAAGCTGTGCCGCCCCAATCAGACGATTTCGAAGGCCGAAGGGGTGACCAGCGATACGGGGCTATCGCACCGGAATGCGATGGCGTTATGGGACGCGCCGGACCTTTTCGACGACATCAACGAGGCCGCGGAAAAGCACCGCTACGAGAACCATTTCCACAACCAGCTCAAGGCGAAATTGCTTGGCTGCGAGGCCGTGACGCAGATCGTGCGGCAGACGACCATCGCGCCGGACGCGCATCTCAACAGTATCGGAAAGCCGATCCGCAACCTTCAGGACGCTGCGACCATCGCCTGGAATCTCGGGACGGCGATCTACTACAAGGCGGGGGCCAAACCCTGGACGCTTGCCGATATCCGCGACGGGGTCTGCTATATCGGCCTCGTCTTCAAACGCACGAATAGCCCGCATGATGAATTCGAAGCGTGTTGCGGCGCGCAGATGTTCCTGCACACGGGCGAAGGCATTGTCTTCAAGGGTTCGGTCGGGTCATGGGCGTCCGAACGTGCCGGCGAGTTCCACCTGCCGCGGGAGCAGGCAGCCGACATCATCCGGCGCTGCGTTGCAAGCTACAGGCGCTGGCACGATGACACGCCGCCCCGTGAGGTCTTCATTCACGGCAAGACAAACTTCAACCGCGAGGAAATCGAGGGTTTCCGTGAGGGCGCGCCGGACGGTACGCAGGTATGTGGCATCCAGATCAGGCGGCCGAACGACTTGAAACTGTTCCGCGAAGAGGGAAAGCGTGGCGTGATGCGCGGCCTTGCGCTCAAGGTCGACAAGCGCAACGCTTTTCTCTGGACGTCCGGCTACGTGCCGAAGCTCAAAACCTATCCCGGACGAGAAATCCCGACGCCGCTCAAGGTGAAAATTGTGTTCGGCGATACGCCCATCGAGCAGGTCCTCGATGATATCCTCGCGCTCACCAAGCTCAACTTCAACACCTGCATCTATGGCGACGGCTTTCCGGTCACGTTGCGCTTTGCCGACGATGTCGGGGAAATCCTAACAGCCATTCCCGAAGTCAGTTCGAAGCCGCTGCCGTTCCGCCACTACATCTGAGGTTCCGGTTCGATTCACGAATGCGATATTGATGCATCACGGAGTGCGTTAAGTCTCGGCATTCGCATTGAAGTTGAGGTCGAGTTCCAATTCCGGCAAGTCCCGCAGACTCTGCAGATCGAACGTCACCAGGAACGTCTCCGTTGTCACGAAGGTATGCGGCGCGCCCGGCCGCGGAGACCGCGGTCCGCTCGCGATCAGGTCCTTGTAGCGCAATCGGGCCAACAGATCGCGGCTCACCTCTTTGCCGAAAATGTCCTTGAGGCCAGCGCGGTCGATGGGCTGGTGGTAGGCGATCGCACAGAGCACGCCCATCTCCATCTCGGTAAAGGCGAGCGACTGATCACCAAGATCGGCGGCGGCCTTGATGGCATCGGCGAATTGCGTCTTGGTTCGAAACATCCATCCGCCGGCAACCTGTGCCAGTTCATAGGGACGGCCGGTGAGTTCGGCCTGGATGTCCTCGACCAGCATCTCGACCGAGGCCCCCTGCCCCACCACGCGGGCCAGGTCGTCGCGGCCGACCGGCGAGACACTGGCGAAGAGCACCGCCTCGATCCGCCCCATCCATTCGCGCCAGCGCAGCTCCTGTGGCAGATCATCGAGTTCTCGGTCAAAGACGGCGCCGCCCTCCTCCGCCGGTTTCCGTTTCCTAGTCGCGACATTCATGGTGCGATCCCATAAAGCCGGAAGGTCGGCCGCCCAGTCAGTTCATGGGCCACGCCGAGCTCGACCAGCCGGTCGCAAAACCGTCGCGCCGCTCGATCAGTCATGGGGATTGACGTCCCGCGAATGCACGGGGATAGCATCGAAGCCGGGGCCACGGCATCTTCCGTCAGGAACACGTCGACCGCCGCGCCCGATCTTTTCGCTCGTAGCTTTGGCGCGACCGCCCGAAGTGCCTCTGCTCGAGGGGCCAGATCTCGCGCCAACCGGATCGTCTCTTCGATGGACTCGAGGATCCGTACCTGGACTGCCAGTTCGGCCTTCTTCTCGTCTGAGGCCAGGTCCCGCAGCGCCTTTTTGGTCAGCCGCTGCGCAGACACGGGCAGCGCCTGCCGCCACTTAATAGCCCGCGCCAGGACGAAATCGGAAAAGAGGCAACCGATC
>NZ_FOAG01000014.1 GCF_900109455.1 Roseovarius azorensis | reverse complement strand
GGGTTTGCCCATGATCCACCTCCAAACAGAAGTGAATCAGACAAAAATCCTCCTGTGAATCCCCATTCGATTCAGATCAAACGCAAACCGCTTTAATGGACAGTGTCCCTGTCCTTGTGGAGACTGGTTCGAATTAGTCTGCCAGCACCCAAAAAACTGAATCGAAAGCCGATTTTGCGAGTAGCTGGCAACTGTACTGAATGCCGCTCCCTATCGCAGTGTAATGACGAAACTATAGTTTGCATTTTTATCGCGCTTGGCAGCCACTTGCTCTCTTGCAGCACGAATCAACTGGCCGGGGCCGGCGGGGTGGATTGGAACCAGTTATTTCCTTTTTCTGTACAGTGCTGGTGATTTGGTTTGATTAATCTTAATTTAGTGACGATGAAAAACGAAAATGGGCAGGATTGTGGCGGGGTGGCGGGGTTGATTTTTCTGTCACATGTTTTGAAACAATTTCTTCTTCAGGTTGTAATGAGCAATGATGGTGTGCGGATCGTCCTTGAGTTTCGCTTGAAAACAGGGATATTTGTTACGGGCGAGGAAACAGTGTGCGCGATCGGGGGCGGGAGATTATACGGCAGGATCGTCGGATCCCTCGCTGACGCTGCCATAATCTGACGCAATTCAGCCATATTTCGCTTTGGTCGTCACGGCAATTTGATTAGAATGAAGAGGCCCCCCTGATCAGGGTTCTTACAGAAGGTCACGGGGGTGGGTGTAAACGGTGCCGCATCTCAGGATGCGTTGGGGAACGGGTGATCCGCTTCGCGCATGCCAGTATTCAACAGGGCAGGCGCGGGCGGTCCTCCAGAACGGGGATCGGTCGCCATTGGCGGACGGATCCCGCCAACGTCTGGGCGGGTTCCTGCGGTCTACTGTGTGCACAACATTCAGAGTATGTTTTTTGATTTGTGACGTGACGCGCGCGGGGGGAACATGGTGATCTGCATGCTGGCCGCGGATGAGCCCGCTCCTCTGACAGACAGCATTTTCCACAATATTCCGCAGGATTTTTCCATCGCCACGCGCCGCAGCGGCACGAGGCGCAGGTGATGAGATAGCTTGTTATGCAGCGGGTCTGCCGCAAAGGCGCGGCATGACCACGAAACCGGTATTGGGGTGAGTGATCTGGTTTCGAGTGAGGGCAATCCCGGCCAATGGTCGGGATTGTTTCTTTTCAGGGCTTTTTGTTCTGTGCTGAACGCCAGGCGTCCCAAGCCTCGGGCGTGTCGAGATCGGTCGTGGCGCGGGTTCCGGGCAGGGCCAGGGGCGTGACCGGGTGCGCGCGCAGGATATCGCGTGCGCCGTGATCGCCGCTGAGGGTTGCCAGAGCGTTGAACAGGCGGGCGGGAAGGATCACCGGATGGCCAGGGATTCCATCCTCGGACGTGGCGCGAATAATTGATTTTAAATCATATGATTGGAGAATGAAATTAATGTCATCGGCGGTTAGATCCGGCAGATCCGGCAGAAGGATCATCAGCGCGTCAGCCTGATGGTCCATGGCCCATCGCGCCCCGCACCGCAGCGAGGCGGACATGCCGGTCTGCGCATCCTGCACGGTGATCCGTGTGAAACGCGGATCGTCGATATCCGCCAGCGCCGCCGTGCGCCGGGGCCGGTCCGGCGGCAGGGTCACCAGCACCTGACAGCCGATGCCGAGCGCCATGTCCGCCCGGTCGCGCAGCAGCGGTTTGCCGCGCACCTCTTCGATCAGCTTGTCGCGCCCGCGCATGCGCGAGGATGCCCCCGCCGCTGGTATCAGGATCAGGACGCCGCTCAATAGCCCCTCAGCGGATCAGATTGGGCCGAAAGGTCAGCCTGCGCCGGGCCTCTTGCGGCAGGTGGCGGTTGAGATAACGGTTCGCCAGCCCGAAAACACCGATGATCGCCAGCGTCAGCAGGATGAAGTAACCCGCGAGAATCGGGTAGGGAACAAACGGGTTGAAGGTCTTGTCGGCGAAATACTTGGCGTAATAGAGCGCGTCACCGCGTTGCTGCCAGACCGGAAAGCCTGAAAAGAACACCAGCGTGGTGGCATGAAAGAGAAAGATCGCCTCGTTGGTATAGGCGGGCCAGGCGAGCCTAAGCATGGTGGGCCAGACGATCCGGCGAAAGCGAGGCCAGCCGGAAAACCCATAGGCATCCGCCGCTTCGACATCGCCCCTGGGGATCGCGCGCAGCGCGCCATAGAAGATTTCGCCGGAATAGGCGGCGGTATTGAGAAACAACACGATCAGCGCCCCGAGCCATGCCGCGGTCAGCACGTCGAACCACGGCGAGACGGATTTGAGCGAGAGAAAGAAGAAATAGGCGAAGAAGAACTGGATGAAGAGCGGCGAGCCGCGAAACACGAAGATGAACCATTCCGAGGCTTTGCGGACGACCGGGTTGCGTGCGCCCTTGCCAAGCGCCACGGCGGTGGCGAGAAAGAAACCGGTCGCGAGCGCGAACAGGCCGAAATAGATGTTCCAGATCAGGCCCGAGCCGATCAGGGTGAACTGTTCGCAGAGGGTGAAATCCTTGGCCGGCAGCAGACGCTCGCCGATACCGATGCTGCGCAGGCCGTAGGCCTGGATGGTCTCAAGGCAGCTCATGCCGTGGCCTTTCGCTGGGCTTCGCCGCCGGTGGTGGCCTGGCCAAAGGTGAGGCGCTGCATCAGTCGTTCCAGCACCACTTCGGAGATGCGGGTAAAGCCGAGATAAAACACCATCAGCGCCAGAAAGTACCACATCCGCCAGTCGCCATGCGGATAGTCGGTAAAGCGCGGATTGGCGGTGCCGCCCAGTTCGCGCGCCCAATAGACGATATCCTCGACCCCCAGCAGAAAGAGCAGCGGCGTGGCCTTGATCAGCACCATCCAGAGGTTGCTGAGGCCGGGCAGGGCATAGACCCACATCTGCGGCACCATGATGCGCCAGAAGCTTTGTCTGCGGGTCATGCCGTAGGCCTCGGCGGTCTCCATCTGCGCGCGCGGCACGGCGCGCATCGCGCCAAAGAGGACATTGGCGGCAAAGGCCCCGAAAACGATGGCAAAGGTGATGACGGCCAGAATGAACCCATAGGTTTCGTGCACCCATTGCGGCGCGCTGCCAAGCGGCAGCTTGGCGGCCGGACAGACGACGAAATCATTGCCCCGGCGGATCGGCTGATCCCAGTCCGGGCAAAGCACCGTATGGCGCGCCCATTCAAAGGCCTGATCGAGGGCGATGACGAAAAACAGAAAGAACGCGATATCCGGCACGCCGCGCACGACCGAGATGTAGGACTGACCGAACCACCGCAGCGGCGGTATGTGCGACCGCGCCGCCATCGCCCCGCCAAAGCCGAAGGCAAGGGCCGCAGGCGCGGTGATCGCAAGCAGGAGCAGCACCGTGCCGATGGCATAGTAGAGTTGCATGTGCTTGGTCGTGGTCAGGTAGCAGGTCAGCCATGCCAGCCCGTCGAGGCTGGCAGGGTCAGAGCAGAAAGAGAACATCGCATCCGGCCTTGTCAGGAAAGGGCGGGGCCGACTGCGGCCCCGCCGGTGGCATGGATCAGAAGGTCACGCCGATTTCCCATTTCTCGATCAGGGCGTTGAGGCTGCCGTCGTCCTTCATCGACTGGATCGCGGCATCGAGCTTGGCCTTGAGTTCGGTATCGCTCTCGCGCACGCCGAGGCCCACGCCCCCGCCGATCAGCACCATTTCCTCAAGCATGGTCAGCCCGGCGTCTTCAGCCGCGATCGGGGCCAGATAGGCGCGGTCGGCCAGAACCGCATCGGCCTCGCCGTTGCGCACGGCGGCGATGGTTTCCTCGGGCGTTGCGTATTCAACCAGCCGCGCCCCGGACGAGGCGATATAGGAGGCCTGGATCGTGCCCGACTGCGCCGCGATGATGCCGGAGCTTACATCGACATCCGCCGAGGGGGCCAGATAGGCCGAGGGATCTGGCTGGGTATAGTTCTGCGTGAAATCGATCACCTGATCGCGTTCTTCGGTGATCGACATGCCCGCGATGATCACGTCATAGTTGCCCGAGACGAGGTTGGGAATGATGCTGTCCCAGTCATTGGTAACCCATTCGCAGGTGAGCGACGCGCGCGCGCAAAGCTCGTCGCCAAGTTCGCGTTCAAAGCCGTCAACCTCGCCCTTGTCGTTGATGAAGTTATACGGAGGATAGGCGCCTTCGGTGCCGAGGCGCACGGTGTCGGCCAGGGCAAAGCCTGCCGAGAGGGCAAAGGCGGCGGTGGTGAGCAGAAATTTCTTCATGGTTTTCTCCCTTGGTTGGTTGTATCGCCTCAGCCCGGATTGGTCGAACTGAGGAATTGTTGCAGTCGCTCGGATTTTGGCCTGCCGAATAACGCATCGGGTGGGCCCTGTTCCTCGATCAGCCCCTGATGCAGGAACACGACATGATCGCTGACATCGGCGGCCATGCGCATGTCATGGGTGACGATCATCATGGTGCGCCCTTCGGTTGCCAGATCCTTTATCACGCGGATCACCTCTTGTTCCAGTTCGGGGTCCAGCGCGCTGGTGGGTTCGTCGAACAAGAGCGCCTCGGGTTCCATGCAGAGCGCGCGGGCGATCGCGGCGCGTTGCTGCTGGCCGCCCGAGAGTTGGGCAGGGTAGACATCACATTTGTCGCCGATGCCGACCTTGTGCAGATATTTCCGCGCCGCGCCTTCCGCTTCGTGGCGGTCGCGGCCCAGCACGGTGACCGGGGCCTCCATCACGTTTTGCAGAATGGTGAGATGCGCCCAGAGGTTGAACTGCTGGAACACCATGGAAAGGTTGGTGCGGATCCGCAGCACCTGCCTGGGATCGGCGGGGTGACGGTTCAGGCCTGCGCCCTTCCAGCGGACCGGCTCGCCCTTGAAGAGGATATCGCCCTGCTGGCTGTCCTCGAGCAGGTTGGCACAGCGCAGTATGGTCGATTTGCCCGAGCCTGATGAGCCGATGAGCGAGACCACATCGCCTTTGCGCGCCGCGATATCCACGCCCTTGATCACCTCAAGCGCACCATAGGCCTTGTGCAGATTGCGAATCTCGATGACCGGGGGTGTGTCGGACAAGGGTGGGTTCCGTTTCGGCTGATTTATCACGTTTGCATGACAATAGGGCCGAAAAAATGCACTGATGCAACTTGCAAAACGGGGGAAATGGATGATGCTCCCCCAGAATGACGCGTCGTCAGCTCAATTCGGCGGTGGTGGTGCGGGATTGGGCGTGACCAGATAGTCCTCGGCGGGAACAAGGATAATGCCCGTCAGGCCAAGGGTTGTCCTGTCTGCGGCGCAGAGCCCGGCAATCGCCGCTTGCAGCGCCAACCGCAGCACCGCAGGATCGCGACCCTGGGCGGTGATATAGGGCAGGGCGGGTGTCGGGTCGGTAAGTCCCAGCACGCGCAGATCATCGGTAAAGGCGTCATGCTGGCGCATGATCTTCCAACTCAGCGCATCAAGCGACGCGATATCGGCGCGCCCTTCGGACACGGCCAGGGCCGAGGCGCGATGCGCGCCGGTCTGCACCGGATTCGAGAAGGCAAAGCCGCGCGCGGCGGCCCAGTTCTGCGGCGCCGCCCAGCCCGATTGCGACAGCGCCTCGTTATAGGCGAAACGGGCGGTTGCATAATCCTGCGGGGCTGTGCGTGGATCATCGCGACGCACGACAAGAACGCTGTGGTAATGCCCCGGCGGACATTCGGGCAGATCGAGCACCGGGCTGCCAACCAGCGTGACCCGACCATGCAGCCGCGCGCGGTAAGGATAGCCGCAGGTCTGCGACAGCACCAGATCGGCGCTCTGCCAGTGATCCCAGACATCACCCCCGCGCGTGAGGTGCTCTGGCCCATATCCCAGGTGACTGCGCACCGCTTGCCAGAGCCGGTCATTGGCGGTGGCGGTTTCGGGCCGGTCATACATGGGCAGGCTGGCGATCATGCGGAACGCGCCACCCGTTGGCGGGCGCGGGCGCTGTCCTGATCGGAAACGCCAAGCAGGCTGGCGACCATGCGCAGCAGTGCATCCTCATCCGCCTCGCGCACGCCGTCGGCCAGCGCAACCTGCCAGAGCGCCTCGATCACCGCGAGGCGGTTCTCGTAGGGCACGGCATCCTTGATGGCGCGGGTAAAGCGGACGGTGTCGGGGGCCTCGGCCTCGAGCGTTTCGGCCTCGTGGCGCAGCGCCTCGGCCTCGGTCTGCGAGAGATTGTAGCGGGTGGAAATGATCCGAGTGATTCGTTGGATTTCGCGGGCTGCATAGTCGCCGTCGCTGCGCGCCACGCGCACAAGCAGGGCACAGAGCGCCAGCCGGGCATCGCCATCGGCCAGCGTATCCGGGGCTGGCTGTGCCAGCTTTTTCAAAAGATCGCCAAACATGCTGAAGGTATAGGGCGGCAGGTGCCGCGCGCCAATGACGAATTACTGCGCTTGCGCCAGCGCACGCGCTGCGTCGCTGTCGGCATGGCTGAGGCCCAACGCCTCGCGCGCGGTGTCGATCGCCTGCAATTCCTCGGGTTGGCTGTCGCCATCGGACAGCACCACCTCCCACAGAGCCTCGAGCGCACCAAGCCGTGCTTCGAGGCTGACGGTTTCGCGGATCACATGACCAAAGCGCGCGGTATCTGGCGCGGCGCGTTCGAGTCTTTCGCACAGTGCGCGCATTCTGGCCGCCTCGATCGGACCCAGCCCGTAGAGACGTGTCAGCAGCCGGTCGATTCGCTGGATTTCCAGCAGTTCGTAATGCCGGTCGGATTTGGCCACGCGCACCATCAGCGCGCCGAGGGCCAGTTTTTCATCCGGTTCGGGCAGCGGGATGGGTTTTGGTGCGGAAAAGGCGTGCAAAATTCGGGACAGCATGGCGCCAGAATAACCGCTTCGCAAGGCGGTCCCAAGCGAATTGTTGCCGATCGGAGAATAGTGTTTTGCCACCTGACACCTACTCGATTTGAGGGGCCGCAAACGGGTCACAATTGCGGCAAATAAAACTCGCTTTCTGAGGGCACTTTCGGGATCAACTCAACTTCTGTGATTGATGACAGCAAAATGCCTGATTCCGATACGTTTGACTGGTCCGCAACCTCAGCCGAGGAGCAACTTGCGCAGTTAAAGTCGCTCGATCCTGAACGCCGCAAGGCCGCCATTTGTGCCTATGACTGGGCACATCATCCCGAACCCGTGCTGGGTTGGGCAATGGCGCAGAGGGGGGTGGAACTGGTCATCGCACTTCGGGTATTTTTCAATGGTGGGCCTGAGCGGTTCAATTATATCCCCAAGCGTCAGGTGCCCGAGTCATATCTCGGAGTCACGCGGGTGCTCGACAATATCTGTCTGCGGATCAATAGCGGTTTCTATCTGGTCTATCCGGGTCAAGAACCCACCTGCACCAAGGAACTCCGCAGATGGCTGACCTATCAGCAGGCGGATCGCGATGAGCGCCGTCGGGGGCGATGGATTCTGGACGAAGATATTCTGGAGCCGATGCTGCGCGATGCTCTGCGTGCGCCTGCCGTTGCCAAGGGGGAGAAAAGCAGGAAGCCAAGCCTGCTGCGCGACCTGCTCAGCCCGGTGATAGGGCTGGGCGTGGATCGTGACGTGCTGAAATACCGCGACAGAAACGACTGACATGCCGGCCGGTATCCGCGTTCAAGACGGGTCAGACCAGCCGGGATGTCTCGATCGCGGCGCGCACGAAATCGGCAAACAGCGGATGCGGCGCAAAGGGTTTGGATTTCAGTTCCGGGTGATACTGCACGCCGATGAACCACGGATGATCGGACCATTCCACGATCTCGGGCAGGCGTCCGTCGGGTGACATGCCGGAAAAGCTGAGGCCGCACTTCTCAAGTTTTTCACGGTACTTTGTATCCACCTCATAGCGGTGGCGGTGGCGTTCATCAATCGTCGTCGTGCCATAGACCTGCGCCACGCGGCTGCCATCCTTGAGCACCGCGTCATAGGCCCCGAGCCGCATGGTGCCGCCCTTGTCATCGCCGACCTTGCGGCTGACTTTCTGATTGCCCTGCACCCATTCCTTGAGGTGATAGACGACAGGTTCAAACCGTTTCTTGCCTGCCTCGTGGTCGAACTCTTCTGATCCGGCATCCTTGAGACCGGCGACGTTGCGCGCCGCCTCGATCACCGCCATCTGCATGCCCAGACAGATGCCCAAGTAGGGGATCTTGCGGGTGCGGGCGAATTCGGCGGCCTTGATCTTGCCCTCGGTGCCGCGTTCGCCAAAGCCGCCGGGCACGAGGATGGCGTGGAACCCCTCGAGCCAGGGGGCGGGATCCTCGCGGTCGAATATCTCGGCATCGACCCATTCAACGTTGACCTTGACCCGATTGGCCATGCCGCCGTGCATCAACGCTTCCTTGATCGACTTGTAGGCATCCTCGAGTTGCACGTATTTGCCGACGATGGCGATGCTGACCGCGCCATCGGTGTTCTGGATGCGGTCGACCACATCCAGCCAGACCGTGAGATCAGGCTTGGGCGCGGGGCTGATCTGGAACGCATCGAGCACCGCCTGATCCAGCCCTTCACGGTGATAGGCCAGGGGCGCCTCGTAGATCGATCTGAGATCATAGGCGGCGACCACGTGTTCCTTGCGGACATTGCAGAAGAGCGCGATCTTTTCGCGTTCCTTGTCGGGGATGGGATGCTCCGAACGGCAGACGAGTATGTCCGGGGCGATGCCGATCGACTGCAATTCCTTGACAGAGTGCTGCGTCGGCTTGGTCTTCAACTCGCCGCTCGCGGCCAGATAGGGCAACAACGTCAGGTGCATGAAGATGCATTGCCCGCGCGGGCGGTCATGGCTGAATTGCCGGATCGCCTCGAAGAACGGCAGCCCCTCGATATCGCCCACCGTTCCACCGATCTCGCAGAGCATGAAATCCACCTCGTCCTCGCCGATGGCGAGGAATTCCTTGATCTCGTTGGTGACATGCGGGACCACCTGAATGGTCTTGCCCAGGTAATCCCCGCGCCGCTCCTTTTCGAGCACGTTGGAATATATCCGCCCCGAGCTCACGGAATCGGTGATCCGGGCGGGCACGCCGGTGAAGCGTTCATAATGGCCAAGATCAAGATCGGTTTCCGCGCCGTCATCGGTGACAAAGACCTCGCCATGTTCGAACGGTGACATGGTGCCGGGATCGACGTTGAGATAGGGGTCAAGCTTGCGCAGCCGCACCGAAAAGCCACGCGCCTGCAAGAGCGCGCCAAGTGCGGCCGAGGCAAGCCCCTTGCCCAGAGAGGACACAACGCCGCCAGTGATGAAAATATAACGTGCCATGCGCGTGGCGCCCCCCGTGATGTCGTAGTCTGGTGATTGGTCAAGACCCTGAACGGTCTGAAACGACCGCTATATCACGGGATTTGACCTTTACAGGATTCGCGAGGAATGCGCAAGCCGACCGCAAGATGCTGTTGCGGTGCGAGGTGATCCCTCAAATCGTTGTGGTCAGTCGGCGGTTGGCGCCAGAGGCGCGTTGTCGCCGGCCGGTGGCGGCAGGAGCGAGTCGGCCCCCGGCAGCCCCGGCGCGCTGCGGGCAGGGGGGGGAGGTGCGTCGATCAGCCGGTCGAGAACCGATATCCCGGCTGCGTTCTGCGCTGCAATGATCGTCAGGGTGATCGAGGTCACGATAAAGGCAGCGGCCAGGATCCATGTCACCTTGCCAAGGGCGGTCGCCGCCGCGCGCCCGGTCATCGCCCCGCCGCCGCCCATGCCAAGCCCGCCGCCTTCGGAGCGTTGCAGCAGCACGACGCCTATCAGCGCGAGAGCCAGAAGCAGGTGGATGGTCAGAACGACGTTTTCCATGGATCGGGGGGCCTGTGTTTCAGTTCGGTCAGCCGCTATCTATGCAATTCCTGACGCGCCCGCAACCCGGCAATCTCGACTGCCGCGTGAGGGCTGAGGCGAATTAGATGTTTCGCCCGGTGCGGCACCCCGCTATACCGGCGCGCGGTTTGGAACCTGTTGCCGAGAGGATCATCATGGCAAATGTTGTCGTTGTGGGCGCCCAGTGGGGAGATGAGGGAAAAGGCAAGATCGTCGACTGGCTGAGCGAGCGGGCCGATGTGATCGCGCGCTTTCAGGGCGGCCATAATGCGGGTCATACCCTTGTGGTGGATGGCAAGGTCTACAAGCTCAACGCGCTGCCCTCGGGCGTGGTACGCGGCGGCAAGCTGTCGGTGATCGGCAATGGCGTCGTGCTGGATCCCTGGCATCTGGTGCGCGAGATTGCGGCGATCCGCGAACAGGGCGTCACGATTACGCCCGAAACACTGATGATCGCCGAGAACACACCACTCATCCTGCCGATTCACGGCGAACTGGACCGCGCCCGCGAAGAGGCCGCCAGCAAGGGCACCAAGATCGGCACCACCGGGCGCGGCATCGGCCCCGCCTATGAGGACAAGGTGGGGCGCCGCTCGGTGCGGGTGGCGGATCTGGCGGATGATGCAACGCTGGTTGCGCGCGTTGACCGGGCGCTCCAGCATCACGATCCGCTGCGCCGGGGGCTGGGGATCGCGCCGGTGGATCGCGACGCGCTGATCGCGCAGTTGCGCGAGATCGCGCCGCAAATCTTGCCCTATGCCGCCCCGGTCTGGAAGGTGCTGAACGAAAAGCGCCGGGCGGGCAAGCGTATCCTCTTCGAGGGGGCGCAGGGCGCGTTGCTCGACATCGACTTTGGCACATACCCGTTTGTCACGTCTTCCAATGTCATAGCCGGACAGGCGGCCACCGGCGTCGGCCTCGGGCCGGGGGCGATCAACTATGTGCTGGGCATCGTCAAGGCCTATACGACGCGCGTGGGCGAGGGGCCGTTTCCGACTGAACTCGATGATGCCGATGGCAACCGGCTGGGCACGCGCGGCCATGAATTCGGCACGGTCACGGGACGCAAGCGGCGTTGCGGCTGGTTTGATGCCTGCCTCGTGCGGCAGACCTGCGCCACCTCGGGTGTCAACGGCATTGCGCTGACCAAGCTCGACGTGCTCGACGGGTTCGACACTCTGAAAATCTGCGTCGGCTATGATCTCGATGGCGCGCGGCTGGATTACCTGCCCACCGCCGCCGAGCAGCAGGCGCGCTGCACCCCGGTCTACGAGGAAATGCCTGGCTGGTCGCAATCGACGGAGGGCGCGCGCAGCTGGGCCGAGCTGCCCGCCGAGGCAATCAAATACGTGCGCCGCGTCGAAGAGTTGATCGGCTGTCCCGTCGCGCTACTCTCCACCTCACCCGAGCGCGAGGACACGATCCTCGTGACCGATCCCTTTGCGGACTGAGGAGGGCGCATGGCGCTGAGTCACAAGGCCCGGAAACGCTGGTCGCTGGTGGTGCTGCTGATTGGACTGCCCGCCTATGTCGTGGTGGCGGTTACCCTGGTGAACTTGATTGACCGTCCCTCGATCTGGGTAGAACTCATGATCTATGTGGGGCTGGGTTTCGTCTGGATCATCCCGCTCAAGCGTCTTTTCCTCGGGGTGGGACAGCCTGACCCGGACGAAGACCGGGACTGACCCGGCCTTTCGCCGTTCCAGAAACACTCAGATCAGTCCGGCGCGCGCCACAGGAGGCCGCGCCGGATTTCTTGTCAGCCCCGCATCCGCACGCCGTCGGCATCGAAAAGCGCCTCCGTGATGAGCGTGGCGCCACGTCGCTCGCCCAGTATCTCGATTTCGGCGCGTATTCCGTCCTGCGCCTTCTCCGTCGGGATGAGGGCGAGGGCGATGGATTTGCCCGCATGATGCGAGTAGCCGCCCGAAGTGCAGAATCCTTGCACCGCGCCATTGATCCAGACCGGCTCATACCCGTTCACATCGGCATCACTGGCCTCGACCTCGAAGGCCACGAGCCTGCGCGCGGCGCCTGCTGCATGTTCGGCCTCTGCCGCGGCGCGGCCGATGAAATCGGTGTTCTTGGTCCATGAGATGAAGCGGTCCATGCCCGTCTCGCCCGGCGTGTAATCCGGCGAGAATTCATTGAGCCAGGAGCCAAAGAAGCGGTCGAGCCGCAGCGACATCATCGCTCGCATGCCAAAGGGTTTCATCCCGTGTTTCTGTCCCTCGGACCACAGCACATCCCAGAGCGCGCGTTGCGCCATCGGGTCGCAGTAGATTTCATAGCCCAGGTCGCCGGTATAACTGACCCGTTGCACCAGGCAGTCGATCATGCCCAGCGTGGCGTGGCGGATATCCATGAATTTCATGTCGGCCACCTGATCGCGCGTGCAGGCGATCAGCACCTCGCGCGCCTTTGGTCCGGCGATCTGAAATCCGTTCAGGCGGTCCGAGATGTTCTCGACCTTGACGCCCGTCGCCTCGTTCATGGCGAACCAGCGCATGTGAAACGCCTGCGCGCCGTAAGAGGCGGTCAGTTGAAAGGTTTGCTCATTGAGGCAGGAAACGGTGAAATCGCCCCAGAGCCGCCCCTTGGGCGAGAGCATCGGCGTAAGCGAGAGCCGCCCCGGTTTGGGGATGCGTCCGGCCATGATGCGGTCGAGCCATTGGCGGGCATTCGGGCCGGTGACGAGGTATTTGCCGAAGTTGTGGACCTCGTTGATGCCGACCGCGCTGCGCACGGCGCGGACCTCGCGCGCGGTGGCCTCCCATGCGTTCGAGCGGCGAAAGGACGGGGTCTCGTATCGCGGCTCGTCGCCGGAGGCGAAATAATTGACCACCTCCAGCCCGTATTGCGCGCCCCAGACCGCGCCCATGCCGTCAAACACGTCATACATCGGTGTCTGGCGGAACGGGCGGGCGGCAGGCAGTTCCTCGTTGGGGTAGCTCACCGAAAAGCGTTTCTGGTAGTTCTCGATCACCTTGGGGCGGGTGTAGCCGGGCGTGATCCAGTCGCCGAAACGGGCCACGTCCATCGCGGTCACATCGCGTTCGCATTCTCCTGCCGTCATCCATTGCGCCAGCATCAGCCCAACGCCGCCGCCCTGGCTGAACCCGGCCATCACGCCGCAGGCCGACCAATAGCCGCGCAGGCCCGGAATGGGGCCAACGAGCGGGTTTCCGTCTGGCGCAAAGGTGAAGGGGCCGTGGATGACCGACTTGACCCCTGCCTTTTCCAGCACCGGAAAGCGGCGATAGGCGAATTCGATGCTGTCCTCGATCTTGTCGAGGTTATCGGGCAAGAGTTCATGACCGAAATCCCAGGGTGTGCCGCCCACCGCCCAGGGTTTGCAGGGCTGTTCATAGAACCCGATGCACAGGCCGCGCCCCTCTTGCCGCAGATAGCTTTCGCCGGCCGGGTCCATGACATGCGGATGCTCGGCGTCGCGGTTGTAGATCTCGGGGATTTCATCGGTAACGATATACTGATGTTCCATCGGGTGCAGCGGCAGGTAGACGCCCGCCATCGCCCCCACCTCGCGCGCCCAGAGACCACCGGCGTTGACCACGTGTTCGGTGTGGATGGTGCCCTTGTCGGTCACCACGTCCCATGTGCCGTCGGCGCGCTGTTTGGTTTCGCGCACCATGCAATGCGTTTCGATCTGTGCGCCGCCCATGCGAGCGGCCTTGGCATAGGCATGGGTGGTGCCGGAGGGGTCGAGATGGCCGTCGAGCGGATCGTAAAGCCCGCCGAGGATGCCATCGATATTGGTGACCGGTGCGATCTGCGCGATTTCCTCGGGCGTCACGATATGGGTGTCGAGGCCCATGTAACGATGCTTGGCCCGTTCCGCGAGCAGCATATCGAAACGGTCGCGGTTATCTGCCAGCGTGACGCCGCCGACATGATGCAGTCCGCAGGACATGCCGGTGATCTCTTCAAGTTCCTTGTAGAGCCGGATCGTATAGCCCTGAAGCGCTGCCATGTTGGTGTCGCCGTTGAGCGTATGAAACCCGCCCGCCGCATGCCATGTGGAGCCGGATGTGAGTTCCGAGCGTTCAAGGAGCATCACGTCGGACCAGCCCAGCTTGGTCAGGTGATAGAGCACGGAACAACCGACGACACCGCCGCCGATCACGACCACGCGGGTGCTGGATTTCATGGGGAACCTCCGTTGGTGTTTTCCCAGACCCTGCCCGGCGGGCGTAAAAGAGCATGTCTGTCCGCGACAAAAGCTGACGCAAATGAGGTCTGGCGCGCAAGAGCATGGTGGCTTTTGCTGCGGCATTCGATTCCGGGAAAACTTGAGCGGACTTGGATCACCGCGACAATTGATGTCGGAAAATGGCATTCATTCCGGTCTGGGTCGCCGCAGTTTTAGCCGGAACATAGCCAGGGGATACCCGAATGAAGACCCATGCACAGGCCGTCGTGATCGGCGGCGGCGTTATCGGATGCTCGATTCTCTATCACCTGACCAAGCTGGGCTGGTCCGATGTCGTTCTGGTCGAACGCAATGAGCTGACGAGCGGGAGCACATGGCATGCGGCGGCCAATATCCACGGGCTGCATGACAGCGCCAATATCAGCCGTCTGCAACATTACACGATGAAGCTCTATAACGAGCTGGAGGCCGAGACCGGGCAAAGCTGCGGCGTGTTCCAGCCCGGTAGTCTCTATCTGGCGCAGACCGGGAATCGCGAGCATCAGCTGCGCCTGCAGGCGGCCAAGGCCAGGCTCTATGGCATGAATTTCCATGAGATCGGGCGTGATGAGGCCGAGCGGCTGCATCCGCTGGTGAATTTCGACGGCATCCGCTGCATCATGTATGAACCCGATGGTGGCAATGTGGACCCCTCGGGCGTGACCAATGCCTATGCGGTGGGGGCGCGGCAGCGAGGGGCGGAGATTCACCGGTTCACGCCCGTCACCGCCACGGTTCAACAGCCGGACGGGTCGTGGATTGTCGAGACGCCCAAGGGCAATATCCGCACGCCCTGGGTGATCAACGCTGCCGGGCTCTGGGCGCGCGAGGTGGCGGGGCTGGCGGGAATCGAACTGCCGCTGCAACCGACCGAGCACCAGTATTTCGTGACCGAAACGATTGCCGAGATTGCCGCGATGGACCGACGCCTGCCCTCGGTCGCGGATCGGGACGGCGAATATTATCTGCGACAAGAGGGCAAGGGCCTTTTGATCGGCGCCTATGAGCGCGACATGCGGTTCTGGGCCGAGGAGGGCACGCCCCTCGATTTCGCGCATGACCTCTTTCCCGATGATCTGGAGCGGATCGAGGAGAACATTATGCGCGCCATCGACCGGGTGCCGGTGGTGGGCACGGCGGGAATCAAGCGGGTGATCAACGGCCCGATGATCTGGAGCCCCGACAGCAACGTGATCCTCGGCCCGGTGCCTGAACTCAGGGGGTATTTCTGTTGCAACGGGATCATTCCGGGGTTCAGCCAATCGGCGGGCATGGGCCTTATGGTGGCGGAATGGCTGATCAACGGCGAGATGAAATACGACATGTTCGCCTGGGACATTGCGCGGTTCGGGCTTTGGGCGAACAATCGCGAATTCGTCAAGGCGAAGGTGCGCGATCAGTATGCGCACCGGTTCTCGATCCATTTCCCGAATGAGGAGCGCGCCGCAGGGCGTCCGCTGCGCACGCGACCGGTCTACGAAATGCAGAAGAACATGGGGGCCGTCTTTGGCCTCAACTACGGCTGGGAGCATCCGCTGTGGTTCGCGGATGCGCCTGGCATCGTGGATACCAACGGTTTCACCCGACAGAACTGGTGGGGTCCGGTGGGCGAAGAGTGCAGGATGCTGCGTGACCGGGCCGGGATCATCGACATTTCCAACTTTGCCAAATACCGCTGCAAGGGGCCCGGGGCGGAGGACTGGCTGAACGCCGTCTTTGCCAACCGGATGCCGCGCGCGGTGGGGCAGTCGTGTCTGACGCCGCTCATCGGGGTGCGTGGCGGGATCGCGGGGGATGCGACCGTCACGCGGCTGGCGGAGGACGAATTCTGGGTGGTCTCGTCCGGCATGGCGGAACGCTATCACAAGCGGTTCTTCGACGCGGTGCCGCTGCCCGAGGGTACCACGTTCGAGAGCCTGACCGAGGCCGTTTGTGGGTTCAACGTGGCCGGACCGCAGTCGCGCGAGATGCTGCAAAGACTGACCAATGCCGCACTCGGATCCGATGATTTCCCCTTCATGCGATCACAGCGGATCGAGTTGGGCGGGGTGGATTGCGTCGCGCTGCGGGTCAGTTTCACCGGCGATCTGGGCTGGGAACTGCATTGCGCGGTTGAGGACCAGGCGCGGCTCTATACCGCGCTGCTTGAGGCAGGCAAGGATGTGGGTGCGGGACCGGTGGGCAGCCGGGCGCTGATGAGCCTGCGGATCGAAAAGGGCTATGGCTCGTGGAGCCGCGAATACAGCCCCGAATACTGGCCGCAGGAGGCTGGGCTGGCGGGGCTGTGCAAGATGGACAAGGCGTTTCTCAACAAACCCGCGCTGCAGGAGGTGATCACGCAGGAACCGCGCGAGCGGCTGGTGATCCTGCATCTGGACGAGGCGGATGTGACCGCCTCGAACGCCGATGCCACGGGCGGCGAGCCGGTCTTCAAGAATGGCGTGGGCGTGGGGCGCGTGTCCTCGGGGGCCTATGGCTATTCGGTGGGGATGAGCCTGGCGCTTGGCTATGTCAGAGGGGCAGCGCCCGGCGATGCAGTCGAGGTGATGGTGCTGGGCCGTCCGCATCGCGCGCGCGTGCTGCACGAGGCCCCGTTCGACCCGCAGGGCGCGCGCCTGAGGGCCTGACCGTTCAGTCCCTGGTCTTGGCCTCTTGCGCGGCCTTGAACTGTCTCAGCTTTTCCATCAGCAGCGCGCGCGCCTTTATGTTGGCGCGGCGCACGCGAAAGGCGGTCAGAAACGCCTCTTCGGCGGTTTGCGAACTGGTGGCTAAAACCTTCTGGATATCGGTGGCCAGATCTTCATTGCCCGTGGCCTCAATGGCCTTGATCACGTCGCGGGCCAGTTCGTCCGCTAGATCCTCGGTGACGCCCATGACGTCCGTCCCCCTTAGCGTGTTGTCTCGGTCAGACGGCGTTTGACATAGGTCGTGACTTTTTCAATCATGCCGTCCATGTGCGGTTCCTTGAAGAAATGGTCGGCCCCCTCGACCGCCTCATGCGTGATGGTGATGCCGTGCTGCTCATGCAGCTTGCCTACAAGGGCCGCGGTGTCGGCGGGCGGGGCCACCCGGTCATGGGTGCCGTTGATGATCAGCCCCGAGGCGGGGCAGGGCGCCAGAAAACTGAAATCATACATGTTGGCGGGCGGGCTGACCGAGATGAACCCGGTAATCTCGGGCCGTCGCATCAGAAGTTGCATGCCGATCCACGCCCCAAAGGAAAAGCCCGCAACCCAGCAATGCTTGGAATTGTTGTTCATGGATTGCAGATAATCGAGCGCCGAGGCGGCATCGCTGAGTTCGCCGACACCCTGATCGTATTCACCCTGAGAACGCCCGACACCGCGGAAATTGAACCGCAGCACCGTAAAGCCCATGTTGTAAAAGGCGTAGTGCAGGTTATAGACAACCTTGTTGTTCATCGTGCCGCCGAATTGCGGATGCGGGTGCAGCACGATCGCAATCGGGGCGTCTTTATCCTTTTGCGGATGATAGCGGCCTTCGAGACGGCCTTCGGGGCCGGGAAAGATAACCTCGGGCATGAGTTCTCTTCTGTCCTTTTTCAGGGCGCGCGCGACAAACTTGACGAAATCGCTCAAGCACCTTAGAACTGTTCTAAATTGCGATCTGGGCCGGAATGGCTCAAAGCGAAATAAGCCTTGCGCTGCGCAAGGTCAATCTGTTCGCAGGGGGGGACCAAATGAAACTGAGCACAAAGGGCCGCTATGCGATGGTCGCACTGGTCGATATCGCGTTGCAGTCTGAGGGGGCTGTTGTCACACTGGGCGACGTGTCGCGCAGGCAGGATATTTCGCTGCCCTATCTCGAACAGCTGTTTGTCAAGCTGCGGCGCGCGGATCTGGTGGCGTCGGTGCGCGGGCCGGGAGGCGGTTATCGACTGGCTCGGCCGGCTTCTGATATCCGTGTCTCGGACGTGCTGGCGGCGGTGGACGAGACGGTTGACGCGCTTCACAAGGGGGCAGGGGCATCGGGTGCGGCAAGCGGGTCGCGGGCGCAATCCATGACCAACCGGCTGTGGGAGGGGCTGAGCGCACAGGTCTATGTGTTCCTGCATCAGACCCGGCTAAGCGATGTGGCGGGCAATGCGCTGGCCCCGTGCCCTGCTGTGCCAAGCCTCTTTTCGGTGGTGGACGAGGACTGAGCCGCGTGGGGGCGCTGCCCCCAAGCCCCAGGGTTTCAGCCAGGAAGAAGTTGTCGTGATGGCGAGGGTCTATCTGGACTATAATGCGACCGCCCCGCTGCGCCCCGAGGCGCGGGCGGCCATGGTGAATGCGATGGATCTGCTGGGCAACCCATCGAGCGTGCACGCCGAGGGGCGCGCCGCCAAGGGGCTGATCGAACGCGCGCGCGCGCAGGTGGCGGCTGCCCTTGGCGCGGATGGGGCGGATGTCGTCTTTACCTCCGGCGCGACCGAATCCGCGGCGCTCGCCTGTGCCGGGCGCGGGTTGCTTGGGGCGGCGATAGAGCATGACGCCATTGGCGCCTGGGTTAGTGGTGATCTGCCGGTGGATGCAGAGGGGCGGGTCACGGTCAGTGATCCGGCGCGATCGGTTCTGCAACTGGCCAACTCCGAGACCGGCATCCTTCAGACCTTGCCGGAGGGGCTGGCGGTCAGCGACATGACCCAGGGTTTCGGCAAGCTGCCGGTGGCGTTCAACTGGTCCGGTGCGCAGATGGCGCTGATTTCGGCGCACAAGCTGGGCGGGTCCAAGGGCGCCGGGGCGCTGGTGATCCGGCGCGGCACCGATCTGGCGGCGCAGATTCGCGGTGGCGGGCAGGAAATGGGCCGTCGCGCAGGCACCGAGAACGTGATCGGCATCGCCGGATTCGGAGCGGCGGCAGAGGCGGCGGCGCGCGATCTGGCGGAGGGCAAGTGGACTCGGATTGAAAAACTTAGAAACATTCTAGAAAATACCATTGCAGAGTTTTCAAATGAGACTATTTTTGTCGGGAAAGCCGCGCCGCGACTACCCAACACGAGTTGTTTCATCACGCCGGGCTGGAAGGGTGAAACGCAGGTGATGGCGCTGGATCTGGCTGGATTCGCGGTCTCCGCAGGCAGCGCCTGTTCGAGCGGCAAGGTGCGGGCAAGCCGGGTGCTGCGCGCGATGGGTTACGACGAGACCAGTGCAGGCTGCGCGATCCGCGTGTCGCTTGGGCCGGAAACGAGAGACGACGAGATCATGCGCTTTGCCGAGACATGGCTGAAGCGCTGGCATAGGCATCAGGGCCGGATGGTCTGAAAGGCAAGGAGACGGGAATGGCAGCTTTGGACGACGTTCAGGTCAAGGAAGGCGTGGATCGGGAAACCGTCGATGCGGTGCGCCAGGTTGGCGGAGCCTACAAGCATGGCTGGAACACCGATATCGAGATGGACTACGCACCGATGGGCCTCAACGAGGATATCGTGCGGCTGATCTCGAACAAGAACGAGGAACCGCAATGGATGACCGACTGGCGGCTTGAGGCCTATCGCCGCTGGCTGGGCAAGACGGAACCCGACTGGGCGATGGTCGATTATCCGAAGATCGACTTTCAGGCGCAGTATTACTATGCCCGCCCCAAGTCGATGGAGGTCAAGCCAAAATCGCTGGACGAGGTTGACCCCAAGCTGTTGGCAACCTATGAAAAACTGGGGATTCCACTCAAGGAACAGATGATCCTCGCCGGTGTCGAGGGGGCAGAGGAAACCCCCGCCGAAGCCCGCAAGGTGGCGGTTGACGCGGTGTTCGATTCGGTGTCCGTCGGCACAACGTTCCAGGCCGAACTGAGAAAGGCAGGGGTCATCTTCTGCGCGATCTCCGAGGCGATCAGGGAACATCCCGATCTGGTCCGGAAATACCTTGGTTCGGTCGTGCCGGTTAGCGACAATTTCTATGCGACGCTGAATTCGGCGGTGTTCTCGGACGGCTCGTTCGTCTACGTGCCGCCGGGCGTGCGCTGTCCGATGGAACTGAGCACCTATTTCCGGATCAATGCCGAGAATACGGGCCAATTCGAGCGGACGCTGATCATCGCCGACAAGGGTTCTTATGTCAGCTATCTGGAAGGATGCACCGCGCCCAAGCGCGACACCAGCCAATTGCATGCGGCGGTGGTGGAAATCATCGTCGAGGAAGACGCCGAGGTGAAATATTCCACGGTGCAGAACTGGTATCCCGGCGACGAGAACGGCAAGGGCGGAATCTACAATTTCGTCACCAAGCGGGCCGATTGCCGGGGTGACCGCGCAAAGGTGATGTGGACGCAGGTGGAAACCGGCAGCGCCGTGACGTGGAAATACCCGTCCTGCATCCTGCGCGGCGATGACAGTCAGGGCGAATTCTATTCCATCGCGATCGCCAACAACTATCAGCAGGCCGATACAGGTACCAAGATGATCCATCTGGGCCGCAACACGCGCTCGCGAATCGTGTCGAAGGGGATCAGCGCGGGCCATGCGCAAAACACCTATCGTGGGCTGGTCAGCATGCATCCCAAGGCGAAGAACAGCCGTAATTACACCCAGTGCGACAGTCTGCTGATCGGCGATCAGTGCGGCGCGCACACGGTGCCCTATATCGAGGTCAAGAACAATTCGAGTCGCGTCGAGCATGAGGCGACCACTTCCAAGGTGGATGACGATCAGATGTTCTATTGCCGCAGCCGTGGCATGGATGAGGAAGAGGCCGTGGCGCTGGTGGTCAACGGATTCTGCCGCGACGTGTTGCAGGCGCTACCGATGGAGTTTGCCATGGAGGCGCAGCAGCTGGTGGCGATTTCGCTAGAGGGGTCGGTCGGGTGATGTCCGGGCAGGGTGTGGTCAACGGGCCACAACGGCTCGCCGTGGCATGGTTGATGCGGTTTCCGCCGCGTCTGCGGCGCGAGGGGCGGCGTCTGGGACTGATGGTGCTGGGGCATTTCATCATCTTTGCGCTGGCTCTTGGTAATGACGAGATCATCGCCGCATGCGTGAATGCCGGTTTGCTGGAGGTACGGTATGCCGGAACGATTGAACTGATCGTCGGCGTTGTCCTCTTTGTGGGGTGGAGCGTCCTGACCATCGCAATCATGCGGATGGTGGACCGGGCGCGCTCGGAGGCACTGGCAGAGGTGCGAGACAAAGCATGAATGGCCTCCGAACACCCGGAGCCTGACCCGCCGTCCGGCGATTGATGATTACAGAGATGATGCCCCGGCCCTGATGCCGGCCGAGATATGGAGAAGAGTAAAAATGCTGGAAATCAAGAACCTGCACGTCGATCTTGAAGAGGAGGAAAAGAGCATCCTCAAAGGCGTGACCCTGACGGTCGAGGCCGGTAGCGTGCATGCCATCATGGGGCCGAACGGGTCCGGGAAATCGACACTCTCCTACGTTCTCTCAGGGCGGGACGGCTATGTTGTCACCCAAGGATCGGCCACGCTTGGCGGTGTCGATCTGCTGGAACTGGAGCCCGAGGAACGCGCGGCGGCGGGGTTGTTTCTGGCGTTTCAGTACCCGGTCGAAATTCCCGGCGTGGGCAACATGACCTTCATGCGCACGGCGATCAATGCGCAGCGCAAGGCGCGCGGAGAATCCGAAATCAGCGCGGCGGATTTCCTCAAGCTGGTGCGCCAGAAGGCCAGAACCTTGCAGATCGACGCCGAGATGCTCAAGCGCCCGGTCAATGTCGGGTTCTCGGGCGGCGAGAAGAAGCGCAATGAAATCCTGCAGATGGCCATGCTGGAGCCAAAGATGTGCATTCTCGACGAGACCGATTCCGGGCTGGATGTGGATGCGATGAAACTGGTGGCCGATGGCGTCAATGCGCTGCGTGACGAGGGCCGAGGATTTCTGGTGATCACCCATTACCAGCGCCTGCTGGATCATATCAGGCCGGACGTGGTGCATATCATGGCCGATGGTCGCATCGTCAAGAGCGGCGGGCCGGAACTGGCGCTTGAGGTCGAGCAGAACGGTTATGCCGACATTCTGACGGAGGAGGCGTGATGGCGCTGGCGCAGGCAAAACAGACCCTGACCGAAGACCGCCTTGCCGCTGTGACCTTGCCCGGCGGGGCGGTATGGAGCCGGGCGGCGCGCGAGGCTGCTCTGGGCCGTGTGCATGCCATGGGCCTGCCCGAACGGCGCGACGAGTATTGGAAATTCACCCGCCCGGACAGTCTGGTTCAGGCCGTCGCGTCGCCTGCGGCGCTGTTTGACAATTCGGATGAGCCCGAGATGTTCGGCGGCGTGGAACGGCTGAAGATCGTTTTCGTGGATGGCGTTTTCGATGCGACAGCCAGTGATGATCTGGCGCTCGAAGGTATCCGGATAGAGCGTCTGGCAGAGGTAGACCGGAGCGACATCCACTGGGCGCGCGACCTCTATGGCGTGCTGGAAACGCGCGGTCAGACGCCCGTGCCGCGTCCGTTGGCGGCGCTCAACACCGCCACGGCGACCGATGGCGTGCTGATCCATGTGACTGGTAGGGCAAGCAAACCGATCAATCTGATTTACAACCATAAATCAGAGACTTCCGACGCGATGCTGCATCATGTGATCCGGCTCGATGCGGGTACGGATATCACTATTCTGGAAAACGGTCCGGCTGCGGCGCGGTTCAACAAGGTGATCGAGGTCGATATCGCCGATGATGCGGCATTTCATCATGTCTGCACGCAGGGGCGCGACCACGAACGGCGTGCGGCCACGCATCTCTTTGCGCGCCTTGGGGCGAGGAGCGCGTTCAAGAGCTTTACCATGACCGCCAACGGGGTGATGACGCGCAACGAGTGCGTGATCGAACTGACCGGCGACGATGCGATCGCGCATGTGGCGGGCGCGGCCATGGGTGACGGCGATTTCCATCAGGATGACACGGTGTTCATCACCCATGACGCGGAACGCTGCGAGAGCCGTCAGGTGTTCAAGAAAGTGCTGCGCAACGGCGCGACCGGGGTGTTCCAGGGCAAGATTCTGGTAAAGCCCGGAGCACAGAAAACCGATGGCTACCAGATCAGCCAGGCGTTGCTGCTGGATGGGGACAGCCAGTTTCTGGCCAAGCCGGAGTTGGAAATCTACGCCGATGACGTGGCCTGTTCGCACGGCTCGACCTCGGGCGCGATTGATGAGGATGCGCTCTATTACCTGCGCGCGCGGGGGATCCCCAAGGCGATTGCCACCGATCTTCTGACCCTGTCGTTTCTCGCCGAAGCGGTCGAGGAAATCGAGAATGAGGGCCTGCGCGACGAAATTACCGACCGGCTCCGGGGCTGGCTGGAGCGCAGGCGCGACTGATGCCCGTCACAACCGATATCGTCGCCACCTATCGCGGTCCGCGCCGGGTGGTGCGGCGGCTGCTGGAGATGGGACCGCGCGAGGATCGGGTGCTTACGCTAGCACTCATGTCCTGTGTAATTCTTTTTATTGCTCAGGCACCATGGCAGGCCCGGCTCGCATTCGACGACCCGTCGGTGCCGATAGAAGCACGTCTCTACTGGAGTGGCTTTTTCTGGGTTTTGATCATGCCGTTGTTGCTTTACTTGCTCGCCATGATCAGTCATTTCGTGATCCGGCTTATAGGCGGCACGGGGAAAGCATTTGGCGCGCGGCTTGCGCTCTTTTGGGCGCTTATGGCGTCGTCTCCATTGGCTTTGCTCTGTGGGCTGGTGGCCGGGTTTATCGGTCCGGGGCCGGGGTTGCAGGCGGTCGGGCTGATCTGGGTGGGGGTCTTTGGCTGGTTCTGGATTTCGGGGCTTCGCGAGGCGGAATGGAGCAGACAATGACACGAACCCGGTTCAATGCGCTGATTTTACAGACGCTGTTTCAGCCGCGCGAGGCCGCGGGCGTGCTGATCGGGATGGATTTGCCCCGGCAATGGCTGTGGATGGCGCTGGCGCTGATGTCGGTGCTCAACGCAATCGTCTATTCGCTCTCGTTGCAGATGACTGCGTCGGGCGATCCTACCGCAACGGCGCTGATGCCACCTGCGTTTCACGCGCCCCTGCTTTTCGCGATATTTCTCTTCGGCGCGCTGGCGATCACCGTGCTGACACTCACCTGGATCGGGCAGAGGCTGGGCGGCAGGGCGGAGATGGATGATATCCTCGTGCTGATCGGCTGGCTTCAGGTGCTGCGCCTGATCCTGCAGGTGGTGGTCGTGGTTCTTGTTCTCGTGGTCCCTGTGCTGGGCGCGATGGTGATCTTTGTGGGCTCGCTCTGGGGCATTTATATTCTGGTGGGGTTTGTCGATGCCGCACATCGCTTTGACAACATGTTCAAGGCGGTCGGGGTGATCCTGTTGTCGTTGATCGCAATGGCGGTGGCGCTGAGCATCGTCCTTAGCGTGCTCGGCGTCGCAGTCGTGGGAGGGGCATGAGATGTTCGATGTGGAAAAGATCCGGGCCGATTTCCCGATCCTCGCGCGGCAGGTGAACGGCAGACCGCTGGTCTATCTCGACAATGGCGCATCGGCGCAGAAGCCGCAGGCGGTGATCGATGCGATCACACATGCTTATTCACAGGAATATGCAAATGTTCACAGGGGTCTGCATTACCTGAGCAACCTCGCGACCGAGAAATACGAGGCCGTGCGCGGCACTATCGCCCGATTTCTGGGTGTGGCGGACGAGCATCAGATCGTGCTCAATACCGGCACCACCGCGGGGATCAACATGGTCGCCTATGGCTGGGCCATGCCGCGGATGCAGGCGGGGGATGAGATCATCCTGAGCGTGATGGAGCATCACGCCAACATCGTGCCCTGGCATTTCCTGCGCGAACGGCAGGGGGTGGTGCTGAAATGGGTCGATGTGGATGCGCGCGGGCACCTCGATCCGCAAAAGGTGATTGACGCCATCACGCCGCGCACCAAGTTGATCGCAGTTACCCATCTTTCCAACGTGTTGGGAACAAAAGTTGATGTAAAGGCGATTTGCGACGGGGCACATGAAAAGGGCGTCCCGGTCCTGATCGACGGCTCTCAGGCGGCGGTGCATATGGCGGTCGATCTCGACGAGATGGGCTGTGATTTCTACGCCATCACCGGGCACAAGCTTTACGGGCCATCCGGGTCGGGCGCGATCTTTGTCCGCAAGGACCGCATGACCGAGATGCGCCCCTTCATGGGCGGCGGCGACATGATCCGCGAGGTCAGCAAGGATCAGGTGATCTACAACGACCCACCGATGAAATTCGAGGCCGGAACGCCCGGCATCGTGCAGACCATCGGGCTTGGCGTGGCGCTCGACTACATGATGGGTGTGGGCATGGACGCGATCGCGGCGCATGAGGACGATCTGCGTGACTATGCGCAGGCGCGGCTGGCGGGACTGAACTGGATCAGCGTGCAGGGCACCACGCCGGACAAGGCGGCGATCTTTTCCTTCACGATGGAGGGGGCGGCGCATGCGCATGACATATCAACCATCCTCGACAAGAAGGGCGTCGCGGTGCGCGCTGGCCATCATTGTGCCGGGCCGCTGATGGATCATCTGGGCCTCACGGCCACCTGCCGGGCGTCGTTCGCCATGTACAATACCCGTGCCGAGGTGGACGCGCTGGTCGACGCGCTGGAACTGGCGCACGAACTGTTTGCCTGATTTTGCGATTGCGGGGCAAGGCGCGCCCCGCTATATCACGGCCCCAGTGGACCCATAGCTCAGCTGGATAGAGCGCTGCCCTCCGAAGGCAGAGGTCAGAGGTTCGAATCCTCTTGGGTCCGCCAGATCACACTTGTCCGCGCCGGGAGTTCAGTCGGTGAACCGCACCTTGCCGATATAGGGCAGGTTGCGGTTGCGTTGGGCAAAGTCGATGCCGTAGCCGACGACGAATTCATCCGGGATTTCGAAGCCGATCCAATCGGCGCGGATATCGGTCTCGCGGCGCGATGGTTTGTCGAGAAGGGCGATGGTGCGCAATTTGCGCGGTTGGCGGCTGGCCAGCAGATGCAGCACATGCGCGAGCGTGTATCCGGTATCGACGATATCCTCGACCACCAGCACGTCGCGCCCTTCAATGTCGCCGCGCAAGTCCTTGAGAATACGGACTTCGCGGCTGCTCTGCATCCTGTCGCCATAGGAGGAGGTTTCGACGAAATCGACCTCAACCGGCAGATCGAGTTCGCGCACCAGATCGGCGATGAAAACGAACGAGCCGCGCAGCAGCCCGACCACTACCAGTTTCTTCGTATCGGCGAATTCAGCCTCGATTTCATGTGACAGCGCTTCGATGCGGGCGGCGATGCTCTTGGCGGAAATGAGTTTGTCGATGACATAGTTGCGTTCCGGCATGTGACCCTCTTGAATCTTCCGCCTCAGTCTAAGACAAAGCGCGCCACTGTCACGTGGAAACCGGGGGCGCGATGCCATCACATTCCGAAACGCGAAGGCTGCATTACACTGCGGACCAGATGTATGCGCTGGTTGCGGATGTGGCGAGCTATCCGCAGTTCTTGCCCTGGACAGCGGCGGCGCGGGTACGCAGCGTGACGCCACAGGCGGACGGTTCCGAGGTGATGGAGGCGGATCTGGTGATCAGCTTCAAGGTATTCCGCGAGCGGTTCGGCAGCCGTGTGTTGCTCTGGCCGGAACGGCGGCGGATCGAGACCGAATACCTGGACGGGCCGTTCCGGCATATGCGCTCGAACTGGGAATTTCACGACGCCAAAGGGGGTTGCGAGGTCAGTTTCGATGTCGATTTCGCGTTCAGGAACAAATTTCTGCAATCCGCTGCCGATCTGTTTTTCCATGACGCGATGAAGCGGATCGTGCGCGCGTTCGAGGAGCGGGCGGCAGATCTCTACGGGTGAGGCGCAGGGCTACCGGGTCAGGGCGTCAAGCAGCAGCGTCAGCGCGTGATCGCGGGCAAGCCCGCGCACCATGGCCCGGCCCTGTGCGCCGTAGTCCTGCGTTTCGGTCTGCGTGGCGCGGCCGCGCATGGCAAGGCCGAAGCAGACCCGGCCCTCGGGCTTGTGGTCCGAGCCGCCGGGTCCGGCAATGCCGGTGACCGAAACGGCGAGTTGCGCGGCACTATGAGCTAGGGCGCCGTCAGCCATCTCGCCCGCCACCACTTCGGAGACCGCACCATACGCTGCAAGCGTATCAGGCGACACTCCGAGCATCTCGATTTTCGCCTTGTTCGAGTAGGTTACAAAGCCCCGTTCGACCACGTCGGAGGAGCCGGGAATATCAGTGAGTGCAGCCGCAACCATGCCGCCCGTGCAACTTTCGGCGGTGGCGATCATCACACCCTGCGCGCGGGCGGCGCGGAGAATCTCTTCTGTCCTCACAGCCCCAGAATCCCGTGATAGAGCGCGGCGGCCAGCACGACAAACATCCCGGCGGCGATCCCGGCGAATATGTCATCCAGCATGACGCCCAACGCCCCCCGGCGACTGTCGGCCCAGCCGATGAGACCGGGCTTGAGGATGTCAAACATCCGAAAGGCGAGAAAGGCGACGACAAAACCGGGCCAGAGGTCAGGGACTACCGCACCGGCATGGGCGGCTCCGATCGAAACCGGCAGCACGGCGAGCCACTGCCCCGCCACCTCGTCAATCACGATCTCGGACGGATCATGATCGTCTTTTCCGCGTGTTTCCAGATGGGTAGCCCACAATCCTGCCGCAAAGACCAGAACGATTCCCAACCCAAGCAGCCAGGCTCCGCCCGCGACATGCAACCCCCAGGCCAGTGGCAGCGCGGCCAGCGATCCCCAGGTGCCTGGCGCGGGGCGCAGATAACCAACATAAAAGAACGTACAGATCAACCGGGTAAGGTGCATTTTTTCACCAATAATACAACGGCCTGCGCGGCGATGCCTTCCTCGCGACCAGTAAAACCAAGCCGTTCCGAGGTCGTGGCCTTGACGGAAATTCGGTTCGGGGCGACCCCGGTGACGGCTGACAGGGCAGATTGCATGGCGGGTGCATGCGGGGTGATCTTGGGGTGTTCGCAGATCAGTGTGATGTCTACGTTGTTGATTGTAAATGCGTTTGTCAGCGCAAGGTTAACCGCGTGACGCAGGAATACATGGCTCCTGGCCCCCTTCCATTGCGGATCGGTGGGCGGAAAATGGCGGCCGATATCGCCCATCGCCATTGCACCATAGATCGCATCGGTAAGTGCGTGCATGCCGACATCCGCGTCGGAATGACCCTGCAGCCCGCGATTGTGCGGAACGGCCACGCCACAGAGCATGCAGTGATTGCCGGGGCCGAAGCGATGCACGTCAAAGCCGAAGCCGATTCTTGTATCCATGTGATGTCCCAGAATTCTGCCCGCCCTTGCAAAGTCAGCCGGGTAGGTGATCTTGAGGTTGTCGTCGTCGCCTTCGACAATGGTAACGCCCAGTCCGGCGGCGCGGGCCACCTCGACATCATCGGCGGCGGCGCCAGGATGCGCACGATGGGCGGCAAGGATGGCGGCGAAATCAAAACCCTGCGGCGTTTGTGCGCGAAACAGACCCGAGCGATCCTGAGCGCCGCTGACGCGATCGGCAGCGCCTACCCAGAGCGCGTCGGTCACGGCGACAGCGGGGGCGACGGCGGGGGTGTCAGCGCCCTCCAGAGCGCGAAGAATGCTGACAACATGCGAGGGCTTTATGCAGCAGCGCGCGACATCGTGAATGAGGACATGCGCCGGGGCAGAGTCCGGGCATTGCGCGAGGTATTCCAACCCTCCTCGCACCGATGCGGTGCGGGTCGCGCCGCCGATCGTGACCTCGACGCGCGGCGGCGGGGCAAAATGGGCGGCATCGTCCGGGTGCAGAACCACGACGATACGGTCGATTTCCGGCACGACCAGAAACGCATCGAGCGTCCAGTCGATCACGCGTCGCCCGACGAGGGGCTGCCATTGCTTTGGGGTATCCCCGCCTGCGCGGGTGCCCCGGCCTGCGGCGACAATGAGGGCTGCGGTTGTCATGCTATCTGATTACGGTGAGGCGCAGGACAGCGCAATGGCTGAGCGCGCGCCTAAAACTTAGGCATCACCCCGCGATGTGATCGCAACTTAAGCCAGAACGCATTGTTTCAGGGGTGATTCACGGTTAGACAAACGGTGTTGCACAAGGATTAGGCACAAGATGCGTGCATTCGCTGACAGACAACTCTACCCACCGGTGATTCTGGCGCCCATGGCGGGAATCACCGATTTACCGTTTCGCGCTCTGGTGGCGCGGTTCGGCGCGGGGCTGGTGGTCAGCGAGATGATTGCGAGTCAGGAAATGGTGCAGGCCCGACCGGTCGCGCGCGACAAGGCGGAACTGGGTCTTGGCATCGAAAATACCGCCGTGCAGTTGGCGGGATGTGACCCCTACTGGATGGCCGAAGCCGCGCGCATGCTCGAGGCGCGCGGTGCGCGGATGATTGATATCAACATGGGCTGCCCGGCCAAAAAGGTGGTGAGCGCCAGCGGTACCGGCGCCTCGGGTTCTGCGCTGATGCGCGAGCCGGATCACGCGCTGCGGTTGATCGAGGCGGTGGTGAGCGCGGTCGGCGTGCCGGTTACGCTCAAGACACGGTTGGGCTGGGACGATGACAGCCTGAATGCGCCCGAAATCGCGCAGCGGGCCGAAGCGGCGGGCATTGCCATGATCACCATTCACGGGCGCACCCGATGCCAGTTCTACAAGGGGCGGGCCGACTGGGCGGCTATCCGCGCTGTCAGGGCAGCCGTGCGCGTGCCGGTCATCGCCAATGGCGATATCGTTGACGCAGCATCGGCACGTGCGGCGCTGGCAATGTCGGGGGCCGATGGGCTGATGGTGGGGCGCGGGGCTCGCGGGCGGCCGTGGCTGCTGGCGGGGATCGCGGCGGCAGTGCATGGCGGACCGCGCCCGCACGTGCCGGAAGGGGCGGCGCTAGCCGATCTGGTCGCCGGGCATTACGAGGCGATGCTTGGCTTTTACGGGCGCGATCTAGGCCTGCGCGTCGCGCGCAAACACCTGGGCTGGTACATGGATCACGCCGGCACGGACGCCACGCTGCGCCGTGAAGTACTGACGGCGGTGGAGCCGGCCGAAATCCTGCGGCTATTGCCCGGCGCGATGACGGGTCAAAGTGCCCGCAGGAAGGCGGCATGAGCAAGGACGAGGCAATCTGGACCTCTCTGCCAGTTCCGGCGCTGGAACTTGACGAGGCCGACCGGATCGTGCGCATCAATCCCGCCGCCGAAGGGTTCATGATGACCTCGTCGCGCGCGCTGGCCGGTCAGCCGGTCTGGGACCGGCTGGCGGTCAACGCTCCGCTGGAAGAGGCGTTTGAGCGGGCACGCGCCAACGATGCGCCGCTTTTCGTCAATGATGTGGATGTGGGGACGGGCGAACGCGCGCCTATGCAGTGCAACCTGCAGGTAGCGCCGCTGAGCGGGACGCCGGGGCATATGCTCATGCTGATCAGCCCGCGCGAACTGGCCGGCCGCATGGTGCAGAACAGCAGCGTGAAATCGGCGGCAAAATCGGCCATCGGCATGGCTGAGATGCTGGCGCATGAGATCAAGAACCCGCTGGCGGGGATTACCGGCGCGGCGCAACTGCTGTCGATGACGCTGGGCAAGGAGGATCTGGAACTGACCGACCTGATTGTCAGCGAAAGCCGTCGGATCGTGTCCCTGTTGGAGAGGGTCGAGCAGTTCGGTAATGTCAGCGCGCCTGATTTGCGGCCCGTGAATCTTCATGATGTGCTGGACCGGGCGCGGCGTTCGGCGATGCTGGGCTTTGCCGCGCACATGACGCTGGTCGAGGATTACGACCCCTCTCTGCCGGCGGCGCTTGGCGACATGGATCAGCTCTTGCAGGTGGTGCTGAACCTGCTGAAGAACGCGGCCGAGGCGACGGGCGGCAGACCTGGCACGATCCGGCTGCATACCTATTACGAACAATCGCTGAGGGTGCGGCGCGGCGATGGCGTAGGCAAGGCGCTGCCGCTGCAGATCGAGATCATCGACGACGGGCCCGGATTGCCGCCCGAGATCGCCGATGAGGTATTCGATCCTTTTGTCTCGGGACGCGAGAACGGCACCGGGCTGGGATTGGCGCTGGCGGCCAAGATCATTTCCGACCATGACGGCTGGATTTCGGTGAGTTCGGTGCCCGGGCGCACGGTGTTTCGCATTTCGCTGCAACGCGCAGAAATGACAAGTCAGGGAGACTAGGCAATGGATGGCACGGTATTGGTGGCAGATGATGACCGCACGATCCGTACGGTTCTGACGCAGGCGCTGACGCGGGCGGGATGCCGGGTGCATGCCACGTCGTCGCTGACCACGCTGATGCGGTGGGTGGCCGAAGGCAAGGGCGATGTGGTGATCACCGATGTGATGATGCCCGATGGCAATGGGCTGGAGATGCTGCCCAAGATCGGACAGGATCGCCCCGGCCTGCCGGTGATCGTGATTTCGGCGCAGAACACGATCATGACGGCAATCAAGGCGGCAGAGGCCGATGCCTATGATTACCTGCCCAAACCGTTCGATCTACCCGATCTGATGAAGCGCACGGCGCGGGCGCTTGAGGCGCGCGCGCGGCGACCCGCGCGCGCGGCCGAGGTGGAACGACCCGAGGATCTGCCGCTGATCGGGCGCACCCCGGCGATGCAGGCGCTCTACCGCGTGGTCGCGCGGATCATGAACACAGACCTGCCGGTGATGATCAGCGGCGAATCGGGTACCGGAAAATCGCTGCTGGCCAAGGCTATCCATGACTTCTCGGACCGGCGCACGCTGCCATTCATCACTGTCACGCCGGGCGATCTGCGCGAGATGGACGGACCCTCGCGGGTGATGGCGCGCGCGCGCGGCGGCAGTATCGTGCTTGACGAACTGACCGATCTGCCGCTTGAGGCGCAGGGTCGCGTGGTGCGGATGATGGATGCGCCGGGCGATCATGTGCCGCGCTTCATGGCCACCAGTCGGGTGCCGCCCGCTCAGGCACTGGACGAGGGGCGGCTGCGGGAGGATCTGTATTACCGCCTGAGCGGCGCGGTGATCGACGTGCCTTCCTTGCGAGAACGGGTCGAGGATATCCCGCTGCTGGCCGGGCATTTTCTGGCGCGCGACGAGCGTGACGGACAACCATTGCGGCGGCTGTCGGAGCCTGCGGCGGAACTGATGCGCGCCTATAGCTGGCCGGGCAATGTACGGCAACTTGAGAACGCGGTGCGGCGCATTGGCCTCACGGCTATGGCCGAGGAGATCAGCCGCGCCGAGGTGGAGGCGGTGCTGGGCAATCAGCCGAGCGCTGAACCGGTGGTCCTTGGCAAGCTGCGCGGTGAGAGCCTGTCCGCCTCGGTGGCGGGGCATCTCAAGCGCTATTTCGATCTGCACGGAACAGAACTGCCGCCTGCCGGACTCTATACCCGAATCCTGCGCGAGGTCGAGGCGCCGCTGATCGGGATCGCGCTGGATGCCACGGCGGGAAATCAGGCGAAATGCGCCGATCTGCTGGGGATAAACCGGAATACCCTGCGCAAGAAGATCACGGAACTGGATATTCAGGTGACACGCCGCCGCAAGTTGATGTAAAACTGCAACAGGACTGTGACCTGATGTGAATCCAAGCACGTTACGGTCCATATGTTGCGGGGCGCACCAGTTGCGCCACTACTTGAATGAGGGAGCGCGTGGCAACACGGACACGCACGTTGAAGGGCAGACGCCTGTCCTGGGACGGAATCAGCCGCCTGCGTCGCCTGCAGAGATTGCAGAACGGGGCGACGCTGGGTCTGGTGGTGCTGGGGCCGTTGCTGGCGCTGGCCACCTATCTGTTGATGGGGCCGCTCGATCAGGGGGCCTCGTCGAACGGGCTGCGCCTCGTGCTGCTCTTCGACATGATCTATGTGCTGATGGTCGCGGGGCTGGTGCTGCAACGGGTGGCGCGGATGGTGGCCGCGCGCCGCAGCCGTTCGGCGGGCTCGCGGCTGCATCTGAGGCTGACGGGGGTGTTCGCGCTGATGGCGCTCTTGCCCACGGTGATGGTGGCGGTGTTTGCCATGCTGTCGGTCAACATGGGGCTGGAGGCGTGGTTCTCCGACCGGGTGGGCCGGGTGGTGGACAGTTCGGTCGCCGCAGCACAAGCCTATGAAGACGAGCATCGGCGTGATCTGGTGACCGATGCGCGGGTGTTGGCGCAGGTGATCGACGCCACCAAGCGCGCCTCGGTCTTCATGACCGACGGCGATATCCGGCAAGTGCTCTCCTCCGGGCAGCGCGAGATTCAGCGCGGGTTGCGCGAGGCTTTCGTGATCGACGGCAGTGGCACGATCCGGGCGCGCGGCGAGCGGTCCTATCTCTTCGATTACGAAGAACCGACCGCAGAGCAGATTGCGCAGGCCTATGCCGAGGGCGTGCTGGTGATCCGGGACTGGGACAATGACGAATTCCGCGCCCTTATCCCTCTGGCCGGGTTTGCCGACCGCCTGCTCTATGTCAGCCGGACGGTGGACGGCGCAATCCTGAACCTGCTCGACGACACGCAGGAAACGGCGGTCTTCTACAAGCAGCGCGAGAGCGAACGGGGTCGGGTGTTGTTCGAATTCGGGCTGCTCTATCTGGGGTTCGCGGTCATTCTGATCCTGGCGGCGATCTGGCTGGGGATGTGGTTCGCCGAACGCCTGTCGCGCCCGGTAGGGCGGCTTACATCGGCTGCGCAACAGGTGGGCGAGGGCGATCTGGACACGCAGGTGCGCGAGGAAGAGGGCGATGACGAGATCGCGCAGTTGAGCACTTATTTCAACCAGATGACCCGGCAACTGAAACGCCAGCGCGACACGCTGCTGGCCAATACCCAGCAGATCGAGCGGCGGCGGCGGTTGTTTGACTCGGTGCTGGGTTCGGTTTCGTCGGGTGTGGTGGGGCTGGACGCCAAGGGGCGGATCACTTTTGTCAATCGCGCCGCCGAGCGGCTGCTGGACTGGCAGGAGGATCAGCAGTCGCTGTCGCTAAGCGTGGCAGTGCCGGAATTTGCGGCGCTGTTCGACCGGCTGCGGGCCAACCCCGGTGGGTTTGTCCAGGAAGAGATCAGGGTGGCGCGCGGCACGCGGCAGGAAAATCTGCTGGTGCGGATGTCTACCCGGATCGGTGAGGCGGGACGGCGCGAAGGCTATGTGGTGGCGTTTGACGATGTGACCGATCTGGTCACTGCACAGCGCATGGCCGCCTGGGGCGATGTGGCGCGGCGGATCGCGCACGAGATCAAGAACCCGCTTACACCCATTCAACTGAGCGCCGAGCGGATCAAGCGCAAGTTTTCCCGGCAGTTGGAGCCGGATCAGTCGGAAAGCCTGGAACAGTTGACAGATGTGGTGATCCGGCAGACCAGCGACCTGCGCCGAATTGTCGACGAGTTTTCGAAATTCGCCCGCATGCCCGAACCCCAGACCACTCAGGAGAGCCTGACCAAGGTGCTACGCGAGGCGATTCTGCTGCAGGAAAGCGGGCAACCCGACGTGCGTTTCGAGGTGGCCCTGGATGAGGCCCCGCTCTGGGCAGAGATCGACGCGACGATGATCAGCCAAGCGCTGAACAATCTGATCAAGAACGCCGGCGAGGCGATAGAGAGCCTGCGCGAACGCGGTGCGCCCGAGGAATTTGCCCCCGAGATCCGGGTAGAGAGCACCGCCGAGGGGGGCGAGGCGGTGATCCGCATCTCGGACAACGGCATTGGCCTGCCGCAGGACCGCGCCCGGCTGTTCGAACCCTATGTGACGACGCGCGAAAAGGGCACGGGGCTGGGTCTGCCGATCGTCAAGAAGATCATCGAGGAACATGTCGGCACGCTGGTGCTGGAGGATGCAGAGCCGTTTCATCCGGGCGCACACGCGGGCGCCATGGCAGTGATCCGCCTGCCGCTTGTCGGCGCGATGCCCGGATTAGCAGAGGCCAAGGCGGCCGTATGAGGAACCAATGAGTGATATTCTGATTGTCGATGATGAGCGCGATATCCGCGAACTGATCTCGGATATCCTGAAGGACGAGGGTTACAGCACCCGCTTGGCCGGAAATTCCGATGAGGCGATGTCTGCGATTGCCACCGAGCAGCCGGGTCTGCTGATCCTCGACATCTGGCTCAAGGACAGCAACATGGACGGGATTGACATCCTGAAGACGGTCAAGCGCGACTATCCGGATGTGCCGGTGGTGATCATCTCGGGTCATGGCAATATCGAGATCGCGGTGGCCGCGATCAAGCAGGGCGCCTATGATTTCATCGAAAAGCCTTTCAATATCGACCAGCTGATGGTGGTGATCCGGCGCGGTATGGAAACCAGCCGCCTGCGCCGCGAGAACCAGGCGCTGCGGCGGCGCGAGACGGCGCCCTCGGAGATGTTGGGCGGTTCGGCGGCGTTCCGCGCGCTGGTGAGCCAGCTCGACAAGGTGACGAAATCCAATGGCCGGGTGCTGCTCACCGGGCCTGCCGGTTCGGGCAAGGAACTGGCGGCACGCTATATCCATGCCAATTCGCTAAGGTCCAATGCACCATTTGTCTGCGTCGGCTGCGCCTCGATAGAGGCGGACCGGATGGAAGAGGTGCTGTTTGGCCGCGAAAGCGCGGATAGTGGCGTGACACCCGGGCTGCTCGAAGAGGCCAATGGCGGGGTGATCTATTTCGACGAGGTGGCGGACATGCCACCCGGCACGCAGTCCAAGATCCTGCGGGTGCTGGTGGATCAGACATTCCTCAGGGTGGGCGGCAACGAAAAGGTCAAGGTCGACCTGCGGGTGCTGTCCTCGACCAGCCGTAATCTCGAGGCCGAGATCGCCGCCGAGCGTTTTCGCAGCGAACTCTATCACCGGCTGAACGTGGTCCCGATCGCGGTGCCCAGCCTTGAGGAGCGGCGCGAGGACATTCCGGCGCTCGCCGCGCATTTCATCGAGATGTTCCACAAGACCCAGGGTCTGCCGCTGCGTGATCTGAGCGAAGAGGCGGCGGCACTGTTGCAGACCATGCGCTGGCCTGGCAATGTACGGCAGTTGCGCAACGTGATCGAGCGGGCGCTGATCCTGGGCGACGAGACCGGTCCCATTGCCGTGCGCGACCTGCCCGGCGAGGCCGGCGGCGGTGTGGACGAGGGGCGCGTAGTGTTGTCGGGTGCGATTGCCACCATGCCGCTGCGCGAGGCGCGCGAGGCGTTCGAGCGTGAGTATCTGCTGACCCAGATCAACCGCTTCGGCGGCAATATCAGCCGCACGGCGGAATTTGTCGGCATGGAACGCAGCGCGCTGCATCGCAAGCTGAAATCGCTGGCGGTGATGAGCGGCGTCAGGAACGGCCGGTCCGGCGAGGATGAAATGGAGAGCGAGGCGGCGGACTGAGCGCACTCATACGCAGTGGCGGAGCCGCCAGTCACCGGGGTGCAGTCGCCATTTGCCACTGTCGGTCAGCGCCACGACACGGCTGCGATTCCCAGCACGAGCCAGAACGCAGTCTGCGCCAGGCCGGGCAGAGCGGGAATCAGCATATGCGACAGCACAGTGGGCGGCGGCCGATTTTGAGATCGTGCTTCGGGGTCGGGCTGGAGCGATGAAAGTGGCCAAGTTCGGTCGCGGCATTTCTCATTGAGCAGCATCTGAGGACGGCCAGGACAACACGAGGATCGTCATAAAGTTGGGAAAACGAGGCGGTGGAGTCGAGAGATTTCACTACTGGCAAGGGCCTTTCATCAGGGGGGATTGAAAACGGCGGGCAAAAGGTCCGCATTGTTGACCAACATGGCCTGAGGCAATCACACAATCACAATTTGCAACCGGAGTCGCTGCATAGCCGCTATTATATGCGGACATCCCCGGTCCGGGAGGGCGAAAACGACTTTGGAACCGTGCTACTGCGGCGTCACGATCCGCCACTTGCCCGAGGCCAGGCGCAGCGCGCAGCTGCCGGGGCCAAGAGGCGGCTGCGCCGGATCGGCGGGCAGGGCGGACAGCCGCACCTCGGCGGGGTCGCATTGCGGTAGCGAGACCGGGCGATAGCCCGCCTCGGCCATACACTGCTCGGTGACTCGGCCACGCAGGGCTGCGTTGGCGTCATAACTCTCGGTGCGCGCCGGCTGGACGAGGTAGGTTCTGGGATAACAGCGACCATAGCTGTTGCAATAGGTCCGGGTCGAATACTGCGCCGGGATGAACCGTGTGCGTATATCGCGCGGTACCCGGTCCAACGCCGCCACTGCGCAGTTGGTGAGGTTGCTCTCGACCTGCGCAGGGCTGGCGCCGGGCTTGTAATAGAGCGCAGGCGGCGCGCAGGCGGTGAGCGCGGCAAGAAGGACGGCGGGGCCATGTTTCAGCAGTTGCATGGCGGCAGTATAGAAGCTGGTCGCGGTCAGGACAAAGCAATTGACCAGGGTTGGGCCATCTGTCATGCAACAGCCTCAGACAGGATGAGGCAAGAAGCATGAAGGTCATCATCTGCGGCGCCGGTCAGGTGGGCTGGCAGATCGCACGGCATCTGTCGGGGGAAAGGAACGACGTTACGGTTGTCGACAACAACCCCGATCTGGTGCGCCGCGCCAGCGATACGCTAGACGTTCAGGGCATCACCGGCTTTGCCTCTTATCCCGATGTTCTGGAGCGCGCGGGCGCGCGCGACGCCGACATGATCATCGCCGCCACCCATTCCGACGAGGTGAACATGGTGACCTGTCAGGTGGCGCATTCGGTCTTCGGCATCAGCCGTAAGATCGCGCGCCTGCGCAGTCAGTCCTATCTGGATGCGATCTATTCCGATCTCTATCGGCGCGATCATGTGCCGATCGACGTGGTGATCAGTCCCGAGCGCGAGGTGGCGCAGGCCGCGTTGCAACGTCTGGCGGCCCCGGCGGCCTTTGACACCGAGATGTTCATGGGCGGCACCGCGCAGCTGATGGGACTGCGGTTGGAAGAGGACTGTCCGGTGCTCAACACGCCGCTGCGGCAGTTGAATGATCTTTTCTCGACCCTACGGGTGGTGGTTCTGGCGGTACGCCGCGAGGGGCGTCTGTTTGCGCCCGAGGCGGGCGATCAGCTTTTTGAGGGCGACGAATGCTATCTCTTTGCGCCGGTCGAGGATGTGCCGCGCACGCTGGAGGTGTTTGGCAAGTCGCAGAAGAAACAGGAGCGCGTGGTCATCATCGGCGGTGGCAATATCGGTCTTGCGGTGGCGCAGGCGCTGGAAACCCGACCCGGCGGGCGGATTCGCGCCAAGATGATCGAAAAGAGTCGCGCGCAGGCCGAACGAGCGGCGGATGCACTTGAGCGCACCATTGTGCTGAATGGCGACGGGTTGAGCGCCGCGCTGCTCACCGAGGCGGGAATTGCCCGCGCCGACGCGGTGCTGGCAGTCACCGATGACGACAAGACCAACATGCTGGCGGCCGTGCGCGCCAAGTCCGAAGGCTGTCCCTTTGCCATTTCGCTGATCAACGATCCCACCATGGTGCCCTTGCTGGAACCTCTGGGGATCGACGCATATATCAACCCGCGCGCCACCACCGTCAGTTCTATCCTGCGCCATATCCGGCACGGCAAGGTGCGTGGGGTCTATTCCATAGGCGACGCCGAGGCCGAGGTGATCGAGGCCGAGGTGATGTCGACCTCGTCCATCGCCGGGGCGGTGCTGCGCGATATCGACTTTCCCGAAGGTGTGCTGGTCGGCGGTGTCCGAAAAGGCGGCAAGATCGTCAAGCCCGCAGGCGGATTGCGGATCGAGGCGGGTGATGTGGTCGTGATCTTTGCGCTTGCGGCGGATGTGGCAGCGGTCGAGCAGCTGTTGCAGGTCTCGATCGACTTTTTCTGATCCGATGACCGCGCGGCTGCTCAGCTTTCCCCTGATCCTGGTCCTCGCCGGAATGGCGGCGCTGCTGATGTTCCTGCCCGCCATCGACGCCCTGATGCGCGATGACACCAGCGTGGCGCGACCGTTTTTCTATTGCGGCATCCTGGGTCTGGCGCTGATGCTGGTGATCGGGTTGGCGATGTCCGGGCCAAACCGGCGGGCTGCCAGCGATACGCAGAACCTTTTTTCGCTGTTGCTGGCCTATGCGTTCCTGCCATTCTATCTGGCGATTCCTTTTTATGAGGGGGTTGGCAACACCACCTTTCTGAATGCCTGGTTTGAGATGGTGTCGAGCTTCACCACCACCGGGGCCACACTGTTTGGCGCGCCGGGCCGGATCGCGGACAGCCTGCATCTGTGGCGGGCGCTGGTGGGCTGGGGCGGCGGGCTGCTACTCTGGATCTCGGCCTCGGCGGTGCTGGCTCCGCTGAGCCTTGGCGGGTTCGAGGTGACGGCGCGGGCCGAGCCGGGGCAGGATGACACGCTGCAGGGTCGATTCGAGCGTGCCAATCCGGCGCGGCGGCTGGCACAGGCCACGGCCACGCTCGGGCCTGTCTACATAGGACTGACCGGGGCCCTCTGGATCATCCTGATGATCGGCGGCGAGCGCGCCTTTGTGGCGCTGGTGCATGCGATGTCCACCATGGCCACAAGCGGCATTTCCTCGATCGGCGGGGTGCAGAACGGGGCGGCGGGCTTTGCCGGAGAGTTCGCTATCTTTCTCTTCCTATTCTTTGCTCTGTCTCGACTCACGTTCTCGTCGGACACGATCACCACGGCACGGGCCGGTGTGATCCACGATCCTGAATTCCGGCTGGGCATGATCCTGATCACCGGGGTGCCGCTGGTGCTGTTCCTGCGCCACTGGATCGCGGCCTTCGACGTCGACGAGATTGAAAATCTTGGCTTGGCGTTGCGGTCGCTGTGGGGGGGGCTGTTTACCGCGCTGTCGTTCCTGTCGACCACCGGGTTCCAGAGCGCTGACTGGCAGGCGGCGCGCGACTGGTCCGGGCTGGGCACGCCGGGCCTGATCCTTTTGGGCCTATCGCTGGTGGGCGGCGGGGTTGCGACCACGGCGGGCGGGGTCAAGCTGTTGCGGGTCTATGCGCTCTATCTGCACGGTCGGCGCGAGGTCGAGCGGTTGGTGCATCCGTCCTCGGTCGGGCGCGACACCGGTCTGGGTCGGCGGATCCGGCGACAGGGGGCCTATATCGCATGGATATTCTTCATGCTGTTTGCGATGTCACTAACGGTTGTAGCGGCACTTCTGGCGCTATTCGGGCAGGGGTTCGAGTCCGCGCTGATCCTTGCCATATCGGGTCTGTCGACCACCGGGCCACTGGTGCAGACCGCAAGCGATGTGCCGATCCGGCTGATCGAACTGAGCGCGGGGGCCAAGATCGTCTTCGCTGGGGCGATGGTGCTGGGACGGCTGGAAACGCTGGCGCTCATCGCACTTCTGAATCCTGCATTCTGGCGCGATTAACCGAGGTCGCTCCGCCACGTCCTGAGCCTTGGAATGATTTCATTTTTGGGCTGGAAACTCGCGCGTGGGCAGGACATACTCACGCTCGATTACCGACCCTGAGCGCCGATGCGCGGCGCAGGCAAGAAAAAAGGCAGGAAGACGCATGGCTTCTGATCGACAAAATTTGCAGGACGCATTTCTCAATCAGGTACGCAAGACCAAGATCCCGGTCACGATATTTCTGATCAACGGGGTCAAGTTGCAGGGTGTCATCACCTGGTTCGACAATTTCTGCATCCTGCTGCGCCGCGACGGGCAATCGCAACTGGTCTACAAACATGCGATTTCGACGATCATGCCGTCGCAGCCGGTGAATCTATATGACGGTGACGAGGCGACTTGAGCGATACCGCGCGCCCGCGCACACGGGCCTGGGTCATACATCCTGACATTGCCGGGGCCGGCAGGCTCCGCGATCCGGCGCTGGCGCTGGAAGAGGCTGTGGCGCTTGCCCATGCCCTGCCGGATCTGGAGGTGGTGGGGTCAGCGGTCGTGCGCCTGCGCAAACCCGACGCCGGGCGGCTTCTGGGCCGGGGCAAGCTGGCGGACCTGGGGCAGGCGATCACCGCATCGGAGGCGGATCTGGTGCTGATCGACGGACCCGTCAGCCCGGTGCAGCAGCGCAACCTGGAAAAGGAATGGGGTGTCAAGCTGCTCGACCGCACCGGGTTGATCCTCGAAATCTTCAGCGACCGCGCCGCCACCCGCGAAGGTGTGCTGCAGGTGGAAATGGCGGCGCTGAGCTATCAGCGCACCCGGCTGGTGCGGGCCTGGACCCACCTTGAGCGGCAGCGCGGCGGCCTTGGCTTTGTCGGCGGTCCCGGCGAGACTCAGATCGAGGCGGACCGGCGGGCGATCGACACGCAACTGGTGCGCCTGCGTCGACAGCTGGACAAGGTGGCGCGCACCCGTGGCCTGCACCGCGCCGCCCGCGCCAAGGTGCCCTTTCCGATCGTGGCGCTGGTGGGTTATACCAACGCTGGCAAGTCCACTCTGTTCAACCGCCTTACAGGGGCCGAAGTTCTGGCAAAAGACATGCTTTTTGCCACGCTTGACCCGACCATGCGGCGGGTGCACCTGCCGGATGGCGGGCCCGAGGTGATCCTGAGCGACACGGTGGGTTTTATCAGCGATCTGCCAACCGAACTGGTGGCTGCGTTCCGCGCCACGCTGGAAGAGGTGCTGGAGGCCGATCTGATCTGCCATGTGCGCGACATCGCCCACCCCGAAAGCCGCGCGCAGGCGGCGGATGTGGCGGCGATTCTGGGCAAGCTGGGGGTCAGGGACACGGTGCCCCGGATCGAGGTCTGGAACAAGATCGACCGGCTGGATGAAGAGACCCGCATCGCGGCCGTGACGCAGGCCGCGCGCCAGGGTAATGTGCTGGCGGTCTCGGCGGTCACCGGGCAGGGTATCAGTGATCTGGTGGCCGCGATCACCCGTGCACTCGCCGACGTAACCCACGAGAGCCAACTGCGCCTTGGCTTTGACGAGGGGCGCAAGCGGGCTTGGCTGTTCGAAAAGGATCTCGTCGAAACAGAACGTCAGACCAGCGAAGGGTTTGAGATTACCGTGCGCTGGTCCACCCGGCAGGAGGCGCAGTTTCACGAACTGTGACGGGGTGCGCGGTCTGGCAATCGCAGCGTCTGACGAGGGTTTGGTGATCGTGCAACCTATCACCGGGGCCCAGATATCCGTTCCAGATCACAAGAGCGTATCTGTTCTTCAACCAAAGATCATGTCAAATGTGCTGCGAAAGATGTCAGACAACTCGGCGAGCGGGGCTTCGGAGCGGCCCATGCGGACTATGTCGCCGGTAAACCGGCCCACACAGCTGAGCGACACACCCGCCTGTCCGGCAGCGATCATCAACGCCTCGGCCTGATCGAAATTGCAGGCGATGAGATAGCGCGCCTGATCCTCGCCAAAAAGCGTGGCGGTATCGTCGGCATCAAGGTGAACGCCGATGCCCGCCGCCTCTGCCATCTCGAAGGCCGCCAACGCTAGCCCGCCATCGGAAAGGTCGGTGCAGGCGCGGATCAGCGCGTGATTTGCGCGGATGAAATCGCCGTGACGTTTCTCGGCCTCGAGATCGACCGTAGGTGCGTCGCCCTCAGTGCGGTTGAATACCTCTGCCAGCAGCGCCGATTGTCCGAGATGGCCACGGGTTTCACCCAGGACCAGCGCCACATGCCCCTCGCGCGCCTGCCCGGTGATCGCCGTGGCGGGGTCGCGGATCAGACCTACCGCGCCGATGGTGGGGGTGGGCAGGATCGCCGCACCATCGGTCTCGTTGTAGAGCGAGACGTTGCCCGAGACGATGGGCATGTCCAGGGCCGCGACGGCCTGACCGATGCCTTTGATCGCGCCGACGAATTGCCCCATGATTTCAGGCTTTTCAGGATTGCCGAAATTTAGGTTGTCAGTGGTGGCGAGCGGCAACGCGCCAAGTGCTGTAAGGTTGCGATACGCCTCGGCAACCGCCTGTTTGCCGCCCTCAAAGGGGTTGGCCCTGACGTAGCGAGGGGTCACATCGGAGGTGAAGGCCAGCATCTTATCGGTGCCGTGCACGCGGATCAGCCCCGCGCCCTGTCCTGGCGTGCGGACGGTATCGGCCATGACCATGGTGTCGTATTGCTGATAGACCCATTCGCGCGAGCAGTAGTTGGCCGACCCGATCAGCGCCCGAAGCCCGTCGATCGGATCGACCGAGGGCACCGAGGCGGAGTCAAGCGGCGCAGGCGGTGGGGTTTCCGCCCAAGGCCGGTCGTATTCCGGGGCCGATCCCGATAGTGTGGCGAGGGGCAGGTCGGCCTTGACGTCATTGCCATGCAGGATGAGAAAGCGGTCCTCGGCGATGGTCTCGCCAACGATGGCAAAATCGAGATCCCATTTTTCGAACACCGCGCGCGCCTCGGCCTCAAGTTCGGGGCGCAGGACCATGAGCATGCGTTCCTGGGATTCCGAGAGCATCATCTCGTAGGCGGTCATGCCCTCTTCGCGCTGTGGAACGGCGTCGAGTTGCAGCTTGACACCAAGCCCGCCCTTGTCGCCCATTTCCACTGCCGAACAGGTCAGGCCGGCGGCCCCCATGTCCTGAATGGAAATGACCGCGCCGGTGGTCATCAGTTCCAGACAGGCCTCCATCAGGCGCTTTTCGGTGAATGGATCGCCGACCTGCACTGTGGGACGCTTCTCCTCGATGGTTTCGTCGAATTCGGCCGAGGCCATGGTCGCGCCGCCGACACCGTCGCGCCCCGTCTTGGCACCGAGATAGACCACCGGCATGCCGACACCGGAGGCGGCGGAATAGAATATCTTGTCGGCATCGGCCAGGCCTGCGGCAAAGGCGTTGACGAGGCAGTTGCCGTTATAGGCCGGATCGAACCGCACTTCGCCACCCACGGTCGGTACGCCAAAGCAGTTGCCATAGCCACCGATGCCCTCGACCACGCCATGCACGAGGCGGCGGGTTTTAGGGTGATCAAGCGCACCGAAGCTGAGCGCGTTCATCGCGGCTATGGGGCGTGCGCCCATTGTGAACACATCGCGCAGGATGCCGCCCACGCCGGTGGCCGCACCCTGATAGGGCTCGATATAGGAGGGATGGTTGTGGCTCTCCATCTTGAAAACCACGGCTTGCCCGTCGCCGATGTCGACGACTCCCGCGTTTTCACCTGGCCCGCATATCACCTGCGGCCCGGTGGTGGGCAGGGTGCGCAGCCATTTCTTCGAGGACTTGTAGGAGCAATGTTCGTTCCACATGGCCGAGAAGATGCCAAGCTCGGTGAAGGTCGGCTCGCGTCCGATGATGTCGAGAATGCGTGCGTATTCATCGGGCTTGAGGCCGTGGGCCGCGATCAGCTCTGGCGTGATGGACGGTTCCTGCATGGCGCGACGATCCTTCAAGGCTGTGGATGCGCGCGTCTTTAAAGCATGGTTGCGGCGGGGGGAAGGGGCCTTGCGGGCAGTGCGAGTGGCGGATGCGGGATATGGGTATTTTTGCCAAGAAGAAACAGGGACGGCTTGACCTCAGGACGGATATCGCCTTGCCTGTGTGAAAAAGGGGGATGAGATGCAGCGGCTAGATAATCCCTGGCGGGGCAAAGGGCTGCCCGAAGCGGTGCTGGCGGGTGCGCCTTGGCCGAGTGTCAAGGCGAGCGCGGTACGCGACCTGCTGGCGCGCTGCCCGGCGGCGGCGGAAACGCCGCTGCTGCGCGTACCGGGGTTTGGTGTGGATCTCTGGGTGAAAGATGAGCGCGGGCGCATGGGGCTGGGCAGTTTCAAGGCGCTTGGTGCGGCCTATGTGATCGCTCATGCCGCCGCCGGGACGGGCGCGCAGGACATGGTGCGCGCGCTGGCGGGGTGGACCTATGTGACGGCAAGCGCGGGTAATCACGGGCTTTCGGTGGCGGCGGGGGCGCGGGCTTTTGGCGCGCGGGCGGTGGTCTGTCTTGCCGAGACAGTGCCTGAGGGTTTTGCCGGGCGACTGCATGCCAAGGGGGCGGAGGTGATCCGCGCGGGCGCGGATTACGAGGCGAGCATGGTGGCGGCGGGTCGGCTGGCGCAGGACAACGACTGGATATTGCTGTCGGACAGTTCCTGGCCAGAATACTTCGAACTGCCGCACCGGCTGATGGAGGGCTATCTGGCGATGGCCGAAGAGGTGACGCGGGCCATGACAACCCGGCCCTCGCACATCCTGTTGCAGGCCGGTGTTGGCGGGCTGGCGGGGGCCTGTGCGGCGTGGTTTCGCAATGTCTGGGGGGATGGTCCGCAGATCATTGTGGTGGAGCCGGACCGCGCGCCCGCGTTGCAGGAGAGCATCCAAGCGGGCCGCCCGGTCGAGACGACGGGGCCGGTGTCGGTCATGGGACGGCTCGACTGCAAGGTGCCCTCTCTGATTGCTCTGAAGGGGTTGGCGCGGGACGCGGATGCCTTTGTAACGATCACCGATCAGGAGGCGCAGGCGGTGCTGGGGGATCTGGCGGCGCGGGGGCTGGCCACAACGCCGTCCGGCGGGGCAGGGATTGCGGCGCTGCGGCATCTGGACCTGCCGGAAGCGGCGCGGGTACTGTGCATCCTGAGCGAAGAGGCCGAGGCGTGATGCGCGGATTCGATGTGGCGGAGTATCGTGCGCGAGTGGCGCGCGCGCAGTCGATGATGGCACGCGAGGGACTGGGGGCGCTCTTGCTGACGACCGAACCGGAACTGCGCTATTTCACCGGATTTCTGACGAGGTTCTGGGAAAGCCCCAGCCGCCCGTGGTTCCTGATCCTGCCCGCGGCGCGCGATCCGGTGGCGGTCATTCCCTCGATCGGGGCGACGCTGATGGAGTGGACATGGCTGCGTGATATCCGCACATGGGCCGCACCCGACCCGGATGACGATGGGGTATCGCTGCTGTGTGAGGCTCTGCGTGAGGTGGGCGGACCCGTGGGAGTACCCTCGGGGCCGGAGAGCCATCTGCGCATGCCGTTGGCGGATTTCGAGCGGCTGAAGCGTGCGAGCGATCTGGAATGGTGCGGCGATGCGGGGATTGTGGCGGGGTTGCGCGCGGTGAAATCGCAGGCCGAGATCGTCAGGATCGCGCATGTCTGCGGGATCGCGGGACGCGCGTTCGACCGGGTGGCCGAGATTGCGGCGCCGGGCGTGGCGCTCAGCCGGGTATTTCGCGATTTCCAGCGGCTATTGCTCGAGGAGGGGGCGGACTGGGTCCCCTATCTGGCGGGCGGTGCGGGGCCGGAGGGCTATGCCGATGTGATCTCGCCCGCCTCTGACGTGCCGCTGGCGTGGGGCGATGTGCTGATGCTGGACACGGGCGCGGTCCAAGACGGGTATTTCTGCGATTACAACCGGAATTTCGCGATTGGTGCGGCACATGGGCGGGCAAGGGCCGCACATGCCCGCCTGATCGAGGCAACACTGGCGGGCGAGGCCGCGGCGCGCGCCGGGGTGCGGGCCAGCGATGTCTGGCAGGCGATGGCCGCAATCACCGGTGGCGGGGCGGGCGCGGGGCGATTGGGGCACGGGCTGGGCATGCAACTGACCGAGGGGTTGTCGCTGACGGCGAAGGACCATACCGTGCTGACCCCCGGTATGGTCATCACGTTGGAGCCAGGGGTGGAGACCGTGCCAGGGCGGATCATGGTGCATGAAGAGAATATCGTGATCACGCAAGGCGCGCCGCAGCGACTGTCGCGGTTTGCCGGTCCGGACCTGCCCGTGATCTGACAGATCTGCATAAAATCCGGGCAGCGCGAAAAAAAGGCCGAGCACTAAGCTCGGCCATAGTCCAACAGGGAGGTATGATAGTGACCGCCTTGCGGCTATCACCGTCACAACCGGCAATTAAGGGTGCGTCCCTGTCCGATCAAGGGAAATAATGCCGCAGGTGCAGCATGGCCGCTATGCGACTGGCGCATATCTCACGCGGCGCGCGCTGAAAAGGTCAGCCAAGCGCCTGTTCCTTCATCGTTTTGCGGTAGGATGAGATCTCGTCCTGAATGAAATCACGAAAGGCGGCGATCCGCTTGGAGTGGCGCAATTCCTCGGGATAGGCGAGGAACACGGGCACCTCGACCGATTGCACTTCGGGCAGAACGCGTATCAGCTGCGGCACATCGCGGATCACGTAATCCGGTAGAACGCCGATCCCGAGATCCTGAAGCACGCCTTGCAGAACGCCGAAATAGTTGTTGACGGTCAGCAGGGATTGAATGTCATTGGTCATCAGTTCACTGACCAACGTCGCGGCTGCGCCCACCTGTGCAGAGCGGGGATTCTGACAGATCAGGCGATGATACTGCAAATCCTCGGGCGTTTCAGGCGCGCCGTGCTTTTCAATATAACTTTTTGTGGCGCACAGGCACATATGCACGCTCATCAGGCGTTTGCGGATAAGATCGGCCTGGCTTGGCTCTTTCATACGGATGGCGACATCGGCCTCGCGCATGGGCAGATCAAGCACGCGTTCCTCGAGCATCAGGTCGATCTTGAGGTCAGGGTATTTTTCGTAAAGTTTGGGCAGACGCGGTGCGAGCCAAAGAGTGCCAAAGCCAGTTGTTGTGGTCACGCGCAATTCGCCGAACACCTCTTCTTCGCTGTCGCGGATGCGGGCGGTGGCGGTTTCGAGCCGTTTGAGCATGGCGCGAGTGGCGTCGAACAGAAGTTCTCCCTGTTCCGTGAGAATCAGCCCGCGCGCATGGCGGTGAAACAGCGTCGCGTTAAGCGATTCCTCAAGCGCGCGAATCTGACGACTGACGGCGGATTGCGACAAATGCAGCTGATCCCCGGCATGGGTGAGGCTGCCCGCATCGGCCACGGCATGAAAGATTCTGAGCTTGTCCCAATCCATAACGCTAACTTTCTGAGGAAATGAACATCTGAAACGCAATAGCAGATAATCCCTCTCCGGCCATAGCAAACGATCAGGATTCTCACGAAATTCTGCTTGGTAGGTCATTAATTATGACCTAATATTGCCCTATATTGAGGCATGGCCCTCAGACAAGGGAGGCAGGACATGACCACGCAGAAGGTATCGCTGAACGATCGTTTCGACCTGGAAAAATCTCCGGTTCTCTTGAACGGAACGCAGGCTTTGGTGCGCTTGATGCTGATGCAGGCCGCGCGCGACCGGGTCGCGGGGCTGAACACCGCCGGGTATGTGACGGGCTATCGTGGCTCGCCCTTGGGCGCGGTGGACATACAGATGCGCAGGGCCGAGAAAATCCTGACCGCATCCAATGTGCGTTTCGAGGAGGGGTTGAACGAGGATCTGGCCGCGACCGCGCTCTGGGGCAGTCAGCAGGCGGAACTGCGCGGCGAGGGGCGCTATGACGGCGTCTTTGGTCTGTGGTATGGCAAGGGTCCGGGAGTGGACCGCTCGGGTGATGTGATGCGGCACGCCAATATGGCGGGCACCTCGCAACATGGCGGTGTGCTGATGGCCATGGGGGATGACCACACCGGCGAATCCTCGACCGTGTTGCATCAGAGCGAGTGGGCACTGGTAGATGCCTATATGCCCGTGGTCAGCCCGGCGGGCGTGCAGGAAATTCTGGATTACGGCATCTACGGTTATGCGCTGAGCCGCTTTTCAGGTCTCTGGGTGGGGCTCAAGACCATGAAGGACACGGTCGAGGCGACGGCGGTGGTCGACGGGCGACCGGACCGTATGAGGCTGATCACGCCCGATTTCCCGATGCCCGAGGGCGGGCTGAATATCCGGCTGATTGACACGCCGCACGCGCAAGAGGCGCGGATGATCGATTTCAAGCGGTTCGCGGCAGAGGCGTTCAGCCATGCAAACCGCATGGACCGGCGCGTCTGGGGCAAACCGGGGGCCAGAATCGGGTTTGTGGCTGCGGGCAAGAACTGGCTCGATCTGGTGCATGCGCTGGACCTGTTGGGGATCGACGCCGCTGAGTCGGAGCGGCTTGGCATCACCACCTACAAGGTTGGTCAGACCTTTCCGCTGGACATGAAAGGGTTTCACGACTGGGCCGAGGGGCTGGATCTGATTGTCGTGGTCGAGGAAAAGCGCAAGCTGATCGAGGTGCAGATCAAGGAGGCGATTTTCGACGACCGGCGCGGACGGCGTGTCTATGGCTGGTACAAGGGCGGCGCGGGCGGCATGCACCGGGACGAGTTGTTCCCGACGCGCGGTGCGCTCGATCCCATATGGATCGCGGAAAAGCTGGGCGGCATCCTGATCGAGGAGGGCCGCGGCACCGACCGGATCAAGGCGGGGCTGGCGGCGCTCAATGAGGCGCGGGCGGGCGACAATGCCGAGGAGATTGCGACGCGACTGCCTTATTTCTGTTCGGGCTGCCCGCATAACACCTCGACCCGTCTGCCCGAGGGCGCTCGTGCCTATGCCGGGATCGGCTGTCACTACATGGTGCAGTGGATGGACCGCGAGACGGTTGGGTTCACTCATATGGGCGGTGAGGGTGCGAACTGGATCGGTGAGGCACCGTTTTCCACGCGCAAACATGTGTTCCAGAACCTCGGCGACGGCACCTACAACCATTCCGGCGTGCAAGCGATCCGCGCGGCCCTGGCCGCTGGCACGACGATCACCTACAAGATCCTCTACAACGATGCCGTGGCGATGACCGGCGGGCAAGCCAACGAAGGCGGGCTCGATGCGCCGCGCATCGCCGCCGAATTACAGGCGATGGGGGTAAAACATCTTGCGGTCGTTTATGATGAAAAGGAAGATGTGAACTTCAAATCATTCCCGCAAGGGGTTGAATTCAAAGAACGATCAGACCTCATGGCGGTGCAGGAGCGGCTCTCGAAGATCGCGGGCGTCAGTGTTATTCTTTATATTCAGACCTGCGCGGCAGAAAAGCGTCGCCGCCGCAAGCGGGGAAAGTTCCCCGATCCCGACCGGCGGGTGTTCATCAATACGGATGTCTGCGAGGGCTGTGGCGATTGCGGGGTGCAATCGAATTGCGTCTCGATCGTGCCGGTCGAGACGGAACTGGGCCGCAAGCGGGCGATTGATCAGTCAAGCTGCAACAAGGATTTCTCTTGTCTCAAGGGGTTCTGCCCTTCGTTCGTGACACTTGAGGGTGCGAAGATCCGCAAGGACAGCACCGCCGATCTGACCTTGCCCGAGATGGCCCAACCCGAATTGCCGAAGATTGATGGCACCTATAATGTGGTGATCACCGGGGTTGGCGGCACTGGCGTCGTCACCATCGGCGCGGTTCTGGCGCAGGCCGCGCAGCTCGACGGCAAGGGTGCCGGCATGATGGAGATGGCGGGGCTTGCGCAGAAGGGTGGCGCGGTGCATATCCATTGTCGTCTGGCGGAAAGACCCGGCGATATCAGCGCGATCCGTGTGGCGACCGGCGAATGCGATGCGCTGATCGGTGGCGATCTGGTGGTGAGCGCCGGGGCCAAGACGCTTGGTCTCACCCGTCAGGGCCGTACCGGGGCGGTGGTCAACAGCCACGAGATCATCACCGGCGATTTCACCCGGAAGCCCGAGTTCAGATTGCCCACCGACCGGCTGCGGCTGTCGCTGGAGGCGCGTCTGCGTGATGCGGTGCAGATGTTTGATGCGTCTGAACTGGCCAGGATAGCAATGGGCGATTCGATCTATTCCAACATGATGATTTTCGGCGCTGCCTGGCAGCGCGGACTGATACCGCTGAGCCATGACGCGATCGCCGAGGCGATCCGGCTGAACGGTGCGGCGGTCGAGGCCAATCTGCGCGCCTTCGAGATTGGCAGATGGGCTGCGCTTTATCCCGAAGAGGTGGAACGGCTGCTCACGCCCAAAGTGGTCGGGAAACCTCGGACCCTGGCCGAAAGGATTGCCTATCGTGCCGATCACCTGCGTGCCTATCAGGGCGCGGGGCTGGTGAAGCGTTACAACCGGATGCTGGACGGGATCGCCGACGAACGGGTCAGGGAGGCGGTGGCAAAGGGCTATCATAAGCTCTTGTCCTACAAGGACGAATACGAGGTGGCACGGTTGCATCTGGAGACGGCGGAAAAGGCGCGCGCCGAGTTTGGTGGCGATTTTCGGATGAAGTTCCACCTCGCCCCGCCGATCCTGTCGAAAACCGGCAGTGACGGGCGACCGAAAAAGCGCGAGTTTGGCCCCGGCATCCTGCGCGCCTTCAGGATTCTGGCGCGGCTGAAGGTGCTGCGCGGCACGCCGCTTGACCCCTTTGGCTACAGCGCCGAGCGCAGGATGGAGCGGGCGCTGATCCGGCAATATGAGGCGGATATGGCCGAGGTGCTGCCGAAACTGACGGATGCCACCCGCGATGCGGTGATAGCGCTGGCCGAACTGCCGCTTGATATCCGTGGTTTCGGACCAGTCAAGTCCACCAACGAAGCCAAGGCCGCGAAGCGGCGGGAGGAGTTGCTGGCGATGATCCGCTCGGGTGGCACGGGAATGGCGCAGGCGGCGGAATAGCTGTCACAAAAGCGTCACGTGATCTGGTCACATGGGTCGCATTATCCTAGCAGAACGCGACTCAGCCAAGGAATGCCGATGCGCCCGGACAGCCATATCGCCCGTGACATCTCTTACGCCTATTCCGCCCAGAGCAGGGGCGGGCGGGCGATGATCCGCACGATGGAGAACCTGACCGGACGTATCGCCCTGATCAAGCGCGCCGCGGGATATGAGCGTGATGTGGCCATGGGGCGCGATTTCTGGCAGGTGATGGTCGAGCGGTATGGGCTCACCCTCGATGTGGTCGGCGGTAGTCTGGACAATGTTCCGCGCACAGGGCCGCTGATTCTGATTGCGAACCATCCTTACGGCATTCTCGACGGTCTGATGATGGGGCACATTCTCAGCCGGACACGCGGCGATTTCCGGATTCTGGCGCATCAGGTATTTCGCAAGGCCGAGGATCTGCAAAGGATCATCCTGCCGATCAGTTTTGACGGCAGCAAGGAGGCCGTGGCGCTAAACCTCGCCACGCGCAGGACTGCGCTGGATTATCTGGGGCAGGGGGGCGCCATCGGCATATTTCCGGGCGGCACGGTCAGCACCTCGGCCAGGCCGTTCTCACGGCCGATGGATCCGGGTTGGCGCGGGTTCACCGCCAAGATGATCGCGAAATCCGACGCCGTTGTTGTACCAGTCTACTTCGACGGGCATACGAGCCGTCTTTTCCAGCTGGCGAGCCATCTGCATTACACCCTGCGCATGGGCCTGCTGATCAAGGAATTCCGCAAGCGGGTGGATACACCCGTGCGCGTCGTCGTGGGCGATCCGATCCCACGCAGCACGCTCTCGCAATATGCGGGCGATACGAAATCTCTCATGGCATTCCTGCGCACAAAGACCTATGAATTGTCGCCGAGCCCGGTCATCGCCTCTGAAATCGGGTTCGAGTTCGAATAACAACTCCGGACGCGGGACATGGCGGTAGGGATTTTCGACAGCGGGCTGGGCGGCCTGACGGTTTGGAATGCGGTGAGCAAGCGCCTGCCGGATGTTCCGTTCGTCTATCTGGGTGACAATGCACATGCGCCCTATGGCGTGCGGGATGCCGACGATATTTACGAACTGACCACGACATCGGTGGACCGGCTGTTTTCGGCGGGTTGTGATCTGGTGGTGCTGGCCTGCAATACCGCCTCTGCCGCAGCCCTCCGGCGGATGCAGGAATCCTGGGTGCCGCCAGGCAAGCGCGTGCTGGGGGTATTCGTACCGCTGATCGAGGCCCTGACAGAGCGGCAATGGGGCGACAATTCCCCGCCCCGCGAGGTGGCGGTCAAGAACGTGGCGCTTTTCGCCACGCCCGCCACGGTGGCGAGCCGCGCGTTTCAGCGGGAACTGGCCTTTCGCGCCATAGGCGTGGATGTCGAGGCGCAGGCCTGTGGCGGGGTGGTGGATGCCATCGAAGAGGGTGACATGATTCTGGCCGAGGCGCTGGTTCGGTCGCATGTGGATGCGCTCAAGCGCAAGATGCCACACCCCGAGGCTGCCGTGCTGGGCTGTACGCATTATCCGTTGGTGCAGGAGGTATTTCAGGACGCACTCGGACCGGAGGTGGCGGTCTACAGTCAGGCCAACTTGGTGGCCGAGAGCCTCGCCGATTATCTTGAGCGGCATCCCGGCATGCGCGGTCCGGGCGAGCAGGCAATGTTCCTGACCACTGGCGACGCCAAGCGGGTATCGTCGCGCGCGACGCAGTTCCTGCGACGACAGATCACGTTCGACGCCGCCTGACCGGTGGCACCCGGCTGAATTGCGCCCCCTGCGCATCTATCTGAACCCTGATTCAAAATCTGAAAGCGAGGTCAAGATGACCCATAAAGTGGCCATTCTCGGTGCATCCGGCTATACGGGGGCCGAACTCGTCCGCCTCATCGCCACCCATCCTGCGATGGAAATCGCCGCCCTGGCCGCGAATTCCAAGGCGGGGCAGAGCATGGGACAGGTTTTCCCGCATCTGCGTTATCTGGCGCTGCCCGATCTCGTGACGATCGAAGAGATCAACTTTGCCGATATCGACCTGTGCTTCTGCGCCCTGCCGCACAAGACAAGCCAGGAGGTCATCAAGGCCCTGCCACGCGATCTGCGCATCGTGGACCTTTCGGCCGATTTCCGGTTGCGTGATCCGGCGGCCTATCAGAAATGGTACGGCAATGTGCATGCCGCATCCGAATTGCAGAAAGAGGCGGTCTATGGCCTGACCGAGTTTTACCGCGAGGAGATCATCTCGGCCCGGCTGGTGGCGGGGACCGGCTGCAATTCCGCTACGGGGCTTTACATGCTGCGCCCGCTGATCGCCGCAGGGGCGATTGATCCCGACGAGATCGTTCTTGATCTCAAATGCGGCGTGTCGGGCGCAGGCCGCAGCCTCAAGGAGAATCTTCTGCACGCGGAGTTGAGCGAGGGCTATCACGCCTATTCGGTGGGTGGCACACACCGGCACCTTGGCGAGTTCGATCAGGAGCTTTCGGCGGTCGCCGGTCGGCCCGTCGAGATACAGTTTACCCCGCACCTGGTGCCCGCCAATCGCGGCATTCTCGCCACCGGCTATGTGCGCGGTGACGCGCGGGCGGTGTATGATACGCTGAGCGCGGCCTATGCGGACGAACCCTTTGTCGTGGTGCTGCCGATGGGCGAAACCCCGAGCACGCGCCACGTCCGGGGCAGCAATTTCTGTCATATCGGGGTGGTCGCCGACCGGCGAGCAGGGCGCACGATCGTTATAGGCGCGCTCGACAACCTGACAAAAGGTAGCAGCGGGCAGGCGTTGCAAAACGCCAATCTGATGTTATCTCTGCCCGAGACAGAGGGGCTCTTGCTGGCCCCGGTCTTTCCGTAGCAGAGGGTAAGGCCGATGAAATCGCTCAAGAAAAAGCGCCGGGTGCAGGTGATCGGCATCGCCGCCGTGGCGCTGGTGCTGGCGACGGCGCTGATTGGCTATGGCATGCGCGACGGGATCAATTTTTTCCGTTCCCCCTCGCAGGTGCTGGCAGAACCGCCCAGTCCGACGGAGGTATTCCGCATCGGCGGCCTGGTCGAGGAAGGCAGCCTGAAACGTGGCGAGGGCGAAGTGATCCGTTTCAACGTCACCGATGGCGGTGCGGTGGTGTCGGTGACCTATCGTGGGGTGCTGCCAGATCTTTTCGAGGAAAATCAGGGCATGGTCGGCACTGGCAGCTATCGCGACGGGGTCTTTGTCGCCACCGAGATTCTCGCCAAGCATGACGAGACCTACATGCCCAAGGAAGTGGTGGACGCGCTCAAGGCGCAGGGCGTCTACGTGGATCCGGACGGTAGCTAAGGCCTGCGTTAACCGATCTGCCTGCAGCCTTGCATCCCAACGATGCAAAAGGCGGGGCAGATGCAGAGCGTATCACGGATTGCCGAGGAAATCGTCGCCCGCGAGGGCGGCTATGTGAACGATCCCGACGATCCGGGCGGGACCACGAATTTTGGCGTGACAATTCATACCATGCGGCGGCTGGGGCTGGACCTGACGCGCGATGGGATAATCGACGCGGCCGATGTCAGGGCGCTGACCCGCGAGCGGGCGGTCGAGATATTCATCGACCAATATTACCACCGTCCCGGCATCGCGCGCCTGCCCGACAGTCTGAGGGCGAGCGTGTTCGACATGTATGTCAACGCGGGGGCGAATGCGGTCAGGATCCTGCAACGGCTGCTGCGCGAGATGGGACAGCCGGTCGAAGTGGACGGGGTGATCGGTCCGCAGACGGCGGCGGCGGCGGAGCACGCGGCAGAGGCCGCGCCGGATCACATCGCCGACGCCTACGGGATAGCGCGGCGCAATTATTACCTTCGTCTTGGCGATGCCCGCCCGGCAAGCCGCAAGTTCGCCCGTACCCGCGCGGGCGGCAAGGGCGGCTGGATCAGGCGGGCCGAGGAATTCATCTCGCCCCGGTTCCATCTGAGCGAGGCGCAGTTCAGCGAAAGGGTCGCAGCATGGTAAGGGATATCCTGCGGGCGCTGTTCGGCGATGGCGGTAATGTCATTGCCGAGACTGTGGAGGTGTTTCGCGTCAATGCCGAGGCCGCCGATCAGCGCAGCGTCGAGACGCAGCACGCCGCGCTGGAACAGATGGCGGGCGAGTTCCGGCTGGAAAACCGGGGCCTGTTCGACCGGATCATTGACGGGCTGAACCGCATCCCGCGCCCGGCGATGGCTCTGGGCACGCTGGGCCTGTTCGTGGCCGCGATGGTCGATCCGCTGTGGTTCGGAGAGCGGATGACGGGGTTGGCGCTGGTGCCGGAACCGCTGTGGTGGCTGCTGGGTGCGATCGTGAGCTTCTATTTCGGGGCACGCTATCAGTCCAAGGGGCAGGATTTCCAGCGCGCGGTCGCCCTAACCATGGCGCGCGCGCCGCAGATGGTCGAGAGCATCCGCACGCTGCGCGCACTGCGCTACGACAGCCCCGGAGTGGCCGACAGCGGCAGTGATGCGAGGTTGGTGATGTCGGCGCTTGCGTCCTCGGACAATCCGGCGATTGACGAGTGGCGCCGCCGCGCCCAAGCCGCACCCCCCGCGACAATGTGATCCGGCACCTGTGCCGATTGCGATTGGCCGTGTCGTATCGCTGCCCTATACTCGGAGCATGATCACAGAACTTGGCCTCTTCGCCCTCATCCTCGCTTTTCTGGTGGCCTGTTTCCAGGCCACCATTCCGCTTATCGGTGCCTACAAGCGATGGCCCGGCTGGATGGCGGTCGCGGAACCGGCGGCGACGATCCAGTTTCTGCTGACGGCGGGGTCGTTCGCGGCGCTGACATGGGCCTTTGTCACCTCGGATTTCTCGCTGCAGGTGGTCGCGTCCAACAGCCATACCGACAAGCCGATGCTCTACAAGATCACCGGAGTCTGGGGCAATCACGAGGGCTCGATGCTGCTCTGGGTGTTGATTGTCACGCTCTTTGGTGGGGCGGTCGCGTGGTTCGGGGCAAATTTGCCGCCGTCGCTGCGCGCGCGGGTGCTGAGCATCCAGGCGATGGTGGCAGTGGCGTTCCTTGCCTTTATCCTGCTGACCTCCAACCCGTTCCTGCGCCTGTCGGTGCCACCGTTCAACGGGCAGGATCTGAATCCGCTGTTGCAGGATCCGGGTCTCGCCTTTCATCCCCCCTTTCTTTATCTGGGATATGTCGGCCTATCCATGACGTTCTCGTTCGCCGTGGCGGCGCTGATCGAGGGGCGGGTGGATGCGGCCTGGGGACGCTGGGTGCGGCCCTACACGCTGGCTGCGTGGATTTTCCTGACCATCGGTATCGGCTTGGGCAGTTGGTGGGCTTATTATGAACTGGGTTGGGGTGGATTCTGGTTCTGGGATCCGGTGGAAAACGCAAGTTTCATGCCTTGGCTCATCGCCGCAGCACTGCTGCATTCCGCTATTGTGGTGGAGAAGCGCGAGAGCCTTAAAAGCTGGACCATCCTGCTGGCGATCATCGCCTTCGGGTTCTCGATGGTGGGCGCGTTCATTACCCGGTCGGGCGTGCTGACCTCTGTGCATGCGTTTGCCACCGACCCGACGCGTGGTGTGTTCCTGCTGGGTATCATGGCGGTGTTCATGGTGGGTGCGCTGACGCTGTTTGCCGCACGGGCCAATGTGATGCAGGCCAAGGGCGCGTTCAGCATGGTCAGCCGCGAATCAATGCTGGTGCTGAACAACATTCTGCTGGCGGTCGCGTGTTTCGTTGTCTTTGTCGGCACGATCTGGCCGCTGGTCGCCGAAATGGCATTCGACCGCAAGCTGTCAGTGGGCGAACCGTTCTTCAACGCCGCCTTTACTCCTTTCATGGTCGGGCTGGGGTTGATCCTGCCGGTCGGTGCGATGCTGCCCTGGAAACGCGCCGCCCTGGGTAGGGTGTGGCGACAACTGCTGCCTGTCTTTATCCTGGCGGTGGCGATTGCCGCACTGGCCTGGGCGTTGCAAACCGGACGCTCGGCACTTGGGCCGCTCGGGCTTTTCTTTGCCGCTTGGCTGATCGGTGGGGCAACGGTGGATCTGTGGTCGCGCACCGGGCGAGGGCAGGATCGGCTGGGACGTCTCAGCCGTCTGCCACGGGCCGATTGGGGCAAGGCGGTAGCGCATGGCGGGCTTGGCGTGACCATGGCCGGAGTTGCCGCCATGATGGCCTGGGAGGTGGAGGATATTCGCGTCTTGCAGGTGGGCGAAGATCTGAAAATTGCCGGCTATGGCCTGCGTCTCGAAGAGGTCCTTCGCGAGGATGGTCCCAATTACATCGCCACCAGAGCCACCTTTGCCCTGACACGGGACGGGCGCGAAATCGCAAAGATGTACCCTGAGAAACGTATCTATCCGGTGGCGCAGATGCCCACCACCGAGGCGGCGCTGAATAACGGGTTCCTCCGCGATATCTATGTCGTCATCGGAGATCCGCAGGAGGGCGGTGGCTGGGCGGTGCGTAGTTATTACAAGCCGCTTGCCAACTGGATCTGGGGCGGCTCGATCCTGATGGCGCTTGGCGGGTGCCTGTCGCTGAGCGATCGACGCTACCGGGTGGCGGCGGGGGCGCGCAAGCTGCCGCAGGGGGTGCCGGCCGAATGAAACGCCTGATCCTAGCCCTTTGCATGATCGCAGCGCCGGTATTTGCCGTGCAGCCCGATGAGGTTCTCGACGATCCGGAACTGGAGGCGCGGGCGCGTGATATTTCCACCGGGCTGCGATGTCTGGTCTGCCGCAACGAGAGCATAGACGACTCCAATGCCGAACTCGCCCGCGATCTGCGCCTGTTGGTGCGCGAGCGGCTGGTGGCGGGGGACACCAACGAGGAGGCGGTGGATTTCATCGTCGACCGCTACGGTGAGTATGTGCTGTTGAAGCCGCGCACTGGCGGCGCGAACATTCTGCTCTGGCTTTCCGGACCTCTGATGATGGGTGCGGGCCTGGTCATGGCGGGGCTATACCTGCGCCGTCGTGCGGGTATGCCCGAGCCGCAAGTGGCGCGGTTGAGCGAGGCAGAAGAGGCCCGTCTGCGCGAAATCCTCAAGGACTGACGCGCGGTTTTTCTTGGCCTGGGGCCATGCCTGCGGTTTGATGCACGAAACCAGACCGGGAGGCCCGAATCCGTGAAAGACTATCAGACCATTACGCTTGAGATCAGTGAAGGCGTCGCCGTGTTGTGTCTCGACCGCGCCGAGAAGATGAATGCGCTCAACAGCCAGATGCGTGCCGAGATTACGGACGCGGTGGCCCATGCGGGGCCGAAGGCGCGTGTGCTGGTTCTTACCGGCAATGGCCGCGCCTTCTGTTCCGGGCAGGATCTGAGCGATGGCGGCAATGCCGCGACGCTGGATCTGGAGCGGGTGCTGCGCGAGGAATATGTGCCAATGTTGCGCGCGATCACCGACTGCCCGGTGCCGACGATCAGTGCGGTCAACGGGCCTGCGGCGGGGGCAGGGGCCAATCTGGCCCTGGCGGCGGATGTGGTGATCGCCGCCGAGAGTGCCTATTTTTTGCAGGCATTCGCGCGCATCGGCCTGATCCCTGACGCGGGGGGGACCTGGTTCCTGCCGCGCCAGATGGGTATGGCCAAGGCAATGGGTGCGGCACTCTTCGCCGAGCCGATCAGCGCGCAGCAGGCCAGCGATTGGGGCATGATTTGGGAAGCGGTGAGCGACGAGGGTTTCCACGCTCATTGGCGCGCGCGCGCGGCGCAGCTGGCCAAGGGACCGACGCAGACCTATGCGGCGGCCAGACAGGCGATCCGGGACACATGGAACAACACGCTGGAGATGCAGCTTGATCTCGAGGCGAAACTGCAAGGGACCTGCGGTCAATCACGCGATTTCAAGGAAGGTATCCTGGCCTTTCTGGAAAAACGTCCGCCGCATTTCGAAGGCCGGTAGAGATTCTGCGAGTAACAAGACGGCCCGCTTTGGCGGGCCGTTGCTACGTTGAAACCGCAGGGTTCAGCGCTTTTCGATATCAACGTAGTCGCGCAGCGTCTCACCCTTATAGAGTTGACGCGGGCGACCGATCTTGAGTTGTGGATCGGCGATCATCTCTTTCCACTGCGAAATCCAGCCGATGGTTCGCGATACTGCGAAGATCGGCGTGAACATCGAGGTGGGAAAACCCATCGCCTCTAGAATGATTCCGGAATAGAAGTCCACATTCGGGAACAGCTTTTTCTCGGCGAAATAGGGATCGGCCAACGCCTGTCTCTCAAGTTCCTTGGCAACCTGCAGGGTTGGGTTGTTCTCGATGCCCAGCAGTTCCAGAACCTCGTCGGCGGATTGCTTCATCACTGTGGCGCGCGGGTCAAAATTCTTGTAAACCCGGTGGCCAAAGCCCATCAGGCGAAACGGATCGTCCTTGTCCTTGGCCCGTGCGATGAATTCCGGGATACGGTTCGGCGTACCGATTTCGCGCAGCATTTCCAGGCAGGCCTGATTGGCACCGCCATGCGCGGGTCCCCACAGACAGGCGATGCCAGCAGCGATACACGCGAATGGATTTGCGCCCGAGGACGAGGCCAGCCGCACTGTCGAGGTCGAGGCGTTCTGTTCGTGATCGGCATGCAGGGTGAAGATCCGGTCCATCGCGCGGCTCAGGATCGGGTTGACCTCGTAATCCTCGGCCGGCACGGCAAAGCACATGCGCAGGAAGTTGGAGGCATAATCAAGATTGTTGCGCGGATATTCGAACGGTTGCCCGATGGTGTATTTATAGGCCATCGCGGCTATCGTCGGCATCTTGGCGATCATCCGGATCGACGCGACCTCGCGCTGCCAGGGATCGGAAATATCGGTGCTGTCATGATAGAATGCGCTGAGCGCGCCGACCACTCCGACCATGATCGCCATCGGATGTGCGTCCCGGCGAAAACCGCGGAACAGGAAATGCATCTGTTCGTGGATCATCGTATGATTGGTCACCCGGCTCTCGAAATCCTCGAGCTGCGCGGGGCTGGGCAGCTCGCCATAGAGCAGCAGATAACAGACCTCGAGGTAGTGTGATTTTCCGGCCAGTTGATCGATCGGATAACCCCGGTGCAGCAGCTCGCCCTTGTCGCCGTCGATGAAGGTGATCGTGCTGTCGCAGCTGGCGGTCGAGGTATAGCCGGGATCATAAGTAAACACGCCCGCATTGGCATAAAGCTTGCGTATGTCGATCACGTCGGGTCCTGCAGTGGGGGAAAAGATTGGCAATTCATGGATCTTGCCTTCGATTTCCAGCTTTGCGACTCTCTTTCCTTCTGACATCTGGGGTCCTCCCACTCAGCGCCCGCAGGGTATCTGCGCCCCGGGCTGGATAAACGTAAGGCCTTGCCAAAGGGTTAAGCCCTTTCGCAGGCGGCGTCGGTCAGTCGGGCGATCGTCTCATCTCGCCCGAGCGCCAGCATCATGTCGAACACACTTGGTGTCGATGTCCGACCTGCCAAGGCGGCCCGGAGCGGACCGGCGAGCTTACCAAACTTCATTTCATGGTCCTCGGCGAATTGGGTCGCTAGGGCCTCAATCCCGTCACGTGTCCACGTAGCATTTTGCAATTGCGGCGTCAATTCTTTCAGTATACCACGGGATACACTGTCAAGTAGTGCTATGGCCTTCTCATCAGGCGCAATAGGCCGACTCGCCAGTATAAACGCCGCTTTATCAAGCAGTTCCGGGAAGGTCTTGGCGCGCTCCTTGAGACAGTACATCGCCTTTGAAAACAATGTTACCTGCATGTCATTCAAGGGCGGTTGACCCGTCGCAACAAGGAACTCGCGCAATTCATGCAGCAGCGCAGCATCATCCGTCGCCGCGATATGCTGACCGCAGAGATTCTCCAGTTTCCTGAAGTCCAGCCGCGCGGGCGACTTGCCGATACCTTCCAGATCGAACCATGCGCGCGCCTGCGCATCGTCAAAAAATTCGTCGTCGCCATGGCTCCAGCCCAGACGCACCAGATAGTTGCGCATGCCCGCTGCCGGATAGCCCAGGCGTTGATATTCCTCGACGCCGAGCGCGCCATGGCGTTTGCTCAACTTCTTGCCGTCAGGACCATGAATCAGCGGGATATGGGCATAGACCGGCAGCGGCCAGCCCATCGCCTGATAGATCATCATCTGGCGCGCGGCATTGTTGAGATGGTCGTCGCCCCGGATCACATGGGTCACACCCATGTCATGGTCATCCACCGCCACCGCCAGCATGTAGACCGGCGTGCCGTCGCCGCGCAGCAGGACCATGTCGTCAAGCTGATCGTTGCGGATGGTGACATTGCCCTGGACCCGGTCGGCGATGACGGTGACGCCATCGCGCGGCGCCTTGATGCGGATCACATGCGGCACGCCATCGGGGTGCTGATCGGGAGTGGCCTCGCGCCAGGGACTCTGAAACAGGGTCGAGCGTCCTTCGGCACGGGCGGTTTCGCGGAATGTCTCGATCTCTTCCTGGGTCGAGAAGCATTTGTAAGCCTTGCCCTGGGCCAGAAGCTGATGGGCGACCTCGGCGTGGCGGGGCGCGCGCGCGAACTGGCTAATCGCTTCGCCGTCGTGATCGAGGCCGAGCCATGCCAGCCCGTCGAGAATTGCCTGTGTTGCTTCGGGTGTCGAGCGAGCGCGATCCGTATCCTCGATCCGCAGCAGGAATCGGCCGCCGCGACCGCGCGCAAAGAGCCAGTTGAAAAGCGCGGTCCGCGCCCCGCCGATATGCAGGTAACCTGTGGGCGAGGGAGCAAAACGGGTCACGACCTGCTGCGACATTGGACGAGTTAACCTTTCGGTAACGATGAGGGGGCAAGGTTTGAGCACTGTCTATCGACCCGCCAAAGAGGAAACAAGTGGTGCGCGTCTGGCATCTGATCGAAGGTGGCTGGCTGGCGCAACGCGGCGCGCTTTTCCCCTGGGTGCCGGTTCTGTTGGCCAGCGGTGTTGGTGGATACTTCGCCCTGCGCGCCGAGCCTGGGATCTGGATACTTCTGGCCTGCGGGATCGGAGCGGCCCTGCTGATGCTTGCCGCGCGGTGCGGGCGCGAATGGAGCGGACCGTTGTTGTACGCGATAGCCCTGGTGCTGGCAGGAGTTGCGCTTGCAGGGTTGCGGGCGCATCTGGTGGCCGGCCCGGTGCTGGGCTGGCGCTATCATGGTCCTGTCGAGGGGAGAATCGTGGGTATCGACCGTTCGGCGTCGGATGCGTTGCGGTTGACACTGGACCGGGTTGTGCTGGCGCGCACGGATCCTGATCGCGTGCCACGCCGGGTGCGGGTGGCGTTGCATGGCGAGCAGGGGCATTTCAGGGTTCAGCCGGGGCAGCGGGTGATAATGACGGCGCATCTCGGAGCACCGGGCGGGCCGGTCGAACCGGGCGGGTTCGATTTTCAGCGGCATGCGTGGTTTCTGGGGGTCGGGGCGGTGGGCTATACTCGCACGCCGGTGCTGAGCGCCGGCCCGGCGGAGGGTTGGCAGATGCTCTTTCGGGCGCGGATGGCGCTGTCGGGCCATGTGCAGACGCGGATGCCGGGGCAGGTGGGAGCCTTTGCCGCAGCGATCATGACGGGGGATCGTTCCGGTCTCAACCTGACGACGCTCGAGGCGATGCGGGTGTCCAACCTGGCGCATCTTCTGGCGATTTCGGGGCTGCATATGGGGCTGCTGGCGGGGTTTGTCTTTGCTGCATGCCGGCTGGGTCTTGCGGCGATTCCACGTCTGGGCCTGCGACTGCCAGCCAAGAAACTGTCGGCACTCGTCGCGCTGATGGCGGCGGCGGGATATCTGGGTCTCTCGGGCGGCAATGTCGCCACCGAGCGGGCCTTTGTCATGGTGGCGGTGATGCTGGTGGCGGTGCTGCTCGATCGGCGCGCATTGACCCTTCGGGCGGTGGCGGTGGCGGCGGTGATCGTGCTCTGCTTGCGACCCGAGGCGTTGCTGGGGTCGGGGTTTCAGATGTCCTTTGCCGCAACGGTGGCGCTGGTCGCGGTGTTTGGCTGGCTGCGGGACGCGCGGGTATCGCTTGGGCCCCGTTGGCTGCGGCCCATTCTGACGGTGGTGATTTCCTCGGCCGTGGCTGGGGCAGCCACCGCGCCGGTGGCTGCCGCGCATTTCAACCAGTTCGCGCAATACGGTCTTGTCGCCAACCTGCTCAGCGTGCCGCTGATGGGTGTGCTGGTCATGCCAGCCGCGGTGCTGGCGGCGCTTCTTTTGCCAGTCGGGCTTGACTGGATCGCGCTCTGGATTATGGCGCTGGGGCTTGAATGGATCCTTGGCGTGGCGCATCGGACGGCGGCGCTGGAAGGCGCGCGGGTGGCGGTTATTGCACCGGATTCCGAGGTGTTGCCGTTGCTTGCGGCAGGCGCGCTGTTTGTCGTGCTCTGGCAGGGACGGGTGCGGTTGGCCGGTCTGGTGCCGGTCCTGCTGGCAGTCTGGTTCTGGGCCGGGACCGAACGCCCGGCAGTGCTGATTTCGGACACCGCCGCGCTGGTGGGGGTGATGACGGACGAAGGGCGCGCGCTGAACAAACCGAAGGGCGGCGGCTTCGTGGCGGCGAACTGGTTGGAAAATGATGGCGACAGCGCAGCGCAAGACGAGGCGCATGAACGCTGGCCGGGCGACGCATCGTTGTTTCCCCTGCCGATCCGGGTGATCGGTGGCAAGGCCGTTGCAATGCCCCCGGTCTGCGAGGGGGCGTGGATCCTGATTGTAACCGGTGGCAGGATTGAACCGTCCATAGGGCAGGGGTGCGAGGTGATCACCCCGGACACAGTACGAAAAACCGGATCAGTGGCGATCTACGGCGATGCGGGCCGTCTGCGCCTGGTGACCGCGCGCGATGTCACCGGCACACGGCTATGGAATGATCAATAGGTGCGGATGAGACCCACGAGACGGCCCTGAATCCTGACCTGATCCTCCGGGAAGAGGCGTGTTTCATAGGCCGGATTCGCAGCCTCGAGGGCAATTGCGTTGCCACGGCGGAAGAAGCGCTTGAGCGTGGCTTCCTGATCCTCGATCAGCGCCACGACGATATCGCCGTTATCCGCGACCGCGGTCTCGCGGATGATGACCACATCGCCATCGTTGATCCCCGCCTCGATCATTGAATCGCCCTTGACCTCAAGCGCATAATGCTCTCCGCGGCCCGAGATCATGGCACCCGGCACGGCGACGTTGTCGCGCACATGGGCGATCGCCTCGATCGGTACGCCGGCGGCGATGCGGCCCATCAGCGGCACCTCGATCGCCTGCGCCGTCACAACGGGCCGGGCATTGGCGGGCTGTGCGGCGGTTGGCCGGTCGCCCTCGATCACGCGGGGGACAAAGCCGTGGCTGGCTTCACCGCCCATGCTTTCGGGAAGTTTGACGATTTCGAGCGCCCGCGCCCGATGCGCCAGCCGGCGGATGAAGCCGCGTTCCTCCAGCGCGGTGATCAGCCGGTGGATGCCCGATTTGGAGCGCAGATCAAGCGCCTCCTTCATCTCGTCGAAACTGGGGGGAACGCCGTCGCGCTGCACCCGCTTGTGAATGAACTCCAGCAGATCGAGTTGTTTTCTGGTCAGCATCGGCGCGTTCTCCGGTTCATGCGTTTCTTTTTGTTCTACGCATGTTCCTGTTTTGTGTCAAACGTTTCCCGAAGCTGCATCATTCGAGTCTATTCCCAATCGCCACTGAAACCCCTGGGGATCATCAGGATGTCGCGGTCCAGATCACGCACATCGCGCCGTCCGCAGAGGCCCATGGAGGTATCCAGTTCCTTATAGATCAGCTCCAGCGTCTTTGTGACCCCGGCCTCGCCCATGGCACCCAACCCATAGACAAAGGCGCGCCCGATATAGGTACCTTTCGCCCCCATTGCCAATGCCTTGAGCACGTCCTGACCGGAACGGATACCGCTGTCGAGATGCACTTCGATCCTGTCGCCCACCGCATCCATGATCTCTGGCAGCGCGCGGATGGCGGAAATCGCCCCGTCCAGTTGCCGCCCGCCATGATTCGAGACGATGATCGCATCCGCGCCCACGTTAAGCGCCTCGCGTGCGTCGCGCGGATCCATGATGCCCTTGATGATCAGCGGCCCCTCCCACATCTTGCGGAACTGCCGGATTCGGTCCCAGTCGAGCGCCTGGTCAAAGGCTTCGGCGGTCCAGGCCGAGAGCGAGGAAGGATCGGTCACCCCCTTGGCGTGCCCCACGATATTGCCGAAAAAACGCCGTTTCGTACCCAGCATGCCAAGACCCCAGTGAACCTTGGTCATCATGTTGGCGACGCTCGCGGGCGTCAGCTTGGGCGGGGCGCTGAGGCCGTTCTTGAGATCCTTGTGGCGCTGGCCCAGCATCTGCAGATCGACCGTGATCATCGCCGCCGAGCATCCGGCATCGCGCGCCCGGTCAAACAGGCGTTGCATGAAATCGTCGTCCTTGAGCGTGTAGACCTGCATCCAGAACGGTTTGGTCGTGTGTTCGGCCACATCCTCGATGCTGCAGATCGACATGGTCGAGAGGGTGAAGGGCACGCCGAATTTCTCGGCCGCGCGGGCCGCCTTGATCTCGCCATCGGCGTGCTGCATGCCTGTCAGTCCCACGGGGGCAAGGCCTACCGGCATCGCCACATCCTGACCGATCATTTTCGAGCCCATGTTGCGCCCGGTCATGTCGATCGCCACCCGTTGCCGCAGGTAGATCCTGTCGAAATCGGTCGTGTTCTCGCGGAATGTCTGCTCGCTCCAACTGCCGGATTCCGCGTAGTCGTAGAACATTCTGGGCACGCGGCGGGCGTATATCCGCTTGAGATCGTCGATGCTGGTGATCACGGGCATTGGGGAGGCTCCGAAGATTGGTCAATTCCCTTTACCAACCCGGTGCCCGCCGCGCAATGTTCAGCTTGCCGCGGGGGGTGGGGTGACACGCACCCCTTCTAGCACCGTTTCGCGCTGCGCTCAGGCGCGATGCGCGCCTGCGGCCAGTCCGCGCACGAAATCCAGAACCCCGCTCACCGGTCCGCCCCTGGCGATCTCGCTGACGATGGCCGAACCCACGACGCAGCCGTCGGCTACGCCTGCGATCATCTCTGCTGTCTCCGGCGTGCGGATGCCAAAGCCGACGATGACCGGCAGATCGGTCTGCGCCTTGATCCGGGTCACCTCTGGACCGACATCCGCCGCCTCAGCCGCCGCCGCCCCGGTGATCCCGGTGATCGAGACGTAATAGACGAACCCGCTCGTGTTCTGCAGCACCTTGGGCAGCCGCCTGTCGTCCGTGGTCGGGGTGGCCAGCCGGATGAAATTCAGCCCTGCCTTGCTGGCGGGAATACACAATTCCTCATCTTCTTCGGGCGGCAGATCAACCACGATCAGCCCGTCGATCCCTGCCGTCTTAGCCTCATCCAGAAACCGCTCCACGCCACGGTTGTAGATCGGGTTGTAATACCCCATCAGCACGATGGGCGTGCTGTCGTCGGTCTTGCGGAATTCGGTCGCCATTGCCAGTGTGCGCGTCAGCGTCATGCCTGCCGCCAGCGCCCGCTGTCCGGCAAGTTGGATCGTCGGCCCATCCGCCATCGGATCTGTAAAGGGCACGCCCAGTTCGATGATGTCGACGCCTGCGGCGGGCAACCCCTGCATCACCGCAAGAGAACGGTCATAATCGGGATCGCCAGCCATGATATAAGAGACGAACGCCTTTTTTCTGGCGGCTTTCAACTCTGCGAATTTCGCGTCGATGCGGGTCATGGGAATTGTCCTCTGAATACGTCCGTGCGGGTTTGGCGTAAACGGGTGCGGAAATCAATGCCCGGCTTGACCTTGGCCTGCGCAAACCCGTAGATGCGCGCAATTCAAGGCGTGGAGGGCCGCAGATGGGCTTTAAAATGGGAATCGTGGGCCTGCCGAATGTGGGTAAATCCACGCTCTTCAACGCGCTCACGCGCACCGCCGCCGCGCAGGCCGCAAATTTCCCGTTCTGTACCATCGAGCCCAATGTGGGCGAGGTGGCGGTACCGGATGCGCGGCTCGACAAACTTGCGGCAATCGCCGGGTCGAAGCAGATCATCCCGACCCGGATGACCTTTGTCGATATTGCGGGGTTGGTCAAAGGCGCGTCGAAAGGCGAGGGCCTGGGCAATCAGTTCCTTGCCAATATCCGCGAGACCGATGCCATCGCCCATGTGCTGCGCTGCTTTGATGACGGCGATGTCACCCATGTCGAGGGCCGCGTCGACCCTGTAGCGGATGCCGATACAATAGAAACCGAACTCATGCTTGCCGATCTCGAGTCGGTCGAAAAACGCCGCGCGACCCTCGTGCGCAAGCTCAAGGGCGGCGACAGGGAGGCGGCGCAGGCCGACCGGCTCTTGGCGCAGGCGCAGGCGGCGCTGGAGGCGGGCCGTCCCGCTCGCTCCGTTGAGGTCGATGTAGAGGACGCCAAGGCCTGGAAGATGCTGCAACTGCTAACCTCCAAACCGATCCTCTATGTCTGCAATGTCGACGAGGTCAATGCCGCCACAGGCAACACCCATTCCGACGCCGTGGCTAAGATGGCGGCAGAGCAGGGGGCTGCCTCGGTTGTGATCTCCGCCCAGATCGAGGAAGAAATATCCAAGCTGGAACCGGACGAGGCCGAAATGTTCCTCAGCGAGATGGGACTGGAGGAGGCCGGACTCGATCGTCTGATCCGCGCAGGCTATGAGTTGCTGCATCTCGAGACCTACTTTACCGTAGGTCCCAAAGAGGCGCGCGCCTGGACCATCCCCGCAGGCACCCCCGCGCCAAAGGCCGCAGGTGTCATCCACGGCGATTTCGAACGCGGCTTCATCCGGGCCGAAACAATCGCTTATGACGATTTTGTCAATCTGGGCGGCGAACAGAAGGCCAGGGATGCAGGCAGGATGCGCGCCGAGGGCAAGGGTTATATCGTCAGGGACGGCGATGTGCTGCATTTCCTTTTCAATACCTGAGGTTTGCTGGATCACGGCGCTGCAGGCATTCCCGGAATGAACCGCGGGCTGCTTGAAAAACCTGCAAAACCAGCAGTTCTAAAAAATCCGAAAATGACCCTTGTTCCCCCGGCGCGCTGCAATTAAACGGGTCAGCGGAGCTGTGGCCGAGTGGTCGAAGGCGCTCCCCTGCTAAGGGAGTAGGCCCGGAAGGGTCTCGTGGGTTCGAATCCCATCGGCTCCGCCACACTCAGATACTGAATCCGACCAAGGGCCCCGATTGGGGCCTTTTTTCTTTTTGTTTCAAAGGGCGTTGGCAGGGCCATCCGCCCTTCGGAGACTGGGCGCTTGACGCGGAATGGGTCTCCGAATGGCCTGCGTCTCTCTTCGAGCGCCCCTCGACGGCCACGGGACGGCGTAAAACATCTTCGCATTTCCAATGGGTTGCCGCGTTCATGGGGTCGTCCCGTTCGCGAGATAATCCGGTGGCGGAGACTGACACGAAGGCGCAGGGCGGTCAGAAGGACGGCTCCGTGGCGGCCGATCACTAGGCCGGTGCGCCGGGCCTATGCCAGCGGCACGACGAGGGTGAGCTATGACGGCAAGTCGGTGGACTACGGCTCGGCCGAGGATCTGCTCGCTCGCATCCGCACCATCGAGCGCGCCATCGCGGGCGCCACGCGGCCGCTGCCGGTGGCCGGGCTCGCCGGCTTCTCGCGCGGGGATCGCTGATGTCGGCGACCTGGTTCGATCACGCCATCGCCACGGTGGCGCCGCGCATGGCCGCGCGCCGCGTGATGGCGCGTCAGGCCTTCGAGACCCTGACGCGGGGCTATGACGGCGCCGCACGCGGACGGCGCACCGAGGGCTGGCGCGCGCCCGGATCCTCGGCCGATACCGAGATCGGCGTCGCCGGGGCGCTCTTGCGCGACCGGATGCGGGATCTGGTGCGCAACAACCCGCATGCGGCCAAGGCCGTCGCGGTGCTGGTCAACAACATCATCGGCGCGGGCATCATGCCGCGCGCCGCCAGCGGCGACGACACGCTGGATCGGAAGGTCGATGCGCTCTTCGAGCGCTGGACGGCGGAGTGCGACGCCGATGGGCAGCTCGACTTCTACGGGCTGCAGACGCTGATCTGCCGGGAGATGGTCGAGGCGGGCGAAGTCCTGGTGCGCCGCCGCCTGCGCCGCGCGAACGACGGCCTGCCGGTGCCGCTGCAATTGCAGGTGATGGAGGCGGACTTCCTCGACGCCACGAAATCCGGCGTTCTTGGTGCAGGACGGCTGGTGCAGGGGATCGAGTTCGACCCGGTCGGCAAGCGCCGGGCCTACTGGCTGCATGCCGAACATCCGGGCGATGCCTGGGGCGCGCTGCAGGGCGGGCTCGGATCGCACGCGGTCCCGGCGACCGAGATCGCCCATGTCTACGAGAAGCAGCGCACGCAGGCGCGTGGCGTTCCCTGGGGCGCGCCGGTGATCCGGTCCTTGCGCGATCTCGACGATTACGAGGTAGCCGAGCTGGTCCGTAAAAAGACCGAGGCTTGCGTCACCGCCATCGTCTTCGGCGACGACGAGGCGCAGCAGGGTATCGCACCCTCCGTGGTCGATGCCGACGGCAATAGGGTCGAGCAGTTCGAACCGGGGCTGATTGCCTATGCCCGCGGCGGCAAGGACATCCGCTTCAATCAGCCCTCGGCCACCGGCGGCTACGGCGACTACAAGCGCGCCAGCCTGCACACGATCTCTGCCGGGTTCCGGGTGCCCTATGAGTTGCTCACTGGCGATCTCAGCCAAGTCAACTATTTCTCGATCTGCGCGGGCCTCGTCGAATTCCGTCGGATGATCGACGCCGTCCAGTGGCAGCTCTTCATCCCGATGTTCTGCGCGCCGGTCTGGCGCTGGTTTACGGAAGCCGCGTGGGCGGCGGGCCAGATCCCGTGGCCCATCGTGCCGGTCGAATGGTCGCCGCCGAAGTTCGAGGCAGTCGATCCGCAGAAGGATGCGATGGCGAACCTGCTCTCGATCCGCTCGGGCACCATGACGCTCGCCGAGGTGATCGCGAAGCAGGGCCGCAACCCCGACGCCGTTCTTGCCGAGATCGCCGCAACCAACGCCAAGCTCGATGCGCTGGGGCTGGTGCTCGACAGCGACCCGCGCCGCGTCACCAAGACCGGCAGCGCGCAGACGAGCGATCCGGCCGACGACGAACCGGACACCGACGACCCGACCGCCGACGCGGGCAATGACCCGGCGCAGGCCGACCAACAGGACTGACCTTCATGGACACGATGATCGAACTGCCGGCCATGCGCCGGTCGGCGGAGCTTGCGCCGAACACGGCCGACGCCGACAGCCGCACCGTCGAGGTGGTCTGGTCGGCCGGGGCCCGCGTCCGCCGCGCCACCTTCTTCGGCGAGCCCTATGACGAGGAACTGAGCCTCGACCCCGCCCATGTCCGGCTCGACCGGCTGAACGCGGGTGCGCCCTTCCTGAAGGTGCACGAGCTCGACACGCTCGACGCGGTGATCGGCTCGGTCGTGCCGGGATCGGCGCGGATCGAGAACGGACGCGGCATCGCCTTGGTGCGGATCAGCGAACGCGCCGACGTCGAGCCGATCTGGCGCGACATCCAGGCAGGCCACATCCGGGCGGTTTCCATCGGCTACCAGGTCCACCGCTTCGAGGTCTCGAAGCCCGAAGCCGCCCGCGAACTCTGGCGCGCGGTGGACTGGACGCCGTTCGAGGTCTCCGCCGTCGCGGTCGGCGCCGATCCCGCCGCGGGCTTCAGCTCCCAGCATCCCCTTCACGACTGCGTCCTTCACCGCCGGGACGCCCCTTCCACCACGAAAGGACCGATCCCGATGACCGACAAGACCCAGACCCCGGGAAGCGACGCCGCGACCCCCGCCACCACCCAGCCGACCGAGCCGAATGATACCGAGGACACCCCCATGACCGAGCCGAAAGCGGCTGCGCCCGACCCGAAGGTCGCCGCAGTGGAAACCCGCACCCAGCCGAAGCTTCAGAATACCGATGCCCCCGCGGCGCCCGACACCGAGGCCGTCGCCACCCGCGCCCGCGAGGCCGAGCGCGACCGGGTCTCCACCATCTACGATCTGGCCGGGCGGCTGAACCTCGAGCGCGGCTTCGCCGAGGATCTGGTCAAGCGCGGCGTCAGCGTCGATGAATCCCGCCGCCTGATCCTCGACCAGGTCGCCGCGAAGTCCGACGAGACCCGGACCTTCGGCCATGTCTCCGTGCCGCTCGGCGGCCGGGACGAGCGGATCACCCGCCGCGACGCGGTGGCGAACGCGCTCTTGCACCGCTACAGCCCGACGCTGTTCCAGCTGGAGGACGCCGCCCGCCAGTACCGCGGCATGACGCTGCTGGAACTCGCCCGCGAAAGCCTCGGCAACGCCGGGGTCAACACGCGCGGCCTGTCGCGCGACGAGGTGGCGACGCGGGCGCTGCACTCGACCTCGGACTTCCCCGAGATCCTGTCGGCCGTCACGAACAAGACGCTGCGGCAGGCCTACGAGGCCTATCCCCGCACCTTCATGCTGTTCTGCCGCCAGGTGCTCGCCACCGACTTCAAGGCCATGCACCGGGTCCAGCTCGGCGAGGCCCCGCAGCTGCTGGAGGTCGGCGAGAGCGGCGAGTTCAAGCGCGGCACGCTCGGCGAGAGCAAGGAGAGCTACAAGGTCAAGACCTATGGCCGGGTGGTCGCGATCACCCGCCAGACGCTGATCAACGACGATCTCGACGCCTTCACCCGGATCCCGGCCATGTACGGCAACTCCATCGCGCAGCTGGAAAGCGACGTGGTCTGGGGCATCATCACCGCCAACCCGGCGATGGCCGACGGCAACGCGCTCTTCCACACCACGCACAAGAACCTCGCCGGCACCGGCGCGGCGCTCGACGTGAGCAGCGTCGGTGCGGCGCGCGCGGCGATGGCCAAGCAGACCGGCCTCGACAAGAAGACGGTGCTGAACGTCCGCCCCGCCTTCCTGATCGTGCCCGCCTCGCTGGAACTGAAGGCCGAGCAGCTGGTCGCGCAGAACCTCGTGCCCGCCGCGACGTCCAGCGTGGTTCCGCAGTCGATCCGCACGCTGGCGCCGATCAGCGAGCCCCGCCTCGACGCCGCCAGCGAGACCGCCTGGTATCTGGCGGCCAGCCCGAACCAGATCGACACCATCGAGTACGCCTATCTCGAGGGCCAGCAGGGCGCCTACATCGAGACGCGCAACGGCTTCGACGTCGATGGCGTCGAGATCAAGTGCCGCCTCGACTTCGGCGCCAAGGCCATCGACTGGCGCGGCCTCTACAAGAACCCGGGCGCGTAAGGCCCACGTCCTGAACACTGACACGCGGGCGGTCCTCACGGGCCGCCCTCCGTCTTTCCAGGAGGATCACCCCCATGAAAAACTACGTCCAGCCCGGCAACACCATCACCCTGACCGCGCCCTATGCCGTCGCCTCCGGCGATGGCCTGCTCGTCGGCTCCATCTTCGGTATCGCCGCCGGAGACGCCGCCCTCGGCGAGAGCGTCGAGACCGCGCTCGTCGGCGTGTTCGACATCACCAAGGTCGGCTCCCAGGCATGGACCGTCGGCGCCAGGGTCTATTGGGACGACACCAACAAGCACTGCACGACGGTCGCGACCGACAACACGCTCATCGGCGTGGCGACCGAGGCGGTGGCGAGCGGCGCGGGCGACACCATCGGCAGGGTGCGCCTGAACGCGACGTTCTGATGAGCGCCTTCGAGGGTGTCGAGGCCATGCTGAATGGCGTCGTCACACGGATCAACGGCTTCATCGAGGGCGTGAACGCCGGGCTGGAGGCGCTCGGCGTCGAGCGGCGCATCGGGGTCATCGCCGAGCTTGATCTCGGCCGCCTCGAGAACCGCTTCGCTGGTGCGGCCACCGAGGCCGCAACGGCCGCACGCGATGCCTTCGCCTCGGCCTTCTCTGACAACCCACTCGCCGTTCCCGATCTCGGACTGACGGCGGCGGCCAGCGAAGCCGCTGCCTCGGCGGAAGCCTGGCGTCAGACGGCCTCCACGCTGGCCGACGGCGCGCTTCAGCCGCTTGCCGCACTCGATGTCCTGCGCGCCGCCGTCAGCAGCACCGGCACGGAGGCAGAGACGGCGCTCGATGGCGCGACGGTCGCTGCCGAGCGTTTCGATGCAGCACTGTCCGGTGAGGACGGGGCAGGACCGGCCGCCGCGCTCGACGAGACCGCCGAAGCCGCGGGTCGCGCGGGCGGTGCCATGCAGAGTGCGGCCGATGTCGCGCGCCAGTCCTGGGATGCGGCCCGCGCTGCCGTGGAACGCACGCAGGAAATCGCGAAGGGGCTGGCCGAAGACATCACCGGGCCGATCAAGGAGGCGCTGAAGTCGGGCGAGCTCAGCTGGCAGACCTTCGCGGGTGCCGTGGCGGGGATCGCGCGCAATCTCGCGAACCGCCTCATCGACCAGGCCTTCAAGCCGATCGAGGATGCGCTCTTCCGCGCCTTCTCCGGCACGGGCACCGGCGGCGGTCTCTTCGGCTGGATCGGGAGCGCCATCGGCGGGCTCTTCGGCATCGCTGGCTTTGCCCGAGGCGGGGCGTTCTCGCAAGCCGGCGAGGTCACGGCCTTCGCCCGGGGTGGTGTTGTGTCCCGTCCGACGGTTTTTCCCTTCGCGCGGGGGATCGGGCTCATGGGCGAGGCCGGACCGGAGGCGATCCTACCCCTGCGGCGCGGTCCGGGCGGGCGGCTCGGCGTAGAGGCCAACGGTGGTGGCCCGGCGCCCCAGCCCGCGACTCGCATCGTCAACGTGCTCGATCCCGCGATCGTTGGGGACTATCTCGCGACGCCCGCGGGCGAGCGGCTCATCGTCAACGTGATCCGGCGCAACCGGGGAGGTCTCGATGCCTGACCGGCTCTGGCCCTTCGCAGCGCAGACGCCGGTCACGGAAGTGCTGGAGTGGTCGACCGACGTCCTCGTCACGGAGGCTGGCGAACAGCGCATCGCGCTTCGCACGGGTCCACGGTCCACAGTGACCCTCTTGCATCTTCTCGATGCCATGGGGCTCGCCGAGGCGGCAGAACTCGGCCGTGCCGGGCAGCTCGACGACTGGATCCTGCCGCTCTGGCATCTGGCGCGCCCTGCGACGGCAGCGATCGACGCGGCTGACCTGACGGTCTTCGTCGACACGAGCGACGGCGCCTTTGACGGGGCGGCGCAGGCCATCATCGCTGCCGATGGCGGCAGGGCACATCTGGTCGAGATTGCCGCCGTGCTGTCCGACCGGCTGGAGCTTGCAGTGGCGGCGGGCGTCAGTCTCGCGCACGCCGTCGTGGCCCCGGTCGGCAGTGCCTTCCTCGCACGGCCCGTCGAGATCGACCGCCGCCGCCAGGGGCTCGGGACGGTCACGGCGAGCTTCACGCTCCGGCTCAGCGACGGCAGCGCTGCTGCCAGTCCTTATCCCCAGCACCTGGGGCTCGACGTGCTGACCGATCCAGCTGTCCTGCGCCAGCCGCTCGCAGAGACGCTCGGCCAGACCGTGGAAGCCATCGACAACGGCTTCGGGTCCGTCGTGCTCGAGCCCGTCCTCACCCAAGTCCAGCGCCGGTCGACCATCTCGCTCATCGACCGCGGCGCCGCGCGGCTGACTCGCCGGCGCTGGCTGCTCTCCCTGCGCGGTCGCCAGCGCGCCCTCTGGCTGCCGACCTGGGGCCGGGAACTGGTCCTGCAGGCCGCCGCCACCTCTGGCGCGACGTCCATTGTCGTCGCACCGCTCGCTGATCCCTCCATCTGGATCGGCCGACACCTGATGATCGACCACCCGACCGGGCCGGTCTTCCGCGAGATCACTGCCGCGGCATGGGACGCGCTCGGGATCCGGCTCTCGATCGCTGCCCCCGGCAAGAGCATTGCGCTTGGTACGCCCGTGCATCTTCTCCTGAAGGTCCGCTAGGATGCCGACCGGATCGAACTCACGCACGGCCCGAACCGGACCGAACTGGCGCTGCCGCTGATCGAGACGCCCTCATGACCTACGATCTTGCCGAGACCTCGACCGCCGAGGGGCGGCCGTATTTCCTCTACCTCTTTGCGGAAGGTGCGGCCGTTTGGCGCTTCACCAGCCGCGCGAGCGCCTGGACCTCGCCCGCGGGCGCGATCGGCGAGGAGACCGAGGATCTCATCTGGGAGCCCTCGGCCGCGAGCCACGGCTCCGTCGTCCAGAGCAGCGACCCGCGTCGGGTGGACCTGTCGGTGACCTTCCCGCTCTCCGATCCTTTCGCCCGCCGCTATCTCGGGCCCCGGGGCCGGTCGGTTACGACGCTCACCATCTACCGCGGCCACGAACAGGCCCCGGCCGAGGTGGTCGCGCACTGGAAGGGCCGCATCGTCTCGGCGCGCGTAGAGGGACGGCGGATCACGCTGCGCGCTGAATCGCTCTTCACCTCGATGCGCCGGGAAGGCGTGCGGGCGAAGTACCAACGTCTCTGCCGCCACGCGCTCTATTCCCGCGGCTGCCGCCTCGACATCGAGACCTTCTTCGTGGGCGGAACCGCGACCGCACGTTCCGGTCTCGAGATCACCGTGGCCGAGGCCGCGCTCCTACCGGACGGTTGGTTCCGTGGCGGCGTCCTGCGCCATGCGGGGCTGCTCGGGTTCATCACCGGGCACGTGGGGGACAAGCTGACGCTCGCGGGGCGCATGCCGGAGCTTGAGACCGCGATCGGCGATCCAGAGACGGTCGCCGTCATCGACATGGCGCCCGGCTGCGATCTCCGCCGCGACACGTGTGCCGCCAAGTTTGGCAACCTTCTGAACTTCGGGGGTTTCCCCGACATCCCGGGCCGCAATCCCTTCGGCGGCACCAGCATCGTCTGAGGGCAGCTCAGCCGAGGTAGCGGGAGGTGTTCTCTGTATTGAAGTTCCGCCAGACCGTCTGAATCCCGGCCCATTCGTGAAGATGAGCTTCCAACCGCTTGCGGAGCAATTCGTCCTCCAAAGCTGGATCGGCAGAGATGACGAAGGCCTCGAGTCCGCCTGCGCCGTACTGGCGCGCATAGTCGGGGAGAATGCCCCGACGGCTGATGTTGCGGTCAGTCCCGTCCTTCATCGCGCGATACCACCGCAGCGCGCCCCTGTGTCGGCTGAGGATATTCTTCGAATGACCGATGCGGATACCGCGCACCGGCCAGAGGACTTCAACGTAGACGCCGGCGCAACGCGGCAAGTTCTGACCGTGACCCATTCGCCAGTCCATGTTCAGGGGAAGGCCGAGGAATGTCGGCTGTTGGCCAGACAGTGAGTGGTCAGTCTCAAGCATGTAATTATCTCAACGTGTCGTGTCGGCGCCGCCTTATGGGGAAGCAAAAAGACGCCTTGACGTAATCCTCGTCTAACTTCGTGATCCCTTAGCCGGGCTTCCTGGCCAGAATGTGACCCAGATCGGTCACGGCCCAGAATCAACATCACTGCGCGCACGCCGGCGCGACTGCCACCAAGGACGACGACATCGTGACCCGCGTGGCGAGCGATATCGCCGGCCAGCGACTGTCCTTCTCGCTCGCGGGCCCGACCGGCCCAGCCGGGGCCACGACCATCGCGGGCGTGCACGTGAAGCAACTGGCACAGCTCGGCACCGCCGGTCCGACCGGGATCGCGGGCTTCCTGCGCATGGGGGGCGTGGACTATGACGCTACGCCCGGCACGCCCTCGGCCGACCTGCCATCGCCGGTCTATTCGAGCTGGGATCTGAACCCGGCCGACAGCACCCCCTGGACGGCGGCGACGCTGCCGGCGGAAGCGGGGATCGTCTCGTCATGATCTTGCCCCGAACGGACAAGGGCGACCTGAGGATGTCGGAGGCCGAGTTCCGGGCCTTCCTGTCCCAGGCCGCGGAAGAGGGCGCGAAGCGTGCGCTCGCTGATGCCGGGATCGACGGCAAGGATGCCGCCCTCGACATTCGCGATCTCCGCTCGCTTCTCGACTGCATCCGCTTCGTACGCCGCACCGCGGTCCAGACCGCCGTCCATCTCATCACCACCGGCATCATGCTCGCGCTCCTTGCGGGCATCTGCATCGAAGCGAACGAAAATTCCTTCACCGTGGACTTGAGTGGCCGGCACCCAGTTCGGTGCTGCCCGTGCGAGCGGGGCCCGTGGAGCTGCCTCATCTCCCATTCCTTCGTCAGGAGACTCGACTCGTGTAAATCCAAGGAGGGCGTTCACCTCTTCATCTCCGCCTCGGTCAGGGTCTTCTTCCCCGAGTCTTCAATGACTTCCCAGGTACGAGCGGCAACTGCGCCTATCGTATCCAACATCTCTTTGCGGCTAGGACTGTTCATGGCGCCAGCGCCGTCGTTTGCGGCGAAGGGATCGTAGGTGTGACGCATGATGGAGAGCATCGCGCCGGTAAGCCCTCGGTCCAACGCCCGTGGCGAGAACGGCGTGACGGATTGAGCTTCGACGTGCTGATAGAAGGTCGCGTGGTAATGCTCGAAGGTCTCGTAATGCGACAAGTCCCGAGGCCGCGCCCACGTCAGCACAGTGGCCACCAGTCCTGGCGGCGTTCGGCCCACACGGCTCGTCGCCTGGATGTACTCGGCCGTTCCCTTGGGTTGGCCGTTTACGACCATCACTCCGAGACGATTCACGTCGACACCGACCGACAGCATGTTCGTCGCGAGAACTGCATCGATCGGCCGGGCCTCCCCTGGCTTCCTATTGGTCACCCATTTGCCTAGTGCTGGGTCGAAGGTGCCATCGAAAGGAACCTCGAGCTGATCGAGGTATCTCGGGATGTCCTGACTGGAGACCCGCGATGTCAGTTCGCTGATTTCCTCGACCCGCCGCTGCGCGAGCCCCGGTCGGTCCACCAGGCTCATATCAACACGGAAGGAACGCGTTTGGACGTCGTCTTCGGCCAGACGCTTCATCCCTCCGAGTTCTCGCAGCGAGTTGAAGTAGCCGACGAGGGTCATATAGGGGTCGGCCACCGGGCCGAACCGATCGAATAGCGCCTGCGCGGCGGTGAGGAACGCCGTATAGGTTCTGATCAGCACTGCAGGGCGAGAGCTGCCGGGAGCGCAGATTCCCATGTACCGTCGACTGGGTCTCTCGAGAATGGGTCTCTGGACCAAGAAGAAATTGTCTTCGACGTCCAGGCCGGAAGGCGGAAACACGGAAATTCGGCGCATGAAAACGTTGCGCACCTGGTCGTCGGCCCGCCGCACGGTCGCGGTGGAAGCCACGACCTTGGGACGAACCTTCTCGTCGCCCAGAACCCAGCTGCTCAGTTCGTCGACGGCCGTTTCGTAAAGACCCACCATGGTGCCCAACGGACCGCTGATGAGGTGGAACTCGTCCTGGATGATCAAGTCTGGTGGTCGAATTGCGCGGACCGGCTTCACACTGGCGGCCGGATATGCCCCCCTCGCTCGGTGCCCCGTGCCGCAGTCGTGACTCGGCCAGAGCAAGCCATGGCGTCCGCATTCCTGCTCGACGCGGCCGAAAAGGTTCCGAACCTCGGGACGCCACGCCATCATCGCGAACTTGTCCACGGTCGCGATCATCATCGTCGGCGGGCGGTGATAGATTTCCTCGTCGACGACTTTCACGGGAAGCCCCGGGTGAGGCTGCCCAGTGGATTTCGCCTTCGAGAAATCGCAGCCGCCCAGCTTGTCGCCGCAGTAGATCAGCGTTCGGCCGGCGATCCTGTCGACCTCGATGTCGCGACCTCCGGAGATCTCCGAACCGCACCAAGGGCAGCTGGTCAGTTGTGCAGGCGAAGCGATTCCCGCTTTGTTGCGGTCGTTGTTTCGAATGGCTTCGACAGCCTGGTGAGACGCATCTGTCGTGCCCGGTGTCACGCGATTACCGACCCAGAGACCTAGCGAAAATGGTTCCTTGCCCCAGGTCTTGTCTTCTGCACGACGGATGACCTCCATCGCGCAGAGCAGCGTCGTCGCCCTCTGGAACTGCTGCAGAGTCAGCAGTCGCAGTGTGTACCGCATGATGACGGCGAGACCACGTGATGCGTCGAGACCGCCGAGATCATTCTTCAATCGGCGCATGCCATGGCGAAGGCCGCCACACCGAGATAGGCCTCGGTCTTACCACCACCCGTCGGGAACCAGAGGAGATCGGCGAACGCCTCGACTGGCTTCGTCCGGTCCGGGTGAGTCGGATCAGAGAGCGACGGGATCGACAGGAGCAGGAACGCCAGCTGGAACGGGCGCCACGACCTGTTCTTCGGCACGTTCAAAGTGGTCACGTCGACGGCTTCGTTCCGTCTGCGCTTCAGAGCGTAGATGCTTCGGACACGCTGCATGGCCATGAACCGGTTGGCGAAGCGGAATGCCTCCAGCGCCTTCGGATCGGCGAAAAGCGTGCCCATGCCCTCTCGAAGGCGGCGCAGGATCTCCTCGCAGCGCTCAATGACGTCCTTGCCCGGATCGTCGAAGCCGGTGATCTCGGACCCTAGCCGGGCCTTCTGCTCACCGATCCAGACGGCGTAGTCGTCGACGAGGCAGGAGAGGGCTTCGCGCAGCGCGTCCGGCGCCATCTCCGCCAGCCGCGTCATGTCGAGCCAGCCCTCGTCGACCATGCGCCGCATGGCTGGACGGTCCCTTGGGTCAAGCCCGGGCGTTTCGGTGACAGCGACTTCGTAGCGCGGGATAATCTCGGTTCTGACGCGATGCGCCTTCGTCGGCTCCTCGGGCGTCGTATCCGCGTGAACGGACACTCCGTGGCCGACCGCGAACTCGAGCCGGTTGCGATAGATGAGGGCGAGACGGTCACGTTCCGGGTCGTCGACTACAACTTCGTTGGAGGGGCGACGCCGAAAGACCGACCTGTCACCGTGATCTTCGGGGGCCTCGACAGTGATCTCCGGCTGGAACAGCCATGCGCGATCCTTGTTATCGTCGGGCTCCAGCTGTCCGTTTACGAGGAACAGAGTGACGAGGCGTTCGCCCTTGGCATTCGTCCGAACCGTGCCCTGTAGACGAATGTCGGGTTGGTCGGCGTCGGGAGTGGACGGTTTGATCTGACCGTCGACGAGCGGCAGCGAGACGACACCGCCACAAGGGATGCGGCGCCAGACCCTGACCTTCACCTCTTCTTCTCGGCCGGTCTGGCGGTTTCGCCGGGTCTTGGTGATGTCATGCTCATCATTCGGGACGCGCTCGTAACGGCCCCACCGAGCCTCTACCGCCAAAGCCTGCACATCTGGCGCGACGCAGAAGGTCAGCCCCATGCTCGAAGGCACCAGTGACTGGTTGTTTGTGGTGTCGATCTCGTCGAGCGCGTCGTCTTCGGGCTCCACCCGGCCGGTGGCACTCGGGAATTCTGCCCCCGGCTCGTGCAGCGAGGCGGTCCGCTCTTCCTCGAGGTCCCCGGCCTCATCGGCGGCGGAAGCCGGTTCCACCTGAGCGGTCTGATCGTCCCCCGGGTGTCGGGGCGCCAACTTGCCGACGAGGTAACGATCGCGGACGCTCATGTCCTTGATCAACTCGCGTGGCCCTTCCGCGGGGCCGAGTAGGTCATCCCGCACGGAAAGCTCGAGAAGATCGCGAACGTAGACCACGTCCTGGATCAGCGGCACCGCGTCAGGTGAGGCGGCGCCGAGCAACGGAAGGACGCGCAAGAAATCACCCCACGGCAGCCGTGTTGCCGGTGCGCTGGGCGCGGTCAGGCCGAGCGCGGTCAGGGGAGCCGCCGGGTCTATGGCTTGAGCCTGATCGAAATAAATGGTTCGACCATGGGCATCCGACCGGATGCGCAGAATGCGGCCGACGATCGTCACCGCATCGACGTCGGACCCTACGACGACTGCCCAATCACCAGGGGCGACCACACTTTCGTCGGTGGGACCAGATCCGAGACGGACGGCGTATCCGGTTGAGGCAGGTTCCCCGCGGATGATCCACGCGGTATGCTGGGGGGCGGCTTGTTCAATCAGCTCGGTCATCCGCGCCTTTAATCTGCGACATATCCGGTAGCCGTGAAGTAATTCCAGCTTCGTCGGGTGAGTAGAGGTCGCAGATTTCGGCGATTGCGTTGAACATGTCCGTGAATGTGCGCACACCGAGCGGAGCTATTAGGAACACGTGTCACAGGGAAACTAGACCCTCCAAACAGAGCTGATACTGGGCATAGCGGTTGGGTCCGTGGTGAACGGACGGTTTATGGAAATTTTTCAGGAACAATGACTTAAGGTGGAGATGGGGTGGATGCCGCTCTCCCCAGACGGCATCGCAATGTGCCAAGCTTGCGGTGTTGAATCACAAGCTGAAGGAGAGGGCATCCATGGG
>NZ_FOAG01000004.1 GCF_900109455.1 Roseovarius azorensis | reverse complement strand
CAGCCAGGTAGCTCGTCAGGCTCATAACCTGAAGGTCGTAGGTTCAAATCCTACTCCCGCAACCAAAAATACTCATAATAAATCAACACGTTTGAGGCGTAAGCCTCCGGGGGCGGCCGTCTGATCTTGGGTTCGCTCCGATGGTAAGTCCGACTTTATCAACCGCCCTCAAATCGAAGTTCTGTCTGCTGCCGATGGTGATCGCCGCCGGTATTGGTCGGATGATGACAAACTGCGCATTGTGGAAGAGAGCTTCATCGGCGACCGCCAGGCGGCGGCCACGGCGCGGCGGCATGGCATTTGCCGATCGCTGCTGACCACGTGGCGGCGGCAGTATCGAAACGGCGAACTTGGGTCTTCTCGCGCGGTATCGTTCGCGCCGGTGACCGTGACGAACGCGCCGCCGCCGCAGATCAATTCAGTTGATCCCTGCCGCTCACCGTCTGCATGGCGACGACACGACCGTGCCGCTTCTGGCGCGGGGTGGCGCGAAGAAGGCTCGGCTTTGGACCTTTGTGCGTGATGACCGGCCCTGGAATGGGGGCGCACCGCCGGCCGCGGTCTTCCACTTCTCCCGCGACCGTTCGGCAACCAATCCCAATGAGCATCTGGCCGGATGGCAAGGCGTGCTACAAGCGGACGCCTATGGCGGATACAACGACCTCTATCGAGCTGACCGTGATGCGGGGCCCGTGACCAGTGCGTTGTGCTGGTCGCATGCGCGCCGGAAGTTCTTCGAGCTGGCTGACATCGCGGGCAACGTCCGCAAAGGCAAACCCGCCCATCAGATCTCGCCGGTCGCGCTGGAAGCGGTGAAACGGATCGACGCCATCTTCGACATCGAGCGCGAGTTGGGTGGGCTGGATGCCGATGCCCGCCTTGCCACCCGCCAGGACCTGTCCCGTCCCCTGGTGAACAGCCTCCATGACTGGCTTCTGGCAGAGCGCGCGAAACTCTCCCGCCACAACAAGGTGGCCAAGGCGATCAACTACATGTTCGAGAAAGATGGGCGTTGGCAGGCCTTCACGGCATTCCTCGATGACGGGCGCATCTGCCTGACGAACAATGCGGCCGAACGAAACGGATGCAATAATTATGCTTCCAAGCAGTCCTGGGTCATTCCTTGAACTTGGAGCGTTTTCGCACATGGAGGAAGCGCGGATGTCATCGCAGAATAGGTTTACGGACGAGTTCAAAAGGGACGCTGTGGCGCAGGTTGTTGATCGCGGCTACGCGGTCAGCGAGGTGGCCGAACGGCTCGGGGTCAGCATCAAGTCGCTTTACACATGGAAGGCTCAGTTTGCGACGCCTGCCAAGGACTCCCTTGCGAAAGGCTGGCGACGGCGTCGAATAGTGGATATCGCGTCAATAAATAGTGACTGTGACGCGCTTCGTTCGACCTGAATGTGTGGGCGCTACCCGCTGACAACACCGGCCACGTTCACATAGAGTGCATAGACGGAGTGGCTGGCGGCCATGAACAGCCGACTGTTGGCGCGGCCACCGAAACACAGGTTGGCGCAACGCTCTGGCAACGCAATACGTCCGATGGGCGTGCCGTCGGGCGCAAAGACCATCACCCCATCCAACTCGGCGCTTCCCATGCCCCAACCGCACCACAGATTGCCATCCACATCGACGCGGAACCCGTCCGGAGTTCCGGGTCCCGCATCGATCAGCACGCGTTTGTTACGGATCGTTGCCCCATCTTCGCTGAGGTCATAGGCTAGTATCTTGCGGGTCGGCACACCACGCGATTCGACGATATAGAGCATTTGTTCATCAGGGCTGAACGCCAGTCCGTTTGGCCCCAGGATATCATCGGCCACCACATTCAGCTTGCTGGTGTCGGGATCCAGGCGATAGACATTCTGTTCCAATTCCGGTTCGGCTTTGTGACCTTCGTAGTTGCCAGCGATGCCAAAGGGAGGGTCAGTGAACCAGATGCTACCGTCGGACTTCACCACCACGTCATTGGGCGAATTCAGCCGCTTGCCGTCGAAGCTGTCTGCCAGAACTGTGATCGCACCGTCGTATTCCGTACGCGTTACCCTTCGCCCGCCGTGCTCGCAGGTGATCAGGCGGCCCTGATGGTCGCGTGTCTGTCCGTTCGAAAAGTTCGACGGTTGGCGGAAAGCCGAGACCTGCCCGGTCACCTCGTCCCAGCGCAGAATACGGTTGTTGGGGATGTCACTCCAAAGAAGGTAACGGCCATCACCGAACCATACCGGGCCTTCGCACCAGCGGCAGCCGGTCGCCAGCCGTTCAACGCCAGCGAGTGGCAACTTCAATGCGTCGAACCTAGGGTCCAGCGAGATAACGGAAGGGTCAGGATACCGCGAGGCCGGTTTCCAGCCACTGTAATCTGTGAAGCTTTCCATCGTCTGCTGACCTCTTTAGACAATGTGGAGGGACGAATGTGTCAGGTCACTGGTCCCGGATTGAAAAGAGCAAGTTGATTGCTGATCCCCAAGCACTCGGCTTTAGTCTTTTGACCACTGGCCACCGCCAGTATCGTTTCAAAAATCTCTATCCCCATGGACTCAAGCGTTCGGTTCTCGGAGATGATCCGGCCCGTGTCGACATCAACCAGATCGTACCAGCGCCGCGCCAGATCGGTGCGCGTCACAAGCTTCACGACTGGTACTTCGGACAGGGAATAGGGTGTTCCCCGCCCGGTTGTGAAGACATGCACATTCATCCCTGCAGCCAACTGCAAAGTACCGCAAATGAAATCAGAAGCCGGAGTCGCGGCGAACAAGAGACCCTTCCGAGATGCGCGCTCTCCAGCCGGGATGACCCCGGAAATGGGCATCGATCCCGACTTGCTGATCGACCCCATGGCTTTTTCGACGATGTTTGAAAGGCCACCTTTCTTGTTGCCGGGCGTTGTGTTGGCGCTGCGGTCGGACCGGCCTGCGGCGAGGTATTCGTCGTACCAAGCCATCTCGCGGATGAGATCCTTGGCTACATCCGCTGTTGCAGCGCGCGCGACCAGCCGGTCGATGCCGTCGCGAACTTCGGTCACTTCCGAAAATATCACCGTGCCGCCCGCTCGAACAATCAGGTCAGCAGCTATACCAAGTGCAGGATTGGCCGTGACGCCGGAAAGGGCGTCGCTGCCGCCGCATTGCATCCCAACCACAAGATCGGACACCGGACAGGCTTCGCGCGTTCTGTTGTTCAGCGCGGTCAGATGCACTTCGGCTGAGTACAGAATTGACGTAATCATTGCCTCGAACCCGACATGGCTTTCGTCCTGAAGGGTGACAAGGCTGCTGGCTCTCCCCCGATCTAGGCCGGACCCGTCCGGGCTTTGAAACAGCTCGGGGAAAAGCCGAGTAGGTTGTAGTTTTTCGCAGCCTAGGCTCACGATCATAGTCGAGCCCGCGAAATTCGGATTGCGGGCTATGTTGTGCAAGGTGCGGATCGGCACAGCGGCGCCGGGCGCATCGATCGCGACACCGCATCCGTAGGTGTGATCTAGGGCGACAACATTGTCGACATTGGCAAACCGGGGAAGCATCTCACGCCGGATGCGCTCCACTGCGTGCCCGACCACGCCAGAGACGCATTGGACTGTGTTGGTGATGGCTAGAATGTTGCGCGTCCCCACGCTGCCGTCGCGATTGCGAAAGCCCTGAAACGTATAGCCTTCCAACGGAGACGTCGCAGGCGGTGGTGCCGATGGCACAATCAGTTCGGACAAAACCGGCGGCGCCGGCATGGTCAGGTTGGTTTCATTGACCCAAGCGCCTGCCGGTAGTGGACGGTCCGCGTGGCCGATCACGACGCCATAGCGCAGCACTGGTTCGCCCGCCTTAAGGTCCGTCAGCGCAACCTTGTGCGCCTGTGGAACGTCGTCGACCAGCGTCAGTCCGTCAACCTCTGTTCCTCCGGCCAGCCCTCCGTTGTTGGCGACAACAGCGACATTGTCAGACGCATGCATCCGGATAAGGCGTGGCAAATCGGCCATGGTTCAGGACCGCCCAATCTCATGATCGGCCAGAAGTTCAAGCGCGCGGACCATGCCGGAATGGTCCCACGCGGACCCGCCATTGGCAACGCAGGCGTTGAATAGTTCCATCGCCGTGGCCGTGTTCGGCAAACTGAGCCCCATCTGCCGCGCGTTGGACAGCGCAAGGCCAAGATCCTTTTGGTGCAACTCTATGCGAAAGCCGGGATCGAAGGTGCGCTTAATCATTCGTTTGCCGTGCACTTCGAGGATCTTCGAAGAGGCAAAGCCACCCATGAGCGCTTGACGTACCTTTTCCGGATCCGCTCCGGCTTTCGAAGCGAAGACCAGCGCTTCGCTGACAGCTTCGATGTTCAGCGCCACGATGATCTGGTTTGCGACCTTGCAGATCTGGCCGCTGCCCACGTCGCCCACATGGGTGATGTTTTGACCCATAAGTTCCAGAAGCGGCAGAACCCGGGCAAAGGCCGCGTCCGAGCCGCCACACATGATCGTCAGGCTGCCCGCCTTGGCCCCGACTTCGCCGCCAGAGACTGGCGCATCAACGTAATCACATCCAAGATCGTCGATCTTCCGGGCGAAATCCTTGGTGGCGAGGGGCGAAATCGAACTCATGTCGATCACACATTTCCCGGCGCCAAGGCCAGTGGCCACACCGTTTTCAGCGAACAGAACTTCTTGGACATGTGGCGTGTCCGGCACCATCAGGATGATCGTGTTGGCGCTCTCGGCGACTGCTTGCGGGGATACGCAGGCGACGCCGCCCGCCTCGGTTAATGGACTCGGGACACCGCTGCGCGAATGCAGGAAAACGTCGTGACCTGCCATAATCAGATGCCTCGCCATGGGCGCACCCATGATGCCAAGCCCAATAAACCCTACCTTGCTCAATGCACCCTCCTGTTCTCCGGACTGATCAATAGCTGAATGTTTGTGACGCAGGTTTTGCTGCGCGCATTGTCGACAGGATTGCCTGCGATCCCGATGCCATCAGGCGCGCGTCCGAGGAGACGGTCACAAACTGATACCCCATCTCGACCCGTTTCAGCGCCACTTCGACCGAGCCGTTGTGGATACCGCAGATTTTCCCATACTCTTTCGCCTTGGCGGCAACGTGCGCGATGGCCTCAGCAGCGGGCGGATCCACGTCGTCAAATGTCGGTCGGCAGCCCAGGGCCAGCGACAGGTCAGAAGGCCCCACATAAACTGCATCGAGGCCTGGGGTTGACAGGATGTCTTCGAGGTTGTCGAGTCCCTCGCGCGTTTCGATCATAGCAAAGACAACCACGGTGTCGTTGGCGCGTTCTGGATAGTCCTGCCCGCCATACAGAAAACCGCGGATCGGGCCGAAGCTGCGGGTGCCGTGGGGCGGATAGCGCGTATAGGCCACGAGCCTTTCGGCATCCTCGCGCGTGTTTACCATCGGGCAAATGACGCCGTAGGCACCCGCATCGAGAACCTTCATAAGGTAGACCGGGTCAAGCCATGGCACACGGACCACGGGTACCGTTTCGGTCGTGGAGATCGCGGTCAGCATCGGCACGGCCGCCTGATAGTCGACAACGCCGTGCTGCAGATCGACGGTCAGTGAATCCCAGCCTTGATGGGCCATGGTTTCGGCGGAGAACCCGTTTGGAACCGCAAGCCAACCATTTACTGCGGCGCCGCCGGACGCCCAAATCTGTCTTAACCTGTTCGCGCGCATGATGCGTATCCCTTTTGCTCGAATGATCCCCGGATCACTCTTCGTGAATGCCATCCGTGCAGAAAAGTCCGCCTTGATACATTGCGTCCGGCTCATTCCGCATGGGCGGTGTCCGTTCGGCGTCGAGTTTGCTGCGGAAACGCTCGGAATTGTCCTTGGGGCGCCAGCCGAGATAGGCGGCGCTGCTGTTGTCCCACCATGCGGCATCGTTATCCGACACGCCGTAAAGGACGGGACAGCCAAGCTGCGGGACGCTGAAGATCCGCTCGATCAGACAGATCATGTCATCCGCGCTTAGCCAGGACGACAACATCCGGTGGCTGGGCGGTTCGGGAAAACAGGAACCGATACGTACGCAGGCCGTCTCAATCCCGAACTTGTCATAATACATCCGTGCCAGCGCCTCGCCGAATACCTTTGAAACCCCGTAGAGTCCATCCGGGCGTGTCGGGTTCTTGCTTGGATCAAGGCGGGTTGTTTGCGCATGAAAGCCGGTGGTGTGGTGCGAGCTGGCAAAGAATATCCGCGGTTGGACAGAGGATTTCCGTGCCCCTTCATAGAGGTTGAACATGCCGTCGATATTGGCGGCCTTGACGATTTTCCAAGGACCCTCGACCGCCTGCCCGCCCATGTGAACGATGCCGTCACAGCCCTCGACCATCGCTTCGACCGCCGACTTGTCGCTTAGGTCGCAATAGACGATCTCTTCATCTGGCCCCGCAACGCCCAATCCGCGCCGGGCATTCAGGCGAATGGTTTTAGCCATGTGACCGAGGCGTTGCCGACAAAGGGATCCGAGACTTCCGTTGGCACCAGTGATCAGAAGCTTTTGCAACATCGTCCATTTCCTAGGTTTGCTGTGAAAACCACCGCAGGCCGCGAAACCTGTGAGCGCGCGACTGACGCAGGCGGCTTTCTGCCGCCCGCGTCAGTTGGTTCATTCAGGGAGTGGTGTTCTGCACCGCTTCGAGAAGTTCCCCGCCATGCTTAGACTTGAAGTCTTCGTATATCGGGCCCATCCGAGCCCGGAAGGCTTCGACATCGACCTCGTTGACCTGCATGCCTTTGGCCTGAAGCTCTTCCAGCGCCTGCGCGCCGACCTCGGCTGTCAGGGCGATCTCGTAGTCCTGAAGCCGTGCAGATTCCTCGACAAGCACTTGTTGCTGTTCTGCGGTCAGGCCGTTCCAGGTCCCCAAACTGATTGCCACGACACCCGGAGGACGAAAATGCTGCGTCATCGACAGGTAACTGGTCACTTCATAGAAGCGATCGTTCAGCACGTTGCCGGTGGCGTTTTCGCCCCCGTCCAGAACGCCCTGTTCGAGTGCGGTGTAAAGCTCGCTATAGGACATCGGTGTTGCCGAGCCGCCCATCGCGTTCACTGTGTTGACCATGAGCGGGCTTTCCATAACGCGGATTTTCAGCCCGCCCATATCTTCTGGCGTCACCACTGGGCGCACCTTGTTGAAGACGTTGCGATAGCCGTTGTCGAACCAGGCCAGGATCTTGATGCCGCGTGCTTCGGCCATCTCGTTGAACTTTGCGCCGACCGGCCCCGAGATAACCGCCTTGAAATGTTCGGTGTCGCGGATCAGGTAAGGCAGGCTGAACAGGTCGAATTCCGGTACGAAGCCGGCGATCGGGGCGGTCGAGACCTGCGCCATCTGAATGCTGCCCAGCATCATTCCTTCAATGTAATCCCGCTCACCGCCAAGCTGGGCGCCGTCGAGAACCTCGATATTCAGGCCAGCGTCGCGCGCGGCGACCTGTTCGGCGAACCAGCGCAACGAGATGTTGTGATGGTGCGATGGTCCGGTGACCGACGCCACGCGGATTGTCTTGTCCTGGGCCAGCGCAGGGCTTGCCAGCGCGCCAAGCGACAGTATAGCAGTAGCTCCGATTACTTTGAGAAGTGCTCTTCTGATCATGGTGTAATTCCTCCCTTTAGAGTCCGTTGGATAGTCAGGTTATCCGGCCCCTTGCCGGATAGTCGCTTGACGGATCAGCGCCTTGCCTTCAAGGCTCAGCGCTGCACGGCAAAATCATCTGGTTCATCAAGAACCAGCTTGTTGAGCGGGCGCACGCCGTCTTTGGTGACCGCGACCACAACTTCGATCCGATAACCGCCGCCTGGCAGATCGTGCAGGTCCAGCTTGACGGCCAGCGTCATGCCGGCCTCGAGCTCGAAATCGCTGTCCGAGCTCAGGTTTGGCGGTTCGACCACGTCAAGCCCCACCGCATGCCCCACGCCGCGCAGGCCTTTTGCATAGGGCGTGAAATTATCGGCAAAGCCATGCGGTTCGAGTTCTTCCAGTAGCGTGTCGAAGATCGAGCGCGCGGTGATTCCCGGGCGAATGGTCGGGATCACCTTTTTCAGCGCCCGGTGACCTGCCACCAATGCGCGTTCCTGTTCCGGATCGGCGCCGGGCATCAGAATCGTGATGCCACCATCGTTGCAATAGTGGCCGATGGCCGGGTTGAAATCGAGCATGACGTATTCGCCCGGCCGGATCTTGCGGTCGGTTGCGCGCCATGCGGGGTAGTTCGTGTTTGGTCCAGACATGACCACGGTGGCCGAGCCGATGTCGGCGTTCATCTGCCGCGCGATGCCTTCGGCCAGTCCGGCGACCTGGATTTCGGTCATGCCCACCTTGACGGACTTGGCGGCCTGCTTGAGCACAGCGTCGTTGATATCCGCCGCCTGCTCCATCAGGTCGATTTCAGCCTCGGACTTGATTTTTCGCAGATCGAGCATGATGTCGTCTCGGTTCTCGATCACAGCGTCGGGCACGGCATCGACGAGTTGCTCGTAGATCTCGAAGGGCAGGATGTTCTTTCCGATCAGGCCAATCTTGCTAGCGCGGCCAACGATCGGGGCAAATACCTGTGGAAAATCAGAATACGGGCGGTGAATGCCGCGCACGTCCTCGATCCAGCACATATCCTTGGCGGCGTAGGCATTGAGCCGCCCCAGAAAGACTACCGGTTCATTGTCACCAACGATCAGCACCAGCTGCGGTGATTCCTCGATCACGTTGATGGGCTTGTAATTCGTGACATATGTCGAATGACCCGAGCGGTATTCATCCGAATAGATGATGAGCGCGTCGTATTCCTCGGACTTCATGCGGCGTCGCAGGTTTTCGGTCCGTTGCTTTAGTTCCTCAGTTGTAATGCCCATAGCGGCTATCCTTTGCTGGAGTAGGGGTTCAGTGGCCGAGCAGCGTCGGTACTGACATGATGAAGACGGGAAACACTGCGCAGAGGAGCAAGATTGCAATCAACACGGCGCAGAACGGCACGAGGCCGCGGAACGCCTGTGAAATTGTGATGCCCGCGATAGCGCAGCAGATGTAGGTGAGGATACCGACAGGCGGCGTTACCGATCCGATGACCACAGCCATGACAAGAATGACCCCGAAGAAGACAGGATCGATGCCCAGACCCAATATGACTGGCAGCAGCACGGGCGTGAAGATGATCAGGATTGGGATTCCCTCGATGAACAGCCCTAGAATCAGAATGAAGATGAGGATCAGAAGCAATGCGATAGTCGGATTGGTCGATATTCCTCCAAGGACATCGAGCACCGCGGCACCAAAACCGGCCCAGGCCAACAGCCATGCAAAGGATGTAGCCATGGCGATAAGGAACATCGCGGCGGCGGTGGTCACGGCGGCATCAACCAAAAGCTCGCCCACCAGTTTGAAGGTAAGCGTCTTGTAGACGAATGTGCCGACAAGTGCGGCGTAGGCGACCGCCACAACCCCGGCCTCGGTGGCGGTGAAGACGCCCGAGAATATCCCGCCAAGGATGATGACCGGCATGAAGAGCGCCCAGGCAGCGCCTCGGAAGGCCGGGATTACAGGCGGTAGTTCGCTGCGCGACGGTGCGGGGTAGTTGCGTCTCCGGGCGATGTAATACGCCATGCCCATTAGCCCCAGGGCAACCATCAGGCCCGGGACAAAGCCACCAAGGAAAAGCTGCGCAATCGAGACATTCGCGATCGAGCCATAGATGACCATCATTATGCTGGGCGGGATGATCGGCCCCATGGCGCTCGACGACGCGTTGACCGCAACGGCATAATCGGCGTCAAAGCCATTCTTCTTCATGGCGGGGATCATCATTGATCCGAGTGCTGAGGCATCCGCCGTCGCCGACCCGGAAATGCCCGAAAAGAACATGCTCGACACGATTGAGACATGGGCAAGACCGCCCCGGATATGGCCGACCAGAGATCTTGCAAAGGCCACGATCCGTTCGGTGATGCCGCAGGCGTTCATCAGCTCTCCGGCGATGATGAAGAACGGGATGGCCAGCAGGGTGAAGCTATCCACGCCGACAAAAGCGCGTGTCACAATGCTGTTGATCGGCAAGGTATCATCGACGAGCAATGTTGTTGCCGCGGCGATGCCAAGCGCAAAGGCAATCGGCATGTTGACAATCAGCAGAACGAAGAATGTCAGAAAAAGGACGGTAAGCATGTGTGATCAGTCCTCTGACATGTTGCTTGAGAACGCGTAGGCGACCAGCCGCTCTGCGCAGATCAGAAAGATTAGGGCCATCGAGACGGGAATCGCGATGTAGATCCATGACATCTGCATGCCGAGCGCAGGGGAACGCTGGAACATGTTCATGTTTATGACGGGGAAACTCGCGTAGATGACAGTGGCCGCAAATCCTGCAATGAGCGCGTTGGTAAGCGCATCAAGCCCGCGACGCGCTTTGCGCGGTAGCATGTTGACGAATAAATCTACACCTAGGTGAATGCCGCGGGACAAACCGACTGCACCGCCCAGAAAGACAATCCAGACAAAGCAGTAACGCGCCAATTCCTCTGACCATGGCAGCGGCGCAGCAATCACGTAACGGAAAACGACCTGGGCTAGTGTAACGAAGACCATCACAACCGAAATTGCAATGATGGACGCTTTCGTAATCGCCAGCAAAGCCGTGAGTACGACCGAATTCCTGTCGCCTTCCATGGCCCCCTCCCTCTAATGCCCCTGCTCAGGGGCTGCCCTCAAATATGAAATCGATTTCACAAGAAATGTCATCTTGAGTCAATACTTTTCTGCTTTTGCCTCTAAATATCTGGTAACGGACAATTTGTAAGCTTATGATCCGGTATGAAGTTCACAGAATCAGGAAATCGATTGCAGGATTTTGCGTTAAAAGTGCGTGTGACGGATGTCGCTCGGCTTGCCGGTTGCGCCCCGGCCACTGTCTCGCGCGCGCTCAACAATCCGGACAAGGTGTCGCCTGAAAAACGCGCGCGTGTCGAAAGCGCGATGAAAGAGCTGGGCTATGTACGTAACCATGCGGCTAGGGCTCTGCGGTCACAGCGGTCGCATATGGTGGGAGTTCTAATCCCAACGCTCGATTATGCGATTTACGCCAGTCTTGTCGGTGCGGCCACCCGGCGTCTTTCCACTGCCGGAATCTCGGCACTGGTCGCCACTTTCAATTACGATCTGCAAACGGAATTTAAGGAAGCCAGGCTGCTTATCGAACGGGGTGCCGAGGCGCTTATCCTGATCGGCCAGAAGCACGACCCGGCGCTCTACAGCCTGCTTCACCAGCATGATGTATGTTTCGTGAACACCTATACGCTTGATCCGCACGGCACACATCCGAGCGTCGGATTCGATAATGAAGCGGCAGCGGCAGCCATAACGCGCCATCTGGTGCATCTCGGTCACCGCAATATCTGCGTTATATCCGGGCGCACCCGTGACAATGACCGGACCATTACCCGTCTGGCTGGTATCAGGCAGGAGCTTATGCGCCACGGGATCGAACTTCAGCCTGATCGTGTCATAGAACGCTCATATTCCATCGCAAACGGTCGCGAGGCTTGCGCGACGCTCTTGGCGCGCATCCACCCCCAGCCCACGGCGCTGATCTGTGGCAATGATGTCCTGGCGCTCGGCGCTATCGTCGAATGCCGCGAGCGTGGTCTGCGGATTCCCGAGGATATTTCCATAGTCGGCTTTGACAATCTGGAACTGTCCAAACATTCCAACCCGCCGCTTACGACGGTCGATGTACCAACCGAACAGATGGGTGATGCAGCGGCGGGTTATCTGCTTGACCGGTTGGACGGAAAAGAGGTTTCGCCGCAGAACTCGGTCGAGGTGCAGCTTATCCTGCGGCACACCACGGCGCCGCCGGCACGGTAAAGCTGACCTTTACCCATGAACCAGAAATCCGCAAGCGACCGGCACGACACTGGAGACCTACCATGAACTCACTGCGCGAGATCGCGCTTTCGCTGTTTAGGGCTGCCGTGGACCAGGCCGATCCGGCGCGTGCGTTGCGACGGCACTGGCAGGCCAACCGCTTGCCGGATCTTGGAACCGGGCGCTGCTTTGTGGTAGCGATCGGCAAGGCAGCGGTGCCGATGATGCAAGCGGCGCTTGACAGCCTGCCCCGTGTGGACCACGCGCTGGTGGTCACCAACGCCGAAAACGCTGTCCCCCTGACTGGAGCGTCCATAATGTTAGCGGCGCATCCCGTGCCTGATGAAACCTCGGTCGCGGCGGGTAGAGCGGTGACGGCCCTGTTGCAAAAGGCCGGGCAAGGAGACCGCGTGTTGGCGCTGATTTCGGGCGGCGGCTCAGCGCTGATGGCGGCACCCGCCGGTGATATTTCCCTGGCGGATTTTTCCCATACGAACGCGGTACTCTTGGCCAGCGGGCTTGAAATCACGCAGATGAACCTGATCCGCCAGCAGATCGACAGCCTGAAGGGTGGCGGGTTTCTGCGTCAGGCTGCGCCCGCCAAGGTGTATGGCTACCTGCTCTCCGACGTGATCGACGACGATCTGCGCGCCATCGCCTCTGGCCCGACTGTATCGCCGATAGGCACCCGCGAGGATGCGATCGCCTTGCTGCGCGATGCCGGACTCTGGGATGCCGTGCCCGAGATGGTGCGCTATCATCTGCAAGTTCCAAGCCCCTCCGCGATGGTGCCACAGGCGATAAACCATCTGATCGGCTCGAACCGCCACAGCCTTCAGGCGATGCTTTCAGCCGTGCCTGAAGGGCTCGCCGCGCGTATCGCCAACGACCGGCTCGAGGGCGATGTGTGTGATGCGGCGGAACAGATCCTGCGCAACGCGGAGGATGCCCAAGGTCCGGTGGCGCTGATCTTTGGCGGTGAAACCACGGTTCAGGTGCGTGGCACAGGCCTTGGCGGGCGCAATCAGGAACTGGCTCTGCGCGTGGCCATGGGAGCCGAGGACCGCCTCGCCCCAGGCTGGGTGTTTCTGTCCGGGGGCACTGATGGGCGTGACGGTCCGACTGAGGCTGCAGGTGGTGTGGTGGATGAGGGAACGCCCGCGCGGATCCGGGCAGCGGGGCGCGATCCTGCCGCCCTGCTTGCAAGCAACGACAGCTATGCCGCCCTGAAACTGTCGGAAGACCTGCTAATCACCGGTGGCACCGGTACCAATGTTGCTGATGTTCAGGTATTCCTGCGACCAGCACCCTGATACCCTCGGACCGCGCAGATAAATTCAGAAGCGATACCGCCCGTGAGAGGCTCTCTAGGATTTCGTAACTGAGTAATTCCGCACGGGAAATAGGAAAGTATGTCTTTGAAATTGACTTGTTGATAGATTCCTGCGTGCGTTTGTGGTGAAGGCCCGCAGGATGCCGTGCAATGGTCCTTCGCAAATGCAAATCGAATTACGGTTCCGTTCGTACCGTCATCATCCGGTTGAAGAGAATGCTGCGCGCTGCACGAATGACGGTTTTGGTGAAGGTGGGTCACTGGGTAGACCCATTAGCTGCGCAGAAACGATGGTGCGCCATGGCAATCATGGAGACCGCAAAGCTCAATGGCCTCGATCCGCGGGGCGATCTCGCCGAGGTTCTCAACCGGATGTGCAGAGTGCAGATGCAATCCTCCAATTCTTGAGATACTCATGAAGAATCAAACTGAGATGGAAATCATTTCCTTGGTAAGAGCTTGCTCCGATCCCCCTCCAGCAACAAAAAATACTCATAACAAACAGATACTTAACAGTCGCTCAAAGGCGGCTTTCCGCGTTCCGCTTTCTGCCGTGGAAGCACTGTGGAAGCAAACGAGGCGTGAAAAAGAGTGTGGCAACAGCGCAACGCTAACGCCTGCGACGGCAAAACCCTTCTCCGATCATCGCATCCGCACTGTACGGGTCATTCGCCAATTCCTGCCAATCGCCCGCCAAGGCGGCCTTTGCTTTCACCCGTCACGCCCCATAGCGCTGAACGAAATTCCGCAGGATGCGTTCGGGGGCGTGGACCTGTGCTGCGCGGCACATGACGATGAGGTCTTCTGCGGTTTCGGGCGGGAAATAGCCCTTGTGGCGATAGATGCGGATGCGGGTCTCGAAGCCGTCCGCATCGGCCTCGGGGTGGAACTGGGTGGCATAGACATTCTGGCCATAGCGGATCATCTGAAAAGGACAGGTGGAGGCGCTGATCAGGTGGGCGCAGCCCGGTGGCAGATCCTGCAGGGCCTCTTTGTGACCGACGAACGCCTGAAACCGCAGGGGCAGTCCGGCAAGCAGCGGGTCGGCGACGCCCTCGGGTGTGAGCGAACAGTCGGCGGTGCCAACGGGTTCGCCGTAGCGCGCCTTGCTCACCTCTCCCGAGAGATGTTTGCCGAGGATGCCGATGCCGTAGCAACAGCCGAGAAAGGGGATGTCGCGGTCCGTGATGCGCGGCATGAGCGAGAGCACCTCGGCCTCGATCCGCGCCTCCTGTGGCGTTTTGTCGGTGGGCGTGTCGCTGACGCAGCCGGGGCCGCCGCCGACGATGACACCGGCGTAACCGGCGAGGGACAGATCGGCGGGCAGGCCCTGTTGATCCAGCCGGATACGGTGGCAGCAATCGGGTGCAAGACCGCCTTTGCGCAGAATGGCGGCATATTCGTCCTCTGCCGCCTCGGTTTCGGGGCGCAGTTGTAGGATCAGAAAGGGCTTGGGCATGGCTGCGCTCCTCGGATAGAACTGTGGTTGCCCGCTTGGCGCCCCCGCGTCAAGCCTGCAGGGTTGCGCGTGCTTGACGCGGGGGCGCAAATGCATAGGGTGCGCGCAATCCGTGCCAACCCCAAGGAAAGAGCCATGACCCAACGATTGCATCTGGTTTTCGGGGGCGAGTTGACCGACCCCTCGCGCAATGTGTTCAAGGATGTGAGCGCACTGCATGTGGTGGGGATCTTTCCCGATTACGAAAGCGCCTACAATGCCTGGAAGGCCGAGGCGCATCGCACGGTGGACAATGCGCATACGCGCTATTTCATTGCCCATCTGCACAAGCTGCGCGACGAGGCGCGGGAGGCCTCGCCAACCGAAGAGCTGGGCTGACGGGCATGAGCCGCTCGCTCAGTCTTGCGGCTTATCTGGCCTATGCGCGTCGGGCGGGCCGGGCGGGGGCCGCGCCGGATACGCCCCGGCCAGAAGGCAAGCTGATCTGGGCGCATGCGGTGGATGCAGCGCGTGCGGATACGCTGGTGCATCTGGCCGGGCGGCTGGCGCAGCAGCGCCCCGGCCTGCACATGGTGCTGACCACAACCGAGGCAGTGCCCGAGCGGCGGCGCTCTGGCGGGACGGTGATCTGGCAGCCACTGCCAGAGGATCACGTGCCTGCCGCCGAGGCCTTTCTGGGGCATTGGCGACCCGATATCTGTCTGTGGACCGGCGGCGACCTGAAACCGGCGCTGCTGATTACGGCGGCGCGGCGGGAAATCCCGCTCTACCTGGTGGATGCCGACGAGGCCTTTCTGGAGCGTCCGGCATGGCGCTGGTTTCCCGACATGCCCCGCGCGGTGCTCAGCTCGTTTACCGAGATCCTGACCCGGAGCGATGCGGCGGCGCGGTTGCTGCGCCGGTTTGGCGCGCCGGCGCGGATCGTATCGGTCACCGGTCCGTTTCAGGAAGGGGCCATGACCCTGCCCTGCAATGCCGCGGACCGGGAGGAGTTGGCTGCTCTGTTGCGCGGGCGTCCGGTCTGGCTGGCGGCGATGGCGCAGGTGGATGAACTGGAGATCATCCTGGAGGCGCATCGCGAGGTGAGCAGGCTGGCGCATCGCAGCCTGTTGATTCTGGTGCCCGACGAGATTTCGGACAGCATTGCGGTTCGTGAGCGACTGGACGGGCAGGGCTGGCGCTATGTCACCTGGTCCGAAGGTGAAACGCCGCGCGAAACGACGCAGATCGTTCTGGCCGATACCCGTGGCGAAATGGGGCTGTGGTACCGGCTGGCGCCGATCACCTTCATGGGGTCGTCGCTGGTGCCGGGGCAGTATGGCCGCGATCCGAACGAACCTGCGGCGCATGGTTCGGCCATTCTCTATGGCCCCAACGTGGGACGCTATCTGCGGCGCTATTCGCGTTTTGCCGAGGCCGGGGCGGCGCGGATCGTGCGCGATACCGAGACGCTGGCGGGTGCGGTGCAGCGACTGATCGCGCCGGATCAGGCGGCGGCGATGGCGCATGCGGCGTGGGATGTGGCGTCAAAGGGGGCGGCGGTCACGGACCGTATCCTGGACATGCTGCTGGACCGGCTGGATCGGCTGGACCGGCTGGATGCGCAGCGATGAGGGCACCCGGTTTCTGGTTCGCCGCGCCGGAGCAGCCCGGTTTGCGGGCGAGGTTCATGTCGCCTCTGGGTGCGCTTTATGCACGCGCCACGGCGCGGCGGCTGGCCGGATCTGATGGCTGGCGGGCGCCGGTTCCGGTGATTTGTGTCGGCAATCTCAATGCGGGCGGCACGGGCAAGACGCCGACGGTGCTGGCGGTGGTTGGACGTCTGCAGGCGATGGGGCTGGCGCCTGTGATCCTTTCGCGCGGCCATGGCGGGCGGCTGGCCGGGCCTGTGGCGGTCGATCCGGCGCACCACGGCGCGGCGGATGTCGGGGACGAGCCGTTGCTGGCGGCGGCCTTTGCGCCGACATGGGTTGCCCGCGACCGGACGCGGGGGGCGAAGGCCCTGCTCGCGAAGGCTGAGGCCGAGGGTGTATCGGTCGATTGCATCGTGATGGATGACGGGTTTCAGAACCCGGGACTTGTCAAGGATATCTCGGTCATCGTGGTGGATGCCGCGCGTGGCTTTGGCAACGGGCGCTGCATTCCGGCGGGGCCGTTGCGTGAACCCGTGGCGGTGGGACTGGCGCGCGCCGACATGGTGCTGTCGATCGGCCCGGAAGCGGCGCAGGGGGTGTTTGACCAGTGCTGGGGGCACCGGATCAGCCTGCCGCATATGCGCGGGCAACTGGAGCCGTTGCAGACTGGCATGGACTGGCAGGGCGCGCGAGTGCTGGCCTTTGCCGGGATAGGCCACCCGGAGAAGTTCTTTGCTACCTTGCGCGGGCTGGGGGCGGATCTGGCGCGGTGCGAGGCGCTGGAGGATCATCAGCCTTTCACGGCTGCGCTGATGGCGCGGTTGGAACGGGAGGCTGCGATACTGGGTGCGCAACTGGTGACGACCGAGAAGGATGCCGTGCGATTGCCGCCCGAATTCCGACGCAGGGTATTGACGCTGCCGGTGCGGTTGCATGTTGCGGATTGGGGGCCGTTCGATGCGGCGCTGGCGCGGGTCGGATTGTTGCCGGGGGAGTGATGCCGGGCTGAAGCCCGGCCTACGTATCCAGCCGTGATTTTGGCGGTGGCGTGCGGGGCCGGAGTTTGCCCTGACCCCGCAGCCGGCGCGATTTATTCGGCCAGTTTTTCCTCGATGATGGCCTTGAGATCGGCGTAGGCCATGTTCGAGTATTTCTGCTCGTTGATGATGAATGTCGGCGTCGAGTTGACGTTATGCGTCTCGGCATTCTCCTGATAGTACGCGACCAGCGCCCTGGCGTTGTCGTTGTCATTGAGGCAAGCCTCGAGCGCGTCAGGCTCGATTCCCGCCACTTTGCCGATGCGGCGCAGATTATCCGCAATGCTGGAAGGATCGCCACTGGTCCATTCGCGCTGCTGCTCATAGATCATGTCGGTGATGCCAAAGAATTTCTCGGGTCCGCCGCAGCGGGCGACCATTGAGGCCCAGAGGCCGAAACGGTCGAAATAGACGTCGCGATAGACGAATTTCACCTTGTCGTTGTCGAGATAGTCGGCCTTGAGCTGTTTGAATGGCCCGTTGTGGAAATTGGCGCAATGCGGGCAGGTGTAGGATGCATATTCGATGATCGTCACCTTGGCGTCCTCGGGTCCGATGAACATGTCGACGATGCCGGAAGTGTCGGGTGCGGCCTCCTGGGCCGCAACCGGAGCGGCCAGCATGGCAAGGGCAAGCGCCCCGATTGCGATCAGTTGTTTCATTGTCTCTCCTTTATCGGTCAGCGTTGAGATTTGGATAATACGTTGCGCGCCAGCGATTCCAGCGCGGTGCGCAGGCCCTCGTCCGCGACGGGGGCGGTCAGTGTTGCAGCGGCCTGCACCGTTTCAGGGGCGGGCGGTTCAGGGGTGGCGGTCCTGGGCCGGTGGGTGAAATCAGCCTGACCCTCGGCGAATCCGGTGGGCGCGGTCTGTGTGATGCGGATGCGCGAGATGGCGTTGTAGCCATAGACGGCATTGACACGCTCGCGCAGTTTTTCCTTTTGCATTTCGAGCATCGGGGCCTGCGCGCCGGTGGTCAGCAGGGTCAGCGTGGCCCCCATCCCCTGACGGCCATAGGATACCTCGACCGGGCGGGAAATGGCCGCGATCTCTTCGCCTGCGACCTCTGGCCAGTGGGTCAGCAGACGGGACTGGGCAAAACCACGGGACTCGGAGGCGCGCCGGATGCTGGATTGCAGCAGCGCCGAGGTGCGTTTGAAGCCATATGTCGTCGGCTTGCGGCTGACCATGGTTGGCAGTCTCCTCACTGGCGCTAATCTATGTCATGTGGCAGGGGATACCAGACCTGATCGGGACGGGAAGAGGTAAACTATGCGTTATGGCGCAGATCCGCAGGCGTTGCTGGACTGGTATGATACTCATGCTCGGGATCTGCCGTGGCGTGTCAGTCCCCGTGACCGGGCGGCGGGGGAGCGGCCCAATCCCTATCGCGTCTGGCTGTCGGAGGTGATGCTGCAACAGACCACGGTGGCGGCGGTGCGCGGTTATTTCGAGCGCTTTACAAAGCTCTGGCCGACGGTGGGCGATCTGGCGGCGGCCGAGGACGCGAAGGTCATGGGGGAATGGGCCGGTCTGGGCTATTACGCCCGTGCGCGTAACCTCTTGAAATGCGCGCGGGTGGTGGTGGCCGAGCATGGTGGGCGGTTTCCCGAGACGCGCGCGGGGTTGCGCGCCCTGCCGGGGATCGGCCCCTATACCGCGGCGGCGATCGCAGCGATCGCCTACGATCAGCCCGAGGTGGTGGTGGATGGGAATGTCGAGCGCGTGATGGCGCGGCTGCATGACATTCGCACGCCCCTGCCCATGGCCAAGCCGGAACTGACCGCAGCGGCGGCGGCGCTCACGCCGCGGCGCAGGCCCGGCGATTATGCGCAGGCGGTGATGGATCTGGGGGCCACGATCTGCACGCCGAAGTCACCCGCCTGCGGGGTCTGTCCATGGATGGGGGCCTGTGCTGCCCGAATGGCGGGCACGGCGTCGGAGTTGCCAAAGAAAACAGCAAAGGCGGCCAAGCCCGTCCGGCTGGGCTATGCCTATGTGGCGCAACGGGCCGATGGCGCGCTGTTGCTGGAGCGGCGACCGGACAGGGGATTGCTGGGCGGGATGCTGGGCTGGCCCGGCAGCGACTGGAGTGTGGCGCCGGAACCTGCCCCGCCGGTGGCGGCGGAGTGGCGCATGCTGGAGGCTGAGGCGCGGCACACGTTCACGCATTTTCACCTGCGCCTGCGGGTCTGTGTGGCGGATGTCGGGGCTCGTGTGCAACCCTGCCGCGGGGAGTTTCGGCCAAGACAGGAGTTTCGCCCGTCAGAGTTACCCACCGTCATGCGAAAGGTGTTTGACCTTGCGCAGGGGGCGCTGGAAAATGGCTGCTGACGGATCCGGCATGCCGATGAAGGAGCAATACATGATTCCCGCAAATCAGGTCGCGCAGGTGCATCGGGCGTTGCCGTTCTGGATGTCGCTGCTGCTGGTGCCGGTGGCGGTGCTGGGGGCGGTGCAGGGCGGCTGGACGGTGATCCTGTTGCCGGTTGTGACATGGTTTTTCTTTTCCCTGCTGGATGCGATCCTAGGGCTTTATACCGAAAACGCGGATCTGGAGACGCGCGAGGAACAGCTTGGCTGGTACAGGGTGATCACGCTGATCTGGACACCGGTGCAGTTCGGGCTGCTCTACTGGCTGCTGTGGTATGTTACCGGGCCGGGGGATGCGCATCTGTCGGCACCGGAAACCATCCTGCTGTTTTTCGGCATGGGGGTGATCAGCGGGACGGTAGGGATCAATTACAGCCACGAGTTGATGCATCAGAAGGACCGGGGCGAGCGGTTTCTGGGCGATGTTCTGCTGGCGATGGTGCTGTATTCGCATTTCCGGTCAGAGCATCTGCTGGTGCATCACCGTTATGTCGGCACGCCGCGCGATCCGGTAACGGCGCGGTATAACGAGGGGTTTCACCGCTTTTTCCCGCGGGTGTTGAAGCAGTGCTGGTTGTCGGCGTTCAGGGCCGAGCGGGAGATGCTGGCGCGCCGCAATCTGCCCTGGCATGAGCTGAAGAACCCGTTTTTCAGATACTGGGCCTTGCAGGGGTTCATGCTGTTGCTGGCGGTGCTGATTGGCGGCTGGGCCGGTCTGGGGCTGTTTCTGTGGCAGGCCATTGTCGCGGTCTGGCAACTGGAACTGGTGAATTACATCGAGCATTACGGGCTGACGCGCAAGCATCTGGGGGATGGCAAGTACGAGCATGTCCAGCCGCGGCACAGCTGGAACGCGGCGCACAAGGCGTCGAACTGGCTGTTGATCAACCTGCAGCGCCATTCGGATCACCATTACAAGCCCGACCGGCGCTTTCCCCTGTTGCAGAATTATACCGAAGCGGACGCGCCGCAACTGCCCTATGGCTATCCGGTGATGACCATGGCGGCGATGGTGCCGCCGCTGTGGCGGCGGGTGATGAATCCGCGCGTGCGGCGCTGGCGCGCGATGTATTACCCCGAGATCAACGACTGGCGCCCCTACAACAAGGCCACCAACCCGATGCCGCGCTGAGCCAAGAGGATCAGGCTGCGGGGGCGATGGGAAGGTGGCCGGTTTTCACATAGATCAGGCAGCCCTGATCGGAGAAGGGTTTGTGTTCTGACAGGTGCGGGCTGCGAATCCAGGTGCCTGCCGGGTAATCGCCGTGCTCGTCCTGGAATATGCCTTCGATCACGAAGATCTCTTCGCCTCCCCAGTGCCGGTGCGCGTTGAAACGCGTGCCGGGAGCCCAGCGGACAAGCGCCACGTTCTCGCCCGGAGCGCTGTGCAGGGGCAGCACACTCAACCCGTCAACCAGACCGGGGCGGAATTCGGCATTGCGGGTGTCGATGTGAAACTGCGCGGTATCCCCGGCGTCGAACTGGTGCAGCTTGACGAGGATGGTGCAGCCTTCTGCGGTGTGGGGCTTGTGGCTGGTGCCGATCGGGTTGCGCACGTAGAACCCTGCCGGGTAGTCACCGGAGTCGTCCGAGAACACGCCGTCGAGCACCAGAAACTCCTCTCCGCCGTCGTGGGTGTGCGCGTCGAAATACGAATCCGGCGCAAAACGCACGATGGTGGTGGCGCGGGCCACCTCGCCACCGATGCGGTCGAGCATCATGCGCTCGACTCCGCTGGCCGGGGACTGAACCCATTCGTAATCTTCGGGGCGGATCACCACCCGTTTCGAGAAGTCGGCGTTCAGGCGCATTGTGGGGCCTCCTTGTTCGATAAGCTATCAACTAGTAGATAGATTTCAAGAGATCAAGTCTCATCCGCATGAACAATCCACAGCGAAAAACCCCCGCAGAGCGGGTCTGCGGGGGCTGAACTTGTCAGGCGCGGGCGATCAGTGGGATTTGCGGCCCTTGATCGGCGCCCAGATGCGTTTGTTGGTGAGATATAGCAGCACAGACAGAACCGTGAGGAAAATCACGCCCGTCAGGCCCGCATGTTTGCGCGCCATCATCTTGGGTTCCGCGGTCCACATCAGGAAGGCGGCGACATCCTCGGCCTGCTGTTCAAGTGTCGCCTCGGTGCCGTCATCATATTCGACATCATCGCCCCAGAGAGGCTGCGCCATCGAAATCCAGCTGCCCGGCACTGTGGGGTGGCCATTCTCGTCCTTGCATTCCTCTGGATAGCCGCCCGCGGTGAAGGCTGCGTTATACGATCCCTCGAAATCCTCGGGCGCGCAAGCGGGGGGCTCATGATAGCCCACCATTAGCGAATAGATGTATTCCGCCCCACCCATGCCGTTGAAAAGCTGGCTGAGGCCGGTGCCCGCCGGTCCATGGAATCCGGCGCGTTTTTTCGCCATCAGCGAAAGGTCGGGCGCGGTTTCGAGGCCGGATTTCGGGAAGTGATCGGTGGGAACCGCCGGGCGGAAATCGTCGAGTTCCGCGTCGAACACCTCGAACTGGGCGGCGTAGGCGCGCACCTGATCCTCGGGAAGATGCGGGCCGCCCTCGTCGCCCAGCGTTCGCAGCGGCACGTATTGCAGGCCGTGGCATGCGGCGCAGACCTGGGTATAGACCTTCAGCCCGCGTTGCAGCTGGTTCTGGTCGAACTTGCCGAACGGTCCCTCGAAGGAGAAGGCGACATCCTCTATATGTCCCTCGCCTCCGGCGGCCCATGCGCCGCCAGCAGAGAGGGACAGGGCCACAAGGGCCGCAATGCCTGATTTCGTGAACATTGTCCTCGGTCCTTTCTTATTCGGCGGGCGTTTCGGCCTTGCCATAGTGCGCATCGAAGTCCTCTTCGATGGTGGCAGGCACGGCCTCTGGTTTTTCGATCACGCCCAGAAGCGGCAGGATCACCAGAAAATAGGCGAACCAGTAGGCTGACCCGATCAGAGAGATGGTCGAATAGGGTGGCTCTGCGGGCATTGCACCGGCCCACATCAGGACCATGAAGTCGACGACCAGAAGCCAGAACCACCATTTGAACATCGGGCGATAGCGGCCGGAACGCACCGACGAGGTGTCGAGCCAGGGCGCGAGGGCCATGACCGCGATCGAGCCGAACATCGCCAGCACGCCGAAGAACTTGGCGTCGATGATGCCGCCGGTGATCCAGCTTGCGAACATCACCACCCAGACATCGCCGGTAAAGGCGCGCAGGATCGCGTAGAACGGCAGGAAATACCATTCCGGCACGATATGCGCAGGCGTGACCAGCGCATCGGCCTCGATGTAGTTGTCGGGATGGCCGAGGTAGTTGGGCATGAAGCCGACGATGGCGAAGAACACCACGAGGATCACTGCGAGGGCAAAGAGATCCTTGATCACGAAATAGGGCCAGAACGGCACCGTGTCACGCTCGGCTTCGGTCTTGGAGGTGCGGCGCACGTCAACCCCGGTCGGGTTGTTGTTGCCTGTGGTGTGGAACGCCCAGATATGCAGCGCGACCAGGGCCGCGATCACGAAGGGCAGCAGGTAATGCAGGGAGAAGAAGCGGTTGAGCGTCGCATTGCCCACCGCCGGCCCGCCCAGCAACCAGGTCTGGATCGGCTCGCCGATAAAGGGGATCGCACCAAAGAGGCCGGTTATCACGGTAGCCCCCCAGAACGACATCTGCCCCCAGGGCAGCACATAGCCCATGAAAGCCGTGCCCATCATCGCCAGATAAATCAGCATGCCGATGATCCATGTGATCTCTCGCGGGGCCTTGTAGGATCCGTAGTAGAGCCCGCGGAAGATGTGCAGATAGACCGCGACAAAGAAGAGCGACGCGCCGTTCATATGCAGGTAGCGCAGGAAATGCCCGCCGTTCACGTTGCGCATGATGTGCTCGACCGAGGCAAAGGCCATATCGACCTGCGGGGTGTAGTGCATCGCCAGCACGATGCCGGTGACGATTTGCAGAGCGAGACAGAAGGTCAGGACGATGCCCCAGATCCACATCCAGTTCAGGTTCTTGGGGGTGGGGATCATGATGGTGTCGTACAGCAGCCCGACAATCGGCAGGCGCGAATGCAGCCATTTCTCGCCGTTCGTCTTGGGTTCGTAGTGATCGTGCGGAATACCGGACATCTGCGCGTTTCCTTATCCCAGTATGATCGTTGTTTCGTCAGCGAATTCGGCGACCGGCACCCAGAGGTTCTCTGGTGCGGGGCCCTTGCGGATTCGGCCTGACGTATCGTAGTGCGAGCCGTGGCAGGGGCAGAACCAGCCGCCGAAATCGCCCGCGCCGTCGCCGATCGGCACACAGCCCAGATGCGTGCAGACGCCGATCATCACCAGCCATTCACCGGCCTCGTCGAGCGTGCGGTTCTGATCTGAAGCGTCGAGCGCCATGTCGTTGCGGTTCTGCGCGTTCTGATCGGGCAGGTCGGTCACGGCCACGGCGCGGGCGGCCTCGATCTCGGCCTCGGTGCGGCGGCGAATGAACACCGGCTTGCCCAGCCATTTCACCGTCAGTTGTGTGCCCGGCTCGACGCCGGAGACATCGACGCGGATCGAGGCAAGCGCCTGAACGTCGGCAGACGGGTTCATCTGGTTGACAAGCGGCCAGACGGCCGCCCCGGTCGCAATGGCACCGGCGCCAGCTGTGGCGTAGTAGAGGAAATCCCTCCGGGTGCCTTCGTGATCTTCTGCGTGGGACACGAGGTTTACTCCATTATATCAGCGCCGCTCACCGGCCTCATACGGGGTTCAGGCCGCAGCAGCCCCGCAGCCTTCCTGCGCGGCTATTTAGCGGGGCTTGGGCGTGGCGTCCAGTGCGCATTGTTCCGAGATGTGATCAGAGCGCGCATCTGTCGCGCTTGTCCAGCCGAAGATACGGGTATAAGCAAGGGCAAATCCCCTCCTAATTGAACCCAAAGGCCTCGCCATATGCTCAAACACCTGAAAATTGCCGCCGCCGCCCTGATGCTGACGGCGGCCCCCGCCACTGCGGAGCTGGAGCTCAGCCTTTATCTTGGCACGCAGAGCGCAAGCAGTGGCACCGACACGGTGCGCCTGCCGGGTGCCGCGCCGGTCAGGCGTGATATCAAGTGGAATGTGAAGCCTTTTGACAATCCGCTCTATTATGGCGGCCGTGCGACGTGGTGGACCCGGAACAACCTGGGCTTCGGGATCGAGGGTACCCACGCCAAGGCGATTGCCAAACCTGCGGACCGCGCCGCGCTGGGGGTGGACAAGCTGGAATTCACTGACGGGCACAACATCATCACCGCCAACGTGATGAAACGCTGGCCGGGGGCGTTTGCCAAGGCGACCAGATTCACGCCCTATGCGGGTGGGGGTATCGGGATCGCGGTGCCGCATGTCGACATCAAGGTCACCGGCGCCAGCAACCGCACCTTCGGGTTCGAGGCGACCGGCCCCGCGTTGCGCGGTATTCTGGGTTTGAAATTCGATCTGAGCGACAAATGGGCGCTGTTCAGCGAATACCAGATTACCTGGTCGGACAACGATGCCAAGATCAAGGCCGATCCCGCCGTTCCCGGCCAGACCGCCGGCAGCCTCAAGACTGAACTGCTCACCCATGCGCTGAATTTTGGCGTCAGCTACAGTTTCTGATCTCTCGGGTCAGCTACGTGACCTGGGCGGCGCCGGTCATTCTGGCGCCGTTTTCGTCATGCTGTCGCGGCTGGCAAAGCCTGCATACCAATCGGCCAGCGTCTCATTCCCGTGCCGCCAGCCGCGCGCGTCGTGGCGGAAATCGAGATATCCAAGCGCACAGCCCATCGCGATATGGCTCATGTCGAGCGGCCCGGCAAGGTGGCTCATCCAGCGGGCATTGACCGCATCGAGGGCGCGTGCGGCCTTGGCCCATTGCGCCTCGACCCAGGGGGCATGGCGCAGCTCTTCGGGGCGCAGGCGCGCCTCGTAGGTCATCGACAGCGCCGCCTCCATGATGCCCTCGGCGGTGGCCTCGAGCGTCAGCACCTCCCAGAGGCGGCTGTCGGGGTAAAAGCCAGCCCCGGCGCGCGCGTCGAGATAGCGGGTGATCACCCGGCTGTCATAGATCGCAGGGCCGTCATCGCGGATCAGCGCCGGGATCTTGCCCAGCGGGTTGGCGGCCGCAGCCTGTGCGTCGGTCGCAAGCGGCGTGGTGGTCACATCGACCACCTCGACCTGATCGGCAAGGCCGCTTTCGAGCAAGAGCACGCGGACCTTGCGGACAAAGGGGGAGAGGGGAGAGGATATGAGTTTCATGGCGCGCTCCTGCTGGTGTTTGGCCCGGACGGTAGGCGCGCGCGGGAGGGGTGTAAAGTGGCTCAGTTCGGGGGATCGCGCATGAGCGCGGCAAGCAGGTCCGTTTCCTGTGCCATCGCCGCCGGTGCGAGATGTCCGGCGGCGCGCAGGCGCACCTCGTCAGGTTTGTTCTGGCCCAGCTTCCATGTGGCAGAGATCTCATCCACGCGCATCGCGCAGGGCACGATCTGTCGCATCAGCCGGTCGAGCACCTCGGAGGTCATCTTGGTGGTCAGCCATGGTGGTTTGGGCAGCAGGCGATTCTCATAATGCGCCGATTGCCGGTCGAGCAGGTCGCGCATCGCCGTCTGGGGCTGCAACGTCACCTCGCCCACCAGATGCACGGCGACATAGTTCCAGGTGGGCACCTGATCCGTCACCCCATACCAGTCGGGCGACACGTAGGAATGCGGTCCCTGCACGGCAAGGCGGGCGGGACGGGCCGTGGCGAGCATCCGCGCGATGGGATTGGAGCGCACCAAGTGAAATTCCGCAAGATCCCCGTCCTCGGACAACAGAAACGGGATATGGCTGATCAGCGGAGCGGTGTCGGTGCCGATGGCAAGCAGCCCGAAACCTCGCTCGCGCGCGAAGCCGATGTTGCGCACCTGCGATATCTGGCGAAAGGCGGGATTGGGGTGCATGGCGGTTCTTTCGGGCTCAGGTGGCGGTGAGTTGCATGCCGTTCTGGCCCGTCACGGTGGCGGTGATGATCTGTCCCTCGGGGCGGTCGCTGCCGAAGATGACTTCGGTGAATTGCTCGGTTCGGCCCATGCGGGGAGACTCCGTCAGCACGCGGTGCCTGCGGCCCTGCTGTTCGGCGAGATGCATCGCCACCCGCGCCGCGCCCGCCGCACGCAGCCGTGCGGCGCGGGACTTGATGGCGCGTCCGTTCACCTGCGGCATGCGCGCGGCGGGGGTGCCCGGACGGGGCGAGTAGGGAAACACATGCAGCCAGGTGAGGTGACATTCCTCGACCAGCCGCAGCGAGTTCTCGAAATGCTGTTCGGTCTCGGTGGGAAAGCCCGCGATGATATCGGCGCCAAAGGTCATCTCGGGCCGCAGTTTCCGCGCCGTCTCGGTGAATCGGATGGCGTCGTCCCGCAGGTGGCGGCGTTTCATCCGCTTGAGAATCAGATCGTCGCCATGTTGCAGGCTGAGATGCAGATGCGGCATCAGCCGCGGTTCGATCGCGATGGCCTGCATGAGATTTTCATCCGCTTCGATGGAATCGATGGAACTGATCCTCAGGCGCGGCAAATCCGGCACCAGTCGCAGGATGCGCATCACCAGATCGCCCAGTTTCGGCACTGCGGGTAGGTCCGCCCCCCAGCTTGTCAGGTCCACGCCGGTCAACACCACCTCGTTATAGCCCGTATCCACCAGCCGCCTGATCTGATCAACGACAACCCCCGCGGGCACGCTGCGCGAGTTGCCGCGCCCGTAGGGAATGATGCAGAAGGTGCAGCGATGATCACAGCCGTTCTGGACCTGAACATAGGCGCGACTGCGCGTGCCGAAGCCGTCGATCAGATGGCCCGCGGTCTCGCGCACCGACATGATGTCGTCGACCAGCACCCGTTCGGTAGTACCGATGAAATCCGCGGCCAGTCGGCCCCATGTCTCGGGCTGCATCTTTTCGGTGTTGCCGATGACGGCGTCCACCTCGGGCATGGCGGCAAAGGTCTGGGGCTCGGTCTGCGCCGCGCAGCCGGTCACGATGAGCCGCGCCTGCGGGTTCTCGCGCCGCAGACGCCGGATCTCCTGCCGCGCCTTGCGCACCGCCTCGGCGGTCACGGCGCAGGTGTTGATCACCACCGCGTTGCCCAGCCCCGCCTGCTGACCCAGTTCCTTCATCGCCTCAGTCTCATAGGCGTTGAGACGACAGCCAAGCGTGGTGAATTTTGGCGCGCCGGTCATCGGAGGGACGCCAGAAATTCGGGCGTGAAGGTGCCGCTGGCGACATGCGCCGTGGCCCCGGTCATCCATACCCCGTCATCGCGCCAGTCGATCAGGATTGTGCCGCCGTCGAGGTCGATGCGCACCTCGCGTCCCGTAAGCCCCCGGCGCGCCGCCGCCACCGCCGTTGCGCATGAGGACGAACCGGAGGCCAGCGTCACCCCCACGCCTCGCTCCCACACACGCATGCGGATATGGTCGGGGCCGATCACGCTGGCCACCTGCACATTGGTGCGCTGGGGGTAGAGCGGGTGATGCTCATAACGCGGGCCGAATTGTTCGAGCGGCACCGCCTCGGCATCCTCGACAAAGAAGGTGCAATGCGGATTGCCCATGCCGGTGGCCACTGGCCCGCCCTCGATGGGCAGTTCCAGCGTGTCCACCGCTTCGGCAAGCGGGATGTCCTGCCAGTCGAGTTGTGGCTGGCCCATATTCACCGAGGTCAGGCCGCCGCCCGCATCGACGGCATGGATATCGCCCCGCGCCGTGGTCAGGTGCAGGCTCTGGCGGTTCGATTCATCCATCAGATAGCGCGCGATGCAGCGGGTGGCATTGCCGCAGGACGCCGAGACCGAGCCATCAGCGTTGTAGAAGGTCAGATGGGCATCGCCCGCGCCGCACTCGATCACCGCAAGCTGATCGAAGCCGATACCGCGGTGGCGATCCGCGATGCCGGTGATCTGGGCGGGCGAAAGGCGCAGGTCGCGCGCACGCGCATCCAGCACGACAAAGTCGTTTCCTAGCCCGTGCATCTTCATGAAGGGCAGCCCGGTATCGCGCGCATCATTCATCCGCGCGCATATAAACCCGGGCGCGGAATGAATCCAGCGTCTCGCCGAATTATCCTGCACTTTCGGGGTTGACCCCCCGCCAAGGTGTTTCTAGATACCGCCCCTAGTGGGCCGTTAGCTCAGTTGGTAGAGCAACTGACTTTTAATCAGTGGGTCACAGGTTCGAATCCTGTACGGCTCACCACTTTCTCGTTTAATATCAATCGCTTGTGCGGTGGTATTTGTATTGCAGTTCGCCTTCAGGTTTTGCCGGAAGCAATACGGAAGCAGGTGGTGCAAGAAATCGGGGCTGGTCGAGTGCGGCAATCGTGCCACACCCGATTCGACGGGCAATCCTAGCAGTGGCAGCCTGACCCCACATCGTCACTTGTCGCGCAATACAATTCCTGCCTTGGAAAACTTATCTCGGAGCGGGCCAGTTCGACCAAGATGCCGCCATTACCCCAGCACCATTTTCTACCGCCCAGAGCCTCGGAAAATGCGTCGCAACTACCCGAGGGCTCTCAGTGCGAGGTTGCAATCCAAGGCAGAACGGAGCGTCAGGACAGGCTTTCTATCCTGGTATCCTGCTTGATACCCCAGCCCAAGAGTGTCGACACTTCACGCGCGATCTGGGTGATCTGAGGACCAAGTGTTTTGCGGAATTCTGGCGTGAAAACCCGCACCGATCCGGTAGCACCAATTGACAACGTGGCCCCCGGCCCGCTTGGCGCAAGGGGGGCTGCGACCGAGCACATGCCGCGCTCGATTTCTTCCACGCATTCCGCAAATCCGCGCTGACGGATGGTCTCGAATTCCGCTTCCAGGTCATGCACGTCTGTCAGGGTGAATTCAGTGTATGCGCGCAACCGGCCTTCAATTTCGCCGGTCGAAAACAACTCCGGCGAAAAGGCAGCAATAGCCTTTGAGCAGGAACAGGCATGCAGGGGGCGCTTTCCCAATCCCGGATGAAGATAGGACACTCCGGTGTCCGGCGTCTCGACATGAATGATTTCCACGGATTTCCCGCGCAGCCGCGACAGGAAAAACGCGGTTCCAAACTGCTTGGCGGCTTGTTTCAGCGTTGGCGCGATCAATTCCAGCAGCGTGCGGTCGGAATTATCGCTGTGTGTAATCCCTTTCAGGCGGGTGCCGATCGTGAACTGCCCACGCCCGACAGGTTCCAGCAGGCCGACGCTGACCAAGTCCTGCACAAGCCTGTAGGCAGACGGCTTGGGCAGATCCGAATGGGCGCAAATCTCGGTCACCGTGGCCTCGCCCTTCTGGCCAACGATTTCGAGAATCAGTGTGAGGCGTTCAAGATGCATATTTTTTCCTTGTGAGAATCTATTTATCGAATTACGAGAAACATGGCGTGACCGCAAGGGAGGAATGTGATGATGGACGGCGCATGTTGCGGCCCGGGGTATGCAAGCCCGACCGAGGCCATCAAGGCCCCACGCGAAAAACTGCTCTACACGATCGCCATCTACACGGGTACCGGGATTCAGAAGCCGGACTATCTGGCGACCGTTGACGTGGATCCCGACAGCCCGACATATTCTCAGGTCATCCACCGTCTCGAGATGCCGGGCATCGGGGACGAGTTGCACCACATGGGGTGGAACGCCTGTTCGTCGTGCCATGATGACGCAGGGATGAGTCGTAAGTACCTGCTGGTGCCCGGTGTGCGATCGAACAACATCCATGTTGTCGATACGGCCACCGACCCCCGCGCGCCGCGTCTGCACAAGGTGATTGACGGGGCAGAGATCAAGTCGAAGACCAACCTAAGCGGCCCCCACACCGTGCATTGCCTCGGCTCCGAGATCATCATTTCGTTCCTCGGCGATGCGCAGGGCGAAGCCCCCGGTGGCTACCTGCATCTCAACAAGGATTTCGAGATCGTGGGCCGTTGGGAGGAAACCATGGGCGACATCCCGTTCAGCTATGATTTCTGGTACCAGCCGCGCCACAACGTCATGGTATCCTCCGAATGGGCGGCGCCCAACACGTTCATGCCGGGCTTTGACCTCGAAGAAGTGGGGCACCTGAAATATGGTCGCCGCCTGCATATCTGGGATTTCGAGGCGCGCAAACCGGTCGAGACCATGTATCTCGGCGAAGACGGGTTGATCCCGCTGGAAGTGAAATTCCACCATAACCCTGACAGCACCCACGGCTTTTGCGGTGCGGCCCTGTCGGCCAACGTGATCCATTTCTGGAAGTCCGATGCCGGCAAGTGGGAATGGGAAAAAATCATCGACGTTGAGAACGAGCCGCACCCCGAATGGCCCATCCCGATTCCGGGTGTGATGAGTGCGATCCTCGTGTCGATGGACGACAAGTATCTTTACCTGAACAACTGGCTGCACGGCGACATGCGCCAGTACGATATCAGCGATCCGCACAACCCTGTGCTGACGGGGCAGGTCTATATGGGCGGTCTCCTGGGCAAGGCGCCCGAGGTCAATGGTGTCAAGATTGCGGGCGGGCCGCAGATGTATCAACTCTCGCTGGATGGCAGGCGCCTCTATGTTACAACCTCGCTGTTCAGCACATGGGACAACCAGTTCTACCCCGAGATCCGCACCCAGGGCGGTGTCATGCTGATGATCGACTGCGATGTCGAAAACGGCGGCATGAAGATCAACGAGGATTTCATCGTCGACTTCGGCAGGGAACCGAATGGCCCGAGCCGCTGCCACGAAACCCGTTATCCCGGCGGCGACTGTACGAGCGATATCTGGCTGTGAGCAAAACCCGCACCATAACGATTGCCAACCGCGGCGGTGCGACCTATCAGGTCGAGGCCCGCCGCCCGTTGCTGGATTGTCTGCGCGAGCAGGGCGTCGATCTGCCGTACGGTTGCAAATACGGCGGCTGCATTACCTGTGCGGCCAAGCTGACCGCAGGTGAGGTTGACCAGCGCCGCCAGGTGGCGTTGAACAATCGTCAGATCAACAATGGCTACGTCCTGCTCTGCGTCGCACGCGCCGTTACAGATTGCACTTTGGAAATCGGCGTCGAAAGCCATGACAAACTCTACCGAAACCCATTCCTCGACCCGCTGGAGCCGCATGAGTTGAAGGCGGACATTGCCACACCCAAGGAACGTTAACATGCCAGCAGCCGCGCTTGATGAACTCTACGACTACGACCAGCAGTACATCGCTGACATCCTGAAATCGGTCAAGACCATCGCCATGGTCGGGGCAAGTGCCGACAAGACCAAGTTCAGCTATGGGGTGCTGCGCGTGTTGCACGAGACAGGATACGACATGATCCCGGTGAATCCGAACCCGAACCTGACGGAGATCCGGGGTATTCCGGTGTATCATTCGCTCGAAGAAATCGATCGACCGGTCGATATGGTCGAGGTTTTCCGGCCGAAAGAGGAGCTCTATGCCATCACGAAAAAGGCGATCGCCATCGGTGCGAAAGTGCTTTGGGGACAGATCGGTGTCTACGACGACCAGGCGGCGAAGCTCGCGCAAGACGCGGGCCTGAAAGTGGTGATGAACCGCTGTCCCAAGATCGAGCTGTTCCGCCCGTTCTGGAAACCCCGCCTCGACCTTGAAATTTGATCTGAGCGATCTGACGCCGTCCGGAAAAGGAATCTGAATATGCCGCAGGCCATTACCAAGACTTCCAGGCACATTGTGAAAGAGGCGGTGGCGTCCGTGCCTGCAATCAGCGCCATGGAGGCATTGAGCTTAACCGGCTCTTCCGATCAAGTCTTTGTCGACCTGCGCGATGGTACCGAACAGGCAAAGACAGGCGTCATCGCCGGGGCCGTTAAGTCGTCGCGCGGTATGATGGAATTCCATATCGACCCGGAAAGCCCGGCACACAAACCCGAATTCAATCAGGACAAGACCTACGTCTTCTACTGGGCATCCGGTGGACAGTCGTGCGGCCCGATTTGCCACTGACCGCCATATCGGTATTGGCGATGTTATCGCGGCGGCGCGTGCTGGAATGCATGATGAACGCCTCGGGATCTAGCACGAATTCGGGCGGCGCGAGAATATCCACGCAGTAATCGACGCGGGAAATGCTGATATCCTCGGGGCGGGCGCGGATGCCCAACCGCTCCAGCACGATATCCAGATGCGCGCGCGCTGCGCCAAGGCCAAGTGTCGCGAGAAAGGCCGAACCGAGAATAACCCTGATCCCCCAAGGGTCTTTCGGGTTGGGTTTCTTGAACGCCCATTGCGCGCCCATCGGCCCGCCATTGGCCAGAATACGATACCCGGCCCCGCCGTGGCCTTTGATATGCAACTGCACGCCGTTGTAGTCAGTCAGGATAGGGGTTCGGTTTGTGATCCGGTTCGGCCAGCTTTCCCTGTCATGTCGTCGTCATTCATCAGCAATCCGGATTGGCAGGAGTTTCGGGCAGGGCGGGATTTGCCATCGTTAACGATATGTAAGAGCACTGTGCCGTGCCCGGGTCCTTACATAAGGGGTTGCGTTCCGCCACGGCAGTTCTTTTAGGACATAGTGGGCTGACCCGCGTTCCTGGCCCCTTACATAACGTTACGTAGGACATGAACCCATCCGGGCACTTTCTACGTAATGTATAGTCAACGGACGCACACATCGACCAATTCCGCCCCGCTAATCGCGGGCTGTGGTGGGTTTGCAGTGCTCCTCGACATATTCCTCCAAGAAGCGGTCAAAAAGGCTCGCAACGATCGGTGCGCGCCGCTTGGCCTGCCTGATGGCCGATGGCTCACCACTGAGAATCCAAGATTATCGAAGAATGGGTTTCTCTGCTTTGTGATCTGGTCGATGGCGCAGGAACTGCGCTTAAAAAGGTTCGGATTGCCGGTTAGGGTGCCGCAGTACCGTTTGACGCCTGCGGCAGGATGTAGGCGATGCCGTGAGGCGGTGGCGTGCTGACCTGCAGATTGCAGTCATAGACGCGAGAGAGGATCGCCGAGGTCAGGACATCCCTGGGCGTTCCCGTGGCGGCGACCTTTCCGTTGTGCAGGACCATGACGCTATCGGCGAACATCGCGGTCAGGTTGAGATCGTGCATCACCGTCACCACGCCACCGCCCCGTGTGGCGAAATCCCGTGCGAGCCTCATGATTGCCAGTTGTTGCCCGATATCGAGGCTTGAGACCGGCTCGTCCAGAAACAGCCAGTTGGGGCCGTCCTGTCCGACCGGCTCCCAGATCTGTGCCATAACCCGGGCCAGTTGTACGCGCTGCTGTTCGCCGCCCGAGAGATCCTGGTAAAATCGGTCCGCCATATGGCGCAGGCCCACCCGGTCGAGGGCGTGCAGGGGCAGGTCAGGCCGGCCGGCGAAGCGACCGGCGCGGTGGCCGATGCGTACCACCTCGAGGACGGTGAAGGGAAAGGCGAGGTGTGAGGCCTGTGGCAGCACGCCCCGGCGCACGGCAAGGGCGGCGGCATTGCGCGGGGAGATGCGGACGCCGTCGAGCGTGAGGTTTCCCCGTGCCGCGATCTCGCCGGTCAGGGCGCGCAGGAGCGTTGTCTTGCCCGAGCCGTTGGGCCCGACGATGGCTGTCACTGCGCCCGGCGCTGCGGTGGCGTCGATCTCGCTCAGGATGCGCATGCGGCCGATATCGACCGAAACCTTATCTGCCCGCAGCATCACAGGTCCATCAGGCCGCGTCGCCGGAGCAGGATCCACAGAAACACGGGTGCCCCAAGCACTGCCGTGACGATGCCGATGGGCAATTCGGCAGGGGCGATTATCAGGCGGCTGATGATATCGGCGCCGAGCAGCAGGCTCGCTCCGAGCAGGGCGCAGTTGACGAGCAAGGGGCCGTGATCCGGTCCGGTCGCCAGCCGCAGCAGATGCGGCACTACGATGCCGATGAACCCGATGCCGCCAGAGACCGCCACGGCGCCGCCGGTCGCAGCGGCCACGGTGAGAATGGCGAGGTTTTTGACCCGCTGCACGGGGATCCCGAGATGCAGCGCGGTTGCCTCGCCGAAGGCCAGGCCGTTGAGGCTGCGCCCAAGGAGCGTCGCGCCGATCACCGCCACGGCGATGATCGGCGTGGCGACCGCTACCTTGGTCCAGGTCGCCCCGGCGAGCGAGCCAAGACCCCAGAAGGTCAGATCGCGCAGCTGCTGATCGTCGGCGGCATGGATCAGCAGGCCGGAGACCGCCCCCGACAGGGCCCCGAGCGCGATCCCCGCCAGAAGCATTGTCGCGACGGATGTGCGACCGCTGCGCGTGGCCACGCCGTAGAGCAGCAGGACCGAGGCCCAGCCACCGAGAAAGGCCGCGAGCGGCACCAGGTAGATGCCCAGACTGTCGCGCAGCCCGATGGGCACCAGGCCACCCAGCACGATCGCCGTCACCGCGCCCAGCCCGGCCCCGGCGCTGACTCCGACGATACCCGGATCGGCCAGCGGATTGCGAAACAGGCCCTGCATCACCGCGCCGGAAACCGCCAGCGCCGCCCCGACCAGCACGCCGAGCAGTACGCGGGGCAGGCGAACCTCCCAGAGGATGATGCTCTGGAAAGGCGCCTCGCCCGCCACCCCGCTTCGGAGCGCTGACAGCAGCGAGACGCCGGAGGCGCCGGTTTCCAGGCTGATGGCGCAGGTGCACAGCAGCAGGAGCGTCAGCCAGAAGTGGGCGCGCCGCGCGGTCGCGCGACGGTCACGGGCGCGGGGCGGGGCGAGTGTTTCAGCTTGGGTCAGTGTCATGCGTGGCCGCATCGTTTTGGCCGTAGAGAGCCGCATTGAGATCCAGGGCGGCCTGCGCCGTGCGCGGACCAAAGCCCAGCAGGTATAGTCCCTGCATCCGCAGGATTTTTTCGTTCCGGCCAGCCGGGGTTGTGCGGATCGCGGGCATGGCAAGGAGGTGTTCGTCGGCGATGGTATGATCGCCGCCCCGATCCATCATCAGGATCGCGTCCGGCGCGGCCTGTGCTATGGCTTCGTCGGTCAACTGTTTGTAGCCTTCGAATTCGGTCACCGCGTTGACGCCGCCCGCCATTTCGATGATCGCCGACGCCTGCGTGTCGCGTCCCGAGGCGAGAATCCGCCCGCCCTGAAGGCTGAGGATGAAGAGTACGCGTTTGCGGTCCGACGCTTCAGTCTCTGCGGTTTGCGCGGTTGCCGCATTCAGCGCGGTGCGGGTCTTGTCGATGAGCGTTACGGCTTTGTCCGGCACGCCAAGAGCTTCGCCCACAACAGCGATCTTTTCGAGGATACCGTCGCCGCTTTGCGCCTCGGGAATTGTCACGAAGCTCACGCCCGACTGGCGCAGAACCTCGACCGTTTCGGGCGGTCCGGCGCCTTCGATGGCGAGGATGAGGGTGGGGGCCACGGATAGCACACCCTCGGGGCTGAGGGCGCGGGTATAGCCTACATCCGGCAGGTTCGCGGCCTCGGGCGGCCATGTCGAGGTGGTGTCGCGCGCAATCAGGCGGTGACCCTGACCCAGCGCATAGACGATTTCGGTCACCGATCCGCCGATGGCAAGCACGCGCCCGCCATTTCCGGCCATGCCCGCGCCGGTGAGAGCCATGAGCGCGCCCGCCTGTGCCAGCACCGCGCGCCGTGACAGCCAGCGCCGGGTCATGACGCCACCTCTGCTGCGGTATCCTGCAGTCCCGGCAGCACGGCCACGGTCCGGCCAAAGGCGGCGCGGCTGTCGCGGCCCTCCTTGCCCAGCCCGAAGATCTGAAAGATCAGCGCCCCCTGCGCATCGAACGCCTCGACCGATATGGCCGCGCCGCGCTGGGTGGGCTTGTCCACGGCCCAGACCTCGGCCACATGATCGAGCCGCAGATGCAGATTGAAGCCCGGATCCATCACGTTTTGCCAAGGTCCCATCGGCCTGAGCGTAACAATCGGTCCCGAATGGATCTGGATGCAGCCGCGATTGCCCACGAATACCATCACTTCTGTGCCGTCCTGCGCCAGTTGCGCCAGCAACGCATTCACGGCTTCGGGAACCAGCGGTCGGACAAAGGGTGCGCCCGCGATGCGGTAGGCCCCGAGACGGTTCATCCGCAGCTTGGAGGTCAGGCGCAGGAACTGGTGTGTGTCAGTCATTCGCCGCCATTCCTCGCGCAGCACCTCGATCTTGTCGGGGTTGGATTTCGCGGCCTCGGGCGGAGTGCGCGGCGCGACGGCCAGGGTATCCGCCTGATCGGGCACGGCCAGCGACAGCCGGAGCGCGTCCCACGCCGAAAGCGAGGACTCCGCGCGCAGGAGAATCTTGTGAACCGCATCGCCTGCGGCATCGAATACCTGCAGGCTGCGGCGCGGTCCGGTTTCCGTTTCGGCCTCGACCATGAAGGCGTGGTGCCAATGACTGGGGAATATCCGCAGGTCGATATCCTCGGTCAGGATCATCGCGGCATGTTTGCCGGTGTGATAGTTGTCATACCGCCCCACCTTTTCATGCACGCAGCTTTCGTTGCGGGTTAGTGCCATCACCTTGCCCAACTTTTGCGCGGCGGCCATTACCTGATCGGGGTGGGCCGCAATCCGGGTCGCACCCCGCCCGCAGGAGGCCGCGACCAGCTGTGCCTCGCTGATGCCCAGGCTGTCAGCCTGATCGCGGGTTCGCATCCTTGGATTGTCGGCCTGAAAGGCACGGATTGCGTCGGATGTTATGGGGGTGGTTCTGGCCATGCCTGCCTCATGCTGTGCTGAATTGGCTGGCTGCATCGCGCGGTCTGCGCTGACGTGGCTGAAAAGTGATCCATCCGGGTGAATCATATTCTTGACTCTTTTACTCATAAAATAATAAGGGATGCAAGACTGATCGCGACATGATCGCTCAAGCAACTAAAACTCAATAAAAACAACCGTGCCAGCCCTTCGCAAGCACAGCGGTGTGACAGCCAATGTCTGTGAGACGAAAGGGACACATGATGACATCGCGCAAGCGCAATGCATTGCTGACAACGACCTGCCTGTGCATCGGACTGGGGCAAGCCCCGTCCGTTCTGGCACAGGATCTGTCGGCAGAAGAGGGATTTCTGGGCACCATCATGCTGGGGGAGAGCAAACGGGACGTGCAGACCCAGACCGCGGTGCCCACGACCGTGATCGACGAGGAGGAAATCCGTGATCGCCAGGCGGGCACCGCGGCCGAACTTCTGGTCACCGTGCCCAGTGTGGCGCTGGTGAACGGCGACACGGCGCAGGGCTCCGGCGTCTCGATCCGTGGCTTTGGGTCGAACGATACGTTCGGCACCGATCAGAAGGTGCTGATTCAAGTCGATGGCGCCACGCGCGGTGCCGAGGAACTATATCGCATCGGCACGCAGCTTTTCACAGATCCATTTCTTTTCAAGGAGGTAGAGGTCATCCGCGGGACGGTTGGGTCGTTTGAATATGGCTCGGGTGTGGTCGGCGGTGTCGTGCGGTTAGAGACCATCGACCCCGAGGATCTGACCGGAGGCGAGATCGGATTCGCCCTGCGCCAGACGCTGGAATTCCAGACGAACGGCAACGGCGTCACTTCATCCACCATCGGGGTATGGCAGCCGACCGAGGATTTCGGTCTGTTGTTCAACTATGTGGACCGCAATCTCGGTTTCCCCAAGGATGGCGATGGCAACATCATCAATCCGGGCCGCGACCGGATCGACGATCCGTCCTGGCTGGTAAAAGGCAAATACCGCTTTGGCGAGGACAAGGCGCATTCGGTCGAGGCCAGCTATCAGGAGACGCGCTCGTCGCAGTTCGATGTGCCGTTCGACAGTTTTGGCAACTTTCTGTTCTTCGGCAATGTCGATCGCATCGTCGAGAGCAAGACTTCGATCCTGCGTTACAACTACAACCCGGCGAATGACCTCATCGACCTGACGCTGCAGTACTCGCATGTGGATGAGACCGTAGATCAGGAGCCGGTCTCTTGTCCGGCCAGCCCGACCGGCAGTATTCCACCCTGCTCGGCGCTGCTGGATGCCGATCACGATTATGAAACCACGACCATCGCACTCAAGAACACGTCGTTTTTCGAGACGGGTGCGCTCAGTCATGATCTGACGGCGGGCCTCGAATATATCAACCGTGAGCGCGTCAATGCCTTTGCCGCGCCGGGGGGCGAGGATGAGCGCTGGGCGGTCTTTGCGGTGGACGAGATTGGCATTGGTGACGCGTGGGCGCTGACGCCCGCATTCCGCTACGAGACCTCGACCGTGCAGGGCAATACCGCACCCAATGACGGGCGATTCAGCAAGGACGCGCTGATGGGAGGGCTGTCGGTGCGCTATGCCTTTGGTAATGGGTTTGCCGTGTTTGGCAGCGCCGCCTATACCGAAGTGTTGCCGATTATTGATGATCTTGAATTTCCGACCCGCATCATCCTGAGCGAGAAATCCCGAACCTATGAGCTTGGCTTTTCCGTCGATCGGCAGGGGGTCATCCGGACCAACGACAATCTCGCGCTCAAGGTCAACTATTTCGATAGCGAATTGTGGGACGTGACCTCGTTCGTTTCGGGCGGCGCAACGCTGGACGAGATTCGCACCGAGGGATTCGAGATCGAGGCCTCCTATGCGATGGAAAACGGGTTCTACATCGACCTCAACGCCACGATTGCCGATGGCGAGGAGGTGGCGCAGGGCGGTGTTGTCAGTGACTGGCGCAATCAGGCGGCGGACAATCTGCGTCTGACCCTTGGAAAGCGGTTCAGCGACACCTACGATGTCAGCTGGGAAGTGGTGAGCGCCGATGCGATCACCGTCAACGGAGTTCGTGATCCCGGCTACACGGTGCACAACCTGCGCGCCACCATGGCGCCAAGGGGCAACGGGGTCTGGGAGAACACCGAATTCCGTGTCGGCATAGATAATCTGTTTGACGAACAGTTCACGCCCAATCTTGCCACGCGACCGGCGGTGGGTCGCAATTTCAAGTTCACTCTGGCCAAGACATTCTGATCGCGGATGTTTTATGCAATCCATGAGAATGAACCGGGCAATCTGTGGGGCGGCCATCTTGGCCGCTCTGTTGGCTGGTGGCGGCGCTGACGCTGTTTGATTCAGGCGCGCTGCCCGCTGTCCGCCCGCGCGCCGGTTCGATATGAGCCGCAGCTATCTGGCCCCGGCCATCGCGCGGGCCTTTGAGATTGCGGGCGCTGCCGATTCCGCTGTCACACCTCGGCTGGAGTCAGAAGCGCTGTTTTCCAAGCCGCCCCGAGGGGCGCAGCGCAGCCTCTCGGTTCGGATCAAGTGGTGGTGAAGGTGCAGGTTACGGTCTCGCGTGGCTGAGCAAATCCAGCAGGGCGGCGTGCAGTTCGGCGGTAGCGGCGGTGACGACGCGCCCGTCAGAGGTGAGGTCCAGCGGCGCGCCGCTCCAGTCGGTGATGGTGCCGCCTGCCTCTTGCACGATCGGGATCATGGGCAGGTAGTCATAGGGTTTCAGGCCGTAATCGACCACCGCATCCACCTGACCTGCCGCGACCAGCGCATGCGGCTGGCAGTCGTAGGACAGGCGTCGCAGGGCGCCCGCACCGAGCAGCCGGTCGAACAGATGCGGATGGTCGGTATGGATCTTTTCGCCCTCGTTGATGAACAGCATGGCCCGGTTCAGATCGGTTTGACCTGATACCGAAATGGGCCTGCCGTTCAGGGTCGCGCCGAGCCCCCTGGCGGCGGCATAGACCTGGCCCAGTGCCGGAAGGCGGCAGATGCCGATCTGCGCCTTGTCATCGCGCATCATGGCCATCAGCAGGCCAAAGAGCGGCACCCCCGCGATGAACGACCGGGTGCCGTCTATCGGGTCGATCACCCAGACGGTTTCGCGATCAAGGCCGCTGGCGCCGTATTCCTCGCCATAGATTCCGTCCTGCGGGAAATGCGCCTGCAGGCGGTGGCGGATATATTGTTCGGTCTCCTGATCCGCGACGGTGACGGGGCTGGCGTCGTCCTTGCTGGCGATGCTGAGGGTGCCGTTGAAATGGCGCAGGGCCACCTCGCCCGCAGCCCCGGCGATGTCGAGCGCGGTATCGAGGCGGGTCTGCAGATCGAGGGCAGGGGACATGGGGCGGGTTTCCGGCCTAATCGGCGACGATGATTTCGGTGCCCCAGAGTCGGGCGGCATCCTGAATATCTTTGGGCGGCAGGGCGTTCGTGATCAGCAGGTCGACCGCCGAGGGGGCATCGAGCGCGATCGGGGCGGAGCGGCCGAACTTGGACGTGTCCGCCGCCACGATCCGGGTTGTGGCATTGGCCATGATTGCGCGCGAGTAGCGTGCCTCTTCGAGGTCAAAAAGCATGAACCCGTGCCGCGCGTTTATGGCCGCAGCCGACAGCACGGCGAAATCCGTGCGGAAATCCCGGACGAATTCCAGCACCTGCGCCCCGAAGATGCCGCCATCATGGCTGCGCAGTTCGCCGCCCGGCATGAAGACGCGGTTGTTGTTACGGGCCGCGAGGGTATGCGCCACGGCCACCGAGTTGGTGACGACCAGCAGTTCCTGATGGCTTTTCAGCGCCTCCGCGATGTAGGCGGTGGTCGAGCCGATGTCGAGAAACAGAGAGCTGCCGTTGCGGACCAACCCTGCGACATGGGCTGCAATCCGTTGTTTGGGCAGCGGGTTTTCACCCATCCGCTGTGCGAAGCTGAGTTCGGTCGATCCGTATTGCAGCAGCACCCCACCATGCACCTTGCGCACCAGCCCCTCGTCGGACAGGCGGCGGACATTGCGACGCACGGTTTCCTCGGACACGTCGAGTGCTTCGGCAATGGAATGGATACGCATACTGCCGCCAGCCCGCGTGACCAGTTCGAGGATTTCGGCCCCGCGGTGAGATGACGGGTGAGATCTGGTATCGGGCGCAGGTGCGGTCATGTCATCGGGCATGTGCGATTCCACATGTAATCACTGGATTTATCAGGAGAAGGCCACAAAATCAGGCGAAGGTCCACATTCAAACCCCGAAAATCAAAGTTCAATGTTGCAAAGTGTAGCAAGCTGTTCAAAATTTGAGGCTGCGAGCGTGCGAATCGAGCGTCCGTCCAAAAAGGTTAGCAATTGCGACAAAAACTACAGGGGGGTTTGAGAAATGCGTTTCACAACTTTTACGGCGGCGGCTGTCATCGGGCTGGGGCTGACCGGAGCGGCGCTTGCCGAGGCAGAGTCGCAGGAGCCGATCAAGCTGACCATGCATGACTGGACGGGGCAATTGCTGACCACGACCATCATGGGCAAGGTGCTGGCCAGCGCCGGTTACAATGTCGAATACGTGCAGGCCGATTATATCGCCCAGTTCGCGGGGCTGAAGAGCGGAGACCTGCATGTGGCGATGGAAATCTGGGAGACCACGGGCCGCGAGGCGATGGATGAGGCGACCGGCACCGGCAATGTCGTCAATATGGGCGAAACGGGCATGAACGCCATCGAGGAATGGTGGTATCCCGCCTATATGGAAGAGGTCTGCCCCGGACTGCCGGACTGGCAGGCGCTGAACGCCTGCGCGCGCGAATTCGCAACACCGGAAACCGCGCCGCTGGGCCGCTACCTTGGCGGGCCGGTGACGTGGGGCGGGTTTGATGAAGAGCGCGTCGAGGCGCTGGGCATGGATTTTGAAGTGGTACATGCCGGAACCGATGCCGCGCTGTTTGCCGAGTTGGAAAGCGCCTATCAGCGTCAGGCACCGATCGTGCTCTGGGTCTATGCGCCGCATTGGGCGCCGACGAAATATGAGGGCCGTTTCGTGGAATTTCCGCCCTATACGCCGGAGTGCTATGCGGATCCGTCCGTCGGCATCAACCCCGCGATGGCCTATGACTGCGGCAAGCCTACCGGGCCGATCTGGAAGGTGGCCTGGTCCGGCGTGGCGGACAAGTGGCCCGGCGCCGCAAAGGCGATCAAGGCCTTCACGATCAGCAACGAGGACATGGGCGCAATGGTTGCCGATGTTGATCTGAACGGCAAATCCGTGGACGAGGTCAGCGACGCCTGGCTGGCGGAGAACAAGGACACGTGGTCCGCGTGGATCGCCAAGTGACCGATCGGCGGGTTGGGGGCGGCGGGTGACGGTTGTTTCTGCCGCATTGCCGCGGCATCGATAAATAATACCGTTCGCAGATCAGACGCCGCCGCGTCCGAGGAAGACATGGAAAAACCAATTCTGCTGGATTGTCGGGATGTCTGGAAAATTTACGGGGCGCGTGCGGACGATCTCTACAAGAGCCATGGCAGCCGGTTGACCGCCGAGGACCTTGCAGCCCATGGGCTGATCGGGGCCGTGCGTGCGGTGAATGTGCGGATCCGGCAGGGCGAGATATTCGTCATCATGGGCCTGTCAGGATCGGGCAAGTCGACGCTGGTGCGGTGCCTGTCGAGGCTGATCGAGCCGACCGGCGGCGAGATCCTGTTCGAGGGCCGTAATCTGTTGTCTATGACAGACAGGGAAATGATCGAGATACGCCGCAGGAAGATGGGAATGGTGTTTCAGCATTTCGCGCTGTTGCCCCATCTGACGGTGTTGCAGAACGCCGCGTTTCCGCTGGAAGTTCAGGGGGTGCCGCGCGCGGAACGCGAGGCGCGGGCGCGCGAGGTGATCGAACTTGTTGGCCTCAAGGGGCGTGAGGCGCATTTCCCCCGTCAGCTCTCTGGTGGGCAGCAGCAGCGTGTCGGCATTGCCCGGTCGCTGGCGGTGGAGCCTGACCTGTGGTTTCTCGACGAGCCGTTTTCGGCTCTTGATCCGCTGATCCGCCGCGAGATGCAGGACGAATTCCTGCGGCTGCAGGGATTGCTGCAAAAGACGATCGTCTTCATTACCCATGATTTTGACGAGGCCATTCGGCTGGCTGACCGGATCGCGGTGATGAAGGACGGCGCCATTGTGCAGGTAGCCACGCCCGAAGAACTGATCCTCAGTCCCGCGACCGCCTATGTCGAGGAATTCACCCGCCACATCCCGCGCGCCAAGGTGCTGTCGCTGCGCAGCGTCATGACGCCGGGCGCCCCAAGCGGCGATACTGCCGGAGATCTGCCGGTGACGGAACGGATCGAGAGCGTGGCCGAGCGGATCGAAGCCAGCGATCTGCCCTATCGCGTTCTGAGCGAGGCGGGCGAGGTTGTCGGCTTTGTCGGGCGGCAGGCGGTCATCGACGTTCTGATCGGACGAAAGGCGGCGCGATGAGCCGCCTGCGCCGGATGATGCCGGGCCGGGCGGGTGCGTTCTGGATCGCGCTTTTTGGAATCACATGGCTGCTGTCACGCTACTCGTGGGATCTGTACAAGGTGTTCGACGCCCGCTGGATCATCAAATATCCCGCCGCCTATCAGTTGCCCGTGGAAAGCCGGATAAGTGCCTTCATGCAATGGCTGGTGGAAGAGGCGCATTTCGGCCTGTTTTCGTTTCGGGATCTGACACGATTCATCGCTTCCGTGATCGAGTTGCCTTATGATTTCGCGCGGAACATGCTGATTGACGGCTTTTCCGCCGGGCTTGGCAATCAGGCGGTGGATATCGGACCGTCGCTGAGTTGGATCGCCATTGTGGTGATGGTGACCGCTCTGGGCCATTATGTCCGCGACTGGAAGCTGGCGGCGCTGGTTGGCGGGTGTTTTGCCTATCTCGCGGTTTTCGGACAATGGGACAGCGCCATGGTCACGCTGGCCTCGGTCCTGATTGCCGTGCCGATCGGATCCGTCGGCGGTCTGCTGTTGGGGGTTCTGGCATTTCGCGTGCCCGCGTTCGAGGCGGTGATCCGACCGGTTCTGGATCTCATGCAGACGGTGCCGGTCTTTGCCTACCTCGTGCCCATCCTGTTTCTCTTTGGTTTCGGGCCTGTGGCGGCGCTGGTGGCGACGATCATCTATGCCATGCCGCCGATGGTGCGTGTCACGATTATCGCGCTCAAGGGGGTTCCCGGCGAAATCAGGGATGTCGGTGTGATGGTTGGCTGCACAAGGCGTCAGCTGATGTGGAAGGTGCTCATTCCCACGGCGATGCCGACGCTGATGGTGGGAGTGAACCAGGTCATCATGCTGACGCTCAACATGGTCATCATCGCCTCGATGATCGGGGCGGGCGGCCTGGGATTCGACGTGCTGAGCGCGCTGCGTCGTCTCGATATCGGGGGCGGTATCGAGGCGGGTGTCGCGATCGTGGTCATGGCCATCGCGCTCGACCGGCTGAGCCAGGCCTTTGCGACCCGCGTTGCCGAGGATCGCACCGTCGATCCCGATCTGAACATCGTTCAGCGGCACCCTTGGAGCGCGACCGTTCTGATCGTGACGGTGGTGACCTTTCTGATGTCGACGCGGTTGCCCGGCGTGCAGTCGTTTCCGGAAGCGGCTACGATATCGACCGGCACGTTCTGGTCCGATCTGATGGGCTATATCAACGTGCATTTCTTTGATGCCTTCGAAGCGGTCAAGACGGCGTTCCTCAACTATCTGCTTTTGCCGATCAAACGCTTCTTCACAGGAATTCCCTGGGCCTGGGGCATCGTGCTGGTCACGCTGATCGGCTGGCGTGTCGGGGGGATCGGGCTGGCGGTTCTCGGGGGCGTTCTCACGGCGCTGATTGTGGCGGTCGGGCTGTGGGACAAGGCGATGATCACGGTCTACCTGTGCGGCACGGCGGTTCTGGTGGCCACGGTCATCGGCGTGCCGATGGGAATACTGGCGGGGCAGAACGATACGGCCAACCGGGTGATCGGTTCGCTGATCGACACGCTGCAGACCCTGCCCAGTTTTGTCTATCTGATCCCGGTAGTGATGCTGTTCCGGGTGGGCGATTTCTCGGCGATGATCGCGGTGGTGCTGTATGCCATGGCGCCCGCCGTGCGCTATGCCGCGCATGGCATCCGCAGTGTCGATCCGCAATTGATAGAGGCAGGCATGGTGTCGGGCTGCACGCCGCGTCAGCTGCTATGGCGGATCAGGCTGCCGATGGCGTTTCCGGAACTGTTGCTGGGACTCAACCAGACGATCATGCTGGCGCTGTCGATGCTGGTGATCACCGCCCTGGTCGGAACCCGCGATCTGGGTCAGGAAGTCTATATCGCGCTGACCAAGGCAAATTCGGGGCAGGGCATCGTGGCGGGTCTGGCGGTCGCCTTTATCGCCATCATCGCGGATCGCATTCTGACCGCCGCAACCCGAAACGCCCGTCGCAACATGGGACTTGAAGCATGACAACTGCTGCGCATGAGGCCCTTGAACGGGCGTGTTCTCTCTCGATCTGGAAGGAGCCGGAGCAAGCCATGCTGCTGGGTGGCGGGATCACCAATCTCAACGTATCGCTGGTGGATCAGGGCAAACGCTATGTGGTGCGGGTGGGCGAGGATATCCTGCTGCACCAGATTCTGCGTTTCAACGAGCAGGCGGTGCATCGCGCGGCGCAGGCGGCGGGCGTCGCCCCCGCCATCGTCCATACAGAGCCGGGCATTCTGGTGCTGGAATATATCGACGGCACCACGCTGGATGAGGTCGTCGTGCGTCAGAACGAGATGCTGGCGCGTATCGTGCCGCTGCTGAAACGCTGTCATGTCGATGCGATGGCGCGGCTGCGCGGTCCGGTACTGACATTCTGGGTGTTCCATGTGCTGCGCGACTACGCGGCGACGCTGCAAGAGGGGAATTCTCGTCATGTGCCGAAGCTGGACGATCTGCTCCGCATCGCCGGGACACTGGAGGCGGCGGTTGGCCCGGTGCGGATCGTTCTTGGCCATAATGACCTGCTGGCGGCGAATTTTCTCGATGACGGCGAACGGCTGTGGTTGTTGGACTGGGAATATGGCGGGTTCAATTCGCCACTGTTCGATCTGGCGGGGCTTGCCTCGAACAACGGCCTTGGCCCGGCGCAGGAACGCTGGTTATTGGAGACCTATTTCGAGGCCCCTCTGACCGATCAGCTGCATTATCAGTATCACGCCATGAAATGCGCGTCGCTCCTGCGAGAGACGATGTGGAGCATGGTTTCGGAAATCCACTCGGACATCGACTTTGATTACGGCGGGTACACGGAAAAGAACCTGACACGTTTCAAGGCTGCGCTCTCCGATTTTCAGTCAATGTGAGGAAGACCATGAACACCATCCCGCGCAGCGCCAGGGCGGTTATTATCGGGGGCGGCATCGTTGGCTGCTCGACGGCATATCATCTGGCCAGGATGGGCTGGACGGATGTGGTATTGCTGGAGCGCAAGAAGCTGACCTCGGGCACGACGTTTCACGCGGCGGGGCTGGTGGGTCAGTTGCGGACGAATGCGAATATCACCCAGTTGCTCGGGTATTCCGTCGAACTCTACAACCGGCTTGAGAAGGAAACCGGGCAGGCGACCGGCTGGAAGATGAATGGCGGGCTGCGGCTGGCGTGCAATCAGGAACGATGGACCGAGGTCAGGCGGCAGGCCACCACCGCGCGTTCATTCGGACTGGAGATGAATCTGCTGACGCCATCGGAGGCGCTGGATCTGTGGCCGCTGATGACGGTCGATGATCTTGTCGGCGCCGCCTACATGCCGACCGACGGTCAGGCCAACCCGTCCGATATCACCCTGTCGCTGGCCAAGGGCGCGCGACAGGCGGGGGCGACGATCATCGAGGATACCGAGGTTACCGGGGTCACACTTGAGGACGGGGTCATCAGGGGCGTGATGACCGAGCAGGGGCCGGTCGAATGCGAAAAGGTCATCCTGTGCGCTGGCCAGTGGACCCGCGCGTTTGCCGCGACCGTGGGTGTCAACGTGCCTCTGGTGTCGATGGAGCATCAGTACATGGTGACCGAACGGATCGAGGGTGTGACCTCGAACCTGCCGACGTTGCGCGATCCCGACCGGCTGACCTATTACAAGGAAGAGGTGGGCGGTCTGGTGATGGGGGGCTACGAGCCAAACCCGATTCCCTGGGCGGTAAACGGTATTCCGGAGGGGTTTCATTACACGCTGCTCGATTCCAATTTCGACCATTTCGAACAGATCGTCGAACTGGCGCTTGGCCGCGTTCCGGCGCTGCAGACTGCCGGAATCAAGCAGCTTGTGAATGGCCCGGAAAGTTTCACCCCGGACGGAAATTTCATTCTGGGCGAGGCACCGGAGCTGAAGAATTTTTTTGTCGGCGCGGGGTTCAATGCCTTTGGGATTGCCGCCGGGGGCGGCGCGGGCATGGCGCTGGCCGAATGGGTCGCCAAGGGTGAGCCGCCGTTCGACCTGTGGCCGGTGGATATTCGCCGCTTTGGCCGTCCGCATTTCGATACCGACTGGGTGCGCACGCGCACCATCGAGGCCTATGGCAAGCATTACACCATGGCTTGGCCGTTCGAGGAACACAGCAGCGGGCGCCCCTGCCGCAAGTCGCCGCTATATGACAGGTTACGCGCCAAGGGGGCGTGTTTCGGTGAAAAGCTGGGCTGGGAACGTCCGAACTGGTTTGCCACGAACGGGATGGAGGCCAGAGATATCTACAGCTTCGGGCGGCAGAACTGGTTTGACACCGTTGGCGAAGAGCACAAGGCCTGTCGTGAGGCGGCGGTGATCATCGACCAGACCTCCTTTGCCAAGTTCACGCTCAAAGGCCCCGATGCCGAGGTCGCGCTTAGCTGGATCGCCGCCAATGATGTGCAAAGGCCAGTCGGATCGCTGATCTATACGCAGATGCTTAATGACCGTGGTGGCATCGAATGCGACGTGACCGCGGTGCGGGTCGCCACGGACGAATATTACATCGTCACCGGAACCGGCTTTGCCACGCATGATTTCGACTGGATTTCGCGCAACATTCCGCGCAGCATGAATGCACAGCTGGTCGATGTGACCTCGGCCTATTGCGTGCTGTCGCTGATGGGACCGCGCGCGCGCGATGTTCTGGAAAAGGTGACCGGTAGCGACGTTTCAAACGACGGGTTCAAGTTCGGCACATCGAGGGTCATCGGCATCGCCGGTTGCCCGGTGAGGGCGCTGCGGGTCACCTATGTCGGCGAGCTGGGCTGGGAGCTGCACCTGCCGGTCGAATATGCCACGACGGTCTATGACGCGCTGATGGCAGCGGGGGCCGCGTTCGGGCTGCGCGATGCCGGTTACCGCGCGATCGAGAGCCTACGTCTTGAAAAGGGCTATCGGGCCTGGGGGGCCGATATCGGGTCGGATCACACGCCAGCCGAGGCCGGGCTGTCCTGGGCGGTAAAGTTGAAGAAGGATATCGACTTCAAGGGGCGCAGGGCGGCCGAGCATCAGCGTGACACTGGCGTAAAAAAACATCTGGCCTGTTTTACCACCGACCCCCAAATCGTGCTGTCGGGGCGCGAGACCATCTATCGCAATGGCGTGCGCGTGGGATGGCTGAGCAGCGGCGGGTTTGGGTATACCCTCAACAGGTCAATTGGTTACGGATATGTCCGCGCCGAGGAAGCTATCGGTTTCGATCATGTGCTGAGCGGCAATTACGAGTTGGAGGTGGCAACGAAACGTGTGCCCTGTTCCGTGCATCCGGGGCCGCTCTATGACCCGGAAATGAAGCGGGTGAAATGCTGAATGGCAGATACGGTGTTTTCGGGCGGTCGGATCAGACCGCCTGCGCCCGCATCCCGTTCTGAGCGGCCCCTGTCGGAACGAGCGCGCGCACCAGTTTCTTCATGTCCAGAACGCCGATCTGGTGTCCGTCGCGCATGACGCGGTAACACAGCGCCGTGTCGCCGCCCGACGTTGCGATCACCGATTCCAGCGTATCGTCGGGGTCTACCTCGCCTGCGAAGGATTGATCGGGATCGTCGGGGGACTCCATTACCGAGCGCACCCGAAGCACGCGTGCGCGGTTGATGTCGCTGATGAAATCCACGATATAGGGATCATTGGGATGCAGCAGGATATCCTGCGGTTCACCTTGCTGGACCACCTGCCCATCCTTCAGGATCACCAGATGATCGGCCAGTTTCAGCGCCTCGTCGAGATCGTGGCTGATGAAGATCACGGTTTTCTGCAGTTCTTCCTGGAGTTCCAGCAGCAAATCCTGCATGTCGGTGCGGATCAGCGGATCGAGTGCCGAGAACGCCTCGTCCATCAGCATTATGGGTGAGTTCGAGGCCAGCGCTCGTGCTATCCCGACGCGCTGTTGCATGCCGCCCGATAGCTGGTGCGGATATTGTCCGCCCTGGCCGCCCAACCCGACCCGATCGAGCCATTTTCGCGCCTCGCCCTCGTAATCTGAGCGGGGATTGCCGCGCACCGCCTGCGCCATGCCGGTGTTCTCCAGCACGGTCCGGTGCGGCAGCAGCGCGAAATGTTGGAATACCATGGACATCTGTTCGCGGCGCAGTTTGCGCAGGCGCCTTTCGCCGTATGTCAGAACATTTTCGCCATCCACGATGATCTCGCCCGCCGTGGGTTCGATCAGGCGGTTGAGATGCCGGATCAGCGTGGATTTGCCAGAACCGGACAGGCCCATGATGACGGTGATGTCGCCGCTGCGCATGTCGACATTGATGTCTTGCAGGCCGAGCACATGGTGGTGCTGTGCCATCAGTTCCGCCTTGCACAGGCCGTTGCGGACATGTTCCAGCGCGGCGCGCGGTTTGGTGCCGAAGATCTTGTAGAGATTGCGGATAGATATTTTGATGTCTTTGTCCATCACCATCGTCCCGCTCAGGAATTTCTTTGCACAGCACTTGCGGCATTGACGCGGGCCAGCGCCGCCTTGGTCACCCGGTCGAGGATCACCGCCAGCAGGACGATCCCGAGGCCCGCAATCAGGCCGACACCCAGTTCGAGATTGCGGATGCCGCGCAGCACCAGCACGCCCAGCCCCGGTGCCGAGACAAGCGAGGCAATCACGACCATGGCCAGGCTCATCATGATGGTCTGGTTCACGCCGGCCATGATGTTGGGCAGCGCCAGCGGGATCTGAACGCCGTAGAGTTTCTGCCGCTCGGTCATACCAAAGGCATCGGCGGCCTCAATCACCTCCTTGTCCACCAGTCGGATGCCCAGATCGGTCAGCCGGATCACTGGCACGATGGCATACAGGATGATGGCGATGCCGTAGAGTTTGGGTTCGGTCACGGAAAACAGAAAGATCAGCGGGATGAGGTAGACGAAGGGTGGCAGGGTCTGCAGCATGTCGAGGACGGGAATGGTCAGACGCTGCATCGTGTCGCTGCGCGACATGGCGATGCCTATGGGCACGCCCAGAAGGACGCAGAGCAGCGCGCAGACAAAGATGATCGCCAGCGTCTGCATTGCAAAGTCATAGTGGTCGATGAAGGCCATAAAGAGGATCGAGGCGGCGACGAACCCGACCAACCTCAGCGATCTGGATGCGAAATAGGTAAGCGCAAGCAACAGTGGGATCATGATGAACCAAGGCGTTGTCTGAAACGCATAGAGCGCACCCCTGATGAACCAGCTGAGCGGCTGGGTCAGCGGGTCGAGCACCACCTTGAGCGTATCCTTGATGTCGAGAAAGCTGGCCTCGACCCCTTTGGTCAGGTCACGGGTGCGCGCGATGGCCGGGCAGGCCTTGTTGAGGGCGTCGAGCGAAGGGAAGGGCAGTTCCCACATCGGGCCGATGTCCGCCTTGGGGTCATCACCGGCGGGTTTACGGTTCAGCAGTTCAGCCATGGTCATCGGACCGACTGTGGCGTCCTTGTCGCACCACTCTCGCAGGCCGAGCACGTTGAAGATGAAATCATAGGTCGCCATGTTCGGTTTCTCCCCGCGCGGGCCGCCGCGGGGGGCCCTGTCCGGTCATGCTGGCGATCAGGGCCGCACGCATGGCGTGGCCCTGATCCGTGGCAATGGTCACTGGATGATTGCGCTCAGCTTTTCGCCGGCCTCGTCATTCACCCAACCCATCCAGGTGTCCTTGTTCTGGGTGAGGAAGTAGACTGCGGCCTCTTCGGCAGAGGCGCTGTTATCCGCCTGCCACGCCAGAAGATTGCTCAGTTCCTGCGTGCCGAACGAGATGTTGCTCACCAGTTCGAACACCTCCGGGTTACGGTCTGCAAAATCGGAGGTCACCACGGTCAGCACGGGAGCTGCGGGATAGGCCGATTTGCCCGGTGTGGCGCAATCGACGGTCTGGTTGCAGGCGTGGATGTCGGGATCATGCGGCCCCATGTCCACCGCAACCATGTTGTAGCGGCCCAAAACGGCGGTCGGCCCCCAGTAATAGCCGAACCACGGTTCCTTGTTTTCGTAGGCAGAGGCCATCGCTGCGGGAAGGGTATCGCCGGAGCCGTGATTGAACACCTCGATGCCGTGGCCCGCAAAGTCGAACGCCTTTACCAGATTATCGTTGGCGATCCGGCAGCCCCAACCGTCGGGGCAGTTGTGGAAACGCCCGCCGACCAGTTCGGGATTGGCGAGGATGCCGTCGATCGTGGCAAGTTCCGGATGTGCCTCGACCAGATAGTCGGGCACCCACCAGTTCTCGCTGCCGCCTTCGGCAAAGACATCGGCGGCCTTGAGCACTTTGCCTTCCTCGTTCAGCCGGAAATAGGCGGGGGCCGAATTCACCCATAGCTCTGGCACGATATCGGGTTCGTTGTTTTCCGCCAGCGAGGTGATCGCCGTGGTGGTGGCCGAGGGCACGAGGGTCACATCACAGCCATAGCCCTGAACCATCAGGAATTCGGTGATCCTGGTGATGATCGAGCCGGAAGCCCAGTTCATCTCGGCCACCGAGACCTCGCCGCAGTCCGCGTAGGCGGCGGCGGGCAGGCTGAAGGCGCCGAATGCCAGCGCAAGTGTCAGGTTTCTCATTGTCTTTCTCCCTTTTGGTCTGGTTGAGTTTCGATAGTTGCGGATTGGTTGCGGTGGTCTTGATGAGAAATGGTGCGTTCCTGCGGCCATCTCAGTCATTGTCGCCTCCTTCGGCACCCGCCCCGGTGCGGGATTGCGCTGACGGCGGCACGGTGATCCGCAACGCGAGCGCATCCAGCGCCTGCCAGTGCAGCAGGCTGATGACGCCATAATGAGGAGCGGGCGTGGGCGGATTGGTCGTAATGCCGTCCTCGCGCAGGATGATCAAGTCAATGGGGGCTGTGCCCAGGCAGGCACTGTCGGATGGTGTCCGCGACAGACGGCCAGAGCAGGGATCAATCATGCCAGCCCCGCATCGGACCAGCAACCGGGAGCCGATGCGATGCGCCGCCCGCGCGACAAAGGGCAGAATGATCGCCGGATGAGCAAGGTTTTCGAGAACGAGCGGGGTCACGCCCGGCCCCTCGGGCAGGGCTGCATGGTCGGCCAGCGCCACGCCCGTGCGCAGTGGACATTGTCTGCGGCCAGATGTCGTCCATCGGTCGCGTGCGGGCAGGGGGGCGGCAAGGTCAGTCTCTCGCAGCCAGGCCAGCAGCAGCGCCGGTCCCGGCAGTCCGGCGGCGGCCAGCCAGGCGGCGGCCCATCCGGCCTCTTCGGCGTGACCCCAGTCATGACCGGCCCCGCGCGCTGCCTTGAAACACAGCGCCTGTATCTCGGACAGGGACAGGTGTGCCGGATTACCGGTTTGTGGGACGGGTGCGGATCCCGCGCGGGTCGGGTCGTTCGGCTTGATCATCATGGTGTCCCTGCGCCTTGCATCTCGTCAGGGTAGGGTGCGCCCTGAAACAGATTGATCCGCAGCCAGCGATCCGAGCGCGGGTCGAACCGGGTAGCACCAAAGAACGCCAGCTTGCAACGCAAGAGGTCCATCGGCAGCATATTGGCGGAAATCAGGTTGTCGCGGATATCTGCGAAAGGGTGGCCTGCGCTGATCTGTGCCCGGCGGACCATCAGACGATGTTCCGGATGAGTCAGCAGAAAGCCTGCGATGGGCAGTGCGCCGGGCTGATCGCTGAGGGCGCGCAACAGAGCCGCCGCCTGTCGTCCGACGTCGAGCGGCAGTTCACGCTCTGCGCCGGGTTCCGAGAAACGCTCGCCAAGGCGCGGTTCCAGCTTTTCCTCGGAGATATACCAGAAGCGGGCGGAATTGGCAGGATCGTCGTAATCGACATCCAGCGCCCAGCCATACCGTGCAACAAGGATGTCGCGCATGGTGGCGACGGGCATCGCGCCGTCTATGCTGAAGAATCTGTTCTCGTCGGCATCCATGCAATCGGCCAGGCCGTCGACCAGATCGCCATGGGGTTCCAGCATCAGCGCCAGCAGCGCCTCCTGCGCCTCGAGCGGCAGATTGGCCTGTCCCCAGGTCCAGAGTGCGTTCCATGGCAGGGGTGCCTGCGGAACCCAGCCCTGCACCACATGGTCTGCAAGCCGCGCCAGTCCGTCTCGCAGGTCGCGGAGTTTCGCGATCTGGACAGGGTGGGTGCTGTGCCATTCATCGGCATTGTCAATCGCGGCCGCCAGCGCCGTTTCAAATGCGGCAATTGAGGTTTCTGTCGCCCGCGCCTGTGCGCGCACCCGCGCCAGCGCCTCTTCGCGGGCCAGCATCCAGTTGTTCAGCAATACCGGGTGGCGCACCAGGAACGGCGCCATCCCCAGGCCGGTGGAATTGCCCACGCCAAGTGTGCGACGCAAGGTGCTGTTCAACCTTGTGGCCCGCGCGCCGCCTCGCGCCGCTGCCAGATGGTTCACCAGATCGACGGTGAAGGTTCGTGTCAGCCAGACCGACAGCATTTCGGCCTGAAACGGCGCGCTGAGTTCCGGGCGGTTCGCGATCATGCCGCGATCCGCCGCCCCGAATTTTCCGGAGCCGTAAACGGCGGTGGTGCGCATGAGATATCCGGTGTCGCGCAGCATCGCCGGATCGGGCTGTTGGCCCGCGGCGAGCCGTTCGACGACGTGATCGAACAGCCGCACGGATCTGTTGGCGCGGCTCAGCGACAATTCCCGCGGGCTGATCCGCCCGGCCTCTTGCAGGGGCACATTGGCGGCCAGTCGGGTCAGGTCATCGGCCGTGGGCGTGCCGTCAAAGAGGGCGAAGGTCGCGTCCCAGGCGGTCGCAATCACCCGGTCCGAGCGCGCCTCGGGTGGCAGTTCATGGGCAAAGGCGACAAGGCAGTAGCTGCGCACGGGTCCAGAGGCGCGATACACCGCACGGCCCACGCCGCGCGCGTCAATGTCCCACAAGGGTCTGTCAAAGCACCAGCTCTCTGCCTGCATCCGGCGCAGCAACCGCCGCAGGAACGACAGGCGCGTCGGGTGGCTGCACCCTATGCGGGAAAGGTGCATCACCTCATCCGCATCGCGCCGGAACGCCGCCGCTTGCGGCATCGGGTCAAGCGCGTTGCAACTCATTGCGCGGCCTCCTGACAGAGCGGTTGCGCGCCCTCGAAACTGTCTGCGAAGAACCGCGCCCAGTTGCCACCCATGATGGCGGCTACCTCGTCCTGCGACATGCCGGTGGCGCGCAACCCCCCGGCGATACGATCAAAGTCGCGATTGTCCTGAAACCAGTCCGGCATCGGCGGGAAGCCGGGGTTTTCCGCGCTGCCTTCACCCAGATCGCGCCCCTTTGTCCAGCGCCCGGCGCGCATCCAGTCGACCACGCTGTCGGGCTGATCCTGGCACAGATCGGTGCCCAGTCCGATATGGGTGGTGCCCATCAGATCGGCTGTGCGGGCGATCATCGCGCAGAAATCGGCAAGCGCGCAGGCGCTCCCGCCGCGCAGGTGGTGCGGATAGACCGAGAAGCCGAGCATGCCGCCGCTCTCGGACAGCGCGCGCAGAACGTGGTCGGATTTGTTGCGCCGTGCCGGGTGCCAGCTTGCCGGGTTTGCATGGGTGATGGCGATGGGGCGCGTCGAGTGCTCGATTGCCTCCAGCGTCGAGCGTTCGCCGGAATGGCTCATGTCGACGACAAGACCGACGCGGTTCATTTCGGTCACGACTTCGCGGCCCATGCGGGTGAGGCCGGTATCCTCGGCCTCGTAACATCCGGAGGCGAGAAGCGACTGATTGTTATAGCTCAGTTGCATGAACCGCAGGCCAAGGCGGTGCAACACCTGCACCAGCCCGATATCGTCCTCGATACAGCTGGGATTCTGCGCGCCGAAGAATATCGCGGTGCGGCCAGTTTGTTGCGCAAGCGTGATGTCGCGCGCCGTGCATCCCTGAAAGATCAGGTCCGGGAATCGCTCGAACCAGCGATTCCATGCCTCGATATTCAGAACCGTTTCGCGAAAGTTCTCATGATAGGTGATGGTCACATGCACCGCGTCGACACCGCCCTCGCGCATCTGGCGGAATATCCGCTCTGACCAGTTGGCATATTGCAGCGTGTCAATGCGCGGGTGCGTCATGCCGGCTCTCCCGCCGCGATGTAGGAGGTCTTGACGGTGGTGTAGAATTCCACCGCGTAGCGACCCTGTTCGCGCGGTCCATGACTGGATGCGCCGCGCCCGCCGAAGGGGACGTGATAATCGGTGCCTGCGGTGGGCAGGTTGACCATCACGCAGCCCGCCCGCGCATTGCGGCGGAAATGCGTGGCACGCGCCAGCGAGCGGGTCATGATCCCCGCCGTCAGCCCGAATTCGCTGTCATTGGCGAGATGCAGCGCCTCGTCGTAATCCGTCGCCTTGATGACACAGGTAATCGGGGCGAACATCTCCTCGCGGTTGATGCGCATGTCGTTGCGTGTCTCGGCAAAGACGGCGGGGGCCATGTAGCAGCCCTCGGTCGGGCGTTCGAGGCGCATGCCGCCGCAGAGCAGTTCCGCCCCCTCGGCTTTGCCGATGCCGACATAGTCGAGATTGTTGTGAAGTTGCTCTTGGTTGACTACGGGGCCGATTTGCGTGCCATCCTCCAGCGCGTGCCCGACCCTGAGCGCCTCTGTCGCCGCGACCAGCCGTTCGACAAAAGCGTCGTGGATCCGCGCATCGACAATCAGCCGCGATGCGGCGGTGCATTTCTGTCCGGTGCCGCCAAAGGCCGCGTTCGTTGCATGGGAGACCGCCAAATCGAGATTGCAATCGTCGCAGATCACCATCGGGTTCTTAGAGCCCATCTCGAGCTGGATCCTAGTCATGTTGGTCGTTGCCGTCGTCGCGATGCCGCGCCCGACCGGTACGGAGCCGGTAAAGCTGATCGCATCGACCAGTGGGCTTTCGACCAGCCGTTGTCCGACCGCGCGCCCGGGCCCCATCACCAGATTGAACAGGCCCGGTGGCAGATCCTGTCGCGCGATGATTTCAGTGAGCGCCACTGCGCTCGCCGGCGTCTGATTGGCCGGTTTCCAGACCACCGCGTTGCCAAAGGCCAGGGCAGGCGCGATTTTCCACGCGGGCGTGGCCACGGGGAAGTTCCACGGGCTGATGATCGCCACTACTCCCACTGGCTCGCGGCGGATGTCGATCTCGATTTCGGGGCGAACGCTGTCGGCGGTGTCGCCGATCTGGCGTAGCGCCTCGGCAGCAAAATAGGTAAAGAACTGCCCGGCGCGATAGGCCTCGCCCTTGCCCTCGGCCAGCGGCTTGCCCTCTTCGCGGGAAATGAGCGCGCCGATGTCGGCGGCGCGGGCCATCAGTTCTGTCCCGATCGCCATCAGCACGTCATGCCGTCGCTGCGGTCCGCTCGCCCCCCAGATCGCCTGAGCCTTTCTGGCGGCCCCGAGCGCCCGGTCAAGCTGGGCTGCATCCGCCTGGGCGAAATGGTCGATGATGTCAGACAGGTCCGAGGGGTTGCGGTTTTCGACCGTACCCGCGCCGTCCTGCCAGTTGCCCGCGATGAAATTTCGTGTCTCAAGTGTCATGTTCATCCTGCTCCCGTGGCGGCGCTCAGGCTGCCTTGATCCTGTCCAGCAAGGTCTGGTCAACCCGGACGCCCCCGGTTTCTGTCCGGGCGCGGTTGAGTGCACGCCGCGCGCCGGGCAGGCGTGCACCGTCCTGATCGGTGATACTGCACGCCAGACGCGACATGGCGGCGCCGAAACCGTCACCGGAAAACGCCTGCGGGTCGAAGCCGACGAAGAATTGCCCGGTGCCGGGAGGGCCTCCATCGCTGCCGGAAAACGGGCTTGCCTCGGTACTGAGATTGGCCCCGGCGAGTGCCGCGGCAAAAATCTCGGCCATGAGGCCAACGCCAAACCCCTTTTGCCCGCCCGCTGGCAGCATCGAACCCGCGAGCGCCGCCTTGGCATCGGTGGTGGGCTGACCGTCGGCACCCAGTGCCCAGTTCGGCTCGATTGCTTTGCCCTCTCGCGCACGCAGCAGAATTTCGGACTTGGCGATCACGCTCGCGGACTGGTCGATTACCAACAGGGCGCTGCTCCTGCCATCTGGCACGGCGAGGGCAAAGGGGTTGGTGCCGATGACCGGGATCTTGCCGCCGACTGGCGCGATTGACGCGGGAGCATGGGTAAAGCAAAGCCCGACCAACCCCGCCTCGGCCAGACGTTCGGCATGATGGCCCAGCACCCCGCAATTATAGGAGTTATGCAGTGCCATTGCCGCTACGCCCTGTTTGCGCACGGCATCGGTGAACTCCGCCCAGCCCGCATCAATCGCGGCATGGGCAAAGCCATGTGCTGCATCCACCCGGACGGCGCCCGCACGTCGGCGCGTGACCACGGGCACGGCGTTGCCCAGCACCTTGCCGCAACGCAGATGGTCTGTGTAGACAGGCAGATACATCAATCCGTGGCTGACGATGCCGTCGCGTTCTGCCAATCGCATGGATCGGGCGACGGCGGTTGCCTGACGTTCGGATGCGCCCGCCCTGCGCAGCCTGTCGCGGGCCAGTTGTTCGATCTCATCGAGGGTCAAGATTCCGGTGCCCATCGCAGTCATCCCTGTTCACAGCGAGAGTGTGGTGACCGATAAGTTAAATCAATCGAAAATAACTTGATTAAATTTCAGTTTGCCTGAAGTATACCTGTGCATGATCCGTACCGAAGCCCTCCGTGTCTTTGTCAATGTCGCCGATTGCGGTAATATCCGCGATGCGGCGGAGCGCCTGTTTCGCACGCCCTCGGCCATCTCGATGACGTTGAAGCAGCTTGAGGAACAACTGGGCGCGCGGCTGTTCGAGACGGACCGCAAGAGCACGCTTACGGCGTTGGGCGCAGAGATGCATACGATCGCGACCGAATTGCTTCGCGACCATGACCGCGCGCTCGACCGGATCGAGGCTGCCGCCACCGGGCGGCAGGGGCGACTGCAACTGGCCTCTGTCCCGTCGGTCGCGGCAGAGTTGTTGCCGGGATTGCTGGCGGATTTCCTGACCGAGAGACCGGGCGTGACGATCGAACTTGTCGATACCGACAGCAGCAGTGTGCATGCCCTTGTTGCGGGGGGTACGGTTGAACTGGGAATTGCGGGGCCCCCGGATTCGGGATCGGGCCTGACGTTCACGCCGCTTTTCCGGGATCCGTTCCGTCTTGTGTGCCGGGCGGATCATGCGCTGGCGGACAGGACGGAACCGGTGACGTGGGACGATCTGGGGGGGCAACGGATCATCAGCAACGAAGCCGCCAGCACGATCGGTGCAGCGGAGTATCGTGCGCTGGTGAAATCGCCGGCGTTGAGTGCCCGCAACGTCATCTCGCTGCTGGCGCTGGTGCGGGCCGGAGCGGGGCTGACGCTGTTGCCACGGCTGGCGACGGTATCGCTTGGTCCGGATCTGCGGGCCCTGCCGATTGCCGATCCGACGGCCCAGCGCGAGGTTGGCGTGATCCTGCGCCAGAGTCGCACTCCGACACCGGTCTGCGGCGCGTTTCTGGACCGGATCGTCAGGGGGACTAGAGATATCCGCTGATCCTGAATGTCATGGGATATGGTCGGGGCCGGTCACATGCGGGATGTCAGCGCGGCAGGTTCGTTTATGATCTGCGGGCGGTGCGCCCCGACACGGCGTGTGTCTTGCGCCGGAACAGCACGATAGTCAGGGTCATGAAAAACAGCGCGGCCCCCGAGATCGCATGGAAATCCTGCATCGCCATTGAAATGGCAATCAATATGATTGCCGGGAACTCAGCCCGGATCTGCAATCAAGGGCTGAAGAAACAGACGGTTCTGGCATGTCAAGAGAGGTGTATATCCACAATCCGCCACCGGATTGCCTAGTCCGTCCTCCTACCGGCGCAAGGCGTGAATCACCAGAACCGCTGCCAGAAACGCAAGAAGCCCACCAACTGACACACCCAGATAAAGCCCGAGAACAGTCCAGATTTCCGCCCCGAGCACCGTTGCCAGAACCGCAACGACAAGTCCCAGACTGCATCCCACGAGAAGTGCCGCTAACGCGAGAGGCTGGTGCGTGTCGATCTCCTGCTCTTTATGTGTCTCGTCAAGAAGATCGTCGAAGATCACTGACGCGTGCTGGTCATTCCTTTGCCTTTCCAGAACCCGCCAGGCGTCATCAGCAAATTCTGACCGGCTTTCGGTGAAATGCGCCGCCTCCTTTTTGCGGGCAGTCGTACTGTAATCGTAGATCTGCGTCATGTCGGACTCCGGTGTCGTCGTTCTTGCGAAATCGGCACTTGTCGGGAAGGGTTCCGCTTTGCGCACCAGAACAGGTTTCATGCGGGTCAGCATGGCAGCCTCTGCACGTTGGCATATGCCGCGCCTTGCATCGCATGCAGCACAACATGCGCCTCCTTGCAGTCCAGCACCCGGCGGGCGGAGGTGACATGCTGCGTCTCGAGTTGTCGCGCAAGGTCGGGAAAGAACTTGAACATCTCTGTCCGGGTGCTTTCGCGCAGCATACTCCAGTTCATGTTTCCGGGATGAAAACTCTCGGTCCAGCAGCCTTCGGAAAGGATCAACTCGTGATTCTCGAAGAGAATGTGGAAATATTCGACCACGCCGCCACTGCGCTGAATGACGTCGTGGCCGTCCACCAGAAATCTGGCTGGTACCAATACTTCGTTCTCGCCGGTCACAAGCTCGGCGGCAGGCCCCACCAGCAACACCTTATGGTCGGGCGAAACCAGCAGATCGCGCTGGTTGTCCAGCGCTCCGCGACGGATCAGGACCGGAGCAACCGTACCAAGTGCCCGATGAGTGGCCGAGCCTATCCACAGTATACGCTGATATCCCCGGTCGCGGGTGATCACGCGATCTCCCACGATCAGATCCTCAACAGGCACCTCGCCTTGCGCCGTCGCGATATGCGTGCCGCGCGAGAAACAAAGCACATCCTCTGTGTTATGTTTGGGCATGGAGGACGCGGATAACGTGTCGCTGGCATGCCAGTTTGGTGTGGTGGTCGACTCCCGGTCGGTGATCGGGGTGTTCAGGATGCCGTCCTGCTCGTGGTCCGACCTCAGCCACTCAAGCGGGTTACGGATCTCCGCGGGATCAATCAGGCCAAGAGATACAGCCCTCTGGTATTTTTCCTGATTGTAGGTTCCCGACAGATGGACGAAATCGTAGTCGTGCGGACCGCCATCGTCGAACCATCCCGGATGCGCGCCGGGGCCTGTGACCGCGTGGCCCCTGACGGATATGAATGCACCCACACCTGCGCCGCCGTAGAGGGAGTCATCGTCGTGGGCCTCAAAGACGGTTTCGCCGCCGGACTCATCAACTCGGGCGACAACAGTCGGCCTCCGACTGTCCGCTGCGTTCTTTTTATGGTACGCGTCCTCGACAGGCCGGGTTGTGACCGCTTGCTGCGGCAGGGACATCCTTCCGGAAGCTTCAGCGGCATCCAGTCCGGGATCGACCCGATCAAGGACCTCGCCCACCCTGGCAAGTTCCGCCATGATGATTTCCCTGGCCCGACCTGCGGTATCACGAAGGGCGGCGCCTTGCGCGAATGCCCCGGATGGAGGCGCGAAAAACAGATCGCCATTGGTCAGTTGCACCAGAGAGCCATCGCCCAGAGCCTGCCGCTCGCCATCGGTGAATTCGACGACCAGCTCCCCGCTGACCGCGAAATCCAGCGTCACCCCGCCATAGAGTATTCCTTCGCGCAGGTAGCCTAGGGTCGCCGCCGGACCTATTCTGGCATAGCTTGTGGCGAATCCGGCGTCATCCGCGTGGCCTGCGAGTGCCACATAGGACGGGCAGGCGAACATCTGATCGGTCAGCCTGTCTAATGCAGCGGCGTCTGTCGCGCGCAGGGGAGGAAACCTTCCCAGAAATAACCAGGTAGTGCTTATCATCTCTACTACTCGTCCCTCACGGTTCTTCACGTCTGGGAAGATGCTCGTCACCACCGGAAATTTGGTCTCGCGACCGGGGTGAAATCCGGAACAGGTAACAGGCAAAACCCGTTAGCGCCCCTACCCAGACTGAAAGCTATGGGCGCAGGCGGGTTTTCATACCCCGGGAGTCGCGTGCTGCGGTGTCAGGTTGGATTGCATGTGGCTTTCGTCATCAATGGAGGCGATTCAACCGGTTGTTTTCGTGAGCGGTAGCGTTTGTTGATGATTGATTAGGGAATCACGTGAACCGTCGTCTGGCGGTGCCTCACGGATTCGTGAGGAAATTGCTACGATTTTTGAGACCTGCTTGACGGGCGTATCCTTTAAGAACGCTCCATGCCGGGCCAATGATGCCGGAATCCGGACATACACCGATCAACATCTCGACAGGCAAATCCCGATGGCAAGCCAGAGTGCGATAAAGCTGTATTTTCCGAACGGCGGCTCGATCGTGATCTGCAGGCGAACGCTCTTGTCGCTGTTCGCAGAACCCTACGCGATATTCATCTTCTTCTTCGCAGCGAATGTCGTCCGTACAGCATCAGCCTATTCATATGGATTTGATCTGAAGCCATTTCAGCTTTTCGTTGCGAATATTGCGCACGGGCTGGTGTTTCTGATCAGCATCTTCTCGATCATGCTGTTCTTCACGCTTGTGGCCTGCCGAACCGGTCGCAGTTTCACGGTTTTCATGCCGGCCTGTACCCTCACTGCCATGATCGTGAACGAGGTGTTCGGGATCTGGTATTTCAGAGAGATGCACGGCCTGAGCATAGCGTCGACCTACACCATCCTGCGGGTGCTCCTGACCGGTTATGTGATCCATCTCGGTTTCGAAGTTCTTTATGCTGCTGCGGTCCTGCCACGGATCAAGGCCATCAGCCAGCACCAGTGCCACACTCAGACCCGAACCATCGGACCCGAGCCAGCCGCGAACAGGCCGCAACGCCCCACGCCATTGTTGCTTATTGGCGGAGAGGCAATTCCGTCGCATGAGGTGGGTCTGGTCAAGGCGGACGAGCATTACGTTTTTGTCCACTATCGGGATCAGCGGCTGCATGCGCGCGAAAGATTTGGCAATCTCGTCGACAACCTTACGGATCTGCCGGGCATGCAGGTGCATAAATCCTATTGGATATCGTTCGATTTCATCACTCAGGTTCAAGCCAGACGAGATGGCAGCATGGAACTGACCCTGCGCAACGGAGAGGTCATCCCCGTTGCGCGCACCCGCGCCAAGACGTTTCGAGCGAGATACGGGAACTGGCGGCAGGCTCGCGCCTGATTGCGCCCTCCGTTTTCACGCGCAGGCCGAGCCGCCTGGTCGTCCTGGCCCTCCACTGTGGCAAGCGTCGGGCGGTTGAATGTCAACTGAAACTGACCCGGTCTTGTTACTGCGATATGATCCGCCCTGCCCGAGTCTCGGGTTGGCAAGCCGGGGTCATTCCACCTCGAACACCGGGATGAAGCTGGCGGGTGCCAGAGTGCCGACAAGATCGGTGCTGTCGACCGTATCCGAGACAACCAATCGGATCCTGGGTCCGGCATGGCGGATCGTCAGCGTGCCCTCGATCGCACGCACAGCCATCTCGATGGCCAACCTGCCCTGAGTTATCGGAAAATCGGTGGGCGCCGCCAGAATTCGCCCTCGCCGGATTCCGCGAAAGACGGCATGGCTCATGTAATCAGAGACTATGCTGATCTGATCCTGCAATCCCCGCGCCCGCAGGATCGACACGGCGACCTCTGCCGTGGGAGCGCTGCCGACGAGATAGTCGATATGGATGCCGCTATCGAGCGTTTCTTCCACCAGCGACACCTGAATCTCGCGTCCGGTATCGCCGTATTTGGTGAGGGCGATCATGGCCGCGCTATCCGCGATGGCATCTCTAAACCCGGCCTCCACGAACGAGACCCAGCCCGCGCCTTTTGGCCCAGGGAACCATGCGAGTTGCACGGGGGCGCTGCCGGGGGGATGTCGCGCGGCGATGAAGCGGCCTGCCGTCGCCCCCATTTCATACCAGGACACACCTGCCTTGGCCGCGATGCCTGAATCGGCGATGTCATTGACCGCCGCGATCACCGGCACTGTCTGTGACAACTCCAGAATGGTGGGGGTCAGCCCGTCAAACGAGACCGTGCCAACAATCAGCGCATCGGCCCCCTGCGCCACGCAGTCCCGGATCTGTTCGATCTGGCGGTCGAGGTTGGGATAACCGCCTGCCTCGACCAGACGAAAGCCCACACCAAGGCGCTCTGCCTCTTCGACCATGCCGTAATTGACCGATAACCAATAAGCGTCCTTGAGATGAGGATAGGAAACGCAGATGATCCAAGGTTTTGCGGCCTGGTCCAACGGGGTGTAATCCAACGACAGCGCCGGGCTGTCATAGTCGAACGGTGTCGCATGGGTTTCAAGAGGCCAACTCTCCGCCCAGAGCGGCAGGGGCAGAAGTGACAGAATACAGGCGATTATTCTTTGCATGAAAAGTACACTCCTGTCGAGGAAATTACTATAAGCTGCCAGGAAAGGAGTGCAAGAAACATGGCATTTCGTGGCTTTGCCAGATGAGAACCAGGATCGGATTGGGTGCGAGGCTTCTGGCGGCGTTTCTTGTGATCGCCGGTCTGCCTGCCCTTGCGGGATTTTTCGGCTGGTTCGAGTTGCGCGACGTGACCCGCGCGCAGCAGCAGCTTTATGAGAAATCCATCCCGGTCCTGACGGATATGCGGCGTTTTACCGAGGAAAGCTCTTCAATCGTTACCGTGGCACCGGAGATGGCCGCGGTGGATGACGAGGCCGAGCGGCGCGATCGCGCGGCGTATCTGAGTGAACGGGTTGCGGCGCTGTCGGATCATCTGGTGCAGTTTCAGAGGGAACATGGCGGTACCGGGGACGATCTGACCGGCGCGGTGGCCCAGATGAAAGAGGGCATTGCAGAACTGGACCGGCTGGTGAAGCAGCGCATCTCGCTGGTTCAGGCCCGGGATGAGGGTCTGGACAAGGCCCTTGGGGCGACTTCCGAACTCTTGAGCATGGCGGATACGCTGGTGGCCAATGCGGAGATGGGGACCGCAGCGGTGATCTCGAACCTTTATGAATATGAACCCGGCTCGCCGGGCACCTCGTCTCGGCTAACTACGCTCGACAAGCTGATCGAGGTCGATCTGTTCCAACTGGGGCTGATGTTCGAGCTGCGGTCGCGGACGGCGGAAATGGGCCTGCTGTTCAACCGCATCGCGACGCTGCGGAATGAAGCCGAACTGCCGTTGATCCGGGCCAACCTGGAAGACCGGGCAGAGATCGTCGCGCGCCGGGTTGCGGCGATCCGTGATCCCGGGCGCGCGGCGCAGGCGCAGGTGCTGCTTGCGATCATCCTGCCACTGAGCGATGGCTCGGGGTCGGGCGGGCTGCTTGGGCTTACCGAGGGCATCTTGAAGCTGGAGCGGGAGATAGACAGCCAGCAAGCGGCGCTGCGGGTGTCGGCCGCGCGGCTGCATGACGCCGTGACTGCTCTGGCTGAGCGGGTTCAGGCGGACGCACTCCTTGCCGGAACCACGTCAATGGAGGTCATCCGCGCAACACGGTTGCGCAGTGCTGGCGCGGCCGGGCTGGCACTTTTGCTTTCGCTTGGCGTGCTGTGGTTCTACGTGCGAGGCAACATTTCGCGCCGGTTGGACAACCTGTCCGACATGATGACCCGACTTGCAGCGGGGCAGCTTGATATGCGTGTGGCTCCTCGTGGCAATGACGAGATTGCAGGCATGGAGCGCGCGGTCGAAGTGTTTCGCCGTCAGGCCATCGCCAACCGAAATCTGGAAGAAGCGCGTCGCCGCAACGAGGAGGAGTTGTATCGGCACCGTACTGCCCTGGAAGAGCTTGTGGCAGAGAAGACCGAGCAATTGCGCGGTGAAGTCGAGGCCCATACGGTTGCCCGTCAAAAGGCAGAGGCGGCGGATCGGGCCAAATCGGAGTTTCTCGCGATGATGAGCCATGAGATTCGCACGCCGATGAACGGGGTTCTGGGGATGCTGCGCAACCTGTCGATGGACGGCTTGTCGGAGGCGCAACTGGAACAGGTGCGCGCCGCGCGTGCGTCGGGCGAAAGCCTGCTGACGATCCTGAACGACATTTTGAACTATTCCAAAGCTGAGCTGAGTGGCACTCATGAGGAACGGGTCATCTTTTCGGTTGCGGAGGTCATGCAGGTGATTGTCACGCTGCTGGAACCGGGTGCCCGGGAAAAGGGCATCGTGCTATGGCTGGATCTGCCGGCGGATGTGCCCGCCGCCGTGAATGGCGATATGGTCAAGTTGCGGCAGATCCTGTTCAACCTCGTCTCGAATGCGGTCAAGTTCACCGAGGAAGGCGAAGTGGTGCTGCGGTTACGCTGTCGCCTTGCTGGCCCTGGCCGTGTGACCCTGATCATTGAGGTGAGCGATACCGGCAAGGGCATCTCTGCCCATGCCCGGCAACGAATTTTCGAAGCTTTTGAACAGGAAGACGGTCTGACCGCCCGCCGCTATGGGGGCACCGGCCTCGGGCTTGCGATCTGTCGCAAGTTCGCCGAGGTGATCGGTGGTGCGCTGAGTTTGGAAAGCACGCCGAATGTCGGATCGGTCTTCACGCTCAGCGCAGATTTTGATCTTGCTGATGCCGCGACACTGACGGATCGCGTGCCGGACTGGACGCCAGTCAAGGGCGCGCGGGCGCTGCATGCGCTGATCGTCGAGGATCACAAGGTCAACCAACTGGTCGCGCGCAGCTATCTGGAGCGGATGGGGCACACGGCCGTTTGCGTGGGCAGCGCCGAGGAAGCGCTGGAGATGTTGGGGAGCGAGCGGTTCGATCTGGTGTTGATGGACGTCAACCTGCCGGGACTTTCGGGAACCGAGGCGACCCGCCGCATTCGGGACATGCCGGTTGGCGGGACCTTGCCTGTCATCGGTATCTCGGCGCATGTGGAGGACGATCAAGTTGAGGAGCAATTGAACGCCGGGATGGATTGCTTCGTGGCCAAACCGGTCTCGCCCGAACGGCTGGTCGCGGCCCTGGATCAGGTGGTGGACGGGCAGCGGCGTGGGGTGTTTCTGTCGCCACGGTCGCTATCCTGGCCTGCCGCAGGGGACGGCGATGTGCTGAGTGCCGTGCTGTCGGACCTAGGGAGTGAACAGACCGTGGAGGCGGTGCGCCTCTATCTGGCAGGGCTGGAGGACGAGGCGTCATGTCTGACTGAGGCTGTCGCGGAACGCGCTGTCGGATCTGTGGTCAAGGTGGCGCATCGCATGAAGGGGGCTGCGGGTAATTTCTGCCTGCCCGGACTCACCGCCTGTCTGAAAGAGATCGAAGGGGCCGCCCATATGGGAGATATGGATCGCGTGAGCGAGGCGGTTGAGCAGTTGCCCGCTGAAATAGGTAAGGCGCGCAGCGCGCTTAGGCGCGCGATCATCGATCTGGACAGCGTGCCTCAGTCCAGGGTGGCGGTAAACACATAACCTTCGCCATGGGCGGTGGTGATGATGCGTGGCACGGCCGGATCCTCTTCGAGCTTGGTGCGCAGACGACGGATGATCACGTCAACGGTGCGGGTATCGGGATGTTGTTGGCGGTGGGTCACGGCGCTCATCAGGCGCTCGCGGCTCAGGACTTCACCCGGGTGCCGCAGCAATTCGGCCAGCAGCTCGAATTCGGCGCGGGTCAGGCGAATACTCGCGCCATCTGACGCGGTCAACTGCCGCGTGGCCATGGCAAAGGAAAACCCGTGAAAACGGACGTGCTGACGCGAGAAACGGCGGTGCATCTCGGTGCGCCGCAAGAGGTTCTTGATCCGGGCCAAGAGTTCACGCCTGTTGAAGGGTTTGCAGACATAGTCATCTGCCCCCAGTTCCAGCCCGACGATCCGGTCCACGTCATCGCTGAGACTGGTGGTCAGGATGATGCCTATGTCGGAGCGCGCGCGTTGTTCGCGGGTGATTTGCAGGCCGTCCTTGCCATCAAGGGTGATATCGACCAGCAGCAGGTCTGCCTGATCGCTGGCCAGCATCGGCTCTGCCGACTCGGCGCTTTCGAAAGCTGTCACTGTATAGCCATGCGAGCTTAGGTATTCCGCAAGTGTGGTGCGGGTCACCGGTTCGTCCTCGATGATAAGGATATGAGGAGGCCTTGCTGCCATCGAGCTCTCCACGCAGTTTCCCCCTGTTAATATTTTTTTACAGTTAAGTCCAGTTCGTTTACGCCGCCCGTCTGACGTGTTCACATCCTGGGCATAGAGTTCTCTTACCAAAGCCCGAAAACGGGCGGGCTTACTCAACACAGGGAGTTTTCAAAATGACTGCAGGTTTGCGAATGGTTGCCGGTGTCGCGGCTCTTGCGATGGCCGCTACAGGCGCCTTGGCGGATTCGGAAGATCCGATCATCATTCCCACGCATAACTGGTCCAGCCAGATCGTGATGAGCCATGTGGTTGGCCAGATTTTTGAATCCATGGACAACAGCGTGGAATATGTCTCGACCGACAGTCAGTCGGTCTATGAATCCGTCCGGCTGGGTGATGTAACGCTCGAGCTGGAAGTCTGGGAAGGAGCGTTTGGCGCATCCTTCCGTGCAGCGCTGGAAAAGGGCGGGTTGCATGATGCGGGCGATCACAACGCGGTTACCCGTGAGGATTGGTGGTATCCGATGTGGACCAAGGAGGCCTGTCCCGGTCTGCCGGATTGGGAGGCGCTGAATGCCTGCGCCGCCGCTTTTGCCACCCCCGAAACGGGCGAGGCCGGTCGTTTCCTGGGTGGTCCGGTAGACTGGCTCAAGCATGATCAGGAGCGGGTTGACGGGCTTGGTATGAATTTCAAGGTGGTGAACGCAGGCTCTGCTGCCGCTCTTTGGGCAGAACTGGGCGCAGCTGAAAAGACCAAGAAGCCGATTGTCCTGTTCAATTGGACGCCCAATTTCGCCGAGGCCGTCTGGCCGGGGGAATTCGTGGAATTTCCGGAGTGGGTCGAGGGTTGTGACACCGATCCCTCGGTCGGTCCCAATCCCGACAAGACCTATGATTGCGGCAATCCTGCCAATGGTTATCTGAAAAAGGCCGCCTGGGATGGCATGAAGGACAAATGGCCCGACGCCTATGAGACCCTGACCAAGATCAGCTTTACCAACCCGCAGATCGCGGAAATGGCCAAGCTGGTAGACATCGACGAGATGGAGCCGGAAGAGGCCGCAACCCAATGGCTCGACGAGAACCGAGACGTCTGGGAACCTTGGGTCAACTGATCCTGACCTGAAGCCCGCCTCACCCGTGGCCCGCCACGGGTGAGGTTTTGCCATTCAAGAAAGGGGGGTGTCGCGTGCCAGTGTCTGAACCCGTGATCTCATGCCGGAATGTCTGGAAACTCTTCGGGCCGTCGCCTGAGACCTATTTGAAGGTTCTCAAAGGCGATCCGGGATTCGAGACCATTCGTCAGGCGGGCTATATCTCGGCAGTGCGCGATGTCTCGCTCGATATCGCGCGGGGAGAGATGCTGGTGATCATGGGCCTCTCGGGTTCGGGCAAATCCACGCTGGTGCGCTGCCTGTCGCGCCTGATCGAGATCACCGGCGGCACCGTGTCGGTCGAGGGACAGGACATCGGTGCGCTCTCTGAGAAACAGTTGATTGACCTGCGCCGCAACAAGATGGGCATGGTGTTTCAGAGCTTTGGATTGCTGCCGCATCGCACGGTGCTGGAAAACGTGGCCTTTCCGCTGGAAATGCGTGGGCAGGATCGCACGACCCGCCGCAAGCGCGCGTTAGAGGTCATCGAACTGGTGGGGCTGGGAGGGCGCGAGGACTATTTTCCGCGTGAATTGTCCGGTGGTCAGCAGCAGCGCGTGGGCATCGCCCGGTCGCTGGCCATCGAACCGGACATCTGGTTTCTGGACGAGCCGTTTTCCGCGCTTGATCCGCTGATCCGGCGTGAGATGCAGGATGAATTTCTGCGGCTGCAAGGGCTGCTGGGCAAGACCATCGTTTTCATCACCCATGATTTTGACGAGGCGCTGCGGCTGTCGGATCGTATTGCCATCATGAAAGACGGTGCGGTCGAGCAATGCGACACGCCCGATCGCATCGTTTTGAAACCTGCGACCGAGTATGTGCGCAAGTTCACCGAAGACATCGAGAAGGCCCGCGTGGTGCATGCTGCCGGACTGGCGCGACCGATAAATGGCGTTCCCCTCAGGGGACAGCCGGTGCCGGGCAAGAGCACGATCCGTGCCCTTGCACGATTACTGGTCAATGACGCCCGCGAGGTTCTGCCGGTGGCCGATGAGGCCGGCCGGATAACAGGCGGTCTGAACCGGCAGGAGGCGCTGGATATTCTGCTTGGAGGGCACGCATGAACGAAAGCGCCCAGCCTTCCCGACCGGTTGCGAAACTGGCGCTCGGCCCGGCGTGGGCGTTGTTCGCGCTGGCAGTCGTGCTGATCATTGCGCGACCGATATTGCCGGATGGGCTGATGCGCCCTGCGGAGATGCTGATCCTGCCGCTGGCGGACTGGATCAATGCGTTTTTCATATGGTTGCGTGACGATCTGGGGCTGATCCATGTCACCCGCGCCTTTGCTGACGGCATCGAGTGGCTGCTCGATGTGACTGCAAATATTCTATATGGCAAAAACCGGTGGCCGCGGATCGGGCCCCTGCCATGGATAGTGACGGCACTGAGTGCCGCCTGTCTGGGCTATTGGCTGGGCGGTGTGCGTCTGGCTGTTCTGGCGGGGGGCACCTTTGTCTGGATCGCGCTCATGGGGCAATGGAAATGGGCCATGGAAACCCTGTCGGTGATCGTGGTGGCCGCGCCTTTTTCCGTGTTGCTGGGACTCCTGACGGGTGTGGCCGCGTGGCGCTGGCGCAGGTTCGAAGCGGTGCTGAACCCGATTCTGAACATTGCGCAATCCTTGCCGCATTTCGCCTATATGATCCCGGTGGTGGTGTTCATCGGGGTGGGGCCAAAGGCAGGAGCGATCGTCACCATCATCTTTTCGGTACCGCCGATGATCCGCATGACCCTGCTGGGTTTACGCAAGGTCCCGCCCGAGGTTGTCGAGAGCGGCAAGATGTGCGGCAGTACGAGCTGGCAGTTGATGACGCGAGTGCGTATCCCCTCTGCGCGCACAGATATTCTGGTCGGTGTCAATCAGGTGATCATGCAATGTCTGGCGATGGTTGTTCTGGCCAGCTTCATCGGCATGCCGGGGCTGGGGCAGAAGCTCTTGCAACTGTTGCAGGCGCTCAAGATCGGTCGATCCATCGAGATCGGCATAACGATTGTCCTGCTGGCGGTGGCGCTGGATCGTTGCTCAAAGGCTTGGGCAGAGCGCCAGCCCGTGCATCACGAGTCGGGGACAGGATGGGCAGCGCGGCATCGGGTGTTGCTGACATGGGTCGGATTGACGATGGCGGGGTTTGCCCTGTCTGCAGAGGTTCCGTTTCTTGCCGAGGTTGGGCGGGGGCAGTCGCTGTCGGTGGCGAATCCGCTTGATGCGGCCATGTCCTGGGTGATCGTCATGATTGATCCGGTGACCCAATGGCTGCGCTGGTTCCTGATCACTTGGGTGCTTATTCCGGTGCGCGATGCCCTGCTGTGGCTGCCCTATACGGCGGTTCTGGTGGCGCTGGCGGGGGCGGGTTATGCCGTGGGAGGCTGGCGCTCGGCGTTGATCTGTCTGGGCTTCTTTGGCTATGTTGCGATCTCAGGCTGGTGGGATCGGGCGATGATCACGGTCTATACGGTTCTAGTGGCGGTCGCGGTCGCGGCCAGCTTTGGCTTTCCGCTGGGGATATGGGCATCTCGCCATGAAAAGCGTGCCAAGCGTGTCCTGCTGCTGTGTGACAGTCTGCAGACCTTTCCCAGCTTTATCTACCTTATTCCGGTGATCATGCTCTTTGGTGTCAACGATGTGGCGGTGGTTGGGGCCGTGGTGCTCTTTGCGGCGGTGCCGCTGATTCGTTACACCATAGAGGGTCTGCGCAGCGTCCCCGAGTCTATGATAGAGGCGGCGGACATGTCCGGCGCCACCCGTGGCCAGAGCCTGCGCCATGTGCGCCTGCCGCTGGCTTTTCCCACGATCATGGTCGGACTGAATCAATCGCTGATGTTCTCACTTTTCATGGTGATCATCGCGGCCTTTATCGGGACACAGGATCTGGGGCAGGAAATGCAGCGTGCGCTCAGTTCTACCGATGTGGGCAAGGGATTGGTCCTGGGTTTCGCCGTGGCCTTCATCGGCTTGATGGTGGATCACCTGATCAATCGCATGGCCGATAGTCGCCGCCGCGCTCTTGGGCTATGACGCTCGGGAGCTATCCTCCTTTAGTGGGCGCAGGCACAGCCCGATTGTGCAGCGATCACAACCCGGAACAGGTCATTGCCATCCTTGATGCGCACTATGCCGGTGGGCATTGAAATACAGGCAAAGCGGCGAGTTGGAGGCCGGATGCGCATGAAAAAGGAACAAAATCTCCAGACTGCGGAAAAGCGTCCGGGCATCTGTCGTCTAAATGTCTGAAAAGATTGGTAGCGGAGGAGGGACTTGAACCCCCGACACGCGGATTATGATTCCGCTGCTCTAACCAACTGAGCTACTCCGCCAGACCGAGGGGTAGGTATGCCACCCCGGGCCGTGCGTCAAGGGAGAAAGTGGCCGGGGTAATGCTGTCTTGTGGCCGGGGTCGGTTTGTCACATGATCAGGCCCATGGCGCATCAGGATCCCGTTCTCATCGAAGAAATCGGACGCATCATAGGGTCTGACCATGTGGCTGCCGGTTCCGATACTGCCCGCTGGTCGCGTGACTGGGCGGGCACGGTTGCATGGCGGCCGCTGGCGGTGGTGCGGCCCGCCAATAGCGCCGAGGTTGCGGCGGTTGTTCGGCTGGCGAACCGGCGCCGCCTGCCTGTCGTGCCGGTCTCGGGCAACACCAATCTCGTCAAGGGCACGGTTGCCGAAGGGGCGCTGATGCTGTCGCTGGACCGGATGTCCGCCATCCGCGAGATCAGGCCGGAGGCCCGGGTGGCGATTGTCGAGGCCGGAGTGATCGTGGCCGCACTGCACGAGGCGGCGGCGCGACATGATCTGATCTTTCCGCTCAGTTTCGGCGCGAGGGGGTCGGCGATGGTGGGTGGTGTGCTGTCGACCAATGCAGGGGGCGCGAATGTGTTGCGCTATGGCAATACGCGCGACCTGTGCCTGGGGCTGGAGGTGGTGACGCCGACGGGCGAGGTGATGAACCTGATGAGCGCTCTGCACAAGGACAACTCGGGCTATGATCTGCGGCATCTGATGATTGGGGCAGAGGGAACGCTGGGGATCATCACGGCGGCGGTTCTCAAGCTTTTTCCAAGGCCGCGCGCCTATGCCACGGCGATGGTGGCGGTGTCCTCGGTCGGTGGCGCGCTGCGGCTGCTGAACCGGTTGCAGGACGAGACGGGCGGCGCGGTTGAGGCGTTCGAATACATGCCGCGCAGTTTTGTGGCGATCTTGCTGAAACGGTTTCCGGACATGCGTCCTCCGTTTGAAAATGCGCATGATATCAATATCCTGGTAGAGCTGGGTGCTCGCGCTCCGCGCGATGTGACGCCGGATCCGGCCGGTCAGGTCCCGGTTGCGGCGCATCTCGAAGAGGTGTTGGGCGGGCTATATGACGAAGGTTTGGTGCTGGATGCCGTCGTGGCGCAGAGCGAGGCACAGCGGGCCGAGATATGGGCGCGGCGCGAGGCCTCGGCGCAGATCCTGCGGCTGCGAAGGCCGGTGATCGAGAACGACATCGCGGTGGCGACCGACTGCATGGAAAAGCTGATCGCGCGGATCGAGGTTGTGACCCAAGCCATTGATCCGAAAATTGAAAATACCGGCGTGGCGCATCTGGGGGATGGCAACCTGCATTATGTGGGCTGGCCGTCGCGGGATGATCCGGCACTCTGCCGGGCGGTGCAGCAGGCGATCGAACGGGAGGCGATCGCACTGGGCGGCAGTTTTTCGGCCGAGCATGGGATCGGGCTGTCGAAGCTGTCCGCGATGGCGACGCACAAGGATCCTGTGGCGCTGGAGGTGATGCGGGCGATCAAGGCGGCGCTTGATCCGAACGGGATCATGAATCCTGGAAAGATGATCCCAGATCAATGAGTTAACTGCGCCAGTCAAAAAATCCCTCGCCCGCCTGTGCGAGCAGTTTTGCCGCCATGGCACGGCCGAGTTCCGGGCCGTCCTCGACAGGGGCGGACTGGTCGTCGCTCAGGCTTTCGCTGCCGTCGGGGCGCAGGATTTCTCCGCGCAGGCGCAGGGTGTTGCCGTTCAATTCTGCCAGCCCGGCGATGGGCGTTTCGCAGGATCCGTCGAGGGTTGCCAGAAAAGATCGTTCCGCGGCAAGGCGTTGGCCGGTCTCGGCATGGTGAATTGTCGCCAGCATATCGGCGGCGCGGCTGTCGTCGGCACGGCGCTCGATGCCGATGGCGCCTTGGGCGACGGCGGGCAGCATCACCGCCGGGTCGATCGCCGCCGTGGCCACGTCCGCGCGGCCCAGGCGGTTCAGTCCGGCCATGGCGAGGAAGGTGCAGGCGGCCACGCCGTCCGCCAGTTTCTTCAATCTTGTCTGGACGTTACCGCGAAATTCGACCACCTCGAGATGAGGATAGGCGACCAAGACTTGCGCCTTGCGCCGCAGCGAGGAGGTGCCGACCATGGCCCCGGTGGGCAGGTCGGCGAGCGAGCCTGCGGAAGGCGACACAAACGCATCGCGCACATCCTCGCGGGGCAGGTAGGTGTCGAGCAGAAGGCCCTTGGGTTGCAGGACCGGCATGTCCTTCATCGAGTGGACGGCGATGTCGATCTCGCCGGTCAAAAGCGCCTGTTCGATCTCGCGGGTGAAGAGGCCCTTGCCGCCGATCTCTTTCAGCGGGCGGTCGATGATCTGATCGCCGGTTGTCTTTATGACAACGATTTCAAAGGCTTCGTCGGGCAAATCAAAGGCGGCCCCGAGCCGGGCGCGGGTCTCGTGCGCCTGCGCGAGAGCGAGGGGCGAGCCGCGGGTGCCGATCCTGAACGGGCGGGACGGGGTGGGTAAATCAGATGTCATGTCAGAGGTTTAGACGCGACAAGGGGACGTGGCAAGCGTCGGGCGCTTGACATCGTGGTTCCCCGAGGCGACCACAGGCAAAACGGAGGATGCCATGCCCGCGCAAAAGACCATTCTGAGAGCCCTCGCAGGCGAGGTGCTGCCGACGCCGCCCGTGTGGATGATGCGGCAGGCGGGGCGCTATCTGCCGGAATACAGGGCCACGCGGGAAGAAGCGGGGGATTTCCTTTCTCTGTGTTATAACAGTGACTTGGCAACTGAAGTGACACTGCAACCGATACGGCGCTACGGGTTTGACGCAGCGATCCTCTTTGCCGATATCCTGCTTTTGCCGCAGGCCCTGGGCGCGGATCTGTGGTTCGTGACCGGCGAGGGGCCGCGGCTGTCGACGATCACGGATCGGGCGGGGCTGGAGCGGCTGAAACCCGTCAGCGAGATTCATGAAACGTTAAGTCCGATTTACCAGACCGTGCGCAATCTGGCCGGGGCCTTGCCCAAGGACGTGACGCTGATCGGATTCGCGGGTGCGCCCTGGACTGTGGCGACCTACATGATCGCCGGGCGCGGCACCCCGGATCAGGGACCGGCACATGCGCTGAAGGCTGAAAACAAGGAGGTTTTCGAAGGGATCATCGCGCGGCTGACCGACGGTACGATCGAATATCTCTCGGCGCAGATCGAGGCGGGGGCGGAGGTGGCCAAGCTGTTCGACAGCTGGGCCGGATCCCTCAAAGGTGAAGATTTCGAGAATTACGCGGTCGCGCCCGCGCGGCGGATCATTTCCGAGTTGAAGGCGCGGCATCCGGAGATTCCGGTCATCGCCTTTCCGCGCGAGGCGGGCGATAACTACATGGGATTCCATGAAAAAACCGGTGCGGACTGTGTCGCGGTGGATGATTCGGTGAGTGCGGAATGGGCCGCCGAACATGTCCAGAAAGACGGTTGCGTGCAAGGAAATCTCAAGTCTTCTCATATGGTTACGGGGGGCGAGGCGCTGGTGCGCGAGACGCGGGCGATTGTCGAGGCGTTTCGCGATGGCCCGCATATTTTCAACCTGGGGCATGGGATCACGCCGGATGCGGATCCTGCGAATGTGCAGCTGATGATCGACACGGTGCGAGAGACGGTGCGAGAGACGGTGCGCGGCACCTGAGTGTGCAGCCTGTTCATCGCGTATGCGGGTTATATACGCAGGGCTTGGGTATGGCGTGCGCATGCGATTTTTCAACGCACGGCAACCCGATCTTAACCTTTGCCGGGCAGGGTGATCGCATGTCGGGTTGAAAGGATCGAGCATGCGAAAAAGATTGAACGCCGTCAAAAGCCAGAGCGCCAAAAGCGACAGGGCGCGATGTCGCGGCTGAGCGCGCCAAGGGCAGGGCGGGGTCACAGTCTGGGTGTCGGAGGATGTGCCGATGAACCGACATTACCGCGACACCCGCAAGATCGATCCGACGCGCGGGGATCGTCTGGGCGACAATACGCCAAACGATGCCGACCGGATCGAGATCGGGCCGACGCAGATGGCCTATGCCGAATGGGCGGCGGCGGGGCTGGAATTGCCGGATCTGCAGGTGATGCGGCGGTTCCGCTGGGAGCGGCTGACGGCGGCGGTGGTGGCGCGGGATTATGCGGGGCTGTTGATGTTCGACCCGCTGAATATCCGCTATGCGACCGACAGCACCAACATGCAGCTGTGGAACACGCATAACCCGTTTCGCGCCGTGCTGCTGTGTGCGGACGGCTACATGGTGATCTGGGACTACAAGAATTCGCCGTTCCTGTCGTCGTTCAACCCGCTGGTGCGCGAAGCGCGGTCGGGGGCGGATCTGTTCTATTTCGACCGGGGCGACAAGGTGGATGTGGCCGCCGATGTCTTTGCCCGCGATGTGGCGGGATTGCTGGCGGAACATGCGCCCGGCAACCGGCGGCTGGCGGTGGACAAGGTGATGCTGCACGGGCTGCGCGCGCTGGAGGCGCAGGGGTTGGACATCATGGAGGGTGAGGAGGTCACGGAAAAGACCCGTGCCGTCAAGGGGCCGGACGAGATCCGGGCGATGCGCTGTGCCAGCCATGCCTGCGAGGCGGCGGTGGCGGAGATGGAGCGGTTCACGCGCGCGGCGGTGCCGGGGGGTGGGGTGAGCGAGGATGACATCTGGGCAGAGTTGCATGCCGGCAACATCCGGCGCGGCGGCGAGTGGATCGAGACGCGGCTATTGGCGTCGGGACCGCGCAGCAATCCGTGGTTTCAGGAATGCGGGCCGCGGATCGTGCAGAATAACGAGATCGTGGCCTTCGATACCGACCTGATCGGCAGCTATGGCATCTGCGTCGATATCAGCCGGACATGGTGGATCGGCGATGCGCGCCCGCGCGCCGATATGGTGGCGGCGATGCGCCACGCGCACGAGCATATCATGGCGAACATGGAGATGCTGAAACCGGGTGTGACGATTCCCGAGCTGATCGCGGGCTGTCACCGGCTGGACGACAGGTATCAGGCACAGAAATACGGCTGCATGATGCATGGCGTGGGGCTGTGCGACGAGTGGCCGCTGGTGGCCTATCCCGACAAGGCGGTGGCGGGCGCGTTCGACTATGCGCTGGAGCCGGGAATGGTGCTGTGCGTCGAAGCGCTGGTGGGCGAAGTCGGCGGCGATTTCTCGATCAAGCTGGAGGATCAGGTTCTCATCACCGAGGATGGGTATGAGAACCTGACGCGCTATCCGTTCGACGCGGCGCTGATGGGGGCGGGTTAGCGGGCATTTGCCCCGTTTTCCCAATGCGAACGCATGACATTGCCGTGCCAGTCCTCGATTAGCGGGGCGCTGGCGTTGTCGGCGGGGTCCGGGGCGTTCGCGGGGGCGGTCACGGCGATGACCGTCGCGGCAAGGAGGATCGCGGCAATCGGCGCGAGTGCCGGTTTTCGGGGCGCTTTGTGGGTGCGCAGGCTGATATCGTGGGGCATGGTCCGGTTCTCTTTGTGGTCTCGGAGTCCAGATGTAGGCCCGATATGTATATTCCTGAAACGAATTTATATCATGTACAACATCACGTATCCTGATGATTTGGGTCATTCCGCCGCCGGGCGGCAGCAAGAGGTCGCGCAGCGCTATGCTGCCAAGGAGCATCCCGCGGGAGGTCACAATCGCAATGCGGCGCACATCCCCGCGCGCCCCGATCTGCATCGGCATGCCGTCACCCCGTCCTGATCCGGCACAGCATGGCGCGATCCGGTCAGCGAAGGATGGGTGCGGCCTGTGACGGGGGCGGTGAGTCTCCGGGGTTTTACGCAATTCTGTCGCAACCTCACCTTCGCGTGACGATGCCGTGCATAGGCTGGCAGGTGGCGGCGGGTGACCCTAGAGTAGGCGCTGATCTGCCAAGGAGGACCCATGCCGACCGAACGTCTGACCTTCACCGGCCATGCCGGGGATACGCTGGTGGCGCGGCTTGATCTGCCCGAGGGGCCGGTGCTGGCGACCGCGCTTTTCGCGCATTGCTTTACCTGTTCCAAGGACATCCCGGCGGCGCGCCGGATCGCGGCGCGGCTGGCGGGGGCGGGGATCGCGGTGTTGCGGTTCGATTTCACCGGGCTGGGGCATTCGGGGGGCGAATTCGAGAATACCTCCTTTAGCTCGAACATCCGCGATCTGGTGCTGGCGTCCGAGGCGCTGTCCGGGCGGGGCATGGCGCCGGGGCTGCTGATCGGGCACAGCCTGGGCGGGGCGGCGGTGCTGGCCGCCGCCGGGCAGATCGGGAGCGCGCGCGCGGTGGTCACGATCGGCGCGCCGTTCGATCCGGGGCATGTGACGCATAATTTCACGGATGCGCTGGAGGCGATCGACGCGGAAGGCGTGGCGGAGGTTTACCTGGGCGGGCGGTCGATACGGATCGGCAGGGAGTTTGTCGAGGATGTGAAGGCCGAGAACCTCGGACCGAAGATCGGCGCGCTGCACAAGGCGTTGCTGGTGCTGCATGCGCCGCGCGACGCCACGGTGGGGATCGACAATGCGGCCGCGATCTTCAGGGCGGCGAAGCATCCCAAGAGCTTTGTCACGCTCGATGACGCCGATCACCTGATCACCGGCCCGCAGGATGCCGAATATGCGGCGCAGGTCATTGCCGCCTGGGCCACGCGCTATCTGAAGCTGACGCCGCCGGTGCCGCCGCCCGGCGCGCCCGAGGGGGTGGTGCGGGTGAGCGAGGCCGACTGCAACGGATTCCTGCAGGATGTCAATTCCGGCCCCCGGCATCATGTGCTGGCCGATGAGCCGCTGGCTTATGGCGGCACGGATCTGGGCATGTCGCCCTACGGGTTTCTGGCGGCGGGTCTGGGGGCCTGCACCTCGATGACGATCCGGATGTATGCGCGGCGCAAGGGTTGGCGGCTGGCGCATGTGAGCGTCGATGTCTGCCATGACAAGGTGCATGCGCAGGATGCCGACAGCCGCAGCGAGGCCAAGGCGGACAAGTTCACGCGGGTGATCCGGCTGCAGGGGAATCTGACCGCGGAACAGCGCCTGAAGCTGATGGAAATTGCCGACAAGTGCCCGGTGCACCGGACGCTGGAGCGCACTTCGGTGATCGAGACGAAAGAGGGGTGACGGGGTTTTCCCGGCGAAAATACCCCGGCGGTCTGGGGCTGACCCCCGATCGCGGTTACGGTCGTTTCAGGGGCTGCGGCCCATGTGTTCGACCATGGCGGTCAGATCCTCGGGGAGGATGTCGGATTGGAGATGCGCGCAGGCATTTGCGCTGAGTTCGAATATCGAGCCATCGGAGAAAAAGCTGGTGTTGGTGACGAAGATCACCTTGGTCTCCGGATAGCGATAGCTGGCCAGATCGGCCACGGCAAAGGCGCTGCCCTTGTCCAGCACCAGATCGAGGACGATCACGTCGAACCCCTGGGTGTTGAGTGCGTTGACCGCACCGGCCTGATCCATGGTCAGGCAGACAGTCATTCCCTGGCGTTGCATGTGGCTTTGCCACAGGCTGCCCAGATCGGCATTGCTTTCAACGATCAGAACTTTCATGCGTCCCCGCACACTCACTAAACGGCGTCAAGGGTCTGGTCGCCGGTTGCCGCGTCTCTGTCGCCTCAATCATTAACAAAAGGTTAACGGTGACGCGAGGGCAAGGTTTATCCCCTGATATCCTTGCGTCCTGTGCGGATTTCCGCTTGATGAGGGGCGAAAGCCACAGGGCGCGTCGGGTGAGGCACATGATCGGAGTGAGCGGGAATTGCGTGGCGGGCATCGCCGGTGCCGGGGGGCGTGTCGGATGACCCGCGATCATGGTGGCGGCATAGATGCGGTGCGGGCGCGGTTTGGCGGGCTGCGCGACGAGTGGCTCGATCTTTCGACGGGGATCAATCCGCGCCCCTATCCGGTGGGCGATCTGGCGGCGGAGGTCTGGACCGCGCTGCCGGACCGGGCGGCGACGCTGGCGCTGGAGCGGGCGGCGCGGGCGTTCTGGCGGGTGCCGGAGGGGGCGGGCGTGCTGGCGGCGCCGGGAGCGTCGAGCCTGATCGCGCGGCTGCCGGGACTGATGCCGTCGGGCCGGGTGCATGTGCCGGGGCCGACCTATAATGAGCATGCCGCGAGTTTCGTTGCCCATGGCTGGGAGGTGCGGGACGAGGATCCGGGCACCGACGCGCAGGCGCGGGTGATCGTGCATCCCAACAATCCGACGGGGCGGTTTTACGGTGCGGACGATCTGGGCGCGCCGCTGACGGTCATCGACGAGAGTTTCTGCGACATCGCCCCCGAGCGGTCGCTGGTGGCGCATGCGGTGCGGCCCGGTGTGATCGTGCTCAAGAGTTTCGGCAAGTTCTGGGGGCTGGCGGGTTTGCGGCTGGGATTTGCCATTGGGCCCGGCGAGTCGATCGGGCGGCTGGCCGAGATGTTGGGGCCGTGGCCCGTTTCCGGTCCGGCGCTGGACCTGGGGGCGCGGGCGCTGAATGATCCCGACTGGGCGCGCGAGACGCGGGTGCGGCTGAATGAGGATGCGGCGCGGCTGGATGCGCTGTTGCGTCGGGCGGGGGCGGATATCGTGGGCGGCACGGCACTGTTCCGGCTGGCGCGGGTGGACAGCGCCGGGGACTGGCATGAGCGGCTGGCCGCGCGGCGGATCCTGGTTCGGGTGTTTCCCTGGGCCGATGATCTGATCCGGCTGGGGCTGCCGGACGGGGACGGCTGGGCGCGGCTGGAGGCGGCGTTGTGACCCTGGTGCTGGCGATGCTGCTGGATGCGGCGCTGGGCGAGCCGCGCTGGCTGTGGGACCGGGTGCCGCATCCGGCTGTGCTGATGGGGCGCGCGGTGGGCTGGTGCGATCAGGCGTTCAATCGCGGCGGCGCGCGGCGGGCGCGTGGAGCGCTGGTGATGGCGGGGCTGGGGGGGACGGCGCTGGGGCTGGGCTGGCTCTTGTCGCTTTTGGGTCCGGTGGTGGAGATTGTCGTGGTGGCGTTCCTCTTGGCGCAGCGGTCGCTGGTCGATCATGTGCAGGCGGTGGCGCGCGATCTGCGTATCTCGCCGGGCGAAGGGCGGCGGGCGGTGGCGCGGATCGTGGGGCGCGACACGGGCGCGATGCAGGGCCCGGACGTGGCGCGGGCGGCGATCGAATCGGCGGCCGAGAACCTGAGCGACGGGGTGATCGCTCCTGCCTTCTGGTTTCTGGTGGGGGGGGTGCCGGGGCTGATGCTCTACAAGATTACCAACACGGCGGACAGCATGATCGGTCATCGCACGGAACGGCATGAGCAATTCGGCTGGGCGGCGGCGCGGTTCGACGATCTGCTGAATCTGATTCCCGCGCGGCTGACGGCGGTGTTGATACTGGCGGTGCATGGCATGTGGGGCGGCTGGCGGGAGGTGGCGGCAGAGGCGCCGCGCCACCGTTCGCCCAACGCGGGCTGGCCCGAGGCGGCGATGGCGCGGGTGCTGGGTGTCGCGCTGTCGGGGCCACGCGCCTATCACGGGGTGCGGACGGAGTTTCCTTTCGTCAATGCCGCCGGGCGCAGGGAAATCGGCGCAACCGAGATCGACGCCGCCTGCGGCGTGCTCTGGCGGGTCTGGGGGGCGGCGCTGGGGGGCGTGGCGGCGGGGTGGTTGCTGTTTGGGTGATAGTTTCAGGTTATGAAATTCATCAGAAAAGACAACTTCCCCCAATGTTACGGGTTTGTTAGAACCATTCCATATATGACGGCGTGGGGGCCGTGTCTGCGGGTCCGGGGCATCGTGAAGAACATGTCAGGCCGCTGATCGCAAAGCCCCGGTCAGATGCGACACGCCAGGGATGCAACCAGAATCGGAGGACAAGATGGACGGCAACGATATGGGCAAATGCCCGGTGATGCATGGCGGCGTGACCGCGACCGGCACGAGCGTCATGGATTGGTGGCCCAATGCCCTCAATCTCGACATCCTGCATCAGCATGATGCCAAGACAAACCCGCTGGGGCCGGATTTCAATTATGCCGAGGAGGTCAGGAAGCTGGACTTTGAGGCCGTGAAGGCCGATGTCAAGGCGCTGATGACCGACAGTCAGGACTGGTGGCCAGCCGACTGGGGTCATTACGGCGGGTTGATGATCCGTCTGGCGTGGCACTCTGCCGGCTCTTACCGTCTGGCCGACGGGCGCGGCGGCGGCGGGCATGGCAATATCCGTTTCGCCCCGCTCAACAGCTGGCCGGATAACGGCAACCTCGACAAGGCGCGCCGCCTGCTCTGGCCGGTCAAGAAGAAATACGGCAACAGGCTGAGCTGGGCCGATCTGATCCTGCTGGCGGGCAACATGGCCTATGAATCGATGGGGCTGAAGACTTTTGGCTTTTCGTTCGGCCGCGAGGATATCTGGCACCCGGAGAAAGACACCTATTGGGGCGCGGAAAAGGAATGGCTGGCGCCGAGCGACAGCCGTTACGAGAGCGTCGAGAACCCGGCCACGATGGAGAACCCGCTGGCCGCCGTGCAGATGGGTCTGATCTATGTGAACCCCGAGGGGGTGAACGGCCAGCCCGATCCGATCAGGACCGCAGCACAGGTGCGCGAGACCTTTGCCCGCATGGCGATGGATGACGAGGAGACCGCGGCGCTGACCTGCGGCGGTCACACTGTCGGCAAGGCGCATGGCAATGGCGATGCCGGCCTTCTGGGCGCGGAACCCGAGGCCGCCGGGATCGAGGCCCAGGGCTTTGGCTGGATCAACCCGAGCCTTGATGGCAAGGCCACCAATGCGGTGACGAGCGGCATCGAGGGGGCCTGGACGACGCATCCGACGAAATGGGACATGGGGTATTTCAAGCTGCTCTTTGGCTATGAGTGGGAACTGACGAAATCCCCCGCCGGTGCGAACCAGTGGCGGCCCATCGACATCAGGGAAGAGGACATGCCGGTCGATACGACCGATCCCTCGAAGCGCGTCATGCCGATGATGACCGATGCCGACATGGCGATGAAGATGGACCCGACCTATCGCGCCATCTGCGAGAAGTTCATGGCCGATCAGGCCTATTTCGAGGATTGTTTCGCGCGGGCGTGGTTCAAGCTGACGCATCGCGATCTGGGTCCGCGGAGCCGCTATATCGGTCCCGATGCGCCGCAGGAGGATCTGATCTGGCAGGATCCGATTCCGGCGGGGCGCAGCGGTTACGATGTCGCCGCCGTCAAGGCCAGGATCGCTGACAGCGGGCTGAGCCTGTCCGACATGGTTGCGACCGCATGGGACAGCGCGCGGACCTTCCGTGGCTCTGACCTGCGCGGCGGCGCCAATGGGGCGCGCATCCGGCTGGCGCCGCAAAAGGACTGGGAGGGCAACGAGCCCGAGCGCCTGGCGCGGGTGCTGTCGGTGCTGGAGCCGATTGCCGTCGCAACCGGCGCGAGCGTCGCGGACGTGATCGTGCTGGCGGGCAATCTGGGTGTGGAACAGGCGGCCAGGGCGGCAGGGTTCGACATCGAGGTGCCGTTCGCGCCGGGGCGCGGTGACGCCACCGACGAGATGACCGATGCCGCGTCCTTTGACGTGCTGGAGCCGCTGGCCGATGGTTTCCGCAACTGGGTCAAGAAGGATTACGCGGTCAGCCCCGAGGAACTGTTGCTGGACCGCACGCAGCTGATGGGTCTGACGGCGCATGAGATGACCTGTCTTGTCGGCGGGATGCGGGTGCTGGGCACCAACCATGGCGGGACGGCGCATGGCGTCTTTACCGACCGGGTCGGGGCGCTGACGACCGATTTCTTCACCACGCTGACTGACATGTCCTATCGCTGGGAGCCTGTGGGCGGGAACCTTTACAACATCGTGTCGCGCAAGTCGGGCGAGGTGGTTCATACCGCGACGCGGGTGGATCTGGTGTTCGGCTCCAACTCGATCCTGCGGGCCTATGCGGAGGTTTACGCGCAGGATGATGCGCCCGCGAAATTCGTGCGCGATTTCGTGGCGGCCTGGGTCAAGGTGATGAACGCGGACCGGTTCGATCTGGGTTGAGGGGCCGCGGGACGGCCCGGCGATCGCGCGGCGGCGCGTTCCGCGCCTTTGCTCCGCGCGAGTGGCAGCTTCAGACCATCGGAACCGATGCGCCGGGGTCCTGCGACCGCGCGGCTCTTCAGCTGACTGCCGCGCCCGGTTCAGATGATCGCGTGGCGCATCCGGGCCGAGACCCATTCGCTGAGCACCACGGTGGCGAGGATCAGGATCAGGATCATCGTCACCTGCGGCCATGCCAGCACGTTGAGCGAGGCCTGGAGTTTCAGGCCGATGCCGCCCGCGCCGACGAGGCCGAGGATGGTGCTCTCGCGGATGTTGATATCCCAGCGGAACACCGAGATGCCCCAGAAGGCGGGCATGATCTGTGGCACGATGCCATAGCTGAGCACCTGCGCGGCGCTGGCGCCGGTGGCGGTCACCGCCTCGATCTGGCGCGCGTCGGTTTCCTCGATCGCCTCGTAGAGCAGTTTGCCGACAAAGCCGATCGAGCGCAGCGCGATGGCGACGATCCCCGCGAGGATGCCGGGGCCGATGATCGCCACCAGCAAGAGCGCCCAGATGAGCGAGTTGATCGAGCGCGAGGCGACGATGATGAAGAGCGCGATGGGCCGCAGGACATGGACCGAAGGCGTGGTGTTGCGCGCCGCGAGAAAGGCCACGGGCACCGCCATGATCACCCCGCCGATCGTGCCCAGCGTGGCGATGTTGATGGTGTCCCAGAGCGGCGGCATCAGCTCGGGCAGGTAGCTCAGGCGCGGCGGGATCATCCGGTTGCCGATATCGGCGGCCTGGCTGGGCGCGTCGGCGACGAAGGCCCAGATCGTGTCGCGGGTCATCAGTTGCCAGCACCAGACAAAGAGCGCCACCAGCGCGAGCCAGCCGCCCCAGAGCATCAGCCGCTTGCGCGGGGTGCGGTAGGTCCAGACCTGGCTGTGATGGGGAATCTCGGTCATTGCAGGAACTTTCGCAGGTAGCTGGAGCTGTATTCGGTGACCATGACGATGCCGATGATGATCAGCAGGACCGCGCCCGCGCTGTCGTATTCATAGCGGTCGATGGCGGTGTTGAGCGTGGCCCCGATGCCGCCCGCGCCGACGATGCCGATGACCGCGCTCTCGCGGAAATTGATGTCGAGACGGTAGAGCGACAGGCCGATCAGCCGCGGCATCACCTGGGGCTGGATGGCGTAGTTGACCAGTTGCAGCCAGGATGCGCCGGTGGCGCGGATCGCCTCGGCCTGGGTCTCGTCAATCTCCTCGATGTCATCGGCCAGCAGTTTGGCGATGAAACCGATGGTGGCAAAGCTGAGGGTGAGGAACCCCGCGAAGGGGCCAAAGCCGAACATCGCCACGAGAAATATCGCGATGATGATTTCCTGTAGTGCGCGGCTGACGGCGATGATCGCCCGGCAGATATAGTAGATCCAGCGCGGCGCGAGATTGCGCGCCGCACCGATGCCGATGGGCACGGAAATGGCCACGCCCACCACGGTGGAGGTCAGCGTCATGGTGAGGCTTTCCACCAGCCCCTGGCTGATGTCGCGCCAGCGGCTGGCGAAATCCGGTTGCAGAAAGCCGAGGATAAAGCGCTGGCCGCGTTCCAGCCCGTCATAGACGCGGGTCCAGTTCACATCCACGGTGCTGATGGCCAGCGCCAGGTAGATCAGGATGCCCAGTTGCAGCGCGATGCGCCAGCGCCGGTCCTTGACGATCTGCGGCGGGCGGCGCCAGGTTGTCGGGTAGGCGACCGACATCAGACGATCGCCTCCATCCGGGCCTGCGCCTCGGCCTCGGCGGCGGCCTGTTCGCGGTCGCCCGCGCGCATGGCGTTCCAGTCCTCGGCGCCGTAGATTTCGGTTAGCGCCGCCTCGGTCAGCTGATCGGGGGGACCGTCGAACACCACCCGGCCCGCGCGCAGGCCGACGATACGCTGCATGAACTGCTGGGCCAGCGGCACGTCGTGGATGTTGACGATGGCGGGCAGGTTGTTTTCAGAGCAGATCTCGGTCAGCAGGCGCATGATCTGGCGGCTGGTCTTTGGGTCGAGGCTGGCGGTGGGTTCGTCAACCAGCAGCAGTTCGGGTTCCTGCGCCAGAGCGCGGGCGATGCCGACGCGCTGGCGCTGGCCGCCCGAGAGCGCATCGGCGCGCTTGTCGGCATGTTCCATCAGGCCCACCCGGTCGAGCAGCCGGTAGGCGCGTTCGATGTCCGAAGGGGGATACCTGCGCAGGAAGCTGCGCCAGAACGGCACATATCCGAGCCGCCCGGAGAGCACGTTTTCCATCACCGTCAGCCGTTCGACCAGCGCGTATTCCTGAAAGATCATGCCGATCCGCCGCCGCTGGCGGCGCAGGTCGCCCTTGCCGAGGCGGACCAGATCCGTATCGCCCAGCAGCACCTTGCCCGAGGTCGGTTCGACCAGGCGGTTGATGCAGCGGATGAGGGTGGATTTGCCCGCCCCCGAGGGGCCGATCAGCCCCATGATCTGGCCCTTGGGCACGGTCAGGGAGACGTCGCTCAGGGCAGTGTCACCTGTCTTGTAGGTCTTGGACAGACCCTGGAGATGCAGCATGTGAGGTTCTTTCCATGAGCGGCACGGACGGCAGTATGCCGCCCGTGCCGGATCGTGCAGGCGCTGTGGCTCAGTTGCACTCGTAAGAGACGCCGCTGGCCTCGTCGATCTGGCGGATCACCGACCAGTTGTCCTTGAAGGTGATCGGGATGAACTGGGCCTCGCCCGATTTCTGGAATTCCTCTTCCAGCTTGGTTCCGGCCCAGTCGAAGCTGAAGAACGCCTCCTTGATCTTGTCCTGCAGTTCGGGCGCAAGGTTGTAGACCACGCCGTAGCCGGTCGTCGGGAAGGTTTCGGACGTGTAGAGGATGTTGAGCTGATCCTCGGTGACGACGCCGCGCTCGATCATCCGCGCCTTGACCGAATTGGCGATGGCGGCGGCGGTGTAATCCTTGTTGGCGACGCCGAGAACCGAGTTGTCATGCTTGCCGGAGAAGACGGCGTTGTAATCCTTGCCCGCCTCCATGCCGAATTCGGCCTTGAGCAGGGCGGAGGGGGCCTTGAAGCCCGAATTCGAGGTCTCTGAAGTAAAGGCCAGTTCCTTGCCCTTGATATCCTCGATCTTGTCCACGCCTGAACCGGGATAGCTGATGATCTCCATCTCATAGCCGAAAGAGCCGTCGGCGGCGGCCATCATCGTGAAGGGGCGGAACCCGGCGCAGGCGACCGCGAGCGGGTTGGAGCCGGTGTTGAATCCCGCCACATGCAGACGGCCGGCGCGCATCGCCTCGATCTGGGCGGCGTTGGACTGCACCGGGAAGAACTGCACCTTCTTGCCGGTCAGTTCGGCCATGTGATCGAGAAAGCCCTGCCAGACCTCTGCATAGACAGCCGGATCCTCGACCGGAGTATAGGCGAAGATGATCGTATCCGGGTCGAGCCAGTCCGATGCGCTCTCCGGGATGTCGGCGATCAGGTCGCCGTCGTTGTCGGTGTAGCGGTCGCTCAGCCTGAATTCGGCCATGGCGGGTCCGGCCATCGCAAGCGCGGCGAATGCGGTAAGGGTTGCAAAGATTTTCATGTTTCCTCCCGGTATGATGTGAGATTTGTCTCACCTATCCTTTGTTTGTGACAGCACTCTAACAGAGGTTGAGCGGATCGGCCAAGCCGTGATGTGCGGCCTGACCCAAGGGTATATTGTCTGCTGCCCGATGGGTGGGACGGTGCGCACGCGCCGGAAAGGCCGCGTTAGGACATGCCGGCGATGGTCTGCGTCACGCGCTGCCCCCGCTCCATCCGGTCCGGGGCGCGATTGCCAGCAGAAAGGATGCCGCCATGTCTGACACTTCGCCCGTTCTGGGCCTGCCGCTGATCCAGCCCGCGCAGGCGCAAAAGCATGTGACGCATAACGAGGCGCTGAGCCTGCTCGAGGCGGTCACGCAACTGAGTATCGAGCACGCGCCGCAGAGCGCGCCGCCGGTCAGTCCGCAGCGCGGCCAGCGATTCATCGTGGGCGCCGGGGGCAGCGGGGCGTGGGCGGGGCGTGACCGGCAGATTGCGGTCTTTGACGACGCCGGCTGGATCTTTGTGGTGCCGCAGGCGGGCTGGCGCGCCGGTCTGGCCGACAGCGGGGAGACGCTGCGCTATGACGGGGCGGAATGGGTGGCGCTGTTGCCCGAGTTGCAGAACCTGCAGGGTCTGGGCATCGCCGCCACCTCGGATGCGGTGAACCGGCTGGCGGTCGCCTCGGAGGCGACGCTGTTCAATCACGCTGGCGCAGGGCACCAGATCAAGGTCAACAAGGCGGCGGTGGACGATACCGCCAGCCTGCTGTTCCAGACCGGGTTTTCGGGTCGCGTCGAGATGGGCACGGCGGGCGGTGACGACTGGGCGGTGAAGGTCAGCGCCGATGGCCAGAACTGGACCGAGGCGCTGCGCATCGACGCGCAGACCGGCCGGGTGCTGGGCGCGGCGGTGCAATCCTCCGGTCAGGATGCGACGTCCGGGCGGCTGATGGCGGTGCCCGCCTTTGGCATCGGCGAGGCCGGGGATCAGGCGCCGCTGGATGATATCGACCGGCCGGATGTCGCGGCGGGTTCGTTGTGGCGCACGACCGATGCGACGCTTGGCACCATGCCGCCCGCGCAGACCGCGTTCGGCAATCTCATGGTGCTGCGTCACGCCTCCGATGCGCTGAGCCAGATATGGACATCGGTGCTGGAGGGGGACCTGTGGATCAGGCGTTATCGCGCCGCCTCTGAGCCGCAATGGTCGGCCTGGCTGCGCTATCTCAATACGGCCAACATGGTGGGGCCGGTGGCGATGTCGGCTGGCGCGCCAGCGGGGGCGGCGATCGAGCGCGGCAGCACGGCGGGCGGCGAATTCGTCTGTCTTGCCGATGGCACGCAGATCTGCTGGCAGGCGATCGCAACGCTTGACACGGGGCCGGTGAACTGGGTTTTCCCGAGGGCGTTCGCCGCGCCGCCGGTGGTGGCGGGCATGGGGCGGACAAGCGGCCCCCGCGTGGTGACCGCAAGCGACGTGACCGCAACCGAGGCCGGGATCAACGGCTATATCCTGACCGGCGCGCGTGCGCCGTTCTGGGCGATGCTGCAGGCGGTGGGGCGCTGGGTCTGAGCCTTCTGTGGGGGTCAATCCCCGGCGTTGATCCTGCGGACCGAGCGCACGGCGGCCCGTTCCGAGCCGTCGCGCGCATACATGCCCGAGGAAAACACGTGGTCGAACAGTCCGATCCGTTTGATCCCGAGCGCCCCGCGCAGGCATTCTATCCGCAGGCTGCGGCGCACCGGAGCGCCGAGCGGATAATCCTGGGCGGTGGTTCCGGCGGCGAGCGACACCTGCGATATCGCGGTTCCGTCGAGGGTGATGGTCAGGTCCGCACCCCGATCGGTGCGGCAGGCAAGGTGCAGGAGTGCGTTGCGCGTGAGGTTCTGGAACATCTCCTGTTCCAGGACCTCGCCTGCGTGCAGGGTCAGCACCCGCTGGCCGGTGTCCGTGTCGCGGGTGAGTTCCGCCGTCGTTGACCAGCCGTCGAGGCCGAATTCGAAGGCGCCGTTGAAAATCTTGTCATTGGTCCAGTCGCGGTAGCCCCAGACGCCGTAACCGCTGGTCCGGCTGCGCAGCAGATCACGACTCTGGTCGAGGAAGGTGGCGAGTTCGCCGTCGTCTATCTGCGAGAAATGCGCGTAATCGGGGTTTCTGGTGACAAAGTTGAACTGGTCGATGAACACCCGGTGCCCGCCATGCGCCAGAAGGGAATATTGCGACAGCAGCCATTTCAGCCGTGCGATGGCGCGGTCGGCGGTGAGCGTTTCCCGGCTTGTGGCGCCGAGATGGGCGTGAAAATAGGAAACCGGCCGAACATATCCGTTACGGACCAGTTTCCAAGGATAGATCCGAGTTCCCGTCCCGGCAGGGGTCGGAAAGGGATTCACGTCGATCCGGCCCTCGTATTCGATGCCGGGATGCGCGGCGCGGGCCAGGTTGCAGAAACGGTCCACCATGACCCCGTCGAAGAAATCGGCATAATCCCAGATTTCGGGTGTCGCGAATGCGGGAACCGGAATCTCCGCGAAGGATGTCGCCGTTGAGTTGTAGAGGCTGCGATAGGTTTCGATCGTGTATCGCCGGGCGAGAAAGTCCTGATAGCCCGTGTCGGTCGCATGGCGCAGGCGCGTGGCCTCGTCCGCCCCGGCGAAGCCCCGGAACAGGGGCCAGAAGAAATCCTCCCACGACAGGAATGCGAAGGCAAAGTTGGCGTGCCGCTGTGCCTCGGCCCGAACCAGGGCATGATAGCGGTGCCAGGCCGCCTGATGCCCGGGGCTGGTCGGCAGGTGGCGGTAGCGCTGGAACGTGGATTGCCGGGCGGGGGCGTTTTCCCACAGGTAGCCGACACGCAGGATGACATTCAGGCCGGCCCTGTCTGCTTCGGTGAAGATGTGATCGAGCCGGCGGCACATTGCCGGGCAGAGGGCCGGATCGTCGAGTGTGGTGTGGAACTGCGCCCAGGGCAGGATCAGGATGATGTGGCTGAACCCGTCGGCGGCGATGGCGCGGAGGTCCGCGCCGACGCGGTGCGCGCGGAAGGTGGACCAGAAATTCGTCATGCTGCAATCGGAGAAGTAATGCGCGGCGCGGATGAACCCCGATGTCGTCCGGGCCGGTCCGAGGGTATGTGTCGCCCGTGTCATGGCTGCGGATCGGTGGCGTAGCCGAAGAGATCGAAATCGCTGCGGTAGAAATCGACGACCATGTCGCGGTGTCTGGCGGGCCAGTCGGTGAGCCGGTCATAGGCGTTGGACGGGTTGACCCGCCCGAGACTGACCGATCCGTTGCCGACTGCGCGCGACAGGATGCGGGCCAGATCGTCCTCGATGGTTTCCACGCGGCCCGCCAGATCGACCAGCAATTGCCCGTCCGGTGCGGTCAGCCAATGGGTCTGAGGCAGAAAGATATTGTCGGGACCGGGGCGCGACATCCAGATTTCGGAGTCGAGAAAATCCGCGAACCCGGCGAATTCGCCCAGGGCGCGGCGGATCGGTTCCGGGCCGGTTTCCCAGCCGCGCAGGAAATGGAACACCGATTGCAGCCGGTCGAACGGGTTGCGCACGAAGCCGAAGGAGAAATAGGAGGCAAAGACGGCGCTGCCCATCACGGCGCGGATCTGTTGCGCGGGGGCGTGTTTGTGCAGGCCGAAGCGCTGGCGCATGAAGGGTTGCAGCGCCTCGCCGAGCGCGGTGCCGCCGATTTCCAGATCGCAGTATTGCGAATGTTGTGCCAGGGCCTGGGTCACCGCGCTGCCTGCGGATTTTGGCACATGGACGAAAACGAACCTGTGGGTGTGGTTGATGATCATTCGGGTTTCCATCGCGACGGTGTGGCGGGGCGGCGCGGGCGCCGTTCAGGCCCGTGACTGAAAGAGGTCCGCCGCCTCGAAGGCGCTGCGCATCAGGGTGCGGCCGGCCGTAAAGGAATAAGCCGTTTGCAGGTAGGTGCGGGCGTTGTGCGACATTTCGGTCCAGAGCGCATCGTCGGTCGCCAGCCGCGCGATGGCATCCGCCCAGTCCTGCGGGGTGGTGACGACGAAACAGTCCTGGCCCGAACGCAGGCCGATCCCCTCGGCGGCGGTGGGGCTGAGCACGCAGGGGATGCCGTGGGCGAGGGCGGCCAGCACCTTGCCCTTGATGCCCGCGCCGGACAGCAGCGGGGCGACAAAGACGCGGTGGCGGTCGAAGGCCGTGGCGATGTCGGGGACATGGCCATGTGGCGTCACCTGATCCGAGGCCAGAGCGCGGATGTTGTCGGTCATGCCCGCGCCATAGATGGTGAGTGGGAAATCCCCCAGCGCGGAGGTGACGGCGGGCATCACGCCGCGGATGAACCATGTGATGCCCTCGGCGTTGGGGTGGTGGCGGAAGCTGCCCAGAAAGGACAGGCCGCGGCGGTCCGCAAGGGGCGGCACCCGTGGCGGCAGATCGACCACCCAGGGGCATTTGACGACCCGCGCCTGACCGTCGGTGCAGGCCTCGATCACCGCATGTTCGGCCTCGTTGTAGGACAGGATCACATCGGCCCTGGCGATCACCCGCAATTCCTGTTCGCGGGTGTGGCGCGCCTGTTCCAGCATTGCCGCATCGGCGCTGGCGCGCGCGCTGCGGATTTCGCGCAGGAAATGCAGGTCGGCGTTGTTGAAGAGCACCCTTGCGCGTGGCGCGTGGCGGCGGATCAGGTCAAGGATGTCCTGCGCCACGTAGTAGCGGGTGAGATAGACCGCGTCGAATTCGGCGGCGTGGCGTTCGAGATAGTCGGAAGGTGACAGGAAGAATGGCGCATGGATCACCTCGACGCCGATCGTCTGGAGATCCTCTGTATAGCGGCCGAAATGCGCCATGTTCATCGGCAGGAAGGTGACCTTGTAGCCCAGCGACTGCACCAGTCTGATTTCCTGAAGGGCGGCGTAGGATCCGGCGTCCTGATCGGGGCGCGGCGTGGTGTAATCGGCAAAGAGCACGCGGCCAACAATGCCGCGATCCTTTTCCAGATCGGGCCTCACGCCCTCTTCGCCATGTCCGGCAAAGGCGCGGGCCCACTGGCGTTTGAATTTCGGGCGGTTCACCTCCTGAAATCGCTTGAAGCCGGAGGTGGCGTCGGTGCCGCTGGTCATGCCCTCGTAGTGATAGACCACCGAGGCGGGCACGAACCATGTGGTATAGCCCGCATCGCGGATCTTGAAGGCGAGGTCGGTATCCTCGAAATACATCGGTTCGAGATAAGACGACAGCCCGCCCACCTGATCCCAGACCCCGCGTGGCACCATGAGAGCCGCCCCAGAGAGGTAATCGGCCTGCCGGGCGTAGCAATAGCGCGGATCCCAGGGGTTTTGCTGGTTGCCGTAGTTCCACGGGTTGCCATTGCCCCAGACGATGCCGCCCGCGTCCTGCAACGTGCCGTCGGGATAGAGCAGTTTCGCGCCCGCAAGGCCCACGTTCCCGAACCGCTCGAACGCGTCGCGCAGGGCGTCGAGCCAGCCGGTCGTCACCTCGGTATCGTTGTTGAGCAGCACGATGTAGTCGCCGCGCGCCTGTGCCGCCCCGGCGTTGCAGGCGCGGATGAAGCGCTGCGGCGTTTCGTTGCGGATCACGGTGATGCCGCGCACGATCTCTGGCAGCCGGGTGGTGTCGTCGGTCGAGCCGTCATCGACCACGATCACCTCATAGCTGGTTTCGTTATGCGCCAGAAGCAGGCCACAGAGCGCCAGATAGGTCAGGGCAAGTTTGTTATGCGCAGGGATGATCACCGAGACCTGCGGTTTGTCGATGGCGGGGAACGTCAGCGGTTTGAATTCGGCCCGGTCATGGCCGGCCTCCAGCGTCGCGAGCGCATGGGCCAGTTGCGCCATGTCGGTGCCGGGGTTGGCATTAGCGAGTTGTGCGCGCAGGCTCTGATAACGGTGTGTGCTCTGGGCAAAGACAGCGGGCGGGAAGGGGGCCGTGGTTTCGCGTTGCAGCACATCGGCGGGGGTCAGGATGTTGGGCAGGGGGCAGACCGTCTCATAGAGGATCTGGCTGCAACTGGGATCCTTGATGGCGATGCGTCGCCGGGCGCCGGTGAGATGCGGCGCGGGGATGCGCACCACGAGGTCGTTGCGCAGGCTGAGCGGCAGCACCGGCGCGCCGTCGATGCAGAGCACGGCGGGCGCGGTTTGATCTGCGTCGAAAATCAGCGTGTGGCCGTGGTTTTCGCGCAGGGTGATCTGCGTGGTCCGACCGGTATGGATGAGGGTGGCGTGGCTGCCGTCCATCAGGAAGAGTTCGGTTCCGGGGCCGATCAGGCCGGGAGCCGGGGCCATCTGCCAGCCCTCTGGGTCGTGGCTGCGGTTGTTGATGATGAATTCCGGCGTTGTGATGCGCGTCTCTTCGGTGGGCGTTTCGACCCTTGGGTTGGCGATGAAGAGAAACGGCTCTGTCCCGGTGCCATCGTCGAGACAGGCATGGTAGGCGATGCCAAGGGAAACATGCGTGATCCCGGCCTGTTCCGGCAGCGCGATGCGCAGGCTCTGGTAGCCCTGCGGCAGTTGTCCACCGCGAAAGGCGGGATCGAAGGGGCGTTTTTCGGTGATGATCCTGCCGGTGGTGCGGTTCTCGAACCTGACGACGAGATCGGCGCTGGCCCGGTGCGCCGCGATCCCGGCGCGGAATTCGAGCGGTTGCGTGATCGGGGGCAGGGGGAGCGGGGCGTTGAAATCCACCGTGCAGGGCGCGTCGTGGCGCGAGATCAGCACCTGAAGGGTCTCGCGTCCGCTGAGGGTCCAGTCGCTGAGCCGGTTGAGCCAGGCGGCAAAGACCTCTCCGGGGGTGGTTTCGGGCGGATCGGAGCGGCTGTTGCGGCGGGCGGCGTCGAGATCGAAAGGTTCGGAGAACCCGGTCAGGTGGGGCGGCAGATCGTTGGCGTCGCAGGGGGCGAAGGGCACCTCGGTGCCCAGCATCGACAGGCGCAGGTTGCCCGCGGCCTCGCCTTTGGCCGGGCGCAGGTAGATACGGGCGTCGTGGAGAAAGAGGCAGTCGAGCCTGACCGGCGCGGCGACGGGGGCGATATTTAGCAAGCGATGTTCCTTGTGAAGCGTTCGGCAGGGAAACCCGGCGTAGGGTTATTACGTCGTTAACCGGTAAATTTTTGGTTAACGGCTGCACATCGCGGGCAGGTACCGGGGGCAGTCTAGCGCCGATGCCGGTAGCGAAAGACGCCCGTGCCGGTGGCGATGAGCGCGCCGGTGTCGTCGTGGACGGTGGCCTCGGCGAAGAAGGTGGTCTTGCCGCCGCCGGTGCGCCGGGCCTCGGCGATCAGCCGCGTGCCCTGCGCCTGTCCCAGATAATTGACCGTCAGCGACAGCGTGAGCGCCATTTGCGGATGCTGCGGGTCGCCGGTGTAGCATCCGGCATAGCCCATCGCGGTATCGAGCAGCGTGGCGTGGATGCCGCCATGCGGCAGGCCCTGGCGGTTCATCAGGAAGGGGGCCAGCGGCAGTTCGATGCGGGCATGATCCCGCGCCCAGCCGGTCATCTCATAGCCCAGATGGTTTTGCAGGGCCGAGGGGGGTTCGATCAGGGCGGGGTCGAGATTGTCGGTCATTGCGTCTCCTTTGCGGCGGCAAGCCCGGCGCGGGCGAATTCGGGCACATGGCGGCCCAGACGCAACCCGCGCTCGGGGTCTGAGGCGTTTCCGGTGAGCGCACGCTTTTTCACGCCTTGCAGGATCGCGGCCATGCGGAAATAGCTGAAGGCGAGGTAGAAGCCGAAATCGGTGATCGGCGGCAGGCCCCGGCGTTTGCAATAGCGGGCGATGAATTCGGCGTCGGACCACAGGCCAAGGGCGGCGCGGTCCACGCCCCTCAGCCCGCGCCCCTCGGGGGTGGCGGGCATCGACCATTGCATGATGACGGCGGCAAGATCGGCATAGGGGTGGCCGATGGTGGACAGTTCCCAATCCAGCACCGCAAGGCAGCGCGGGCCGTCGGCGGCGAACAGCAGGTTGTCGAGCCGGTAGTCGCCATGAACCAGCGTGCGCTGCCCGTCCTCGGGCGGGACATGCGCGTCGAGCCAGGCCATGAGGGCGGTCATTTCAGGCAGGTCGTCGGTTGCCGTCGCATGATACTGCCGGGTCCAGCGGTCAATCTGACGGCGGTAGTAATTGCCCGGCGGTCCGTAATCGGTGAGGCCCGTCGCGGCGAGATCGACATCGTGGATCGCGGCCAGAACGCGGTTCATCTCGTCGATGATGGCGTGGCGGTCGGGCGGCGCGAGGCCGGGCAGGGCGGGGGCGTCGAAGTTGCGGCCGCGCACCTCGTCCATGATGTAGAAGGGGGTGCCGATGACGTCCGCGTCCTCGCAGAGCACAAGCATGCGCGCGACCGGGACATCGGTTCCGGCGAGCGCCTGTTGCACGCGGAATTCGCGTTCGACCGCATGGGCGGATTTCAAGAGCACGCCGGGCGGTTTGCGGCGCAGGACGTAAGAGCCTGTGGGCGTCGTGAGGCGGTAGGTGGGATTGCTTTGTCCGCCGCTGAATTTCTCGGCCTGCACTGGCCCGGCAAAGCCCGGCAGGTGCTGTGTGAGCCAGACCGCGACGGCCTCTGTATCGAGTGCCGCGCTCATGCCGCGCCGCCGCGCAGGTCGGGATGGGTGTAATCGGCGAATTGCGCGCGCAGGGTCAGTTTCGACACCTTGCCGGTGGCGGTGAGCGGCAGCGCCTCGATCCACAGGAGGTCGTCGGGCAGTTGCCAGGCGGCGAAATGCGGCTGCATATGCGCCTGGATCTCGGCCAGCGATGGGCGGGCGTCGGTGGCAGGCACGGCGACCAGAACGGGCCGTTCGTCCCATTTCGGGTGGGGCACGGCGATGACGGCGCAGGCGGCAAGGGCGGGATGCGAGAGGGCGGCGTTTTCCAGATCAATCGAGCTGATCCATTCGCCGCCCGATTTCACCAGATCCTTGGCGCGGTCGCGGATCACCAACCTGCCGTCGGGGGCGATCGAGGCGACATCGCCGGTGCCGAACCAGCCTTGGGCATCCATCGCGGCGCGCGTCGCCTCGGGGTTTTCGAAATAGCCCGAGATCACGGTATTGCCGCGCACGTAAAGCTCGCCGGTGGCGGTGCCGTCATGCGGCAGGGCCTTGCCGTCATCGTCCACGATCTTGAACTCGACGCCAAAGAGGCGGCGTCCGGCGCAGCATTTGGCGCTGATACGGTCCTCGTCGGGGGCGTTTTCCAGTGCGGGGGGCAGGGTGCCGTGGCTGCCGATCGGGCTCATTTCGGTCATGCCCCAGGCCTGGGCCACGTTCACGCCACGCGCCTCGTATTGCGCGATCATCACGCGCGGCGCGGCAGAGCCGCCGACGACCAGATCGGCGAATCCGGCGGGCACGCGGCCCTGTGCCTTGATTTCCGAGAGCAGCCCGGCCCAGACCGTCGGCACCCCCCAGGCGGAATAGACCTGTTCGCTGTCCATCAGGCGGAAGAGGCTGGCCCCGTCGAGGTCTGACCCCGGCATGACCAGCGTCATGCCGGTCAGGGGCGCGACATAGGGCAGGCCCCAGGCGTTGACGTGAAACAGCGGCACGACGGGCAGGATGCGTTTGCCCGCCCGGAAACTGGAGGTCTGGCAGAGCGGCACCTGCAGCGCGTGCAGGAGCGTCGAGCGGTGCGAATAGAGCGCGCCCTTGGGGGAACCGGTGGTGCCCGAGGTATAGCAGAGGCCGCAGGCGGTTTCCTCGGGGAAGACGGGCCAGTCGTAGTCAGGGGGTTGCGCGGTCAGCAGATCCTCGTAGCAGAGCGCATCGAGCGTGGTTTGGGGCATATGCGCGCGGTCGGTGAGGATCACGAAGCGCAGACCCGCGGGCAGGTCGGGCAGGAGTGATTCGACCAGCGGCACGAAGGTCAGATCGAGAAAGAGCAGCCGGTCGCCCGCATGGGTGATGATGTAGATCAGTTGCTCACGCGAGAGGCGCGGGTTGATCGTGTGGCAGACGGCGCCGATCCCCGCGACGCCATAATAAAGCTCGAAATGCCGGTAGCCATTCCACGCCAGCGTGCCGATGCGGTCGCCGCGCCGCACCCCGAGGTCGGTTAGTGCATGGGCGAGTTGCGCCACGCGGGCCAGGGTCTGCTGATAGCTCTGGCGGTGCAGATCGCCCTCAACGCGGGCCGAGACGATGCCCGCGTCGCCATGCGCCTCTGCCGCGTAGGTCAGGATGTCGATGATCCTGAGCGGCTGGTGCATCATCTGGCCCTGCATCGCGTCTTCTCCCTGTTGCTCCGACAGGGACGGTGGCACGGAACAGCGCGGGGATCAATTGCTGCGCCGGGGTCTTGACCTTGGCTCGCGCGCGGCGCATGTCCCCCGCATCCGGCCAGAAGGAGACCCGCCATGCGTTTCGACCGTTCCATCAAGATCGCGCCCTCGATCCTGTCGGCGGATTTCGCCGGTTTCGGGGCGGAGATCCGCGCCATCGAGGCGCAGGGTGCTGACTGGGTGCATGTCGATGTGATGGACGGGCATTTCGTGCCCAACCTGACCTTTGGTCCGCCGCTCTGCGCCGCGATCCGCCCGCATATCAGGACGGTGATGGATGTGCATCTGATGATCGCGCCGGTCGATCCCTATATCGACGCCTTCGCGCAGGCGGGGGCGGATATCCTGACCGCGCATCTGGAGGCCGGGCCGCATATTCACCGCACGTTGCAGGCGATCCGCGGGGCAGGCTGCAAGGCGGGGCTGGCGCTCAATCCCGGCACGGGGATTGATGCGGTGGAGCATCTGCTGGACATGGTGGATCTGATCTGCGTGATGACGGTCAATCCCGGCTTTGGCGGGCAGAAATTCATCCATTCCCAGATCGACAAGGTGAGATCCCTGCGCGCGATGATCGGCGACCGGCCGATCCATATCGAGATCGACGGCGGTATCACGCCCGAGACAGCCCCCCTGATGGCGGCGGCGGGGGCGGATGTGCTGGTGGCCGGGTCGGCGGTGTTCAAGGGCGGATCGGTCGACAAGCCGGAGGTTTACGGCGAGAACATCCGCGCGATCCGGGCCGCCGCCGAGGCTGCGACTGCGGCCCTGGCATGAGCCGCGCCGTCGTCTTTGATCTGGACGGCACGCTGATCGACAGCGCGCCGGATATTCACGCGAGCGCCAACCGGCTGATGGCGCGGCACGGGTTTGCGCCGTTCGAGCCGCAGGAAACGCGGGCCTTCATCGGGCGCGGCGTGCCGCATTTCATCGCCTGCTGTCTGGCGGCGAGGGGTGCGGATGGCAGCGCGGTGTTGCGGGCGCAGATGGTAGAGGAGTTCGTGGCGGGCTATGAGGCCGCCGTGACGCTGACCACGATCTATCCCGGCGTGCAGGACGCGCTGGCGCGGCTGGTGGCGATGGATCTGCGGCTGGGCATCTGCACCAACAAGCCCGAGCGCCCGGCGCGCGCGGTGCTGGCGCATCTGGGGCTGGCGGGGCATTTCGACGTGGTGATCGGCGGCGACAGCACGGTGCAGCGCAAGCCCGACCCGATGCCGTTGCAGGCGGCGGTGGCGGGGCTTGGCGCGGGCGATGTGGTCTATGTCGGCGACAGCGAGGTCGATGCCGAAACGGCCGAGCGCGCGGGTCTGCCCTTTGCGCTTTATACCGAGGGCTATCGCAAGTCGCCGGTGGCCGATCTGCCGCATCACGCCGCGTTTTCGGATTTCGCGACACTCCCGGAAGTTGTGAACGATCTGCTGCGCTGAGCGCGGACGAATCATTTGCCCTTGGGCGATTTCGCTGTGCATAGTCCGGCCATGAAAACACGCCTGACCGAAGCCTTTGATCTGACACATCCCATCGTTTCCGCGCCGATGGCCTTTGCCGCGGGCGGCAGGCTGGCGGCGGCGGTGACACATGCCGGCGGGCTGGGCCTGATCGGTGGCGGCTATGGCAATCCCGACTGGCTGGAGCAGGAGTTCGGTGCGGCGGGCAATGCGCGGGTGGGCTGTGGCTTTATCACCTGGAAGATGGCGGAAAACCCTGTCGTGCTGGATCAGGCGCTGGCGCGCGATCCGGCGGCGCTGTGCCTGTCGTTCGGGGATCCCGCACCCTTTGCCCCCCGGATCGCAGAGGCCGATGTGCCGCTGATCTGTCAGGTCACGACGCTGCGAGATGCGCAGCGCGCCGCAGAGGTCGGCGCGCGGGTGATCGTGGCGCAGGGTGCCGAGGCGGGCGGGCACGGCGAGCGGCGCGGCACGATCACGCTGGTGCCCGAGGTGGCCGACTGGCTGGCGGGGCACGCGCCGGAAGTGATCCTGCTGGCGGCGGGTGGCATCGCCGACGGGCGGGGGCTGGCGGCGGCGCTGATGCTGGGGGCGGATGGCGTGCTGGTGGGTTCGCGGCTCTGGGCCTCGGAGGAGGCGACGGTGAGTGCTGCGATGACTGACGCGGCGATTGCCGCGACCGGCGATCAGACGATCCGCTCAAGCGTGATGGACGCGGCGCGCGGGCTGCGCTGGCCGGAACGCTACACGGCGCGGGTGTTGCAGAACCCGGTGACCGAGCGCTGGCATGACGATCCCGACGCGCTGCGCGCCGATACGGCGGCGCGGGCCGACTGGGCCGAGGGCTGGGCGGCGGGCGATCCGGCGCGGGCCAACACCTTTGTCGGCGAGGCGACGGGGCTGATCCGCAACCGCCCGCCGGTGGCCGAGATCATCGAGGGCATGGTGGCCGAGGCCGAGGCGCTGCTGCGCCGCGCGCCGGGGCTGGCCTGACATCGCGGCGCGGCGGGCGATGTTTCCGTCAAGGAGGCGGTCTCAGTCTCCGACCGCGATATTGTCGATGAGCCGCACCCCCGCCAGCCAGGCGGCGGCGAAGAGGCGCGCGGGGCGGGTCGGGGCGGCGAGCGCTGAAAGATCGTCCTGCGCGCGCAGGTCGAGGTAATCGACGCCGGTAAAGCCCGCCTTGTCCAGCCGCGCCACTGCCGCCGCATGGAGCGGATCGAACGCGGCGCCCCGGCGCAGGCCATCGGCGATCTGTTCCATCACGTCGTGCAGGACCGGCGCGGTGGTGCGGGCGCGGTCCGACAGCAGCAGGTTGCGCGAGGACATGGCCAGCCCGTCGATCTCGCGGATGGTGGGGCAGCCATGCACGGTGACCGGCAGGTCCAGATCGGCGGCCATGCGGCGCACCACCAGAAGCTGCTGATAGTCCTTTTCGCCGAAAAACGCATCACTGGCCGAGGTCTGGGTGAAGAGCTTGGTCACCACGGTGGCAACCCCGTCGAAATGGCCGGGCCGGAAATGCCCCTCCATCACATCGGTCAGCCCGGTGACAGAGACGGTGGTGGCGAAATGCGCGGGATACATCTGGTCGCCATCCGGCACCCAGAGCGCATCGACGTTGAAGCGTTCGAGTTTGCGCGCGTCCTCGGTCTCGGTGCGGGGGTAGTTCTTGAGATCCTCGGGGTTGTTGAACTGTCGCGGGTTGACGAAGATCGTCACGATCACCCGGTCGCAGGTCCGTTTGGCGGCCTCGACCAGCGACAGATGCCCGTCATGCAGCGCACCCATGGTGGGCACCACGCCGATCCGTTCTCCGGCGAGGATCCAGGGCCGGGTGGCGGTGCGCAGCGCGTCGAGCCGGCGCAGGATGGGGGCGGGCATTATTCGGGGGCCTTGTCAGAAAAGGTATGCTCCGGCGCGGGAAAGTCGCGGGCGCGGACCTCGGCGGCGTAGCTGGCAATCGCGGCCTCGCCATCCGCGCCGAGGGTGGCGTAGCGCTTGACGAATTTCGGCTTGAAGTCGGTGAACAGCCCCAGCATGTCATCGACGACGAGGATCTGCCCGTCACAGCCCGCCCCAGCGCCGATGCCGATGGTGGGAATGGCGATTTCGGCGGTGATCCGGTCGGCGAGGGTGGCGGGCACCTTTTCCAGCACGACCGAGAAGGCGCCGGCGTCCGAGACCGCGCGGGCATCGGCCAGCAGCGCCTCTGCCGCGGCGCCCCGGCCCTGCACCCTGTAGCCGCCCAGCGTGTTGATGGATTGCGGCGTGAGGCCGATATGCGCCATCACCGGCACGCCGCGCGCCACCAGAAAGCCGATGGTCTCGGCCATGTGCCGCCCGCCTTCGAGCTTGACCGCCGCCGCGCCCGTCTCGCGCATCAGGCGCGCGGCGTTGCGGAACGCCTGCGCGGGGCTTTCCTCGTAGCTGCCAAAGGGTATGTCGATCACCAGCATCGCCTTTTGCAGGCCGCGCGCCACGGCGCGACCGTGCAGGATCATCATTTCCATGGTGACGCCCAAAGTCGAGGGCAGGCCGTGCAGCACCATGCCGACGCTGTCGCCGACCAGCACGAAATCGCAATGTTCGTCCATCATGCGTGCCATGGGCGTGGTATAGGCGGTGAGGCTGACAATCGGGCTGCCGCCTTTCATCGCGCGGATGTCATCCGGCAGGGGGGCGGTCTTGCGGGCGGTGGCGCTCATCGGAGTGGTTCCGGTCATTTCTGCATTGCGGCGCAAGCTATCAAGTGGCGCGGCAGAAATCCACCTCTCTTGATGCCGTAGAAATACGGGTGCGCCGGGCGCGGTCGAAAGCGCTTTTATTCAGGGAATCGAGACAGTATCAGGGGCCGACCGATCAGAGCATGACGAGGGGCAATAGTTTGAAAACCGCACTCATCACCGGCGTGACCGGGCAGGACGGGGCCTATCTGGCCGAGTTTCTGCTGAACAAGGGATACCACGTTCACGGGATCAAGCGGCGCACGTCGCTGTTCAATACCGCGCGGATCGACCATCTGTTCGAGGGCGAGCCGGGGCGGTCGGGGCAGTTTCAGCTGCATCATGGCGACATGACCGACAGTTCCTCGCTCACCCATATCCTGCAGAAGACGCAGCCTGACGAGGTGTATAATCTGGCCGCGCAGAGCCATGTGGCGGTGAGTTTCGAAGAACCGGAATACACCGCCAATTCCGACGCCATGGGCGCATTGCGCCTGCTGGAGGCGATCCGGTTCCTGGGCATGGGCGAACGGACGCGGTTCTATCAGGCCTCGACCTCGGAGCTATACGGTCTGGTGCAGGAGGTACCGCAGCGCGAGACCACGCCGTTCTATCCGCGCAGCCCCTATGCGGTGGCCAAGCTTTATGCCTACTGGATCACGGTCAATTACCGCGAAGCCTATGGGATGTATGCCTGCAACGGAATTCTCTTCAACCACGAGAGCCCCATACGCGGCGAGACCTTCGTGACGCGCAAGATCACCCGCGCGCTGGCGCGCATCAGGCTGGGCACGCAAGACGTTCTGGCGCTGGGCAACATGGATGCGAAACGCGACTGGGGCCATGCGCGGGATTACGTGCAGATGATGTGGCTGATGCTGCAACAGGACAGGCCCGAGGATTTCGTGATCGCCACCGGCCAGCAATATTCGGTGCGCGAATTCGTGCAACGCGCGGCGGAGGCGCTGGAGATGCGGCTCACCTTCGAAGGTGAGGGCGTGGACGAGGTGGCGCGTGACGAGGCGGGCCGCGTCGTCGTGCGGGTCGATCCGGCCTATTTCCGGCCCGCCGAGGTGGAGACCCTGCTGGGCGATGCCAGCAAGGCGCGCGAGAAACTGGGCTGGGTGCCGCAGACCAGTTTTGACGAGCTGGTGCGCGAGATGGCGGCATCCGATCTGGACGAGGCCCGCCGTCATGGCTGAGGCCCTCTATGCGCTGAACGGCAAGCGGGTCTATGTGGCGGGTCATCGCGGCATGGTGGGTTCGGCGATCTGCCGGCGGCTGGCCGGTGAGGATTGCGAGGTGCTGACCGCCACACGGGCGCAGGCCGATCTGACGCGGCAGGCCGAGGTTGAGGCGTGGTTCGAGGCGCATCGTCCGCAGGCGGTGTTTGTTGCTGCCGCGAGGGTGGGCGGGATTCTGGCCAATGACACCTATCCGGCGGATTTTCTCTATGACAACCTGATGATCGAGGCGAATGTCATTCATGCCGCGCATCGGGTCGGTGTGGAAAAGCTGATGTTCCTGGGGTCGTCCTGTATCTATCCCCGGCTGGCCGAGCAGCCGATCCGTGAAGAGGCACTATTGACCGGCCCGCTGGAGCCGACGAACGAATGGTATGCCATCGCCAAGATCGCGGGAATCAGGCTGTGTCAGGCGTATCGCCGTCAGCATGGGGCGGATTTCATTTCGGCGATGCCCACCAATCTCTATGGCACGGGCGACAATTACGATCTGGAAACGAGCCATGTTCTGCCCGCGCTGGTGCGCAAGGTGGTCGAGGCGCGCGAGGCCGGGGAGAGCGAGATTGTGATGTGGGGCACGGGCAGCCCGTTGCGCGAGTTCATGCATGCCGACGATCTGGCCGATGCGCTGATTTTCCTGATGCAGCATTATTCGGATGCGCCGCATATCAATGTGGGCTCCGGGCAGGAGGTGACGATCCGGGCGCTGGCCGAAAAGATCGTCGCCGCCGCCGGGTTCACGGGCCGGATCGTGCATGACACCACCAAGCCCGACGGCACGCCGCGCAAGCTGATGGACAGCGCCCGGCTGCTGGCGATGGGCTGGCGGCCGAAGATCGCGCTTGAGGCCGGGCTGGCGCGGACCATTGCCGAATATGAGGCGTTGCGCGCGGGCTGAGGGCGGCGGGGTCATCGCAGGGCGAGGTCGCTTTCAGGCAGCGTTGCGTCGGCTGGGCAGCGCGCGATCTGGCAGGATTGATAAACATCGCCCCAAAGCACGTTATCCTGAGGGAGTCGCAGGTCATGAAAACCCAAGTCAAAGCCCTGGTCGTCGGCGGTGGCGCCGTTGGCACGTCGATCGCCTATCATCTGGCCAAGGCGGGCTGGGACGATGTCATGCTGCTGGAGCGTGACGAGCTGACGAGCGGCTCGACGTGGCATGCGGCGGGGCTGTTGCCGCTCTTCAACATGTCCTATGCGACCACGCATATTCACAAGTATTCGGTCGAGTTCTACAAGACGCTGGAGGCCGAGACCGGCCTGAACGCCGGGTTCGCGGTGGTGGGTAACCTGCGCATGGCGCAGACCGATGAGCGCATGGACGAATACATGCTCTATGCCTCGACCGCCGAGACCTGTGGGGTTCCGTATGAGTGGCTGACCCCCGACGAGATCAAGGCGCGCTGGCCGCTGATCAATACCTCGGACCTCAAGGGTGCGCTCTATCACAACACCGACGGCTATATTAACCCTGCCGACGTGACGCAGGCGATGGCCAAGGGCGCGCGACAGCGGGGCGTGATGATCGAGCGCAAATGGCAGGCGGATGCGTTTCACTGGACCGGCAGCCATTGGGAAGTGACCTGCACGAAGATGGTGGAAAAGGGCGGCAATCTGGTGCCCTCGGACGAGCAGATCGTGATCACCGCAGAGCATGTCGTGACGGCGAGCGGCAACCATGCGCAGACCACCGCGAGGAAGCTGGGCATCAGGATCCCCGCCATTCCGGTCGAGCATCAGTTCATCGTGATGGATCAGGATCCGGCACTGGTCGAGTTCCGCAAGAATGGCGGCAAGGAGCACCCCGTGGTGCGTGATGCGGATGCGCAATCTTATGTGCGCGAGGAGCGCGGCGGCTGGATTCTGGGGGTTTACGAAAAGGGCGCGCCCGCCTGTTTCGAATATGGCGTGCCGGATTCGTTCCGCGCGGACCTGTTCCCGCTCGATCTGGAGCGGATCGAGGCGCAGTATATGGCGATGATCCATCGCATCCCGTCCTGCGAGGAGTCGGGCCTGAAGGACGATTTCAACGGGCCGATCTGTTACACGCCCGACGGCAACCCGCTGGTCGGTCCCGCGCCGGGGTTGCGCAACATGTGGCTGGCCGAGGGGTTTTCGTTCGGCATCACCGCGGCGGGCGGCACCGGCTATTATCTGGCGCAGTTGATGGTCGATGGCGAGGCCGAGATCGACATGGCGAGCCTTGATCCCAAGCGCTATTCGTCCAACTGGATGACGACCGAATTCGCCGCGCGCAAGAACGAGGAATGTTACGACCACGTCTATATCCTGCATCACCCGGATGAAGAGCGCCCCGCCTGTCGACCGTTGCGCACCGCGCCCGCCTATGACCGGCAAAAGGCGCGTGGCGCGCAGTTCGGGTTCGTCAACGGCTGGGAGCGGCCCAACTATTACGGGCCTCTGGATGCGCCCGAAAACTTTGACCATGATACCCGCAGTTTCCGGCGCGGCGGCTGGTGGCAATATGCGGTCGAGGAGGCCCGCGCCGTGCGCGAGGGCGTGGGGCTGATCGACGCCACGGCGTTCACCAAGCATGTGGTCAAGGGACCCGGCGCGACCGCGTTCCTCGACTGGTTCACCTGCAACAGGCTGCCGAAGGTCGGGCGCATCAACCTGACCTATGCGCTGACCGATCATGGCACGACGCGCACGGAATACACCATCGTGCGGCTGAAGGAGCACGAATATTACCTGGTCTCGGCGGGCGCATGGACGGAATATGACGCCGACTATCTGCGCAAGGCGGCCGAGGATATGGCGCCGCAGTTCGGCTATATCGAGATTCAGGACGTGACAACGCAATGGGGTGTCTTTGCCATTGCCGGGCCGAAATCGCGCGCAGTGCTGAACGAGGTGATCAAGGACGCCGATCCTGCGACCGCGCTATCCAACAAGCGGTTTCCTTGGCTGAGCGCGCGGCGGATCGAGCTGGGCATGTGCCCGGTCAATGCGATCCGCGTGGCCTATACGGGCGAGTTGGGCTGGGAATTGCATCATCCGGTCGAGATGCAGAACTACCTCTTCGATCTGCTGGAAAAGGCAGGTGAGAAGCACGGGATGAAGCTGGTGGGCGCGCGGGCGCAGAACTGGCTGCGGCAGGAGAAGAGCTATCGCGCATTTGGTAACGAGCTGGGCCGGGATGCGACGCCGCTTGAGGCCGATCTGCCGCGGTTTGTCGATCTGGACAAGGAGTTTCGCGGCAAGGCGAAGATGGTCGAGACCGGCGTGCGGGTGAAGTGCTGCACGCTTCTGATCGACGGACCCGGCGATGCCGATCCGTGGGGGCGCGAGGTGCTCTATACCGAAGGCGGCGAGCGGGTCGGGCGGCTGACCTCGGGCGGCTATTCGGTGGCGTTCGGGAAATCCATCGGCATGGGCTATGTGAAGCCCGAGCAGGCGGTCGAGGGCACGCGCCTCAAGGTCAAGATGTTCGACCGGCTGTGGGATGCGGTGGTGACCTGCGACAGCCCCTATGATCCCAAGAACGAGGCCATTCGGAAGGACGGGTGAGAGCGGCGGGGGATCTGTTGGGGTGGGTTTGCACCCACCCTACGGCAATTCGTGCGGGGTGGGTGCAAACCCACCGTCGCCCGTCACCTGAAAGCCCCTCATTTCACATGGCCGCGCAGCCATCTGCGCCATGCGCCCTCTGACCCGCGAAAGACGTTGATGTCCACCCCGCCCTCGACGCCGGGCACGATGCCGGTGCCGGTATATTGCCAGAAGATCCAGGGCTGGCCGGGATAGACCCTGTCCGGTGTCTGTGCGACCGAGCGCAGCCAGAATTCAGCCTGCATCTGCCCGATGCCGGTTTCGCGGTAGAATTCGGGCGTGGTGTAGATGATCGGGCGCTGGCCGTAGTGGCGCCCGACGATATCGAGGAAGATCTGCGCCTGGCGGCGCACCTCGGCCCCCGGCGGGCGGGTGACGCAGGTGGGCGAAAACGGGTTCCATTCCAGATCGAGCACCGGCGGCAGGGCCTTGCCCCGGCGCGGCACGTTGGCGATGAACCAGCGCGCCTGCACCTCGGGGGGGGTGCAGAAGTAATAGAAATGATAGGCCCCGCGCGGCACGCCCTCGCGCGCCGACAGTTGCCAGTTGCGGTCGAATTGCGGATCCTTGAGGTCGCCACCCTCGGTCGCCTTGATATAGGCAAAGGCCACGCCCGAGAGGCGCACGCGCCGCCAGTCGATCTCGTTCTGAAAGCGGGCCACGTCGATGCCGTGGACAGGATAGCTGGCGGGGCCGCGCGGGCCGAAATCGACCGGGGCATAATCGCCGAAGCGTTCGGCCGCGAGGGCTGGCGGGGCGGTGAGGGCGAGGGACACAAACAGGGCGCGCAGCATGAACCGACCTTTGCACGGGAAATCTGTGGTGATCCTAAACCGAATACCGTGTCCCGGTCAGCCGGTTTCGGGCGCTGCCTGCGCCTGGCGCGCGGTCAGGCGCTGCGTCCGGCGATCAGCATGAGATTGTTGGCGGGCATGTCGATGATTTCGGCAAGCGCCAGTCCGGCGTCGCGCAGCCAGCCGGTCACGTCCGCGATATCCTTGTAGCCGATGGCCGGATCCTGCGCGATCAGGCTGGCGTGAAAGCGGGCGTCGCCGTCGGAGGTGGTTTGGCCGTCGCGCAGGAAGGGGCCGTAGAGCGCGAAGCGCCCGCTGGGGGCGAGGGCTTGTGCGGTTTCAGCGATCAGGGTTCGCGCCTCGGGTGTGCTGATGAGGTGCATCAGGTTGATCAGCACGATCAGCGATTGCCCGGCATGGCGCGCGCCCCAGCCCGGCGCGGCGGCGTCGAGCGCGAGGGCGGGGCGCAGGTTGGGCAGGGCGGCCTCGGCGGCATAGGCGTCGAGGCTGGCGCGGCGGGCGGCGTCGATTTCCGTGGGTTGCCAGATCAGGCCGGGCAGGGCGCGGGCGAAGGTCACCACATGCTGGCCGGTGCCGCTGGCAATCTCCAGCGCGCGCCCCTTGGGCGGGGCGATGGCGACGAGCGCCTCGGTGATGGCCGTGGCATTGCGCGCGGCCGACGGGGCGTGCAGTTTCGCGCCCTCTGCGGCATGGGCGACCGAGGCGGTGAGCGGCAGGCTGCGCGCTGTCATGTGGCCTCTTCGGTGCGGTCGGTGGCGGGGGGCGGTGCCGGGGTCAGGGCCGACAGGCGGGCATGGAGGGCGGCGTCCATGTCGAACCCTATGGCGGCCAGCGACGGGGCGAGTTGTTCGGCGGAGCGCCCCGAGATGATCGGGACAGGGGCCATGGGATGATGCGCGACCCATGCCACGGCGAGCGTCGCGGGATCGGTGCCAAGCTCTGCGGCGATGGCGCTCAGTTCCTGCGCCGCGCGGTGCATCCAGTCCTGACCGTAGCGGATGGCGTAGCGTTCGTTGCCGGTCAGCCGTCCGGTCTCGCCGCGTGCGTATTTGCCGGTCAGCAGGCCGCCCGCGAGCGGCGAATAGCTGGCCACGGTCATGCCCTCGGAATGGGCCATGGGCAGAATCTCCACCTCGGCCTGCCGTTTGATGAGGCTGAACATCGGTTGCAGGATCGAGACGGGCAGATCGAAGCGTGCGGCGATGCAGGTGGCCTTCATCACCTGCCAGGCGGCGAAATTCGACAGGCCGACATGGCCGATCAGGCCGCGCGCGCGCAGATCGGCGAAGGTCTCCATCGTCTCCTCAAGGGGTGTGTCGGGGTCAAACCGGTGCAGATAGAGGATCTCGACCGCATCCATGCCGAGGCGCCGGCGCGAGAGGTCGAACTGCGCGAGGAGGTTCGCGCGCCCCGCGCCGCCGGTATAGCCCGCCTTGGTGGCGATGGTCAGCCGGTCGCGATGGGGGGCTGCGAATTCCCCAAGCAGGGTTTCCGCGGTGCCATCGGTATAGAAATGGGCGGTGTCGAAATGGGTGATGCCCGCCGCGAGGCAGGCCTCGAACATGGCGCGCGAGGCGGCTTTGTCCGCGCCGTCGCCGAATTGCATCGTGCCGAAGGCAAAGCGGCTGGTCGGGGTGCCATTGGGGGAGGTGATGGAGGTGCTCATGGGGGCGAGATTGGCATGGGCGGGGAGGAAAGGGAATGGGGGGATGCTATGCGAAGGGATGAGATGTAGCGCAACGCTGTGAAGTTATGCGGGCTGTGCCGGCATAAAGTGGCAGTTTCCGCCGTTTCATCGCCAGTCCCCGGCCCAGCGATCGCGCGGCTCCTCACATTTTGATCAGTGTTGCTGTCACACCTGACCCGCCCCGACTTTCTGTCAGCATGGCGATTGCCTTGCATCTCAAGACCAACCGGCTTAGGCGGTAGCGGGTGATCCATACCGCCGCAGGAGCCTGCCCGCATGAAGATGCATGAGACATTCATCAAGCCGATGCACCCCGAGGGGCGCAGGTTCGTGGCGATCTTTGCCGCTGTCACGCTGGTGCTGTTTCTGGTCTGGGACGTGCTGGGATGGATCGGCGTCGGTCTCACCGTCTGGTGCTACTATTTCTTTCGCGACCCCGAGCGCGTGACGCCCGAGCGTCCCGGTCTGATCGTGAGCCCGGCGGATGGCATGGTCTCGTTGATCGAGTCTGCGGTGCCGCCTGCCGAGCTTGGCCTGCCGGACACCCCGCTCACCCGCGTCAGCGTGTTCATGAGCGTGTTCAACTGCCATGTGAACCGCGCGCCGGTGGCGGGGCGGGTGGTGCGGGTGGCCTACCGGCCCGGCAAGTTTCTCAATGCCTCGCTCGACAAGGCGAGCGACGACAACGAGCGCAACGGCGTGGTGATCGAGATGGAGGATGGCCGCCCGCTGGCGGTGGTGCAGATCGCGGGGCTGGTGGCGCGGCGCATCATCTGCTTTGTCGCCGGGGGTGCGGTGCTGGCGCGTGGCGAGCGGTTCGGGCTGATCCGGTTCGGTTCGCGGCTTGATGTCTATCTGCCCGAAGGCGTCGTGCCGCAGGTGCGGGTGGGGCAGACCATGGTGGCGGGCGAGACGGTGATCGCGGAGTTGGGCCGGTGATGGAGGATCCCGATCTCAACCCGCGCAAGGAGGTCACGCTGGCGCAGTTATTGCCCAACATGCTGACCGTGGCGGCGATCTGTGCAGGCGTCACCGCGATCCGGATGGGGGTGCAGGGCGATTATGTGCGCGCGGTGCAACTGTTGCTCATCGCGGGCGTGCTGGACGGGCTGGACGGGCGGATTGCCCGCCTGCTCCGCAGTTCGAGCGCGATGGGGGCGGAACTTGATTCGCTGGCGGATTTCCTGAATTTCGGCGTCGCGGCGCCGCTGGTCATCTATTACTGGGGGCTGCAGGAGACGCGGCACGCGGGCTGGATCGCGGTGCTGTTCTTTGCCGTGTGCTGCGTGATGCGGCTGGCGCGGTTCAATGTCAGCAGCAAGAGCGGGGTCAAGGGCGGATCGGGGGCTTATTTCGAGGGCCTGCCCTCGCCCGCCGGGGCGCTGCTGGCGATGCTGCCGATGTTCGTGACCTTCGCCATTCCGGGGATGACAAAGCCGCCGGCGCTGGTGATCGGGCTCTACATGGCGGCGGTGGGCCTGTTGATGATCTCGCCCGTGCCGGTCTGGTCGTTCAAGCAGACCAGAATTTCGCGCGAGAATGTGAAATTCTTTCTGCTCGCCTTTGCCTGTGTCGCGGCGGCGCTGGTGATATTCACCTGGACCGCGCTGATCGTGCTGTGTCTGGTCTATGTCGGCGTGGTTTTGTGGGCGATGATCTTCTGGCATCCAAAAGAGGGCCGCGGCTGAGCGGTCAGGCCGCGCGGTCCTTTTCGGGCAGGCCGCCGATCAGCGGGCAGCCGAGTGTTTCGCGCAGGGCAGCGGCCAGTTCGCCGATGGTCCGGGTCGAGACGAACATGCCGCCGGTGCGGTCGGCGAGGCATTTCGCGACCGTCTGGCCGTCATAGTCCTGCGCCTCGGGGCTGTTCCACGAAAACGGGTCATAGACCACCCGGAAGCCGATGACATGCACGGTCAGGTCGCGCGCCTCTGCCGCCAGCGCCGCGCCGAGCGCGCAGGGTGTGCCGCCGCAGGTCTCGTTGCCGTCGGTGACCAGCACGATGATGCCGGGCTGGCTGCGGTAGTCGAGCACCTCGGCGGCGGCCCCGACCGAGGCGGCGAGCGGGGTGAGGCCGCCGGGATCGAGCGTCTCTATCTCTGCAATCACGGCGTCGCCCGCATCGGGGCGGGGTGTGAAGCGCAAGGTGATCCCCGAGCAGGCGTGATTGCCGCCCGGCCCGTAGGTGATGAGGCCGATCCGCCGGTAGGGCGCGATATCGGGCATCGCCTGGGCCAGAGCGCGCCGCGCCTCGATGATTCTTGTGGGGGCGGTCAGGTCGTGGCCGACCTCATCCATCGAGGCCGAGCCGTCGAACACCAGCATCGCATCGGCCGAACAGCCCGTGGCGGCCTGCGGGGCGGGGCCAGGCAGGAGGGGAAGCGCCGCGAAGGCGAGGGCGAGGGGCAGGACGCGCAACGGGTGCTCCATCTGGTGTGTCGCCCAGGAGCCTAACGCACGGGCGGCGCATGTCCAGACACGTGCGCTTGATGACAGGGCGCGAGGTCGTGGGTGTGAAGCGTGCGGGGAGGCTCCGCCACCGGGAGCAGCCGGAGGGGTTATGACCACTCTCCGATGACATGTCAGCAGTCTGGGCCCCGCCAAAAGGCGGGGCTTTGGGGGTTGACGGTCCGTGGAGCCGCGTGTTTTCAGAACGATGAAGGGCTGATGTCAGCCAGCGATCCGGCGCGGCAGGTCGGCCAGCGGAATGTGGCAGCGGATGGCGTGGCCATCGCCGGTCTCCTGCCAGGGCGGCGCGTCGACCTCGCAGATCCGACCGCATTTGACCGGGCACCGCCGCTGGAACGGGCAGCCGCGCGCAGGTGGCGAAAGGTCCGCGGCATCCTCGGTCAGAAGGCGCGGCGTGTGCTCCGGGTCAGGTTCGAGCACCGCGTTGAGCAGCACCTCGGTATAGGGATGCGACGGGGCGCCGTAGACCGCCGCCGTGGGGCCGATTTCGCACAACCGCCCCTGATAGAGTACCGCCACCCGGTCCGACAGCGCGCGCACGATCGTCAGGTCATGGCTGACAAAGATAAAGGCGGTTCCGTGCAGCCCCTTGAGATCGTTTAGCAGTTCCAGAACCGCAGCCTGCACCGAGACATCGAGCGCCGAGGTGATCTCGTCACAAAGCACGATTTCCGGCCCGGCGGCAAAGGCACGCGCCACCGCCACGCGCTGTTTCTCGCCACCCGACAGCTGACCGGGACGCCGGTCGAGGTAATGCGCGCCCAGCCGTACGGTTTCGAGCAACTCCACGCTGCGACCCTGCAGCGCCTTGCCGCGCAGCCCGAAATAGAGGCGTAGCGGCTGCGACAGGATTTCGGCCACTGTCTGACGCGGGTTGAGGCTGTCATCGGGGTTCTGAAATACCATCTGGATGCGCCGCAACTGATCCGGGCGGCGTTGTTCCACAGTGGCATTGAGCAGGCTGCCGTCACCCAGCGCGATCCGCCCCTCCGCCGGGGACATCAGCCCCGCAATGGTCTTGAGGATGGTTGATTTGCCGCTGCCGGATTCGCCGACCATTCCCAGCGTCTCGCCCCGGCGGAGGTGCAGGCTGATTCCCTCTACCGTGGCGGGATTGCGCGGGACGCGGCGCAGACGCGCCAGAAGGCCGGGCCGGTCATAGCGGACCGCCACATCGGCGAGCCTCAGCGCAGCGGGGCCGTCCGATGCGCCGTGGCCCGGCACCGCGCCGCCCCCCCCGGCATCCATGCCCGCCACCCGGTCCGGATAGAAACAGCGTGTGTTCTGCGCGCCCGCCCCGGCAATCATCGGCGGACGTTCTGCGTGACAGGTTTCGGTCGCCAGACCGCAGCGCGCGGCAAAGGCGCAGCCGCGACGGCGCTGGCCGGGCGGCGGTGGCCGTCCCTCCAGTGCGCGCGGCAGCGTTCGGTCACTAAGACGCGGGATCGAGGCCAGAAGCCCCCGCGCATAGGGATGCGCCGGGTCGCGCAGCACCTCGGCTGTCGGTCCGGTCAGCATGGTTTCGCCGCCATAGAGTACCTGCACCCGGTCACAGACCCGCGCGATGACGCCCAGATCATGGCTGACATAGACCGTGGCCATGTTTCGCGCGGCGGCCAGATCCCGCAGCAGCTCCAGGATATGCGCCTGTGTCGTTACGTCCAGTCCGGTGGTCGGCTCGTCGAGCAAGAGCGCATCCGGTTCGCCCGCCAGCGCCATGGCGATCGCCACGCGCTGTTGCTGTCCGCCCGACAACTCATGCGGATAACGCCGCAGGATGGCCTGCGGATCGGGCAGCCGCACCTGCGCCAGCAGATCAATGGCGCGCGCCTCGTGTTCGCCCTCGGGCAGGGCGCAATGCAGGTGCAGCGCCTCGTGGATCTGTTGCCCGATGCGCAGCGTGGGTGTCAGCGCCTGCCCGGAATTCTGCGGGATGAGGCCCAGCCTGCCGCCGCGAATCTTCTCCAGTTCGCTCGCGCTGCGGGCAAAGATGTCGGCGCCGTCATGGATCACCTCGCCCGACAGCTTTTGCAGCCCGTGTTTGAGATAGCCCATCGCCGCCAGCGCCAGCGTGCTCTTGCCCGAGCCGCTCTCGCCGACAAGACCCAGGCTTTGACCGCGGCAGACGGTCAGGTCGATCTCGTGCAGGACGGGCAGCATCGTGCCGGCCCGCCCCCTGAATCCGATGCACAGCTTGCGAATGTCGATCAGCGGCGGGCCTGCCATGTCAGACCACCGCCTTTCTGCCCTGATCAAGGCCGAGGGTCTTGGCCAGCGCGTCGGCGGTCAGGTTGATCCCGATGATCAGGGTCGAAAGGGCAATCACGGGCGCGATCACACCCCAGGGCGCCAGCGACATGTAGACCCGCGCATCCGACACCATCAGCCCCCAATCAGGGCGCGGCGGGGCCACGCCAAAGCCCAGAAACGAGAGCGCGGAAAAGCCCAGCAGCATCCAGGACCAGCGCATCGCGCCCTCGACCAGCAGCGTATCGGTGACATTCGGCATGATCTCGCGGCGCACGATGTCGAACGGGCGATGTCCGCGCGCCCGCGCGGCAGAGATGAAATCGCGCGCCACGACCTCATGCGCCGCCGCACGCGCGACGCGGATCACCGGAATGCCGAAGAAGAACGCCAGCGTCGGCATCAGCACCGCGCCGCCGCTGCCAAAGACGGTGATCAGCACCAGGAGCGGCAGGATGCCGGGCAGCGCGAGAAAGGCGTCTACGAGCCGCATCAGGATCTCGTCCGTCCAGCCGCCCCGGAGGCCGAGAAAGACCCCCAGGAGCCCGCCCCAGAGCATTGCGACGGGCGTGGCGATGCCGGTGACGACCAGCGCCTCGCGTCCTCCCAGAAGCACCCTGCTCAATACGTCGCGTCCCAGATGATCGGTTCCCAGCCAGTGCAGGTCCGACGGGCCCGCCAGGGTCATCGCGGCGTTCATCGCCTTGTAATCGAATGGAACGATCCATGGGCTGACGAGAGCGATCACGAGATGAAGGGCAACGAGCGTCAGGCCGACCGCGCCCGAGGGGCGCGCCAGCACGTCGCGCAGGACGTTTGCGGCGCGGACAGACAGGCCAGGTGTGGCGGCGCTCATCGTGACCTCATCTGATGGCTGCGCAGGCGAGGATTGAGCAAGAGGCTCAGGATATCAGCGACGAGGTTGACACCGACATAGGTGGCCGCAACGATCATGGTGATCGCCTGCACCACCGGCAGGTCGCGGCCCGATATGGCGTCCACCAGCAGCCTGCCAAGCCCCGGATAGTTGAATACCACCTCGACCACCACCACCCCCCCCATCAGCCACGCGACAGTCAGCGCGATCACGTTGATCGCGGGCAACAGCGCATTGGGCAGGGCGTGACGGAACACGATCCGCCAATAGGGCACGCCCTTGAGCGTCGCCATCTGCACATAGTCGCTGGCCATCACGTCGATCACCGAGGACCGGACCATGCGCATGATATGCGCGATCATCAACAGCGTCAGGACCGTCGAGGCCAGGATGAACTCCGGGAAGAATTCAAGAGGCCGGGCATCGGCCGGGGTCAGAACGATGGCCGGAACCCAGCCCAGCCAGATCGCAAAGATCAGGATCAGGACGGTGGCGGAGACAAATTCGGGGATGGTCATGGCAAGGATCGCGCCGGTCGAAAACAGAATGTCGATCCAGCGGTCACGCCACAGCCCGGCCATGGTTCCGAGCAGGATGGACAACGGAATCCCGACGCTCAGCGCGCCTGCGGCCAGCAAAAGAGAGTTGCGCACGCGATAGCCGACCAGCTCGGAGATATGTTCCTGACCGCTGGCGGTGAGGCCGAAATCGCCCTGCAGGATCCCGGTTGCCCAGGCAATGTATCGTGGCAGGGCAGGCGTGTTCAGCCCCATGGCCGCCCGGCATTTTTCCAGGGCTTCGCCATGCGCGTCTCGCTCCAGAATGGCGGTGCAGGCATCCCCCGGAAGCGCCTCGACGCCCAGAAAGATGATCGCAGAGACCAGCCAGACGGTGATCAGGCCAAGCGCCAGGCGCCTGAAAATCAGTGCAAGCATGAAACCTGTTCCCCCGAAACAGGACGTGGAGCAGTCCGTGAGCGTGACGCCAGCCTAGACCAGTCGCGCGCCGTGCGTCGAGCGTTTCTTGCCGGGTCTGACGGGAACAATGGCGATGTGGATTTGATCTGCGATCTGACATGATTCCTGTAGTTCGCAGGCACTCCGGCGGGTCAGAGTCGGCCACGCTGTCCGATCCGTCGATCACGATTGCGTGAGGTTGGCGCTGCCCGGTGATCATGTCTGCGTGTCAGCGCCGGACGGCTCCCGAAACGCAAGACACAGGAGTTGAATCGCGGCGATCCGATATTGAATGAACCCGACTGGTTGTTATTCATTGCTCCATCAGCGCATTCGTTTATGCAGGCTATCGACAACCATGGCAAAGCAGGTGCATGTCCGACATTTCCGATGCCTCACGGCCCCGACCCGTCGCTCCGCGCGACTGGGTGAAAGTCCTGTCCGGCTACCGCGACCCCGATACAGCGCGCAGCGTTTTCGAACTGGCGGTAACGGTCGGCCCGTTTGTGCTGGTCTGGGGGTTGGCCTGGTGGTCGCTCTCGGTCAGCCACTGGCTGACTCTGGCGCTGTCACTGGTCAATGCGGGCTTTCTGCTGCGGCTCTTCGCCATTCAGCACGATTGCGGGCATGGGGCGTTTTTCAGGAATCGGACGTTCAGCGACTGGCTGGGCCGGGTTCTGGGCGTGGTCACGCTCACCCCCTATGACGTGTGGCGGCGGTCGCATTCGATCCACCACAGCGCGGCGGGCAATCTCGATCAGCGCGGGATCGGCGATGTCACCACGCTGACCGTGGCCGAGTATAACGCGCTCTCGCCCTTTGGGCGCCTGATCTACCGGCTTTACCGAAATCCGGTGGTTCTGTTCGGGCTGGGGCCGGGCTATCTCTTTCTGTTGCAGAACCGGATTCCTCTGGGGCTGATGGGGCACCTCAGATACTGGGTCAGCGCAATGGCCACGAATGCCGCAATCCTCGCCGCGCTGGCGGTGATCGGGTTTTTCGGCGGCTGGATGCCGATCTTGCTGATCTTTCTGCCATCTACCCTGCTGGCCGCGACGGCAGGGGTCTGGCTGTTTTACGTGCAGCACCAGTTCGAGACAACGCATTGGACGTCCGAGGAGGATTGGCAATTGCACGAGGCCGCGCTGCATGGCAGCTCGCATTACGTCCTGCCAGCGGTGCTGCAATGGATCAGCGCCAATATCGGCATTCACCATGTCCATCATCTCTATAGCCGTATTCCGTTCTACCGCCTGCCGGAGGTGCTGCGCGATCATGCGCAACTGGCGGAAAGCAACCGGATGACCATCCGCCAGAGCCTTGCGAGTGCACGGTTGCATCTGTGGGACGAAGAGGGCAGGCGGCTATTGTCCTTCGCTCAGGCGCGCAGGCTGGCGTAGCAAGGCGCCCTGCGATTCCGGGTGAACGCCGGCCTACGCGCGACGAATACCAATGCGGCTGCCGACACCTTCGGGGCGCGGCAGGCGGGCGTGGGCGGCGGCCATGCTGCGCACGCGGCTCAGCACATCGGCAGGCATCGCCACCACGCGCGGTCCGCTCAGATCCACATGCAGGGTCATGCCTTCGCCGGTGGCCGCCAGCCAGCCATCCTCGTGATACAGCTCCTGAAACGAATGAAACCGTTTGGCGTCATGGTCGAGCAGGTGAAACGAACTGCGCACCCGGTCGCCAAGTTTGAGTTCGCGCAGGTAGCGGACATGAAATTCGGCGGTAAAGGTGGTGTGGTTGCGCGCCGCCACATATTCGGGGCCAAAGCCCATTTCGGCAAAGGCCTCATCGGCGCAGCGGTCCAGCAGCACGGTATAATACCCCATGTTCATGTGGCCGTTAAAGTCGATCCAACCCTCTTCGACACTGTGAAAGGCAGAGAAAAACGGCACGGGGTCGGGCATGGCGGATGGTCCTTGGTTGGTTTTGCGGGCCTTTTAGGGGTATTCCTGCCGCAAAGGCAATGGAAGGCCGGACGATGACAGAGGCCCGGCGGTTTTGTGATTTGGATGTGACGGGCACCGACATAGATCATGTCCAAAGCGGTGCAGGAGATTTGATATGGGATTTTTCACAAGACGAAAGGTCATTCTGACGACCGGTCTGGTCGGCGCGGGCGCCCTGGCAGCCTATGCCGGGCAGCGGCTTCTGGGTGGGTTCGAGGAACTGGCCGCCGTGCCGGTTTTTGCCAAGGACGGCGTGGCGATCCGGGGCACCGATCCGGTGGCCTATTTCACCCAGGGACGCCCGGTGGCGGGCAGCCCGACACATGCGCTGGAATGGAACGGTGCAGTCTGGTATTTCGCCTCTGCGGAAAATCGCGCGGCGTTCGAGGCCGAGCCAGAGCGCTATGCGCCGCAATATGGCGGGTTCTGTGCCTGGGCGGTGGCAGAAAAGGGCAAGCTCTATTCCACCCGGCCCGAAAACTGGGCGATTGTGGACGGCAAGCTCTACCTCAACTTCAACGACGATATTCAGGCCCGCTGGCAGGAGGATATCCCCGGCTTTATCGCCAAGGGTGACAAGCGCTGGCCAGAGGTGCTGAGCGGCGGGTGATCAGCGCCACGGCCCGAATTCCCCGCCCCGCGCTCCGGCCATCTCGCGCAGGGCGCGGATGCGGTTCACCGGGTTGGGATGGGTGGAAAACAGCCGGTCGCGGGCATGAACGTGCAGCGGGTTGACAATGAACATATGCGCCGTGGCCGGGTTGCGTTCGGCGCTGTCATTGTCGATCCGCGCGGCAAGGCCGGAGATCTTTTCCAGCGCCGAGGCAAGCCACAGCGGGTTGCCACAGATCACGGCGCCGACGCGGTCGGCCTCGTATTCGCGGCCCCGGCTGATCGCCATCTGCACCAGCCCGGCGGCGAGGGGTGCAAGGATCATCAGGGCAATCGTGCCGATGATCCCCATGCCGTTGCCGCGACCCCGGCCAAAGAACAGTGCGAAATTGGCCAGCATGGAAATCGCCCCGGCAAAGGTGGCGGTGATCGTCATGATGGTGGTGTCATGGTTGCGGATATGCGCCAGTTCATGCGCCATCACGGCGGCGATCTCCTCCTTACTCAGATGCCGCAGCAGGCCGGTGGTGGCGGCAACGGCGGCATTGGCCGGGTTGCGCCCGGTGGCAAAGGCATTGGGCTGCTCGTTATCGAGGATGTAGACGCGCGGGCGCGGCATCCCGGTCTTGTCGGCCATGCCGTGCACCATGCGTTCCAGCGCCGCGCCCTGCGGGCCGGTCGCGGGCTGTGCGCCATGCATCCGCAGGACCAGCCTGTCGGAATTCCACCAGGTAAAGGCATTCATCGCCAGGGCGATGACCAACGCCACCAGCGCGCCGCCGGTGCCGCCCAGAAGCGCGCCAATGCCCAGAAAAAGCGCCGTCATGGCCGCCATCAGAATGGCCGTGCGCAGATATCCCATCATCCCGCGATCCTCCGTCTTGCGAGGAATATGGGGACTTTCACGCCGGTGGCAAGCGGCCGGTCTGCGGGGCGGAACATTGCCGCCCGATCCCGCCGGGCATCATCGGGACGTCGCATACCGCTCCGGGATATTCCGGCACCGCGATTGTTCGCCTTTGCCTATTAGTGTTTCAGCCCGCTTGCCCCGCAAAAGCGGTTGGCAGCGCGGACGCGGCGCGGTTTGATGGGGTCAAATCCAGAAAGGACACACCCCGATGACCGAGACGCGCCGCTATCACTCCCCGCAAGGCGGGCTGCCGCCGCAAACCCAGCTGATGAACGACCGCGCAGTCCTGGCCGAGGCCTATGCGGTGATCCCGCGCGGGGTGCTGCGCGATATCGTCACCAGTTATCTGCCGCATTGGCAGGGCACGCGGGTCTGGGTGATCGCCCGGCCTATGTCGGGCTTTGCCGAGACGTTTTCGCATTACGTGATGGAGGTCAGCCCCGGCGGCGGCAGCACCCGGCCGGAGCCGGACGACGAGGCGCAGGGCGTGCTCTTTGTCACCGAGGGCGAGGTGCGGTTGACGATTGCCGGGCAGGCGCATGTCATGCAGCCGGGCGGCTATGCCTATCTGCCGCCGGACTGTGACTGGCGGCTGGAGAATGCCGGCACCGCGCGGGCGGTGTTCCATTGGATCCGCAAGGCCTATGAGGCAGTCGAGGGCATTGCCCTGCCAGAACCGATCGTCACAAACGAGCGCGATGTGGCCCCGGTGGAAATGCCCGATTGCGGCGGGGTCTGGGCCACGACGCGGTTCGTGGACCCGACGGATATGCGCCACGACATGCATGTGACAATCGTCACGCTGCAACCGGGCGGGGTGATCCCGTTCACCGAGACGCATGTGATGGAACACGGGCTCTACGTGCTGGAGGGCAAGGCGGTCTATCGGCTCAATCGCGACTGGGTCGAGGTCGAGGCGGGCGATTACATGTGGCTGCGCGCGTTTTGCCCGCAGGCCTGTTATGCGGGCGGACCGGGGCCGTTCCGCTATCTGCTCTACAAGGATGTGAATCGGCATATGGCGCTCTAGCAGGCGCGTGCGTCCGCGCCCCGCATAATTTGATCAAATTGTGTTTCGGCACTGGCCTTTCCTCGCGCGGCGCATCAATGTCAGTCTTGTTGACCTGCCGTTCCGGAGGCCCCATGCCGCAAGACCGTATTCGCATCGCCATCAACGGATTTGGCCGGATCGGCCGCACGCTGTTGCGCATCCTGCTGCGCGAGGGCGCGGATTTCGATCTGGTCTGCATCAACGAGATCGAGCCGCTGGCGACCTGCGCCTATCTCTTCCAGTATGACAGCGTGTTCGGCCCCTGGCACGGGCAGGTGACGACGCGCGCGGGCGCGCTGATCGTGGACGGGCGCGAGATCCCGTTTCATGCCGCGCGCGATCTGAGTGCGCTCGACCTCGGCGGCGTCGATCTGGTGCTCGATTGCACCGGCATGGCGGGCAAACGCGCCGTGGCCGAACGCGGGCTGGCGGCGGGGGCGCGGGCGGTGCTGGTCTCCGGCCCTTCGGCCGAGGCGGATATCACGCTGGTGCTGGGCGCCAACGAGGGAGAACTGGGCGATCAGCGGATCATCTCGAACGCCTCCTGCACCACCAATGCGCTGGCGCCGCTGGCGCGGCTGCTGGACGAGGCTTACGGCATCATCAGCGGGCAGATGACCACGGTGCATTGCTATACCGGCAGCCAGCCCACCGTGGACAAGCCGCGCGATGCGCCCGAGCGCAGCCGTGCGGCGGCGCTCTCGATGGTGCCCACGACGACAAGCGCGCAGCATCAGACCGGCCTCGTGCTGCCGAACCTCGATGGCCGGATCGAGGCCCGTGCCATCCGGGTGCCGGTGGCAAGCGTGTCCTGCATCGACCTGACCGTCCAGACACGCAAGGAGGTGAGTGTCGAGCGTGTCAACTCCCTGCTGCGAGAGACCGCGCAGCGTGTCCCCTGGCTGGGCTGGACCGACGCGCCGCTGGTCTCGTCGGACCTGCGTGGACGCCCCGAGAGCCTGATCACCAGCGGGCCACAGACATCGGTCTCTGTCGGCGGTCTGCTGCGGGTCTTTGGCTGGTATGACAACGAATGGGGCTTTTCCTGCCGGATGCTCGACATGGCCCGGTTGATCGGGCGGCGGGTGCGATAGGCGCAGCGCCTAGCGTTCGATCAGGCGACGCGGCACGGTCTTGGTCCAGATCCGTTCCATCTGCGCCTTGCCCTCGAATGTCTGATGCGCCCGCCGCGGGTTGAGACGGCCATCCCGCCAGGCCGGTTTCATGCCCTCGGGCACATGGATGCCGGCGGTGCTCAGTTTCTGGCTGGCATAGACGTGGGCGGGGGCGACGCGGGTGCCGGCGGGCACGGTGCGGGGCGTGGCAGGGGTGCCCGGCGCGGGATGGGCGTGCGGAGGCTCTTCGGGGGCGGGCGGCGCCGGGCGCGCTGATGCGGGGATGCCAACCGCCAGCGGTTTGGCGGACCGGGCGCGCGCCGGTTGGGGGGCTGTCCGGTCGGGGGCAGGGGCTGAGGTCTCCGGCACCGCCGGGTCGGGTGCTCTGGTCTCCGCGATCACCGGCGGGGCGGCGGCAAGCGTCGGCTTGAACCCGCAGAGCGCGCGGCGCTCGGGTGTCACGCGCGGCACCCAGGTGATCTCGCCGTCTGCGTCTGCGCGAATGAAAACGCAGCCCGCACTGTCGACATACTGCCGCCCCGTATAGCTGTCGGGGGGCAGTTCTGCGGGCGTCGGCACATCGTGCAGTGGTTGCGCCGGGACGGTGCCGGCGCCCGTCAAAAGGACGGTCAGCAAGATCAGCGCAGGTCTGGAAAAGATCATCACGCCCCCGTAATCCGTTGCCGGGAGCCTGCCTTATTTCTTCAACTCAGTAAACAGGAAATGGCTTATTTAGTACCAAACATTCGGTCGCCCGCATCCCCTAGTCCCGGCAGGATATAGCCCTTGTCGTTGAGCCGATCATCGAGGGCGGCGGTGACGATCGGCACATCCGGGTGCGCCTCCTGCATCCGGGCGACGCCTTCGGGTGCGGCGAGCAGGCACAGAAAACGGATGTCGCGCGCGCCCGCATCCTTGAGCATCTGAACCGCGGCGACAGAGGAATTGCCGGTGGCAAGCATCGGGTCCACGATGATCGTGAGCCGCTGATCCAACTGATCGGGCACCTTGAAATAGTATTTGACCGGTTGCAGGGTCTTCTCGTCACGATAAAGCCCGACAAAGCCAACGCGCGCCGAGGGGATAAGCTCGAGCATTCCGTCCAGCAGGCCGTTGCCCGCGCGCAGGATTGAAATGAGCGCCAGCTTGCGCCCCGCCAGAGCGGGCGCTTCCATTTCCATCAGCGGGGTCTCGATGCTGCGGGTGGTCATCGGCAGGCTCCGCGTGACCTCATAGGCCAGAAGCTGGCTTATCTCGCGCAGGAGTTGGCGAAACACGGCCGTCGAAGTATCCCTTTGCCGCATCAGGGTCAGCTTGTGCTGGACGAGCGGATGATCGACGATAGTCAGGGTTTGGGTCATGGTGGTCCTCCGGCGATGGGCGTTGATCCGTCATTCCAGAAAATGCAGCGCAGGGCAACGCCGGGATTGCGGTGGCGCGCGCACGGGTGCAAGCTGGGCTTGAAAAATCGCGGCGGCGTGATAAGAGCATGCCGCTAGGGTAGTTTAATATTAAACTATATGTGCGGCGGGGGAGGACACCATGACCGACAGCCACAAGGATACGCCAAGACAGGCGGCGCTAGATTACCACGAATTCCCCAAGCCGGGCAAGCTCGAGATCCGCGCAACCAAGCCGATGGCCAATGGTCGCGATCTGTCCCGAGCCTATTCCCCTGGCGTCGCCGAGGCCTGTCTGGAGATCAGGGATGATCCCGCCACCGCAAGCCGCTATACCGCGCGCGGCAATCTGGTGGCGGTGGTGTCCAATGGCACCGCCGTTCTCGGCCTTGGAAATATCGGCGCGCTGGCGTCAAAGCCGGTGATGGAGGGCAAGGCGGTATTGTTCAAGAAATTCGCCAATATCGACTGTTTCGACATCGAACTGAACGAGAGCGATCCTGAAAAGCTGGCCGATATCGTCTGCGCGCTGGAGCCGACGTTCGGCGCCATCAACCTCGAGGACATCAAGGCGCCGGATTGTTTCATCGTTGAACGACTTTGCCGCGAGCGGATGAACATCCCCGTGTTTCACGACGATCAACACGGCACGGCCATCGTTGTCGGGGCGGCAGCGACCAACGCCTTGCATGTGGCGGGCAAGCGGTTCGAGGACATCCGGGTCGTGTCCACCGGTGGCGGCGCGGCGGGGATTGCCTGTCTCAACATGCTGCTGAAGCTCGGGGTTGAGCGCCGGAACATATGGCTCTGCGACATTCACGGACTGGTCCATGCGGGCCGCGAGGTGGATATGAACCCCGAGAAGGCGGCGTTTGCGCAGCCGAGCGATCTGCGGAATCTGGATGATGTGATCGCGGGGGCGGATCTGTTTCTTGGTCTTTCCGGTCCGAACATCCTGACACCCGACATGGTGCGGAAAATGGCGCCGCGTCCGATCATCTTTGCGCTGGCCAATCCCAATCCCGAAATCATGCCCGATCTCGCGCGCGAGGCGGTGCCGGATGCGATCATCGCCACGGGCCGCTCGGATTTTCCCAACCAGGTCAATAACGTGCTGTGCTTCCCCTTCATTTTCCGGGGCGCGCTGGATGTCGGCGCGACCGAGATCAACGACGCAATGCAGGTGGCCTGCGTGCAGGGCATCGCCGATCTGGCGCGCGCCAGTACCAGCGCCGAGGCCGCCGCCGCCTATCAGGGCGAGCAGATGACCTTCGGCGCCGATTACCTGATCCCCAAGCCGTTCGATCCGCGCCTGTCGGGCATCGTATCCTCGGCGGTGGCGCGGGCGGCGATGGAGACGGGGGTCGCAACCCGCCCGATCGCGGATCTCAAGGTCTACAAGGCCAATCTGGATGCCAGCGTGTTCAAGTCGGCGCTTCTGATGCGCCCGGTCTTTCAGGCGGCGCGCACCGCCGCGCGGCGCATCGTCTTTGCCGAGGGCGAGGACGAGCGGGTACTGCGCGCGGCGCAGGCGATTCTCGAGGAAACGACGGAACAGCCCATCCTGATCGGCCGCCCCGAAGTGATCGCACGGCGTTGTGAACGCGCGGGGCTGTCGATCCGCCCCGCGCGGGATTTCAACATCGTGAACCCGCAGGACGATCCGCGCTATCGCGATTACTGGGAAACCTATCACCGGATCATGGCGCGGCGCGGTGTGACACCCGATCTGGCGCGCGCGATCATGCGCACCAACAGCACGGCGATCGGTGCAGTGATGGTCCACCGCGAAGAGGCGGACTGCCTGATCTGCGGCACCTTCGGCGAATTCCGCTGGCATATGAATTATGTCAATCAGGTATTGGGTGACGCCGACCATCACCCGCATGGCGCGCTCAGCATGATGATCCTCGAGGACGGGCCGCTGTTTATCGCCGACACCCATGTGCGCGTGCAACCGACGCCCGAGGATCTGGCCGAGACGGCGGTGGGCGCGGCGCGGCATGTGCGCCGCTTCGGGATCGCACCCAAGGTCGCGTTCTGTTCGCAGTCGCAGTTCGGCAATCAGACCGATGACGGCGCAGAGCGCCTGCGCGCGGCGATTGCCCTGCTCGATGCCGCCCCGCGCGAATTCAGCTATGAGGGCGAGATGAACATCGACGCCGCCCTCGATGCGGACTTGCGCGAGCGGCTGTTGCCGGGCAACCGGATGCAGGGGGCGGCGAACGTGCTGATCTTTGCCTATGCCGACGCCGCCTCGGGCGTGCGCAACATCCTCAAGATGAAGGCCGGCGGGCTGGAAGTGGGGCCGATCCTGATGGGCATGGGCAACCGCGCGCATATCGTGACGCCCGCGATCACCGCACGGGGGCTGCTGAACATGGCGGCCATCGCCGGCACGCCGGTGGCGCATTACGGCTGATCAGTTGCCGGGCAGGGTTATCAGGTTGCCGTACTGCCAGATCAGGCGCTGGATACAGGGACCGGCCGCGCCGGTCAGGCCGCAGGTGCTGCCGTGGGTTTCCAGCACGAGACCCGGCGGGTTCTCGGTCACCGTCGCCGAATGGGCTGTGAAATAAACGCCGTCGTCATAGGCCCCGCCGGGCAAACCCCGATGCAGCCGGTGCCCGCAACCGCCGCTGCCGCAATACATGCTGGCAATTGCCGCGCATTGCACCGCCTCGTAACGCATCAGCACATCGAGGATGCCGTCACGGTCAAAGTCGTGCTGCTGGGCAAATCCGGGGCCGAATTGCGTGCCCTGACCGCAATCCGTCAGAATCTCGGCCTGCGCCCGTGCCACGGGGGCGGGCAGGGCGGCGGCAGGCTGCGCTACGCGCGGCGGTGTGCTGTTCGCAAGCTCCGCCATGACCTGCGGCGCACAGCCCTGCAACGCCGTGCCGATGGCAGGCCCGGCACCGCTCAGGGGCATGGTCTGGCCCAGCTTTTCGCCCGCCGGATCAAGGATCAGAAGACCAAGACCGCCGCCTCGCAGGGCCGCGATCAACCCGCCGTGCCGTGCCGGATCATGCGTGGCGCGGAATTCGAGATGATCGTCCTGCGCGGTGCGCTGGAACGAGAGCGCCGCAAAGGTGCGGCCATCGACCGCGAAAATGCCGGGGAAAGCATCGGTCGAGGGGCCGCCGCCCGCTATCATTACCGTGATTTCCAGAGGGCCGTCCGGCGCGCAATCCAGCGCGATACAATAGAAATGCCCCGCGTCGTCCTCGAACGGACAGGTCGCGGCGGCGATGCGTTGTCGCGCGGTGTCGTTGTAGACAAGCCAGGTCTCGTCGGCCGCCGCCGGGGGCGGTGTGCTGCTGATGACGGCCACAGCCAGGGCGCAGAACAATCGCATTCCGGAGCCTCCGGTTGGGAAATCAGGATCGTGGTTCAATGTCTTGCGGTGCCGGAAAGAGGTTCAGATGAATCGATCCGCGAATCAAGGGATTTGCTTGCAGCCCAAAAAATTTTGCAAATTTCTGCGATCCCTGTGAAAATATCTTTGTGTCACACGGATTTGCAAAAATTTGCAGATTTCTCAACGCCATTTCTGCAAAATTTCTGCGGCCTTCTGTCCCGTCGCCGCGCATGACGCTTGCCGCAGGTCTGGGCGATCCGTAACACATACTCAACGGATCGGAGGAGGACACGATGGGATACAAGGAGGTTTACGACCGCTCACTGGCGGATCCCGAAGGATTCTGGATGGAGGCCGCCGAGGCGATCGACTGGGTGAGAAAACCGTCGCGGGCGCTCTTTGCCGGGAATGCGCCGCTCTACGAGTGGTTCAAGGACGGGCAGGTCAACACCTGCTGGAACGCGGTGGACCGGCATGTGGTGGCGGGCCATGGCGACCGCATCGCCATCATCCACGACAGCCCCGTGACCGGTTCGCAGCAAAAGATCACCTATGCCGAATTGCAGACCCGTGTGGCCAGCCTCGCCGGGGCGCTGCGGGCCAGAGGCGTCGCCAAGGGCGACCGGGTGATCATCTACATGCCGATGGTGCCCGAGGCGCTCGAGGCGATGCTGGCCTGCGCCCGGCTGGGGGCGGTGCATTCCGTGGTCTTCGGCGGGTTTGCGGCACACGAGCTGGCGGTCAGGATCGACGACTGCACGCCCAAATGCATCATCGCCGGATCCTGCGGGATCGAACCGGGGCGCGTGGTGCAATACAAGCCGCTGCTGGACGGGGCCATCGAGCAGGCCGCGCACAAGCCCGAATTCTGCGTGATTTTCCAGCGCGAGCAAGAGGTTGCCAAACTGACCGGGGGCCGCGATCTCGACTGGCACGACTTTCAGCGCGGCGTGGATCCGGCGGACTGCGTGCCGGTGTCGGGCGATCATCCGGCCTATATCCTCTATACATCGGGCACCACGGGCGCCCCCAAGGGCGTGGTGCGGGCCACAGCGGGCCATCTGGTCGCACTCAACTGGTCGATGAAGAACATCTATAACGTGAACCCCGGTGAGGTATTCTGGGCTGCCTCCGATGTGGGTTGGGTCGTCGGGCACAGCTATATCTGCTATGGCCCGCTGATCCACGGCAACACCACCGTGGTGTTCGAGGGCAAGCCCGTGGGCACGCCCGATGCGGGCACCTTCTGGCGGGTGATTTCCGAACATGGCGTGCGCAGCTTCTTTACCGCGCCCACCGCGTTCCGGGCGATCAAGCGCGACGATCCCAAGGGCGAACTGATCAAAAATCACGACATCTCCTGCCTGCGCGCGCTCTATCTGGCGGGGGAGCGGGCCGATCCCGACACCATCGAATGGGCGCAGAATGTCATGGGCGTGCCGGTCTATGACCACTGGTGGCAGACCGAGACGGGATGGACGATTGCCGGAAACCCTGCCGGGATTGAGGCGCTGCCGGTCAAGATCGGCTCGCCCACCGTGGCGATGCCGGGCTATGACGTGCGCATTCTCGATGAGGGTGGGCACGAGGTTGCGCCCGGCACGCTGGGCGCGATCGCAGTCAGACTGCCATTGCCGCCGGGCACCCTGCCGGGGCTGTGGCAGGCCGAGGAACGGTTCCGCAAATCCTACCTCAACACATTCTCCGGTTATTACGAAACCGGCGATGCGGGGATGAAGGACGAAGATGGCTATCTCTGGATCATGGCACGCACAGACGATGTGATCAACGTGGCCGGGCACCGCCTCTCGACCGGCGCGATGGAAGAGGTGCTGGCGGGCCATCCCGACGTGGCCGAATGCGCCGTGATCGGCGTGAGCGACGCATTGAAAGGGCAGGCGCCGGTTGGCTTTCTTTGTCTGACTAGGGGCGTGGATCGCCCGCATGACGAGATCACCCGCGAATGCGTGGCCCGGGTGCGCGATCAGATCGGCCCGGTGGCGGCGTTCAAGCTGGCGGTGGTGGTGGACCGTCTGCCCAAGACACGATCCGGCAAGATCCTTCGCGCGATCATGGTCAGGATCGCCGACGGGCAGGACTACAAGATGCCCGCCACGATCGACGATCCGGCGATACTGGACGAGATCAGGACCGCCCTGCAATCCATTGGGTTGGCAAGGAATTGACGAGGTTCCCCCGCACGGTGATCCGAGCGGGGGAGGACTTGTCAGCCGGGCGGACAGGTTCTTTTGCGGACCTCAGGAGGTTCCGCCGCTCAGCACCGTTACGCTCACAGGACTTGGCAGCAGACTTGTCACCGCTTCGGGACCGGAGGACAAGTCGTTGTCCCGATCAAGATAAACCACAACCCCGGTGACAATCAGCCCCCCCAGAAGGATGACCCTGATGGTGTTCATCACCCGCATCTCCTTGCTCCTTTTCCCGGACGTCACGACTCGCCTGCGTCATGCAGGCAAGGCCAGATTGTTCCGCCTGCGGGCAGACAGGCAATAACCGGCCTTTGATATCGGATAACACGCGGATCGGCGGGGCTTTCGTCGAGGGTTTTCGGTGGGTGATGCGTGATCCATTCGGAAAATATTAAAATATCGTTTTATGAAATGATTTTACCAGATTTCAGTGGGTTTGACCGATCTTATGATCGCTTTATGTAAACTGCTCCCGCAGCAGACGCTCTTCCAGGCCATGTCCGGGATCAAACAGAATACGATGTGCGATGCTGGTTTCAGACCGGATCTCCACCCAGAGCACGCTCTCGATCCAGCGGCTGTCGGCATCGGCCATGACCGGGCGTTTGTCCGGCTCCATCACATCGAAGCGCACGGTCGCGGATTTCGGCACCAGCGCCCCGCGCCAGCGGCGGGGGCGAAACGCGGCCACGGCAGTGATCGCCAGCACATCCGACCCGATCGGCAGGATCGGTCCATGCGCGGAATAGTTATAGGCGGTCGACCCGGCGGGCGTCGCAACCAGCGCGCCGTCGCAGACCAGTTCTTGCAGACGCAATCGCCCGTTGATGGTGATCCGCAGCTTGGCCGCCTGCGGACCCGCCCGCAACAGCGAGACCTCGTTGATCGCCAGCGCAGTGTGGATCGTGCCGTCGCTTGCCTCGGCGCGCATCGAAAGCGGGTTGATCACCTCTTCCTCCGCCGCCGCCAGCCGCTCGGGCAGGTCGCTCTCGCTGTATTCGTTCATCAGGAACCCGACCGTGCCGCGATTCATCCCGTAGACCGGCGTATCGAGATTCTGCGTGCGGTGCATGGTGTGCAGCATGAACCCGTCGCCGCCAAGCGCCACGATGACGTCGGCCTCATCCTCGGGCACCTGCCCGAACCGTCCGACAAGAGCGGCGCGTGCGGTCTGTGCGCTGGGCACGTCGCTGGCAACAAAGGCGATCTTCAGGCGCATCAGCGCGATCCTGTTTCCAAAAGGCGGATATCTGGCGCGGATCGAACCACAAATCCCGGCCCAAGACCAGCCATGCCGGTCCTGCGGGTGGATTCGTCGCTTTACATTCTTTCAAACTGCCCGAGTTTCCTTTAGGAAATCCAAAAATTCACCCTCTGCCGGAGTTGCCATAATGCCCCATGATGGAAACCAGCCTGTTGCGGACCAAGGCTTTTTCACCGAATCCCTCGCCACGCGCGACCCCGACCTCTACAGTGCGATCCGCTCTGAGTTGGGCCGTCAGCGCGACGAGATCGAACTGATCGCATCCGAAAACATCGTTTCTGCGGCGGTGATGGAGGCCCAGGGCAGCGTGATGACCAACAAATACGCCGAAGGTTATCCCGGTCGGCGCTATTACGGTGGCTGCCAATATGTCGATGTCGCGGAAAATCTGGCGATCGAACGGGCCTGTCAGCTGTTTGACTGCGGCTTTGCCAATGTCCAGCCCAATTCGGGAAGTCAGGCCAATCAGGGCGTGTTTCAGGCGCTGCTGAAACCCGGCGACACCATCCTCGGGATGAGCCTTGATGCTGGTGGCCACCTGACGCATGGCGCGGCGCCCAACCAGTCGGGCAAATGGTTCAACGCCATCCAATACGGCGTGCGCAGGCAGGACAACCTGATCGACTACGACCAGGTGCAGGCGCTGGCCTCGGAGCACAAGCCGAAACTCATCATCGCCGGCGGTTCCGCCATCCCGCGCCGGATCGATTTCGCGAAGATGCGCGAGATTGCCGATAGCGTAGGGGCTTACCTGCATGTCGACATGGCGCATTTCGCCGGTCTGGTTGCGGCGGGCGAACATCCCAGCCCCTTCCCGCATGCGCATGTGGCCACCACCACGACACACAAGACGCTGCGTGGCCCGCGCGGTGGCATGATCCTGACCAATGACGAGGATCTGGCCAAAAAGTTCAACTCCGCCATCTTCCCCGGTATTCAGGGCGGTCCGCTGATGCATGTGATCGCGGCCAAGGCCGTGGCCTTTGGCGAGGCGCTGCGCCCCGAGTTCAAGACCTATATCAGACAGGTGATCCGTAACGCGCAGGCGCTCAGCGACCAACTGATCAAGGGCGGGCTGGACACGGTGACGCATGGCACCGACACGCATGTGCTGCTGGTCGACCTGCGGCCCAAGGGGGTCAAGGGCAACGCGACCGAAAAGGCGCTGGGCCGCGCGCATATCACCTGTAACAAGAACGGCGTGCCGTTCGATCCCGAAAAGCCGACCGTGACCAGCGGCATCCGTCTGGGCAGCCCCGCAGGCACCACCCGCGGGTTCGGCGAGGCCGAATTCCGGCAGATCGCCGACTGGATCATCGAGGTGGTCGACGGGCTGGCGGCCAATGGCGAAGAGGGCAACGGCGCGGTCGAGGCCAAGGTCAAGGCCGAGGTCGAGACGCTGTGCAAGCGGTTCCCGCTCTACCCGAACCTCTGAGGACCGGTCCGGCCAACGGCCCCGCGCGGATCGCATTCCGCGCGGGGTTTCTCTTGGGTCGTGGAATTAAAGAGGCTTTCAGCCCGTCCGCACCCATTGCGCAAGCGCATAGATCAGCACCCCCAGCGCGATGAGATTGAGAACGATCCCGCCCAGCAGACGCAGGATCGCCGTGCGCCGGGCCTCCTTGGGATCAAGCGGATCAAGATAGGCGTGCAGATCGGCAAAGGCGGCGTTGACCTGTCTCATGTCCAGCACGCGGGCGAGTTTCGGATGGCCCATCCAGTCCTGCGCGCCCAGCACGATGGCCGCCGCGCGGCGCTGGCGTCCGGGCAGGCGTCGACCGGCGCGCCTGAACTGCGCCTCCAGTGTCCTGCCGCGCAGGCGCATCTTGTCGGACAGGGCTGCGTGCAGCCGTGCGACCCTGGTCTGAAATTCCGCCGTATCAATCACTTGAACGTTCCTTTTCGTCCAGTCTAGCGGCCACATGCCACCGGCTCAACAGGGCTGGCCATCGCAGCGGCGGGGCGATATTCAGGCGCCATGTTGAACGTCATCCATCATGGCGCGCGCACGGAGCGGCCCGGATTGCTGATCGCGCACGGGCTTTACGGTTCGGGGCGCAACTGGGGCGTGATCGCCAAACGCCTGTCGGACAGCCGCCATGTCGTTGCCGCGGACATGCGCAACCACGGCGCAAGCCCTTGGTTCGACACGCATTCCTATGCGGATATGGCGGGCGATCTGGCCGCGGTGCTGGCATCGCTGGACGGACCATATGACGTCATGGGTCACTCGATGGGCGGCAAGGCGGCGATGGTTCTGGCGCTGACCCGGCCCGAACTGGTGCACCGCCTGATCGTCGCGGATATCGCGCCGGTCGCCTATGAGCATAGCCAGATAGAATATATCAAGGCGATGCAGGCGGTCGATCTGAGCCGCGTTGAAAAACGCTCGGACGCCGGTGATCAACTCCTGCCGCTGGTCGATAATCCCGATCTGGTGCCGTTCTTCCTGCAAGCGCTCGATGTGCGCAACAAACGCTGGCTGCTCAATCTCGACGTTCTGGCGCAAGAAATGCCGAAGATCCTCGGGTTCCCCGAAGTTTCAGGCAGTTACGAGGGGAAAGTGATGTTCCTTTCGGGAGCGGAGTCGCATTACGTCACCCGTGAACACCGCGACCGGATCAAGACGCTGTTTCCCGCCGCACAGTTCGCCAAAATCCCCGGCGCGGGTCACTGGCTGCATGCCGAAAAACCGCGCGAATTCGAGGCGGCGGTGCGCACCTGGCTGGGTTGAACCGGGCCGAGCGGCTCACACCACCCTATCCGACCGGCCTCTGCCCGACGCCCGCGCGACTGTGCCGCGCCCACCGCTGCCTGCCGGTCACAAAGGTCCACCACCCCAGAACCGCAGCAAGATGGCGCAGCAACTGGAAGGAGAAAGGCTCTGCCAGGGCAACCGGAAAGACCGGCGCCATGCCGGGGACAAGGGCCGCGCCGGTCCAGCGCCGGTAGAGATGGATCGACCACAGGTGGAAACAGAGATCGACGGCGATCTTCGCCCCCATGACCGAAAGGATGGACACCGCCAGCGCCGCGCGCGAGGTGACGAGAAAGCAGACCAGCAGCGCAAAGGCGATGATCCCGAACACCGGCTGCAGCGTGTCGAGCGTCTTGACCGGCATCATGACCGTTCCCAGCCTGCCAAAGCGCGGATTGCCGATCATGTCGCGGTTCCAGTAATGGGTCTGCAAAAAGCCACCGAACCAGCGCCGCCGCTGCGCCAGAAAGGCGCGCAGGCTGCCCGGAGCATCGGTGCGCCCGCGCGCCCGCCCGATCACCCGCACGCTCCAGTCCAGGCCGTTCTCGGCCGAATGCCGCCGCAGGCGGTGGATGAGTTCGTAATCCTCAACCAGGCATCCGGGATCGAAACCGCCGACCCGCATCACCGCATCACGGCGAAAGGCGGCAAACGCCCCCGAGACCAGCAGCAGGCAATCCAGACGCATCCACGCATGGCGCGATATGAAGTTGCGCAGGTATTCATAGGTCTGAAACCCCTGCAACACCCTTTCGGACAGGCCCGGTCCGCAGGCCGGGGCCAGCACGCCGGTAGCGGCGACAAGCCGGAGATCGGCGGCAAAATCCTGGGCCACGGCCGCCAGTGCGCCGGGGTCGAGGATCGTGTCGGCATCGACGGTCAGCACCACGGGATGCTCTGCATGCGACAGCGCCGCGTTCAGCGCGGCGGCTTTTCCGGCATGCGCCAGGCGCAGCCAGCAGAGCGCCGGAACCTCTGCCGCCGGCGCGCTCAATTCTCCGACAGGCGGCGGGTCAAGACCATATGTCTTGCGCAGCACCGCTTTGGTTCCATCGGTCGATCCGTCATCGGCGATCAGTATCTGTGCCGGGGGCAGGGTCTGGGCCAGCAGCGCATTGATCGTGGGCACGAGCGCGCGTTCTTCGTCATGCGCGGCAATGATGACGGTGATCCGGGGCAGGTCTGCGGGCGGATCCTCTGTGCCGCCATCCTCGCGCCGCCGCAGAATATCGAGCGTTTTCAAACCCGTGAACAGCAGCAGCGCGGTGTCATAGGCGACATAGGCGATGCCGACGCTCCAGGCGGCCAGGCTGTCCTGCACGAAGGCCTGCGCCACGAGCAGCACGAACGCCATCAGGATAGCGCCGATCACCAGACGACTGATCCACGGAACCCGCCGCGGCGACAGACGCGGCGAGGCCCGCATCCTTGCCTCGGTCAGCCCGTCGGACACGGGCATTTTATCGGGTGTTACTTTGGACCGGAGCGGAAAGCTGACAAGAGTCATCTCAGCGCGCCGCCCGGACGCTGGCATCGGATGGCGCGCCCCGGCACGCTGAAAGGAACGTGGAGATGCAACGATATAGCATGCCTGCCGTTATTCTTCACTGGCTCACGGCCTCGCTGATCATCGGCAACCTCACTCTTGGCCTGCTGACGGAAAGCTTTCCTGAGGCCCAGATACGGAGCGTGATCGACACGCACAAATCACTTGGCATCACGATACTGGGATTGGTCCTGCTGCGGATCCTGTGGCGGTTCATGCGCCCGCCGCCGCCCTTGCCGGCGCAATACGGCAGCCTCGAAAAACGCATGGCGTATCTGGCGCATGCGGCGCTCTACCTGCTGATGATCGCGATTCCGCTGTCGGGATGGATGCACGATTCCGCGTGGAAGGCCGCGGCCGAAATCCCGATGCGCTGGTTCGGGCTGTTCCAGTGGCCGCGGATCGGCTGGATCATGCAGGTCGAACCGGTGCTCAAGGAACGCCTGCACGCCCTCTTGGGCACGATCCACGAGGGGCTGGCCTATGCGTTGGTGGCGTTGGTGCTGCTGCATGTGGCGGCGGTGCTGAAACACGAATGGATCGACAAGGAACCGGAGTTCCGCCGCATGTGGCGCTAAAGCAATTTCAAGTCAGGTGGAATCACCTGACGACTTGGAAATTGCGACAAAACAAGAAAGTAGGCGGCCCATGCGCATGGGCGCGCGGGCACGGCAACCGGAACGGCACTGTCTCAGGCGCGCGGGTCGAGCAGCTTGGCCAGGATGCGGTTGCGGGTGATCTGGCCCAGAATACGGCCGTTCTCGGTCACACCGACGGGCCGGTCATGGCCCTGCGCCTGTTCCATCACCTGTTGGATGGTGGCATCGGCGGGCACGCAGGTTTCCGGCGCGCCTTGGGCCGGTTCCATCACGTCACGGGCGCAAAGCACGCCAAGCGGGTTCATATGCGCCACGAATTCGGCCACGTAATCGGTCGCCGGATCGGTAAAGATCGCCTGCGGCGTGCCACATTGCACGATTCGCCCGCCCTCCATGATGGCGATGCGGTCGCCCAGCTTGAACGCCTCGTCGAGATCGTGGCTGACAAAGATGATGGTGCGCCCCAGCGATTTCTGCAGGTCGATCAACTCGTCCTGCAAATGGTTGCGGATCAACGGATCGAGCGCGGAAAAGGGTTCGTCCATCAACAGGATCGGCGCATCGGTGGCAAAGGCGCGGGCAAGGCCCACGCGCTGCTGCATGCCGCCCGACAATTCGCCCACGCGCCGGTCGGCCCAATCGGAGAGGTTGACCAGAGCCAGTTGTTTCTCGACGCGGGTTGTGCGCTCCGCCTTGGGGATGCCGGCCAACTCAAGCCCGAGACCCACATTCTCGCGTACCGTGCGCCAGGGCAGCAGGCCGAATTGCTGGAACACCATGGCGATGTGATGCTGGCGCAGGCGGCGCAGCGTGGCGGCGGGGGCATGGGTCACATCGATCATGCCGGTGCCGTCGTGAATTTCGACCGTGCCCCGTACTACCGGGTTCAGGCCGTTCACTGCCCGCAACAGGGTGGATTTGCCCGACCCCGACAGTCCCATGAGCACCAGGATTTCGCCCGGCGCCACGGCAAGATCGCAGTCATGCACGCCCAGGATCTGCCCGGTCTGACTCTGGATATCCGAGCGCGACATGCCCTGATCCATCAGAGGCAGGGCGTTCCGGGGTGCATCCCCAAAAACGATCGAGACCTTGTTGAAACGAACGATCGTGTCGGTCATTTGCGCCGTTCCATCCGCAGCATCCGGTCAAGCACGATGGCCACGACCACGATCATCAGCCCCGATTCAAACCCGAGCGCGATGTTGACGGTGTTGATCGCCCGCAGCACCGGCACGCCAAGGCCATCCGCGCCCACCAGCGCACCGATCACCACCATCGACAGCGACAGCATGATGGTCTGGTTCAGCCCCGCCATGATCTGCGGCAGCGCATAGGGCAGCTCTACCTTCCACAGCGTCTGCCGGTTGGTGGCGCCAAAGGCCTGCGCCGCCTCCAATAGCGGCTGCGGTGTGCTGACGATGCCCAGATGCGTCAGACGGATCGGTGCGGGCACCACAAAGATCACCGTGGCAATCAGGCCCGGCACCATGCCGATGCCGAAAAACACAATTGCCGGAATGAGATAGACAAACGGCGGCAGCGTCTGCATCAGGTCCAGGACGGGCCGCATGCCGTCATAAAGCCGCGGGCGATGCGCCGCCGCAATACCGATGGGCACACCCATCGCCATGCAGAAGATGCAGGAGGAAATGACCAGCGTGAGACTTTCGGTGGTTTCCTCCCAATAGCCCTGATTGAGAATGAAGAGAAACCCGAGGAATACGAACAGGCAGGTTTTCCAGTTGCGTTGCAGCACCCATGTCAGGCCGACAAAGAGCCCGATGATGACCAGCGGATGCGGTGCCTGCAATGCCCAGAGGAAGGCGTCGATCAGCCCTTCCATCAGCGCCGCGAGCAGATCGAAAAAGGCGGCGGCATTGTCCTGCAGCCACAGAAAGAAGCCCTCGGCCCATTTGCCCACGGGAATCTTGTGCTCGCTCAGCCAATCCATGGGGATGTCTCAGGTCTCATTGTCAGGAATTGTTGCGGGGGGGTGCCCTGTGGCCGACACGGGGCAACCCGAAACACGCGCTCAGAGCCCGAGTGCGGATGAAACCGCCGCCATCGCATCGCCGCCGTCCTTGGTGGTCACTCCGTCAAGCCAGGGGCCGAGCACGTCCGGATTGGCCTTTAGCCAGGCGGTCGCGGCGGCGTCGGGCTTGGCCCCGTCATTCAGGATCGCGCCCATGATCTCGTTTTCCATGGCCAGCGTGAATTCTAGGTTCTCCAACAACTTGCCCACGTTGGCGCATTCCGCGACATAGCCCGCGCGGGTGTTGGTATAGACCGTGGCCCCGCCGAGATCAGGACCGAACCAGTCGTCACCGCCGGTGAGATAGGTCATGTCGTGATTGGCGTTCATCGGGTGCGGTTCCCAGCCCAGGAACACGATGGGTTCCTCCCGCCGGTCGGCGCGGCTGACCTGCGCCAGCATGCCCTGTTCCGAGCTTTCCTTGACCTCGAATCCCTTGAGGCCAAAGGCGTCGGCCGCGATCATGTCGAGGATCAGGCGGTTGCCGTCATTGCCCGGCTCGATGCCGTAGATGGTGCTGTCGAGCGCCTCGGCATGTTGGGCGATGGTGTCAAAAGAGGTGATGCCGAGCGCGGCCCCGGCCGCATTGGTGGCGAGCGTGTATTTTGCCCCCTCCAGGTTGGCGCGCACGGTATCGACAGTGCCAGCCTCGCGGTAGGGCGCGATGTCGCCCTCCATCGTGGGCATCCAGTTGCCGAGGAACACGTCGATGTCCCCCGCAGCCAGCGAGGTATAGGTGACGGGAACCGAGAGAACCTTGATCTCGGTGTCATAGCCAAGCGCCTCCAGTACAACGGTGGTGGCGGCGGTGGTGGCGGTGATGTCGGTCCAGCCCACGTCCGAGAACGTGATGCTGTCGCAATTTGCCAGTGCCGGGCTCGCCGTGGCGGTGACAAGGGCAATCGTGGTGAGAGTGGTCTTGAATGTCATGGCAGATATCTCCCGGTGTCGGATCATATGGCGCGCGGTGTCAGCGGCCCGGTTTGGCCAGAGGTCCGGGGGCGATGCCCCCGGACCTCCGCGGTTGCGTCAGGCGGTCAGGTTCAGGCGAACCACCAGCGTTCGATCCAGCGCTGCCCGTCCACGTCCCAGTTCGACCCCATCACGTCGGAATGCGCGACCTTGGTCGAGTTGCCAAAGACATAGTTTGCGAACATCGGGATCATCACGCCGCCCTCGTCGCTGACCAGCGTCTGCATCTCGTAATACATCTCGCGGCGTTTGGCCTCGTCAAGCTCCGAGCGCGCCTTGATCATCAGCTCGTCAAAGCGTTCGTTGCACCAGAAACTGTCATTCCACGACGCGCCGCACTGATATGCGGTCGAGAACATCTGATCCTCGACCGAGCGGCCCGACCAGTAGACGGCGGAAAACGGTTTCTTCATCCAGACATCCGACCAGTAGCCGTCATTGGGTTCGCGCACCGGTTTGAGGGTGATACCGCATTTGGCAGCGGAGTTCTGGAACAGGACAGCCGCATCCACCGCGCCGACAAAGGCCGCGTCGGCGGCCGACAGAGACACTTCCAGGCTGTCGAGTCCCGCCTGCTTGAGGTGGAACTTTGCCTTGTCGGGATCATAGGCTTTCTGCTCCAGATCCTTGTTGTGGAAACGCTGCCCCTCGCCGATCGGGTGGTCGTTGCCGACCGAGCCGTAGCCGAACAGGATCTTGTCCACCAGTTCCTGCCGGTCGATGGCGTATTTCAGCGCCAGCCGGACATGGTTGTCGGTGAACGGATCGGTGGTGGTGTTCATCGCGAACGTATAGTGCTGCGTGCCCGCGACCGAATTGATCTGGATATCCGAACGGCGCGCCAGCATGCCCACTGTCTTGAGATCCAGCCGGTCCACGATGTCCACATCGCCCGAGACGAGCGCGGTGGTGCGGGCGTTCTGATCGACGATGGCCAGCACCTGCGCGCTGTCGAACCATGCCACGTCGTCGCGCCAGTGACCCGCGTGGCGCTCAACCGAGAAGGACACGCCAGGCTTGAATTCCTTGAGCACATAGCTGCCGCAACCGTCACCCGAGCGCCAGTCGATGCTGTCGCCCTCGGCCTTGCAGATCACCAGGTGATAGTCGCTGAGGATGAAGGGAAAGTCGGCATTGCCGCCATCGAGCGTAAAGACGACCGTGTCATTGCCTTCGGTCGCGATATCGGTGACAGAGGCCACGAGCGGCCCGGCCGCCGAGGTCGATCCCTCGCCACGGTGAAAGTTGATCGAATTCGCCACATCCTCGACCGTCACTTCCTTGCCCGAATGGAATGTCACGCCAGGCCTGATCTTGAACCGCCAGACCGAGGCGTCGTCAGAGGCCTCCCAGCTTTCGGCCAGTTCCGGTTTCAACGAGCCATCGGCGGCCACCTCGGTCAGGCGACCGTGAATGGCAAAGGACATCGAGGTGGTAAAGCTGTTTTCATAGGTGCCCGGGTTGAGCGTGTCGGTGGTCTGCCCATGCCCGATGGCGGCGCGCAGATGCCCGCCGCGGTTGGGCGCGGCAATCGCCCGGCCTGTCGGCAGGGTGGCGGCAAGGGCGGTGGCCGCCGTGGTCGCCATAAAGCCGCGGCGGTTGATGCGGCCCGAGTTGAGTAGTGTCATGATGGTCGTCTCCCTTTGGTTTATGTCCCAGACCTGCCTGTGCCCATGGTCACGGTTCTCGCGGCCCCCTGCCGCGCGGCGGTCGGTTTATACCTGCCAAGGCTAATATGACGTTGTGATGAAATACAACGCTATTCTGGCAGGGGGGGCGTCGGCTGATGTGTGCGGGTCCTCGTTATTATTGATTGACGAGTCAATTAAACACGATTAGGCCAGTCTGGCAACACATCTTTGAGAGGGGGCCGGATGCCGAAAACTGGAATGGAGCCGATCCGGCGCACGGCGCTCGTCGAGGCCACGATTTCCGAGATCGGCGCCCACGGCACGCTGGATGTGACGGTCGCGCAGATCGCCCGGCGCGCGGGCATGTCGAGCGCGCTCGCACATCACTATTTCGGCTCCAAGGAACAGATGTTCGTGGCCGCCATGCGGCATATCCTGACGCTCTACGGCGCCGAGGTGCGCGGCGCGCTGATCATGGCCAAGGGACCGCGCGAGCGGATCGAGGCGATCATCCGCGCCAGTTTCACGCCGGCGCAGTTCCGTCCCGAGATGGTGTCGGCCTGGCTCAATTTCTACGTGCAGGCCCAGCGCTCGGATGCGGCGCGGCGGCTCCTGCACATCTATCAGCGCAGGCTCCGGTCGAACCTGCATCATGCGTTCCGCCAGTTGGCCCCGGCGGAGGCACGCACGCTCACCCGCGGCCTCGCGGCGATGATCGACGGGTTATATATCCGTCAGGCGCTGCGCGAGGGACCGATGCAGCCCGCGCTCGCGGTCGATGTGCTGCTGCATTATCTCGACACAAGCCTACCCGAAAAGGAGGTGCAATGACCGCCCCGAACATCCTGATCTTCATGGTCGATCAGCTCAACGGCACATTCTTTCCCGATGGTCCCGCCGAATGGCTGCACGCGCCCAACCTCAAGAAACTCGCGGCGCGCTCGACCCGTTTCGCCAATGCCTATACGGCCTCGCCGCTCTGTGCGCCGGGGCGGGCCAGCTTCATGTCCGGCCTGCTGCCTTCGCGCAGTCGCGTCTATGACAATGCCGCCGAATTTGCCGCCGACATTCCCACCTATGCCCATCACCTGCGGCGCGCGGGCTATCAGACCTGCCTTTCGGGCAAGATGCATTTCGTCGGCCCCGATCAGCTGCATGGATTCGAGGAACGGCTGACCACCGATATCTACCCCGCCGATTTCGGCTGGACGCCGGACTATCGCAAACCCGGCGAACGGATCGACTGGTGGTATCACAACATGGGATCGGTGACCGGGGCGGGCGTGGCCGAGATTTCCAACCAGATGGAATACGACGACGAGGTAGCCTATCACGCGACCCGCAAGGTCTATGATCTGGCGCGCGGCGCGGACGCACGGCCCTGGTGCCTGACCGTCAGCTTTACCCACCCGCACGACCCCTATGTGGCACGCAGGAAATACTGGGATCTTTACGAGGATTGCGCGCATCTGCTGCCGGAAATCCCGGCCATGGCCTATGAGGATCACGATGCCCATGCAAAGCGCATCTTCGATGCGAACGACTGGCGTAATTACACGATCACCGAGGATCACATCCGCCGCGCCCGCCGCGCCTATTTCGCCAATATCTCCTATCTCGACGACAAGATCGGCGAGGTGATGGCGGCGCTCACTGCCACCCGTCAGGAGGCGGCGATTCTCTTTGTCTCGGATCACGGCGACATGCTGGGCGAGCGCGGCCTGTGGTACAAGATGTGCTTCTACGAGGGCTCTGCCCGCGTGCCGCTGATGATCTCGGCGCCGGGCATGACGCCGGGCCTCGTGACCGATCCGGTCAGCACCATCGACATCTGCCCGACGCTCTGCGATCTGGCGGGCGCGGACATGTCGGAAATCATGCCCTGGACCGAGGGTCAATCGCTCGTGCCGCAGGGGCAGGGGGTCGCACGCGATGCGCCGGTCGCGATGGAATACGCCGCCGAGGCCTCCTATGCGCCGCTCGTGTCGTTGCGCTATGGCAGGTGGAAATACAACCGCTGCGGGCTCGATCCCGATCAACTCTTCGATCTGGAAAACGACCCGCAAGAGCTAACCAATCTCGCGGACGACCCGGCCCATGCCGGCACCCTGGCGCAACTGCGCGCCAAATCCGAGGCACGCTGGGATCTTGACGTCTTTGATGCTGCCGTGCGCGAGAGCCAGGCCCGCCGCTGGGTGGTCTACGAGGCGCTGCGCCGGGGCGGTTATTACCCCTGGGATTATCAACCGCTGCAAAAGGCGTCCGAACGCTACATGCGCAACCACATGGACCTGAACGTGCTGGAAGAAAACAAGCGCTTTCCAAGGGGCGAATGATGGAAGCCGACTACATCATCGTCGGGGCAGGTAGTGCGGGCTGCGCCATGGCCTACAGGCTGGCCGAGGCGGGAAAATCCGTGCTCGTGATCGAGCACGGAGGTACGGACGCTGGCCCCTTCATCCAGATGCCCGGCGCGCTCAGCTATCCGATGAACATGAAACGCTATGACTGGGGCTACATGACCGAGCCAGAGCCGCATCTGGGCAATCGCCGCCTCGTGTGTCCACGCGGCAAGGTGATCGGCGGATCAAGCTCGATCAACGGCATGGTCTATGTGCGGGGGCATGCCCACGACTTCGACCACTGGCGCGATCAGGGCGCGGCGGGCTGGGGCTATGCGGATGTGCTGCCCTATTTCAAGCGGATGGAGAACTGGCACGACGGCGGGCACGGCGGCGATTCGGGCTGGCGGGGCACGGAGGGGCCGCTGCATGTGAGCCGAGGAAAACGCGACAACCCGCTGGTACGCGCCTTTGTCGAGGCGGGGGTGCAGGCGGGCTATCCCGAAACGCAGGATTACAACGGCCACCAACAGGAAGGTTTTGGTGCATTCGAGATGACGGTCTGGCGCGGGCAACGCTGGTCGGCGGCCAATGCCTATCTTCGCCCCGCCCTCAGGCGCGGGAATTGCGATCTGATCCGCGGTCTCGTGAGCCGGGTGGTGATTGAAGAGGGCCGCGCCGTGGGGGTCGAGATGATCCGAAAAGGTCAACTCGAGGTGGTGCGCGCCAATCGCGAGGTGATCCTTGCCGCCTCGTCGATCAACTCGCCCAAGCTGCTGATGCTGTCCGGCGTGGGGCCGGGCGCGCATCTCGCGGAGCACGGGATCGGGGTGATCGCCGACCGGCCCGACGTGGGCCGGAACCTTCAGGACCATCTGGAACTCTATATCCAGATGGCAGCCAGCCAGCCGGTCAGCCTCTACAAGTACTGGAACCTCATGGGCAAGGGCTGGGTCGGGCTGCAATGGCTCTTGTCCCGCACCGGCCCGGGGGCCAGCAATCAGTTTGAAAGCTGCGGCTTTATCCGGTCGCGGGCGGGGGTTGATTACCCGGATATCCAGTTCCATTTCCTGCCCATCGCAGTGCGCTACGACGGCAAGGCAGCGGCCGAAGGTCACGGGTTTCAGGCCCATGTCGGCCCGATGCGCAGCGAATCGCGTGGCGCGGTGACCCTGCGCAGCGCCGATCCCGGCGATGATCCGGTGATCCGCTTCAACTACATGAGCGCCGAGAGCGATTGGGTCGATTTCCGCCAGTGCATCCGCCTCACCCGCGAGATCTTTGCGCAGGAGGCGTTCGCGCCCTATATCCGGCACGAGATTCAGCCGGGGGCGGCGGTGCAGAGCGATGACGAACTTGACGATTTCATCCGCGCCCATGCCGAGAGCGCCTATCATCCCTGCGGCACCTGCCGGATGGGACGCGCAGACGATCCCCGCGCCGTGGTCGATCCCGAGGGGCGGGTGATCGGGGTAGAGCGGCTGCGCGTCGCCGACAGCAGCATTTTCCCGCGTATCACCAATGGCAATCTCAACGCGCCCTCGATCATGGTCGGCGAAAAGATCGCCGATCACGTGCTGGGCCGCGCCCCCATGCCGCCCGAGAATTCCGAACCCTGGCTGCATCCCGACTGGCAGCACGCGCAGCGTTAACTTTTCGTCAAGGCTTTGGCTTGATTTCACCCTTTTCGCTCCCGATAAGGGGGTATGTTAAGGATTTGTTCACTTGTCGTTCTGACATTTGGCACGGTTTCCCAAGCGGCGGCGCAGGGATTTTCCGGTCCGGTCCGGGTGATTGACGGCGATACGCTTGATGTGGGCGAGCGCCGCGTGCGCCTGCACGGGATCGACGCGCCGGAACTGGGTCAGATCTGCACCAACCCGGATGGCGCGCGCTGGGATTGCGGGACATGGGTGGCGCAACAGGTGCGTGCGCGGATCGGCGGCCGTCAGGCCCGATGCGAGGCGGTCGAGCAGGATCGCTATGGCCGCACCGTGGCGCGCTGCGCGGTGGCGGGGCAGGATATCGGGCGGATGCTGGTGGCCGAGGGGCTGGCGCTGGCCTATCGCAAATTCTCGATGGCCTATGATCTGGACGAAAAGGGCGCGGTCGTCGCCGGACGCGGTCTGCACGGCACACTGATGGCGCGACCCGAAGATCACCGCCGCAGCGTCCGTGAAGAGAACGCCGCCCCACAGCCCGCGCCGGAAGACGGTTGCGCGATAAAGGGCAATATCAGCGCGAAGGGCGCACGCATCTACCACATGCCCGGCCAGGAACATTACGACCGCACCGTGATCCGCTCCGACCAGGGCGAGCGCTGGTTCTGTTCACAGGCCGAAGCCCGTGCGGCGGGGTGGCGCAGGGCAAAACGCTGACTCCCGCGCCCCCGCGCCACGCCATGAAACCGGTCGGAGCGGCACGTTCAAACCGGCTTGCGTTCCCCCCGCCGTGCGTTTAAAGCGACGGCTGCGCGATCCGGTGCCGTGCCCCACGCACCGCACCCGCGCCAAAGACCAGAAGAACGCCGCTGTAGCTCAGCTGGTAGAGCACGTCATTCGTAATGATGGGGTCGGGGGTTCGAGTCCCTTCAGCGGCACCAGTCTTCACACTCTGCGGTCGTGGCGCGGGGGCTGCGTGCGGCCCATCCGGGCCGACCTGTCCAAGGATCATGCGCCATGCAGATTGCCTATGTTTCGGCCCCCGGGGCAGGTGCTGTCGACCGGCTGGTGCTGGGGATGGCGCGGCGGCTGACGGCGGCGGGTCTGCGCACCTGCGGCATCGTTCAGATCAACACGGAACGGTCGGGCGGCGCGGTCTGCGACATGGATGTGCATGTGCTGCCCGATGGTCCCGTGCTGCGGATTTCCCAGCGGCTCGGGTCCGGTGCGCGGGGCTGCCGGCTGGAGCCGGCGGCGCTGGAGGAGGCGGCCGGACTGGTTCTGGCGGGGCTGGCGCGGGGGGCTGACGTGCTCATCGTCAACAAGTTCGGCAAGCACGAGGCCGACGGGCGCGGGTTCCGGCCGGTGATCGCCGAGGCGCTGGCGCTGGATATCCCCGTGCTGGTCGGTGTGAGCGCATCCAACCGCGACGCCTTTCTGGCATTCGCAGGGGACATGGCGGTGGCGCTGCCCCCCGGGGATGACGCCTTGCCGGGCTGGTTGACGGGATGCCGCGGGGGCATGGGCGCTCCGACGGCCTGATCGCGGATCCGGCAAGGTCTTCACCCTTCGCGGGATCACGGCCAAAGGGCCCCGGATTGCTCCGGGGCCCTTGTCTGTCTGCCTCTGGCGCGGCTCAGTGGGCGTGCGCCTTGTCCCAGTCCGCACGCTTTGGAAGCGTCTCGAACGTATGCTCCGGCGGCGGCGAGGGCAGGGTCCATTCCAGCGTATCGGCATATTCGTTCCACGGGTTCGGCCGTGTCTCGCGGGCGCCGCGGAACAGCGCATAGATGACCACGCCAAAGAAGAACACGAAGGACGCGAAGGAGATGAAGGCCCCGACCGACGACCACCAGTTCCAGACCGCAAAGGCCTCGGGATAGTCGATGTAGCGGCGCGGCATGCCCTGACGGCCCAGGAAGTGCTGCGGGAAGAAGGTCAGGTTCGCCCCGATGAACATCGTCCAGAAATGCAGCTTGCCGGCCCATTCGGGCAGCATGCGGCCCGTCATCTTGGGGAAGTAGAAATAGATCCCCGCAAAGATGGCGAATACCGCGCCAAGGCTCATCACGTAGTGGAAATGCGCCACCACGTAATAGGTGTCGTGATAGGCGCGGTCCACCGCCGCCTGTGACAGAACGATACCCGTCACCCCGCCCACGGTGAAGAGGAAGAGAAAGCCGAAAGCCCAGAGCATCGGCGTGCGGAATTCGACCGAGCCGCCCCACATGGTGGCGATCCAGCTGAACACCTTGACGCCCGTCGGCACCGCGATGACCATCGTGGCAAGCATGAAATAGCTCTGCTGGGTCAGCGACATGCCCACCGTGTACATATGGTGCGCCCAGACGACAAAGCCCAGAACCCCGATCGCGATGAGCGCCCAGACCATCGGCAGGTAGCCAAAGATCGGCTTGCGCGCGAAGGTGGCGATCACGTGGCTGATGATGCCGAAACCGGGCAGGATGATGATATACACCTCCGGGTGGCCAAAGAACCACAGGATATGCTGATAGAGGATCGGGTCGCCGCCGCCGGAGGGATCAAAGAAGGTTGTCCCGAAATTGCGGTCGGTCAGCAGCATGGTGATCGCCCCCGCCAGAACCGGCAGTGCCAGCAGGATGAGCCATGCGGTGACAAAGATGGACCACGAGAACAGCGGCACCTTGAACAGCGTCATGCCCGGCGCGCGCATGTTCAGGAAGGTGGTGATCATGTTGATCGCGCCCAGGATCGACGAGGCACCGGAGACGTGAACGGCAAAGATCGCCAGATCCATCGACATGCCGCTCTCGGTCGTCGAGAGCGGCGGGTAGAGCACCCAGCCCACGCCCGAACCCGCCTGCCCGTTGCCGCCGGGCGCCAGAAGCGAGGCCACACCCAGCGCGGTGCCCGCCACATAGAGCCAGAACGACAGGTTGTTCATGCGCGGAAAGGCCATGTCCGGCGCGCCGATCTGCAGCGGCATGAAATAGTTGCCAAAGCCCCCGAAGAGTGCGGGAATCACGACAAAGAACATCATCAGCACGCCGTGATAGGTGATCATCACGTTCCACAGGTGGCCGTTGGGCGTGCAGTCGGCGACGTCCGAGGCGAAGAACCGGGCGCCTTCCATGCACATGTACTGAACGCCGGGTTCCATCAGTTCCATCCGCATGTAGACGGTGAACAGAACCGAAATCAGACCGACAACTGCCGAAGTGACCAGATAGAGGATACCGATATCCTTGTGGTTCGTGGACATGAACCACCGGGTGAAAAACCCGCGCTGATCGTCGTTCTCGTGGCCGTGAATGGCTGCATCTGCCATTGGGTGCCTCCTGCTGGTGTTTGTGCGGCGCGGCGAGATACCGTCTCACGCGCGCATGATCCCTTCGGGTTTTAGAATGTCTACAAGGGCGCGGCAATGCGCGAATGTGATGCAGTTCGAAGAATTTTGTCGCACCCTTTGGGGGGCTTGCGCGGCGGTCAGGACGAGGCGGCGTCGCCCCGCACCCGCCATGACAAGAGCCGCACGGCAGCAGCCGCACGGCTCCTGCGCTGCGATGCGGGCCGCTTACTCCGAGAAGGTCGCCAGATAGGCGGCCACATCCTCGGCGCCCTTGGCCAGCTTGAAGGTCATTTTCGACCGGCTGCCGAGAAAGGCGCTGGGATCCTTGACGTATTCGGCAAGGGTTGCCTCGTCCCAGACCTCGCCCGCCTCGGCCTTGGCGGCCAGTCCGTCGGAATAGTTGAAATCCTCGACGCCGCCCATGGTGCGGCCGATCACGCCATAGAGGTTGGGGCCGGTCTTGCCGCCCTTGACGATCGTCTCGGCGTCCGAAGCGATCATGTGGCAGGCCTTGCACTTGTTGAATTCCTTTTCGCCCTGGGCGGCGTCGCCTTCGGCCAATGCGGGCAGGGCGAGCGCGATGAGCGTGGCGGATGCGGCGAGAATGGTTTTCATGGCTACCTCTTTGTCAGGGTTGAATTCGTCCCCACGGAACAATAGCCCGACGATGCAGGCTTGCAACCTCGTTCTTGGCATTGGCGGGGGATTGCCTCAGTCAAAACTCTGCGAGAAGCACCGCCTGAGCGCCATATCAAGATCATCCATGCTGACCGGCAGGCCGAGATCGACAAGGCTGGTCACGCCGTGCTCTGTGATGCCGCAGGGCACGATGCCTGAAAAATGCGACAGATCCGGCTCCACATTGATCGAAATCCCGTGAAAACTGACCCATTTGCGCAGGCGGATGCCGATGGCGGCGATCTTGTCCTCCTGCTTCTGCCCCGTGGGGCCGGGCGGTTTGTCGTCGCGCGTGACCCAGACGCCGACACGACCCGGACGGATCTCTCCCTTCACGTTGAATTCGGCCAGCGTGGCGATCACCCATGCCTCAAGCTGGCGCACAAAACAGCGCACGTCGCGACCGCGCTTTCCGACGTCGAGCATCACATAGACCACACGCTGTCCCGGCCCGTGATAGGTATACTGCCCGCCGCGTTGCGAGACATGCACCGGAAAGCGGCCGGGATCGGTCAGATCCTCGGGCCGGGCAGAGGTTCCGGCGGTATAGAGCGGCGGGTGTTCCAGCAGCCAGATCGCCTCTGGCGCGTCGCCAGCGGCGATTCGCGCGACCCGTTCTTCCATGGTGGTCACGGCATCGGCATAGGGCACCAGACCGGCGGAGATATGCCATTCCATGCCGTTCTGATCGGTGGAGAGCGGGGTTTGCAGCATCACGAAGGGACTCTTTTGCGCGTCTGGCCGGAATTCTGTGCTAGGATAACCCGGATTGTGCTGCACCTGATTAAGGGAGATGTGAGATGTTTTCAAAGCGATTTGTGATGACCGCGCTGGCCGCGAGCGTTGCGGCGGTGCCGGGCACACGGGTAACGGCGGATCTGGCGGACGGGATCGTCGGCGGTCTGGTCGGCGGTGCCGTGAGCGGGATCATCGTGAACGAGAGCGCCAAGGCGCGCGAACGCAACCGCACGACCACCACGACAACCACGCGCACCTACCGCGCGCCGGTCGACTCGGTGACGCGCCAGCAGGTGCGCGAGGAACAGACCGCGCTCAACTACTTCGGCTTTCCGGCGGGCACGCCCGACGGGGTGCGCGGACGCAACACGCGCGACGCGACCGCGCAGTTCCAGGCGCATATGGGCTATCCGGTGAGCGGCTATCTCGCCGATTACGAACGCCAGTTCCTGATCAGTTCCTATTACCGCGCGCAGAGCGGCGGGGCGATCACCTCGCAGATCATCGCGGAACGCGGGCAGGGCACGCGCGGATTGCTGCATGCCTACAGGGACGAGGCCACGGGCGTGCGCCCCGCCTATGGGACGGGCCCGGCACCGGCGCCAGCCGCACCGTCGCCGGTGATGGCGGCGGTCCCGCAAGAGGCGCAGGTGCCGCAGGCGACCGATCTGGCTGCACTGCCCAACCTGCTGGGCGGCGGTGGCGACGGGCCGTCGCTCGCGTCGCATTGCAATCAGGTCAGCCTGGTCACCAGTTCGAACGGTGGCTTCGTGACCGAGGCCTCGATGACCGATCCGCGCTTTGCCCTCAACGAACAATTCTGCCTGGCGCGCACCTATGCGATCGCCGAGGGCGAGACGATGGCCTCGGGACTCAAGGGGGTCACCTCGGCCCAGATGGAAGAACAGTGCCGCGCCTTTGGCCCGGCGATGCGCGATCATGTCGCGGCATTGTCGCTCAACCCGAAAGACGAGGTGATCCAGCAGGTGCGCGGGTTCGTCCTGCAAACCGGACAGTCCCCGGCGCAACTTGCGGGCACGGCCAAGATATGCCTGTCGGTCGGCTATCGGATCGACAACATGAACGTGGCGCTGGGGTCGTCGCTCCTGCTCACTGCGCTGGGCGAGGAGGTCTATGGCGAGTTGATCGGCCATCACCTCAAGGAGGGGTTCGGCACGACGCGGCGGCCTGATCTGGCCCTGGCCTGGTATCAGGGCGCCGTCGAAGCCGTCGACAACGGGGCCGAGCCGGTCTTTGCCCCCGGCGATGCCGGACGGGTCGATCTGATCCGCAAGGCGGCGCTGCAAACCTCTGACGGGGCGTTGCAATCGAGTGGCGAGACGGTGCAACCCGCGTCGTCGGCCCTGCCCACGTTCAAGCTGGACTGAGCAGGCGTAAACACCTCGGCAAAATCCGAAGGGGCAGCGTGTTTTGCCCCTTCACAAGCCGCATGGCATTGCTTATACGGCGCGCACCTACCTGATCACGTGCGGTCGTGGCGGAATTGGTAGACGCGCAGCGTTGAGGTCGCTGTGGGGTAACACCCGTGGAGGTTCGAGTCCTCTCGACCGCACCATCATCAGGCAACGGCGCCCGGCGCCCCGGTTCCGGCATCCCTTGCATGAGCATCAGAGGTCAGCCCGGACGCCCCTCAGACTGCAGACACCCGCCTTGACCGCATCCGACAGACCGCAGGAGAACTGCGTTCTCGATCTTGGACAGGTTGCGCAGATGCACATCCCGTGACCGACCGCAAAACTCGCGCCTTGAGAGGCCGGAGCGCCGCCTGATCCCCGTTGCGGCACGCAGGTCGAAATAGGCCAGGCCCATCCGCTCCGCCGCCTGTCGCAGGGCCTTCGCGATCTCGCCGTTGATCCGGCCATGCAGGGCCAGCGTGACCCCGCTCTGATCAAGCCAGTCCGCAAGGTCGCGCTCGGCAATCCCCAGCGCAGGCGCCAGATTGTTGCGTATCATCGTCCGCAGCGATCCCGTGTTGCGCAGGGCGATCGTGTTTAGGCCCTTGATCAGGATCCGCCGGTCCCCGGCGATCTCCTGGCAGTGGCGCAGATAGCGCCGGATCGCGCGTTTCCTGGTGCGGATCGCATCCTCGATCCGTGATCCGTCGCGCAGCGCCTGATAGTAAACGCTCAGTTCCGCATCGACCTGTCCGAAGCCGAAACAGATCATGTCCGGATTCAGCCGTTCGATACATCGTGAAACCCTGGAGTAAGAGCATTCCGGGTCTGCCTTGGGACGAAACCCCGCAGCTGTGGCCCCGCGCAGGCTGAAGATGTGAGAGGGATCGAATCCCTCCACGATGGTCGGACAAACACGCCCGTAGCGAAAGATTGCTCCGGGCGGTTTCAGACCGATCAGCCGCGAATGGGAATCACCGACACAAAGAAGGCTGCTCAACTGTTCGCCCCGGCAAGGATCATACGATTGTCCGGGACGCTGCGAGCATCAAGGGGGGCTTGTCAACATCCCGCGTCGCGCGCGTCAGTTTCGCAGCACAGCAGCGCCGACCGGCATCTGCCCCACGCGGGCCGGCAGGTAACCGCGACAGCGCGGCCACCTGCCAGTAACATTGTACCTACTCAAAACAGTTTACTCTTGAATGACTTGCACACTTGTTGCGGCAGGCCGGATGCTGTCAAATGCAGACGTGACTGCCCTGACGCCGGGCCATTGAGCGCTGCGTTTATGGCGGAATTTTGCGCGTGCGGCGGAGAGGTTTTGACATATCGCCGCCTGCGCAGCACTGGGGTTGCGGGCGATGCCGCGGCAATCGCGCTTGGGTTGTCCGATACATCGGACAGACTGAATCGATGTGAAAAAAGGGGATCGGGATGGAGATGAATCTGGGACTGCGACCGGAGATCGGGGGGCTTCTGGATCGGGTGGCGGCGATGGTGCGCGACGAGATCATGCCGTTGGAGGCCGAGTATCACGCCGAGACCGCAAAGGGCGACCGCTGGTCCTACACCCCCCGCCAGACCGAGATCCTCGAAGGGCTCAAGGCACGCGCCAGGGCGGCGGGCCTGTGGAACTTCTGGCTCACCGACAGCGCCCGGGGCCTTGGCCTGACGACGGTGGATTATGCCTATTTCGCCGAAACGATGGGCCGCACGCCGATGGCGGCAGAGGTGTTCAACTGCAACGCGCCCGATACCGGCAACATGGAGGTCTTTGAACGCTACGGCTCTGACGCGATGAAAGAACGCTGGCTGAAACCGCTGCTCGATGGCGCGATCCGCAGCGCCTATCTGATGACCGAGCCGGATGTCGCCAGTTCGGACGCCACCAATATCGCCATGTCCTGCGTGCGCGACGGCGATCACTACGTCCTGAACGGCGAGAAATGGTGGGCCACCGGCGCGGGCGATCCGCGCTGCGCGGTCTATATCGTGATGGTGCGCACCGGCGGCGATGATCTGTCCAAGCATCAGCGCCATTCGATGATCGTGGTTTCCGCCGACACGCCCGGCATCGAAAAGCTGCGCCCGATGCAGGTTTACGGCCATGACGACGCGCCGCACGGGCATATGCATTTCCGCTTTACCGATGTGCGGGTGCCGGTTGAAAACCTGCTTCTGGGCGAGGGGCGCGGGTTCGAGATCGCTCAGGGCCGCCTTGGACCGGGGCGTATCCACCACTGCATGCGCGCCATCGGCCAGGCCGAGGCGGCGCTTGAAATGATGTGCCGGCGCAGCCTGAAACGCGAGGCATTCGGCAAGCCGCTGGCGCAGCTGGGCGCCAATTACGACATCATCGCCGAATGCCGGATGGAGATCGAGCAGGCGCGCCTCTTGTGCCTCAAGGCGGCGTGGATGATGGACCAGGGCGATCCGCGCGCAGCCGCCCCCTGGATCAGCCAGATCAAGGTCGTGGCCCCGCGCGTGGCGCTCAGGGTCATCGACGAGGCGGTGCAGATGTTCGGCGCACAGGGGATTTCACAGGATGTGCCGCTCGCGGCGATGTGGACGCATGTGCGCACGCTGCGGCTGGCCGACGGGCCGGACGCGGTGCACCGCCGACAGGTGGCGCGGGCCGAGTTGCGCAAATACACTCAGGAAAGGGTCTGACACCGCATGTTCACGATATGGTGATCGTCTTGCGGTTTCAAAGTCGCCATCATCCGATTAGCTGGAGACTGACCAAAATCAAAGGAGAGGTCCAATGACTGCTGAATTTCGAGTTGAGACACCCCCTGTAAGCGACGATCAGGCCAAGGGAAAAGCAAAGGAACTGCTCGACGGCGCGCGCGCCAAGCTGGGGTTCGTGCCGAACATGTATCGCGGTATGGCCGTAAATCCGGGTCTGCTGGCGACCTATCTGCACGGCTACGCGCTGTTCCGCGAGTCGGGGAATTTCACCCCGCCCGAGCAAGAGGTGGTGTTCCTGGTGATTTCCGGTGCGAATGGCTGTGACTACTGCACCGCGGCGCACTCGATGCTGGCGGTCAAGATGTCCAAGCTGGGCGAGGCGCATACCCAGGCGCTGCGCGACGGCAAACCTCTGAGCGATCCCAAGCTGGAGGCGCTGCGCAAGTTCACTCATCACATGTGGCAAACCCGCGGTCTGCCGACACAGGCCGAGGCCGAGGCGTTCAAGGCGGCCGGCTATAGCGATGTGCATGTGCTCGAGATCATTCTGGCGCTCGCCGTCAAGACGATCAGCAACTATGCCAACCACGTCAACCACACCAATCTGGACGACGCCTTTGCATCCTTTGCCGTGGGCAAGACGGTCGAACCCGCCTGAGCCCCGATATCAGGAACTGCGTCCCCCGGCACCGGGGGCGCAGAACAGCTCGTAAACCACCTCGAGCACCTTGCGCGGGCGGTCATCCGCGAGACTGTAATAGATCGCCTTGCCGTCACGACGTGTCGTCACCAGCCCCTCGAGGCGCAGCCGTGACAGCTGTTGCGATACCGCCGCCTGACGGGCGCAGAGCAGTTCTTCCAACTCGGTCACGGATTTTTCACCCGATACCAGATGGCACAGAATCATCAGCCGCCCCTCGTGGCTTATCGCCTTGAGGAAATTTGCGGCCCTGGTCGCATTCTCGACCATCCGGTCCATTTCGGCAGGATCAACTGTGTCATCAGGCACGGGCAGGGGCATTTCGATAGGATCCGCTCCTCGGTTTCGTCTGTATCTAGGGCGTTTTGCGCGGTGATGCAAAAACTGACGGGGAGGGCTTGCGGGAAAGTGAGCGGCTGTGGCCCCAAACCGGCACCACAGGCGCGCGATGCCACAAATTCGCGCGATGCCCTTGCAGCCCTTTGGGCGCAACACTAAGACTCGCTTAGGAACTGGCCCGATACGGTCAGCATGACACCCAAGGCCGGATGACTGACGTTCTGGCGCATTTGCAGGCGGGCGACGATGAAAGACCCTATGGACATCTATATGAATACCCTCGTGCCGATGGTCGTGGAACAGACCAGCCGGGGCGAACGGGCCTATGACATTTTTTCGCGCCTGCTGAAGGAGCGGATCATCTTCCTCAGCGGCCCGGTGCATGACGGCATGTCGAGCCTGATCGTGGCGCAACTGCTGCATCTCGAGGCGGAGAATCCGTCCAAGGAAATCAGCATGTATATCAACAGCCCCGGCGGTGTGGTCACCTCTGGCCTGTCGATCTATGACACGATGCAGTATATCAAGCCCAAGGTCAGCACCCTCGTCGTGGGGCAGGCGGCAAGCATGGGCAGCCTGCTGCTGACGGCGGGCGAACCGGGTATGCGATTCTCGCTGCCCAACAGCCGGATCATGGTCCACCAGCCCTCGGGCGGATATCAGGGGCAGGCCACCGACATCATGATCCACGCGCGCGAGACGCAAAAGCTCAAGGATCGTCTGAACGAGATTTATGTCAAGCATACCAGCCAGACCCTGAAAAAGGTCGAAGAGGCGCTGGAGCGGGACAATTTCATGTCGCCCGAAGAGGCCAGGGCCTGGGGACTGATCGACGAGATCGTCGAAAACCGTGCCAAGGGCGACAGCGAGGATAAGTAAGAGGTGATCGGCCCCGCTCCGGGGTCGGACATTTTCGGATTGTGGTGCTTTTCCGCCTGACTTAAGCTGGCGGAAAGGAATACGCACAGATAAACGGCCCCGACGCGACCGCAAGCCAGGTGGCAGCGCAGAGTCTGAAAGGTACGAGATGGCGAACAACTCAGGCGACAGCAAGAACACGCTTTATTGCAGCTTCTGCGGCAAAAGCCAGCACGAGGTGCGCAAGCTGATCGCCGGGCCGACCGTGTTCATCTGCGATGAATGCGTCGAGCTCTGCATGGACATCATCCGCGAGGAAACCAAGAGCGCAGGATTGAAGTCGAGCGAGGGCGTGCCTGCGCCGCGCGACATCTGCAAGGTTCTGGATGATTACGTGATCGGACAGATGCGGGCCAAGCGGGTGCTCTCTGTCGCGGTGCATAACCACTACAAGCGGCTCAACAATTCCGGCAAGAGCGATATCGAGCTGTCGAAATCCAACATCCTGCTGATCGGCCCGACCGGCTGTGGCAAGACGCTGCTGGCACAGACGCTGGCACGGATCCTCGACGTGCCCTTTACCATGGCCGATGCCACCACGCTGACCGAGGCGGGTTATGTCGGGGAGGATGTCGAGAACATCATCCTCAAGCTGTTGCAGTCCAGCGAATACAATGTCGAACGCGCGCAGCGCGGCATCGTCTATATCGACGAGGTCGACAAGATCACGCGCAAATCCGAAAACCCCTCGATCACCCGCGACGTGTCGGGCGAGGGCGTGCAGCAGGCGCTCCTGAAACTGATGGAGGGCACGGTCGCCGCCGTGCCGCCGCAGGGCGGGCGCAAACATCCGCAGCAGGAGTTCCTGCAGGTGGACACCACCAATATCCTCTTCATCTGCGGCGGCGCCTTTGCCGGTCTGGACAAGATCATTGCGCAGCGTGGCAAGGGCAGCGCGATGGGCTTTGGCGCCGATGTGCGCGACAACGATGCCCGTGGCGTCGGCGAGATATTCAAGGATCTGGAGCCTGAGGATCTGCTGAAATTCGGCCTCATTCCCGAATTTGTCGGTCGCCTGCCGGTGATCGCGACGCTTGAGGATCTCGATGAGGATGCGCTGGTCACGATTCTGACCCAGCCCAAGAACGCGCTGGTCAAACAGTATCAGCGCCTCTTCGAACTTGAGGGCGCGCGGCTGAGCTTTACCGAGGACGCCCTGACCGCGATCGCCAAACGCGCCATCCTGCGCAAGACCGGCGCGCGCGGGCTGCGCTCGATCCTCGAGGATATCCTGCTCGACACGATGTTCGAACTGCCCAGCATGGCGCATGTCGAAGAGGTAGTGGTCAACGAAGAAGCGGTGAACTCCGACGCCACACCGCTGATCATCTATGCCGAAACCAAGGCCAAGAAGGGCAGCGCGAGCGCGGGATAACCTGTCCGCTGGACCGGATTCACACCGCCCGCACCGAACCTGCCGGGGGCCTTGCGGGCACTGGACCTTTTGCGCGGGATCGGCCATATCGGACAGAGCAAGCTTCGGAGGTTCGGATGGGTATTTTGACGACGCTCCTGCGGTCGGTCACCTGGTGGAACGGGCAGACGCTCAACACGCAGTTCTATACCTGGCGCAAGGGCGTCAGGGTCGGCGAGGATGCGCAGGGCAACCTGTTCTACCGCAACCGCGACGACAGCCGCCGCTGGGTGATCTTCAACGGCGAGGCCGAGGCAAGCCGCATCGATCCCGACTGGCACGGCTGGCTGCATCACACCTACCGCGAACCGCCCACCGACAGGCCGCTGCCGCACAAGACCTGGGAAAAGCCGCATAGCGAGAACCTGACCGGCACGCCGCTGGCCTATGCGCCAGCCGGTTCGATCCGGCGCGCGGTCCCGGCAGAGCGGCGCGACTACGAGGCGTGGTCACCGGAATAAGGACGAATGAATGTCTGAAAGCAAAACCGAAATACTGGTCGGCGGCGTGGTTCTGGCCGTGGCGATCGGCTTTCTTGTCTATGCGGGCAATACCACCGGGATGACGCGGGCGGGGGCCGAATACACGCTCAGCGCCAGCTTTCGCAGCGCCGACGGCGTCAGCGTGGGCACCGATGTACGCCTCGCCGGCGTCAAGGTGGGGCGTGTGACGCGGCTTGACCTTGATCCGGAAACCTATCGCGCCAGTGCGTTCTTTACCGTTCAGGACAGGATCCGCGTGCCCGATGACAGCGCGGTCTCGATTTCCTCCGAGGGTCTGCTGGGTGGCAATTTCGTCGAGATCCTGCCGGGCGGCTCCCCCTTTCATTTCGAGCCGGGCGACGAGATAGAATTCACCCAGGGGTCGGTCAGCCTGGTGTCGCTCCTGATGAAATTCGTCGCCGGCGGAGAGGACGAGGCCGCACAATGAAACGCCTCTGGCCTGGCTTTGCCCTCGGCGTGTTCGCCACGGTCGCGGGCGCACAGGAACCGGCCTCGGTTGGATCGGGGGCGGTGCTGCGCGGTCTCGACAAGATCAATGGCCAGGTGATTGACATCGACCTGGCCAATGGCGAGGGGGCGGATTTCGGCAGTCTCAGGATTGATCTGGCACAATGCCGCTACCCCGAAGGCAACCCGGCGGGCGATGCCTATGCGTTCCTGACGATCCGCGAACAGGTTGGCGGGCAAGAGCTGTTTTCGGGCTGGATGCTGGCCTCATCGCCCGCGCTCAACGCGCTTGAGCATCCGCGCTATGATGTCTGGGTGCTGCGCTGCAAAATCTGACCGGGGTCGGTTTCCAGCGGCAGCGCGGTGATGTCCGCCTCGATGGCCAGCGCCTCCTGCAACCGCCTGCGATATTCGGCACGCGGGATCTCCACCCCGCCCAGCCGGGCAAGATGCGGGGTCAGGAATTGCGTGTCGAACAGCACGAAACCACAGCGTTTCAGGTGATCGGTCAGATGCGCCAGCGCCAGTTTCGAGGTGTCGGTGCGGTATGAAAACATGCTCTCGCCACAGAACACAGCCCCCAGCGTGACCCCGTAAACCCCGCCCGCAAGCTGCCCCTCGCGCCAAACTTCCAGTGAATGCGCATGCCCCACCCGGTGCAGCGCCGTATAGGCACGATGAATGCGCGCACTGATCCATGTCTCGGGGCGGTCGGCGCACCCGTCCAGCACGCCCTTGAAATCGCGGTTCAGCGTGACCTCGTACCCGCCGCCGCGCATTCGCCTGGCCAGCGAGCGGGAGATGTGGAACCCGCCCAGCGGCAGGATGCCACGCCGCTGCGGATCGACCCAGAAAACGCTCTGATCGCCACGATGTTCGGCCATCGGAAACACCCCCGCCGCATAGGCTTCCAGCAGCAGTTCGGGGGTCAGGGCTGGGGTCATGGCGCGCCCGGTCAGTCCCGCAGGTTGGTTTCCAACCAGTGTTCCAGCCAGTGAATATTGTAATCGCCGCTCTGGATATCCTCTTCCTGCAAGAGCGCGTGAAAGAGCGGCACGGTGGTGTCCACCCCGTCCACGATCAACTCGCCCAGCGCGCGACCAAGCCGGGTAAGCGCGCTCTGCCGGTCCTTGCCATGCACGATCAGCTTGGCGATCAGACTGTCGTAATAGGGCGGGATCTTGTAGCCGTCATAGAGGGCCGAATCCATCCGCACACCCAATCCGCCGGGCGCGTGAAACTGGGTGATCTTGCCCGGTCGCGGCGCGAAATCCGGCAGTTTCTCGGCGTTGATGCGCACCTCGATCGCGTGCCCGTTGATCACCAGATCCTCCTGCGTGAACGACATCGGCAGCCCCTCGGCCACGCGGATCTGTTCCTGCACAAGGTCCACGCCAAAGATCGCCTCGGTCACCGGATGCTCGACCTGCAACCGGGTGTTCATCTCGATAAAGAAGAACTCGCCCTTTTCATAGAGGAACTCGATCGTGCCCGCGCCGCGATACTTGATCCGCGCCACGGCATCGGCGCAGATCTTGCCGATCCGGTCGCGCTCCTCGGTGGTGATGCAGGGGCCGGGGGCCTCTTCCAGAACTTTCTGGTGCCGCCGTTGCAGCGAACAGTCACGCTCGCCCAGATGCACGGCACTCCCTTTACCGTCACCAAACACCTGAATCTCGATATGACGCGGCGTGGTCAGGTATTTCTCGATATAGACCTCGTCATTGCCGAATGCCGCCTTGGCCTCGGAGCGCGCGGTCATGAACGCCTTTTCCAGCTCGGCGGCGCTTTGCGCCACCTTCATGCCACGCCCGCCACCGCCCGCCGTAGCCTTGACGATCACCGGAAATCCGATGTCGGCGCAGAGCGCCTGCGCCTCCTTGAGGTTGGCGACGCCCCCCTCCGATCCGGGCACACAGGGCACGCCTAGCGCCTTCATCGTGTCCTTGGCGGTGATCTTGTCGCCCATGATACGGATATGCTCCGCCGACGGGCCGATGAAGGTCAGGTCGTGATCCTCGACGATCTGCACGAAACTGGCATTTTCCGACAGAAACCCATAGCCCGGATGGATCGCCTGTGCGCCCGTGACCTCGCAGGCGGCGATGATCGAAGGGATCGACAGATAGCTCTCGGACGACGGCGGCGGGCCGATGCAGACGGATTCGTCGGCCATGCGCACATGCATCGCATCGGCATCCGCCGTGGAATGTACCGCCACGGTCTTGATCCCCATCTCACGCGCCGCGCGGATCACGCGAAGGGCAATCTCGCCCCGGTTGGCGATCAGGATTTTCTCGAACATGCGCGCCAGCCCTTATTCGATGATCATCAGCGGCGACCCATATTCGACCGCCGCGCCATCCTCGATCAGGATGCGCTTGACGGTGCCGCCACGCGGGGCGGGAATATGGTTCATCGTTTTCATCGCCTCGATGATCAGCAATGTGTCGCCCTCGGCAACCTGCGTGCCGACGCTGACGAATGCGGGCGCGCCCGGCTCTGCCTGCATGTAGACGGTGCCGACCATGGGCGAGGTTACGGCGCCCGGATGGCTTGCCGGATCCTCGGCCGGGGCGGAATGGGATACCGCTGCGGGGGCTGCGGCGGGCGCGGGGGCCACGGCCTGCGGTGCGGGGGCGCTGACATGGGTGGTGACGACCTCGCCCCGGCGGCTGACGCGCACGTTCAGCGTGTCGTCCTGACCGTATTCACGCTTGACCGACAGTTCGGTCAGATCGTTCTCGTTCAGCAGTTCCGCGAGGGCCCGGATAAAGGCCACGTCCGATTCATGGGATTTGTTCGACATATGCTTCCTCGACCACAGCGATGATGCCCGGCACAGGGCTCATGGCATTCGTTTTCGCCGCTTATAGGGCAAGGCCGCGCCTGAGAAAAGCGGCCATTGCCCCGACAGGTGACGCCGGACGGGTAATTTTGCGCCATCAGCGCCTCGTCAGAGCGGCATGCCGGAAAGTTTTGCCACCAGTTCCGCCAGCTTGCGCGCCTGGAATTTCTCCAGCAGACGCGCGCGGTAGACTTCGACGGTGCGATAGCTGAGCCCGAGATCAAGACCGATTTCCTTGGAGGTAAGCCCCCGGCAGGTCAGGATCGCCACCTCACGCTCGCGCTGTGTGAGCGGCACCAGCGGCCGCTCGTCCGAGAGATCCGAGAATGACCAGATGCCGCGCTGAAAAGGAGCCTCGGGCGTCAGCGACTGACCGCGCACCCTGCACCAGAACAGCGTGCCATTGCGCCGCTTCATAACGCGCTCGTCGGCATAGCGCCCGGTCTTGCGCATTGCCGCAAGGCCACGCTCGCCGATGCGACGGTAATCCTCGATCGAGGGGTAATAGCGCGCGAGAGGCATATTGACGTAATCCTCGGGCCTGTCGCCGAAGATTGCCGCGAATTGCAGGTTGCACGCTCTGATGATGCGATGTTCCAGCAGGACAAGGCCCACGGGGGCATGATCAAAGGCGAGTTTCTCGATCTCCATGCCGCGTTTATGGCGCGCCGCGCGCGGCAGGCCAAGCGATTTGCGTATATCTACGGAATTGTGCAACGCGCGCGCTGGTGCTTTGGTGAGGCATCAGGGAGGCACTACAATGAATATCGGAATCTGGCTGGAGCGGGCGGCACAGGCATGGCCCGCGCGCGCAGCGCTATATCATGGCCGCGCGCAGGTCGCGGATTACGCGGGCTTCGACCGCACGGCCCGCGCGGTGGCCGGCTGGTTGGCGGCGCGGGGGGTGACGCCTGGCGACCGGGTGGCGATCTTCATGGGCAACGCGCCCGACTACCTGCTGGCGCTCTACGGCATCTGGTATGCCGGGGCTGCCGCCGTGCCGATCAACGCCAAGCTGCATGGCGCAGAGGCCGCATGGATCATCGCCGACGCGGGCGCGCGGGTGGTGCTGGCCGATACGCCGCATCAGACGGCGCTGGCCGAGGCGGGCGTCGCGGCCTTGGCACCCGCTCAGGGCACGCCGGTCGAACGGCCCGCGCACCGCGCGCCGGATGACCTGGCCTGGCTCTTCTACACCTCTGGCACCACCGGACGGCCCAAGGGGGTGCGGATCACGCACCGGATGCTGATGGCCATGTCGCTCAGCTATCTGGCGGATGTGGATCAGGTGAGCGCCGACGACGCCACGCTCTACGCCGCCCCGATGAGCCACGGCGCGGGCCTCTATGCCCTGCTGCATGTGCTGCGCGGCGCGCGGCATGTCTGCCCCGCCTCGGGCGGCTTTGACGAGGGGGAAATCCTCGATCTCGCCCGCCATCATGGCCGCGTGCACATGTTCGCCGCCCCCACCATGGTCAAGCGGCTGACGGCCCACGCCCGCGCGCATGGCCAGACCGGCGAGGGGCTGCGCAGCATCGTCTATGCCGGCGGGCCGATGTATCTGGCGGATATCCTCGACGCGGTGGATCATTTTGGGCCCATATTCCTCCAGATCTACGGGCAGGGCGAATGCCCGATGGCGATCACCGCGCTGCCCCGTGCGGATGTCGCCGACCGCGCCCACCCCCGCTGGCGCGAGCGGCTGGCTTCCGTGGGCCGCGCGCAATCGGTGGCCGAGGTGATTGTCGCCGATGCCGTGGGCCGGGAATTGCCGCCGGACGAGACGGGCGAAATACTCGTGCGCGGCGATGCGGTAATGCCCGGCTACTGGCAGAACCCGGAGGCCAGCGCAAAGGCGCTGCGCGGCGGCTGGCTCTGGACCGGCGATCTGGGGCGGATGGACGCGGACGGCTATGTCACGCTTCAGGACCGCTCCAGGGACATGATCATCTCGGGCGGTTCCAACATCTACCCGCGCGAGGTCGAAGAGGTGCTGCTCACGCATCCCTCTGTCGCCGAGGTGGCGGTGGTCGGCGCGCCCGATGCGGAATGGGGCGAGGTGGTGGTGGCCTTTGTCGTCAGCCACGGCGCTCTGGACGAACGGGCGCTGGATGCCCATTGCCTGACCCAGATCGCCCGATTCAAGCGACCCAAGCGCTATATCGCGGTCGCAGACCTGCCCAAGAACAGCTACGGCAAGGTGCTGAAAACCGAACTGCGGGCGCGGCTCGATCCCTGATCAGTCGTCCTTGAGGATGCGATCCGCCTTCTTGCGCACCAGCACCGTGCGCAGATCGTGCATCGCCAGCAGCAGCGGGTCGGTCACTGCCTCCAGTTGCTCGTCCGTGGCGCGCGACTGCGCCCAGTGGGTCGTGGTGTTCAGGTAGTCCACCGCGCGCAGGATGTCGTCGATATCGCGGTGCTCGATCAGCTTCAGCCGTTCGGCCATCCATTCGGTGATCGCGGCCATGTCCCTGTCGGACAACTCGCGGTCGCCATGCGGCTTGATCTCGGACTTGCGGATATTGACCACGGCGATCTGATCCATGTCGATGCGCCGCTGACGGTTCTCGGTGTCCACCCGGAACACGAACGCGCCGTTCTCGCGGACCCTGAAATAATATTCCGGCAGATCGCCCGCCATGATCCCCCCGTTACCGCAGCCCGGCGCAGAACCTCTGTATCCGCGTGCAGGCGTCTTCCAAGGCCTCGTCCGACGTAGCGTAGCTGACACGAAAGTTCGGGGAAAGTCCGAAGGCGGCGCCAAATACCACCGCCACTCCGGTTTCCTCCAGCAGTGCCGTGGCAAAGGCCTCGTCGTCCATGATCAGTGCGCCGCCTGCGCTCGTCCTGCCGATCAGCCCGGCAATCGAGGGATAGACGTAGAACGCGCCGTTCGGCGTAGGGCATTCCACCCCCTCGATCTGGTTCAGCATCGCCACCACCAGATCGCGGCGGCGTTTGAACACCGCGTTGTTCGCGGCGATGAAATCATGGCTGCCATTCAGCGCCTCGACGGCGGCCCATTGGCTGATCGTGCAGGGGTTCGACGTGCTCTGGCTCTGGATCTTGCGCATCGCGGCAATCAGATCCTGTGGCCCCGCCGCATAGCCGATCCGCCAGCCGGTCATGCAATAGGCCTTGGAGACGCCATTGCAGGTCAGCGTGCGCCCGTAAAGCGCCGGTTCCACCTGCGCGGGCGTGCAGAACTCGAAATCGTCGTAGGCCAGATGCTCGTACATGTCATCGGTCATCACCCAGACATGGGGGTGCCGCATCAGAACATCCGTCAGCCCCTGCAACTCGTCCCGTGAATAGCCCGCCCCGGTGGGGTTGCTGGGCGAATTGAAGATGAACCAGCGGGTTTTGGGTGTTATTGCCGCTTCCAATGCCTCGGGCGTCAGCCTGAATCCGGTCTCGATGCCCGCCGGTGCGCTCACCGGCTCGCCGCCCGCCAGCAGCACCATGTCGGGATAGCTCACCCAATAGGGCGCGGGGATCACTACCTCGTCACCCGGATTGAGCGTCGCCATCAGCGCATTGTAGAGAATCTGCTTGCCGCCGGTGCCAACGCTGACCTGCGCAGGCACGTAATCAAGCCCGTTGTCGCGCTTGAACTTGGCGCAGATTGCCGCCTTCAGCTCCGGGATGCCGTCGACGGCGGTGTATCTGGTCTTGCCCTCCTGAATGGCCCGGATGCCCGCCGCCCGGATATGCTCGGGTGTGTCGAAATCCGGTTCGCCCGCGCCAAGGCCGATCACGTCGCGTCCGGCGGCTTTCAGCTCCTGCGCCTTGGTCGTGACGGCGATGGTGGGCGAGGGTTTGACGCGCGATAATGTCGCGGAAAGGCGGGACATGGACGGCTCCGGTTTGAATTTGCCTGCCAGATCTCTTAGGCTGCCCTCAGAGGTTGATCAAGCATGATCGCCGGAAAGGAAAACAATGACCACAGACACGACCGACAGCTGGTTCGACCCGGATGTGACCACCTTTGGCGACCGCGTGGCGGGCGCGCGCGAACGCGCAGGCATGAGCCAGGAGGATCTGGCCCGCCGTCTCGGCGTCAAGCTCAAGACCATCAAGGCCTGGGAAAACGATCTGGCCGAGCCGCGCGCCAACAAGCTCTCGATGATGTCCGGGCTCCTGAACGTGTCGCTGCTCTGGCTCCTGTCGGGCGAGGGCGAGGGGCCGGATGCGCCCGGTACCGGCGAGCTATCGTCCGATATCACCGGCATGCTGACCGAGATCCGCGATATCCGCGCGCAGCTTGCACTCTCGACCGACCGGCTGGGGCGGCTGGAAAAGACCCTGCGCGCCAGGTTGCGGGAACAGGCCGGTGAGTGAGGCGCATGACCATCGCCTGAAACGCCTCTCGATGCGCGCCATGCGCCGCGGGATCAGGGAAATGGACATCATCCTCAGCCGCTACGCCACGGCCCGGCTGACCGAAATGAACGGCGCGGATCTCGACGGTTTCGATGCGCTGCTGTCCGAGAACGATCAGGATCTCTACCAATGGGTTACCGGCCAGACGGCCCCGCCCGCGCGCTATGCCGGGCTTGTTGCCGACATAGCCGGCCATGCCTGCGCGGGAAAATGACTCGCATTTTAGGCGCTCTTGTCACGGTTTAACCGATTATTGGGTATTTTCGGACAATCTCCCCTGCAGGCAGTTTTGCAGGGGATAGTAGCATGAGCTTTCACAAGCCGCTGAATGCGCCCAGGGATCACACCGGATTCATCACCGGCTATCTTGAGGCGCTGTCGCTGGTCGAACGGCTGCACCGGTTGCTGCTCGATGTCATCAAGGACGAATTCGAACGTGTCGGCATTCTGGAAATCAACGCGGTGCAGGCGCTCTTGCTCTTCAACATCGGCGATCACGAGGTCACCGCCGGCGAGTTGAAGACGCGCGGCTACTACCAGGGCAGCAATGTCAGCTACAACCTCAAGAAACTGGTCGACATGGGTTATATGCACCACCAGCGCTGCGAGGTGGACCGCCGCTCGGTCCGCGTGCGGCTCACCGAAAAGGGCCGTCATATCCGCGATGTGGTGACGACGCTCTTCGAACGCCACGCCGAGGGGCTGGAGGCGCGCGGCGTTCTGGGTCCGGACGGGGTGGATCACATCACCACCGCCCTGCGCCGGGTCGAACGCTACTGGACCGACCAGATCCGTTATATCTACTGATCCACCGCGCTCAGCATGAGATCGCTGATCTCGCGGTAAAGCTTGCGCGCCATCGCCCGCTCGAAATCCTCGAACCCCTGCGCCACCTCCAGAAACGCCCCCGGTCCACGCAGCACCTCGGCCCGGTAATGCTCCAGCACCGCCGCGTCATGGCCCAGAATGACCAGCCCGTTCACCGTGATCCCGGAGAACGGAAAATGCCGGTAGGCCAGCGCCGGGCCGAACCCCTGATTGTTGACCCCGTCGCCCGACACGTCGATCACCCGCCGCGCGCAATCCGGCGCCCGCGTCATCAGCTGCGCGCCATAGCCCAGCGCCGACCCCAGAGCGGTAGGGTAATCCGAGGTGGACCGCTCCATCCCCGCCAGCACCGCCACCGCGCGGGTGATATCCGCCTCTGACCGCAACAGCACCCAGTCGAGATGCAGCTTTTCCTGGAACCGCCCGCTCCATTCATAGACCGCCAGCGCCACATCGCCGGCGCCGCCGCGCAGTATCGCCTCCCGGATCTCGGGCGCATCCAGCGCCGAGGCCAGCCCGATCCGCTGCAGATCATACTCCCGCGCATCGACCGAAGACGACACATCCAGCGCCAGCACCAGCGCCAGACGGCACGCCGCCGCCGCCGGTCCCGCCGCCACCAGCGCGATCAGGGCTGCCGCCAGCCTCACCAATGGCCGGTGTTTTCCATGCTCGCCCATGGCTCTGCCGGTTCCAGCGCAGCCCCCTCCTGCAACAGCTCGATCGAGATATTGTCGGGGCTGCGCACGAACGCCATCCGCCCGTCGCGCGGCGGCCGGTTGATCACCACGCCATTGTCCTGCAGATGCTGGCACATCTCGTAGATATTCCCGACCGAATAGGCCAGATGCCCGAAATGCCGGCTGTCGCTTGGCAGCCCCTCATCGCCATCCCAGTTCCAGGTCAGCTCGACCGGGCACTCCTCCTGCCCCTCGGGCGCCATGAACACCAGCGTGAACCGCCCCCCCTCGTTGTCCCAGCGCCGCGTCTCCTTCAGCCCCAGCAGCCGGTAAAACGCCATCGACGCCTCCAGATCCCTGACCCTCACCATCGTGTGCAGATATCTCACGCGCATCGTCACCCTCCATTCTCAACGGTTGGCTCAGAGGATAGTGGCCCCGGCCCGCGTGTCGAGCCAAAACCGCAGACCGCCCCCGATGCAGAAACCACCCGATATTGGCTTGGCCCAATGGGCATCCGCAAGATATAGTAGGCTCCGACTCATCCCCCGACTCATCCCCCTGACGAAAGGCCCCGCCATGCCCCTCAGCCCCGATCAACAGGCCGAAATCGACGCCCAGCGCGGCCAGACCCACACCACCCGGCGCGCCACCGCCGAGGGGATGGAAAAACACCTCTACACCGCGCACCCGGTGCTCGACCACGGATTTGTCCGCGTCATCGACTACATGGGCGACGATGCCGCGATCTGTCAGGCGGCGCGCGTGTCCTACGGGCGCGGCACCAAATCGGTGCAGAATGACGAGGGGCTGATCCGCTATCTGATGCGCCACTGGCATTCGACCCCTTTCGAGATGTGCGAGATCAAGCTGCACGTCAAACTGCCGGTCTTTGTCGCGCGTCAGTGGATCCGCCACCGCACTGCCAACGTCAACGAATACTCCGCCCGCTACTCGATCCTCGACCGCGAATTCTACATTCCCGCGCGCGACGCGCTCAACGCGCAGTCGGTGGTCAACAACCAGGGCCGCGGCGCGGCCCTCAGCGGCGAAGAGGCAGAGCGCGTTCTGCGCTACCTGCGCGACGACGCCATGCGCTGCTATGACCATTACGAGGAAATGATCGGCCAGGACGGCCAGCAGGGCCTTGCCCGTGAACTCGCCCGCATGAACCTGCCCGCCAATATCTATACCCAGTGGTACTGGAAAACCGACCTGCACAACCTCCTGCATTTCCTGCGCCTGAGGGCAGATAAACACGCCCAGTATGAAATAAGGGTTTACGCCGACACGATTTGCAACATCGTCGCCGATTGGGTCCCCGCCGCCTACCGCGCCTTCGCCGACTACCGCATGGGCGGCGCGACGCTATCCGCAACAGCTATTGATTGCGTGCGGCGGATGCTGAAAGGTGAGGTGGTGACGCAGGAAACCTCGGGCATGAGCAAGGGCGAGTGGCGGGAGTTCGAGGGGGTTTTGAACGACCCCGCGTAGCGGGGGCAAAACGCTCCGGTGGAGCGTTTTGAGTGAAAAACGGGCGAGCCCATGGCGCGGCCGGCATGGGGTTGGTGAGTTGAGCAAAACTACGGATTTCAGGCCCCCGTAGGGTGGATGCCAACCCACCATTCCCAACTCCAACCGTCGCGCGATGGTGGGTTTGCACCCACCCTACGCATGTCCCGCCCGGCGCTGCCGGGACGCCGCTGATCCCCGCACATCCTGCAACCGTCTGACCGGTCGAAAAATCGTACGGTTTTTGCCTTGAACCGTACGGGTTGCTTACTGGGGTCGGGCGATTTTCCCCGAAAAAATACTTTGATTCGGCAAGGCAATTCGGCCGTTCAACCCCGATCTGCTGCAAATCACCCACCACCCCCGTGCGCCACCGCAATCGCGGCGCACGGACCAGGCCGACCTGTCCGGCAGGGGGTCTCGGTCTGACACTGACGCGGGCGGGATACCGGATATGGGGGGCGCGTCATCCGCTGCCCCCGCATCTTGTCCGCCCCGGCGGTCAGAGCAGCTTGAGATCCGCCGCCATCTGACGCCCGTCGCGCCCTTCCTGAAGTTCGAAACCGACCTTCTGATTATCCGCAAGGCCCGTCAGTCCCGACCGTTCGACCGCAGAGATGTGCACGAACACATCCTTGCCGCCTCCATCCGGGGCGATGAACCCGTAACCCTTTGTTGTATTGAACCATTTCACGGTGCCGGTAGGCATTCCGCTTCTCCTTCCACGTCGCTTCCCCGGGATTATGCCGGGCCATGTCACGCCGGACCCTCAGGGACCGGCCAAGCGTTGCAAAGGCGGAATCTGAATGCCCATCGTCACAGGGGTGATGATTGCATTGCCAATGTAAAAATCAAGCGAAACTCCGTGACCTCACGTAAATTGCGCGCTATTCAGGCGAAAAACGAGGGGTTGAACCATGATCCTCTACGGTTTGAAAACCTGCGACACCTGCCGCAAGGCCTTGAAATCGCTTGGCAATGCGGAATTTCGGGATATCCGCACCGATGGCCTGCCCAAAGAAGTGGCAAGGGCTGCGCATGACCGTTTTGGTGCGGCGCTGGTCAACCGCCAATCGACCACCTGGCGCGGGCTGTCCGACGCCGAGCGCGCGCGCAACCCTCTGGAATTGCTCGCGGATTACCCCGCGCTGATGAAACGGCCGCTGATTGATGACGCGGGTACGCTCTATCTCGGCTGGGGCAGGGACACACAGGCCGCGCTGCTTGAATAGCGATGCGGAATTGCCCATATGGGCCAAGCGGTTAGGAGATGGACATGCGCAACGCGGCAACGGTTCTGGGGATCATCGGCGGTTGTCTGGCGATTCTCGTGGGGTTTTTCAGCTATGGCTACACCGAGGCGATCAACCGCTTTGGTGAGGTTGAGGGGCTGTTCAGTCAGGTCAACGACCCGGCGCTGATCCGCACGGCGAGTTTTCTGGCTCCGCTTCTTGCGATTGCCGGGGGCGCGATGGCCAAGATCCGGGCGCTGATCGGCGGCGTGCTGCTGCTCGTCTCGGCCGCGCTCATGTATTATGCATTTGGATTCAATGTCTTTACCATGTTTCCCTTGGGCATGACGGCGCTCGCCGGTCTGCTGGCCGTGGCAGCGGGCAAGCCGGACGAACCGAAATCGCATTTCTGAGGGTCAGAAGAGATCCGGCGGCGTGGCCTCTTTTGCCAGCTGTTGAACCACGTCCTCCAACCCCTGGACGATGGTCTGTTTTTCACCCAGCCGCCTGACGGACAAAGTTCTTTCCTCGACCTCGCGCGATCCGCAGGCAAGGATCACAGGCACTTTGCCTACCGAATGTTCGCGTACTTTATAATTGATCTTCTCGTTTCGCGTATCCGCCTCCGCCCGCACCCCAATCGCGGTAAGTTTCTCAACGATTTCATACACATAGGCATCAGCATCGGAGATAATCGAAGCCACTACCACCTGCCTTGGCGCAAGCCAGAAGGGCAGCTTGCCGGCGTGTTCCTCGATCAGGATACCGATGAACCGCTCGAAACTGCCAAGCGTGGCGCGGTGCAGCATGACCGGGCGATGCTTGGCCCCGTCAGGGCCGATATATGTTGCGTCCAGCCGTTCGGGCAAAACGAAATCCACCTGCAACGTGCCGCACTGCCAGTCGCGCCCGATGGCGTCGGTCAGCACGAACTCCAGCTTGGGCCCGTAAAACGCCCCTTCGCCGGGATTGAGCGTATAGTCGCATCCCGCTGCCTCGGTTGCGGATTTGAGCGCCGACTCCGCCCGGTCCCAGACCGCATCGCTGCCCGCGCGGGTTTCGGGGCGGTCGGAGAATTTGACGGAAAACGATTCAAATCCGAGATCGCGGTAAATCTTTGACAGAAAGTCGATAAATCGCTTTGTCTCAGTTTCGATCTGATCCTCGGTGCAGAAGATATGCGCGTCATCCTGAGTGAACCCGCGCACCCGCATGATGCCGTGCAGCGCGCCCGAGGGCTCGTAGCGGTTGCAGGATCCGAACTCGGCCATGCGCAGCGGCAGATCGCGATAGGATTTGAGACCCTGATTGAAAATCTGCACATGGCAGGGGCAGTTCATCGGCTTCAGAGCGTTGACCGCCTTTTCGCGGGCGTGATCTTCGTCTACCTCGACGATGAACATGTGCTCTTGATATTTCTCCCAATGCCCCGACGCTTCCCACAGCTTGCGATCCACGACCTGTGGCGTGTTTACCTCAACATAGCCGCCGCGCGTTTGCTGGCGCCGCATGTAATCCTGAAGCGTGGTGTAGATTTTCCAACCGTTGGGATGCCAGAATATCTGGCCGGGGGCCTCTTCCTGCATATGAAAGAGGTTCATTTCACGGCCCAGTTTGCGGTGGTCCCGGCGCTCTGCCTCCTCCAGGAAATTCAGGTATTCCTTGAGGTTTTCACGATTGGCAAAGGCGACGCCGTAGATGCGTTGCAACATCTGGCGGGTGCTGTCCCCGCGCCAGTAGGCCCCGGCCACGTTCATCAGCTTGAAAGCGTCGGCAGGCACCTGCCCGGTGTTCTGCAGATGCGGGCCACGACAGAGGTCCTGCCAGTGTCCGTGCCAATACATGCGCAGCGGTTCATCACCTGGAATGGCCTCGATCAGTTCGACCTTGAAGGGTTCATTGGTGGCCTCGTAATGCGCGATCGCGCGGGCGCGGTCCCAGATTTCGGTCGTGACCGGATCGCGCAGATTGATGATCTCTTTCATCTTTTTCTCGATGAGGCCGAGATCTTCGGGAGTAAACGGCTCTGCCCGATCAAAGTCGTAATACCAGCCGTTTGCAATCACCGGGCCGATGGTTACCTTGACATCGGGCCAAAGTTCCTGAACCGCGCGGGCCATGATATGGGCAAGGTCATGTCGGATCAGTTCGAGCGCCGGGGCCTCGTCTTGCAACGTGTTGATGTTGATCTTGGCATCACGTTCTACGGGCCATTGCAGATCCCAGTGCTCTCCGTCCACGTAGGCGGAAACTGCTTTCTTGGCCAGCGAGGGTGAGATGCTGGCGGCCACATCGGCAGGGGTAACCCCTGCTGGGAAAACACGCGCATTACCATCGGGAAATGTCAGGGAAATCTGGGCCATAGATCGGCTCCTCGTCGGTTTGGCGCCCACGGAACGCCCGGTTGCGGGTTATTTTGCCTCTAATGCCCGCGCGGACGGGGGGCGTCAAGGCCGGTATGTGTCTCGTTAGATACAACTGCGGTCTTTCATCGCATGCGAACGTATGCAGTAACATATTGACGCAGCTCGACAAATTATTGGACCTGTCGCAAATGATGGCTTAAATGTCGGATGTCGGGCGCGAACGGATGTTGCGCAAGCGCGAAAGGGCGGGGTCAAGACAATGCCGGGATACAATTCGAAATTCGAGCTTTCGGTCGAGGACGTGGAATTGATTGAGGGAGCACTGCGCCAGATCAAGGCGGACATGTCGGCGAAGACGCTTGCAAACAATCCGCAGCATGACAGAACCGCTGACAGCGTGACTGGCACGGATGAAACGCTGCGGCAAATCCATGATCTTCTGGGCCGGCTGCATAATCAAAAGGTATTTTACCGCCCCAGACGCGGTTCATATATCGGCGGGTAGCAGATCTAGGGAGAATCTGACGTCATGGTTGTGGCGTTCCCAGCGGCCACCATTCCGGGATTGGACGTAAAACAGATTTGTGCAATGTGCATGCCCGGTGCATGATCGCCCCTGCGTTGTAGCGGAGGTGGTGATGGAAGAACCCGACTATATGATATCGGAGACAGGTCGCCGTCTGGCTTATCATCTGACGCCGGGACGACAGCCGGGCGTGGTTTTCCTCGGTGGGTTCAAGTCGGATATGCAAGGGACCAAGGCGGTCCACCTCGAGCAATGGGCACAGAGGGCAGGACACGGGTTTCTGCGGTTCGATTATTCCGGGCATGGACAGTCATCGGGCGAGTTTACCGACGGGTGTATCGGTGACTGGGCCGCGGACGTCCGGGCAGTCATCGAGGCTCTGACCGAAGGGCCACAGGTTCTTGTAGGATCGTCGATGGGTGGGTGGATCGCACTCCTGATCGCGCGGGCTATGCCGGAACGGGTGGCGGGGCTGGTGACAGTTGCGGCAGCGCCGGATTTCACAGAAGATTCGATGTGGGCCGGGTTCGACGAAACACAGCGCGCCGATTTGCTTGGAAGTGGGCGGGTGACGCTGCCGAGTGCCTATGGTGAACCCTATATCATCACCCGGCGTCTGATCGAGGAGGGACGGCGAAATCTGGTGTTGCGCGAACCGTTGCATTTGCCATTTCCTGTTCGATTTCTGCAAGGGACGGCAGATCAAGATGTTGATGTCTCTGTTTCAACATCGCTTTTGGACCATGCCACTGGGCCGGATATGAGGCTGACTCTGGTGCGTGATGCCGATCATCGGTTCTCTGCTCCGGACTGTCTTGCACTGATCGTCACCTCTGTGGAAGAGGTGATCGCGCACGGCGGGGGCAACTGACCTGTCGGCTTGCAGACACTCTCCAGGACGGGCTTGCTCCCATGCCTCATCTGGTGTCATGCTGGGGGCGGCACCGTGCCCGAGCAAGCCGCACAAAGGATGTTGAATGAGCAGCGACCCGGTGGTGTTCTTGCCCGGAATGATGTGCGATGGACGGGTATTTGCGCGGCAGATCGATGATCTGAGCCGGGATAGGCCGGTGATGGTGGCCCCGATCACGGGCGGCGATAGGATTGAAGAGATTGCGTCGGGCCTGCTTGATGTGCTGCCGCGCAGGTTTGCGCTGGCTGGTCTTTCGATGGGCGGAATCGTGGCAATGGAAATCCTGCGTCGCGCGCCGGACCGGGTGGCGCGCATTGCCCTGATGGATACGAATTCCCTGGCCGAGACGCCCCAGTCCGTGGCCGGATATGAGCCTTTCATCATCAAGCTGCGGGCGGGTCCGCTGGCTGATGCGGTTCAGATGTTGATGCGCCCGGATGTGCTGGCGCCGGGACAGGGGCGGACCGATGTGTTGGCGTTGGTCGCGGATATGGCGCGGGCGATTGGTGCCGAGGCGATCATCCGTCAGACCTGCGCACTGCAACGGCGTCGCGACTATCAGGCCGAATTGCGGCGTTGTAAGGTGCCCGCACTGGTGCTCTGCGGTGAGCATGACGGGCTGACCCCGGTCAAACGGCACAGCTTCATGGCCGAACTGATTCCCTATGCCGAACTTGCGGTGATCGCAGGGGCGGGTCATTTGCCACCGCTCGAGCAGCCGGAGGCCACCACTGCGGCGCTGCGCCGCTGGCTTTGTCGGCCGCTCGCTCAGCAGAGGAGGGTTGATGCCTGAACCGGAGAACCTGCAAGACATGTCGGTCAAGGCAAAACTGCGACGGATGCGTCGGCGGGTGCAGCTTTGGTCTGGTCGCAGGCTGCCGCCGGGGCTGCGCCTTGTCGTCGGAATTTTGCTGATCGGCGGAGGGGTGCTTGGATTCCTGCCGGTGCTCGGGTTCTGGATGATTCCGCTTGGCATTGCCGTGGCGGCGCTTGATGTTGTACCGGTGCTGCGATGGCTGCGGGGCCACCGTTAGGGCCGGGCTGTATGCCTGTCAGCCGTTCGCCGCTGCATTCCGGTTGGCAGGTTTCGGTGCCATCTTGGGTTTCGAATTGACATCAATGAAGTTAAGCACCTGCGGACGGATGTTGTTGCGCCAACTGCGCCCTGCAAAGATACCATAATGGCCTGCCTCGGGCTCGAGATAGCTGGCCTTCATGCTGTCTGGCAGGCCGGTGCAGAGGTCAAGCGCCGCAACGCACTGGCCTGGCGCCGAAATGTCGTCCTTGCCGCCCTCGACGGTCTTGACCGCCACATTGGTGATCTTGCCGAGATCGACGCGATGGCCGTTCACGACAAAACGGTTCTGCGCGATCTCGAGTCCCTTGAAGATGCGCTCGACCGTTGAGAGGTAAAACTCTGCTGTCATGTCCATAACGGCGAGATACTCGTCGTAAAAACGGTTGTGGGCATCGTTGTCGCTGGCCTCGCCTCGGGCCACACGCAGGATCTGATCGGAAAACGCGCGCAAATGCCGTTCGCCGTTCATCGACACAAACGAGGCCAGTTGCAGGAGGCCGGGGTAAACCTGTCGGCCGACGCCCTTGTATTTGAAGCCTACGCGCTGGATCATGGTCTCTTCGAGTTGACCCATCGTGACGCGGCGGCCGAAATCGGTCACCTCTGTCGGGGTGGCGTCGGGGTCGATCGGACCTCCGATGAGCGTAAGCGTACGCGGCTGTGCCTCGGGATCGAACTCGGCCAGATAGGCGGTGGCGGCAAGGGTTAGCGGTGCAGGCTGGCAGATGGCGATCACGTTGATGTCAGGGCCGAGCGTCTTCATGAAATCGACAAGGTAGAGGGTGTAATCCTCGATGTCGAACTTGCCCTCGGAGACAGGAATGTCGCGCGCGTTGTGCCAGTCGGTGACATAGACCTCGCAATTGACGATCAGGGACTTCACGGTCGATCGCAGCAGCGTGGCATAATGACCCGACATCGGCGCGACCAGTAGGATCCTGCGCGGCTGTTCCTCGCGGCCCGAGACGTTGAAATGGATGAGATCGCCAAACGGGCGCGATAAGACCGTTTCAATGCTGACGAGATGGTCCCGCCCATCCTCGTGTGTGAAGGTGCGGATGCCCCAGTCAGGTTTGGCCACCATTCGCTCGAAGCTGCGTTCGGTCACCGCACCCCAGGCTGCCATCCACTGCAAAGCAGGATTTGGCACCATGCTGAAAACCGGATAGGATGCAAGTGAGAGAGCGGAAGCACCCAGCCATTGATTGGCATTTCGGAGGGATTCCATAAGGTCATATGTAGCCATATTGCGCATCGTTGTCTCCTGTACTGGCGCGTAGCCCGGTTTCACCCGTATAACCGCCCTCCGATCAGGCTCACGGTATGCTGCATGGCAGAAAATGTTAAGGGGAAATAATACAAATGGCAACGCAGGATGATGTCGCAGGCCAGAACCTTGAAAAGTTGAACGAAAATCTCGCCAAAGTCGAAGAACTCTCGCAGCGTTTCATACAGGCTCTGGCGGCCCGGACGCCTGCCAACCCCACTCTGAACGCGCCATCGCATGATCTTTTTGCCAAGGCAGCATCGTCTTACTGGAGCGAGATTCTGGAGAATCCGGGCAAGATTTATGAACAACAACTGGACTACTGGGGTAAATCGGTGCGGCACTTCGTGGAAGCCCAGCAAATGATGCTGCGTGGCGATGCGGCGGAAGATTCCGAGGCCCCTGATCCGCTGGCGGGCGATAAACGCTTTGCCAACCCGCTCTGGAACACGCATCCCTATTTCAAGTACATCAAGCAGCAATATGTGCTGAACGCCCAAGCCATCGAGAAGGCTGTCGGTGATGTGGATGATCTGGATCCCAAGGAAAAGCGGCGACTGGATTATTTCGCCCATCAGATCATTGATATGATGTCACCAACCAATTTTCTGGGCACCAATCCGGATGCGCTAGAGCGCGCGGTCGAGACCGAAGGCGAAAGCCTGGTCAAGGGCCTGGAGAACCTGATCGCGGATCTCGAGGCCAACAAGGGCGAGATGGTGGTGCGTCTGGCGGATGACAAGGCGTTCGAACTGGGCGGCAATATCGCCACGACGCCCGGTGAAGTTGTCTATCGCAATCGCATGATGGAACTGATCCAATACGCGCCTACCACGGATGAGGTTCATGAAGTGCCGCTGGTGATCTTTCCGCCCTGGATCAACAAATTCTACATCATGGATCTCAAACCTGAAAACAGTCTGATCAAGTGGATCATCGATCAGGGTTATACGCTGTTTGTTGTGAGTTGGGTCAATCCGGACGCGTCTTATGCCGATGTGGGTATGGAGGATTACATCAAGGAGGGGTTTCTGACCGCAATCCGCGAGGTCAAGGCGATCACCGGGCAGAAACAGGTCAACACGGTTGGTTATTGTATCGCAGGCACAACACTGCACCTCACGCTGGCGTCGATGGCCAAGCGGGGGGACAATTCGGTCAAGTCGGCTACGTTCTTCACCGCGCTCACCGACTTTTCCGAGCAGGGCGAATTCACGCCGTTTCTGCAGGATGATTTCATCGACGGGATCGAAGAGGAGGTGAATGCGCAGGGCGTGCTGCGCTCGTTCATCATGTCGCGCACGATGTCGTTTCTGCGCTCGCGCGACCTGATCTATCAGCCTGCGGTTCGCAGCTACATGATGGGCGAGGCGCCGCCTGCCTTCGATCTGCTCTACTGGAACGGGGACGGGGCGAACCTGCCGGGCCGGATGACGGTGCAATATCTGCGTCATCTGTGTCAGAGTAACGATTTCGTCACCCGTGGTTTCAGGATTATGGACGAGACGTTGCATATCAGCGATGTGAAGGTGCCCCTGATGGCCGTGACCTGCCAGAGCGATCACATCGCCGCCTGGAAGGATTGCTATCGCGGTTTTCAGCAGACGGCGGCAAAGGATCGTACCTTCATCGTGTCGGAGTCAGGCCACATCGCGGGGATCGTCAATCCGCCGTCGAAAAAGAAGTATGGCCACTATACCAATGACGACCTGACCCTCCCGGCAGAGGAATGGATGGCAGGCGCGCAGTACCATGAGGGGTCATGGTGGCCCATGTGGGAGACCTGGCTGCGCAAGCGTTCTGGCAAGAGGATTGCCGCGCGTGCGCCCGGTGATTCGGAGCATCCCCCTCTGGCGCCCGCTCCGGGCACCTATGTGCGCAAGAAGGCAACTATCTGATCTGGCCGACCTTTTCTGGCAGCCCTAAAAAGCTTTTGCTGCAGTGCAGAAAAAGCTTGAAATGCTGCGATGCAGCATGTATATGTCTTTGCAGTTGCAGAAACAGCGGGTGACCCCGCTAACCCGAAAGGACATTACCAATGGCAAAGACCCAAGATTTCACCGCGATGTTCAAAGACATCATGGGCGCGTTTCCCGTTGACACCAAAGCAATGGAAGACGCATTCAAGAATCAGGCAACCTTGAACGAAAAGCTGTCTGGCGTTGCTCTGTCGGCTGCCGAAAAATCGGCCGAAATCTCGAACAAATGGACCAAGGAAACCCTGGCCAAGCTGGCAGAAATGTCGAAAGCCAAGGCAGAACCTGCCGACTATGCCAAAGCGATGACCGATTTCGCATCGGCCAACGCCGAAGTGGCCGCTGAAAACATGGCCGCCTTTGCAGAAGTTGCAAAGAAAGTACAGATGGAAACCGTCGAGCTGATGCTGTCGGCCGGCAAATCCATTCAGGAAGACGCGACCAACGCAGTCAAGAAAGCGGCTGACGAAATGACCGCCGCCACCAAAAAAGCGACCGCTGCCGCGAAGTAAGCGCAGACACCATACCCTGACCCCTCCCTGAAGGGTATGATCCGTGAGGGCGAGCCATGTGGCTCGCCCTTTCTTTTTGCTGCGCATCCGTCTAAGCTGCGCTGCGGCACTGCATTTTCCGGGAGGATACCCCTTGGCCGATACGAAAAAACCGCTGCTGATCAAACGCTATGCCAGCCGCAGGCTCTATAACACCGAGACTTCCGATTATGTCACTCTCGAGGACATCGCCGAATTCATCCGGGCCGGGCGTGAAGTGCAGATCATCGACCTGAAATCCGGCGACGATCTGACCCGGCAGTACCTGCTGCAGATCGTGGCCGAGCATGAAAGCCGGGGCGAAAGCGTGCTGCCGATCAATGTTCTGACCGACCTGGTGCGCAGCTACACCACGCAGGCGACCAGTGTCGTGCCAGAGTTCCTGGCGGCCAGTTTCGAGATGCTGCGCGACGGCCAGTCCAAGATGCTGGAGAACATGACCAAGGCCAACCCGCTGGCCGGGATGCCGGGGATGGAGGCGATGCGCGCTCAGCAGGAGGCCTTCATGAAGGCGATGACGGGGGGCTTTTCGGGTCTTGGCGGCAAGGCTCCGCAGACTAACAGCGACAAGCCAGAGGATGACGGTGATCTAGAGGAGATCAGGAAACAGCTGGCAGAGTTGCAGGCGAAGTTGTCGAAGCTAGGCAAATAGGCCGGGATGGTCGAGAGTCCGGGTCGGATAACCCTCTGGGGCATCGAGGTGTTCATGGCGGCTGCTGATGAACGCTCCATCTCTGCGGCTGCGCGACGTCTGGGGGCAAGCCCCTCGGCTGTGAGCCAGCAGCTGACCAATCTGGAAGGGGCTGTCGGGGCTACCCTTCTGCAGCGCAACGAGCGCCCGATCCGTCTCACGCCTGCTGGCGAGATCATGCATCGTCGCGCGCAAGCAATCCTGAACGAGGCGGCGCAGGCGCGCGCGGAACTGGCGATGTCGCATCTCTCGACGTTGACGCGGTTTCGGTTGGGCATGATCGAGGACCTCGAGGCGGATGTGACTCCGCAACTTCTGACCCACATGGCCGGAGAATTGAAGGGCTGCCAGTTTCTGCTGGAAACCGGGGCCAGCCATCATCTCTATGATCAACTCGATACGCGCGCGCTCGATGTGATCGTGGCGGCCGAGCTTGGTGGCGGCGCGGACTGGACCGAAGTCCATCCGGTGTTGCGCGAAGGTTTTGCCGTCGCCGCGCCGCGCGGCGTGATCCGGCCCGACCGCGATATCCTTCGACAGTTGAAACGTCTGCCGCTCATTCAGTACACACAACGCCATTACATGGGGCGACTGATTTCATCGCACCTGGCGCGGCAAAACCTGAGCCTCCCGCACCGGTTCGAACTGGACAGCTATCATTCGATCCTTGCGCTGGTGGGGCAAGGGGCGGGCTGGTCGATTCTGACACCGCTGGCGCTGATGCGGGCGCGGCGGTTTGCCGATCAGATCGACGTGTTGGAATTGCCGATGGAACCGCTCACGCGCACGATCAGTGTGACCGCGCGCAAGGGGATATTGCAGGACATGCCTCAGACTTTGGCTCAAAAGCTAAAGCCCATCCTGCAAGAGACGATTCTGGATCCGGCAATTGCACGGCATCCGTTTCTGCAAGATGCGCTTACGTTATTCTGAGGGTGTCCGGCGGTCGCGAAAGAATCCCCGGAGCAAGATCTCGGACTCGGATGCTGCGATGCCGTCATAAACTTCGGGCACGTGGTGGCATTGCGGATGGGTGAACACCCGCGCGCCATGCGCCACTCCGCCGGATTTGGGATCAGCTGCGCCATAGTAGAGCCGCGCAATGCGTGCGGTGGCGATGGCGCTGGCGCACATCGCGCAGGGTTCGAGTGTGACATAGAGGGTGTGGCCGATCAGGCGTTCCGAGTCTGCCAGGGCACAGGCCGCGCGGATGGCGAGAATCTCGGCATGCGCCGTCGGATCGTTCAACTCGCGCGTCCGGTTGCCGGCCTGCGCCACGATCTGCCCATCGGGATCAACCACCACCGCGCCCACCGGCACCTCGCCGCGCGCGCCTGCGGCGCGGGCCTCGCTCAGGGCGGCGGACATGTGGCTCTTGAACGTCATGGACTGCTTGTGCCCGGCGATCACCGCTTTCGCAAGTCCGGCAATTGCGTTATGCGCGAGCGCATGAGCATCAAACCCCCGTCAGGCGAGCGGATCGCCAAGGTCATTGCCCGCGCCGGGATTGCCAGCCGTCGCGAGGCCGAACGCCTGATCGAGGCGGGCCGCGTCACTGTAAATGGACGCAAGATCGACCGCGCCGCGCTGAATGTGACGCCCAACGACAAGATTGCTGTCGATGGACGCGCGCTTGATGCGCCAGAACCTGCACGCCTCTGGCTGTATCACAAGCCCGTGGGCCGTGTGACCACCAGCCGCGACGAACAGGGGCGCCCCACGATCTATGACGATCTGCCTGAGGATATGCCGCGTGTGATGAGCGTGGGGCGCCTCGATCTCAATTCCGAGGGTCTTTTGCTGTTGACCAATGACGGTGCGCTCAAGCGCAAGCTGGAATTGCCCTCTACCGGCTGGCTGCGGCGTTACCGGGTGCGCGTCAATGGACGACCCACGGACGCCACGTTTGATCCGCTGCGCAAGGGGCTGGTCGTTGATGGCGAGATGTTTCAGCCGATGATCGTAACGCTGGACCGTCAGCAAGGGGCCAATGCCTGGGTCACCGTGGCGATTCGCGAGGGCAAGAACCGCGAGATCCGCCGCGCGATGGACGCGGTGGGTCTGGTGGTGAATCGGCTGATACGTCTCTCCTATGGTCCTTTCCAGTTGGGCCAACTTAAACCCGGCGCCGTCGAGGAGATCCGCCCCCGCGTGCTGCGCGATCAACTGGGGATGACAGAAGAGCCGGAGGCGGTCAAACCTGCCCGCCTCAAACCGCAGCGCCGCCGCCGGAACTGATCGCCCTTACTGCGCCCCCGATATCCCGGCTATGGGTTGCGCCCGCTTGCTTCGGCCATACTATCTCAGATCCTGATAGGCTCCATCACCTGCGGCTCGATGACCTTGACGCCGGGCAGGCCACGCACGAGTTCCTCCGCCGATTGTTCAAGGATCGGGAAGGTGCGGTAATGGCAGGGAATCACGGTCTTGAACTCAAAGAAGGTTCTGGCGGCATAGGCAGCGCGGCGCATGTCCATGGTGAAATACCCGCCTGCGCAGAGTATGCCGATATCGGGTTTGTGCAGCGCGTTGAACACGCCCATGTCGGCCGTCACGTCGGTGTCGCCCGAGACGTAGATCACATGCCCCTCGCCCGCGATCATGTAACCGCATTCGCTGCCCGTGACCTGAGGGCCGGCGTCGGTTGCGATGCTGCTGGAATGGGTGGCATGCACCATGGTGACTTTGACACCACCGAGATCGACGGTGCCGCCCTTGTTGAAGCCGATGGTCGCGATCTTTTCCTTTGCCTCCCAATGGGACATGAGATCATATTGCCCGACCACCGGCATACCCATCTTTTTGGCCAGCGGCAAGAGGCCGCCCAGATGGTCGAAATGCGCGTGGGTCAGCAAAATGTGAGTTGCGCCGCTCGTTGCGGCCTCGTGGCGCTCTGCGGGGAGCATTGGGTTTCCGTCAAGCCAGGGGTCGAGCAGGATGACCTGCCCGCCGATCTCGATGCGAAAGGAACTGTGCCCAAGCCATGTGATTTGCATTTTCGTCTCCCATGATTTGTGTTGAGCCCAGAGTAGCAAGCCTGTCAGCCGAGGAAAGGGTTTCTCTGCAACTCGCGGCACGGCCATCCGCTTGCGCCCGGATCGCCCCGGCGCTAAACGCAGGCACGACCGGACGATGGGAGATGCTCATGTCGATTGATCTTGAAACCGCCGCCAAGGTGGCCAAGCTGGCGCGCATCCGCGTGGATGCCGAGGCGCTACCTGCGCTGGCGCAGGAATTCAATACCATCCTCGGCTTTATCGAACAACTGAGCGAGGTGGATGTAGAGGGGATCGAACCAATGACCTCTGTCACGCCGATGCGACTCAAGCGGCGCGCCGATGTGGTGACGGATGGCGATCGGCAGGCCAAGGTGCTGTCGAATGCACCGGACGCGCGTGAGGGTTTCTTTGCCGTGCCCAAGGTGGTGGAATGATGACGGATCTCAACAGACTGACGATTGCCGAGGCGCGTGACGCGCTGCGCCGGGGCGAGGTCACGAGCATCGAGTTGACCGAGGCCTGTCTGGTAGCCATAGAGGCAGCAGGCGCGTTGAACGCCTTTGCACATCACACTCCGGATCTTGCGCGCACTCAGGCGCGGGCCGCAGATGACCGGATCAGGGCAGGTGATGCGCCCGCGATGTGCGGCATTCCGCTCGGGATCAAGGATCTGTTCTGCACCAAGGGTGTGCCGTCACAGGCCGCGAGTCGCATTCTCGAAGGATTCAAGCCGGAATACGAGTCAACCGTGACACAAAACCTGTTTGATGCAGGCGCGGTGATGCTGGGCAAGCTCAACATGGATGAGTTTGCCATGGGATCCTCGAACGAGACTTCCTGCTATGGCAATGCCGTCAATCCGTGGCGGCGCGGCAATGATGCTGCTGCCCTTACGCCGGGCGGCTCTTCGGGCGGGTCGGCGAGTGCGGTGGCCGCGGATCTCTGCCTTGCCGCGACCGGCACGGATACCGGCGGTTCGATCCGCCAGCCCGCTGCCTTTGTCGGCATCACCGGCATCAAGCCGACTTATGGACGCTGTTCCCGCTGGGGGATCGTGGCCTTTGCCTCTTCGTTGGATCAGGCCGGACCGATGACCAAATCGGTACGTGATGCGGCGATCATGCTGGAGACGATGTGCGGGCATGATCCCAAGGATTCCACCTCTGCCGAAATTCCTGTGCCGGATTTCGAGGCGATGCTGACCGGCGATATTCGCGGCAAGGTGATTGGTATCCCCAAGGAATACAGGATGGACGGAATGCCCTCCGAAATCGAGAGGCTATGGGCCGATGGCACCGCAATGCTAAGGGATGCGGGGGCCGAAATCCGCGACATCAGCCTGCCACATACGAAATATGCGCTGCCGACCTATTACGTGATCGCTCCCGCCGAGGCATCCTCGAACCTCGCGCGCTATGACGGGGTGCGCTATGGCCATCGGGCGAAACTGGCACAGGGTGACGGCATCACCGAGATGTATGAAAAGACCCGCGCCGAAGGCTTTGGCCACGAAGTGCAGCGCCGGGTGATGGTGGGGACCTATGTGCTCTCGGCGGGGTTCTATGATGCCTACTACAACCGCGCGCGCAAGGTGCGGGCGCTTATCAAGCGCGATTTCGAAGAGGTGTTTGACCAAGGTATCGATGCCATCCTGACTCCGGCGACGCCAAGCGCCGCATTTGCCCTGGGTGAGATGACAGATGCCGATCCGGTGCAAATGTATCTCAACGACGTTTTCACGGTTACGGTCAATCTGGCTGGTCTGCCGGGGATCGCCGTGCCTGCGGGACAGGATGGCCAGGGGTTGCCTCTGGGGCTGCAACTCATTGGCAGGCCCTGGGACGAGGGGGATCTGCTCAATACCGCCTATGCGCTTGAACAGGCCGCCGGGTTTGTGGCCAAACCGTCGAAATGGTGGTAAGACACCTCCCGAAATCAGCTTGTGGCAGGACAAAGCAAATGCGTTTCTTTATAGGTGCGGTGACCCTGGCGGTCCTGACTGCCTGTTCTCCGGCGATCCCCGACAGCGGCGCAGGCGTCGGTTTCGGTGATTATGACGCCTATCAGCGCGAGAAGGCGGCGCGCGAGGCTGCCCTTGCGGGCAATGCCCTGCCGCCGCCGACAGCTGTTTCAAGTGAACCGTTGCGCACCACCGGGGCTCTGGTTCCACCCTCGGATCCGGCAAGCATCGCCGCCGACACCCGCGCCGCGCTAGACCTCGGGGCGGCGTCTTCCGATCCGGCAGAAGTGCCGTCCGCGGTGGTGAACTCGGTCGGCATTTCACAGGAAAACAACTTTGACGCCGTAGGGGCAGAGCGCACGATTGAAGAGGACGCCGCGCGAATCGCACAGACGCGCGCGCAATATCAGGTGGTGCAGCCGGAGGCGATCGGCAGCCGCCCAGGCGATGTCGGCCCCAATATCGTGGCCTATGCGCTGGCCAGCAATCATGCAGTCGGCACGCCGATCTATCGCCGGATCGGACTGAACAAGGACAGCAAATTTGCACGCAACTGTGCTCAGTTCCCGTCGCCTGATCAGGCACAACTGGAGTTCCTGAAACGTGGTGGACCTGAAAGGGATCGCCTCGGGCTTGACCCGGATGGGGATGGTTACGCCTGCAACTGGGATCCCAGTCCGTTCCGCAATGCGGTTGGTGGATGATGCAGGGGTGCGCTGAGGCGCACCCTGCGGTCCTTCCGCACCCTTCGCCCAATTACGGGCCGCGTCGCGAAGGCGCGCAACCGGACATGATCGTGCTGCATTACACCGGCATGCAGAACCTTGACGCGGCATTGGAAAGACTATGCGATCCCGGTTCGGAGGTCTCTGCGCATTACCTGATCTCGGAGACGGGCGAGGTTCTGCGCCTCGTTGAGGAAGAGATGCGCGCCTGGCACGCGGGCGCTGGGCAATGGGGCGATGTAACGGACGTGAATTCGCGCTCAATCGGGATAGAACTGGTCAATACCGGCGCGCATCCTTTTCCCGAGCCGCAGATGGCAGCGCTAGAACGTCTCTTGCCGGAAGTCATGGGCCGTTGGGGTATCGCACCTGAAAGGATGATTGCTCATTCCGACATGGCGCCCTTGCGCAAATCCGATCCCGGACCGCACTTTGACTGGCGCAGGCTGGCGATGCGGGGCCTGTCGGTTTGGCCGCAGATGCAGGTAACGCCCGGGGCAGGGGATCTTGCCGCGCGCTTTGTGGGGGATGCGCAGGCGTTTGGTTATGCTGTAGCAGGCGAGAACATGCCAGATGACGTGCTCAGAGCCTTTCGCATGCGCTTTCGCCCCGCGGTCACAGGACCGCTCGATGCGGTGGATTCCGCATTGATTGGAGATCTTGCCCGACGCTTCCCCGTTGACCGCAGGAGGGCAAGCGCCTAAGTGGGGCGTTGCGCGGAGGGCCGGATGGCCGCGGTCCCGGAGAAGATCCGGGGGCGAGGAAAGTCCGGACTCCACAAGGCAACGGTGCCGGGTAACGCCCGGCCGGGGCAACCCGAGGGAAAGCGCCACAGAAAAGAAACCGCCCGCGCGTGTCGTAGGCAAGGGTGAAACGGTGGGGTAAGAGCCCACCGCGGGACGGGCAACCGGACCGGCACGGCAAGCCCCACCGGGAGCAATGCCAAATAGGGACCGCACGCGGGGGCTGGTCCGGGATCACGGTCCCGCGATACCGCCCGCAGGCACGTCTTGGCCCGGCGGTCCGGGTTGGCAGCTGGAGGCGCGCTGGTGACAGAGCGTCAAGAGGAATGGTCATCCATCCCGTTCCCCGGAGCGGGAGGACAGAATCCGGCTTACAGGCTCTCCGCGCGTTTCAAGCCTGCCATGAACATGTGGCAGCGCATTGCTCCTTTTCATTCTCAATAGTCAGGCTAGAACCCGGACATGCCGTATCAATGGACACAGCCGCACGGACCGGAACAGGATATCAGGTTGACGCTTTGGCCACATCGGTCGTTGCCGCGTCGCGGGTTTGCAGCCTTTGTGCTGACCACGTTCACGCTGATCACCATACCGCTTTACCCGCTTCTGGGCACTTTCGTGTTATGGGGCGTTCTGCCTTTTCTGCTGATGGCCGTAGGCGGCATCTGGTGGGCGCTGGAGCAAAGCTATTCCAGCGCCCGCATCGAAGAGGTGCTCACCATTGGGCCAGAAAAGCTGCATCTGAGGCGCACCAATCCGCGCGGCGATGTGCAGGAATGGAGTTGCAATCGCTATTGGGCAAGCGTGCATGTGCATCTGGATGGCGGGCCGGTGACTTATTACATCACAATCAATGGGGCCGGGCGCGAGGTCGAAATTGGCGCCTTTCTGTCCGAAGACGAACGCAAGACGCTTTATGCCGAATTGGCCGATACCCTTCGCTCGCCCGCGCCGCCTGCGGGTTAACCCAGCCGTGCCTTGACTTGCGGGCCCACGGCCCCGAAATCCATTTGCCCGGCGTGGCGCTCCTTGAGCTTTCCCATGATCTTGCCCATGTCGCGGATCGAGGTCGCCCCCACATCGGCGATGGCCTTGTCAATAGCATTTAGAATCTCGGCATCATCCAATTGACGGGGCAGGAATTCCTCAATCACCGCGATTTCCTCGCGCTCGCGCTCCGCCAGATCAAGCCGCCCGCCTTCTTCGTATGCGCGGACGCTTTCGTTGCGCTGCTTGGTCATCTTGGCGAGGATAGCGAGGATCTCGGTATCTCCCACTGCGGTGACGCCGTCTGCGCTGCGCCCGGCGATCTCCTGATCCTTGATCGCGGCGTTGATCAGTCTGAGGGTGGCCAGACGGCGGGTGGCCTTGTCCTTCATCGCCTGTTTCAGGGCCTGATTGACCCGTTCACGCAATTCCATTCATTCCATCCCCATGACCTGTCACAAGAGAAGGAGCCTATCGAAAAGCGCGGGGCATGGCAACCACCGGCTCGGCGCCTCATGTATTGAACTTGGCCTTGACCCGACAGGGGCTGGCCCGTAGGAATGCGCCAATTTGCACAGCCGGAGATACCTTTTCATGGCCCATGCGTCCCGCTCTCGTCCGACTGCATGTCTCGCGCTGGCCGATGGCTCACTCTTTTATGGCCATGGGTTTGGGGCAACCGGTGAAACCACGGCGGAACTCTGCTTCAACACCGCGATGACCGGCTATCAGGAGATCATGACCGATCCCTCTTATGCCGGGCAGATCGTGACCTTTACCTTCCCGCATATCGGGAATACCGGCGTCAACCTCGACGACGACGAAACCGCCGAGCCAGTGGCCGAGGGGATGGTGGTGAAATGGGATCCGACCGATCCGAGCAACTGGCGTGCACAGGAGCATCTGACGCACTGGCTGGCGCGACGCGGGCGGATTGCCATCGGTGGGGTCGACACCCGCCGTCTGACCCGCGCGATCCGTCAACAGGGCGCACCGCATGTGGCCCTTGCCCATGATCCGGGAGGCCGGTTCGACGCCGAGGCGCTGGTGGCCAAGGCGCGCGGTTTTGCCGGGCTGGAAGGGATGGATCTGGCGCGGCACGTGACCTGTGCGCAGTCCTACCGCTGGGACGAGATGCGTTGGGCCTGGCCCGAAGGTTATCAGCGCCAGACGCAGGCGCGTCACAAGGTGGTGGCGGTGGATTACGGGGCAAAGCGCAATATCCTGCGTTGTCTGGCCAGCGCCGGATGTGAGGTCACCGTATTGCCCGCGACTGCCACGGCCGAGGATGTGCTGGCGCATTCACCAGACGGTGTGTTTCTGTCGAACGGCCCCGGTGACCCGGCGGCGACGGGCGTATATGCCGTGCCGATGATCCGCGGCGTTCTCGACCGTGGCCTGCCGGTCTTTGGCATTTGCTTGGGCCATCAGATGCTGGCGATTGCATTGGGGGCGCAAACCATCAAGATGAATCACGGCCACCACGGCGCCAACCATCCCGTCAAGGATCTGGAGACCGGCAAGGTTGAAATCACCTCGATGAATCACGGCTTTGCAGTCGACAGCCAGACATTGCCCGAGGGCGTGATGGAAACCCATGTTTCACTCTTTGATGGTTCAAATTGTGGCATACGGATCAAAGACCGCCCGGTTTTTTCGGTGCAGCACCACCCCGAGGCCAGCCCCGGACCGCAGGACAGCTTTTATCTCTTCGAGCGGTTCGCGGCTTCGATGGCCGGGCATGCAGGCAGTTGATTTTGTTTTTGGGTCGCTTGTTAAAAGATAGTTAACCATACGCACCTTAGTCTTGTTTCCGAAAGCAGGAAAAGGCTAGGGCCATGGGCATTTCCGAATTGCGCCATCTGGGGGCGCGGAACCGGCTCGAAGGCGTGCAGATCCATCGGATTGGGCGCGATCTGGTGCGCGCAGGCGCGATCAGCGCATCCGACGCGGCACGCGCCGAGATGGTGCGGCAGTATTGCGATACCTCGGTCGACCAGATCTTGCAGGCCGAGGGCCTTGCCAGCGAGGACGATCTGCTCAGGGCGCATGCCCGCCGCCTTTCTGTGCGCCGGTTGACTTGCGACGATCTGGATGCCGCGCAAAGCTATGATATCGGGATTGATCCCCGGTTTCTGCTCCGGCACGAGATCATCGCGGTGAAATCGGCCTCCGGTGAGCCTGAACTTGTGACCGGCAGACCCGAAAACCTGGACGCCTTGCGTCCGATCCTGCCCCCGGGCATTGGTCGTTCGCGCCCGAGTCTCGCGTCCAGACGGGCGATTCAGGACCGAGTTGCCCACGATCATCGCGACCTGCTGCGTGACCTGGCAGAGACCCGCGTGCCCGAGAGCGAAAGCTGCCGCGCATGGGGCGGCTCCATCGTCAGGCGACTGCGGGTCAGCCTTGCGGCCATGACCGTGATCGCCGCGCTCAGCCTTGTCTTTCCGGTGGTGGTGTTCACCATCTTCGTGGTCTGGGCCTGTTTCACCCTGCTGATCTCTGCCGGGTTGAAAACCGCCGCTGTCCTTGCCGCCACGACCGATGATCGGGCGACCGGGCCAAAGGCCGTGGAATTGGACCCACTCCCCAAGGTGTCGATCCTGGTGCCGCTCTTTCGCGAGACCGAGATTGCCCATGCGCTGATTGCCCGTCTCAGCCGTCTGACCTATCCCAAATGTCTACTTGATGTCGTTCTGGTACTCGAGGAAGAGGATGAACTGACCAGGGCCACTCTGGCGGCTATTGATCTGCCACCCTGGGTTCGGCCGGTCGTCGTGCCCGATGGCAAGCCCCGGACCAAGCCACGTGCGATGAACTACGCCCTCGATTTCTGTCGGGGCGACATCATCGGCATCTTCGACGCCGAGGATGCCCCCGACCCGGATCAGATAACTGTCGTTGCCCGGCGGTTTCAGCAGGCCCCACGCGATGTGGCCTGTCTGCAGGGCATACTCGACTATTACAACCCGACGCAGAATTGGCTGGCGCGCTGTTTCACCATCGAATATGCCACCTGGTTCCGCATGATCCTGCCGGGCATGACACGCCTTGGTCTGGCAATTCCGCTTGGTGGCACGACGCTTTATTTCCGCCGCGACGTGCTAGAGAAACTGGGTGGATGGGACGCGCATAATGTGACCGAGGATGCCGATCTGGGATTCCGTCTGGCGCGGCACGGCTACAGGACCGAGATGGTATCTACTGTGACAGAGGAAGAGGCGAATTGCCGCCCCTGGCCCTGGATCAAACAGCGCTCGCGATGGCTAAAAGGCTACATGACGACCTATCTGGTGCATATGCGGCGACCACGCCTGTTGTTTCACCAACTCGGCGCTCGGAAATTCTGGGGGTTTCAGGCGCATTTTGTTTCGGCGTTATCACAATTCCTGCTGGCGCCGTTTCTCTGGTCGTTCTGGCTGGTTATCCTTGGACTGCCACATCCGCTGGATTCGGTTCTGCCGCGCAGTCTGATGGTCGGCGTCGGCAGCCTGTTCCTGATGGTCGAAGTGCTTGGTCTCAGCGTTTACATGCTGGCGGTTTCGGGACGCAAGCACCGGCATCTCTTGCTTTGGGTTCCGAGCATGCATTTTTATGCACCGCTCGGCGCAATTGCCGCATACAAGGCGCTTTATGAACTGGTGTTCAATCCCTTTTTCTGGGACAAGACGGCGCATGGTCTGTCGGTGGCTGCTGGCGGGCGGCGCATGTCAGACGGTGGATTTGACCTCTCCGGAATCAAGCTTGAGCCGGGTCACGAAGGCCTTTGAAATATGATCCCGCAGGGCCTGCGTAGCGGCATTTTCGTCCTGGGCCTCGATCGCGGCGACGATGGCGCTATGTTCCTTTAGAGCGTCCTCGTCTCGTCCCTCGGCGGCGAGCGATGTGGTTGCCAGAAGCGCCATGGAGCGATGCACCAGATCGAGTTGCTGCACCAGAAACCTGTTGTGCGAGGCAAGGTGAATCTGTTTGTGAAACCGGCGGTTTGCACGCGCCATCTCGGAGGGTTTGCCCAACAGCGATCGGTCATCCTCGACCATGTCGCGCAACACGCGCACCTCTTCGGGCGTGGCGTGACGGGCTGCAAGCCCGGCCGCCAACCCCTCGAGTTCAGCGCGCACCACGTATAGCTCGGCCAGTTGGTTGTAATCCAGCGAGGCCACGATCAGGCTGCGTCCATCGCGAGTCAACATGGATTGCGTCTCTAGTCGTTGCAGCGCCTCGCGGATGGGGGTGCGCGAAACCCCGAAGCGCTCTGCCAGATCGCTTTCGACCAGACGGTCGCCGGGTTTGAAAATGCCTACGTCGATGGCTTCGAGGATCAGCGAGTAGGCATCGGTCGGAGGCGGTTTCATCGGTGTGTCCGTTTCTTTTGTCTGACGTCGAAAGACCTTACGCGCTTTGGGCCGGGGATCAAGCCTTGGCCGATTGCGCCCGTTGTCACGCCTATCTATGTTTGACCCATGCCAATGCTCGATTTCAACCATGTCGTCACTTGGGTTTTCGACCTCGACAACACGCTCTATCCGCCCTCGGCGCGTCTGTTTGATCAGATCGAGGCGCGGATGACGCAGTTTGTGATGGACACGCTCAACGTATCCCGTGCCGAGGCGGACCGGCTGCGCCAGGCCTATTGGCGTGATCACGGCACGACGCTTGCAGGGTTGATGCGGCTCCATGATCTGGAACCAGGCCCTTATCTACGCGAGGTGCATGATATTTCGCTGGATCATCTGGAGGCCGATCCAGGACTGAACGCGGCGATCCGTGCACTGCCGGGGCGCAGGATCGTCTATACCAACGGGTCTGCCCCCTATGCCGAGCGGGTGATTGCGCGGCGCGGACTCTCGGGTGCGTTTGATGCGATCTATGGCGTTGAACACGCAGGCTATCGGCCCAAGCCCGAGCCGGAGGCGTTTCACGCGATTCTTGCTCGAGACGGGACGACGCCCGGCTCCGCTGCGATGTTCGAGGATGATCCGCGCAATCTGGCCGCGCCGCATGCGATGGGCATGCGCACCGTTCATGTGGCACCGGAACGGATCGAGGCGGAGCATATCCATCATCATACCGACGATCTCGGCGGATTTCTGGCCCGCCTGATCTGAAGCAGGTCCGCTGCGGCGAAACGTCTCTTTGAGTGGCCGGGGCGGTTCCTATTTGCAGGAATGGAATTTCATAATCTCAAAGAGGTCAATCATGACAATATCCCGCTCGGCACCTGCCTCCACGTATGACAAGACGCAGGACGATCCCGATGCATCCGTTGTTGGTCCCATTCTCGTGAGTGTGGCGATATTCCTTGCCGGATGGGCGACCAGCGTTGCACTTTGGGGTATTCCGGGGCTTTATATCCCCGCGCTGGCGCTGGTGCCGGTGATATGGATGCTCTTGCTGATGATCTCGCGCGGTTAAACTGAAGGCGATGCGTCCGGGCGACAGGGTGTTTGATGTGACATATGCGGAATATGACATCGTTGTTTCGGGCGGCGGTGTCGCCGGCCTAACGGCAGCGGCGGTTTTTGGCGGCGCGGGATTTTCCGTACTCTGCGTCGACCCCGCCCCACCCGTCATGTCGCGCGAGGCCGAAGGGTCGGATCTGCGCACCACCGCCTTTCTGCAGCCGGCGCAGGTACTCCTGGAGCGGGCCGGGTTATGGGGACGCCTTGCCTCATATGCCACCGATCTGCAGGTGATGCGGATCGTCGACGCGGGCGGAGAAATACCCGCGCCGCGTGTGGTCAGGGAATTTTGTGCCTCGGATATTTCCGATCAGCCATTTGGCTGGAACCTGCCCAACTGGCTCTTGCGCCGCGAGATGGTGGCGCATCTGGAGAGTCTGCCGGGGGTAACTTTCCTGCCCGGTATTGGTGCCGTCACGCTGTTCACCCGCGAGACCGAGGCGCGCGTGGGGTTGAGTAACGGCACTCGGGTGCGCTGTCGTCTGGTAATCGCCGCAGATGGCCGCAATTCACCCGTCCGCGAGGCTGCGGGAGTGGAGGTGAAAACTACGCGCTATGGGCAGAAGGCGCTGGCCTTTGCGGCCACGCATCCGATCCCGCATGAAAACGTTTCGACCGAGATTCACCGCTCTGGTGGGCCTTTTACGCTAGTGCCGCTGCCTGATCATGATGGACGGCCCTCTTCCGCCGTGGTCTGGATGGAGGAGGGGCCAGAGGCGGTGCGGCTCGCGGACCTGCCGGAAGCTGCCTTCGAGGCCGCGATGAACACGCGCTCCTGTCATATGTTCGGCCCCCTGACGCTTGCCTCGCGTCGCACGGTCTGGCCGATCATCAGCCAAATGGCGGAACGTATGTATGCCGAGCGCGTGGCGCTGGTGGCCGAGGCCGCGCATGTGGTGCCGCCGATTGGCGCGCAGGGGCTGAACATGAGCCTTGGCGATATGCGGGTGCTGCTGGAATTGGCCGAAGCCGCGCCAGAGCGTCTGGGCGATCGGCAGATGTTGGAAACCTATCACCGCCGCAGGCATCTGGAGGTGCGGGCGCGGGTGACGGGCATCGACCTGCTCAATCGTGCCTCGATGCTGCGCGCACAGCCCTTGCGGGATGCACGCGCGCAAGCGCTGAGTGCGATCTATTCGTTGGCCCCGGTGCGCAAGACCTTGATGCAGATGGGTCTTGGCGCGCGCGGTTGAGGTTAGAGTACCTTGTTCAGAACTGTTTCCAGCCGGTTCAGCGCGGCAGGCACATCATAGAGCTTGTCCAACCCGAAAAGGCCAAGTCGGAAGGTGCGGAACCCCTCTGGCTCATTGCATTTCAGCGGCACCCCTGCGGCAATTTGCATCCCTTTGGCGGCGAACTTCTTGCCGTTCTGAATGTCGGGATCATCTGTGTAACTGACCACTACACCGGGCGCACCAAATCCCTCTGCGGCAACCGAGGTGACGCCGCTCGCGGCCAGCATCGCACGTACACCGTTGCCCAGTTCCCATTGCGCCTGTCGCAACTTCTCGAACCCGTAATCGCGCGTCTCGATCATCGTATCGCGAAACGCCCGCAGTGCATCGGTGGGCATGGTGGCATGATAGGCATGTCCGCCATCCTCATAGGTCTGCATGATCGCGCGCCACTTTCTGAGATCGAGTGCAAAGCTGTCCGACGTCGTTTCGTCAAGGCGCGTCATGGCTCGCTCTGACAGCATTACCAGCCCGGCAGAGGGTGAGGCTGACCAGCCCTTCTGCGGGGCGGAAATCAGCACATCGACCCCGGTGGCCTTCATGTCCACCCAGACGCAGCCTGACGCGATGCAATCGAGCACCATCAGTGCGCCGACCTCATGGGCTGCGTTGGCCAGCGCTGTCACATAGTCGTCGGGCAGGATGAGGCCTGCCGAGGTTTCGACATGCGGGGCAAAGACCACATCGGGCCTTGTCTCGCGGATTCTGGCAGTGACCTCTTCGATAGGGGCGGGGGCGAAAGGGGCCACCGCAGCGTTGCCGGTCTGACGGGCGATGCAGACGGTGGTGTCAGAAGAGAACTGTCCTGCTTCGAAAATCTGCGTCCAGCGAAAGGAGAACCAGCCGTTGCGCACGATCAGCGCATGAGCCCCGCGTCCGAACTGTCGCGCCACGGACTCCATCGCGTAAGAGCCACCACCGGGGACGAGCGCCACGGCGTCGGCGTTGTAAACCTCTTTCAGCATGGATGAGATATCCCGCATAACATGTTGAAAGGATAATGACATGTGATTTAGTGAGCGATCCGTGAAGACGACCGAGTATTCCAAGAGGCCGTCGGGGTCGATATTGTCGAGAAGGGCGGTCATGGTGCAACTCCTGCTGGTTGGCGGCAAGATGCCAAGCCTCCGGGCATAAGTCCATAGCCCGCCGTCTAGCCAATCGGGCCGGGACGGCGTTCCTCGCTCAACAGCACGTTTGCCTCCACATCCCCCACTCCAGGCAGCGTCATGATGCGCCGCCGCAATACCCGTTCGAAGTCGGAAATGTCACGAGCCACGACCCGCAGGCGATAGTCATAGAGGCCCAGGATATGCTCGACCGTCTGCACCTCGGGGATGGCCGAGACGGCGCGTTCGAAATCGTCCAGGCTGACGCGCCCCTTGGTGGCCAGCTTGACGCCAAGGAACACCGTCACGCCGAACCCAAGTCTTTCATGGTCGAGGTCGAGCCTCTGGCCCTTGATGGCCCCGCTGTCATAGAGCCTGCGAATTCGTCGCCATGCGGCGGGCTGCGACAGGCCCAGTTTGCGCCCGATTGTGCTGGCGGGCTGGGTTGCGTCGCGGACGAGTTCCCGCAGGATCAGCCGGTCGGTGGTATCGAGCGCGATCATACCGGCAGCACCTCGTCGGATTTGATCCGCGCCACATGCATCAACGCCTCGATATCGGCAATGTGGGGCAGGTCCAGGATAGCGCTGCGGTAGAGCTGCTGATAATGCGCCATGTCGCGGGCAATGACCGAAAGACGCAAGTCTACACGGCCAAGAAATGTCTGTATCTCAATGACTTCTGGAACGTTTCTTGCGGTGGCTATGAATTCGTCAAAGGCACGCGGCTGAGTTTTGTCGAGGGTGATGCGCAGGCTCACTTCAACCTCATAGCCGAGCGCGCGCCAGTCAATCACGGCGCGGTTGGCGCGAATGATCCCTGCCGCCTGCATCCGGTCGAGCCTGCGGGCGCAGGTGGCAGGGGTAATTCCGGCCCGGTCGGCCAGATCGGCGGGCCCCAGCATCGGATCGTGCTGATAGTGGCGCAGGATGCGACGATCAGTATCGGTCAGCATGAAATTTTACCAAATCATTTTTAAATGAATGATTATCACCAAATTTTCAGATATTAAATCAGTATTGTTCAGAAAGTAGATTTGGAATCCCTATCCTGCAGTCAGTCAAAGCAAAGAGGAGAACACCATGCGCGTCTATTATGATCGTGACTGCGACATCAACCTGATCAAGGACAAGAAAGTCGCCATTCTGGGCTACGGCAGCCAGGGCCATGCCCATGCGCTGAACCTGCGAGATTCGGGCGCGAAAAACCTGGTCGTTGCACTGCGCGAGGGGTCGAAGTCGGCCCGCAAGGCCGCGGCCGAGGGGCTCAAGGTCATGGGCATCGCAGAGGCGGCGGCCTGGTGTGATCTGATGATGTTCACCATGCCCGACGAATTGCAGGGCGAAACCTATCGCAAATATGTACATGACAACATCCGTCCCGGCGCGGCGATTGCCTTTGCACATGGTCTGAACATCCATTTCGGTCTGATCGAGCCGAAAGAGGGCGTTGATGTCATCATGATGGCCCCCAAGGGCCCCGGCCACACCGTGCGCGGCGAGTATGTCAAGGGCGGCGGCGTGCCCTGCCTGGTGGCGGTGAACAATGACGCATCCGGTAAGGCATTGGAAATTGGCCTCTCTTACTGTTCGGCTATCGGTGGTGGGCGCTCGGGGATCATCGAGACCAACTTCCGCGAGGAATGCGAAACCGACTTGTTCGGCGAGCAGGCCGTGCTCTGCGGTGGTCTGGTGGAACTTATCCGCATGGGGTTCGAGACGCTGGTGGAGGCGGGGTATGCCCCTGAAATGGCTTACTTTGAATGCCTGCACGAAGTGAAGCTGATCGTCGACCTGATCTACGAGGGTGGCATTGCCAATATGAACTATTCGATCTCGAACACGGCCGAATATGGCGAGTATGTCAGCGGTCCGCGGGTGCTGCCCTATGAGCAGACCAAGAAGGAGATGAAGGCCATTCTGCGCGACATTCAGACCGGCAGGTTTGTTCGTGATTTCATGCAGGAGAACGCCGTCGGGCAGCCGTTCTTCAAGGGCACCCGCCGGATGAATGATGCGCATCAGATCGAAGAGGTGGGCAAGAAGTTGCGCGCCATGATGCCGTGGATCAGCGCCGGCAAGCTGGTGGATCAGGAAAAGAACTGAACCAATTGAAATATAAATGTAAAGGGCACCCGTCGTGGGTGCCCTTCTGCTTTGGATGAGCGCGATATACAGGATATCCCTCCGATCAGTCGACCACGGTGCTGCCGCCGCGTTGGCCGCGCGCCGTGGCGTTCGTGCTGACCGGCGTGAGGACGAGCCGATGGGGCGCGTCGCGTCGCGTTTTCGGACGCGGATGGCGAATACGAACCGTGCGGTTCAGGGCTAAAACAGTAGGTGTGTGCGGCTTGGTAAGATTATAAAAATCAATTTCACACAATCCTTGGATAAACCTGTGCCAGAGATCGCAATCCGGCAAGTCAAGGGGTAGAGGCAAAGGTGACGGCGCGCCAGAGGTCAAGTGCCGCGCGGGTTTCGGGCACGTCATGCACGCGCAGTATATGCGCGCCCTGTGCGACTGCGCACAGCGCCACGGCGAGCGAGCCGGGAATCCGGTCTGCAGCCACCGGCGTGTTGCTGATGTCGCCGATAAAACGCTTGCGCGAGGCGCCGAGCAGGACCGGGCAGCCGAGGCCATGAAAGAGTGACAGGTTCTGCAGGAGGGCGAGGTTGTGTGCCTGCGTCTTGCCAAAGCCGATGCCGGGATCGGTCACGATGCACGCGCGGGGGATGCCCAGGGCAATGAGGGCCTCGATTCGCCGGGCGAGCCAGTCGTAGATGTCGAGCAGGACGTTATCGTAGAGCGGATCCTGCTGCATCGTCTCGGGCGTGCCCTGGGCGTGCATCACGCAGACCGGCAGGGCGTGACGCGAGGCGAAGGGCGCGAGATCGGGGTCATGGGTGAAACCGGCCACGTCATTGATCAGATTGGCCCCGGCGTGATGCGCGGCGCGGGCAACGGCGGTTTTGCGGGTGTCGATCGAGATCGGTGTGGCCGTCTGGGCGCGGATTGCGGCGATGACAGGCGCGGTGCGGGCAATCTCTTCGTCGATGGCGACGGGGGCAGAGCCGGGGCGGGTGGATTCGCCGCCGATATCGAGGATCGCGGCGCCTGCTGTTGCCATGGCGCGGGCATGGGCGATTGCGACCCCGGGATCGAAATGCTGGCCTCCGTCGGAAAAGCTGTCGGGTGTGACGTTGAGAATGCCCATGATCTGTGGCTGCCCCATGTCGAGCGTCGCGATGGGCGCACGGGGGGCGGTCAGGCGATCCGCCATGTCGGTGGGCAAGTCGGCGGCGGACATGAGATGCGCAGGGGTGGCGCGGTCGAGCACCTCGACGGTGTCGAACCAGCACCAGCCGCCGGCGAGCGGCAGGGCGCCTGCGGGGCGGGCGCGGTCGGTGCGGGGGATCGGGCGATAATAGGGCATGGAGTGTCCGTTCGGTCTGGCACGTGCCGCGATGCGGGGGTGGGTAAGGGCGTGTGGGGCCAGGGTCAAGGCCGGAGTTCGAGGGGCAAGGATGGCGGTTGAAACATTTCATATATGACATGTCTTCAGGTGTGTATGATATCGACAGGGGAGTGACGCGGAGCGGGTTCTTGTTCGGATTTGCCGCCCAGGTGGTCGGGTAGAGCGCGCGCGCTATTGACGGGCGGTTCGATCACGGCTTTCGCACGGCGGGGTTCCGCCTCGCCTCGCCATGCCATGCGGGCCAGGCTGAAGCCCGGCCTATATATGCCTCTGCGTTCAGGCGCCTCACCCCGTCGGGTCACCCCGGCGCGGCGCTTACAATCCCGATTGCGCGATGTCCTGGATCAGGACCGGCACCCGGCAGGATTTCGGCGGGGCCTCGCCGATCAGCAGCAGGTCGGAAGCCTCGATATGGCCGGCGAACCATGCCGCAAGTGCGACGGGATCGTCCGTGGCCCGGCCCGGCCCGTCCACCGCGTCGAGCACGATCTTGGAGGGTGCCCAGACACTGATCTGGCCGTTCTTCATCGCCCAGTCAAGCTCGGTGCGGGTGGCGACGACGACGCAGCGGTCGTCGCGCCCCGCGAGCACCCAGGCGTTCTGTTCCATCGCCAGCAGATCGACGCGCCGCTGGGTCATGCGCCGTCCGGTCTGTGGTGCATCGACATCGGCGCGACCGACGCAGAGGATCACCGGTTCGGCCCGTGCCTCGAGCTGGTCGAGCCATTGGCCAAGATTGGGAGAGCGGATTGCGGCATTGGTCAGGAACACCACATGCGGATGCGGGGTGGTGTCATGGTGGGGAGCGACCGGCTTGGTCTTGAGGTCATCGACCGAGCGGACGATCTCGACACCCAGGGCGCCGGGACCGCGGTCGAGTTTCTCGATCCGCACGAAGGTGCGCACCGCCTGCGGTTCGAACAGGATCCGCTCGGCGATGCGTTCCGCCAGCGTTTCCAGCAGGTTGAGGCGCTCTGCAGCCAGTTCCGTGGCGATTGCCTCGGTCACCTTGTCGTAGCTCAGGATGCGGTCCACGTCATCGTCGAGCGGATTGGTAGCGGGGCGCACCTCGACCACCACGTTGAAGGAGACGCGCTGTGTCGTGCCGCGTTCGGACTGGAATGCGCCGATCTCGACCTCGACCACGTGGTCGCGCACCGAGATGCGATCCAGCGGGCCATCGGGCGATGTGGCGCGCGCGCGGGCGGCGGGATGCTCGAAGGCGAGGCGGATTTCATGGCTCATGGCGCGGTCTTTCGGTAATCTGACCATGACTGGCTTAGCATGGTGGGGGTCCGCCGTGAATGGGGGAATGCGACGCCGGGGGCCGCGGTTGCGTCAGGCTGTTGGGGGCAACGCGACCGCTCAGGCCCTGATCTTTGCCATTTGCGGGTCGTAGAGCGGTCTGAGCGAGGCCGTGGCGGCAAAGCGTTTGCCCGCGATCTCGAGCGTCCAGTCACCGTTTTCGACGATCTCTTCGGTCAGGGGGCGATCCAGCCCGGCAAAGCCGAGGCCGACCGCGCCGCCCAGAGTGTGACCATAGCCGCCAACCTGAATATAGCCGACCTGCGCCTCGCCCAGATAGATCAGTTCGTTGCCGTGCAGCAGTGGTTCGGGGTCGTGCAGCAGGAATTGCAGCATCCGGTTGTGTGGCGTACCGCGTGCCTTGATCGCGGTCAGGGCGTCGCGGCCGATGAAACCGCCGGGCTTGTCGAGTTTGACGGCAAAGCCGAGGCCTGCCTCGATCGGGTTGTCGGTATTGTCCACGTCGATACCGAAATCGCGATAGGCCTTTTCGAGCCGCAGGGAATTGAGCGTCTGCATGCCCGCATTGCGCAGGCCGAGATCCTGACCGGCCTGCATCAGCAGGTCATAGGTCTGCACCGCTTGCGTGGCGGGAACGTGCAGTTCCCAGCCCAATTCGCCGATGAAGGTGACGCGCATCGCCAGCACCACGGCATAGCCCACGTCGATCTCGCGCGCGGTCATGAAGGGGAAGGCGTCGTTCGAGAGGTCCGAGCCGGACACACGCGACAGCAGGTCGCGCGCTCTGGGCCCGTGAATGTTGATCTGCGTGCGACCCGCGGTGACATCGGTGACGGTGACGAATTCGTCTGCGCCGATATGGCGGCGCAGGCGCATTTCGGTGTGGCCGTGGGAATTTTCGCCGACCACGACCATGAATTTGTCGCGTTCCAGCCGGGTGACGGTCAGGTCCGCCTCGAACCCGCCGCGTTCGTTGGTCCAGGCGGTGTAGACGACGCGACCGGGCGCGACATCCACGTCGTTGCACGACAGGCGCGACAGCAGCGCGCAGGCATCGCGGCCCTGCACCAGAAAGCAGGACATCGAGGACATGTCCATCAGCATCACATCCTTGCGCGCGGCGCGGTGTTCGGCGGCGTGCCAGTCAAACCAGTTCTGGCGGAACCAGCTGTAGGTGTCGATCCGGGCCTCTTCGGGCGAGGGGGCGAACCAGTCGGGCTGTTCCCAGCCATTGCCTTCGGTGAAATAGGCACCTGCCGACTTCAGCCGGTCATAGAGGACCGAGCGTTTCACATCCCGCGCGGTTTTCGGGCTTTCGTTGTGGAAATGCTGACCAAAGAGTTTGCCCAGCAATTCCGGTGTGCGGTCACGGCGAAAGGCCGGGGTGCTGTGGGATTTCGAGAAGCGGCCGACGTTGATTGCGGTGACATCGACGGGCGGCAACCCGTCCACGATCCAGTGGGCCAGCACCATGCCGGTGCCCGCGCCGTTGAGGATGCCGAGCGAGTTCATGCCGCAGGCGACCCAGCAATTGCGCAATTCGGGGGTGGGGCCGACCAGCGGGGCAAGGTCCGGGGTAAAGCTTTCGGGGCCGCAGAAGAGTTTTTTCACGCCGTAGTTCAGGGTTTTGGGCACGCGGGAATAGGCGAGTTCCAGAAAGGGGCCGACGCGGTCCCAGTCCGGGTCGATCTCGCCGAACTGGAAGGTGTCGGGGATGCCACCGAGGTTCCACGCTGCGCCCTGAGGCTCGAAAAGGCCCAGCATCATGCCGCCCACCTCTTCGCGGTAGTAGGTATAGGTCGAGGGATCCTCGAGCACCGGCAGGTCGCGGGGCAGGTCGGGGATTGTTTCGGTGATGAGGTAATAGTGTTCGGCGGCCTGAAGCGGCAGGTTGAGACCCGCGCGCGCGCCCAGTTGCCGGGACCACATGCCGCCGCAGATGACCACGTTTTCGGCGGTGATCGTCTGTCCGTCGGCGGTGCGCACCCCGGTGGCGGTGCCGTTGCGGGTCAGGATATCGGTCACGCGCACGCCTTCGACGATGTGCGCGCCGCCGTTGCGCGCGCCGCCGTTGCGCGCGCCGCGGGCCAGCGACATGGTGACGTCGACCGGATTGGCGCGGCCGTCCTCGGGGATGTAGAAGGCGGCCTTGACGTCGCTCAGGTCGCCGATGGGAAACAACTTCTGCGCCTCGCGGGGTGAAATCTCGTGGCAGTTGATGCCGAAGCGGCGCATGAAGGGGGCGACGCGGCGCATTTCGTGCACGCGCTCGTCATTGCCGGCGATCTGCAGGTAACCCACATCGCGAAAGCCAGTTGAAATGCCGGTTTCCGCCTCAAGCCGGGCATAGAGATCGCGCCCGTGGGTGTAGATTTCGCATTCGGCCTCGGATTTCAGCAGGCCCGCCACGATCAGGCCGGCGGCATGCCATGTGGTGCCCGAGGTGAGTTGACCCTGGTCCAGAACGATCACGTCGCCATGGTCCAGTCTGGTCAGATGATAGGCGGTGTTGATCCCGATGGAACCGCCGCCGATGATGACGGTCCGGGTGTGGGTGGGCAGGGGCTGGGTCATGGCGTATTCCGGTCCGGTGCGGCTGTGTCATAGCGTTACCAATCCTTGTGGTCGATGGCAATTGATTGAATGAACATTCAGTGGAATGATGAGGTGCGATGCCTCTGGCGGTTGAGGCAATGACTTGTTTGCAGGGTGTTTTCACGGGATACTGGTCGGCGGGAAGAGTTTATCTGGGGGATGGGTCATGTCCGGTGAAGACCTTTACGATGACAGCCATATTGCCTTTCTCGAGGATCTGTGGGGCGAGGGGTTCCTGTCTCCGGGCGGGCCGGAGGAGGTGGCGCGGGTCCTTGATGGCGTGGACTTGCGAGGCAAGTATGTTCTGGATATCGGCTGCGGGTCGGGGGCGATCGCGGTTCTGCTGGTCCGCGAGCATGGCGCGGCTCATGTGACGGGAATTGATGTTGAGGATCCGGTCTGCGCGGCGGCACGGGCGCGGGTGGCGGCGGCGGGGCTGAGCGACAGAATCACGGTCGAGAAGGTTGTTCCGGGGCCGTTTCCGTTTCGGGATCAGAGCTTTGACGTTGTGTTTTCCAAGGATTCTATCATCCACATTCCCGACAAGGAGGCGCTGGCGGCCGAGGCGTTCCGGGTGCTCAAACCCGGCGGGCGGTTTGCCGCGTCGGACTGGCTGCGGTCGCATGACGGCGCGCCCTCGGCGGAGATGGCGCATTACATCCGGCTGGAAGCGCTGGATTTCGCCATGGCCTCGCCGGAACGTTACCGCGCGGCCATGGATGGGGCCGGGTTCAGGGATGTCGAACTGGTCAACCGCAGCCCGTGGTATGCCGGGGAGGCAGCGGCGGAGTTGCAGGAACTGTCCGGGCCGAACCGCGCAGACTGGGAGGCGCGGCATGATGCGGCGTTTATCGCGCATCAGATCGAGACATGGCAGGCGATGGTGCCGGTGCTGCGGACGGGCGAGCACTGTCCGCACCATATCCGGGGCCGCAAGCCCGCATGATCGCGCCGCTTGATCCGCAGGCGCTGGTGCTGCGGACGCCGCGGCTGACCCTGCGACCGTTAGCGCCGCAGGACGAGGATATCCAGCGCGCGTTGCTGACCGACCCGGAGGTCGTGCGCTATGTCACCGACCCGCTGACCCCCGCGCAGGTCGCGCGGCGCATGGTGCAGGCGGTACGGCGTGGTGCGGGCGGGCGGATAGGAGCGTGGACCGTCACCGTCACGGCGACCGGGGAGAGGATTGGAGACGGGGTGCTGACCCCGGTTCCGTTCGACGAAAAGGACACGCCGTGGCATCAGGTGCGCCCCGACGTCTGGCCCGAGAACCCGGTCGAGGTGGGTTACATGCTGCTGCCACACGTCTGGGGGCAGGGCTATGCCACCGAGATATGCGAGTGCCTGCTGCGTTTTGCATTCGAGCAGACCGATCTGGGACAGGTGGTGGCCTGCACCGATCCTGATAACGCCGCCTCGCGGCGGGTGTTGCATAAATGCGGGATGCGCGATTGCGGCCCGGTCTGGGCCTATTGCGAGATGGTGGCCTGGTTCGAGATGTGGCGCGCGGACTGGAAGATGCGCGTCAGGCGGCATACTCCGCGCTCAGCCGGGTAAGACCCGCCTCCATGATGTCGAACATCTCGTCGATCTGCGCCCCGGTGATGATGAGCGGCGGCGAGAATACCGCCATGTTGCCGAAGGGGCGCAGCAGGAGGCCCATGTCCTCGCAGGCGGCATCGAGTTCCGCGCCGAATTTCTGTTGCCGGGCATAGCTGTTGTTGCCCGGGTCGAGGCGGCATTCGAGACAGCCCAGAAGACCCATGCCGCGGGCATCGCCGACGATATCGAAGGTCTCGCCGATATGGCGCAGGCGATCCTGAAAATGCGGGGTCACGCGGCGGACATGGCCAAGGATATCCTCGCATTCCATGATCTCGATGTTCTTCAGGGCGGCGGCGCAACTGACCGGGTGACCGCAATAGGTATAGCCGTTGTAGAACACGTCGTTCTCATCCGGCCCGGCGATCCGTTCCATGACCGCGTCCGAGATGATGCAGGCCCCGAGCGGCAGATAGCCCGAGGTGAGGCCCTTGGCGCAGGTGATGATGTCTGGGGTGATGCCGAACACCTCTTGCGAGGCGAACCAGTGGCCGAGGCGGCCAAAGCCGGTGACGACCTCGTCCGATATGTAAAGAATGTCGTGGCGCGCGCAGATTTCGCGGGTGCGGCGGTGATAGCCGGGGGGCGGGACGACGACGCCGCCTGAGCACAGGATCGGTTCGGCGATGAAGGCGCCGATCCGGTCCGCCCCTACCTGGGCGATCAGGGTTTCCAGATCGGCGATCTTTTCGTCGCACCAGGCCTCGATGCTCATGGCCTGGGGGCGATGGTAGGGGTTCACGTCGGGCAGGAAGCGGACCAGATCGTCAGCCTTGTCGAACCGGGTCTTGAACCGTTCCTTGCCGGTGACGGTCGCGGCCAGATAGGTCGAGCCGTGATAGGCGCGTTCGCGCGAGATCACGATCTTTTTCTCGGGCCGCCCGAGGCGGTTGTTGAGGAACTGCATCACCCTTATCGCGGTGTCCACGGCGGTCGAGCCGCCGGTGGTGAAATGCACGGTGTTGAGGTCGCCCGGCGTCATGTCGGCCAGTTTGCGCGCCAGCATGGCGGCGGGTTCGGTGGTGAAGGACCATGGTGACGCATAGGGCATGGTCATGGTCTGCGCGGCAATGGCATCGGCCATTTCCTGTCGCCCATAACCGATCTGGACGCACCACATGCCGCCCGGCCCGTCGATAAACCGCTTGCCCGCGTGGTCCCAGATGTGGATGCCCTCGGCGGTGTTGACGCGCATGTAGTCATCCCTGCGCCAGCCATGGATACCAGCCCAGGGATGCAGGTTATGGGTGCGGTCCCAGTCGGTCAGATCCCTGTCGGTGGGTGTATTGGCGAGCGCGGGCATCGTTCACTCCGTATCCGGTTACTTGCGTCAGGGTAGAAGAGAGCGCTGCCGGGGTAAAGTTTTTTTGAGCGCTCAAATAAAAAATTTTGCTGACGTGTCCGGGTTGCTGTGGCAAGGATGGGGAAGTCAGCAGGCGAGGGAGCGCGGATGTCCGAAGCCGTGGTGAAAAAGCCGAGGAAGGAACGCAAGCAGAATGCCGAGCGCAGGCGGCGGCAGTTGCTGGACGCGGCGCGGCGGTCGATTCTGGCGCATGGTCTGGCGCGCACGACGCTGGCGACGGTGGCGGATGAGGCGGGGCTGTCGCAGGGGGTGGCGGTGTTCTATTTCACTTCGAAGGGCGGATTGCTGACCGAGACGCTGCGGGATCTCTACGAGGGGTACGAGGCGCTCTGGACATCCGCTCTGAACGCCGCGGGGCCGGATCCGCAAAAGCGGCTGATGGCGCTGCTGGAGGCGGATTTCCGGGCCGAGGCCTGTGGATGCGACGTGCTGCCGCTCTGGTTTGCGTTCTGGGGCGAGTTGCGGTTCACCGCGCAATATGCCGAGGTCGCCGAGGCGTTCGATGCGCGCCGCCGTGAGGCGCTGGTTGGGATATGGGCAGAACTTTTGCCGGAGGGTGGCATCGCCGGGGCCAGGCAGATGGCGGAATGGATGGAAACACTGACCGACGGTTACTGGCAGCGTCTGCATCTTGCCCCGGCGGACTTCGACCGGGCGGGGGCGCTCGAATCCTGCCGGGTTTGTCTGGGACGGCTGGCGTCCGGTCGGCTGCACGTTCGGGAGGGCAGTCTGCAAAAACCTTGACTCGATGCAAGATGTCCTGAAATCATTGAATGATCATTCAGTGGCGTGAGGGCAAGGCGACGGGAATAAGATATGTCGTTCGAAGCTCAGCACAGAACGTGAACGGAATGATCACGCGACGGGATCCGTCGAGAAACGCCGGACCCGCACCAACAGGGGAGATGAACTGTTATGGACGTTCTCGATCAGTTAGGCGCGGTGCGCGAAAGAAAGCTCAGCCGCCGCAGGTTTGCCAAGGGACTGCTCGCCGCCGGTGTGGCGATGACAACCATGCCGTTGCCCGCGCGCCGAGCGATGGCGGCAGAGGGCGATCAGGCCACTTATTTTACCTGGGGCGGCTATGATATCCCGGAACTGTTCAAGCCGTATCAGGCCAAGAATGGCGCCCTGCCGAATTTTGCGATCTTCGGCGGTTCGGAGGAGGCGCTGACCAAGATGCGCGGCGGATTTGTCGTCGATGTGTCGCATCCCTGCAACCAGAGCATGCCGCGCTGGGTGCAGACGGGTCTGTTTCAGCCGATTGACACCTCGCGCGTGTCCAACTGGGGTGATGTGATCCCCGAGCTGGTGGATCTGCCCGGCAATGACGCGGAGGGCGGCAAGGTCTGGATGGCACCGTTCGACTGGGGGCAGACCTCGGTAACCTACCGCACGGATCTGTTCGAGCTGGAGGGCGAGGAAACCTGGGACATGCTGTGGGATGCGCGCTATGCCGGGCAGCTTGGCTCGCTGGCGTCGGGCGGTGACGCATGGTGGTGCGGCGCTATCAAGGCGGGTGTCGATTTCGACGATATCGATAGCGAGGAAGCGTTCGAGAAGATCGCCGCCGTTATGCGCGAACAGCGCCCGCTGATCCGGGTCTATACCGATGACACCACGACGCTGGAACAGGCGCTTGCGGCCGGTGAAATGGTGGCGTCGATGACCTGGAACAGTTCTGCCGTGCTGTTGCAGGCCGAAGGTGTCCCGGTCAAGTTCGCCAAGCCGAAAGAGGGCGCGCTGACCTGGGTGTGCGGTGTGATGATCCACAAGGATGCGCCCAATCTGGACCGCGCCTACGACGTGATCGATTCGCTTCTGAGCGTCGAGACGGGGCACTTCATGATCAACGACTGGGGCTACGGCCATTCCAACCGCAAGTCGTTTGACGCCTTCGACGAGGAGACGCTGGCGGGTCTGGGGCTGAGCACGCAGCCGGTCGAGATACTGCAGGCCGGTCATTTCCAGCAACCGCAGACGCAGGAGTGGGAAACCCGGATGAACGAGCTCTTTGAGCAGATCAAGGCCGGATTCTGATCCAGTCGGCATCGCTCGCCGGTCTGGTCGGCGGACGGTTCGGTCGCAAGTCGAAGAGTGGGGCGGATGGCTGAAACATCCCTGTCGAAATCCCGGACGGCGCGCGGCGCCCCGCGCGCTTTCGGTGCGCGTCTGACCCGGTACCTGCGGCGCAGCGAGACGGCGCGCGGCTATCTGCTGATGTCGCCCACGCTGCTGATCATGACCATCGGGATCGTGGTCCCCTTCATCATCCTGCTGGTCATAAGTATGTGGACGCGGCAGGGATTCAGTTTCGACACGACGCTGACGCTGGCCAATTATGCGCGGGCCTGGAACGAGCCGATCTATGGCGCGCTTCTGGCGCGATCGTTCTGGATCTCGGGCGTGGCGACCGTTGCCACTGTGGCGCTGTGTTATCCGATGGCCTATTACGTTGCCTTTCACGTGCATCGCAACAAGATGATGTGGCTGATCCTGATGACATTGCCGTTCTGGACAAGTTACCTGTTGCGGGTGTTCGCGTGGAAGGTGATCCTGGGCTATGAGGGGGTGATCAATTCCGGATTGAGCGCGGTGGGTCTGATCGATGCGCCGCTGGCCTTCTTGCTCTACAGCCCGTCAGCGGTGATCATCACGCTGGCGCATGCCTGGGCGGCGTTCGCGATCCTGCCGCTTTACGTCTCGCTGGAGAAGATCGACAAGTCGCTTCTGGAAGCGGCAACCGATCTGGGTGACGGGCCGGTGGCGCGGTTCCTGCGGATCACGTTGCCGCTGTCGATGCCGGGGATCATCGCTGCCTCGTTCCTGATCTTCATTCCCACCACCGGCGATTACATCACGCCTGCGCTCTTGGGCGGGCCGGATGGCGCGATGATCGGCAATCTCATCCAGGTGCAGTTCGGCGCGGTCAACAACTGGCCGATGGGGGCCACTCTGTCGATTGTCCTGATGCTGTGGATCGCGGCACTGGCGCTGGCGTTCCTGCTCGTCACCTGCAAGGTGCAGGAGCGGATCGCATGAGCGCGGGCACTTATATCAGGCGGCCCAACAGGGCCTTGCAGGTCTATGCGGTGATTTTCCTGATCGTCCTTTATGTGCCGGTGCTGTTCATTCCGCTTTTCAGCTTCAACGACGCGGTGCATGTGCGCTTTCCGCTCAAGGGGTTCACGTTGCAGTGGTATACCGAACTGTGGTCGCGTCAGGCGCTCTGGAATTCGCTCTGGAACAGCGTCAGGGTGGGGCTTGTCGTTTCGGTGCTCTCGACCGTTCTGGGGGTCATGGCGGCGCGGTCGATCACCCGTTACCGGATGCGGGGCAAGGGCCCGCTGGTGGGATTCATCATGATGCCGCTGGTGATTCCCGGCATAATCTTTGGTGTCGCTCTCCTGGTGCTGCTCAGCCGGATGGGTGTTCCGCTCTCGCTCTATACTGTGGGGTTGGGGCATCTGATCATCTGCATGCCGTTTGCGGTGGCGACGCTCTTGCCGCGGTTCGAGGGGTTCGATCCGGCGATGGAGGAAGCCTCGGCCGATCTGGGCGAAAACGGCTGGTGGACGTTCTGGCGCGTGACCTTTCCGATGGTCATGCCGGGCATCGTTGCCAGCCTGTTGCTGACCTTTACCATCTCGTTCGACGAGTTCATCATGGCGTTCTTTCTGACCGGTACCGATCCGACGTTGCCGATGTATATCTGGGGGCAGTTGCGGTTTCCCAAGGAGTTTCCCTCGGTGCTGGCGATGGCCTCGCTGATCCTGTTTATCTCGTTTGTTCTGGTCTTCATCGCGCAGTGGGTCGGGCGCATGGGGCTGGACACCGAAGATCTGGGAGTGCCCGACACATGACCACATCGGACGCATTCATATCCATTCGCAGCGTGAGCAAGTTCTTTGGCGGATTTCGGGCGATCGACGACGTGTCGCTGGACATTGGGCAAGGAGAGTTCTTTTCGCTGCTGGGCGCGTCAGGCTGTGGCAAGACCACGCTGTTGCGGATGCTGGCGGGGTTCGAATCCACCTCGTCGGGCGAAATATTCATCGACGGCCAGCCGATGTCGGAGGTGCCGCCGCATCGCCGCCCGGTGAACATGGTGTTCCAGAGCTATGCGATCTTTCCGCATCTCAATGTGCAGGACAACATCGCCTATGGGCTGCGCAAGCAGAAGTTGCCCGTTGCCCGGCGGCTGGAGATGGTCGAGGAGATGCTCGATCTGATCAAGCTGTCAGGCTATGGCAGTCGCAAGGCCAATGAGCTGTCGGGGGGGCAGCGGCAGCGGATCGCCTTGGCGCGCGCACTGATCCTGCGGCCCAAGGTGCTGTTGCTGGACGAGCCATTGGGTGCGCTCGACAAGCAGTTGCGCGAGCAGATGCAGCTGGAACTACGCGCCTTGCAGCGGCAGGTGGGCATCACCTTTGTCTTTGTCACGCATGATCAGGAAGAGGCGCTGACGCTGTCGGATCGCATTGCGGTCATGTCGGGGGGGCGGGTATTGCAGGTGGATACGCCTGCGGGGCTCTATGAGATGCCCAAGACCCGCGAAGTCGCGAGTTTCATCGGTAACATGAATTTCTTTCGCGGCACCGTGCGGCGAAACGGGTCTGCCATGGCCGCCGTCGAGACCGAGGGGCTTGGCACTATCCCGATTCCGGTGGAGCAGATCACCAAGCCGGATGGCGCGCCGGTTCAGGTTGCGCTGAGGCCCGAGAAATTCGCCCTGTCGGCCACCCGGCCGGACGGGACGCTCGCGGTCGAGGGCCGGTTGCGCACGGCGGCCTATCTGGGCGAGCGCAGCCATTTTTATGTCAGTATCGAGGGCAAGGCAGAGCCGGTCGCGGTATCCACCCCGAATATCAGTCGCGGGCTGGACAGGGCGGACAGTCAGAGCGGGCAGGCGCTGTGGTTGTCGTGGTCGCCGGATGCGATTGTCATTCTGGACACGGATTAGTCAAAGGAGAGGCGGTTGCGTTCGGTGCGGATGTGACGCTGAATTCAGTATGAACGAGACGGTAACGAGACCAGAACCCGAATCCGGGAAATCCCGCCGCACGGAATCCAGAGAAGTCCGGCGCGGGCAATTGATCGCGGCCACGATCGATTCAATCGCCAGATACGGGATTGGCGGAACCACCATGTCGACGGTGACCGAAGCTGCCGGTCTGTCGATCGGGTTGGTGAATTTCCATTTCAAGAGCAAGCAGAACCTGCTGGAGGAAACGCTGACCTTTCTGGCGCGCGAGCATCACGAGCAATGGCGTCGCGCCTATGAGGATGCCGGGCTGAGTGCGCCGGAAAAGCTGTTGGCAATCGTCGCGTCGCATTTCCATCCTAGGATTTGCACGCGCAGAAAGCTGGCGGTCTGGTATGCGTTTTTCGGAGAGGGCAAGCGGCGCGCCGTCTACCGGGCGCTGGTGGATGACCTCGACCGTGAGCGGTATGACCTCTCGACCCAGCTCTGCGCCGAGATCGAGGAAGAGGGCGGATATGGCGGGCTGCCGCCGCATGTGATCGCGCGCACGCTGGAGGCGCTTTATGACGGGATATGGCTGAACATCCTGATCTATCCCGACCGGTACAAGCGCGATCAGGCCCACAGGCAGGTGCGTGCCTATCTGGCGTCGGTCTATCCAAGGCATTTCGAAATGCCGGGCGTCTGACATGGCGTCGGGGGGGAGTGGTTTGCAACGGAGCAGTACAGAATGAGCAGAGATCCCCGTCATGACATCCTGTTCGAGCCGGTCCGGATCGGGCCGGTGACCGCGCCCAACCGGTTCTATCAGGTGCCGCATTGCACCGGCATGGGGTGGCTCAGGCCCCGCACGCTGGCCGCGATGCGCGGGGTCAAGGCCGAGGGCGGCTGGGGTGTGGTCTGCACCGAATACACCTCGATCCACCCGTCGTCCGATGATCTGCCGCATCCCTCGGCCTCGCTCTGGGATGACAGCGATGTGCGCGCGCATGCCCTGATGACCGATGCGGTGCATGAGCATGGGGCGCTGGCCGGGGTGGAACTGTGGTACGGGGGCGCGCGCACCGCCAACATGATGACCCGCCTGCCGTCGATGGATGTGCAGTCGGCGCCCAATCTGGCGGGGCATCCCTATCAGACCCGCGCCATGGACAAGGCCGATATCCGCACCTTTCGCCACTGGCACCGGCGCGCGGCGCTGCGCGCGCGCGAGGCCGGATTCGACATCGTCTATGTCTATGCGACGCATGGGTATCTGGTCTCGAACTTCCTCAATCCGCGGATCAACACACGGGGTGACGAATACGGCGGAAGTCTGGAAAACCGGGTGCGGCTGGTGCGGGAACTGATCGAAGAGACGAAGGAGGCGGTGGGCGACCGCTGCGCCGTCGCGGTGCGGTTCTCGGCGGATGAGGTGGCGGGCGAGGACGGCACGCCGATCTGGGGCGAGCGCCGCGAGATGTTTGCGATGCTGGCCGATCTGCCCGATCTGTGGGACATCAACATCGCGGATTATTCGCTGGAAATGGGTGTCTCGCGCTTTGTAAAAGAGGCGGCGCTGGAGCCTTACATGGCATGGGTGAAATCGGTAACCTCAAAGCCGGTGGTCACGGTGGGCCGCTTTACCTCGCCCGACACGATGGTCGGTCAGATCAGGCGCGGGATCACCGATTTCATCGGCGCGGCACGGCCCTCGATCGCCGATCCGTTCCTGCCGAGGAAGATCGAGGAGGGGCGTCTTTCGGCGATCCGCGAATGTATCGGCTGCAATATCTGCTATTCCGGCGACAGCCTGGGTGTGCCGATCCGCTGCACGCAGAATCCGACGATGGGCGAGGAATGGCGGCGTGGCTGGCACCCCGAAGTTATCCCCGCCAGGACCAGCGAGGCCCGCGTGCTGATCGTGGGGGCGGGTCCGGCGGGGCTGGAGGCGGCGCGGGCGCTGGGTGCGCGCGGCTATGAGGTGATGCTGGCCGAGGCGACGCGGGATCTGGGTGGGCGTGTGACGCGCGAGGCGGCGCTGCCGGGGATGCGCGAATATATCCGCGTGCGCGATTACCGCGAGCAGCAGCTCATCGACATGCCCAATGTCGGGATCTTCCGTGAGAGCCGCCTGACTGTGCAGGACGTGCAGGACGTGGGTGCTGATCATGTGGCGATCGCCACGGGCGCGCGCTGGCGTCCCGAGCGGTTCGACGAACAGGTTTATCTGCCCATCGCCACCGGCGAGGCGGTGGCGCGGGTGCTGACGCCGGATGACATCATGGAGGGCCGTCTGCCTGAGGGGCCGACGCTGGTGTTCGATGGCGACGGCTATTACATGGGCGGCGTGATCGCCGAGCGCCTGCGGGCCGAGGGGCTGGAGGTAACGCTCTGCACGCCTGACGACAGCGTGTCGCGCTGGACAGTCAATACCGCCGAGCGCTGGCGGGTGCGCAACCACCTGATGCGGTTGGGTGTCGGCATCGAAACCGCGCAGAGTCTTGCCGGGTTTGACGGGCGCGAGGCGCGGCTGGAATGTGTTTACAGCGGCAGGGAAAAGATCATCCCCGCTGTGAATGTCGTCATGGTGACCGCGCGCAGGCCCGAGGATGCGCTTTATCAGGCGCTGCTGGCAGAGGCGGGGGCGGACGGGCTGCCCTTTACGCTGGCCCGTATCGGTGATTGCGAGGCTCCGGCGATCATTGCTGCCGCGGTGCATGCGGGCCATCGCTATGCGCGGGAACTGGATGCGGTGTTGGATATCGACCTGCCCCTGCGGCATGACAGGATTGATGTGGGCGCGGAGGCGACCGCGCCAGGACTCTGGACAAGGGGGGCAGCAGAATGAGCCGTGCCGATCAGGACTATCTCGAAAAGCTCTTGCTCTATTACGAAGAGGAGATCGAGGGCGAGGCGTATTTTCAGGAATTGGCGCGTATGTTCGATGCGCCCGCGCACAAGAGCCGTCTTGCTCTTCTGGCGGAGGTCGAGCGGCATGCGGCAGCGGCGGTCGCGCCGCTGATCGAGAAATATGGCCTGAGGCCCCGCAGCACCGCAGAACTGACCCGCTCGGGACAGGCGCAGGCGCGGCGGGGTCCGACGGAATGGCCGGGATTGATGGCGGAAATGAACAGGACCTATCCCGGTTATCTCGCCGCCTTTCAGCGGCTCGAGGCCATGGGTCCGACAGAGGACCGACCGCGCCTTGCGTTTCTGACCGGGCACGAAGTGGCGGCGATGGAATTCCTGAGCCTTGAGGGGCAGGGGGAGCCGGGCAGCGAGGCGCCGCTGCGGGGCTATCTTGCCGCGACGCCGGCATCGGCGGGATGATCCGCCTGCTTGTCCTTGGCGTTTGTCTGGGGCTGTCCGGGTCGCTGCTGGCGGGTGAACCTGCGCCGGGCACCGCCGCCGAATGCGATACCTGTCAGGCGCGGCATCGGGGTCTGCAGTCGCTGCAGGCGGCGCGCAATGCGCGGAGCGATACGGAGTGCCGGCAAGAGGCCGGGACCGGGCAGGATTGTGCCGGGGTTACGGAGGATCGCGACGAACCGCCGCCAGCAGAGGCCCCGGAGACGCCACCGTCGGACTGAGTATTCAGCAAGCGCCGCCGTGTCGCTTTCTGCAACAGGGTTTCGCAAATCTGCAGGTAATCCGCGCGCGGATCGCCGACGATCCTGTGCAGAAGGAGAACGCCGATGATCACTGACACTGCACCCTCCCGCGCCCGTGCTGGCGGACGCTCCGCAAGGCGGGCCATTCGTACCGCGCCCAAGTTTGACATGCTGCCCGGACTGACCCGCGCCCTGCCGGTCTGTGAGGTCATGGACGGGGCGCAGGTCGAGCGCATCGACGCGGCCTCGATGGATATTCTGGAAAATGTCGGCGTTCAGTTCCGAGACCCCATCGCACTTGAGGACTGGAAACGCGCAGGCGCCAGGGTTGCCGGCGAGATGGTCTATCTCGATCGTGGCCTTGTGCGCGAGTTGATCGCGACGATACCCGAGACCTTTACCTATCATGCGCGCGACCCGCAAAAGAACGTGCGGCTGGGCGGGCGGCACTCGGTCTTTGTGCCGATGACCGGCGCGCCATATCTGCGTGATCTGGATGATATGCGCCGCAATCCGACACTTGCCGATCTGGAGATGTTCCACAAGCTGAGCCACATGATGCCAGCCTTGCATTCCTCGGCGCATCACATCGTGGAGCCCTATGATCACCCGATCAGCCAGCGGCATCTGCGCATCACCTATTCCTCGATGAAGCATTCCGACAAGATGTTCATGGGCATGACCACCAGCCCGAAGAACGCCGAGGACGTGATGGAGATGTGCGCGATCCTCTTTGGCGCGGATTTCCTGGAGGAACATCCTGTCACCACCGGCAACTGCAACGGCAATTCGCCGCTGGTCTGGGACGAGACGATGCTGGGCGCGATGCGGGCGTTCTGCCGTCGCAACCAGCCGGTGCTGTGCTCGCCGTTTGTGCTGGGCGGGGCCAATACGCCCGCCTCGGTGCCCGCCACCGTGGCGCAGCTCAACGCCGAGGCGTTGAGCGCGCTGGCCTATACCCAGGTGATACGCCGCGGCTGCCCGGCGATCTACGGCCATTACCTCTCGACCGTGTCGATGAAATCCGGCGCGCCGATGGCGGGCACGCCGGAGATTTCGCTCATGAATTTCATGATCGGTCAGATGGCGCGGTTTTACTGCGTGCCGTGGCGGACATCGAACACGCTGGGCGGGGCCAAGACATTCGACGCGCAGGCGGGTTATGAGAGTGCGACGACGCTGTCGGCGGTGATCCATGCCGGGGCGAATTACATCTGGCATTCGGCGGGCTGGAATGAGGCGGGAATGCACTGTTCAGTCGCCAAGTTCGTGGTGGATGCCGAGCAATGCGCGATGGCGCATCGCATGGCTTCCGGCCCGCAATGGGATGATTTCGATGAGGCGCTCGCGGCGATCCCCGATGTCGGGCCGGGCGGGCATTACCTGGGTCATCCGCATACGCAGGAGAATTTCCAGACCGCGTTTTTCATGCCCGAGCTTTTCGACAACAATTCGATCGAGCAATGGGTGGCCGATGGATCCAGAGAGATCACCGAACGCGCGCTGATCCATGCGCGCAGATTGCTTGATGCCTATGAAGAGTCCAGGTTGGATCCGGGCGTGAACGAGGCGCTGCTGGATTATATCGCCCGGCGCGAGCGCGAGATTCCGGCGGCGGATGCGCTGAATCAGGAGTACTGAACCTCCCGGCCCGATGCGGTGCTGCTGGTTTTGCTCGGGGTAAATACCCCGGAGGGTCGGGGGCGCGGTCTTCGGACTCATGACATGTCATATTTGACATGTCATGGAAGGCGGGTAGCAAGGAGCGGGGCAAGAGGTCCGGGTAGCATGCCCTGGGCATTTTCGAGCCCCAGAGGGGGCAGGCAGGACTCGGGCGGCGGGTTTGTGGCGCCGCGGCTCCTGCCGGGAATGGCGGGGTTGTGACCGCTCCCGGATGACATGTCATGGCAGGCAGGTGACAAGGAGCGGGGCCGGAAGGTCCGGACAAGAGTTGTTGACCGTCTGGAGGCCGAGAGGGCCTGGGCAGGACACAAACGGCGAACGTCCGACGCCCCGGCCCCTTGCCGGGAGAAGCAGGGGTTTGGCGGCAATCTGCGGGGGGCTCCCCGTTGCAAGGTCATGCGTGGCCCAGCCCCTTCGCCTGACGTGACGCTATTCGTCGCGCGCGCGCCATTCCCTGTATCGCAGCACGGCGTTGGCCCCGATTTCTCGAAAGGGTTGCGGCGGCAGGCGCTTGGGGGTGTCCTGTGCGGTGAAATAGCGGGTGATGGCGCTGGTCGTGCCCGCTGCCAGTTCCGCCGCGCCGATGCCGGTCAGCGTGCCCCTTGCGGTGCCAAGGCCGTTCTGCACGCAGCCTGCGTAAAGCCCCTGTTCGATCTCTCGCATCACCGAGACGCCGTTGAGGCTAAGGCACAAATGCCCGGCCCATGTATATTCCATCCGCATGCCCGCAAGTTGCGGAAATCGCCGATCAAACTTGCGCTGCATGACGCGGGCGGCGCGGGCAAGATCCGCGTCGGTCGCGCGCATGCCGGGGCGCAGGGCGGCGCAGGTGCGGGTGACGATCCGGTTGCCGCCCTGCGGTCCGTCGATCCGGCGCATGGTGGTGCCCATCGGATCGGAGGGGGTGATGCCCCAGCGATTCCGGCCACCGAGGCGGGCGAGCGCGTCGGCGTCGAGATCCGGCGTCATGGTGGCGAAGAGGAATATCTGCATCAGCCGCCCGCGTGCGATTCCGAAGCTTTCCAGATGGCCGTTGACGGTGAGGATCACCTTGTCCGCGCCGAGTCGCCCCTGTGGTGTGGTGATCCGCCAGCCGTCGCCCTGCCGGTCAAGGCCCGTGACCGGGCTTTGCTCGTGGATCGTAACGCCCGCGCGCGTCAGCCCCGCCGCCAGCCCCCGGACATAGCCTGCGGGTTGCAGCATCACCGTGCCGGGGGTGTAGAGACCAGAGCGGTAATGCGGACTGCCGGTCAGGTCGCGCATCGCCTGCGCGTCGAGCATTTCCGAGGTCTCGCCAAGGTCCGCGAGGTGGCGCGCGTAGTTTTCGTTATGGGCGTGGGCGGTTTCGCTGGCAGCGCCGTTGATCTTGCCCGCGAGGTCGAAGAAGGCGGGAGAAATGCCATATTCCTCGACCGCCGCGCGGCCAAAGGCCTGCGCCGTGCGGTTCAGGGCGATCGTTGCGCGATCATCCCCGTTGCCAGCGTAATCCTGGCTGGTCAGTTCATGCGGCAGGTCGATCATGAAACCCGAGTTGCGCCCCGCCGCCCCTTCGGCGACGCGGCCTGCGTCGAGCACCGCGATGCGCGCGCCCGGCATGAGTTGCGTCAGCCTGCGCGCCGCCGACAGCCCGGCAAAGCCCGCACCGACCACCGCCACATCGGCGGTGGCATCCCCCTCCAGCCGCCGGGGGGCATCCTGCGGCGGCAGGATCGCGTTCCAGGCGGCGGGACCCAGATGGGCGGGCAGGGTGCGGGCGGTATAGCGCGTCAATCCACGGCCTCGTCCGCATCGTCGGCCAGATCTAACCAGATGGTTTTCAACTGTGTATACTGGTCATGCGCGTGCAGACCGTTGTCGCGCCCGCCAAAGCCGGATTGCTTGTGCCCTCCAAAGGGCGTGGTAATGTCGCCCTCGCCAAAGCTGTTCACGGTCACGGTGCCCGCCCGTAGCATCCGCGCGCCGCGGATGGCGCGTTTGGCATTGGCGGTGAAGAGGGCTGCGCAGAGGCCGTAGTCGGTGTCATTGGCGGTGGCAATGGCCTCGTCGAAACTGCCGACTTCGATCACGCTCAGGACCGGGCCAAAGATTTCCTCGCGCGCCAGCGGGTGATCGTTGTCGGGCAGGGCAACAATGGTCGGCTCGACAAAGCCGTTTTCGGCCTTGCCGCCCAGCAGGATATTGTCGGCCTGATCGAGATAGCCGCAGACCTTGGTATAATGCCCCTCGCTGACCAGTGCCCCCACGCGGGTTTCGGGGGCGAGCGGATCGCCCACCACCCATTCGCGGGCATGGGCGGTGATGCGGGCCATCAGATCGTCCCTGACCGCGCGATGCACGATGAGGCGTGAGGTGGCGGAACAGTTTTCGCCCATGTTCCAGAAGGCGCCGTTGACGATATGGGCGGCCACGCGGTCGAGGTTTTCGGCGTCGTCCATGACGATTGCGGGGTTCTTGCCGCCCATTTCCAGCACGACCTCCTTGGCGTTGCTGTCCGCCGCGTAGCGCAGGAACCGCTTGCCGGTCTCGGTCGAGCCGGTAAAGCTGATCATGTCCACATCCATGTGTCGCCCCAGCGGTTCGCCCACATCCGGCCCGCTGCCGGGCAGGACGGCCAGCACGCCGCGCGGCAGCCCCGCCTCGTGCGCCAGTTCGGCGATGCGCAGCGCGGTCAGGGATGTCTCTTCGGCGGGTTTGAGCACCACGGAGCAGCCAGCCGCCAGGGCCGGGCCGAGTTTCCACGCAAGCATCAGCAGGGGAAAGTTCCACGGCAGCACGAGGCCCACCACGCCGATCGGTTCGCGCAGGATCATCGCGATATGATCGTCGGAGGCGGGGGAGACCTGATCGTAGATCTTGTCGGCCGTTTCGGCGTGCCATTTGAGACAGTTGATCGCTTCGGGCACATCGACGGTTTCGCAGTCATAGATGGTCTTGCCCGAATCGAGGCTCTCCATAACCGCCAGTTCGCGCGCGTTGCGGGTCATCAGTTTGGTCAGGCGGATCAGCACCGCCTTGCGTTCCGAGGGGTGCATGCGTGACCAGCGGCCATCGTCGAAGGCCTCGCGCGCCTTGAGGACGGCGAAGTCCACATCCTCGGCAGAGCAGGCGGCAATCTGCGCCAGTGTCTCGCCGGTGGCGGGGTTGAGCGTCGGGAACGTCTTGCCCGAGATCGCCGGGCGATAGCCGCCGTCGATGAAGGCCCCGGTGGGAAAGTTGAGCGTGGCGGCGATGGCCGCATATTCCGCGCGTGTCAGCAAAGCCATGATCAGCCCTCCGCCGTGATGGTTGCAATGGTGGTTTTCAGAACGCGCACCACCTGTTCGAGGGCGCGTTTGTCGTCCTTGTTGAGACCCTTGAGCGGCGCGCGCACTTCGCCTGCGTCGATGCCGGTCATGGTGACGCCGTGTTTGATGGTCTGGATGAACTTGCCACCCTGTTCGAATACGCGCATCAGTGGCAGCATGGCCGACATGATCCGCCGTCCCCTGGCGAAGTCACCGTCGCGGACGCAGGCGTTGTAGAGCGCGAGATGTTCATGCGGCAGGAAGTTGGAGCCGCCGCAGACCCAGAAAGGCGCGCCCCATGCGAAGAATTCGAGGGCCTGGTCGTCCATGCCGCAACCCATCTGGATATGCGGATAGTCGCGGGCCAGAAGGTGAACACGGTTGATGTCCCCCGAGCTTTCCTTGATGCCGCAGAAATTGCGGCTACGGCCCACGCGGTCGAGAAATTCCTCGCCCATCATCGTGCCGGTGCGACCGGGGTAGTTGTAGAGCATCACCGGCAGGTTCGCGGCGCGGTCGATGGTCAGTGCATTGAGCGCGTTCTCGCGGTCTGTGGGCACCGAATAGGGCGGGCTGGCCAGAAGGATGGCATCGGCACCCATGTCGCGGGCAGCCTCGGCCAGGGCGACGGAATCGCCGGTCAGCATTGCGCCGGTGCCCACGACCAGCGGCACGCGCCCCTTGATCCGCTCGTGGGTGAAGCGGGCGAGGTCGACGCGCTCCTGCATCGTCTGGGCATAGTTCTCGCCGGTGGAGCCGCCGGTAATGATGCCATGCACCCCCACCGCGATCAGGTGTTCGATCACGTCCGAGAGCGCATCATGGTTCACCGATCCGTCGGGATGATAGGGGGTGATGACGGGGGTATAGATCCCGTCGAAGCGGAATATGGGCGTCATTGCGGACCTCATGCGGGGTTGGGGCGGGCGAGGGCGCCCATCGGCACGTCGAGCGCCGAGGGCATCACGAACCGTTCGATCTGGTGGCGGGAGAGGTTCCAGTGATCCTCGGCCAGTTGGGCCGCCGCCGCCTCGTCGCGCGCTGCGATGGCGTCGATGATGGCGTCATGCTGGCGGCTGGCCTCGGACACGCTCTGGGTCATGGCGGGGGTTTCGGGGCGGTAGAAGGTCATGGAAATCCGGGCATGGTCGATGAGCAGGCGGTGGAACGAGGGCAGCAGGTAGATATTACCCGCCATCTCGCCGGTGATTTCGTGAAAGCGGTTGTTGGCCAGCGTCCGCTCGATAGTCGAGCCGGTGCGCAGCGCCGCACGAAATGCCTCTTGCGCGGCGCGCAGCGCGGCGGTCTGCAACTCGGTGGCGTTGCGTGCGGCCAGCCGCAGGATCGCGCCATAGATCATCGGCGCCGCCAGAAAGAAATCGCGCAGCGTGGTGTGCGACAGATCCGTGACTCGGGGTCCGCGATTGTCGCGCAGGTCGATATAGCCCAACCCCGCGAGTTCGCGGAACACCTCGCGCACCGGGGTGCGCGAGAGGCCGAATTCGGCGCAGAGCGCAACCTCGTCCAGATCGTCGCCGGGGCGCAGCGCAGTGGTGAGGATGGCGCGTCTGAGATGAGCGGTGAGGGCGGATTTGCGGTCGCGTGCGGCCATGGCGCTGCCTCCTTTTCGAGTCGGTGTCCTGAGACTGATATAAAATACAAAAAGAATACACAATAAATTTTTCTTGTGTGCGAAGAAAATTCATTGCATGGATGTGCATCATTTTCGATGGATATCCGCGATGATCAAAACGCAGCACTTCGCCTTTATTCTGGTCGAGGAATTTTCGCATCTGGCCTTCGCCTGCGCGGTCGAGCCGCTGCGCATCGCCAATCTGATCAGCGAGGAGCCCCTCTATCGCTGGTCGTTCCTGTCTGAGAACGGAGCAACCGCGACCTGCTCGAACGGGTCCGTGACGCTGGTGCATCACGGGTTCGACGATCCGCCAGAATGTGACCGGTTGTTTGTCCTGTCGGGCATCCACATGCGGCGGCATGTGACAAGACCCCTGCAAGCCCTGCTGCGGCGCGAGCTGCGCCATGGCACGCCGATCGGCGCGTTATGTTCCGGGGCCTGGATTCTGGCGGAAATCGGACTTCTGGACGGGATGAAGGCGGCGATTCACTGGGAATACCATGACGGGTTCATGGAGGAGTTTCCGGAGGTGAACCTTGTCCGCAATGTCTTTGTCGCGGATGAAAGGCATGTCACGGCCTCGGGCGGGACGGCGACGGCGGATCTGATGCTGCATCTGATCGAGCGCGACCATGGCTATGACCTGTCGGTCGCCGTGGCCGATCAGATGGTCTACAGTTCCGTGCGAGAGGCAACTGCCGCGCAGCGTGTCTCGCTTCAGTCGCGCAACGGAGTGCGCAACATCCATCTGACCAGAGCCATCCAGATGATGCGCGACAAGATCGAGACACCGCCCAGCCCCTCGACGATTGCCGCGCATATCGGGATTTCGGCGCGCCAGCTTGAGCGGCTCTTTGGCAAGTTTCTCAATACCTCGCCGAAGAAATACCTCATGGATCTGCGTCTGGAGCGGGCGCGGCATCTGCTGGTTCAGACCGAAGCCTCGGTGATCGAGATCGCTCTGGCCTGCGGTTTTGAAAGCGCGGGACATTTCTCGCGCGTCTACCGCGCCGCCTATGGTGTCGCGCCGATGCAGCAGCGCAGTCGCCTGAGCTGATCGGCCGGGATATGTCCAATGGAAAATATCGCTTGATCAATCCTGTGCGGGTTGCGATATGTTTCCAAGGCCATATCTGGCGCCGGGAGACAGTGCGATGCGGACCATCAGATCCATCCGTCAGGCGTTGGGGGCCGCGTTTTGCGCGCTTGCGATGTTCGCGCCGGTCAGGGCCAGTGCCGAGGAGATCACCGTTTTTGCCGCCGCCAGCCTGGCCACCGCCCTGAGCGACATCGCGGCGCAGTTCGAGGCGGCGACTGATCACCGGCTCAGCCTGTCGTTTGCCGGATCGTCCGCGCTGGCCCGCCAGATTCAGCAGGGCGCTCCTGCGGATATTCTTGTGTCGGCCAGCCCGGACTGGATGGATGTGCTGGAGCAGGACGGCCTGATCGAAAGCGGAACACGGGTCGATCTGCTGGGCAATTCAATCGTGCTTATCGCCCACGGGGCGGGCGCAGAACCGATCAGGATCGGGCCGGGCACCGATCTGACGGGTCTTCTGGGCGGGGGCAGGCTGGCCATGGCGCTGGTCGATGCGGTTCCCGCAGGTATCTATGGCAAGGCCGCGCTGGAAAACCTCGGGCTATGGACTTCGGTCAGCGGACAGGTGGCGCAGACCGACAACGTGCGCGCGGCGCTGGCGCTGGTGGCCATTGGCGAGGCACCGTATGGCATCGTCTATGCAACCGACGCGGTTGCCGAGGACCGTGTCACGGTGGTTGCGACCTTTCCGGCCGAGAGCTATCCGCCTGTCATCTATCCGCTGGCGGATCTGGCGAATCGTGATGTGCCGGCGGAAGCGGAATTCGTCGATTTCCTGCGCGGCCCGCAGGCGCGTGCGACGTTCGAGCGCCAGGGCTTTGTGGTTCTGGCGGAGTAGGGCGGCATGATGGATTGGCTTGGTCCCGAGGAATGGCGCGCGGTCGCGCTCTCTTTCAGGGTTTCGCTGTGGGCGACGCTGGTCAGCCTGCCGCTTGGCGTGCTGACCGCCTATGCGCTGGCGCGCTGGTCCTTTCCGGGTAAGCAGGTGCTGAACGGTCTCGTGCATATGCCGCTGATCCTGCCGCCGGTGGTCACCGGCTATCTGTTGCTGCTGACCTTTGGCACGCGCGGGCCGGTGGGCAGTTTTCTTGCCGATTTCGGCATTGTGTTCGCGTTCCGCTGGACCGGCGCGGCGCTGGCGGCGGGGGTGATGGCCTTTCCGCTGATGGTGCGGGCGATCCGGCTGTCGCTGGAGGCGGTCGATCCGAAGCTGGAACAGGCCGGCGCCACGCTTGGCGCCTCGCCGGTATGGGTGTTCGTTAGCGTCACCCTGCCGATGACGCTACCGGGTATCCTGGCCGGGGCGATCCTGGCCTTTGCCAAGGCGATGGGCGAGTTCGGCGCCACGATCACATTCGTGTCGAACATTCCCGGCCAGACGCGCACCGTGCCCTCGGCGATCTATGCGTTTCTGCAGGTGCCGGGGGGGGAGGATTCCGCCATGCGGCTGGTTCTGGTTTCTGTCGTTGTGGCGATGGGCGCGCTGATCATGTCCGAACTGGTCGCCCGGCGTGTGGCCGCCCGCGTGGGGGGCAGGTGATGCTGGAAATCGCGCTGCGCCATGCGTTCGAGGGGTTCATGCTGGAGGCGGAGTTCAGGGCGCCGCCGGGTATCACCGTGCTCTTTGGCCGTTCCGGTTCGGGCAAAACGACGATCGCGAATGCGGTTGCGGGGCTGCTGACTCCGGACCGGGGCCGGATCGCGGCGGGGGATTGGGTGTTGCTGGATACCGTGCAGGGGATCGGCTTGCCGCCGCACCGTCGCAGGTTGGGCTATATCTTTCAGGAGGGGCGGCTGTTCCCGCATCTCTCGGTGCGGCAGAACCTGCGCTACGGGGCGTGGTTCGCGCCGAAGGGCACGCCGCGCGAGGACATGGGGCGGGTGGTCGAGATGCTGGGGCTTGGTACTCTGCTCGACCGTCGCCCCGGCGCGCTGTCGGGGGGGGAAAAGCAGCGCGTCGCCATCGGGCGGGCGCTGCTGTCCGCGCCGCGCCTCATTCTCGCAGATGAGCCGCTGGCGTCGCTGGACGAGGCGCGCAAGGCCGAGATCCTGCCCTATTTCGAGCGGTTGCGCGACGAGATCGACATTCCCGTCCTTTATGTCAGCCATTCCGCGTCAGAGGTTGCGCGTCTGGCGACCACCGTTGTTGCGCTGGATGCCGGGCGCGTGACGGCGCAGGGATCGGCCGCGGCGGTGCTGGGTGACCCGGAGGTCACGCCGCTGGGCGCGCGTGAGGCGGGGGCGCTTCTGGCGGCGCGGGTGGTGGCGCATCATTCCGACGGGCTGACCGAGCTGGACGCAGGCGGGCATCCGTTGTTTCTGCCGCGTCTGGGTCGCCCGGTGGGGGCATTGGTGCGGGTGCGGATCGCCGCGCATGACGTGATCCTGTCGCGTGTGGCGCCGGCTGGCCTGTCGGCGCTCAACATTCTGCCGGGAACCGTGCATTCGGTGCGTCTGGGGGCGGGGCCGGGGGTCATGGTGGCGCTGGACACGGCGGCGGGCCGCGTTCTGGCGCGGGTGACGCGGCGCGCCGCGACCAGGCTGGAGCTGGTGCCCGGTGCGAGCGCGCATGCGGTCGTCAAATCCGTGTCCATCGCGCAGGCCGATGTTGGTATCGGCGGCGATCAGCCGGGCGAGATGCTGGTATGACGCCGCTGAGGCATCGCCTGTATTCGTTTTCCATTGGGGCCGTGGTCGGCGTACTGGGCGGTCTGATCGGGCTGGGCGGGGCCGAGTTTCGCCTGCCTGCGCTGGTGGGTATCCTGCGTTTCACGGCGCGCGAGGCTGTGGCGATCAACCTGATGTCGTCTTTCGTGGTGCTGGCCGCGGCACTGCCGTTCCGGGCTGGCACGGTGCCGCTGGGCGAGGTGGCTGCGCATTGGCCCGTCGTGCTGGGGATGCTGGCGGGATCGCTCACCGCTGCGTGGATCGGTGCGGGGGTGTTGTCGCGGCTTGGCGACCGGATGCTGGGTCTGGCGATCCTGGTGCTGCTGGTCGCGCTCGGCGTGGTGCTGATCGCCGAGAGCCTGCTGGTGGTAGCGCCTCTCACGCTGTTGCCCGAGTCGGTGCCGATCGCCGTGGCAGCGGCTGTTGTTGCAGGGATCGTGATCGGTGCTGTCTCGTCGCTTCTGGGGGTGGCGGGCGGAGAGCTGATCATCCCGGTTCTCGTGCTGGTCTTTGGCGTTGAGGTAAAGCTGGCGGGATCCATCGCGATGCTGGTGGGATTGCCGACGATTGCCATCGGGCTGATGCGGCATTTTGGTCCCGGCATGGTGTTGCGGCGGCGCGCGGTGTGGCGTGGCACTCTGTTACCGCTGGTCGCGGGGTCAGTGCCGGGGGCGATCCTGGGGGCGCTGGCCCTTGGTCTCGTGTCTGGCACGGTGCTCAAACTGGGGCTGGGCCTGCTGCTGATCTGGTCGGCCTGGGCGGTGTTTCGCCACTTGCCGGGAGAGAGGGCAGAGGCAGCGCAGAAGCCTGCGCCGCGCCGCGATCCGGGTCAGGGCGTCTGAGGTGCGCGTGTGGAGGTTTTGCGGTCTTCGAGGATCATGTCGGAGGCCTTTTCGCCGATCATGATCGCGGGGGCGTTGGTATTGCCCGAGACGATCTCGGGCATGATCGAGCAATCGGCCACGCGCAGTCCGGTGATGCCGTGGACGCGCAGGCGCGCATCGACCACGGCATCACCGCCGGACCCCATCCGGCAGGTGCCGGTCGGGTGGTAGATCGTCGTGGAATTGTTGCGCGCCCAGTCGAGCGTGCCTTCGTAATCGTCGAGGTCGAGCGCGCTGTCCGGCCGGAATTCCTGGGCTATCTTGTGTTTCAGGGGTTCGCATCGCGCGATTCGGCGGGCGATCCGTATTCCCTCGACGATTGTCCGGCAGTCGGTTTCGGTCGAGAGGTAATTGGGGTGGATTTTCGGATAGGCGGCGCTGTCTGCCGAGGCGAGGCGGATCGTGCCGCGGCTTTCGGGGCGCAGCTGGCAGACCGACATGGTAAAGGCGGAGAACGGATGCACCCCCTCGCCGGGGCTGTCGGCGGACCAGGGCTGAACGTGGAACTGGATGTCGGGGGTTTCGACATGCGGGCCAGTGCGCATGAAGCCGGTGGCGAGGCTGGCGGCCATCGCCATCGGACCGGCGCGAAAGAGGGCGTATTTCAGCGCGATGCGCGCCTGTCCCGCGAGGCTGCGCACCTCGTCGTTCAGGGTCGGCTCGACGCATTTGAACACCAGCCGAGCCTGTAGATGGTCCTGCATGTTGCGACCCACGCCGGGCAGGTCGCGGCGGACCTCTATTCCGTGTTCCTGAAGATGCGCGGCCTCGCCGATGCCTGACAGCATCAGCAGTTGCGGCGACCCGATTGCGCCCGAAGACAGGATTACCTCTGCCCCGGCCCGAGCCACATGTTCGCGTCCCGCGCGATCGCGGTAGGCGATCCCGGTGGCGCGGTGACCGTCGAAGAGGACGCGGCTGGCCTGTGCATGGGTGACGATGGTCAGGTTTTCCCGCCCCCACGCGGGTTTGAGAAAGGCCACTGCGGCAGAGCAGCGGCGCCCGTTGCGTGTGGTCAACTGGAAATATCCCACCCCTTCCTGCCGCGCGCCGTTGTAATCGGGGTTGAAGGGATAGCCCGCCTCTTGCGCTGCCGCGACCCAGGCATCGCAGATGGGGCGCTGAAGGCGCATGTTGGATACCCAGAGCGTTCCCTGATCCCCGTGATAGTCATCCGCGCCGCGTTCCTGGCGCTCGGAGCGTTTGAAGAGCGGCAGCACATCGTCCCAGCCCCAGCCCGGATTGCCCATCTGTGCCCAGCGGTCGTAATCCTGCGGCTGGCCGCGCACGTAAAGCAACCCGTTGAGCGAGGAGGAGCCGCCCAGTACCTTGCCGCGCGGCCAGTCGAGCGCCCGCCCGTTCAGGCCCGGATCGGGTTCGGTGCGATAGCACCAGTCCACGGACGGATTGTGCATCGTCTTGAAATAACCCACCGGGATATGAATCCACGGGTTCCAGTCACGCCCGCCCGCCTCGAGCAGCACGACGCTGATCCGGGGGTCGGCAGAGAGGCGATTCGCCAGAACGCAGCCTGCAGAGCCCGCCCCGACGATCACGTAATCCGCTGAAATCTCCGACATTTCTGACTGACCTTTTCAGTTTTTCGGGGGCAGAAAGTTTTTTCTTGCCAGAATGAGCATAATTCGATCAATATTGAGACCACAAGTATCAAAATTTAAAAATATGGGAGGAAGCCATGAAAGTATCAAAAGCCCTCAGCGGAATTTCCCGCCGGGATCTGTTCCGTCTGTCAGGTCAGTTCGGCCTGTCATCCGTGGTGCTGGGCGCCGGGGCACTGACCGGGACGGTCACGCTGTCGTCGCTGGCGCGAGCCGCCGAGAGCACCTATGACAAGCGTTTTGCCAAGGAAGCCAAGCACACGCTGAAACTGGGCGCGTCGGGTTTCAACGCGCGTAACCTGTTGATCGAGCGCGCCGGCGTTCTGGAATTCGCCCGCGACCTGGAGGAGCGGACCGAGGGTGAGATCAGGGTGGAATTCATCGGTGACAATCAGATCTGCGGTCAGCTCAACTGTGTGGAAAAGACTCAGTTGGGCGTGGTCGATATGTATGCGGCCTCAACCCAGAACTCGGCCGGCGGCGCGCCTTATCTCAACGTGCTGGATTATGCCTATATGTTCCCCAGTAGGGCGGCGCAGTATCATTTCCTCTACAGCCCCGCCTCGCAGCGTATCCTGCGTGACCCGCTGGAAAAGCGGCACGGGCTGAAGTTCCTGTTCAGCCATTGCGAATTGCGCGGTCTTCAGATGGGACAGTCCTTTGCGGGCAAGCCCACGGTGACCAAGCTGGAAGAGTTGTTCGGCACCAAGAACCGGGTGACCGGCACGCAACTGGGCCGGATCGCCATGCAACTGCTGAACCTCAACCCGGTGCCGGTCGCATGGGAAGAGACACTTGACGGCCTCAAGCAGGGTCTCATTGACGGGGCGGAAACATGGGCTTCGGCCGTGGCCTATGCAAACATGTCGCCAGTGGTCAGCCAGTCGGTTGATCTGAAGTTCTTCTGCGGTACCGAGCACACCTCGATGTCGGCCAAGGTGTTCGACGCGATGGAGCCGCATCTGCAGGATGCGATCATGGAATCGGCCTATCTGGCGCAGGTCCATGTGCAGGCCGCGAACGAGGCGGCGCTGATCAAGACCGTGGGCTTCTCCGATCCGCAACTGCCCGGCACGATCTTTGCCGAGAACAACGTGCGCCCGGCGTTTCTGCCTGACGATCAGGTGAAAATGGCAGAGGAGATGTGTTCGCCCGAGTTCAACCCCGAGCCCTGGGCGCAATGGCGTGAGCGGCTTAATGGCTGGGCAGACGGCATCGACACCTATCAGGAAATCTATGACGTGGCGCGCGAGATCCCGGTGGATATGCTGCCCGAGAATGTCGAGCCGCGCCGCTGGTGGCGTTCGGCCTGAGCGGATAACGTGAGAGCGGGCCGCCCTGCGGCGGCGGCCCGCTCTGCACCGACGCGCGCGGCGTGTCAGAAGACGGCAACCCAGAGGGAGGAATGGGCATGACTGGCTGGTTTCAGGGCATGGGAGAGATCCTGAGCGCCCTATCTGCAGGCGATTCCTGGATGCTGAGCGAGGCATTGCGCCAGCCTGCGGTCTGGCCGCTGGGGCTGATCGCGATGCTGGTCACGGCGGTTGCGATACTTGTTGTCTACCGTGTCAGCCCCTGGGCCGAGCGCAGTCTGGAGTCGACGCTCATGGTGGTCTCATACCTGGCGATCGGCGGCATCATCTTTGTCGAGGTGTTCCGCCGGTTCGTGCTGTCGCAGCAGGTGCCGTGGTCCACCACCCTGCCGCCGTTCCTGTTTCTCATCATGACGTGGTTTGGGTGCAGCTATAACGTCAAGCTGCGCACGCATCTGGCCTTTGCCGAGTTTCGCACCGCCATGCCGCGCGCGGGGCAGATGGCCTGTCTGATGCTGGATGCGGTACTCTGGGTCGGGTTTTCGTGGGTTGTGGTGGTGACCTCGCTGCGGGTGGTCGCGAATTCCGCCTCGAATTTTCAGATCATGCTGGGCACTGACCATGTGATGCAGTGGTGGTTCATGATCTCGGTGCCGCTGGCCTTTACCACGCTGGTCGCGCGGGTGCTGGAGAACGCGCTGACCGATATCGGCAATTTCCGGTCGGGCGATACGCTTGTAACGCAGGCCGTGATCGGGGGCGAATGAGATGGGCGATTCCACGATCATCACGCTGATCTCGATCGGCGTTACCTTTCTCTTCATGCTGGGCGTGCCGGTGTTTCTGGTCATCGGCTACTGGATTATTGGCGTATCCTTTCTGATCGGCATGCCGCTGGACAACATCGGGGCAGCGCTGATGCATGTATTCACCAACGGTTTCGCGCTGCTGGCGATGCCGCTCTTCATCCTGACCGGCGATCTTATCAACCGCTCTGGCATCGCCCGGCGGCTGAGCGATTTCGCCTATGCCTGTCTGGGCTGGATCCGGGGCGGGCTGGCGATGGCCTCGCTCGGGGCGTGCGGGCTGTTTGCAGCGATTTCCGGCTCAAACTCGGCCACCACGGCGACCATCGGCTCGATGTTGCATCCCGAGATGGTCAAGGGCGGCTATGACGAGCGATTCTCGGCGGCCACCGCCGCGGCGGGCGGCACGGTGGGGATCATCATCCCGCCGTCGATCATCTTTATCGTCTACGGGTTCCTGCTGAATCTGCCGATCTCGGATCTGTTCGTGGCCGGGATCATTCCGGGCATGATGATGGTGGGCGCAATGATGATCGCCTGCTTTCTGATCTGCTGGCGCAACGGCTGGGGTTTTCTCATCGCGCTGAGCCCGTTGCGGGTGATCAAGACCGCGATCGGGGCGTGGCTGGGATTTTTCGCCATCGGTCTCGTGCTGTGGGGTATCTACACGGGCAAGTTTTCACCGACCGAGGCGGCGGGCGTCACGGTGGGATTTTGCGTGATCGTGGGCTTTCTCAGCCTGCCGCTCCATCGGTTGATGGGCGGGGCCAAGGGGCGCGACGTGTCGGAAAAGCGGATCTCGGAAATGCTGGTGGTCGAAGGGTTCAGTCCGCTGGAACTGCCGTCGATCACCATGCGTTCGGCGCAGATCACGGGCATTCTGGCACCGCTTATCGCTGTCTCTGTCGTGATGCAGCAGATGCTGTCCGCGCTTGGCGCACAGGAGGTGATCGGTGGTTTCGTGACCTCGATGGGCGGCTATCACGCGGTTCTGTTCACCTCGATGGCGATTGTCTTTGTCTGCGGCATGGTTCTGGAAAGCCTGCCGGTGACGATCATCCTTGCGCCGATCCTGGCGCCGATCGCGCATTCGGTTGGGATAGAGCCGGTGCAGTTCGCGGTGATCTTTCTTGTCGGGGCCTCGATCGGATTCATCACGCCGCCCTATGGGCTGAACCTCTATGTGGCCTCGGGTGTGACGGGCGTTCCCTATTTCCGGCTTTTGCGCTACACGGTCCCCTATCTTGTGGCTCTGATCGCGGTCTGGGTGATCGTCGCGCTGGTTCCCGGCCTGTCGACGGCGCTGCTGCCGCAACGCTAGGAATGAATTACGGATGGACGGCGACGGCTCGGCAACGATACCAACCAACCTGCGTTTGCTCATGGTGATTGAACATATCGCAAGGGTAGGTGTCCCGGTGACGCCGACGGATGTGAATGCAGAGCTTGGCCTGCCCAAGCCGACCATCCACCGTCTCTTCGCCACGCTGGAAGAAGAGGGGTTCCTGCAGCGCGACATGGACGGGCGGACCTATTCACCCGGACCGCGCCTGCGCACTCTGGCGGGTGGCATCCTGTCGTCGCTGCGGATCAGGACCGCCCGACAGGCGATCCTGCAACGTGTCAGCCGCGAGATTGGCGAGACCTGCAACATCGCGCTGCCGGACCGGGATGCCATGATCTATCTTGAACGGGTGGAGACCCAATGGCCGCTGCGTATCCAGTTGCCGATCGGCACGCGCGTGCCGTTCTATTGCACGGCCAGCGGCAAGATGTATCTCAGTTCTCTGGCGCGCGCGCATCTTTTGAAATATCTCTCGGCCGCCGAACTTGTGGTGCGCACGCCCAATACGCTGACCGACCGTGACGCGCTGCTCGAGGAAATCCGCGAGATCCGTCGCCAGGGCTATGCGCTGGACCGCGAGGAATTCATGGCAGACATGATAGCGCTGGCGGTGCCGATCCTCGACGCCAACCGGAGGTTGATGGCCACGCTTGCGTTTCATGCGCCGACGCAGCGGTTCGATGTCGAAAAAGCGCTTGGCTTTCTTGCCGCGATGCGCAAGGCGGCGGAGGATCTGTCGCGGCTCGTCGCTGAGGGCGACGACCGGTAGCGTCAGGTAACGGGTGCTCCGATCCGGTCGATACGCTCGCAGAGCGTCGTGGCGGCAGAGAGGGCGCGCGCGCAGGTCATTGTCATCTGTGGCAGGATCATCCATTCCAGCGCCCATGCGGCGCCCGAGCGTTCCTGTTCGTGCACCATTGTCTGATGCAACCCCGCAACCTGCGTGGCGTTGAACCGCGCCAGCGTGACCAGCAGTTCGGCGAGGATCGGGTTGGACTTGTGCGGCATCGCGGAGGATCCGCCGCCCTGGGCGAGCGCGATCTCGTTCACGCCTTGCTGGGCCATCAGGCAGATATCCTGTCCCATCTTGCCTAGGCTGCCGGTGATCAGCGACAGGCAGTTACCATAATCCGTTAGCCCGCTGCGGTCCGTGTGCCAGGGCTGTGCCGGGTTATGGAGGCCAAGCGCATCGGCCATGATCGCGGCCATCGCAGCGCCCTTGCCGTCGAGACCGTCGCGGGTGCCAACCGCGCCGCCAAGCTGGAGTCGCTCCGCCATGGGCCGCAGGCGGGTGAGGCGCGCGGCGTGATCGTCGAGCGGCGCCGCCCATGCGGCAACGCGGTGACCTGCAGGGATGGGCAGCGCCGCCTGCATCCGGGTGCGGCCCATCATCGTGTTGTCGCCGAACCGGGCGACCAGGGTGCTGAGCGCGCTCTGCAACCGGGCAAGGCGGGTCAGCAGGAGATCATCGAGCGCCCTGAGGGTCAGCGACAGGCCGGTGTCCATCACATCCTGCGAGGTGGCACCGCGATGCACCGCGTCCGCATCCTCTGCTGCCGCTTCCCTGAGTTGCCGCACGAGGCCGGGAACGGGCAGCCCATCGCGAGCGGTATCGGCATGCAGGCGAGCCATGTCAGGGGCAAAGCGTTCGATGACTTTCGCGGCGCGTTCCGCGCTGTCCGGCGCGGCCAGTCCGACCCGCCCCAGGGCACGGGACCAGGCGGCCTCGAATGCCAGATATTGCCCCATCTGCGTCTCCGCTGACCAGAGCGCGCCCGCCTCGGCGTCGGCGAAGAGGCTCTGCATCCAGCCGCCGTCGAATACCGAGATCATGGCAGGCGTCCGTAGAGGTCAAGCAGCAGATCGGCCAGCGTGGCGGGCACCTCTATGCAGGGCAGGTGGCCGACATCGGTCAGGCAGTGCAGGGTTGCGCCCTCGATCAGCTCTGCCATGCCTTGCACCAGCGCGGGCGGGGTGGCCTGATCGGCGCTGCCGGCGATGCAGGTGACCGGCAGGCGCAGGGCGCGGGTCGTCGCGGTGAAATCGGTATCGCGGATCGCGGCGCAGGTGGCGATATAGCCCGGTGCGGGGGTGCGCAGCAGCATGTTGCGGTAGCCCGCCCAGTCGGCGGGATGGGCTGCGCGAAAGCCGGGTGAGAACCAGCGTTCCATGATCTCGTCGGCCATGCCCTCCAGCCCCTCGGCCTGAACGCGTGCGATGCGGGCGTTCCAGCCGTCGGCGTCGCCGATGCGCTGGGCAGTGTTGCTGAGCACCAGCCCCGCCACCAGATCGGGGCGGGTGGCGGCCAGCCCCTGTGCGATCAGCCCGCCCACCGAGACGCCGCAGATCAGCGCATCGCGCAGGCCGAGGTGATCCATCAGATCGGCGCAGTCGCGGATATGGGTGGCCATGTCCACAGGTGTCACATCCGACAGCCCGTGCCCGCGCTTGTCATGCGTCAGCACGGGGATGTCTGCGGGCAGGCGGGCGATCACGCCGTCCCAGATGCGCAGATCGGTGCCGAGCGAATTGGCAAGGACGATGGCGCGGCGCGCCGGATCGCCGGGGCGGCAGGCGTAATGGAGCACCGCGTCGCGCGGTCTGAGAAAAGGCATGGCGCGGTCTCCTGTTCCCGGTTCAGGCCGCTGCGGCGCGCAGCCCGAGGATCGCGCGCGCCTGTGCTGCCGTGGCCACCGGGCGCGCGTATTTCTCGCACAGTTCGACCGCGCGGCGCACCAGCGCGGCGTTGGAGGGGGCCAGCCGGTCACGGTCGAGACGCACGTTATCCTCAAGCCCGGTGCGGGTATGTCCGCCCGCCGCGATGGCCCATTCGTTGACGACAATCTGGTTGGGTCCGATCCCGGCGGCGCACCAGTTGGCGTCAGGCGCGCGATCGCGCATGATCTGAACGTAGAAATCAAACACAGCGCGGTCGGCGGGCATGGCGTTTTTCACGCCCATCACGAATTGCACGTAGAGCTTGCCGTAGAGCTCGCCCTTGTTGTGCATGTCGACGGCGCGCAGGATATGGCTGAGGTCGAAGGCCTCGATTTCCGGCGTGACCTCGTATTTGCGCATCTCGGAGGCCAGCCAGGCCACCAGATCGGGCGGGTTCTCGTAGACGCGGGTAGGGAAGTTGTTGGAGCCCACCGAGAGCGAGGCCATGTCGGGGCGCAGCGGCAGCATCCCGCCGCGCGCCTGCCCCGCGCCGGATCGCCCGCCGGTCGAGAACTGCAGGATCATGCCGGGGCAGTGTTTTTCCAGCCCCTCCTTGAGCCGTGCAAAGCGTTCGGGGTCGGAGGTGGGCGTGCCGTCCTCGAGCCGCACATGGCAATGCGCGATGGAGGCCCCGGCCTCGAACGCCTCGTGGGTGGAGTCGACCTGCTCGGCGATGGTGATCGGCACCGCCGGATTATTGGCCTTGGTCGGCAGCGATCCGGTGATCGCCACGCAGAGAATGCAGGGTTTGCCAGTATGATCAGACATCGAAGAATACCGTTTCCTTGTCGCCCTGAAGATGAATGTCGAAACGATACCCGCCCGCGGTCTTGCGCGCCAGCAGGGTATCGCGGCGCTGCGCCTGTTCGATCAGGCTCAGGACCGGATCGGCAGCGTTGGCCTCGGTCTCGTCCTCGAAGTAGGCGCGCGTCTGCAGGCCGATGTTGATGCCGCGCGCCACGATCCAGAGATTGAGATGCGGGGCCTGCATAGTTTCCTTCGGCCCCGGGATCGCGCCTGGCTTGACCGTTTCAAAGGTGAATTCGCCTGTTTCGAAATCTGAAATTACCCGTCCCCAGCCGCGAAAGCCCTTCTCGACCTCATTTGCGCGAGGGTCTTCGGGATGCGGATAGATGCCTGCGGCATTGGCCTGCCAGACCTCGATCAGAACATCCTTGAGCGGTGCGCCGGTGCCGTCGAACACACAGCCGGCGACGCGGATGCGTTCGCCCTGCGCCTCGGGCCCGGCGATGTCCCCGCCGATGCGGTTGTGGAAAATCTCGAACCCGGCGGCACCGGGGGCGAGGCCGATATGGACGTAGGGACCGGCGGTCTGCGAGGCGGTTTCGCGGAGATAGTCAAGCGGTTGCGGCATGGCTAGTTCCCTTCCGGGCGGTTGTCGAACATGGTCGAACGGCGACCGCGCAGCACGATGTCGAACTTGTAGGCAAGGCTGTCGAGCGGTATCGCCGCGTTCATGTCCAGTGGGGCGATCAGCCGGTCGATGGCGTCCGCGTCGGGTACGGTCTGCACGATGGGGCATCTGGCGATCAGCGGATCGCCTTCGAAATACATCTGCGTGATCAGCCGCTGGGCAAAGCCCGAGCCAAAGACCGAGACGTGAATATGCGCGGGCCGCCAGTTGTTGACCCAGTTGCGCCACGGGTATGCGCCGGGCTTGACCGTGCGGAAGAAGTAATAGCCGTCCGCATCCGTCAGACACCGCCCGCAGCCGCCGAAATTGGGGTCGATGGGGGCAAGATAGCTGTCCTTCTTGTGGCGGTAGCGGCCACCGGCGTTGGCCTGCCAGATTTCGACCAGCGTGTGCGGCACCGGGCGGGCGTTTTCGTCCAGAACCCGGCCATGCACGATGATGCGTTCGCCGATGGGGTCGCCATCCTGCGCATAGTTGCGAAGGAGGTCATTGTCGAGCGGGCCCAGATCGGCATGGCCGAAACGCGGGCCGGTGATCTCGGAGATCGTGTTTTCCAGCGAGATCATCGGCAGGCGCGGAGAGCGCGCGACCGAGGTCTTGTAGGCGGGCGTCAGCGCCGGTGGCTGCAGCCTGCGGTCACGCTGATAGAAGGGGCCCGGTGGCAGGGCGGTATCGGTCATGGTGGTCCTCCCAGTCTCGCGCATAGCATGAAGGCGATGGCGATGTCCTCTGCGTGAATAAAAACATAAGAAATAGATTATTTAAATTTCTATTTTTGATATTTTAATTACATTAAGATTATGAATTGGGAAACCGGCATACGTCTGCGGCATCTGCGCTGCTTTCTGGAGATTGCGCGCGCCGAGAGCGTTTCGGCGGCTGCCGAGCGGCTGAACATCACGCAGCCCGCGGTATCGCGTGCGCTCAAGGAGTTGGAGGATATGCTGGGCGCGCGGCTGTTTGACCGGGTGGGGCGCGGGCTGCGGCTGAATGCACATGGGCGAATCTTTCAGAATCACGCCTCGGCCTCGTTGCTGGAGTTGATGCGCGCCCGCGACCGGGTGCAGGGCAGTGCACGCGCTGCGGCGCGGATTTCCGTGGGCGCGCTGCCGACCGCCGCCACCGATCTGGTGCCGCTGGCCGCTCTTGGTTTTCGGCAGGACAATCCGGCGGCGCAGCTGCATGTGCTCTCGGGGCCGAACTGGCTGCTTTACAATCAGTTGCGCGAGGGGCGTCTTGATCTGGTCGTGGGGCGGATGCCCGAGGCCACCGATCTGGCTGGTCTGAGCTTTGAACAGCTTTATTCCGAGGATGTGGTGCTGGTTGTCCGGCCCGGTCATCCGCTGTTGTCCGTGCCCGACCCGACGGCGGAGATCGACACCTATGACCTGATCCTGCCGCCAAGGGGCGCGGTCATCGCGCTCACGGTCGAGCGTTATCTGTCGAGCCTTGGCCTTGTCGGACGGCGAGGCGCGTTCGAGACGGTTTCGCTGCCCTTTGGTCGACGTGTGGTGCAGCATTCAGACATGCTGTGGTTCATCTCGCGCGGGGTGGTGGCCGAGGAACTGGCGCGCGGCACATTGGCGTCGCTGACGCTTGGCTCGGCGCTGCTGGCGGGGCCGGTCGGTATCAGCCTGCCCGAGGCGGCGACGATCAGCATCGAGCGGACCAGTTTCATCGAACACCTGCGCCGGGTGGTGCGGATGCGCGACCACGGCGGCGTGGTCAATGAAACGCTCGACCAATGACCGTCGCCCTGCGCTGCTACGCAGATCAAAGGAAAGGGTCGATATGGCGCAAGATGATGTGGCTTTATATAGCCAATTGGTTATGAGTTATGTCACGATTTCTATTATTAGAGATGATGGAGTTATGCCAGACTAAGGCGTGGGGACTTGCATGCGTAACACGATAGAAGAAATGGGACAGGGAGCTGGGGTATTTGCCACCGCTGCACAGTTTGATTTCGGAGGCGAGGATGACGGACATCCATGACCGGGGCATGCAGACCCGGAGACGGATTCTGGGGGATGAGCATGTGGACCGGGCGGCCCGCGAGACCGACGCGCTGGACCGGGCGTTTCAGACGCTGATCACCGAGGCGGCCTGGGGGCGGGTCTGGTCGTCGGATGCGATCGCGGATCGCGAGCGTTCAATGCTGACCATCGCGCTGTTGGCCGCGCTGGGGAATTTCGACGAACTGCCGATGCATATCCGCGCCACCGCCCGCACCGGCGCAAGCCGGACCGACGTGGCGGAAGCGTTGCAGCATGTGGCGATCTATGCCGGTGTGCCGCGCGCCAATCATGCGCTCAAGATCGCCAGGGCGGTGTTCGCGGAAATGGACGCTGAGGCGTGACCGGGATGCGCGGACCGTGCATGCAGGAGCGACGGAGATGAGAACGCAGGTGGCGATCATCGGCGGCGGTCCGGCGGGTCTGCTGTTGTCGCAGTTGCTGGATCTGAGCGGCATCGACAGCGTGGTGCTGGAACGGCAGAGCCGCGATTACGTGCTGGGCCGGATCAGGGCCGGGGTGCTGGAGGCGGGGGCAGTCGGCGTTCTGGAAGAGGCGGGCGTGGCAGAGAGGTTGCATGCCGAAGGGCAGAGGCATGAGGGCGTCGAGCTGAGTTGGCACGACGCGCGGGTGCGGATTGATCTGGCGGGGCTGACCGGTCGGTCGGTCACGGTCTATGGTCAGACCGAGGTGACGCGCGATCTCTATGCCGCCCGCGACGCGCGCGGCGGTCAGGTGATCCACGGGGCCGAGGTGCTGCGCATCGAGGAGGGGCAGAGCGATGCACCGGTGGTGGTTTATGCCAGGGACGGTGTAGAGCACCGTCTGGAGGCGCGGTTTGTCGCGGGTTGTGACGGGTTCCACGGACCGGCGCGCCGGGCGATTCCGGATGCGGTACGGCAGGAGTATGTTCGCGAATATCCGTTCGGCTGGCTGGGCCTGTTGTCGCGCACCCCGCCTGCGGCACCCGAGCTGATCTATGCCGCGCATCAGCGGGGTTTCGCGCTGTGTTCGATGCGCTCGGCAAGCCTGAGCCGCTATTATGTGCAGGTACCCCTGGTTGACCGGCTGGAGGATTGGCCGACCACGCGGTTCTGGGACGAGCTTTGCAAGCGGATCCCTGGTGATGTGGCGGCCCGGCTGGTCACCGAGGGCGAGGTGCTGGAGATGTCGATCGCGCCGCTGCGGTCGTTCGTCTGCGAGCCGATGCGTCATGGCGCGCTGTTCCTGGCGGGCGATGCGGCGCATATCGTGCCGCCGACCGGGGCCAAGGGGCTCAATCTGGCGGTGGGCGATGTGCATTATCTGCACAGGGCGCTTGACCTGTGGTTCAATCACGGCAGGTCTGCGGGCATTGACGGCTATTCCGGCACGGCGCTGGCGCGGGTCTGGAAGGCCGAGCGGTTTTCGTGGTCGCTGACCTCGATGCTGCATGATTTTCCGGGGCTTGGGGCGTTCGAGCGGCGGATGCAACAGGCCGAGTTCGAGTATCTGGCCCATTCGGAGGCCGCGCAGAAGAGTTTTGCGGAGAACTATGTCGGGCTGACTTACTGAACGGGGCCAATCATCAAAATGTCAGGGAGGAAGACATGAAACTGTTGAACATCATGAGTACCGCGGCGCTGGGGATCGTTCTGGCCCTGCCAGCGGGGGCGCAGGATTACAAGCTCAAGCTGCACCATTTCCTGAGCGAGCGCGCTCCGGCGCACAGCAAGATGCTGGTGCCCTGGGCCGAGCGGGTTGAGGAGTTGTCCGGCGGGGCGGTGGATATCGAGGTCTATCCGGCGATGACGCTGGGCGGGCGCCCGCCCGAATTGGTGCAGCAGGCGCGCGACGGGGTGGTCGATCTGGTCTGGACGCTGAACGGTTATACCTCGGGCCTGTTCCCGCGCAGCGAGGTTTTCGAGCTGGCAAACGTCTATGTCAATGATCCGGTTGCCACCAACCTTGCGATGCGCGAGATGTTCGAAGCCGAACTGGCGCAGGAGTATGAAGGGCTTGAGGTGATGTTCCTGCATGTGCATGCAGGCAACGGATTCCAGATGGTGGACAAGGAGGTGCGCGCGCCCGCCGATCTGGCCGGGCTGAGGCTGCGCACCCCGTCACGCACCGGGGCCTGGGTGATCGAGGCGCTGGGGGCCACGCCGGTGGCCATGCCGGTGCCGGACCTGCCGCAGGCGCTGGCCAAGGGTGTGATCGACGGCGCACTGATCCCGTGGGAGATCATTCCGCCGCTGCGGCTGCAGGAGCAGACCGATTTTCAGATCGAGGGTGCCGCCAAGGAGCGGATGGGCACGTCGGTGTTTCAGGTGTCGATGACCAAGGCCACATGGGACAGCCTGCCCGAGACCGTGCAGGCGGCGTTCCGCGAGGCGTCGAACGAGGATTGGCTGCGCGAGGTGGGCGAATTGTGGCGCGGCACGGATGAGTTCGGCATCAACATGGCGGTCGAGGCGGGCAACACCCATGTGGTGCTGACCGAGGCCGAGACCGCCGTGATGCTGGAGGCCACGACGGGTGTCGTGGATCGCTGGATCGAGGAGGTCAGCGCCAAGGGCATCGACGGGGCGGGGCTGGTCGAGGCCGCGCGGGCGGCCATCGCCAGACACGCGCAATAGGCCTGGTAACGGGCCGGAAGGACGCAGCTGATGGGTTTTCTGAGAGGTCTCATCCTGTGGTGGGCGCTTCTGGGCGGCGGGCTGCTGTCGGTGCTGGTACTGGTCAATGTCTGGACCGTTCTGGGCGGGCTGATCGGCCTGCCCTTTACCGGCGATTTCGATCTGACGCAGATGCTGGTGGCGGCGGCCGTGTTCATGTTCCTGCCCTATTGCCAGCTTTACCGGCATAATGTGACCGCTGACATCTTTACCATGGGCCTGTCCGGGCGCGGTCGTCGGCGGCTGGACATGCTGGCCTCGGTCGTGGCGTTCGCGGTGGCGGCGCTGCTCATGTGGCGGATGTGGCTGGGGCTGCTGGATCAGAGGGCGTATCAGCTGGCCAGCACCATCCTGCAACTGCCGATCTGGTGGGCCTATGTGCCGATCGTGATCTCGCTGGCGCTGCTGGTGCTGGCGGCGGCGATCACCCTGATCGAAGATATCCGGGGGCGAACCTGATGGAGCCGATGACGCTGGGGCTGGCGGGATTGGTTCTGCTGATCGCGCTGATCGCCATTCGGATGCCGATTGCCTATGCGATGATCCTTGTGGGCGGCATCGGCACCACGCTGATCAACGGGCCGGCGATCCTGATGTCGCAACTCAAGACGCTGGGATACGGGCAATTCTCGATCTATGACCTGTCGGTGGTGCCAATGTTCATCCTGATGGGGGCGCTGGCCACCAAGACGGGCCTGTCGCGCGATCTGTTCCGCGCCGCGAATGCCTGGGTCGGGCGGTTTCGGGGCGGCACGGCGATGGCGGCGATCGCGGCCTGCGCCGGGTTTGGCGCGGTGAGCGGCTCGTCGTTGGCCACCGCGTCGACCATGGGCAAGGTCGCGCTGCCCGAGTTGAAACGCTACAACTACGCGCCGGCGCTGGCCACCGGGTCGGTGGCGGCGGGCGGGGTTCTGGGGATTCTGATCCCGCCCTCGGTGGTGCTGGTGATCTATGCGATCATCGTCGAGGCCAATGTGGTCACCATGTTCATGGCAGCCCTCATTCCCGGCCTGCTGGCGGTGGCGTTGTTCATGCTGACCATCGCGGTCTATGTGCGGCTGGTGCCGGGGTCAGGCCCGGCGCAGGGGGCTGCCAACCGGGCCGAATTCTGGGCCGCCACGCGTGGCGTGATCCCGGTCGTCGTGGTCTTTGGCATCGTGATCGGGGGCATCTACGCGGGATTCTACAACCCCACGCCCGCTGCCGCGATCGGGGTTTTCGCGGTTTTCGCCTATGGGGTCGTCACCGGGCAACTGAGCCGCGCGGATATCCGCGATGCGATGCTGGAGACGGCTGGCACGAGCGGCATGATCTATCTGATCCTGCTGGGGGCGGAACTGCTCAAGATATTCATGTCGCGGGCCGGTGTGCCGCAGGTCGCCGCCGAACTTGCCGTCAACTCCGGCCTTGCGCCGATGACGGTGCTGATCCTGCTTCTGGTGACGCTCATCCTGTTGGGCTGTCTGATGGATTCGCTGTCGATGATCCTGCTGGTGCTGCCGTTCTTCTGGCCGGTGATGGTGGCGATGAATGGCGGCGATTACCAGATGGCGGCGGGGGCGGGATTTGGCATGTCCACCGAGGATCTCAAGATATGGTTCGGGATACTGGCGCTGGTGGTGGTGGAACTGGGGCTGATCACGCCGCCGGTGGGGATGAACGTGTTTGTCATATCGGCGTTGGCGCGCGATGTGCCGATGATGACCACCTTTCGCGGGGTGGCGCCGTTCTTTTTCTCGGAACTGTTCCGCGTCACGCTGCTGATCCTGTTCCCGGTGGTGAGTCTTGGTCTGCCGCTGGTGTTGCGCGGGTAGGGGTGGCTCTCGGTGCGTCACTCTGCCAGGTGGCAGGCGACGCGCGTCTGGCCGAGTTGCCGCATTTCCGGGCGCTCGCGGCTGCACCGCGCCACCGCCAGCGGGCAGCGCGGATGAAAGGCGCAGCCTGAGGGAGGGTTGATCGCGTCGGGGATTTCGCCCCTGGGCGGCTCTATATCACGCCCGAAGGCATCCATACGCGGCGCCGCATCGAACAACATCCTTGTATAGGGGTGTTTGGGATCGCCGAAGAGCGCGTCGCGCGGGGCTTCTTCGACCAGGCGGCCAAGGTAGAGCACCCCGACCTTGTCGGCCATATGGCGCACCACTGTCAGGTCGTGGCTGATGAAAAGATAGGTTAAGCCGAATTCCTCGCGCAGATCGGACATGAGGTTGAGAACCTGGCTCTGCACCGACACGTCGAGGGCCGATGTGGGCTCGTCGCAGACGATGATCTTTGGCTCCGACGACAGGGCCCGGGCGATGCAGATGCGTTGTCGCTGACCCCCCGAGAATTCATGCGGATATTTGCCCGCGTCGGCGGCTGACAGACCGACCTGTTCCAGAAGGCGCTCGGCCAGACCCTCGGTATTGCCGCCGCGCGCCGCCACCGGTTCGGCGATGATGTTGCGCACGCGCCAGCGCGGATTGAGCGAGGCGTAGGGATCCTGAAAGATCATCTGGATGTCGGCGCGCACGCTGTCGATTCTGCCGGGATCCTTCTCGCTGGCAAGGTCGACCCCCTCGATCTCGACCTTGCCGCCGGAGGGCGACACTAGTCCGACGATGATCTTGCCGATGGTGGATTTGCCGGAGCCGCTTTCACCGACTAGAGCATAGACCGAGTTTTCCTCGACCTCGAAGCTGACCTCTGACACAGCGGTCAGCAGCGCCCTGGGCAGGCGTTCGATCACGCGGTTGAGCCAGGGTTTGGAGACGTCGAAGATGCGCGTCAGACGATCGACCTTGATGATCGCGCTCATGCCCTGACCTCCTGTTTGGTGTCCGTGACCAGAGGGAACCAGCAGGCGGCGCGCCCGCCGCATGCCGAAAGGGTGGGCCCCGGATCCTGCCTGCAACGGTCCTGCGCATATTCGCAGCGCGGGGAAAAGGCGCAACCGGCGGGCAGGGCATCGAGGCCGGGCATGGCACCGGGGATCTGGCGCAGGCGCATTCGGCCCTGGCTGGCGAGCGGGGTGGAGGCCATAAGGCCCGCTGTATAGGGGTGGCGGGCCTGCGTGATCACCTCGCGCACGGGGCCAAGCTCGGCCAGCCGCCCGGCATACATCACCGCCACACGATCCGCTGCCTCGGCGATCACGCCCATGTCATGTGTGACCAGCATCACGGCCACGCCACGATCCCGGCAGAGCCGTTTCAGCAGCGCGATGATCTGTGCCTGCACCGAAACGTCGAGCGCTGTCGTCGGTTCGTCGGCGATGATGAGATCGGGCTCGGCGCAGAGGGCGAGGGCGATCACCACGCGCTGCCGCATGCCGCCGGAGAATTCGTGCGGATAGCTGCCGATGCGCTGTGCGGCGGCGGGGATGCCCACCTCTTCGAGGGCGGCTATGGCGCGTCGGCGGGCCTCGGACGGTGCCACGTCGAGATGTTCGAGAATTGTTTCGGCCAGCTGATCGCCGATGGTCAGGAGCGGGTTGAGAGAGGTCAGGGGATCCTGAAAGATCATGCCCATCCGCTTGCCGCGCAGGCGGCGCAGCGTTTCGCCATTGAGGGCGTGAATCGGTTGACCCGAGAGCAGCACCGCGCCCGAGGCAATGCGCGCGGGCGGATCGAGCAGGCCGATTACCGCGTTGCCGGTCATGGATTTGCCAGCACCGGATTCGCCCACCACGCCGAGGATTTCGCCGGCATGGATATCGTAGCTGACACCGTCCACGGGCCGCAGGATGCCGTGGCGGGTGGGAATTTCCACGACGAGATCGCGAACGGAGAGGACGGGTGATTCAGTCATCTGAGCCTCGGGTTCAGCGCGTCGCGCAGCCAGTCGCCCAGCAGGTTGATAGACAGGGCCAGCGCCAGCAGGGTCATGGCGGGAAAGAAGAGAATCCACCATTCGCCCGAGAACATGAATTCCTGGCCGATGCGGATAAGCGTACCGAGCGAGGGTTTCGTGGGGGGCGCGCCGACGCCCAGAAAGCTGAGCGTCGCCTCGGCGATGATGGCGAGCGCAAGGCTGATGGTTGCGATCACCAGCACCGGGTTCAGCACGTTGGGCAGGATGTGGCGCAGCATGATGGTATAGCGTTTACGCCCGATGAGGCGCGCTGCCTGCACGTATTCCTTGTTCTTCTCGACCAGTGTCGCGCCGCGCACCACGCGGGCGAATTGCACCCAGTCCGAAAGGCCGATGGCAAGGATCAGCACCCAGATCGCCATTTCATTGCGGTACTCGGGCGGGGTGATGCCCTTGGCGATGCCAAAGATCAGCATGGCAACGAGGATCGCGGGAAAGGTCAGTTGCACATCGGCGATGCGCATGATGATCGTTTCGGTCCAGCCGCCGACATAGCCCGCCATCAGTCCCAGCGTCACCCCCAGAACCATCGCCAACAGGACCGCCGACAGCCCGACGAAGAGCGAGATGCGCATTCCATAGAGGATGGTCGAGAACACGTCGCGCCCCTGATCGTCGGTGCCGAGCAGGAAGGACTCGCCGGTGAACTGATTGGCCTGTCCGGGTGGGGTAAAGCCGTTCATCAGGTTCAGCGTTGCGGGGTTGAACGGGTTGTGCGGCGCGATCAGGGGTGCGAAGAGCGCGCCCAGCATCATCAGCAGCACGATGAAGAAGGACACGACCGCCACCGGCGAATGGCGGAAAGACCAGATGAAATCGCTGTTCCAGGCCTGGCGCAGGCGCGACGGGGAGGCCTCGGTGCTCAGTTCGGCCATGTCAGTGTCCCCCGGTGGTTCGGTCGGCGCGCAGCCGCGGATCAATCGCGAAATAGAGCATGTCGACGATAAGGTTGATGCCGACGAACATTACCGAGATCAGCATGAGATAGGCCGCCATCACCGGGATATCGACAAACTGGACCGCGTTGATGAAGAGCAGCCCCACGCCGGGCCACTGGAACACCGTTTCGGTGATGATCGCAAAGGCGATGATCGAACCCAGTTGCAGGCCGGTGATGGTGATGACCGGCACCAGCGTGTTCTTGAGTGCGTGGCGGAAGTTGATGGATTTCTCGCGGACGCCGCGTGCGCGGGCGAAGCGGATATAGTCCATGCGCAGCACTTCGAGCATCTCGGTACGCACCAGCCGCATGATCAGCGTCATCTGGTAGAGCCCCAGGGTGATGGAGGGCAGGATCAGGGCCTTGAGGCCGCTTTCGGTAAGAAAGCCGGTTGTCCAGCCGCCGACTCGTGTCACCTCGCCCCGCCCGAAGCTGGGCAGCCAGCCGAGTTCGACGGAAAACAGATAGATCAGCATGATGCCGATCAGGAAGGTAGGCAGCGAGACTCCGATGAGCGAGGCTGTCATGATAACGTTGGCGGAGATGCCACGTCTTCGGATCGCGGTGAATATGCCCAGAACGATACCGCCGATCAGCGCCATCAGTCCCGAGACGAAGGCCAGTTCCAGTGTGGCGGGCAGGCGTTCCATAAGGATATCGGAGACCGGGCGGCCCTGACGGTAGCTGAGCCCGAAATTGCCCTGTGCCGCCTGTTCGAGAAAGCGCCAGTATTGCACCACGAAGGGCCGGTCGAGGCCAAGCACCACGCGCAGCCGCTCGATATCCGCCTGTGTGCGTTCCTGTCCGAGCATCGCGTCGATCGGATCGCCGACAAAGCGGAACATGGCGAACGCCACGAGTCCGACGACCAGCAGCACCAGGACCGACTGTCCGACACGTCTAATGATATAGGCCAGCATGGGGCGATCCGTTCCGGGTCAGAAACCTGGGGCGGCGAGTCTGGGCCGCCGCCCCGTGATGTTTACTTCATGGTGAAGTATTTCATCTTCGGATCGTCTTCGGGGCTGACTTCGATGCCCACGTTCTGTTTCATCCCCCAGTTCAGCACCTGGTGGTGAATGGGCAGATAGAGTACCTCGTCCTGCACCACCTGCCAGATTTCGGCGATGGTGGCGTTGCGCTCGTCCAGATCGGTTTCCGACGAGAGGCTCACGATCTTGGCGTCAAGTTCGGGATTGCTGTAGCCGGTGCCGTTCCAGCTGCCGCGCTCTTCGCCGCGCGTATGCACGAGAAAGTTGAAGATATACTCGCTGTCATAGGTCGGAACACCCCAGCCCAGCATGTAGAAATCGGTGCCGCCCGAGGAAATCAGTGGAAAGTGCTGTGCCTTGGGTTTGGCATCCAGATTGACCGTGATGCCGATCTGGCCGAACATGCCAACCGCAGCCTGACAGATCGCCTCGTCGTTGATATAGCGGTCGTTCGGGCAATCGAGCTGGATCGAGAAACCGTCGGCATAGCCCGCCTCTTCCATCAGGGCCTTGGCCTTTTCGGTATTGGTTTCGACCTGATCCATCGCTTCGGTCCAGCCATTGACAAAGGGCGGCGCGATCATGCCAGCGGGCTGGCTCTGACCACGCATCACGACCTGTCGGATGGCGTCTCGGTTGATCGCAAGGTTCATCGCCTCGCGCACGCGTACATCCGAGAGCGGATTCTTTCCCTCGACATTGTCGTTTTCGATATCATCGGGGCCGAGATGCATCCCGAAGAAGATGGTGCGGTTCTGCGGCGCCGTCTTGACCACGAGGCCCGCGCTGTCCGTCACCCGTTGCAGATCCTGCACCGGCACGTCCTGGATGAAATCCACCTCGCCCGACAGAAGGGCGGCGACCCGTGTTGCGGCGTTCTGAATCGGGGTGTAGACGATTTCGGACACTTCCATGGGGAACTGATCCATCCCCCAATAGTCGTCATTGCGCGTCAGCACGGTCTTCACGTCGGGCTCGCGGCTGACCAGCTTGAACGCGCCGGTGCCGTTGGCATTGGTGGTGGCGAAAGTCGTCTCGCCGCCATCCACGTCCTGCACCTTGACCACGCCATTGGCCTCGGCCCAGCCGCTGTCCATCATGAAGAGGTTGGTCAGGTTGGCGGGCAGGATCGGGTTTGGCCCGTCGGTCACGAATTCCACGGTGTGATCGTCCACCGCCCGCACCTCGACCACGGAGGATAGCAGTTCCTTCATCCGGGATTGTTCGGATTTCGCGCGGTTGATCGAGAACACCACATCCTCGGCGGTGAAGTCCGCGCCGTCATGGTATTTCACCCCCTGCCGCAGGTTGAAGACCCACACGTTCGGATCGTCCGCCTTGGGTGTCCAATCCGTTGCCAGCGCCGCTTCGAAGGCGCCGGTCGTGTCGCGGATGATCAGCGGTTCGTAGATCTGATGCGCCAGCGTGTGAGTTGGCCCCTCGTTCTGCGCATGCGGATCGAGTGTGAGCGAATCCCCCGCCCGTGCCCAGCGAAGGGTTTCGGCAGAAGCGCCGATCGTTGTGCTGGCCAGGAGGGCAGCAGTCAGAATTGCTGTCGTTTTCATGATTGTCTCCCTGTCGTTGGCTCCGGACGCAGGCCCGAAGCAATGGGAGCACGATAAACAACTTTATCGCTAGTTCAACTGAGACGCCCACATTTTAAGACGCACCCTGTCTGTATGAACCATGTCATGATGTAACCGGCGGCGGTCATCGCCCGACGTTCAGGCCGCGCGCCGCCGCAAGAGCGGCAGAAGCCAGTCGCAGACAGCGAAGGGGGCGTCGGGGAGTTCCGTCGCGAGTCCGTCGGCGAAGATTTCGAAAGCCGGGCGGTTAAGGTCGTTGACGCCCAGAAGAACGGGCATGCCGCGTTCCAGGGCGGTCACGATCACCGGGTGAAAGCCGTGGCCCGTTGCCTCCTGTTTGCCGAAGCGGTTGAGGATCAGCAGGTCGGCGGGTGCGGTGGCGAGTCCGCCGGCCACCGCCATTGCCGCCATCTCGATCGCCGCGCCGTCCAGACGGCAGCCGGTCGAGCCGCGCCCGAGACGCTGTGCAATCGGCAGGCAGGCGCCGGAGGCGAGGTCGATGAGGTCCATGTCGCAGGCATGGCGGTCGGGGTCGGTGCAAGGCACGGGCAGGACACCGGCAAGGCGGTGGCCCCGCGCCCGCAGCATGTCGGTAACGGTCCGCAGTGTATCGTCGACCGCGCCGCGCGCGGTGGCATGGACAAAGGCGATCTGCATGGTGTCGATCCTTGTGTGATGGTCCTGCCACCGGACGCGCTCCGGCGGCAGGTGATCGCTCAGGCTATGGGACGCGGCTTGAGCGACATTTCGAGGAAGTTATGCTTGTAGGCGCTCTCGCCCACCTTGCGCAGCACGCCACGCCCCAGCTTGAAGCGGTAGTTGCCGGTGACCGGATCGGGCACCGCATGGCAGACAGAGTTCGCCATCGAACCGGGATAGTTGAAGGCCGCCTTGGCGACGCCGGGGCGGATTTCGTCCGAGACGATGGCGACGGCCACGAACTGACCCGTGGTGGTCTTGATATGGCCATGCTCCATCAGTTTGGTAAAGCTCAGGTCATCCTCCTTGACGCCGATGGGTTCGCCGGTCTGCACATAGACGGTATCGTTGAACCCCTCGACCAGATCGCCGGATTCGATGCCATGCGGGGCCGCGTCATCCGGGTGGATCACGATATGCGGCCACGGCCAGCGTTTCGCCAGATAGGGCTTGCGCAGATCGTCGAAGCCCGATTGCCAGACCTCGTTGACGCGGCCATTGGTGATCCAGATCTCGCCCTTTTCGGGGCGCGGCCTGATCGCCTCGTAAAAATCCGTCCAGCTGTCATTCTGCCACGGTGTCTTGAGGATATTGGCCTTGCCGGTATGGCTGCTGAAGGAATGCAGCCATTTCTGATCGAGCGTGTCGCCCTCGACCTCGCCCCAGTCGTTGCCGGGATCGTGCAGGCGCGAGGTGCCGACCATTTCGCCGTTAACCAGGCGGATTGGCGTCTGGATGCCCGTAGTACCCAGTTCGCGCAGCTTTTCGTGACCCTTCTTGCCCTCTTTCTGCGCCTGTTTCACCAGCACGTTGTAGCTGAGCACGCCGGTGCGCGAGAACCGGGCGGCCTCTTCGAAGATGTCATTCGACTCCTGCCAGGAAAAGCCCTCGAAGCCCATCTTCTGCGCAAACTGTCCGATCGCCCACCAGTCGGGCTTGGCTTCGCCCGGTGCATCGTTGAACCTGGCATAGAGCCGCAGGCGACGTTCGGCGTTGCAGCGGGTAAAATCCACCTCGCCCCAGCAGGCGGCGGGCAGCACGATGTCGGCGTATTGGGTGTTGAGTGGCTCCACGGGATAGATGTTGCTGTCCACCAGCATCATGCCGCCACTGTCCACGCGGGCCTTGAACACCTCGACCAGATGGTCGCGCTCTACCGAGCGCGGCTGATTGGGGTTGCGCATGGTCAGGTCTGCAACGCGGCTTGCCAGTTCCTGACTGGCCAGCATCGCGGGGAACCATGTGATGCCCATGGTCCACATGAAGCGCACCTTGCCGTCGATCACCCAGCGGTCGACGTTGAGCGGTTTCTTGCGCCGTCCGGGGTATTTTTCCGGGCTGAGCCAGCCCTTGCCGGGACCGGCTCCCATACCGCCCCGCTGGTGCCCGCCGCCGCGGCTGATCACCTGTCCGGGCCGGTTGCCCGCGCCGCAGATCAGGCCCAGCGAGGACAGCGAGGCGGTGTTCATGTAGTTGTTGGACCAGTAGTTGCCCTTTTCCAGCATGAACGAGGTCTTGGGGCGGCTGCCGTCCTCGCGGGGGCGCGCGATCATCTCGGCGCAGCGCAGGATGTCCTCGGCGGGCAGGCCGGTGATGCGCGCGGCCTCGTCAAGCTGTGCGGCCGGTTCATTGGCGATGAATGTCTGGAAATCCTGCCAGTCCGATTGCCAGCGGCCCCAGGTGGTGCGCCATTGCCAGCCGGTGTTGCGCGTGCCGCGGCCATAGCCGCTCTCGATTTCCCACTTGTTGTTGACCCAGGTGTCGATGAATTCCTGGTCCTGCCAGCCGTTGTCGATGATGATCCTGGCCAGTGCCAGATGCAGAACCGTGTCGGTGCCGGGAATGAGCGGTAGCCACAGACCGCCGTTCCTGATCCCGTATTCCACGCCCATCGTGCGGTGCGGGGTGACGAAGATCATCTGCTTGCCCGGATTGTCGCCGCCCATCATCCACTCGGTGAAGAGCACCGTCTTGGTCTCGTAGGGATCGACGCCCGACAGGAACGCGACGTCGCATTTGCCCCAATCCTCGTAAGAGGCGGCAAAGGAGTTGATGCCGGCATCGTCGAGGCCGGTGGCATCCGGGCCGCGCATCGGCTTGTCATGCCAGGCATGCACGGGCGTGCCGATGGCGCGGTCCACCAGCTTGCGAATGGCATAGGTGTTCTCGAAATATTCGTAGGAAAACGTCTTCATTCCCCATGCGTGCTCGCCATAGGTGTCGAGCACGTGCTGAGAGAGTTCGGCCATCACATCCGTGGCCAGATCCCAGCTGACCGGGGTCAGGATGCCACCGATGCGGATCATCGGGTATTTCAGACGATCTTTCGTGGGGGTATCTGGATTGTAAATCTTCTGTGCCAGCGTGCCGCCGCGCAAGCTGTAGTTGCCGCCCGGGTTGACCGCATCGGCCTCGGCATCGGCGATGATGACGAAATGATGCGGACGTCCCTCATGCATCCCGATATTGTGCTGGCTGCGGGCGATCCAGGGCGCGCCGTAGGTCGGAAAATCCACGCCAAAGGCGTTCTGATCGGCCTGCGTGCCGCCCTCGCTGCCCACCGGCCAGCGGTAGACCTTGTAGGAGCAGGCCACGATGCAATAGCTGCATGCGGTGGTCAGAATATCCGCGTCTGGCGGCGGAAGAGGCACGAATTCACGGTTTTGAACGACGGTCTTTGCCATCTCGTTGGATCCTTTCTCAAGCGCCGGTCGGATTGTGGCTGTAGCCGTAGAACAGCCCCATCACGCCCGTTGCGACGATATCGTCGCCGTCAATTTCCAGAACGATCTGCGGCAGACTCTCGACCGCGTGGCCGGACACGATCATGCCATGCTTGGTCAGATCGAAGGTCGACAGATGCAGCGGACAGGGGCCGAGCACCGAATGCTCGGGGCGAAATTCGCTCTCGCCCATATAGCCGCCCATATGCGGGCAAATCGTGTTGAAGGCGACGATGTTGCGCGCCTCGCCCACGCCGCCGCCGGCCTCTTCGTTCAGCATCATCAAGAGATTCTCGATGTCGTCATTGGGATAGGTAAAGGTGATCGCCGTACCCGGCCCGAGGTCCGACAGCTTGCCGATCACCTTGCGGGTATAGGCGGACGAAACCAGTTCCTGCGCCTGCGGTCCGGTGCCATAGGTGGCCAGCACGGTGATGGCCGTGCCACCGAGGATCATGAAATTGCGCCGTGAGAGAGAAGCGCAGCCATGGTCTGCACCTTTGGGTTTGGTTGCCTGGGTCATTTGAGAAACTCCGACCATGTTGCGGTTTCGGGCAATTCGGGGGGGTCGGCGAGCAATGGCTCGTCCATAGACAGCGCTTCGAGAAAGGCGATCAGATCGGCCTTTTCTTCGTCGCTCAGGCCCAGAGGCTGCAGCCCGGCGGTCTGTTCCTCGCCGCCACCCGCGTCGTAGAAATCCACGACATCGGCCAGCGTCCAGAATGTGCCGTTGTGCATGTAGGGTTCGGTCCAGCGCAGTTCGCGCAGGCTCGGCGTGCGGAACTTGCCCTTGTCGCCGGGCCGCTTGGTGACGTGATAGAGGCCCAGATCGTCATCGCCCTTGCGATAGGTCGCCTCATCCATGCCCTTCTGATACAACTCCCATCGGAGCGTGATCTGATAGAGCGGATCCTGCTCGAATTCCGCCGCAGCAGGCACGCCGATGTCGTAGAATTTCTGATCCGAGGCCAGCGCGCCGTTGTGGCAGGAAATGCAGCCCGCCTTGCCGTTGTAGATATCCATGCCCCGCTTGGCCGCGTCGCTCATCGCATCCATGTCACCCGCGAGATAACGGTCGAAAGGCACCTTGGTGGCATCTGTGACGATAGTGCGTTGATATGCGGCGATGGCATCCCAGGCATTCGCTACATGCGGCCATTCGGTGCCGAAAACCTCCTTGAACGCCGCGACATATTCGGGGACAAAACGCAGGCGCATTTCCATCATGGAGCTATCGCCGTTGCCCGCGACGCTACCCCCGGCAGCGGCCGGTGCCTGCGCCTCGAGCGAGCTGGAATTGCCTTCCCAGAACAGCTTGTTGTAATAGGCGGAGTTCAGGATGGTCTGGCTGTTGCGCCAATGCTGCGTGCCGGGATAGCCAAAGCTGATCGCACCCCCGGTACCCCAGCCGAGATCGGGCAGGTGGCAGGCCGAGCAGGGCATCGATCCGTTGCCCGACAATCGTCCGTCCCAGAAGAGTTTTTCGCCCAGCTCGATCTTTTCCGGGGTCATCGGATTGTCGTCAGGAATTGGCGGTGGTGACAGGGTGGCGAGCGTCGGGGCGCTCTCGGCCAAGGCAGGCAGGCTCAGCAAGGCCGAGAGCGCCGTGCTGCCCAGAATGCGGGTGAAGTGACGTGTCATGTCTCGGACCTCCTCAGTTCTTGCCAACGTCGCGCAGGGCGTAATCCGGCAGTTCGGGCGGGGTAACATCGGGCGCATCGCCAGTCAGACTGTCGAGGAAGGCCACAAGATCCGCCACCTCTTCGGGGCTGAGGCCAAGCGGCGCGATCCGCTCGTTGCCAGCATTGTAGAAGGCCACGACATCGCTCAGTGTCCCAAACACGCCCGAATGCATGTAGGGTGCCGTATGGCCCACATCCCAGAGCGAGGGGGTGACGAATTTGCCGATGTCGGCCTCGTCCTTGGTCACGACATAATGCCCCACATCCTCGCGCAGGTTCATGTAGTTGGGCGTGCCCATGGTCGCGAAGTGGCGCAGCATGGTGATCTGGCGTGCGGCGGTCGCATCATCTGGTGCGGCGGCGGTGTGGCCAGCATGCTCTGCCGCCTGACCAGGGGCATCCCCCAGGAGTGCCGGGTGATCGGGCGCGCCGATGGCATGCAGTCCGCCGTCCGACAGCATTTCGCCCGAATGGCAGGAGATGCAGCCCGCCTTGCCTTCGAAGAGAGCGAGGCCGCGTTTGGCCGCGTCGGAGATTGCCGCGTCATCGCCTTTCAGATAGGCGTCAAACGGTGCGTTCTGCGTGCGGATCGTCTTGAGGTATTCGCCAATCGCGCCATAGATGCGTCCGCCATAGGGTTCGGCCCCATAGGCTGCCTCGAACATCTCCATATATTCCGGCACCTGTTTCAGCCGCTCCTGTGCAAGGCGGCTGTCCATGTTCATTGTATGCGCCTCGGTCAGCATATCGCGCACCAGCGTGCCGAGATCGGACCCGTCAAGCCGCCCGTCCCACATCAGGAAGTTGCGGTTGGCCACATTGAAAAGGCCGGGTGCGTTACGGAAATAGAGCAGATCGCCATAGGCATGTGACATCGGCTCGCCGGTGCCCCAGCCTTTTTCCGGATCGTGACAGGAGGCGCAGGAATGACCCGTGTCGCCCGACAGGCGGCTGTCGAAGAACAGCATCCTGCCCAGGTCGGCGCGCGCCTGGTTGATTTCCCCCGGTTCCGGCAGGGGCGCAAGGGGCGCAGCCTCTTGTGCCGGGGCGAGGGGCGCGGCGACGGTCAGGGCCAGGGCGGAAATGCCCGCAACGAGCGTTGCGATCCGCGATGGTCGGGTTGTTCGTGTCATCGAATCCTCCATTCTTGGAAAATCGGTCGAGCAGGTCAGTTGCGCGTGCCGTCAGGGTTGAATCCGGCCAGGAAGGCGATCACGTCGGCGATATCTTCATCCTTGCGAAGGCCCGGAAACTTCATCTTGTTGCCTGGCAGGGTGCCAGCCGGATCGGCGAGAAACGCGGCGAGTGTCGTTTCATCCCACACGAGGTCGCTGTCGGTCATGGGGCTGGAATAGGCAAAGCCCTCCGCTGTGCCCGCAGGTCGGCCAATGATCCCGTTGAGCGTCGGGCCGGCGCGATTTTTGGCATTCTCCCCAACCTGATGACAGGCCTTGCACTTGTTGAAGACCTTTTCACCGGCCTCGGCATCGCCTGCGGATGCAGGGGCCACCACGCTGAGCGACAGCGCGCTTATGACAACGGCGGATATGGGTATAAGTCTGGGCATGCGGCCTCCGGTCCTGATGTCCTGCCAGAGCGCGATCTGACCGCTTTGAGGGTCGGTTTTCCGTTCCTGGCTCAGGGCGGAAGTTATTCAAACGCGCACGCACGGTTGTTGCGGGCGCTGTGACGCGATGTGAAAAATTGTGACGAAATGTGACCGCTGCATCAAGCGGCGCGGCTCGCGTCCAGCATGCGGCGCACATGGCGCGCCAGGTCCAGCGGATCGAGCGGCTTGGCCAGCACCTCGGTCGGCCCACCGGGCAGGATGACATCCGTGGGCGTAAACCCGGTGCAGAGGATCACCGGCAGGTCGGGTCGTAGCGCGCGCATGGCGCGGGCCATCTCGATTCCGTTCATCTCGGGCATGATCACGTCCGAGATCAGCAGGCTGTGGCGCGCCGGGGTTTTCTCGAAACGATCCAGCGCGATACGGGCCGATGTATAGGCCTCGACCTGATAGCCCATGCGTATGAGGCCGCGCCTGAGCGTCGCGGCGACCTCGGTCTGATCGTCGACGATGAGCAGGCTCTCATGTCCGCGCTCGGGTGCGGGGCTGGCTGCGGATTGCGCGGCCTGGGCCGCAGCCGCCCCCGGCATCAGGATGCGGAACCGCGTGCCATTGCCCGGCGCACTCTCCACGGTAACGCGCCCGCCGATGTCCTGCACCAGCCCCTGCACCACGCAGAGGCCCAACCCGGTGCCTCTGCCAAGCGGCTTGGTCGTATAGAAGGCATCGAAGATACGCGCGGCAGTTTCGTCGGACATTCCGATCCCCGTATCCTCGACCGTAAGCTCGGTCCAGCCTTGGGTGCGCGTCGACAGCCCCTCGGGCGTGTCGGCAAGGGCGCGGGCCGTGATGCGGATATGCCCGTCGGCATCGCCGATCGCTTCGGCGGCGTTGGTGCAAAGGTTCATCAGGATCTGGTGCAGATGGGTCGGATCGGCAAGCACGGTGACCGGCACACAGTCCTTGACGCCCTCGATCCGGATGGTCGGCGGGATCGCCGCACGCAGCAGCCGTTCGACCTCTGCCATCACGATGCAGAGATCGGTTGCGACCGGCGTGCCGGGTTCGCGGCGGGCAAAGCCCAGAAGCTGGCGCACCAGCGCCTGCGCGCGCCGCGCGGCGATGTCGATCTGTTCCACTTCCTGCGCCAGATCGCTGCCGGGATCCGCATCGAGCGACGCCAGATGCGTCGAGCCGAGGATCGCCGTCAGGATATTGTTGAAATCATGCGCGATACCACCCGCCAGAAGGCCGACCGCCTCGATCTTTTGCGCGCGGACCATTTGTTCTCGGACCTGACGTTTCTCGGTGATGTCCTCGCCGATGCCGACATAGCTGTGAATGCTGCCATCCTCGGCGCGCAGGGGCAGGATGGTGCTGTCCACCCAATAGCTGCCCCCATCCCGGCGGCGGTTGTGCAGCACACCGCGCCAGATCTCGCCGCGTTCGAGTGTTTTGCGCAGATCGGCATGAACATTGTCGGATGTCTCGCCGGATCGCAGAAGTCTTGGCGTGCGACCGATGATTTCCGCGCGGGTCCAGCCCGAGACGTCCTCGAACCGCCGGTTGACATATTGGATGCGCTCGGACGTATCGGTAATCAGGATCGTGGCCGGGCTTTGCTCGACCGCCTGCGCGAGGCGCTGTTCGGACCGTTCCAGTGTCCGGCGTGCCCCCAGCTCTTGCGTGAGCCGCAGATTGGCGGCACGCATGTCCCGGATCAGCACGCCGATCAGAACGGCGATGGTCAGCGCTGCCGCCGCCAGCAGGACCATGGCCAGGAAACCATAGCCGATCAGCATCTCGCCGCGCGTGACGGCAGCGATGATCCGTGCAGTGCTGCGCGCGCGGCTGTCCATCCAGAGTATTTCCAGATTGCGCAGTGCGAGAACCGCCTCCGTGTCATCGACCCTGACCAGCCGGTCGGTGCGTTCGGCGGGCCAGTTGCCCGCTACCGCGCGGTCGGCGATGCCGAGGCGCGCGCGGTATTCCCCGATGGTGACGCGAATCGTCTCGAGCGCGCGACGCTCGACGTCGGGTAGCGGCTCGGACAGATAGCTTGCCATCACCGCATCGAACTGGGTGATTTGATCGAGCATGCGCGTGCGATAGCTCTCATCCTTGCGGATCACATAGTTCTTGAAGTTGTGGATGATCCCGCCATAGCCCAGATAGCCGCGCAGGGAACTGATCCAGACGCCTTTCTTTTCAGGGTCTTCGGCGTAATCCGTCCAGCTTTTGGCGATGTCGTTGAACTGCGCCCGCGTCTGTGCCCCGAGATAAATCCCGGTCGTGACCGTGACCAGAACGAGCAACGCCGCCGCCGTGGCGATTTTGTAGGTGCGTTTGATCGAGGTCATGGTTGCCCTTTCACCGGGTCTTTACAATCGCCCCATTGATTTTCTGTTGCAACAGATTGTGCGGGGATGCACCGAATGACCGAGCGAATACTTGTGGTGGATGACGACCGTCAGATGACGGGTTTTCTTGAGCGTTTTCTGACCAAGCAGGGTTTCGAGGTGCATGCCGTGGGGTCGGCTACGCGGATGGGGCTGGCGATGGAGCATAGTGGCTATGACCTTGTGCTGCTTGATGTGGGGCTACCCGATATCGACGGGTTCGAGGTGACGCGCGAATTGCGCCGCTCGTCGCGCTTGCCGATCATCCTGCTCACCGCACGCGAGGACGTGTTTGACAAGATCATCGGGTTGGAGTTGGGGGCCGATGATTATGTCTCCAAACCGTTCGAGCCGCGCGAGTTGCTGGCGCGCATCCGGTCGGTCCTGCGTCGATCGAGGGCGATGGGTGCGCCGCATGATGCCTTGCCTGAAGTGCGCATGCTACGCTTCATGGGCTTTGTCCTCGATCTGCCGCGGCGGCAGCTTTCGGGGCCTGATGATCGTGAGGTTGCGCTGACGGGCATGGAATTCAGCCTGCTGAAGGTGCTTGCTGAAAACGCCGGTGCGGTGGTCAGTCGGGATAGGATCATGCAAACCGTCTATGGCAATGCGATCACCGTGACGGATCGCGCCATCGACGCTCATGTCGCCCGGTTGCGCAAAAAGATCCTGCCATGTGCCGGGAGCGAGTCGCTGATCCGCACGGTGCATGGCGCGGGTTACAGTCTTGCCGTGCAGGTCTGTGCCGAATAGCGCCTGACGAGGATTCCATGTGGCAAGCGACCGAGGCCGGCTGGAAACGCCGTCCCGGGAGAGGCGGGGCATGCCAGCCTTGTGTGTCAGTACGCACTGCCCGTGATCGGTGAAGCAGGTGAGGCGCAAGGTCGCAATCCGGATTTGGTATTTGCAATGCGCAATGTTACAGGTTAATCGGTAAATAAAATACCTATTCATTCGATCCCGGTTGAGTCGCCGACAAGGAAAAAGGGGCCCATGGAGCACACTGCCGAAGCCAACATCCCACAGGCGAGGGAGGCGCTGATCGACGCTATCGCGGCGCATGTCATGGCGGACGGCGATGGCCTTGCCCCGCGGTTCGGGTCCGGGACATGAGCAAGCGCGGAACATATGCGTCGCCACCCTGCCTGGCGCATGAGGTCGATCCCGCCTATCACGATCCGCTGGCCGTCGATCCGGATCAGGCGCGCGATGTGGCGCGATGGCGGCGGGCGGAACGGACACGGCTGGCTGGGCTGAGGGACGCCCTTGGTCAGTCCGGGCGGGCGCGGGTCGGGGAGGATGTCATGCGGCACCTGGGGGCGATGCTCACGACGCGCGCCAAGTTACATGGAACGATCCTGTCCGGCTATTGGCCGATCAAGGGCGAACCCGATCTGCGCCCGCTGTTGTCCGGACTGCACCGCGCCGGTGTCACGATTGCGCTGCCGGTGGTCGAAACACGCGCGGCGCCGCTGGTGTTTCGCCGCTGGACGCCCGAGATGCGCATGATCCGTGGCGACTGGAACATTCCCGTGCCCTCACCCGAGGCCGAGGTGCTAAGTCCTGATGTCGTTCTGGCGCCCTGTCTGGGCTGGGACGCCGGGTGTTACCGGCTTGGCTGGGGCGGGGGATATTTCGACCGCACGCTGGCGGTGCTGAACCCGCGTCCGTTTGCCATCGGTATCGCGCTGGCGGCGGCGCAGATGTCCACGATCTATCCGCAGCCGCATGACATCCCCCTCGACATGATCGTGACCGAGGCGGGCGTTCTTGCCGAAAGGGAAGGCCGGAGATGAGCATTGACGCTGGCATCGCATCCGGGTCGTCCCTGTCAGGTATTGGCCTGTGGCGTGGTTCAGTAATGGTTTCGATCACGAGAGCGCGGGCTATCGTCGGATCGCGGTGACTGCGCCTGCTTGACGGTCTGGAAAGGTGTGAGAGATGGCATCCACAACTGCCGAACAGATGCGGGCCTGGACGGGACCCGCGATCCTGACCTACGGGTTTCGTCCGTTTTTCCTGGGCGCAGCCGTCTGGGCCGCGTTTGCCATGGCGCTGTGGGTTCTGATGTTGTCGGGTTATGCCGCAGTGCCGACCGCCTTTGATCCGGTGTCGTGGCATGCGCATGAATTTCTCTATGGCTATCTTGGCGCGGTAGTTGCGGGGTTTCTGCTGACCGCGGTGCCGAACTGGACCGGGCGACTGCCCATCGTGGGCTGGCGGCTGGGAGCGCTTGCGGGGTTGTGGCTTGCGGGGCGGCTGGCGGTGGCGGTGTCGGCGGCGTTGCCGCCTCTGCTGGTTGCGACGGTCGATCTGGCCTTTCCGCTGGTTCTGGCAGCGGTTCTCGGGCGAGAGATCGTGGCTGGCAGGAACTGGCGCAACCTGATCGTGCTGGGCATGCTTGGCGTGTTTACGATAGGCAACGGGCTATTCCACCGGGAGGCCGCGCAGGGCCTTTATGCCGCTCAGGGTGCGGGGCTGAGGCTGGGGCTTGGTGCGGGGATGATGATGATCGCTGTCATCGGGGGGCGGATCGTGCCGTCGTTCACGCGCAACTGGCTGGTCAAAAATAATGATGTGGTCCTTCCGGCGCAACCCATGCAGGGTTTCGACAAGTTCACATTGCTATCGCTGTTACTGCCGCTGCTCTTGTGGGTCGTGCAGCCCGTGCATGTCGTGACTGGTGCGGCACTGGCACTTTCGGGAGGGCTGCATCTTGTGCGTCTTGCCCGCTGGGCGGGACACCGGACCCTGGCAGAGCCGCTGGTGACGGTCCTGCATGTCGGTTATGTTTTCCTGTCCTTGGGCGCGCTGGCGCTGGGGATCGAGATTCTGTTTCCCGGCAGCTTTGGCATGGCGGCGGCGCAGCATCTGTGGATGGGCGGGGCGGTCGGACTGATGACGCTGGCGGTGATGACGCGCGCCACCCTTGGCCATACCGGGCAGCCGCTGAGCGCCGGGGCGGGAACGGTGGCGATTTATGTCGCACTCGTGCTGGCGGTTATGGCGCGGATCGCCGCAGGATTCTGGCCGGGTGGAGCGGCGCTGTTGCACGCGGTCAGCGGCCTGTTCTGGATCGTGACCTTTGGGGGCTATGCAATGCTTTATGGTCCGCTCCTGCTACGCCTGTCTGCGGCCAGACGGCTCTGAGGCGGGCGCTCGGGCGGGGGGACTGCGCTGGCATTGTTTGGCGTCGTCGCCTGGCCGACTCCGGCAACGCGGCTTGCCAGTTCCTGACTGGCCAGCATCGCGGGGAACCATGTGATGCCCATGGTCCACATGAAGCGCACCTTGCCGTCGATCACCCAGCGGTCGACGTTGAGCGGTTTCTTGCGCCGTCCGGGGTATTTTTCCGGGCTGAGCCAGCCCTTGCCGTTCCTGATTCCGTATTCCACGCCCATCGTGCGGTGCGGGGTGACGAAGATCATCTGCTTGCCCGGATTGTCGCCGCCCATCATCCACTCGGTGAAGAGCACCGTCTTGGTCTCGTAGGGATCGACGCCCGACAGATGCACCTCAGGCATCCTTGACGCTGTAGTCCGGCAAACGGTCGAGCGCGTCCTTCAGGGTCTGACTCTCTGCCCTCGACTTCAGAGTTCATCGGGGAAACGGAGGTCTTTTCACAAGCCGGTTAATGGTGCTCCGGTGATGAGTTTTGAGTCGCAAAACAAGCTGTCCAGAGCATCGTCCTGTGCTGACTCATCAAGGTGCCTCATTCAATTGAATGTCGAAATGTAGCGCAGAACTACCGGACCGATGGTTACAATGAGGAGTGATGGCATCATAAGACTGGCCATAACCGCCGACATGTAGACCGGCAGTTTATTGGCCTTCTCCTGCGCACGGATTTCGCGGCGTTGGCGCATGTCGGCCGAATAGGCAAGTAGTGCCTGCCCCATACTGGTGCCGAAGCGCATTGATTGAAGAACAACATTAACGAAAGCAAATGCCTCTTCAATCCCGAGACGTTCGGCCATGTCTTGATATGCGGCATCACGGTCGCGCCCGGCGAGGATCTCGCGCTGAGCAGTGTCAAACTCATAACTCAGATCCGGGGCGGCCACACTCAATTCCGTGGCCACACGCGACAGGGCCGCATCGAAGCCAAGGCCAGACTCAACCGATACCTGCAGCAGATCGAGCGCATTTGGAAAGTTTTGTTCGATACGCTCGCGCCGTTCGGTGGCACGGGCCGAAAGCCAGATGGCGGGACCGTAGAAACCGATAAGTATCATGATACCGAGACCGATCATCATCTGACGGGGTCCGATCTTGCTCAGTTGAATGTCAATGCTTGAGGGTATCGGAAGTTGGTCGCGCATCAATATCATGGCAGCCAGGGCCGCAGGCAGTAGCAGTCCGATGCCTACGCGGATCATGTAATATTTGATCACGGCATTCGGGCCGGTAAATCCCGCATGCGCCAGATCACGACGAACCTTCGCGCGTTCGCGCCTTTTGGTTGGCAGGAATGCCTTTGCGATCGAGGAAGGATCTGACTCGGGTGCAACAAAAAGGCCGGCTGTGGCATCACCAGCCGCGCTCATGCGTTGCAAAGTGCGCGCACCGGCACGTTCCCGGAAAGTCATTACCAGGCTCAGGAAGACCAGAAATGCGCCGAGGAAAACGCCAGCCGCGATCAACATTTGCGGCTCGACCCCTGTGGTTTCGGAAATTCGTGTAAAGATGTTGAACATGGGAAACTCCCGGGGATGCTAGAACTTGAAATTGACAAGCTTGAACAGCACGAGCGCGTTCAGCGCGATGAGCGTCAAGGCCGTGAACGCGAGCGGTATGAAGAGCGGATCGCCCACTACGCCCCCATAATATTCCGGCGTGATAATCGAATTCAGGCCAACCATGAGGAAGGGGATACAAGACAGGATTACCGCCGATACACGTCCCTCGGCTGACATGGCCTTTATCTTGCGTCGTGTCATGGCGCGACCGCGCATGACCTGCGAGAGCACCGTCAGGATGCGCCCAAGGTTGCCGCCCGTTCCATGCTGAATGGCGATGCTTGCGGCGAGGTAGCGAAAATCTTCGGTTGGAACACGTTCGGCAAGTTTGCGCACCGCGACGACCATTTCATCGCCATAGCTTATCTGGTCGACAAGAATGCCGAACTCTGTGCCGATCGGATCGGGCATGGTTTCGGCAACGGTGGCGATCGAGGTGTTCAGTGGATGCCCCGCCCTGAGGCCCCGAGCCATGAGATCGAGCGCATCAGGTAGCTGCGCCGACAGTTTCTGACGCCGCGCATCGCGGATTGACATCATGATGAGAAGAGGCAGCAGCACGAACAACGAAAGCGCAGTTACTATAGCCGGAATCAGGCCAATCAACTGAAGGAGCATTGCGGTAAGTGCGGCCGCGCAAAGCAATGCCACGACCACATAAAGTGCCGGTGATCGGCTTAGACCGACAGAGGTCATCAAAGCGGCCAATGAGCCTCCTTCGCCAGCTTGCCGGGGTGCGAGCGCCGAGAGTCGCTCGGCTACATCGGTGCCGGCTGCGACCATCCTCATCCGGCGTGAGCGCGCCTCGGTGTTCGTTTCGCGCCGTGAGAGAAGTTGGCGCATTCCCTCGATCAGCAACAGCGCACCCAGGAAAACACCCACAAATAAAAGCCAACCGGGATCAACTCGGGAAAGAATATCAGTCATCTTACCGGTCTCCGTTTTGGTAAGCATCAGAGGCGATGTCGATTCCGGCCGCCGCCAGACGTTCCGCAGATTTCGGGCGAATTCCGGTTGCAACGAATTCGCCCAGAACCTCACCGGTTTCTGACCGGCCCCGTTGACGGAAGACAAAGATGTCCTGCATTGTGATGACATCGCCCTCCATACCTGTAACTTCGGTGATCGACATGATGCGGCGGCGGCCATCGGCCATCCGGGCGAGTTGCAACACCACCTCAAGGCCCGACGAAATCTGGCGGCGCACTGCAGACAGGGGCATTTCACCGCCTATCATGGACACCATCTGTTCAAGCCGCGCCAGCGCATCGCGCGCGTTATTGGCATGGATCGTGGTCATCGAGCCATCATGACCGGTGTTCATCGCCTGAAGCATGTCAAAGGCCTCCGATCCGCGAACTTCGCCAACGATGATCCGGTCAGGGCGCATCCGCAGCGCATTGCGCACCAGATCGCGTTGCGTGACAGCGGGCGTACCCTCGGCGGTTGCGGGCCGTGTTTCAAGCCGCACGACATGATCCTGTTTTAGCTGAAGTTCGGCGGCATCCTCGATGGTGACGACCCTGTGAGCGGGATCAATGAATGCAGACAGTGCATTGAGCATGGTCGTCTTGCCCGATCCGGTACCGCCGGAGATCAGGATGTTGAGTCGCGCCTCAACCAGACCGCGCAAGAGCTGAACCGAACCCGGCGTCAGCGTGCCTATCTGCAACAAGCGATCAAGCGTAAGCGGATCGCGAGAAAACTTGCGGATCGACAGCGTCGGCCCATCAATGGCGCAGGGACGGATAATTGCATTGACCCGGCTGCCATCCTCAAGTCGGGCATCGACCCAAGGCTGGCTTTCATCCACACGGCGGCCCACGCGGCTGACGATCTTGTCGATAATGCGCATCAGGTGACGTTCGTCGCGGAACTGAACCGGCACACGTTCGAGTCGCCCGTTCCGTTCGACGTAGACATTGTTGTACGAGTTCACCAGCACATCGGCGACCTGCGGATCAGCGAGGATCGGTTCGAGCGGACCGAGGCCCAACACCTCGTCCAGAATTTCCTCGGTCAGCCGTTCCGTATCATCGGCCCGCATGGGATGGTTCTCGCTGGCAAGAAACTCGACCACAAGCGCACCAATCTCGCGATGGAGTTCGGAGCGCTCAATTCGATCGAGCACAGAAAGATTCAGACGACCGAGCAATTCCTCGTGAAGGCGCGACTTGAGATCAAGATGGGCGCGCAGGGCGTTGTCAATTTCAAAATGGGCCTCCACGGGCACCACGTTGTTCGAAACCTGTGCCTCGCGTTGGGATTGTATGGCCGTGGCAACTGCGCCGCTTGAATGCGTGTGTGCCTCTGGTTTCCGGAGAACAAAATCCTTGAACATCTGGTGTTACCTTTGCATTTCTTGTTGTGGCATTGCGCGGTCCAGTGACTGTGCGATCCTGCGCACAGCCCGCGACCACGCAGAGCGAGGAGCGAATGTGATCATCGGTTCACCCCGATCGAGCGCGAGGCGGGCGTTCCGGGCTTCGTCAGGCAGCCAGTACGACAGGGGTGCGCCGATGGCATCGGCAGCCTGACGATGCAGCTTGCTCTGAAAGATCGGCTTGTGCTCACGCGAAACCACGGATTCGACGACAAGGTTCGGTGCATCTTCGCGTAGAATATTGAGCATCCGGCGTGCACTGGTGACGGAGGTGACGGCCAGATTGGTGACCATCAACAGACGTGTGGCCCGTGAAAGCAGGGGTTCGATCCAGGTAACCAATGCCGGTGGCATATCGATTATGACAACGTCGTTATCGGCCATCAGTACGTCTATGATCGCGGCGATGCGCGGACCATCGAGCGCCTCTAGCGGAATAGGATTCGCCGGGGCCGCCAACACCTTTAGTCCGCTTTCATGTGCAATCAGCGCGCTGCGCACGGCCTGGGCATCGGGGTGGCGGGGCAGTTGCAGAAGTTTCAGCAACCCGCCCCGATCAACAAGGTCAAGACTGGTGGCCACGGTTCCGAATTGAACATCGAAATCGACCAGCACCACCTTTTTGCGTTCTCGGGACAGACGCGAGACGCGCTTGCTTCTCATCTCCAGCGCAAGGTTTACCGCAAGCGATGTCGCGCCGATTCCGCCGCGCGCACGGGCCACGAGGATCAGGCAGCCGGGGGCGGGAGTCCAGCGAACAGGCAATAAACGTTCATGAGCCCCCTCGTCGACCGCTGTATCGGTTTTAGCCTTATCGGCCTGGTCGTGAAGCGGCCTGATATCGCCTTCGGCAAGCGGTTCTTGATCCTCGACCGGCTGGGGTTGCGGGTCGGTGCCGCGCGCCAGAGGCGTAACGGCGCTGCCATTGCGCTTTGAGCGGCTCTGATCAACTGCGCGACGGCGGTGTTCATCCAGTAATCTGGCAGAATCTGGCAGAACAAGCGGAGTTGGCCCAGCCGTTGCCAGAGCGGGTCCGCCACCCGAGGCGGTACCCGGAGAACTGTAAAGATTGTTTGCTGCCATGTTACATGTTCCTTTAATTTAATTGTTCAATGCGTCGGGTCATTCGTGTCTATCCGTCCATCCCCTGTGCGAGATCTTCGCCGGGAAGCGATACGCTCATCCCCGGCATGGGGATATCGGCACCTAGTGCGGTGGTATTTCCGGTCAGCGGCGTTAGCATCCGCCCCAATTGCGAAATGAAAACAAAATCGACATTGATGAATTCGACCGTGACCATCGGGATGTAAGGTCCGCCGAGGAACCCAAGATCAGGGTCGAACGAATAACTGAAACGCAGATTGTCGGCTTGAGTGCCCGGTGGCATCAGCGGTCGGATCGCCTGCAAGATTTCGACAGAGGTTGCGTTCGTGTCGTTACCCTGGCAGGTGAAGGTGCCTGGATCGGCACAGACGCCCGTCCCCAGCCGGCACATGGAACCAAATGTCGTGGACCCTGTCGCGGTTCCCCGCACGTTTTGTGTCGGCACACCTGGGCAAACGGGTGGGCGGACCGCGGCGAGGCGGGCGGCGATCTGCGTGGCCTTGTTGGCGGCGACCCAGGCATTCGCGAGGCGGCCGAAATCAATGATCGCAAAGAGCAGGAACAGAAACAGCAGGATGACCAGGGAATATTCGACCAGCCCTGCACCGGATTGATCCGAGCGGAAACGGCGAACCTCGTGGCATGCGGCGCGGATATGACGGGTCATGTTCATAGGCCGTGCACCCTTGCCTGTTCTTGCACCGCGGTCGTGATCGTCCCCCATCCTGCGCCACCAATCAGCGTCAAGATGCCGGTAAATGGCATCTCCATGCTGAGATCGGCCGTGACGGTTGCGACCGGAACGACGGGTTGGCGCAGGTTGAGGCTGTTGACGCAATCAAGCGTGGCCGACAGGCCCGTGATGCTGATACCGGGAGGTGCGATACCGTCGCCGTCGATCGTGCTGTTGACGATAGTGAGAAGGCGAGGTTCAAAAGTCGCAATCGCCGGACCAGAGTCACAGATATCGCCGGGCGCTATGCGGGCCAGATATCGCGTGGCGTCGCGAACCCCGGCAATGGTCGCCTGATAGGACCAGAACAACCGCATGGTATCAATCAATCCATAGGACATAACCAGGATCAGCGGCAGGCTGATACCGAATTCGACCAGCGCCGCGCCGTGTTCGGCGCGTCTGAAGGTGCGAATTTTTTCAAGGATCGCGCGCATGCCCATCACCGGTACAACTGAATGAAGTCGCGATGCACACCAGTCAGCGCACCCGAGCCGACACCACCGGCGCTGCCGACCACCTCGACCATGATTTCCGCGTCGTCGCCACCGCCGGGCGCCAGCACCGGTTCGGTCATGAACAGCTCGACGAATTCCAGTGGCACCACGTTCTGCGTGCTGCCCTGGATGCTGTTCGCGCTGCAGTCCACCGCGGCGGCAACGACGTTGCGCCGGTTGACATCGGGGGATGGTCCGAGCGTATGGCACATCACCTCGCCGGTCTCGTCCATGCCCGGCAGCGGTACGCCACCGTTCGATTGGGCGACGGCGACTTCCGCCAGATAGATCTCGTAGCGCGAACTGGTCGGACCGGTGCCCGCTGGGTAGACCCCGCCGTGATTCTGGGCGACATAGGCCGAACGGTCCCAGTTGCCGTCACCAAAGCGACCGCAGGTTTCGCAATCAATGATAGTGTCACGCGGCAGCGGCATGGTGTTGATTTCGCCATCGGCGTATGTGAGCACGTTGTTGCCACGGCACACTCCGCCATTGGGCAGCGTACCCTGAACGGTATTGGGCGCAGGCCGATAGGCGGGGTTGGTCTTGCGTTGCTGCATCGACCCTTGGAAAGTATCGAAGCGGGTGTTGAAGGCCTCGGCTAGGCCCTGCCGTTGGCCGGGCAGCGTATTGACGCCGGCATCGGTGCGCACGCAGCCCGTGATCGCTTCATCGGCCCCGACGAGGCAGCGATAAAGCTGCGCGCCGTTCAGCCCCGCGCAAGGGCCGGCCGGATCGACCTCCAGTATGGTCGGATCGAGAAAGCCGAAATTTCCCGGCCCCCAGGCCGCGCCCTGTCCGCCCGCGCGCAGCTTGATCTGGTCGCCTACATTTGCGTCGGCTTTCCAGGAGCTGTCGGGGACGCAGAACATCAAGGGTGTGATGTCGCAGGCCCAGGATGTAATCCCGGCGGTTGCCGAGGCCCCAATGTCGGATGACAAATTCTCCCCGCCAACCAGTGCGGCATTTACCGCCGCAAAGAGCGTCATCACGGTACGGTCGGTCACATCGACACGGACAAAACGCGCCTGCGCCCCGTCGTTTGTTGTGTCGGTTGCGGCAACGTTATCGGCGGCGGGAAGGGATCGCAGGAATGTCAGAGTGAAATCGCCCGCGCCAAGCGCCTGGGCGCCGGTCGCATAGGTCTGCGCATCAGAAATCAGCCCGTTCGCGGCGACCGTGGCCCGGGTGATGGCATCGGGACGGCCATCCAACTCTCCGGCGGCCGCCAGCGCGACCTGATCGGCGAAGGATTGCATCTCTGATTGCGTGCTCGCGACCCGGCCCAGGTCGAAGGCCAGCGCCATGAACCCGAAGGCAACCGCCAGAAACATTCCCCATAGAATAAGGACGGATCCCTCTTCGCCCCGCAGGAACCGGGCCGGACGCGCGGGGCAGATGGCTGGATCGGTTGCGGGGCAGGGCATGATCATTCTCCGTTCGGGTTGGCAGGATCAGTCGCGCAGGGTAACTTCCGCGGCATCGACACCGCGGCGTTCGATGATCGTGTGTCGGCTCGGGGCCGCCGGGGCCGCCGGGGCTGCCTCCGGTGCCGGTTCGGGCTCGGCGATGGGTTCCTCCGGCACCAGGTCGCTGAGGCGCAGCCGTTCCAGCGGCGCGCCATCATCGCCACCGCCATCGCCATTGCGCAACGCCAGGCTCAGCGTTCCGGCCCGCTGGGCGAGCGCGATCACCTGCCCCTGTTCGGCGGTCACCTCGACCGTCACGGTCGCGGCCACATCGGGGCTGTTGCTCGTCTCGTCGGATTTCTGATCAACGCCGACCACACGGATGTTGCGCAGGATCGTGTCGGTCATAAGTTCGTCGCCGCGACCACGGGTCAGCAGCAGATCGACATGATCGCCCGGCGTCACGAAACCGCCCACGGCGGTGACCGCGTCGACCTTGATGGCCATCGCGCGGGTTCCGGGTGACAGAGATTGAACGATGGTGACCTTTTCGCCAAAATCGGAAATCTTGCTGGCAAGCAAAACTTCGCCGGCGACCAATGGGCGGATTGCGCGCCGGGGCTGGCCTCCCGTTTCAGGCAACAGTGCCGCACGGTCGATAAAGGCACCGGGGGGGACCGCGTCGCTGGGCCAGGCCTGCGACGACAGCATATGGGGTAGAATTTCTTCGCCGCGACGGATCTCGACGGCTGCGGTCAGAACCTGAACGAGTTCGGGTTTGACCGTGGCGTCGGCCCGCGACGCGGCCAGCATTTCGCGCGCCAGTTGGGCGGACCCGCCAGCTACGCCAAGACCGACAAGGGCCAGGATAATCGAGGAAATGCGCATGGTCGTGCTCCGGGGTCAGAGGGAGGGGCGACCGCCGGGGGGAGGGCCCCCGGCGGTCGGAAGAGTGTGGAGAAGATCAGGGAGTGGTGGCGGCGGCACGCACCGCCTGCGTGGCGGCTGCAGCGTCGGTGAACTGTGCTTCCGTGTCTGTCGAAATAGTGATCAGAGCAGCGGTCCCCACCAGAATGACGACCAGCAGGGCGACACCGTATTCGACCAGGGCAGCACCGCTTTCGTCGCGGACAAACTTGTTAAGAAGAGCTTTCATATCGGTAATCCTATCCTTGAGTTGTGTAATACCACGGGCGGCAGACCCGAGGCCCCGCAGCCAGAGGGCGGCGGTTAACCAAAGATTAGTATTGGACAGGATGGCCCCGCATCGTTCAAACCGATGAGAAAAAGCGCCCTAGGGGAGATTTGTGGCGGAAAATAATCAACCTAGACACGAATATCCTGCGCGAATTCAACGATTCGACGCAGTTCACCACACAGTGATTCGCAATCTGTCCGATCACGTTGTGCGACAATTGTGGCGTAATAAAGAAACAATCAGGGCGTATCTGCCGCAATCTCTATTCCCGCGACACGTTTTCGCCCCAATGTTTGACTGCGATGCCCCAACGGCGCAAACTGATCTGTATCGGCGGGGGAATTGCAGGTGCCGTTTATAGTTTGAGGCATTCAAAGTTTTCTCTCGTCATTCTGTGTGTTGGTCATTTTTTGGATTTTTTACCATGACGATTGCAACGTTTGTTCACAAGGGCGGGGGACAGCCTACAACCATTATTCAGGCGGCAGATTTTCTTGTCCGTTGGGCGGAGTGCCTGCATGGCTCGGGAAATCTGCGCGACACACTGGCTTTGTTTGCCGAGCTGACCGGCTCTCGTGTCGTTAACCTGTCCCGTTTCGATCCTGAAACCGGACGTCAGCGCACGATTACCTGTTTCGATCTGGATGCACGCGAAGGTAAACGCCCGCTGACCAAAGGTATGGCGCCGTCGATCCTGCGGGGTCATGGCGCGTATGCCCGGCCAGGAACCATCTGGACCCTGGGCGAAAAGGACCGCGTGCAACGGACCGAGCTGGATAACCGCAGCCAGAGATGGATGGAGGACCGGGGGTTTGGCGAAGTTGTCGTCATACCAATGGGACGGGATGGCACGGACATTGACGCAATTGAATTCTATCGCGCCGAGCCGCTTGAAGATACGAATGATCCGATCCTCAAATGGCTGGCGTCTTCGGCCGCCGAAGTCTGGGGCCGACGCCGCAAGGGCCGTATAGCACGACTGCTGCGGTCGGTCCCGGCAATTACCGAGCGGCTCCAATCCCCGGACCCTGATGAGCCGGTCGATATACTGTCATCGGAAAATCCCTGCCGCCTGACCGCCGCCGAAACCCGCATCTGCATTCTGATACAAGCCGGTTTTGCATTGAATGAGATGGGTTTAAAGATCGGCATTGCCGAAGCTACCGTCCGGTCACATCTACGCAGCATTTACGCAAAAACCGGAGCGGCGGGCCAGATAGGTCTGGTGCGCATGCTGCTGGATATCGACCAACAAGTGCATCAAGCGATAAAGGCCTGATACCGGTCTCATGCCCGAAAATCGTGGCCGACCAGACGCGGGATCGCGGGATGCCGTAGCGAGGTGCGCGTTAGCGCCGAGCAACGCGGTGTTGTCAGGCACCTGATAGTCACCTAGCGTTTGCCTGAAGACTGTGAACCGGCTTGCGGTTGCAAAGGACTTTCAGGCATGTCGCGGATGAACCTCGAACAGATCAGGACGTTTCTCGCGGTCGTCCGTCTGGGCGGCGTCAGCAAGGCGGCGCAGGTGCTTAATCTGACGCAGCCCGCCGTGACCACGCGGATCCGAAATCTGGAACAGTCGCTCGGCGCCGATCTGTTCGACCGGACGGGCAGCGGGATGAGATTGACCAAGCGCGGGGAGTTGTTACTGAAATACGCGGAGCAGTTCGAACAGCTTGGCGAGCTGGTGCAGAAGGACGTGATCGAGCCGGAGGGCACCGAGGGCCGTCTGCGGCTGGGTGTTTCTGAGACGATCGCGCAGTGCTGGCTGCCCGAGTTCATCGCGCGACTGCATCAGATCTATCCAAGGCTGGAGATAGAGATCAATGTTGATATCTCGATGAACCTGCGTGCCGGGTTACTGGACCGGGAAATCGACCTGGCGATTCTGCTGGGTCCGGTTTCGGATCATGCGGTCGACAATATCGAGTTGCCCGGTTTCGATCTGGCGTGGTATCAGGCCCCCGGTTCTGATCATGGCGGTGGCGCGTCGGCGGGTTATTTCTCGCGCCCGGTCATCACCTATGCACGCAATACCCGGCCTTACCGGGAGCTGAAATCCGAACTCTTCCGGCGCGTCGGCCCAGGTATTGCGCTTTTCCCTTCGTCCTCGCTGTCGGCGTGTTTTCGTCTGGTCGAGGCCGGGCTGGGCGTCGCTGCCTTGCCGCGTGCCCTGGGGGCTGCCTATGTCGAAAGCGGGCGCATCGCGGAGTTCGACCCGGGCTGGCATCCCGAACCGCTGCGGTTCTCGGCCTCCTACATGGGCGAACCCCGAAGCCACATGATCATCACGGCCGCACAAACCGCGTTGAGGGTTGCGTTGGAGCACGAGGAGCATAGATGATTTTTATGTCCGAGTAAAAGTTTATTCAATTTGATTTTATAACCCCCGCCGGTGATGTTGTTGCAAGGGGAGGGGCGCGAATTGCCTACCACGTATGATCAACTCAGGAATGCAGATACCACGCAGTTGCGCGCGGCGATCCGGGGCGGGGATTATGCGGGACACACCGCCGGGTTAGGACGTGGATTTCTGCAGGCCAATGTGGTAATCATGCCCGAGCGTTTCGCGCTTGATTTCATGCGGTATTGCCAGCGCAACCCCAGACCCTGTCCGTTGACCGGCGTGTCGGACAAGGGCGATCCGCGCATGACGACGCTGGGGCGCGATATCGACATCCGCACCGATGTGCCTGCCTACAACATCTATCGCGACGGGCAGTTCAGCGAGACCCGCAGGGACATCAGCGCGCTCTGGAGCGACGATATGGTGGCGTTTGCGCTTGGGTGTTCATTCACCTTCGAACATGCCCTGCAGCGGGCGGGCATCGCGCTATGGCATATCGACAACAACACGACCGTGCCGATGTTCCGGTCCAGCCTCGAAACGGTCGCGGCGGGTCCGTTCTCGGGGCGGATGGTCGTGAGCATGCGCGCCATTCCCGAGAATCAGGTGAAGCGGGTGCGCGACATCTCGCGCCGCTATCCTCTGGCGCATGGCGCGCCGATCCATGCGGGGGATCCCGCAGAGATCGGTATTCGCGACATTGCGCGCCCCGACTGGGGGGATCCCGCACCGGTGGAGCCGGGTCATGTCCCGGTCTTCTGGGCGTGCGGGGTCACCCCCCAGGTGGCCGTCGAACAGGCGCGCTTGCCGCTCTGCATGACGCACAAGCCCGGACATATGCTGGTCACCGATATCGCCGAGGACGCCGAGGTGCCGGTTTTGCCGCCTCTAACGAATACTGAAACCAACAGGGAGATCATGAGATGAAACAGATGCTCAGCACCGCCGCCATCGCGGCGCTTGCCGCCACACCGCTTGCGGCACAGGACCTTTCGGTGGTCGGAAGCTGGTCCGGCCTGCCGTTGCACAAGGAATTCGAGCGACCGTTCTGGACCGAAACGCTGCCCGCGGCGTCGAACGGCGCGATCTCGGTCTCGATGACCACTCATGGCGAGATGAACCTTGGGGTGGCGGATGTCTACCGCCTGCTGGGTCAAGGGGTCTATGACGTGGCGATGACCGTGGCAGATTATGCCGTGGCTGATGCGCCCGCGCTGGAGGGGCTGGATGTGCCGCTCGTCGCGCTGTCCGCCGACGAGGCCCGCGCCATGGTCGAGGCGGCGCGCCCGATGGTCGAGGATATCTATCGCGACACATTCAACAGTCACGTTCTGGCCATTGCGCCCTATCCGCCGCAGGTGGTGTTCTGCAATGCCGAAGTCACGGAATTGGCTGATCTGGAGGGCCTCAAGGTCCGTGCGTCCGGGCGGATGACCGCCAAGTTTCTCGAAGCGCTTGGCGCCGAGGGTGTCAATGTCAGCTTTGCCGAAGTGCCCGGCGCGTTGCAGAAGGGCGTGGTCGACTGTGCCGTGACCGGTGCCGGTTCAGGCTATAGCGCGGGCTGGTGGGAGGTGTCCACGCATCTCATGCCAATCCCTCTCGGGGGCTGGGATTCGGTGGTGACCGCGATCAATCTCGACAAGTGGAACAGTCTTGACGAGGCCACGCAGGCGCTCATCACCTCCGAGATCAGGACCGGGTTCGAGGATGCCGCCTGGACCGTGGCACAGGATGCGCTGGTCGAGGATATCGCCTGCCTGACCGGCAATGGCGAGTGCCCCGCAGGCGAGGCGCGGTCGATGACACTGGTCGAGGTTTCCGAGGCTGATTTCCAGAAGGCGCGCGACATTCTGGTGAGCAAGGTGCTGCCGGACTGGGCACAACGGGCAGGCGGCGACTGGGCCGAGCGCTGGAACGCCTCGGTGGGCGAGGTGGTCGGCGTGACCATCGCCACCAACTAAGCGTTGTCACGCCTTGTGAAGGGGATTCCCGATGCCCGATAGCCTGCTTGTGATGTTGCGACGCCTTAACCGGCTGGTGGCCGTGCTGGTCGGGGTGATGTTGCTTGCCTGCGCGGCGGTGGTGTTGTCGGATATACTGCTGCGGCAGGCGGGGTCCTCTTTCGGTGGCACGGACGAGATCAGCGGCTATGCCATGGCGATCGCTACGTCGTGGGGGATGGGATTTGCCCTGCTGGAACTGGCCCATGTGCGCATCGACCTGTTGCGCAGCAGGGTGAACAGTCTGGGGCGGGCACTCTTCGATCTCTTCTCGATGCTCGTGCTGAGTGCGACGGTGTCGCTGATCGCGCTCAGGTGCTGGCCGGTTCTGGAGCGCTCGCTGTCGATGTCTTCGCGCGCCAACACGCCGCTGGAAACGCCGCTCTGGATAGTGCAGCTGCCGTGGTTCTCCGGATGGATATGGTTCGCGCTGATGGCGTGGCTCACCTTTCTCGCGGCGCTTGTGCTTGTGCTGCGTGGCCGGTTCGACGCCTCGGAAGCCGCAATCGGAGTCTTTGGCGAAGAGGAGATTCTGAAATGATCGTCTCGATCTCGGTCGGGCTGCTGGCGCTGCTGAGCCTTTCTATTCCGGTCGGAATCGTGCTGTTTCTGCTGGGGTTCGGTGTGGATCTGTTCCTCAGCCCCTTTCCGCTCATCCGGGGTCTGGGCAACATGGTCTGGTCCACCTCGGACAATGCCACGCTGATCGCAATTCCGTTCTTTGTCCTGCTGGGCGAGGTTCTGGTGCGCAGCGGGGTGGCGGCGCGCACCTATGCGGCACTTGACCGCTGGATTTCGTGGCTGCCCGGCGGGCTGATCCATGCGAATGTGGCGACAGCAACCATGTTCTCGGCCACCTCCGGCTCTTCCGTGGCGACCGCTGCGACGGTCGCCACGGTGGCCATGCCGCAGGCCGAGAAGCTGGGGTATGATCCGCGGCTCTTTTCCGGCGCCATCGCGGCGGGCGGCACCCTGGGGATCATGATCCCGCCGTCGATCAACCTGATCGTCTATGGCTTTCTCACGCAGACCTCGATCCCGCAGCTTTTCCTTGCGGGGCTGGTGCCGGGGATCGGACTTGCCGTCGGGTTCATCGTGATCACCGCAATCATCTGCATGATCCGCCCCGAACTGGGCGGTGAGCGGCGTGTCTTTCCGCTGGCCGAGATGATGTCTGCGCTGGTGAACCTGATCCCGATCATCCTGCTGTTCACGGTCATCATCGGCACCATCTACAAGGGGTGGGCCACGCCCACGGAGGCGGCCGCCGTCGGCGTCGCAGGGGCGTTCGTCATCGCCGCTGTCTTTGGCGGAGTGTCGCTGGCGATGGTGACAGAGAGCATTCTGGGCACGGTCAAGATCACCTCGATGATCATGCTGGTGGTGCTGGGGGCGTCGTTTCTCAATTTCACGCTGGCCTCCGCGGGTCTGGGCAACGAGCTGCGCGTCTTTCTCGACGGTCTGGGTCTGTCGCCGCTGATGACGATCCTTGTCATCGTGGGCATCTACATCGTGCTTGGGTTTTTCATCGAGACCCTGTCGCTGATGGTGGTGACGATCCCGATCATCGTGCCGCTGGTGGTTCAGATGGGCTATGATCCGATCTGGTTCGGTATCCTGATGATTGTGCTGATCGAAATGGCGCTGATCACACCGCCGGTAGGATTGAACCTTTATGTCGTGCAGGGCGCGCGCAAGGGAGGCAAGATGAGCGAGGTGATGCTGGGCGCTATTCCCTACGTGATCGCCATGCTGCTGATGGCCATGGCGCTGATCGCCTTTCCGCAGATTGCGCTTTATCTTCCCGGTGCCGTGCAGAACTGATATCCGCCTGAACATGCCCCAAGGTTTTCCGTCATGACGCCCATCGGCCCTGACCGATCCAGGATCGACCCGGCGCGGGACTGGCCACGGATCCGCACCGTCGGGGTGGACGGGCTGCTGGTCAGTTTCGGCGACCGGCTGAGCGAACCCGCCAACCGCGCGGCACTTGCCTTTCGCGCGGCGCTGGAGCGTGCCGCGCCCGAGGGGGTCGAGGAAAGCGCGACCTCGCTGGTATCGGCCTATGTCCGGTTCAATCCGCTGTGGAACGATCACGCGGCAATGCGCACCGCGCTTGAGGCGATCCTGGTCTCACGCGACTGGTATGATGCGCCCTTGCCTGAGGGCCGCCGGTTGTGGCGTATTCCCACCGTCTATGGCACCGATCTGGCCCCGCAACTGGAGGAGGCCGCCGCCGCCGCGGGGCTGGTGCCCGAGGCCGCGATTGCGTCGCTTTCGCAAAGCCGGGTGCGGGTCCAGACTATCGGTTTTGCCCCCGGCCAGCCCTATCTGGGCGAGTTGGATCCGGCCTGGGACATCCCCCGTCAGAAGGCGTTGACCGCGCGCGTCCCCGAGGGCGCGCTGACGGTTGCGATCCGCCAGATCGTGCTCTTTTCGGTGTCCGCCCCTACGGGATGGCGGCATGTCGGGCAGACCGCCATTCGTCTCTTTCGGCCTGAGGCCGACACCCCCTTCGTGCTGCGGCCCGGCGACGAGGTGCTTTTCGATGCGGTTTCGCCCGAAAAGCTTGCGGCGATGCGCGGGGATCCGGATGGCGGCGCGACCGCGCAGGCCCTCAAATGACCCGGACGCTGATCGTTCATCGCGCCGGGCCGGGACTGAGCATTCAGGATACGGGCCGTCCGGGGTATCTGGGGTTTGGCCTGTCGCGCGGGGGCGCGGCCGACCGGCTGGCGCTTGCTGAGGGCGCGGCGCTGCTGGGACAGGACGAAAGTCATGCAGCGCTGGAAATGGCCGGAATGGGCGGTGAATTCGAGGCAGGTTGCGATCTGCGCATCGCGCTTACCGGCGCGCCGATGCGGGTCAGCATCGACGGCGCGCGCGCGGCATGGAATGCGAGCCACTCGTTGCCTGCCGGCGCCCGCCTGTCCATAGGCGGGGTCGAAGCGGGCTGCTTTGGTTATCTGCATCTGGGTGGAGGTATCGAGACGCCCCTGCTGCTTGGCGCGCGTGCCGCCCATTTGTCGAGCGGTCTGGGGCAGACCGTCGCAGCGGGCGCGCGGTTGCCTGTCGGTACGGATCCGAAGGCTGGCGAAACCGGTCTGACCCTTGCCGTCGAACCGCGCTTCGAGGGTGGTGTGATCCGGGTCGTGCCCAGCCTGCAAACCGATCTGTTCGATCCCGCCGAGCGGGACCGGTTCATGGCAACGACGTTTCACCGCGATGCGCGCGGCAGCCGGATGGGCGTGCGGCTGAATAGCAAGGTTCCGGGGTTTCACAGCGAGGCGGGTCTGAGCGTGCTCTCCGAGGTCGTGGTGCCCGGCGATATTCAGATCACCGGCGACGGCACGCCTTTCGTACTGCTGGGCGAATGTCAGACAACCGGGGGCTATCCCCGAATTGCCTCGGTCCTGCCGTGTGATCTGCCGCGTGTGGTGCAGGCCCCGCCGGGGGCGGCGCTGACATTCCGCCTTGTCGAGCTGGACGAGGCCGTCGCTGCGGAACGCCGCGCCGACGAGCATCGCAGGGGGCTGCGCGCCAATCTGCGTCCGCTGGTGCGTGACCTGCATGACATTCGGGACCTTCTGTCCTATCAATTGATCAGCGGCGTCACCGCCGGGGATGATATCGAACGAGGCCGGACATGACCATCAGCGTGGATCTCAATGCCGATATGGGCGAAAGTTTTGGACCCTGGCGCATGGGCGATGATGAGGCACTTCTGGGGGTCGTCACCTCGGCCAATATTGCCTGCGGGCAGCATGCGGGCGACTGGGACGTGATGGCGGCGACCATGCGTGCCGCCGCCCGCAATGGCGTGGGAATCGGCGCGCATCCCGGTTTTGCCGATCTGCAGGGCTTTGGTCGGCGGCGGATGAGCTTGCCGCTCGACAGCCTGGGCAACCTGGTGCGCTATCAGCTTGGCGCGGCGCAGGCGATGGCGCGGGCGAACGGGGCAACGGTCCGTCATCTGAAGTTGCATGGCGCGCTCGCCAACATGGCGTCCGAGAGCAAGGAGATGGCGCGCGCCTGCTACGAGGCGGCGCTGTCCGTCGCGCCGGAGATCATCGTCATGGTGCTGGCAGGCACCGCGCAACAGGCGGCGGCGGCAGAGCTTGGTTGCCGGACCGCCTGCGAGATTTTCGCCGACCGTGCCTATCGCGACGACGCTACGCTGGTGGACCGGAGCCAGCCGGGCGCGGTCATACACGACCCTGCAACAGCGGCGGCGCGCATGGTCGAGATGGTGCGTGCAGGCGCGATCGTGACCACGAGCGGCAAGCGTATTCCCAGCCGGATCGACACGATCTGCCTGCATGGTGATACGCCCACTGCCGTTGCCATCGCCCGCGCCGTGCGTGGCGCGCTGAACGAGCAGGGCGTCACGCTGCGCATGTTCGAAGGCGCGACCGTCTAGGCTTGGCTCTGAACCGGGCCACAGCCTCCGCTCGTTCTCTGATCGGGGCTATTGTGCGAGGAACGAAGCCCCGGCTTGCGAGAGCGCCGCAGGTCATCGTAATTTATTGAGCAGGATGACATTCAGCCGTAATCTTGCGCCTGATCAATCTGGGCGGGTTGCAAAGATGTCATTCACCATACGTCAGTTGAACTACTTTGTAGCCGTTGCAGAACATGGCTCGGTCAGTGCTGCGGCGCAGTCTCTGTCGATTTCCCAAAGCGCCGTGACCGAGGCGGTTAAAGACCTCGAAGCCGATCTGGGTGTCAAGCTGTTCGACCGACATTCCCGCGGTCTGCGGATCACGCATCGGGGGCATCAGTTTCTGCGGCATGCGACGACGATCCTGTCCGAAGTCTCTTCGGCGCGGGGCGCCTTTGATGACGAGGGTCAGAGCGCGAAGGGCAGGCTACATCTTGGTCTGACATCGCTTGTCGCAGGTTACGTGATATCGGATCTGCTGGCCAAGTATCGCCGGGCCAATCCAAAGGTCGAGATCAGCGCCATCGAGGAATCGAGCGAATATCTGGAACATCTGCTCATTGGCGGCGAAATGGATGTGGCCGTGATGATGACCTCTCCCGTGGCGGAGCGTCATGCGCTTTATGCGGAAACGCTGGATGTGTCGCCTTACCGGCTGTGGATGCCTCTTGGGCATCGTCTGGCCAGTCAGGAGAGCATCAGTCTTTCGGATCTCAAGGATGAACCGCTGATCATCCTGAACATCGACGAGATGGAGCAGGAGACGGTAAAGCTGCTGTCTGTTCTGGGAACGCAGCCAAAGGTTGCCTTTCGGACCCGGTCGGTCGAGGCGGTACGGTCCCTGGTGGCGACGGGGGCCGGGGTGGCGTTGCTGCCCGATCTTGTCTACCGGCCCTGGTCGCTGGAGGGGGACAGGATCGAGGCGCGGGATGTCTCGGGGTCGTTGCCGGTTGTGCAGGTGGGGCTTGTCTGGCGCAAGGGTTCCAGGCTGTCGGCGGCGGCGCGGGAGTTTGTTGCCGTCGCACAAGCCCATAAAATGATAAGCGGGGTATAGCTGCCTGCTATCGAAAAAACCGATAGAACAATTCTGACAATTGAATTTGCGAACGCAACAGGCTTCCCGCAGTCTTCCGCCAGGAATGGGCAGAAGTTGCCAGGTCCACCCATAGGGGAGATTGCGAATGAAAAATGTCTTGAAACCAGGCGTAGCGCTGCTGCTTGGTGTGACGGTGGCCGGTCAGGCCGCTGCCCAGTCAATGGTCATGCAACTCGGCGCGGGCGAAGGGCAGGTCAATATCGTCGCCTGGCCCGGATATCTGGAACGCGGCGAGACCTCGCCCGATTTCGACTGGATCACGAGCTTTGAGAACGCCACCAGTTGCAGGGTCAACGTAAAGACCGCCAACACGAGCGATGAGATGGTCGCCCTGATGAACGAGGGCGGTTTTGATCTGGTCACGGCTTCTGGTGATGCGTCGCTGCGGATGGTCGCGGGCAAGCGCGTGCAGCCGATCAACATCGACCTGATTCCAAGTTGGTCCACGATTGACGACCGGCTCAAGGAAGCGCCCTGGCACTATGTGGACGGTACTCACTATGGGGTGCCATACATGTGGGGGCCAAACGTGCTGATGTATTCGACCGAGGTATTCCCCGAAGCTCCGAAAAGCTGGGATGTGGTGTTCAAGGCGATGGACCTGCCGGACGGCAAACCGAACGCGGGGCGTGTGCAGGCCTATGATGGGCCGATCCATATTGCCGACGCAGCCAACTATCTGATGTATCATCAGCCCGAACTGGGCATCATCTCGCCTTACGAGTTGAACGACGAGCAATATGCCGCAGCGCTTGATCTGCTGCGGGAGCAGCGCAAGATCGTCAGCCGCTACTGGCACGACGCCTTTATTCAGATCGACGACTTCAAGAACGAAGGTATGGCGGCGTCCGGCACATGGCCGTTCCAGGTGAACCTGCTGCAGGCCGACAACACGCCTGTCGCGTCGACCATCCCGCAGGAGGGGGCGACGGGCTGGGCGGACAGCACGATGATGCATGTGGATGCGGCGAATCCCAATTGCAGCTACATGTGGATGGAACATACGCTGGCGTCAAACCTGCAATCGGATCTGTCGGTCTGGTTCGGGGCTAATCCGGCCGTGCCCGTCGCCTGCACGGACGGGCGCGGAATGCAGACCGCCGAGGGTTGCACCAAAAATGGTCTGGACGATTTCGAAAAGATCAGGTTCTGGACAACGCCGGTTTCCGCCTGTGAAAGCCAGGGCGAATGTGTGCCCTACTATCGCTGGGTCTCTGATTATATCGGTGTGATTGGCGGGCGCTAGAGCCGTCCGGACATATCTTAACCCGCCACGGGATGTGGCGGGCATTCTCGGGAAGACCCATGCCATCCGCAATCCGATTTTCCGGCGTCTCGCGTCATTACGGTAACGTGAAAGCCGTCGATGGCGTTGATATGGATATCGCCGAGGGAGAGTTTTTTGCGATGCTTGGCCCCTCCGGTTCGGGCAAGACGACAAGCCTGCGGCTGATCGCCGGGTTCGAGCAGCCGACGGCGGGCGATATCCATATCTTCGGGCATGTGGCGCAGGGGCTTCCGCCCTACAAGCGCAATGTGAATACTGTCTTTCAGGATTATGCGCTGTTTCCGCATCTGAATGTGCGTGACAATGTCGCTTATGGCCTGATGGTCGCAGGTCAGGCAAAGGCGGAGCGTTACCGATCGGCGGAACGCGCCCTGGATATGGTTGCCCTTGGCGGCTATGGCGACCGCAAGCCTTCGGCCCTGTCGGGGGGTCAACGCCAGCGGGTCGCGCTTGCAAGGGCGCTGGTGAACGAGCCCAAGGCGCTCTTGCTGGATGAGCCGCTCGGGGCGCTGGATCTCAAGCTGCGCGAACAGATGCAGGAAGAACTGAAATCTCTGCAGCGCAGTCTTGGCATCACGTTCATCTTTGTCACCCACGATCAGGGTGAGGCGCTGTCCATGGCTGACCGCGTGGCGGTGTTCAACGAGGGCCGGATCGTGCAGACCGGAACGCCGGAGGACATCTATTATCGCCCCGAGGTTCCGTTTGTTGCGGATTTCGTGGGATCCTCGAATGTCCTGCCGCCTGAGATCATGCGCGATATACGGGGGGTCGACGCCTATGGCGCCTTGCGCCCCGAGGCGGTGCGCCGCTGCGACGCAGGGCATGACGCATGGGTGAGGAACGTCAGCTTTCTGGGCGCATCGACGCGGGTGTCCATGCAGGTTCATGGCGTGGCGATGACGATGCTGTTGCCGAGAGGTGCAGAGATTCCGGCGGTGGGCAGCACGATTCAGGTCTGCTGGCAGCAGGACGATCTGCACGTGATGTCCCGATGACCGAACAGAGCGCGATCATGGACCGTCAGGGCGGCTTGATGGGCCGTCTCTCAGATGCGTTGTGGCGCAAGCCGGGGCTGTTGATTTTCCTTCTGATCCTGCCGCCGGCGCTTTGGCTGGGAATTATCTATCTGGGGTCGCTCTTTGCGCTGCTTGCGCAGAGCTTTTTCTCGGTTGATGAGTTCTCGGGGCTGATCCAGTATGAATTCACCCTGAAGACATATCGCGAATTGTTGCGCCCGTCGAATTTCGATATCATCATTCGTACCGTTGTCATGGCCGCCGCCGTCACTCTGGGGGCCGCCATCATCGGTTTCCCGGTCGCCTATTACGCCGCCCGTTACGCGCGGGGCAAATGGAGGGCGATCTTTTACCTGGGTGTTATGCTGCCGTTGTGGTCCAGCTATCTGGTCAAGGTCTATTCCTGGAAGCTGATCCTCGCCAAGGAGGGCATTCTCAACTGGCTGTTCGAGACCTTGCGTCTGGGGTGGCTGCTGAACGCCTATCTGGCAATTCCGGTTATTGGCGGCAATTCACTGTCGGTCAGCACGACAGGTACGTTTCTGGTGTTCCTCTATGTCTGGCTGCCCTTCATGATCCTGCCCATTCAGGCGTCACTGGAGCGTGTTCCGCTTTCCATGCTGGAAGCCTCTGGCGACCTTGGCGCGCGCCCCGCGCAGACGTTTCGTCATGTGTTGCTGCCGCTGGCGCTGCCGGGGGTCATCGCAGGGTCAATCTTTACCTTCTCGCTGACGCTTGGGGATTATATCGTTCCGCAGATCATCGGGTCGTCTCGCCGCTTTATCGGTCAGGCGGTCTATGCCTATCAGGGCACTGCCGGGAACATCCCGCTGGCCGCCGCCTTTGCGGTCGTGCCGATCCTCTTGATGGCGGTCTATCTGTGGATCGCGAAACGCCAGGGGGCATTCGATGCGCTCTGATCGCGCCCCGCTTGGCCTGAAGGTTGCGGCCACCTGCGGCCTCGCCTTCATGCACCTGCCGATCCTGCTGATCTTTGTCTATGCCTTCACGACCGAGGACAAGTCCTATCAGTGGCCGCCGCCCGGTGTCACGCTGAAGTGGTTTGCCGTGACGTGGGGGCGTACCGATGTCTGGGAGGCTCTGGGCCTGTCGCTGCAAGTGGCGAGCATATCGACCGTGATTGCACTGGTCCTGGGCACGCTTTGCGCGGCGGCGGTAAGCCGGACCAGGTTCTTTGGCCGCGAGACGATTTCGCTTCTGGTAATCTTGCCCATTGCATTGCCCGGTATCATCACCGGCATCTCGCTGCGGTCGGCCTTCAATCTGGCCGATATCCCGTTCAGCTTCTGGACCATCGTGCTGGGGCACGCGACCTTTTGCGTCGTGGTGGTCTACAACAATGCGGTGGCGCGATTTCGCCGGGTGTCCGGCAACCTGATCGAGGCGTCGATGGATCTGGGCGCGAACAGTTTTCAGACGTTCCGATATGTCATCCTGCCAAATATTGCGACCGCACTGTTGGCCGGAGGGATGCTGGCCTTTGCCTTGTCCTTTGACGAGGTTATCGTCACCACCTTTACCGCCGGACAGCAGCAGACCCTGCCGATCTGGATGCTGGAGGAACTGGTCCGCCCGCGCGAGCGCCCTGTGACCAATGTGGTCGCGATGGTCGTCGTGCTTGTCACATTTCTGCCGATCCTCGGCGCATATTACCTGACACGGGGCACCGAAACGGTGGCCGGTCAGGGCAAATAACCAAACGGGAGAATCCTGATGGAAACCAAGATGTTGATTGGCGCGTCATTCGAGGCAGGCACGGAAGCGGAGGAAACCGTGTTCAACCCGCGGACAGGCGAGGTGATCCTGACCCTGCCTGAAGCAAATGCCGGGCAGATAGATCGCGCGGTTGCTGCGGCGCGCGTGGCCTTTGCGCCGTGGTCGCGGACCACGCCGGCCGAACGCTCTGCCAGATTGCTGGCGATTGCCGATGCCGTCGAGGCCAACGGCGAAGAACTGGCGCGGCTTGAGGCGCTCAACTGCGGCAAGCCGATCAACGCGGTGCTCAACGACGAAGTGCCTGCCGTGACCGATTGCTTTCGCTATTTCGCCGGGGCGGTGCGCAACATGCACACCTCAGCGGCGGGAGAGTATCTGACGGGGCATACCTCGATGCTGCGTCGCGATCCGATCGGTGTCGTGGCCTCTATCGCGCCCTGGAACTACCCCATGATGATGATGGCCTGGAAACTGGCTCCGGCGTTGGCGGCAGGAAACACTGTGGTCCTCAAACCATCAGAGCAGACGCCACTGACCGCGATGCGGCTGGCGCGGATCATGACCGATATCCTGCCCGAAGGTGTCGTGAACATCGTCGTCGGTCAGGGTGCCAGCGTAGGGAATACCCTGATCAGCCATCCGGATGTGGATATGGTCTCGATTACCGGGGATGTAGCGACCGGCAAGAAGGTGCTGCAGGCCGCATCGAGAACGGTCAAGCGGACGCATCTGGAACTGGGTGGCAAGGCCCCCGTGATCGTGTTCGACGATGCGGATCTGGGCCGGGTCGTCGAAGGGCTGAAGAACTTTGGTTACTACAATGCCGGTCAGGACTGCACCGCCGCCTGCCGGGTCTACGCGGGTTCGAAAATCTATGAGAAACTCGTAGCAGAACTGTCATCTGCGGTGTCCGGCATCGTGTATGACAATGCGGACGACACGCTGAACGAGATTCCGCCGCTGATCTCGATGCGCCAGCGCGACCGCGTCGCCAGTTTCGTCGAACGGACGCGCGAGCACAGGCATATGGAGATCACGACAGGCGGGGGCCTGCATGCAGGAAGCGGCTTTTACTATCAGCCTACGGTCGTGGCGGGTGCGCTCCAGTCAGACGAGATCGTGCAGCGCGAGGTTTTCGGTCCGGTCGTGTCGGTCACCCGTTTCAGCGATCCAGAAGAAGCGGTGACATGGGCCAATGACAGCGACTATGGTCTCGCCTCTTCGATCTGGACGCAGGACGTCGGTCGAGCAATGGATGTATCCGGGCGCATGCGGTATGGCTGCACCTGGGTGAACACGCATTTCATGCTGGTCAATGAAATGCCCCATGGCGGGTTGAAGCAATCCGGTTATGGCAAGGATCTGTCGATGTATGCTCTGGAAGACTATACAGCCGTTCGGCACGTGATGATCGCCCACTGAGGCCAGGAGGCGGGGCGACAAGGCGCCGGTGACCCCCACTCTTACCCGCTCAGGCGGCTTCATATCGGGAGAACACTTCGGCACTGCCGTTCCGGCGGATGAGGAACACATCGTAGGCTTCGCGTTCGCTTTCCGGACCCATGCCGGGTGAACCGTAGGGCATTCCGGGCACGGCGAGGCCGACGACGTCGGGGCGCTCGTCAAGCAGGCGACGGATATCGGCAACCGGGACGTGGCCCTCGATCATGTAGCCCTCGGCCCGCGCGGTATGGCAGGAGGTCATCTCCGGCGGGATGCCGTTATCCGTCTTGTAGCGCATGAGCAGGGTTCCGGCGGTCGGTTCGGTCGTTACTGCGAAGCCGTCATTTTCGAGTATCCCGATCCAGGCTGAGCAGCAGCCACAATTCGGGTCTTTCAACACATGGACCGCCGGTCCGGCGCCTTGTGCCAGCGCCCGCATGGGCGATGTCGCCAACAGTGCCGTTGCGCCGATCAGGACCGTGCGGCGCGATAGAATGTCTTGGGTCATCTGAGGTCCTTTCCTGTTGGAACGTAGCAATATCGGGTCATAGGTCAATCCGCCCGAGCCGCAGGGCGTTCGCGATCACCGAGACGGAGGACAGGCTCATCGCCGCCGCCGCGATCATGGGCGAGAGCAGAAGGCCGGTGGCCGGGTAAAGCAGCCCCGCCGCGATGGGCACGCCAAGTGCGTTGTAGGCAAAGGCGAAAAACAGGTTCTGTTTGATATTGCGCAGGCTGGCACGGGCCAGCTTGCGGGCTCGCACGATCCCCATCAAGTCGCCGCCGAGCAATGTAATCCCGGCGCTTTCCATCGCCACATCCGCGCCCGTGCCCATGGCGATGCCGACATCGGCGGCGGCGAGCGCAGGCGCGTCGTTCACCCCGTCGCCGGCCATCGCGATTTTGTGGCCATCACGGCGCAACTGGTCGATCAGTTCCTTCTTGGCCTCGGGCAGGACACCTGCGCGCACCTCGTCGATCCCAAGCTTGCCTGCCACCGCCTGCGCCGTGCGTTCGTTGTCGCCGGTTGCCATGATGACCCGCAGCCCCTGGGCATGCAGTTCCCTGATCGCCTGCGCGGTGCTGTCCTTGATCGGGTCAGCCACCGCCACCATGCCTGCAAGCACGTCATCGACTGCAATGAACATGGCTGTCTTGCCTTCTAAACGGAATGTGTCGGCCTTTTCTTCTGCCGCACCCGTATCCAGTCCCATCTCCCGCATCATCGCAGCATTGCCGAGCGCCACCGAGCGTCCGCCGACCTTGCCACGCACGCCCTTGCCAGTCACCGCTTCGAAGTCCGCAGCGTTTTGCCGGTTGGCGCCCTTTGTCTCTGCCCCCTCGACGATCGCCTCGGCCAGCGGATGTTCCGAGCCGCGTTCCAGCGCTGCGGCGAGAGACAGAAGGTCGGCTTGCGTAATATCAGCAAGAGCAACGGTATTCGTCAGTTTCGGCTTGCCCATGGTCAGGGTGCCGGTCTTGTCCACGATCAGCGTATCGACAGCAGCCATGCGTTCGAGCGCCTCTGCATCCTTGATCAGCACACCCGCCTGCGCGCCCCGTCCCGCCGCCGTGGTGATCGAGATCGGTGTCGCCAACCCGAGGGCGCAGGGACAGGCGATGATCAGCACGGACACCGCCGAAGCGATGGCAATGGCCAGTGCAGGGTTCGGCCCAACGGCCAGCCAGACGAAGAAAGCGACGATTGCGATGACGACCACGGTCGGTACGAATACCGCCGACACCCGGTCGGCCAGCCCCTGGATCGGCGCGCGGGAGCGCCGCGCGTTCGACACCATCGCCACGATCTGTGCGAGCACCGTGTCCGCGCCGACCTTGCCCGCCTCGATCACGAGGCTGCCGTTCTTGTTGATCGTGGCCCCGGTCACCGCATCGCCCGGACCTTTCTCAACTGGCATCGATTCGCCGGTCAGCATGCTTTCGTCCAGCGAGGATCGGCCCTCGATCACCGTCCCGTCGACCGGGACTGCATCGCCGGGGCGCACCCGCAGCCTGTCGCCCTCCATGATGTTCTCCAGCGGCGCGTCGTATTCCGATCCATCGGGCAGGATGCGTCGGGCGGTCTTGGGCGCCAGATCCAGCAGCGCGCGGATCGCGTCGCCGGTGCGCTCGCGCGCGCGCAGTTCCAGAACCTGCCCGACGAAGACCAGTGCGACGATCACCACGGCCGCCTCGTAATAGGTGCCGACGCCGTGGTCCATCCTGTACTGTTCCGGAAAAATTCCGGGCAGGAAAGTGGCGACGAGCGAATAGAGCCAGGCCGCCGCCACGCCGAGGCTGATCAGCGTCCACATATTGGGGTTGCGGTTCACCATCGAGTCCCAACCACGCCGGAAGAACGGTAATGCCGCCCAGAGGATGATCGGCGTCGCCAAAAAGAACTCCAGATAACTGGCGCTCTGATGCCCTATCCAGTCACGCACCGGCAGGGCGACCAGTTCACCCATTGTCAGGACGATGAGGGGCACTGCCGCCGCGGCCGAAATCCACATCCGGCGTGTGAAGTCGGTGAGTTCCGCGCTGGGTTCGTCCGAGGGCAGCAGCGGTTCCAGCGCCATGCCACAGATCGGGCAGGACCCCGGCGCATCGCGAACGATCTCCGGGTGCATCGGGCAAGTGTATTGTACATTTGCAGAGGCAGGCTTTTTGCGCCCGACAGCCCGGCCCGAGGCGTAGAACCATGGATCGGCCTCGAACCTGATTTTACATTTCGTAGAGCAGAAATGAAAGGTCTCGTCCCGGAAAACCGCCTGATACCCGTCGGGTTTGACTGCAACTGTCATCCCGCAAACCGGATCCTTTGCCGTTTCGCCCTCGTCCGGAATGTCGGGCGCTGCGTGGTGATGATGATCGTTTTCCATGGTCTGAAAACCTTTCTGGTATAGCCTCACAGGTGGGCGGTCATGCGGTCAGCCAACTCACGCTCCACCGACTCGGCAACAAGGTGGAATTCCTTGCCCCCGTTGTTCATGTGAAACGGCAGGGTCCAACCATTCAACGTGATCACCGGATTGTAATCCAGCCCGGAAGAGCGCCGGGGCGAGATCTGGGTTGCGCCGCCACGACAGGAAGGGTTGCAGGCTCGTAAGCGCAGGCGACCAAAGCAGCGGCCGACGTTCTCGAAAGAAGATGGATTTTCATGTGGAGCTGCCCTGAATTGTGAACTTCGGATTTACGCATGAATATGCGCAAGATAACGACCCCAACACGGGGCTTGTCTCATATCAGGTTTCGAGGCGGGCGTATTAAACCGGCCGTCTCGATAGAGCCTGCCTCGTCGTGCTGCAACACGAATGCGGCACTTGCACCATATTCGGAGAGAGCCGATGTGGTTTCGTCAAGAGCATCGGTCAGGTAAATACCATTGCAGCACTTGCCCGGCGGATGGTTATCAGAGTTGTCCGGATGCGCTTGATGGTCGTCGGTTGAACTGTCGGACTGAAACAGACAATGTGCTTGCTGCGTGTTCTCATGTTCGGACAGGGCCGCGACGGGATGATGTTCACTGTGTATTCCCGATGCGGCATGCGATATTGTGGGCGGAAAAGGCACCAGCACGACAGAGAGCAGAGAACATATCAGTGTTCTGAAGCGTGCAGCCATGATGCATTTCCAAGCCATGCGCCCGAAATGTTAGATGCTCAAACAACTGTCAACCGGACCAGCGTGGGAAGGTTTGTGAATATTTCAGGTATTCTTGTTGTGCAGATCACCCGGGAGTATTGAGATGATCCCATGCCGCCGCAGGCGGACTCCAGTATCGGTCGGATTAGATCGCTCCGCTTGACGATCTGATCAGAGCGACCACACCCGGTGTCCAACCGGTCTCAGCCCTGCGAACCTGCCGGGCGGAAGGGTTGTGTTGATCGTCGTGCCTGATGCCAGTTGTCGGCACCTTCGCTTCGGGACTGCGAATGGCCGGAAATATCAAAGACCTTGCGGGCTTCGGCTGCGGCATCGGCCAGGATTTCATCCAGATCCAGATGCAGAATTTCGCGACCTTCCATGAGGATCTGCCCATCAACGATCACGGTGTCGACATCGGCGGCATTGGCGAAATGGGTGATCCGGTTGAGCGCCATTACTGGCGGCCACAGGTGCGGCTTGCGGCCATCAAGCAATACGATATCGGCTTTCTTGCCGGTCTCGAGCGATCCGAGTTCTGCGTCCAGCCCGAGCGCCCGCGCGGCGTCGATGGTGCATAGCTCGAGTGCCTTGCCGTCGGGAAGAACGGCCGGGTCGCGGAAATGGCGGCGGTGGTAATGCATTGCCTGCGCCATGTGGCGGAACATGTCAAAGCCCCGGTCCGGTGCGCCCGCGTCCGAGCCGAGGCAGACGGTCACGCCCGCTTCGATCAACTCGGGCACCGGGCAGCGACCGATGATCGACATGATTGCCGACGGGTTGTGGATGACCGAGGCACCGGTTTCCGTCAGCGCTTCGAAATCCTCGGGTGTCAGATCGACGCTGTGCCCAAGAGCAGCGCGAGGCGAAAGAAGGCCAAGATCGCGGGCCAGCGCGATGGATCCCGAGCGGTGGCCATCCTGCGTGAAGAGAGTGCCAGTCCGGTCCTGCAGGGCCCGCATCGCGGCAGACATCCGACGGATTTCGGCCCCGTGCGCATCCATGTGGTCCTGCGTGTAAACTGGCAGGATCAGGGCGACACCCGTGCGCCGGGTCAAGATTGCATCGTGGCGCGAGATCAGATCGGCGCTGACCTTCATCTGCTGATCGAAGCTGACGGGGCGGCGGTCCGGACCGAAGGCCTTGGGGAAGGGCAGGCGGCCCGGTCCCACGGCGATGAAGGTGCGCAGGCCGGATTCGATCGTAGCCGCGCAATGGGCGTCACCGACTTCGGGCGCGTCGGTGCGCATGACGTCGGCCCCACCGCCCAGAAGCGAGACAGCAGCGGTTACGCCGCCCAGAAGCCGCTCCATTTGCGCCAGTCGCGCCTCGGCCAGCCAGAAGGCGGGGGTGGCGGCACCGGCATAGATATCCTCGCAGATGCGGAACCACAGATCGCCGTCGCCATCGCCCGCCGCCCTGACAAGGCCATGGCCGGAATGGCAATGCGCGTCGATCAGGCCAGGCAGCGCAATCAGCCCGGGCCGGTCAATCACGCGGCGCGCAGCAGGGGGTTGCCCGGTGCCGATTGCCGCGATGCGGTCATTGTCGACGGCGATCCAGCCGTCGTCGATCACACGGCGGTCGGCATCGACCGTGACGATGGTGGCACAATGCAGCAGCAGGTCATGGGGTGCGCTCATGCCAGAAGATCCCGCAAATCGCTGCTGTCCTGTGTGTCCTGATCCAGATCGAGCTGACCTTCCAGATGATCGATGTGGTGATCCATCAAGTGACGCGCGCGGTCCGCGTCGCCGCGGGCGATGGCGGCTACGATCTCGGCATGTTCGTCGGGACCGCAATCGGTCTGGCTGCGGGTCTGATACATCACGATGATCAGCGAGGTGCGCGACAGCAGGTCGCGCAGCGCTTCCCAGAGATAGGGAGACCCGGCAAGTTCACCGATCAGAAGGTGGAACGCCCCGGATAGGCGGACGGTGCTTTTGGTGTCGGCTGCCGCACGTGCGGCGCGTTCCTCCGCGACATGCGCCTCGAGCCGGGCAATGGCCTGCGGCGTGGCGACATGACAGAGACGAGAGACAAGCTGTGTCTCGATGGTGCGGCGCGCGAAGAAGATATCCCGCGCTTCCTCGATCGAAGGTTGCGAGACGAAGGCCCCCCGGTTCGGTACCAGCGTTACCAGCCCGTCATGTTCCAGCGCGGCCAGCGCCTGCCGGACGCGGGCGCGACTCACTGAGAAGATTTCTGCCAGTTGTTCTTCTTTGAGGCGCGTTCCAGGCTTCAGTTTTCGCTCGGCGATCGACAGCCAGATGCGGTTGTAGATCTCGACATGCGGCGTGTCGGCGCTTGCTTCGGTCAGGTTCATCTGCGGCATCCTTGCGTCACGAAAGACAAATTTTGCTTTTTGCGAGGTTACGTCAACATGATTGTCATCACAATAATAAAAAATTGTAGACAATTTAGACTATTTATGTTTGCAATATATGCATCGCGGCCATGCAGTCAAAGCAATGCGGCCCGCGCAGAAACCAACGGGAGACTTGCCAATGCTTCGCCACCTCATGATGTCCGCCGCTGCCGCGACGCTTGTCGCGACCGGGGTTAGTGCCGAAACCCTGCGCTTTGCCACGGCGCGTGACGTCTATGGGCTCGACCCTCATGCCGTCACGGACAGCTTCACGAATATCTTTACCCACCACCTTTATGAGCCGTTGGTGCGTTATGATGCGGATCTGAACATCGAACCTGCCCTTGCCACCGGCTGGGAGGTCATCGAGCCGACCCGTGTTCGCTTCACGCTGCGCGAGGGCGTGAGTTTTCACGGCGGCGAAGCCTTTGGCGCGGATGACGTGCAGGTGTCGCTGATGCGGGCGGTGGATCCGAAATCCCCGCTGCGCGGCAACCTGCCGGGGCTGAAGGCGGTCGAGATCGTGGACGACCTGACGGTTGATCTGATCCTAGAGGGACCGACACCGCTGTTGAACAATTACCTGACCAACATCTTCATTCTAGACCGTGGCTGGCTGGAGGCGAACAACGCGGTGGCCCCTATCGACGCAAGCCAGGGTGAGGAGGGTCACACCACCAACAACGCGAACGGCACAGGGCCCTTCAAGCTGGAGAGCCGCCGCCCCGACGCGCTGAACGTTCTGGTTGTGAACGAAGGCTGGTGGGATACGCCGCAGCACAACCTGACGCGGATCGAACACACGCCCATCGGATCGGATGCCACGCGGGTGGCGGCGCTTCTGTCCGGGGAGATCGATCTGATCGAGCCCGCGCCGTTGCAGGATGCCGGGCGAATCGAGGCATCAGAGGGTGTACGTATGCTGCAGAATCCTGGTCTGCGCAGCATCATGATGGGCATCAACATGGGCGACAGCCTTGTGGATGGAAATGTCGAGGGCAATCCCCTCAAGGATATCCGGGTGCGGCAGGCGCTGTACCATGCGATCAACATGGATCTGATCCGCGAACGTATCATGCGTGGCAAGTCGCGTGTCACTGGCTCGTTGATCGCACCTGAGGTGAATGGCTATACCGAGGCGATGGACCAACGTCTGCCCTATGACCCCGAACGTGCCAGGGCACTGCTGGTCGAGGCGGGTTATCCCGATGGTTTCGCCTTCAACCTGAACTGTCCCAACGACCGCTATGTGAATGACGAGGGTATCTGCCAGGCCATGGCCGCCATGCTGGCGCAGGCCGGGCTGGAGCCGCGTCTGGTGACCGAACCGCGCCAGATGCATTTCCAGAAGGTAGACAACCGGCAGGTGGACCTGTTCATGCTGGGATGGGCGACGCTGCCGATGCTGGACGGCTTTTCCGTCCTGTCGGCGATGCTGGCAAGCCCTGGCGGGGAGTACGGCACCTTTACCCCGGCAGGCTATTCGAACCCCAAGGTGGACGAGCTGACAAAGGCCGTGGCTGTCGAGGTCGATCCCTCAAAGCGCAATGCGATGATGGTCGAGGCGCTGATGCTGGCCAAGGCCGATATCGCCTGGCTGCCACTGCACCAGCAACCGCTGTCCTGGGCAGTCCGTGATACGGTCGAGATCCCGCAGGCGGCCGATGATCTGGTGCGGCTCTGGTATGCGCGCGTCACCAAGTGACATGAGTGGGCAGGGGGCAGGCGCGCCGCGCTTGCGCCCTCTGCCGCCGGTCAAGAACAAGGGGAGGTTCCGCAATGTTTGGATTTCTGATCCGCCGGATCATTCAGTCGGTTTTCGTGATGCTTGCCGTCGCGCTCATTGCCTTCATGATGTTCCGTTTCATGGGCGATCCGGTCAATTCCATGGTGGCCGAGAACGCCACTACTGAAGAGCGCGACGCCGTGCGTGAACGCCTTGGTCTCGATCAGCCGATCTGGATACAGTATGGCCGCTTTGTCGCCCGTGCCGCTATCGGCGATTTCGGTCTGTCGTGGCGCAATGCGCGCCCGGTTTCGACGTTGCTGGCCGAACGCTTCCCCGCCACGGCCGAACTGGTTCTGGTGGCGGCCGGGCTGTCGCTGGCGATTGGCATCCCGTTGGGAATTCTGACGGCGCTCCGGCCCAACAGCATCTCGACGCAGGTCTTGCAACTGATGTCGCTGGTGGGGATCTCGCTACCGACTTTCGTGACGGGCATCTTGCTGATCCTGGTGTTCTCGGTCTGGCTGGGCTGGCTGCCTTCGTTCGGGCGCGGCACGGTTGTCGATGTGGGGTGGTGGTCCACCGGCTTTCTGACGCTTTCGGGCCTCAAGGCGCTGATCCTGCCTTCGGTGATGCTGTGCCTGTTCCAACTCACGCTGATCATGCGGCTGGTTCGGGCCGAGATGATGGAGGTGCTGCGCACCGACTACATCAAGTTCGCAAAGGCGCGCGGGCTGACCAACCGGTCGATCCATTTTCGCCATGCGCTTAAGAACACGCTGATCCCGGTCATCACCATCTTCGGGTTGCAACTGGGCGGTCTGATCGCCTTTGCGATCATCACTGAGACCGTGTTTCAATGGCCGGGTATGGGCGCGCTCTTCATCCAGGCAGTCAGCTTTGGCGACGTGCCCGTGATGGCCGCTTATCTTGTGCTGGTCAGCCTGATCTTCGTGATCATCAACACCACTGTCGATCTGCTCTATGCCGTGCTGGACCCGCGTCTGCGGGTCGAAGGCGCGCGTGCGGCCCACTGACACAAGGGAGGATGTGATGACAGACACGACGCAATCCAGGACGACAGCCTCGACGCTGGCTCGCCTGCTGGACAGTGACATCGCGTGGAACTTTCGACATTCCTGGACGGCCCGCATATCATCGGTGCTGATCCTAATTCTGTTTGCGGCGGCGCTCTTTGCACCAATGCTGGCGACGCAAAACCCATATGACATCTCGCAATTGTTGCTGCTGGACAGCGAGTTGCCGCCTGCCTGGGTGGAAGGGGGCGATCCTCGCTATCTCCTCGGGACGGATGAACAGGCGCGCGACGTTTACTCCTCGATCCTTTACGGGCTGCGCCTGTCACTGATCGTGGGCTTTGCCAGTGTCGCACTGGCGGCTGTCGTGGGTATCTCGCTGGGGCTGCTGGGCGGTTTCGTTGGCGGCATGGTGGATGGTGCCATCATGCGGGTGGCGGATATCCTGCTCAGCTTTCCAGCCATTCTGGTGGCCCTGCTGGTGAACGGTATCGCGCGCGGCGTGCTGCCGCCGGACCGGCACGCCGATGCGGCGATCTGGGTGTTGATCCTGGCCATCGGCCTGACCAACTGGGTGCAATATGCCCGCACCGTGCGCGGCTCGACGATGGTGGAGCGGCAGAAGGAATATGTGCAGGCGGCGCGGATCAACGGCGTATCGGGCATGGGGATCATGATGAACCACATCCTGCCCAACGTGCTGGGGCCGGTTCTGGTCATTGCCACGATCAACCTGGGCATGGCCGTGTTGACCGAGGCGACGCTATCCTTCCTTGGCGTCGGCATGCCGGCCACGCAGCCTAGTCTTGGCACGCTGATTCGGATCGGTAACGAATACCTGTTCTCGGGCATCTGGTGGGTGGTAATCTTCCCCTCCGTTGTGCTGGTTGCTCTTGTGCTGGCGGTCAACCTGCTGGGTGACTGGCTGCGCGACGCCCTGAACCCCAAGCTGAGGTAAACGCCATGGCCCTTCTGTCTGTCGAAAACCTGACCGTCGCCTTTCCGGGTCGTCGTGGATCGGTCAATGCGATCGAGGATGTGTCGCTGAGCATCTCCCCCGGCGAGATCCTGGGCATGGTCGGCGAAAGCGGGGCGGGCAAGTCCATGACCGGTGCCGCCATCATCGGGCTGATCGAGCCCCCCGGCCGCATTGTAAAGGGCGGGATTCTGCTGGAGGGCCAGCGGATCGACACGCTTCGCCCGGAAGAGATGCGTCGAATCCGGGGGCGCAGGATCGGGGCAATCTTTCAGGATCCGCTGACCAGCCTCAACCCGGTGCTGACCGTGGGCGAACAGCTGATCGAGACGATTCAAACCCATCTGCGCCTGTCCAAGGCTGAGGCGCGCGAGCGGGCCATCGACTGGCTGCGCCGGGTCGGTATCCCTGCACCGGAAGCGCGGATCGATACCTATCCGCACCAGTATTCCGGCGGGATGCGCCAGCGGGTCGTGATTGCCCTGGCTCTGTGTGCCGAACCGCGCCTTGTGATCGCGGACGAGCCGACGACAGCGCTGGACGTGAGCGTGCAGGCGCAGATCATTGCGCTACTGCGCAAGCTGGCGCGGGAAACCGGGGTGGCGGTGATCCTTGTCACGCATGACATGGGCGTGATTGCCGAAACCGCCGACCGGGTGGCGGTGATGTATGCCGGCCGTATCGTCGAGGTAGGGCCAGTGGCCGAGGTGCTGACCGCACCACGCCATCCCTATACGCGCGGCCTGATGGCTTCGATCCCGCGGATCGGTGCGCGCCCCGATGTGCTGCCGCAGATCGAAGGAGCCATGCCGCGTCCCGATGCCCGCCCGGGGGGGTGCGCTTTTGCGCCGCGCTGTCCTCACCGGATGGATATCTGCGGGCACACCCGGCCTGACCTGAATGGCGGCGCGACCCTGTCGGTCGCCTGCCACCTGACCGAGGAGGTTCCCGCATGAGAGATCCGATCCTGACCGTCTCGGGGCTGAAGAAGTCATTTGATCTGTCGCAGCCCTTCGTGACCCGCCTCATGAAGGGAGGCGAGCGCAGGTATGTCCACGCTGTCGATGGGGTTGATTTCAGTATCGAGCGCGGCACGACGCTTAGTCTTGTGGGCGAATCCGGCTGCGGCAAATCCACCGTGGCCAAGCTGCTGATGGGGTTGACGCGACCGACCGGGGGAAGCATCCGGTTCGACGGGCATGAACTTGCGGGCATCCGCGCGGGCCAGCCGTCTGTAGTGCGCCGTCGGATGCAGATGATCTTTCAGGATCCATATGCCAGCCTCAACCCGCGCTGGCGCGTGGCACGCATCATCGGCGAGCCGATGAAAAGCTTTGCCACCCATCCCGATCCGGTCGCGCGCCGCAAGGAGGTGGATCGCCTGCTGGAATTCGTGGGTCTCTCCGCCGCGGATGGCGAGAAATTCCCACATGAATTCTCGGGCGGGCAACGGCAACGGATCTCGATTGCGCGGGCGATTTCTACCAAGCCGGAATTCCTGGTTTGCGACGAACCAACCTCGGCGCTGGATGTGTCGGTGCAGGCACAAATCCTGAACCTGATGCGGGAATTGCAGAAGGAACTGGGGCTGACCTACCTTTTCATCAGTCACGATCTGGCCGTGGTGAACTACATCTCGGATCAGATCGGGGTGATGTATCTGGGCCGTCTGGTGGAATTGGCCTCGGCTGAGCGGATATTCAGCACGCCGCAGCATCCCTATACGCGGCTACTGCTGGAAACTGTGCCGGACATTACCATGGCGCACCGCGATATGGATCGTCCTGCGGGTGAGGTGCCAAACCCGATCACGCCACCGCCCGGCTGTCATTTCAACCCGCGCTGCCCGCTGGTCAATGATCGCTGTCGGGCAGAGGCTCCGGCCTTCCGGGTTCACGGTGACGCGCAGGTCCGCTGTCACGCAGTGCAGGAAGGGCGAAGCGATCCCAAGAAGCTCAGAAAGGTCGGATGATGGAGTTCGATTTCACGCGGCTGCCACCTCAGGACAGGTATCGGCTGCTGACCAATTTCGTCGGCCCACGTCCCATTGCGCTGGTTACCACGCGGTCCGCAGGCGGACACAACAATGCTGCGCCGATGAGTTTTTTCAACGTTTTCTCACAGGATCCGCCCATCGTGATCCTTGGGGTCCAGACACGCGGGGATGGTGGGGAGAAGGATACGCTGGTGAATATCCGTCGCACGGGCGAGTTTTGCGTCAACATGGTGGATATGGAACTGGCCGAGGGGATGATTATGTGCGGTGTGAATTTTTCTCCTGATGTGGACGAACCCGCCTTTGCCGGGCTTGATACCGCCCCCTGCCGACAGATCGATGCCCGCTACCTGATACGCACGCCCTGCGCAATGGAATGTCGGGTAGAGCGGATCATCGATTACCCCAGCCGCGCAATCATCCTGGGCGAGGTGGTCGAGATGACCGTGCGCGATGACTGCCTGGACGTGAGGGGGCGCTATGTGAACCCCGAAGTCTATCAGCCCATCGCCAGGCTTCATGCTGACAATTACATCGTCGCGGACCGGCAGTTCGAGTTGACCAAACCCGCTGCGGCGGCGCAGTGGGAAGTGGCGCAACTGACCCCGCAGAAGAAAAGGGCGACGTGATGCGCATCCACGTAATCAACCCAAACTCGACCGTCTCGATGACAGACCGGATCGGTCGGACAGCGCGACGGGCGGTGTCTGCGGGCATACAGATCGATCTTGTCACCGCCCATGCAACGCCCGCCTCGATCGAAGGCTATGCCGACGAGGCGCTGGCCGTACCCGCCATGTTGGCGGCCATCCGCGCGGCCGAGGCGCGTGGCGCTGCGGCGCATGTCATTGCCTGTTTCGACGACCCCGGCCTTGATGCCGCGCGTGAGGTGGCCGCCGGCCCAGTCCTGGGCATTTGTCAGGCGGCCTTGCAGGTCGCGATGACGCTGTCCGTGCGGTTCACTGTCATCACGACCCTGCCGCGCTCGGTCCCGATCATCGAGGATCTGGCCGATGCCTACGGGGTAGGACGGCGCTGTCGCAGGGTTCGGGCCATCGACCTGCCGGTACTGGCGCTGGAGGACGATCCGATATGTGCCGAACGCCTGATCGCAGCCGAGATCCGCGCGGCACAGGCGCAGGACGGGGCTGAGGCTGTGGTCCTGGGCTGCGCTGGCATGGCAGAGCTGTGCGAGCGGTTATCGCAGGAGACCGGCATTCTGGTGATCGACGGGGTGACCGCAGCGGTCCGGCAGGCCGAAGCGTTGATTGGCATGGGCTACCGCACATCGAAACTGGGCGGCTATGCTTGGCCGCGTCTCAAGGCAGGGGGATTCGCCCCGGAGGCCGCATGACAGACCTTCTGATCCGCAACCTGCGCCCGCTGGGTGCGTCAGCCACGGACATGTTGATCCGTGACGGGCGGATTGCCGAGCTTGCGTCAGGGATCAACGCCTCCGGCGTGCCGGTCGAGGAGGCGGGCGGTGCCATCGCCATTCCGGGTCTCGTCGAGGCGCATACCCATCTGGACAAGACCGTGATGGGGATGGAGTGGTATGAAAACGCGGTCGGCACCGACTTGCGCGCTATGATCGACAACGAGCGCCGGGCGCGCCGCCAGCTTGGTCTTGATCCTGCGCGCCAGTCCATGCGTCATGCGCTGGCGCTTGTCGGAAACGGCACGACCCATATCCGAAGCCACGTGGATGTGGACATCGTCAATGGTCTTTCGGTGCTGGAGGGTGTGCTGGACACCCGCGAAGCGTTGCGCGGTATCGTCGAGATCGAGATCGTGGCCTTTCCTCAATCGGGGCTGATGATCCGCCCCGGCACACTGGAACTGCTGGATCAGGCCATGGTGGCGGGGGCGGATCTGGTGGGCGGGCTTGACCCCTGCGGGATCGACCGCGACCCGAAAGGGCATCTGGACGCGATTTTCGGGCTGGCGGACAAGCATGGGCGCGGGATCGATATTCACCTGCACGAGCCGGGTGAGATGGGGGCCTTTTCGCTGGAACTGATCCTCGAACGGACGGCGGTTCTGGGCATGAAGGGGCAAGTGGCGATCAGCCATGCCTTCTGCCTCGGGATGCCCGACTGGACGCGGGTCGAGGGTCTGCTGTCCGAACTGGCGGAGCAGGATGTGGCGATCCTGACTACTGGCGCGCCTTCGCGAGAGGTGCCCGCGGTCAAGCGGGTGCTGGGCGTGGGTCTGCGGATGGGAGCGGGTTGTGACGGGGTGCTGGACACCTGGAATCCGTGGAACCGCCCCGACATGCTGGATCGGGCGCGGATCGTTGCGCAGAAGAACAACATGCGCGCCGATGCCGATCTGGCGCTGGTGCTGGCGGTCTGTTCGACCGGTGGCGCGGCGGTCATGGGGGTTGCTGGGCATGGGTTGGAACCGGGATGCAATGCCGATCTGGCGCTGATTCCCGGCCGCACCCTTGCCGAGGCGGTTGCTACGGGCGGACCGGTGCTGATGACCGTCAAGGGCGGGCGCGTGACGGGTCGCGACGGCAAACCCCTGAGAGAGGTTTCGTGATGCTTCTGGATATGACCCTGGGAGCGCGTCCAGCGGGGCGCACCGCCCTCACCGCCCGCTGGATCGTGGCCCATCGCGATGGTCATCACAGGCTTCTGGAAAACGGCGAAGTGGTGTTCGAGGCTGACCGTATCCTTCACGTCGGACGACAGTTCGAGGGCGAGGTGGCGCGGCGCATCGATCTTGGGGAGGTGCTGATCTCGCCGGGGTTGATCGACCTTGATGCCTTGTCGGATCTCGACACGACGGTTCTGGGTGTCGATTGCGGCCCGGCCTGGGCCAAGGGTCGGGTCTGGCCCGAGGACTATGTGCGTCGTGGCCCTTACGAGATGTATGCGCCCGGCGAACTGGCCTTTCAAAAGCGCTTTGCCTTTGCTCAACTGCTCTGCAACGGCATTACCTCAGCACTTCCCATCGCCTCGCTTTTCTATCGCGAGTGGGGTGAGACGGTTGCGGAATTCGAGGCTGCGGCCGAGGCGGCGGGCGAGTTGGGGCTGCGCGTCTGGCTTGGGCCGGCCTATCGGTCAGGCGGGATGGTCTGCACCGCGCCCGGCGTTCTGGCGGCGCGTTTTGACGAGGCGCGCGGGCTGGCCGGGCTTGATGATGCCATCGCCTTTGTCCGGGCGCAGGCGGGCCGGTATGGTGGACTGATCCAGGGAATGCTGGCCCCCGACCGGGTGGAGACCTGCACGGAAACCCTGCTCACACAGACAATGGCGGCGGCGCGGGATCTGAATGTGCCGGTGCGATTGCACATGGCGCAGGGAAAGATGGAACGCGATACGGTGCAGACGCTGTACGGCACCACCGCGCCCGAGTGGCTGGCCAGCTTTGGCGCGCTGAACGACCGGTTGATCGCGCCGCATGCAACCTTTGCGACCGAAGACGATCTGCAACTCTATGCCGATCACGGCGTGACGGTGGCGCATTGCCCGCTGGTTTTTGCCCGCTCCGGTGCGATGTTGCGATCCTTCGGCAGGCTGCGGCGGATGGGGATCAACATCGGGATGGGCACGGATACCGCGCCGCCCGACATGGTGCTGAACATGGCTGTGGGCGTGATGATGGCGCGGATGGCGGGGGACAGTATCCCTGATGCCGCGCCGGAGCATCTGTTCGATGCGGCCACCCTTGGTGGTGCGGCCGCCTTGGGGCGCAGCGATCTGGGGCGGCTGGAGCCGGGAGCCAAAGCGGATATCGCCGTCTTCGACATGCAGGATGGGCTGATGGCACCGAGGGTTGATCCGGTTCGGACCCTGATCCTCGGGGCAACAGGGCGCGTAACGCGAGCGGTTTTCGTCGATGGCCGACTTTCGATGCTGGACGGGCAGGTTGCCGGTCTGGATATGGCCGCCGCGCGTGTGAGGGCACAGGCGCAGTTCGAGGGGCTGCGCGCGAAATATCCCGACCGCACGTGGGGCCACCCGCCGATCGAGGAGATATTTCCGCCTGCCTATCCGTCTTGGGCCGATCCGGTCTGACGTGAAATGACCGACGCCGGCGTGCTGAAATAACGGTAAAGCAAAAGCGCCTGTCTGTCAGCACGGCGCAGATGAACGGTCAAGGCTGTCGGCCGTCGCATTTACCGCGCGATTGCCACATACGAACGTAGCGGGTCAGGCCCCCATACGGGAAGGGCCGGTGTAGCGGAGAATGGCACCACGCGACGCATTGCCGGGACCGACATCGAACATCCTGCAGGCCGCTTCGTACCGCAGGTTGGGGAAATGCAAATTCCATGATCTGCAGGAGTTGGCAGGTTTCCGTAAAAAGCCGACTGATCGTGTGGGATCATGGAAGGATATTCGACCCGAGTTACGAGGCATGCACTTGATAACGGATTTGCCCGCCTTGGTGCTTCATGTTGTAGAGCGTCAGTCGCTTCCGCTTCGGTGTATAATCCAACCAGAGTATGCAGCAAAGCTGTACAAGGCACCCCCCCTGATAATCTCTCCCATCATCGGGATGGTCATGAAGCTGCCATGCAGCACGACCATCGGCTTGCGCGTTCGCAAAGCCTGGTAGTGCATTTGCATGCCGTTAATCTCGACGCGATCGCCTTCGGGTCCTTGCTGTGCGACAACTGGAAACATGGCGGTGACAAGCGCGAGACATGTCATCCCGGTTGCTCCTTCATTTAGCTCGGTGGTGCGCCCGCCGGACAGCGCGCATCGTCCGGATCGAAGCTGCGGTGCGCGCAAAAGACGAGTATCCGGCGCAACCTGATGAGACAGGTTTGCACGTTGTCCGACACGCCCCAATTACCTTGGAGGTCATGCGAAGCGCTCCTTTTGGTGATTCTCGTGGCATGGGTAGGAACGGAGGACAGCCTTGGGCCAGGACACCCGATTGTAATTTTCTCGACCGCCTCCAGAAATGTCACCGATGATATCACATGTCATTATCTGGAATCGCATGATCGCCCCGAAATGCAAAATGTTGCGTTCTCTCCAATTGATGTTATCGCCATACCTCGCACATATCGGCTATATCAAGGTCGATGAGGTCACCGAAACTCGTGTGGCGGGAGATGATGACTTGTTTGGGCAAGACCCTGATCCGCTCGCGTTCCCGGTTGGAAGGCCGGTGATGGGCGTCGTCGCGGCGAAGGAACGTTTCGCTCACGTAGCGCCCTCTCGTTGGATATGGACCCGGCAGGCACCGGAAGGGAACTTGGTGATGGCGGCCATTTTCGTGTGCGGCTCATGTGTCAATGAGTCGTTTCAGAGGGGCAATTCGGGGATCTCGGGGCGTGCCCCAGCGCAGCGGCAAGCGCTGCGAATAATTTGAGATACGGAAAAAATGAATATAAGACAATACGCTAGACTTTCCATTGCGCCGATGATGGACTGGACGGACCGGCATTGCAGGTATTTGCACCGGCTGTTGTCGCGTCATGCTTTGCTTTATACCGAGATGGTCACGGCGCCTGCTCTCGTGCGGGGGCATGCGTTGCATCTGCTTGATCATTCTCCCGAGGAGCACCCCGTGGCGCTGCAACTGGGGGGCTCCGATCCTGAGGAACTGGCGCAGGCGGCGAAGCTTGGGGCAGAGGCGAGTTATGATGAAATCAACCTCAACGTGGGCTGTCCCTCTGACCGGGTGCAATCAGGCACATTCGGCGCGGTTCTGATGAAAGATCCGGGCCTTGTGGCCGAGTGCTGCGCCGCGATGATCGCGGCACAATCTGTTGAGGTGACTGTAAAATGCCGTATCGGTGTCGACGATCAGGAGCCGGAGCGGGTCTTGCCTGACTTTCTGGAGCGGGTTTCGGCGGCGGGGGTCAGCCGTTTTGCCATTCACGCGCGCAAGGCGTGGCTCGACGGGCTTTCTCCCAGGGAGAATCGCGATATCCCGCCACTTGATCATGATCTTGTGCTGCGGATGAAGTCGCAGTTTCCCGCGTTGCATATCAGCGTCAATGGCGGCATTGCCTCACTCGATCAGGCCGAGCGGTTTCTGGATGCCGGTCTTGACGGGGTGATGGTGGGACGTTCGGCCTATCAGCGACCCGCCGATATCCTTTGCGCCGCCGACCGTCGGATTTTTGGCGCGAAAACCCTCGACTCGACCCCTGAAGAGGCGGTGCGCGCCATGCTGCCCTATATCGAGGCGCATCTGGTTGCGGGGGGGCGTCTAAACCAGATCACGCGGCACATGCTGGGTCTCTTTGCGGGCCGTCCCGGCGCGCGTGCCTGGCGGCGCATGCTGTCTGAGGGGGCGGTGCAGCCCGGTGCCGGGCCGGAACTGGTCGAGGCGGCACTTGTTCAGGTTGCCGGGGTGATGATGCCCGCCAGTTGATCCACCGCTTTCCCTCCTCCACGCCCCGGTGTATGGCTGCGCCAAATCAACCCGGAGCGCGCCATGCCCATCATCCTGCCGGACACCACCCTGCTACTGCAAATGCTGGCCCTGCTGATGATTATCGGTGCCTTTGCCGGAGTTTTGGCCGGTCTCCTGGGGGTGGGCGGCGGGATCGTTCTGGTGCCGTCGTTTTTCTATGCCTTCCAGACGCTTGGCTATGACGGTCCGCAGCTCATGCAGATCTGTCTGGCCACCTCTCTGGCCACTATAATCGTGACATCGCTGCGCTCGGTTCTGAGCCATCACAAGAAGGGCGCGGTGGATTGGCAGATCCTGCGCACATGGGCAATCGGCATCGCGGTGGGGGCGGTTCTGGGCGTGCTGGTCGCGTCCAGCCTGCGCTCGACGACGCTGCAGGGACTGTTTGGCGGGCTGGGCATTATCATCGGCCTTTACCTGGGCTTTGGCCGGTCGCACTGGCGGCTGGCAGAGCAGATGCCGCGCGGATTGAGGCGTGCCATTCTCTCGCCTGCCGTGGGGTTTCTGTCAGTGCTGATGGGCATCGGTGGTGGCAGTTTTGGCGTGCCGCTGATGAGCCTTTATGGCGTGCCCATCCACCGCGCCGTGGCGACGGCGGCGGGCTTTGGCATCACCATTGCGGTGCCCTCGGTCGCGGGTTTCCTGCTGCTCGATGTAGCGCCGGAAAACCGGCCGCCCTTTACCATTGGCGCGGTTAATATGGTGGCGTTCTTCGTGGTAATCGCGATGACGCTGGTGACCACGCCCTGGGGCGTTCGGCTGGCGCATGCGATGGATCCGAAGCCGCTCAAACGGGTGTTCGCGGTGTTCCTGACGCTGGTGGCGCTCAACATGCTGCGCAAGGCGCTGGGGTGGTGACAGGGCTGACGGATGCCGGCTGGGCGCTCTTTGCGCCCGAGAAGGCGGTGTCTGACTGGGCAGGGGCAGCGCGGGCGGCGGCGCTGGAACGGGTCCGCGATCCAGAGGAACAGGCCCGCAGCCTGACCTGCGAGGGCACATGGTTCGTGGGGGTGGATTGCCTGCCCAATGATGCGCGCGGGGCCGTGGGGCAGAGCGGGCCGCTCTGTGGAGCTGCACTGACCGCCGCGCAACGGATTTATGGTCAGATACCGCTGCACCGCGCGCAGGTTTCAGTCATCTATCCCGGCTATCCGCGCCCCCGCGACGGCGAGGACGATGCGGCCTTTCGCTATCGTCTCAGCCGTGATGCGGCGCATGTCGACGGGCTATTGCCCGTTGGGGCGGGGCGACGACGGATGCTGCGCGAGCGTCACGCCTATATCCTCGGCCTGCCGCTGACCGGGGCCAGCCCCGATGCCAGCCCGCTGGTGGTCTGGCAGGGCAGCCACCATGTGATGCGCCGCGCCTTTGCCGGGGCGCTTGGCGGGATTGACCCGCGCGACTGGGGCGATGTCGATCTGACCGGGATATATCAGGCCGCCCGCCGCGAGGTGTTCGAGACCTGTCCGCGCATTCCGCTCGCCGCAGAGCCGGGTGCTGCCTATCTCATCCACCGGATGGCGCTGCACGGCGTGGCCCCGTGGGGCGAGGCGGCGGAGGCGCCGCCCGAGGGCCGGATGGTGGCCTATTTCCGCCCGGAGCTTCAGGATATTGCAGGGGATGAGTGGCTGAGATTGCCGTGAGGGGGGGGTGGGTCGTGTGTGGTGGGGTGGTGGTTGGCCTAGGGCGGGCTGCAAAATTTGATTGGAACGATAGCCCAGAAAGAGATACTGCAACTCTATGCAAAGCCAAACTGAAAATAGCGTCGTAGTTGCTCTGACAGAGGATCACGTTGCTCGCGCGACGGGACTAAGCAAATCCCAACTGCGCGCTTGGGATCGACGCGGTTTCTTTAGCCCCCGACATGCCTATGACGACCGTCGTGCTGCCTATAGCCGAATTTACTCGTTCAAAGATGTTGTCGGTCTGAAAACAATTGCGACACTTAGGTCCAGATACAAAATTGGTTTTAAAAAGCTAACTCGTGTTGCGGAAGAGCTACAGAAACGGGGGTTCAGCCATTGGGCGGATACAAAGCTCTATGTCCTCAAGAGAGATGTTCATTTTAAGGACCCACAGACCGGCGATATAGAAAATCTTCGTGATGGGCAACTCGCGATGCTCGAAGTGATTGACGTAATTAATGACATTACTGAGAAGATATCTGAGATCAAATCCCGCCCGAAGGAAAAGTTTGGTTCAGTTGAAAGGAACAAGTTCGTAGCTAGAAACAGTTGGGTTATTTCTGGCACCCGCATTCCGACCGCTACTATCCGCCGCTACTCAGACGCCGGATATTCCGTCGATCAGATAATTGAGGAGTACCCTTCGCTTTCAAGAACTGATGTTCTAGCTGCGCTAGAACACGAGAAGACCCTAGAAAATTCTGCATGAATTTTATCAAGTTTGCGCATGCGTTTTATGCTTGACGAAAATGTACCTATGTCCGCCAAGCGGTACTTATTGAGTACTGACTATGAGGTGGAGTTCATTAGAGATCTAATCCCTGAAGGCTCAGTCGACCCGTTGGTTGCATTCGTTGCTGAAGATCATAAAGCTGTTCTGGTATCGCATGATGGTGATTTTCAAAAGATCGCTCCGCGGATCCCCGATGGGCAAAAAACTAGATTTAAGAAGCTGAGCAGGATTTGGCTGCGGTGCAATGAGTATCAGACGGCAGACAGACTCAAAAAAGCAATGTCTTTGATAGAAGCAGAATTCAATATCGCCGAACATAATAGAGATGCTCGAATGCAAATCTGGATTGGAAACACCTACATTCGAACAGAACGCTAACGCCCCCTCCGCTTCACATTTCCCCCGCGTTGCCCCGGCCGACCCGCCGTTGACCTGCCCCTCCCCTTGACCGCCTCGGCGCTCGCCGCCTCGACCGCGGATTGGCGCGCGAGGGGGTCGTCGGAGATCAGAAGATCCACCGCCTCCAGCCGTTTGACCTCATCCCGCAGTCGCGCCGCCTCTTCGAACTCCAGATTTTCCGCCGCTTTGCGCATGTCGGTGCGCAGCCCTTCGAGCACGGCGGCGAGGTTCGCGCCCACGAGTGGCTTGTCCACCGTGGCGGTGACGCGGGCCATGTCCACGTCGCCCTTGTAGAGCCCTTGCAGGATGTCATCGACATTCTTGCGGATTGTCGCGGGGGTGATGCCGTGTGCCTCATTATACGCGATCTGTTTGTCACGGCGGCGGTTGGTTTCGGTCAGCGCGCGTTCCATCGAGCCGGTGATGCGGTCGGCATACATGATCACTCGACCCTCGGCGTTGCGGGCGGCGCGCCCGATGGTCTGGATCAGCGAGGTTTCAGAGCGCAGGAAGCCTTCCTTGTCGGCATCCAGAATGGCCACCAGCCCGCATTCGGGGATATCCAGCCCCTCGCGCAGCAGGTTGATCCCCACCAGAACGTCAAAGGCTCCGAGGCGGAGGTCGCGTAGAATCTCAATTCTTTCAATGGTGTCGATGTCAGAGTGCATGTAGCGCACGCGGATGCCCTGTTCGTGCAGGTATTCTGTCAGGTCCTCGGCCATGCGCTTGGTCAGGGTGGTCACGAGCGTCCGATAGCCCATGGCCGAAACGCGGCGCACCTCGTCCAGAAGGTCATCGACCTGCATGTCGACGGGGCGGATCTCGACCTGCGGGTCGAGGAGACCCGTGGGGCGGATCACCTGTTCGGTAAAGACGCCGCCGGTCTGCTCCATTTCCCATTTCGCAGGTGTTGCGCTGACGAACACCGACTGCGGGCGCATGGCGTCCCATTCCTCGAACTTCAGCGGGCGGTTGTCCATGCAGGAGGGCAGGCGAAAGCCGTGTTCGGCGAGGGTGAATTTACGCCGGTAATCACCCTTGTACATGCCGCCGATCTGCGGCACCGAGACGTGGGATTCGTCGGCAAAGACGATGGCATGGTCGGGGATGAATTCAAAGAGCGTAGGGGGCGGCTCGCCGGGGGCGCGGCCGGTGAGGTAGCGCGAATAATTCTCGATCCCGTTACAGACGCCGGTGGCCTCGAGCATTTCAAGATCAAAACTGGTGCGCTGTTCAAGGCGTTGCGCCTCCAGCAGCCTGCCCTCGTTCACCAGTTGGTCAAGGCGCTGGCGCAGTTCCTTCTTAATGCCGATGATGGCTTGCTGCATCGTCGGTTTGGGGGTGACGTAGTGGGAATTGGCATAGATGCGGATTTTCTCGAACGTGTCGGTTTTCTCGCCGGTCAGGGGGTCGAACTCGACAATGGATTCGAGTTCTTCTCCGAAGAAGCTCAGCCGCCATGCGCGATCCTCGAGGTGGGCGGGAAAGATTTCGAGGGAGTCGCCGCGCACCCGGAACGATCCCCGCTGGAACGCCTGATCGTTGCGACGGTATTGCTGGGCGACGAGATCGGCCATGATCTTGCGCTGGTCATACATATCGCCCACCTTCAAATCCTGGGTCATGGCCCCGTAGGTCTCGACGCTGCCGATGCCGTAGATGCAGGAAACCGAGGCCACGATGATCACATCGTCGCGTTCCAGCAGCGCGCGGGTGGCCGAATGGCGCATCCGGTCGATCTGTTCGTTGATCTGGGATTCCTTCTCGATATAGGTGTCCGAGCGCGGTACATAGGCTTCGGGCTGGTAGTAGTCGTAATAGCTGACGAAATATTCGACTGCATTCTCGGGGAAGAAGCTCTTGAACTCGCCGTAAAGCTGCGCCGCCAGCGTCTTGTTGGGGGCGAGGATGATCGCGGGTCTTTGCGTTTCCTCAATGATCTTGGCCATGGTAAAGGTCTTGCCGGTGCCGGTGGCACCCAGCAGCACCTGATCGCGCTCACCCGCCCGGATACCCTGCGCCAGTTCGGCAATGGCGGTGGGCTGATCGCCGGCCGGCTGGAATTCTGTGGCCAGAACAAAACGCTTGCCGCCTTCCAGCTTTTCGCGGGTCTTCACGTCCGGGGCGGGATTGGACAGCGGGGCGGGCGTCTTGTCGGAATAGGCATCGGGCATGGGCGGCGGTCCTTTGACTCAAGGTCCACATTTGTTCTCTTTGACGCGGGCTTCAAGTCCCAAAGCGGAGATCACGGGCACCGCGCAAGCAGGGGCGTGTTATCCGCAGATTCAGGGTGTGTCGGCACCCTGCACGTTATGGGCGAATCGTGCGAGCCAATTATTACGTTGCGTTAGAGGTGGCATGCGAGACATAATGCCACAGGTTGCGCTGCGGGTGGGGTCTGAAGGTTGCACGGTGCCGCGCCCCCGTGCCGCACAGGCGGGTTCCAATGGGAATGCGCAAGAAACCTGTGGAAAAACGTGATTTGTAAAAAAATTTACAACCATTTCCATCTCCGACTAAAAATTATTCACCAACTATACAAACAGATATGCGGTCATCGTTAATTTTTTTCAAAATTTGAGATACTGTATGCTAAGGGATATTTACCCTGTTCGATCGGCTGTCGGACAGGGCAGGGACGGAGGATTTCAAGCCATGGTGACTTCTGCAGACGCCAGCGGTGCACATGCGCCAAAGCCCCATATCGACGCCGCCACATACAAATCCATGTATGCCGCCTCGGTCAGCGATCCTGCGGCGTTCTGGGGCGAGCATGGCAGGCGGATCGACTGG